>CAWALW010000010.1:0-304799 GCA_963782855.1 uncultured Alphaproteobacteria bacterium | reverse complement strand
ACGACATCGTGAAACTTCCGCATCTCGTCCTTGCGCGCGAGCCGTCGCACCGGCGCTTGGCGATTGCTTTCTGCGCGGACGAGCGCAGCGGCGTACGGACTGACATGGTGCGCGCGGGAACGCGACCATGCCAACGGCCCCACCATGGTGACGAGCCGCTCCAGCTCACGGTCGCGGATGCCGAGTTCGCCGAGATGGCGCACGGTGCTTACCAGGTAGTCGAGGTTTGCGCCTGACAACCCTCGGGCGCCCCGGATGAGCCGGGCCTGCTTGGCGAGCGGAAGGCGGAAGGCGTAATTGGGATGCGCCCGCTCGACGATATAGGCCAGCGCCAGCACTTCCTGCGCCGGCTCGCCTTCAAGCTCGATCGGCGACCAGGGCTTCGCGATAGACGCCATTTATGACCTCTCGCGCGCGCAGATAGCTGCGAACGGCTTCTGAGCTGGACGCGCCTATCCGATAGGCCATGCCCTCGCAGGCGCCGCCGCGATCCAGACCAAGAACCATGCCGAGGCGATGTGGAGTGCCCCTGTGGTGCACCGAGTAGATGCAGAAGCAGCGGCGATAGCCGGTGAGAAGAGCGCGCCGCGCCTCCTCGAAGGCGAAGCCCGGCCGCCACATGAGCGAGCCGTAGGCGAACACCCACATATCCTCGCCGTGCTTCGTCATTCGCTAGGTCTTGGTCACGCGCCGGCCGAAATCGGGCGCCTCGGTATCCTGGCCCGCCTGGATGATGCCGCGCCGCGTCTCGCGCGCTTCAACGAATAGCTTATGGAGCGTCTCGCCTTCTCCGAACCGGATAGCACGTTGGAGCGCGGTGAGGTCCTCGCTGAAGCGGCCGAGCATTTCGAGCACGGCCTCCCTGTTGTTGAGGAACACGTCGCGCCACATCACGGGATCGGATGCGGCGATACGCGTGAAATCGCGGAAACCGCCGGCTGAGAACTTGATGACCTCGGTATCCGTTACGCGTTCCAGATGCCGCGCGGTGTTGACGATGTTGTAGGCGATCAGGTGCGGCACATGGCTGGTGATGGCGAGCACCATGTCGTGGTGATCTGCATCCATGACCTCGACATGGCTGCCGCAGGCTCTCCAGAAGGCCGATAGCTTCTCGATGGCGGCCGGATCCGTTCCAGCCGGCGGCGTGAGAACGCACCAGCGCCCATCGTAAAGTTCGGCAAACCCAGCCTCGGGGCCGGAGTGCTCCGTGCCGGCGATCGGGTGGCCCGGAATAAAGTGAACACCCGCTGGCACATATGGCCCGACATCGCGCACGATCGCGCCCTTGACCGAGCCAACATCCGTAACGATCGCACCCGGGCGCAGTGCGGAGGCCATCTCTTTTGCCAGCCCACCGCAAACACCGACCGGGGCGCAGAGGATCACCAAGTCCGCATCGCGAGCTGCTTCTGCCGCCGTCGCGTACACCGAGTCCACGAGGCCAAGTCGCAGCGCGGTGTCTCTCGTCTTCTCGGACTGTGCGGTGCCGACGATGGTGCGGGCCAGGTTCCGCCGCCGCACGGCATGGCTGAGCGACGAACCGATCAGGCCGAGCCCGATCAGCGCGACGCGGTCGAACATTGGTTCGCTCATTTGCGCCCCATGAACTCGGCGAGCGCGGCAACCACCGCGCGGTTGTCCGCCTCCGTACCGATCGTCATGCGCAGGCAGTTCGGCAGGCCATAGGCGGCCACGCGGCGCAGGATGATGCCGCGCGCCTTGAGATGCTCATCCGCTGACGCGGCATCCTTGCCCTTCGCCGGCGGAAAGTGCATGAGCAGAAAATTGCCGATGCTCGGCGTCACACCGATGCCGAGCTTCTCGACCTCCGCCGCGACCCAAGGCAACCATGTGTCGTTGTGCGCAACGGCCTTCTCGACATGCGCCTTGTCTTCGAGCGCGGCAACGCCCGCCGCGATCGAAGGCGCCGAGACGTTGAAGGGACCGCGCACGCGATTGAGAACGTCCGCCACGGCGGCAGGGCAATAGGCCCAGCCGAGACGCAGCGCGGCAAGCCCGTAAATCTTGGAGAAGGTGCGCGTCATCACCGTATTGCTGGTGGTTGCCACGAGCTCGAGCCCGGCCTCGTAGTCGTTGCGACGCACGTACTCGCAATAAGCAGCGTCAAGCACCAGGAGCGTACTGCCCGGCAGACCGGCATGCAGGCGCCGCACCTCGCCGTGAGGAATGTAGGTGCCGGTGGGATTGTTCGGGTTGGCGAGGAACACGAGCTTCGTCTTGGGGGTGACGCGCGCCAGGATGGCGTCCACGTCGGCGCGGTAATCCTTCTCGTCTATGGGAACCGGCGTCCCGCCGCTCGACAGCGTCGCGATCTTGTACATGAGGAAGCCGTGCTGGCTGTAGATCGCCTCGTCCCCGGGGCCGACGTAGGCGTGCGCAAGGAGGTTGATCAACTCGTCGGAGCCGCAACCGCAAACGATGCGATCAGGATTGAGGCCATACTGACGCGCGATCGCCGCGCGCAGCGCGGTCGCCGCGCCATCGGGGTAGCGATCCAGCGAGTTAGCCGCACTCTTGTAAGCGGCAATGGCCCTGGGGCTTGGGCCCAGGGGTGTCTCATTGGACGAGAGCTTGATCGGCTTCAGCCCACCCGGAACCTCGCTCTCACCCGGAACGTAGGGGCTGATCTCGAGGATACCCGGTTGCGGCTGGGGCGCATTGCTGGACATGGCGTTCTCGTACTGCTCGCGCGTTGACCGGCCGGCATCCGAGCCGCGCCGCGGTGTGCCATTGCATGGGGTTACAGCTGGTGGGCTCCAAGCCCGGCCGGACCCCGTTCTAGCGATTGGCCGTCATTTCGCAAGCTCGCGCGAGCGCACGGTCGCGGCTGCGACCGCTTCCTCCAGAAGCCTGGCCAGCCCGCCCTCGGCCATCAAAACCTGGAGGGCGGCAAAAGTGGTGCCGTTGGGCGAAGTTACATTCTGGCGGAGGATCTGCGGCCCAAGGTCGGAACGGTGCAGCAGTTCACCGGCACCTGCCACGGTCAAGGTGGCAAGCTGCTGGGCAAGGTCTCGCGGGAGACCGGCCTTGACGCCGGCTTCGGCCATGCATTCGGCGAGGTAGAACACATAGGCCGGCCCGGACCCCGACACCGCTGTTACGGCATCCATAAGCCCCTCGTCGCTCACCCAGGCGACCTCACCCACAGCACGCAAGAGCTGATCGCAGGCGTCGCGCTGCGCCTCCGTGACATGGGCTTTCCCGACGGCCACGGTGATACCGCGACCGACCGAGGCCGGCGTGTTCGGCATCGCACGAACGACAGCGGTGCCCTTGGGCAAATGCGCCTCGAACCCGTCCATGCGGCGGCCAGCCGCCACGGATACGACAACCGTTCGCTGCCGCGCCAACTGGGCCAATGCCGGAAACACCTGGTCCATGACCTGCGGTTTCACGGCGACGAGGATCACCGCGGGCGACTCGCGCAGGGAGCGGATTTCAGGGCGGACCTCGATGCCGTGCCAATCGAGGCGCTCCTTGATGCGAGGCGAGGGCGCGGGATCTTGAACGATGATGCGCGCCGGATCGAGACCTCGCTCGAGCCAGCCCGCGAGCAGGGCGTAGCCCATGTTGCCCGCGCCGGCGAGCACGAGCGGTCCGTCGAGTTTCAGCATACGAGTACCTGCCGGCTGGTTAGGCCGCACCTGCCGTGCGCGACCCTGAGTAAGCCGGCAATCCTAGGCACTTTGCGAAGGTTGGCCAACACGCAGCTCCGCCCCCAAATTGCTACGCGTCAATTGCCGTCAGTTGCGCTGGGTTGTGATCCGCAAGGTTGCGGATCAGGCCCGGCCCTCGGTTTCGAACATGGAGGACGCCAGCGCTTCGCGGCTCTCCTTGCCGGCCCAGACCACGAACTGGAATGCTTGGTAGTAGCGCTCACAAGCCTCGAGCGCGACCTTGAAGAGTGCCTCGCACTGGCCATCCGTCGCCACGGCGCCGTTCAGCATCAGGCCGTGCCGGTACATGATCAGCCCTTCCTGGATCCAGACGTCGAAGTGGCCGAGCCAAAGCTGTTCGTTGATCTGGGCAACGAGGCGGTAGACCTCATTGAGGCGATTATCGGGAATCTTGGCGTCGAACGCGGCGGCAACGTGCAGCGTCTCAAGATCGCCGCGCCAGTTCAGGGAGACGTGATAGTCGGTCCACTGGCCGGCGACGGTGAGGGTGAGTTCGTCCTCGCTCGCGCGGTCCATCGCCCAATCGTGCTTGGCCGCGATGTGCTCGATGAGATCAAGAGGATTGTTCAGGCGGGATGAGCCTGCTTCCGCGGTGGCCATATCTCAAGCTCCTTTGCAGCGGCTCGCTGTTGAACGCTACCGGCGGCCCCGCAATCACCGCCATCCACTCCGCGATTCACGAGTAGTCGAAGCGCGTCTGCGATGGCAAGGCAACGAACCTACTCTCCACGACCAAAATGGCCGAGTGGTGATGAGACCTGTGCAAAAGGTAGACGGGCATCAGGCTCACCCCGAGACCGGGGCTCAGCCGCGCGTGCGTTGAAGCTCTGCTTCGAGTGTGGCGACCCGCTGACTGAGAAGCTCATTCTCCTCGCGCGCCTTCGCCGCCATTTCTTTGACGGCTTCAAACTCCTCGCGCTGGACCACGTCCATGTCGCGCAAGATGCGTTCGCCTTGCGTCTTGACCATGGTTTCGAACTCGCGGCGCATGCCCTGAGCGGCTCCCGCGGCATCGGTCAGAAGCTTGGAAAGCTCATCGAGGAAGCGGTTGCTCGTCTGGGTCATGCGGAAGGCCTTTCGGTCGGACGGTGGAGGGATGGATTAGACTATGGTAACGGGCAAGGGTGTGATCAAGCGTAAGTCCAAGAGATAACGCGTCAAAATCGCAGCGGGACCTCGCTTGACACCGACCGGCCGCTGCCGGAAACGTTTGGCCCATGAACTGGCTGGCAATCCCATACCCGGTAATCGACCCGGTCGCGCTCCAGCTGGGGCCGCTAGCGGTGAAGTGGTATGGGCTGGCCTACATTGCCGGCCTCGTGCTCGGGTGGCTCTATATCCGGCGCCTCCTCGGCACGACGCATCTTTGGGCACAAAGCGGTGCACCGATCGAACCCCAGAAGGTCGACGACCTGTTGATCTATATGACGATCGGCGTGCTGGTCGGCGGGCGGCTCGGCTACGTGCTTTTCTATGAGCCGAGGCACTTTCTGTCCAATCCGCTCGACATTCCGGCAGTGTGGCGGGGCGGCATGTCGTTCCATGGCGGTCTCATAGGCTCCATCATCGCCGTCGTCACCTTTGCGCGACGCTTCAACGCCAAACCTTGGAGCATGCTGGACGTTTGCGCGGCCGCGACGCCCGTTGGCCTGTTCTTCGGCCGCCTTGCCAACTTCGCCAACGCCGAACTCGTGGGCAGGCCCACGAGCGTGCCGTGGGCGATGGTGTTTCCAGGCTCCGGGCCCCTGGAGCGCCACCCGAGCCAGCTCTACGAGGCATTCTTCGAGGGCCTCGTGCTGTTCGCCGTCCTGTGGTGGCTCACGCACAAGGTGCTGGCGCTGAAGCGCCCAGGCATGGTGGCAGGCGTGTTCATGTTGGGCTACGGACTTGCCCGTTCCTTCTGCGAGATCTTCCGCGAGCCGGACCCAGGTCACGTCCTCACGCTCGGCCCCTTCACGGCTGGCATTCTTTATTCGCTGCCGATGGTCGTCGTCGGCATCTGGCTCGTGCGTGACGCCCTGCGGCGCACGCCGGCACGTCCAGATGTCCAACGTGCAGGCTGAGGCGGGCCAAGCATCTTTGCTGGAGACGCTGCGCGCACGCATTGGCCGCGAAGGACCGATGCCGGTCGATGAGTACATGCGCATCTGCGCAGCGCACTACTGGAACCGGAACGAAACGATCGGCGCACGCGGCGATTTCGTCACGGCGCCGGAAATCAGCCAGATCTTTGGGGAACTCGATCGGCCTCTGGTGCGCGGCGGCATGGGAGGCGATGGGCCGTCCATCCCCCGTCCACCTCGTGGAGCTTGGACCGGGACGCGGCACGCTGATGAGTGACTTGCTGCGCGCGGCCCGGTCGGTCCCCGCATTCGCGGCGGCAGTTCGCGTTCACATGGTCGAGGTGAGCCCCGGCCTTAGGGTGCTGCAAGAGCGTACGCTGGCCGCCAGTGGTCACGCGGCGACGTGGCACCACGGTGTCGGAGATGTCCCGCAGGGCGCGTCGATCGTGATCGCCAACGAATTCCTCGACGCACTCCCCATTCGCCAATTCGTCTTCGATGGGACGTGGCGGGAGCGGGTGATCGCGTTGAGCGCCGACGGCGGCCTGAAGTTTGGCGCAGGGGCGCCCGTTGAACATCTGGCGCCTGATGTCGCCTACGAGGGCGCGATTGCGGAGGTGCGGCCGGGAGAAGAGCAGTT
Organism: uncultured Alphaproteobacteria bacterium; assembly: GCA_963782855.1. Classification (GTDB taxonomy): domain Bacteria; phylum Pseudomonadota; class Alphaproteobacteria; order Rhizobiales; family Hyphomicrobiaceae; genus AWTP1-13. Next base: position 298,395 of record CAWALW010000010.1, on the reverse strand, counting down.
GCTTTCCGATCTGCGGCGGAGAGAAGGTCCGCTGGCCGCTCTCTTTGTGGACTATGGACCGGCGGAGCATGCGCTTGGAGACACCTTTCAGGCTGTTCGGAACCATGCCTACGCAAATCCGCTGAGTGAGCCCGGACAGGCCGACCTCACCGCGCACGTGCAATTCGCCCCCTTGGCGGAAAGGAGCCGCGCTGCCGGCTTTGCGGTTGACGGCCCGATCACGCAGGCGGAGTTTCTCGGTCGGCTTGGGTTAGCCGAGCGGGCCGCAAGGCTCATGGCTGCCAATCCGGCGCAAGCGGGCAGCATCGAGGCAGGAGCTCAACGTCTCGTGTCTCCTACGGGAATGGGCACTCTGTTCAAAGCGCTGGCCCTGCGCTCGCCCTCACTTTCACCACTGCCGGGGTTCGGCTAGGACCATGGGCATGCTGATGCCATTGCTTGCTTCGAACCTGGCCGGGACCGACGGCATTGCGCATGGGTTCTTTACGCGCCACGGCGGCGTCTCCAGTGGGATCTACGCCAGCCTGAACTGCGGCATCGGCTCCAAAGACGATCCCCCCGCCGTCCGCGAGAACCGCGCGCGCGTCACAAGCCACCTTAAGGCAAGCGAGTTGCTCTCTGCCTACCAGGTGCACGGGGTTACAGCATTGACCGTGTCTGAAGGCTGGCCGGCCGCCGACAGGCCGCGCGCGGATGGAATGGTGACGGCAGCGCCGGGCTTGGCTCTGGGCGTGCTGACCGCCGACTGCGCACCAGTCCTGTTTGCGGACAGGCATGCGCGCGTGATCGGCGCCGCGCACGCAGGTTGGCGAGGAGCCCTGGCCGGCATCCTGGAAGCAACGGTGGAAGCCATGGAGGGGCTGGGGGCTCAGCGCGGGCGCATCGAGGCAGCCGTCGGACCCTGCATCGGGCGTGATGCCTACGAGGTGGGTCCGGACTTCGAGGCGGAGTTCAAGAGCAAGGATTCGGCAAGCGGGCGGTTCTTCTCGCGCATCCCCACCGTGGAGCGTCCGAGGTTCGACCTGGCGGGCTACGTCGAGGATCGCTTGCTGCGCTTGCGCATCGCCAGCGCGGTTTCGATCGGAGCCTGTACTTTCAGCCGGGCTGAAGACTATTTCAGCTACCGGGGTTCGCAGGCGCGAAAAGAACCCGATTATGGCCGCCAAATATCCGCCATCGTCTTGACTTAGCGGTCTTTTTCCACAAGCTTAGCCCATCTGGGAAGCTCGCGCTTGGGAGGCGATCGAGTTTTCCCCTGGCCGTAGTCGTGAGTGCGTATTGTCAGGGGTCAGGGAGTCTGCTGGGGTATTGGCTGTAAAATCACCCGCCGCAGGGTTTGTAAGTCGGCAGCCAGGATTCAGCTGGACTTATAAGAAGGGGGACGTCAGGTGACGACCAAGGACGCTGCTGCGGCGCGGCGCCAACTTCGTTTGGTGGCGCTGGCCGTCGTAATGAGCCTCACAGGTTTCGGCCTTGCAGGCTGTGGCGGGTCGCTGTTCGATTCCGCGAGCAACACCACCCTAGAGCCGACGCCTGCCCCAAAGGCTGTGGCCCAGGCTCCGATCGCGAAGGTCGTGATCAATTCTGTCGTCGGACCTCCGGATCACTTGGGCAAGCAGCTGCATCAGGAATTTGCATCGGCGCTTGGCGTACAGCGCATCGCTGTGGCCGAAAAGGATGAGCGCGCCGACTATCACCTGCGGCCGTACGTTCTCGCAGCCAAGGAGAAGACCGGGACCAAAGTTTCGTACGTGATGGATGTCACCGACCCGACCGGCAAGCGCGTGAACCGTTTCACGGGCGAGGAGGTCGTGGCATCCGGCGCGTCAAAGGATTCCTGGGCCGCGATAACACCGACTGTCGCCCAGACGATTGCCAGCAAGGCGACTGGCTCGTTTGTATCCTGGCTGCCATCGGCGCAACCTGCGATTGCTTCGAATGCGCCTGAACACAAGGCGCCGCCGTCAGGCGTCGGCGGTGAAAAGGACGACGTCGCGGCTGCTCCGCCGCCGAAAGCGACGACGAAGCCGAGCGCCAGGGTCGCCGCTGGCGGACCGCCGGCCGCTCCCACCACCGGCAGCATCACCAAGGACGGCAGCGTGAGCGCACTCGTTCCAACAGTGACCGGCGCGCCCGGCGATGGAAGTGCTGCGCTAACAGCCGCCATTCAGCGTGAATTGCAGTCCAAGGGTATCGCGTTGGCAAGCCGCCCCGCTGCCTCGGCTTATCGCGTAGAGGGTGCTGTGACCCTCGGGCAGCCGAGCGAGGGCAAGCAGGCGATCCAGATCGAGTGGATCGTCAAGGATCCGCAGGGCAAGAAGCTCGGAACGGTCTCGCAGAAGAACGACATCCCCGAAGGCTCGCTCGATGGCACCTGGGGCAGGACCGCCGACCAGGCCGCTGGCGCCGCAGCGCAGGGCATCCTCAAGCTGCTTCCGCAGCCGAGCACGGCGCTCAACTGAGTTGCGCGGCCGCTTCTCACGAAGCGGCCGCTAGCGCATTGGCTCCCCGGCCCAGCCGCGGTGTCGCGTCAGGTCCACCACCCTCAGATTTCTAAAGATCCGGGCCGCCTGTCTTGGGCTCGTGGTTGCGGACGTATTTTTCCGAGCCCCCCTCGGAGCCCGCCTGACATGCCGCGAGCGCGAGCGCCACGGCCAGTAGGAGAAGTATCTTCTTCATGGAAAAGGCACTCTCTGTGATTGGCGCCGGAACGAAACCTGACGACAGAACAGTGGCCCGACTTAGCCACTATAGCGTTTATTCACCCCTTGCTTGCGCAGGGTTTGCAACCCTCCCGTGCGCTTGCTAGAAGGCGGCACGGCTGAACGGAACGGTGCCGCCGATGCCCTTGGATTCGCGAGACGCAAACCGCAATCGTGGGGCGGCGCCGCGCATGAAGCTGGTTGCGGGCAACAGCAACCGCCCGCTTGCAGATGCGATCGCGACCACCCTGAAGCTCCCGCTTACAAAGAGCGTCGTCAAGCGCTTCGCCGACATGGAGGTGTTCGTCGAAGTGCAGGAGAACATGCGCGGCGAGGACGTCTACGTCCTGCAGTCGACCTCGTTCCCGGCCAACGACAACCTCATGGAGCTGCTGATCCTCGTCGACGCGCTCAAGCGCTCGATGGCGCGTCGCATCACGGCCGTCATGCCGTATTTCGGCTATGCGCGGCAGGATCGCAGGCCGGGCCCGCGCACCCCGATCTCGGCCAAGCTCGTTGCCAACCTGATAGAGCGAGCAGGCGTCGATCGCGTCATGACGGTCGATTTGCATGCCGGGCAGATCCAGGGCTTCTTCGACATACCCACGGACAACCTGTTCGCCGCGCCGGTGATGGTGCGCGACATCCAGGAGCGATACGAGACGAACAACCTGGTCGTCGTCTCGCCTGATGTCGGCGGCGTGGTGCGCGCGCGGGCGCTCGCAAAGCGCATCGACGTGCCTATCGCCATCTGCGACAAGCGCCGGGAGCGGGCGGGCGAGTCCGAGGTCATGAACGTGATCGGCGACGTCTCCGGAAAGCGCTGCATCCTTATCGACGACATTGTCGATTTCGGCGGAACTCTCGTGAACGCCGCCAATGCGCTGCTGCAGGAAGGCGCGACCGAGGTGATGGCCTACATCACCCACGGCGTGCTCTCGGGCGGGGCCGTTGCCAAGATCACGAACTCGAAGCTGAAGACGCTGGTGATCACGGACTCCATCGAGCCGACAACGGCGGTAAAATCCTGCGAGAACATTCGCGTTCTTCCGATCGCGCCGCTGCTCGCGGAGGCCATTGCACGCACCGCGCGCGAGGAAAGCGTCTCAAGCCTTTTCTACTGAGGACGCGCCTGACTTTCCCATGGCGTGAAGTAGACGGCGGCGGCGGTTGCCGCGCCGTAGGCAATCATCGAGAGCCCGACGAGGGCGAACACCATCCATGCCGGAGCCGCGGTAGAAGCGAGCACCGCGCCGCCCAAGACTATGACAATCAGGCGGACGGTTGCCGCCAGCACGGGGGTCAGGATTTTTCCGGAACCCTGAGACGCAAAGTACAAGGCTAGGCCTAGACCTAAGGTGGCGAAACATGGGCCGGCCCAACGCAGGTAAAGGTCGGCCGCAGCGCGGACAGCGGGATCCGTCGTGAACAGGCCGGACCAAAGGCTCGGAAACAGCGCCACGACAATGCCTATTGCACCGACCGCAACGGCTGCCATAGCAGCGGCGGACCAGGCGACGCGCCGCGCGCGTGCGACCTCGCCGGCGCCGATCGCCATGCCCACCATCGGCACGCTGGCAACGCCCACGGCGAAGACAATCGGCACCAGCAGGAACTCGAGGCGAGCGCCGATGCCATAGCCAGCAAGCACTTCGGGTCCAAAATCGGCCACCAGCCGGGTCAGGATAAGGACAGTCAGGACTGACTGCAGGGGCGAGAAAGCTGCCACCGCGCCGACCTTCAGGATATCGACGAACATCTCTCGGTTGAGCGAAGCTCCCCTGAGACGCAGCGTTATCCGCGCCCGGCCGGAGTTGAGAAACCAGAGCAGGAAGAGCGTGCCGAGCCCGAACCCAATGACGAGGCCGGTTGCCACGCCGACGAGCCCGAAGCGGGGGATGGGTCCGAAACCAAGGCCGAGAATGCCGCCGAGCGCGATCTGCACCGCAGACGCGGCGAGAAGCGTTAGCGAAGGCACGCGCATGTTGCCGGTGCCGCGCACGATCGACGCAAGCGTATTGAGCAGCCAGATGACCAGCGCGCCCGTGAGTGCCACGTTGGCATAGGCGATGGCGCCTTCGAGGACCTCGCCGCGGCCCCCGAGCGTGCCGAGAATAGGGCGAGCGAAGACAACGAACGCGAGGGAGAAGAACAGCCCCGCCAACGCCCCGATGGCGAGCGCATGCACGGCGAGAGAAGCCGCACGGTCCTCGTTGCCGGCCCCCATTGCCCGGCTGATCGCGGACGATACGCCCCCGCCCATGGCACCCGCTGACAGCATCTGCATCAGCATGATCAAGGGGAAAACGAGGGCGATGGAGGCGAGCGGCGCGGTGCCAAGGACGCCGACGTAGACCGTCTCGAAGATTGCCACGAGCGCCGTCACCAGCATCGCGGCGAGGTTGGGAAGGGTGAGGCGGAGCAGGGTCGGAAGGATCGGCCCTGAAAGAAGGGGGTTCGCCGGCCTCGCTGAGGCGGAGTTGCGGCTGACGACCTGGTCCATTGCTGCAACCCCTTTTGGCGTTGTTTGCCCCAAGTCATCAGAAGGGAACCGGGGCGCTTTCCCTCCACGCGATGGCGTCTCGCGTTGCTCGCATGCGCGCGCAGGCAACCACCGCACAGCACTGACGATCAGCTATCTGCCTGCAAGTCACTTGTCAATGAATAGTGACTTGCAAAATAGGAGCATCCGGGCTACCAGTTCGGCATGACTGGCGGATATGGACAGCGCTGCCCCGTTGCGCGGGCGCTCGACGTGGTTGGCGAACGATGGTCGCTGCTGATCCTTCGCGATCTGCGGCGGTTCGGGCCGTTGCGCTTTCGCGACTTCGAGGAGCGCCTGCCGGGTCTCGCGCCGAACACGCTCTCGGCACGGCTCAAGCGCCTTGAAGGTCAAGGTGTCATCGCGACCCGGCTCTATGAAGCGCATCCGCCGCGCTACGAGTATTTCCTGACCGAGAAGGGCAAGGCTCTCGCCCCGGTTCTGAAAGCGCTCTACGAGTGGGGCGAAGCGCACGGCTGATCGCCGCTGCGCAAAGCCTACCTCTTCGCATCCTTGAGCATTCGACATTGCCGGCCGCCGAGCGCCGCCGTGCTAACCTGCCGCTTCAAGATACGGGGAGGAATCGATGGCGACGATCGTGGTGTGTCACGGTGCCTGGAGCGCAGGCTGGGCCTGGAAGAAGGTGCGGCCGCTCCTGAGGGCGGCGGGCCATGACATCTTCACGCCGACCTACACCGGGCTCGGCGAGCGCGCGCATCACGTGAGCCGGTCGATCAACCTCGAAACGCACATCTCCGATGTCGTTGCCATGCTCGAATGCGAGGACCTGCGCGATGTCGTGCTCGTCGGTCACAGCTACGGCGGCATGGTGGCGACCGGCGTCGCGGACCGCATGCGCGATCGCATCGCCAAGCTGATCTACCTCGACGCTTTCGTTCCAAACGACGGCCAGTCCCTCCTCGACATGCTACCCGGGCAGGAAAGATCGCGGCGCGAAGATGGTGCGCGGGCGGAAGGCGACGGATGGCTGCTGCCGCCCAACCCGCCGCCGAGCGACACCTCGCCGGAGGACGTCGCCTGGATCACGCCGCGCCGGCGCTGGCAGCCCATCGGCACGTTCAGCCAGCCGTTGCACCTGAGGAATGGTCCCCTCAAGCTGCCGCGCACCTATATCTACTGCACGCGGCTCGGACCCGGCGATACGTTCGGACAATTCGCCAAGCGATTCCGTGACGATCCGGCGTGGAAGTTCCACGAGATCGACGCGAGCCACAGCCCTAACGTCACGGCGCCGGAGGTGATCGCCCGGCTCCTCGACCAGATCGGGCGATGAGCAGCGGAGAAGCCCGGCAGGACGCGAGGCCGGGGCCAAGCACGGTAGACGCACCCGAGCCCGGCCTATCGGTGGATGAGCTGATCGGCCGCGCCGCGTCCTTCCGCGAGCGGTTGCGGTGGAGATCGCGCGCGGCGATCCGGGGCACAGGGCTGGCGCGGCTGCAGTTCGGCCTGCCGATGGGCATGTACGGGATCTAGAGTCCTTCCGTTTTTGGTGGAATCGCTGAGTCGCAGGCTCAACCGGTCCTGAGCCTGTCGAAGGACGGCTGCACACGCGAATGCCGTGGTTCGACAAGCTCACCACTGGGATGGCGCAAGCTGTCTCCGAGGCAACCTAAACCTGAGAGACTCTAGGAGGGGGGCGGTGTTACTTCGCCTTGTCCCTGCCCGCGACCGTCGGGAAACTCCTTCGGGCAGTGGCGCTCGATGTAGCGGTTCGCCGATTTCACCATGCGTCTGTGGAACAGGCCAAGGCGGTCCGCGAGTTCGGCTGCCGTATAGATCGTGGCCTTGATAGTGGCCGGACCTTCCACGCTCTTGAGATTGATCCAGATCTTGTCGACCCGGCCGTCCTTGAAGACGATCTTCGGCGCCAGCGTCGCCGTGACCTTTTCCATCTTGCCGTCGCTCTCGACGATGCAGTTGGCCGTGTGCGGTGAAAGCCAGAACTTGTCGCGGTCGCCGGTCATCGCCTGCACGACCGCCAGGCGCTCGATATTGATATCGACCGTGCAGCGGGCATCTCCGTAGCCCCAGGTGAGCTTGGTATTCTCGGCTTCTTTGATCTTGGATCTCGCCCAGGTCTTCGTGAGGGCGCACTTCAGATCCTCGCCCTTGGGATTCTTCTGCGTGAGGATGGCACACAGGCGCTTGTCACACGCCTTGATCGCCTCCTGTTCGCCCCGCAGCTCTTCAAGCGCGAGCGCGTCAGTGGCGCGCCAGACGAAGACGCCTGCCCCAAGCAGGGCAACAAGCGTGACAGCACGAGCAAAGGTTCGCAGCATCACCGGCCAAAGCCTCCCGCACTCGATCCGAGCGAAGCGACGCCTAGAGCAGCGCTGTGCCCGGAGTGGGGCGGAACAACGGCGTCGCCAATCCCCAGGGAACCTACCATCGGCAGCTCACGTTGCTCCAGGGTCGTAACGCCGGAGAGTTTGATCGGACAAACCATGCGCACCTACCTCATTCATGCCATTGCCGTTTTTCTTCTTGCGACGGGAACCGCGGCCTTGGCTCAGACCCAGCCGCAGCCGGGTCCCACCAAGCCGCCGCCCACCACATCACCCCTCACGAAACCCGGCGCCGACATGGTGATCAACCCGACAACCGGACAATGCCGCGCCGGATGGAAGCCCAGCCTCAAGTGGGCGAAGGAGCAATTCGAAAGCCACTGCGCGCAGATGAAGGCGGGCGGGTAGGCGCCGCCACAATGCTTCACGTGAAGCATCGCGGCCAGCAGGCAGCAGCCACGAACCTCTGCCCAAGCCGGACTATGCCTTGGCCTTCGCGTCGACCTCAGCGAATACCTTGCGAGCGATGCGGAAGCACTCCACGGCCAGAGGCACGCCGGCATAGACGGCGATCTGGTGCAGGATCGCCTGGATCTCGTCGCGGGTGACGCCGTTGCGCAGCGCGCCGTTGAGGTGGAGTTCCCACTCGTGCATGCGGTTGAGGCAGGCCAGCATGACGAGGTTGAGCATGGAGCGGGTGCTGCGCGGCAGGCGCTCGTCGCTCCAGACCATGCCCCAGCAATACTCGTTGAGGATATCCTGGAACGGCTTGTTGAAGTCGTCGGCCGAACTCATCGAGCGGTTGACGTAATCCTCGCCGAGCACGGCTTTGCGATTGGCCAAGCCCTTTGCCTGCAGTTCCTTGTCCATGTGCGATCTCCTCCCTGGAGGCGTTGTAACTGCGGGATGTTTGGCAGCCTTTCGCGCGCTGCTCAAGCGCGGCAGATGCGCAACCGCTCCTCCTGAAATGCGTTAGGATGAGTCCGAAAGGACGCAAAGGGAGCAGCAGATGCGGCACGTGACGCTCAAGAGCGGAGACAAGGTGCCGGTGCTGGGCGTCGGCACCTGGCGCATGGGTGAGCGCAAGGGCGAGCGCGCGGCGGAGGTTGCGGCGATCAAGCTTGCACTCGATCTCGGCATCCGGCTGGTCGATACGGCCGAGATGTACGGCGAGGGCGGTGCGGAGGAGATGCTGGCGGAGGCGCTGGCCGGCCGTCGGGACGAGATCTTCCTGGTCAGCAAGGTCTATCCGCAGAATGCCTCGCGCAAGGGGGTGCTGGCGGCGTGCGAGCGCAGCCTGAAGCGGCTGAAGACGGACCGGCTCGATCTCTACCTGCTGCACTGGCCGGGTTCGACGCCCATCGAGGAAACCATCGGCGCGTTCGAGACCCTGCGCAAGGACGGCAAGATCAGGAACTGGGGCGTAAGCAACTTCGACGCCGGCGGAATGGACGGCGTTGCGCGCGCGCCGAACGGCGAACAACTGCGCCTCGAACCAGGTGCTCTATCACCTCGGCAGCCGCGGCATCGAATGGCGGCTGCTGGACGCCTGCCGCAAGGCCGACGTGATGGTTATGGCGTACTCGCCGCTGGGCCAGGGCCCCCTCCTGCGCAAGCCGGCGCTGAAGGCGGTCGCGGACAAGCACGGCGTGGAGCCTGCGGCCATCGCGCTGGCGTGGGTGCTGCGGCATCCGGGTGTGATCACGATCCCGAAGGCCGTGAAGCCGGAGCACGTGCGGGCCAACATGGCGGCGCTCGACGTGAAGCTCGATGCGGAGGACCTGAAGGCGCTCGATTCAGCCTTTCCGCCGCCGAAGCGGGCAGAACCGCTGGACATGACCTAGCGGGAGTTGCAGGTTCGCAGCCTGGCACGTCGCCTAAAAATGACAAAAGGGAGGAACGAGGCGTGAATTGGTTCAATGGGATGGAAGCTATACTTGGCGTCGCTGTCCTCGCGGTGGTCTGGGTCGTCCTGAGGCTGCTGCAGCGGCGCGCTTCGGCCGGCGGTGCCTCCGCCCTCGGCATGGCGCTTGTGCCGGTGACGGTTCTGCTGGTGATGGTGGGAGGTGTTGTCCTGATCCTGAACGGGGTCGGCTTGATGTAGACCCCGCGGACCGCCGCAGACCCCAGGGTCAGGACGGCCTCTTGGCGGCGCCCCTGCCGTCCCAGCACGCGTTCAGCCGCAGGCTCTCCTCGTGCAGGACTTCCAGGAAGGCCTGCGCGCTTGCCGACATGGGCTGGCGCGAGGGCTCGATCAGGACGAGATCGAGGCTGAAGGGCGGGTCGGCGATCGGGTTGACGGTGAACTGCCGCGAGCGCAATTCGTTCGCCATCATGATTCCGGGCAGGATCGCCATCCAGTCGGTGCGGGCGACGAAGTCGAGCGTGCCGAGCATGGCGTCGAGTTCCAGCAGCCGCTCGATCTTGACGCCGTTCGAGGCAAGGTAGGTCTCGATCAGGCGGCGGCGCGTATTGGCCTTGCTCGGGACAACGAGCTTGAGTGGCTCCAGCTCCGCGAGCCGAACCGGATCAAGGTGAGCACGCGCGTTCGTCGCCTTGGAGACCAGCACCTCGGGCGTGCGCAAGAACAGGCGGCTCTTGAGGCCGGGCGCGCCGGAGAACGCAGGAACGACGGCGAATTCCAGCTCGGCAGCCTGCACCTGCTCGGTGAGTGTGGCGCTGTAGGCTTCGACCACCCGCACGACGACGTTGGGGTGCAGCTCGATGAAGCGCGCGAGTGTCGGCGCAAGCACGCAGCGCGTCATCGTCGGCATGAGGCCGACCACGATGTTGCCGGCGAGCCCGCTGCCGTGGCGGCGCGCCGCGCTGGTGGCCTTGGCATAGGTGCTGAGCAGCTCGATGCAGTGACGATAGTAGCTGTCGCCAGCCGGCGTCGGCATGACGCGGCCCTTGTCGCGCGCAAACAGCTTGGTCTTGAGGGTGTCTTCCAGCTTGCGAATGTGCTGCGAGACGCCGGACTGGGTCGCGTGCTCGCGGCGCGCCGCGGCCGTGAAGGAGCGCTCCTCGTAGGCGGCGACGAAAAGACAGATGTCGCGCAAGGGGCTGGTCACGGGTTGGCGGGCATTCGCAATTGTGATCGAAACTTGCCTATCATATCATAATGGCTACTGCGGCGGCTACGGAAAGCACAAGCCGCATCAGGGAACGGAGCGCGCGATGATCAAGGCCGCCGTTGTCGGGCTCGGCTGGTGGGGCCAGCACATGGTCCGGCGCAATTCGGGCTCTGAGCACATCGAGATCGTCGCGGCCGTCGAGACCAACCGCGAGCGCGCAGGCTTTCGCGGCCGAGCATGGGTTGAGATTTGTCGGCGATCTGAAGGAGGTCCTGGCCGACCCGACCGTCGATGCTGTCATCCTCTGCACGCCGCACAGCCTGCACACGAGCCAAGTCCTCGCATGTGCCGCTGCCAAGAAGCACGTGTTCTGCGAGAAGCCGCTGGCGCTGACGCGAGCCGAGGCGGAGCGATCGGTTGCCGCGTGCCGGGACGCGGGAGTTCAGCTCGGCATCGGTCACGAGCGGCGCTACGAGCCGGCGATCGTGGAGGTGCGGCGGCTGATCCGCGAGGGCGTGCTCGGAACCGTGATGCACGCGGAAGCCAACTTCAGCCACGACAAGCTCGCGAATATGCCGAAGGGCGACTGGCGCACCTCGTCGAAGGACGCGCCGGCCGCCGGCATGACGGCCATGGGCATCCACCTGAGCGATCTCTACGTGTCGCTGTTTGGGCCCGTACGCGAGGTATTCGCCAGCACCGCCTCGCGCGTGGCGTACCCGGAGAATGGCGACGTGATCTCGGCGCTGCTGCGCTTCGAGAGCGGCGCCACCGGATACTTCAACGCCATCCTGGTGACGCCGCACTACCTGTGCCTCACCGTGTTCGGCTCGGACGCCTGGGTGGAGGTGCGCAACGAGACGCACCCCGATACGCCGGGGCCGTCGACGCTGACGCTGCAGCACAAGGACGGGCGCCGCGAAGAGAAGCGGTTCGAATGGGTCGATACGGTGCGCGCAAACGTGGAGGCGTTCGCCAAGGCGATCGAGGGCAAGGCGCCGTATCCCTTCACGGACGCGGAGAAGGTCGGCAACATCGCCGTGCTGGAGGCGGTGGCACGATCGGCGGCGAGCGGGCAGGCGGTGCGAATCTAGCGTTACCGATCGCGCGGAACCCAGGACTACGCCAGCGGCCGCTCGTCGTCCCAGACCTTGTCGGGCATCGGCAGGCCGGCGAAGAGCTCGGGGCCGGGAGCGCTGTCGGGCTCGATGCCGAGCATGTCGAGCACCATCACGTACTGGCGCACATGCTGACCGGAGTGCCAGGCCGTGCGCTCCAGGAATTCATGCAGCGTAACGTCGCCGTAGTAGACATTCGCCTTGGCGGAGAAGTCCGTCGAGTTGGCGCGCTCGCGCCGCCAGTTCTCGAAGCGCGCAAGCACGTCTTGGCCATAGTCGAGGATCTTGGCCTTCGTGTTCATCTCCGGCGGCGGGACGCGGCCATACACGCCTTCCTTCAGCGGCATCCCGTCGATCTCGTGCTCGAGGAAGGCGTCGGCGATATTGAAGATGTGATAGGCGAGCTGGGCGTAGCTGCGGGGACGGTTGGGCAGCAGGCGTCCGAGCTTGTCATCGGGGAGCTGGGCGAAGAGGCGCTGCGCCGTTTGCTGGATCGTCGCGGCCCGCTGAGCGAGTTCGGCAGGAGGAAGAACCTGCGCGCCGCCCCAGGCGATGCCGGCGACGCGCGCAACATCGCGCAGCACCTGGCCGTTGGCCCAATCGCTGCCGCGGCGGATGATCGGAACGGAGCGGATGCCAAGCGTGGCGAGTTCGTCGAACGCGTCGCGATCCTCGAGCACGTTGACCGAAACGAACGGCACCCCGTTCTTGGTGAGGAATTCCTTCATCCTGAGGCAGCTCGTGCAACCGGGCTGCCAGTAGGCCTTTAGGGGGTCTGACGGAAGGGAGGACTGCGCCATGGTCGTGCTCCTCGGCAACGGGCGCAGGTTAGTCCGGCCGGAAGCGAACGCCTAGGCGGCAGGCGGAATGGCTGCCAAGCCCATTCAGTTGAACACGGCGACCGTGAGGGCCGCGCCGATGAAAATCAGATGGGCGGCCAGGAAGACGAGATATTGGGGATAGAAGCGCTGCATTGGGAACGTCTCTCCAGTGTGATCCGGCCAATAAACGCGCTGCCCGCGGCCCGGGTTCCGGACGCGAGACGCCGCGGCGTTCCCGGCTGCGGGTGGCCGGGACCGGCCCGTTCTTGCAGGACTCGGAGGGCTATCGGCTACTGTCGGATTCAGCAGCCGTTCCAGCGAATTAGACGAAAGGTCTAAGGGCCTGCGCCGCGTTTATCCCAGGCGCTGGCGCGCGAGTTCGGCGCCCTTGGCGAGTGCGGCGAGCTTGGCGTAGGCGATGTCGCGGCGCATGGGGGCCATGCCGCAGTTGGTGCAAAGCTGTATGCGGCTGATGGGAACGTGCCTTGCGGCCGCGGCAGCGACCTCTGCGACCTCCGCGGGCGTCTCGATGGCGTCGCTCGCAACATCGATGGCGCCGACGAGGATGTCCTTGTCCTTCGAGTAGCCCGATCAGCTCGATCGGCACCTTGGAGTTGCGGCACTCGAGCGAGACCTGGCGGATGCTGCTCCTGGCGATGGCGGGGAAGATCTTCTCGTACTGGCGCCACTCGCTTCCCAGCGTCGCCTTCCAGTCGACGTTGGCCTTGATGCCGTAGCCGTAGCAGATGTGGACGGCGGTCGTGCACTCGAGACCGGCGGCGGCGCGCTCCAGCGCCGGGATGCCCCACTCTGTCACCTCGTCCATGAACACGTTGAAGGCGGGCTCGTCGAACTGGACCACGTCGACGCCGTCCTTCTCGAGCGCGCGGGCCTCCTCGTTCAGGAGATCGGCGAACGCCATCGCCATCTTCACCTTGTCGCCGTAGTGCCGGTCGGCGATCGTGTCGGCGATGGTCATGGGGCCGGGCAGCGTGAACTTCAGCTTGCGCCTGGTATGCGCGCGGGCGGCCTGGGCCTCGAAGGCGTGCACGCGGCCTTTGAGGCGCAGAGGTCCCACCACCTGGGGCACCATGGCTTTGTAGCGGTCGGCGCGGATGCCCATCTCGACCTTGTTGGCAAAGTCGATGCCCTCGATGTTCTCCAGGAAGCCGTGCACGAAATGCTGCCGGGCCTGCTCGCCGTCGCTGACGATGTCGATGCCGGCATCCTCCTGCTCCTTCAGGGCGAGCAGGGTGGCGTCGCGCTTGCCGGCGTCCAGGTCGGCGCCTTGCAGGCGCCAGGGAGCCCAAAGGCGATCCGGCTCCGCGAGCCATGAAGGCTTCGGCAGACTGCCGGCGACGGTGGTCTCGAACATCCTGGGCGTCTCCCGTTGGTCTTGGCGGCGATGCAGCCGCGGTGCTAGCGTCCGATCATAACGAAGCCGCGGCCTCAGGGAAGCCGTGGGCCAATTCCCAAGCACGAGGGGGGAGCATGTCGAAAGCCGCCGAGGCTGCCGGCTTTATCGATGAGGCGCACAAGACGCGCGCCCGCTACCAGAACCTGCCCGATGCGATCGCGCCCTCCAACGTGGCGGAGGCCTATGCGGCGCAGGCGGCGCTCGTCGACCTGTGGACGCCGAGGCTGGGGCCGGTGGCGGGCCTGAAGATCGCGACGACGACCAAGGTGATGCAGGCCCTGATGGGCATCGATCACCCGTGCATGGGGACGATCTTCTCATCGCGCGTGCTCACCTCGCCGGCGCAGATCAAGAAGGCGGACTTCATCAACGTACGCATCGAGTGCGAGCTGGCCGTGCGGCTCGGCCGCGACCTGCCGAAGGCGGGTGAGCCCTACACGCGCGAGAGCGTGCGCGGGGCCGTGAAAGAAGTGATGGCCGCGTTCGAGCTGATCGAGGATCGCTTCGCCGACTACAGGACAACCAAGGCTCTGACGTTGATCGTGGACAACGCCTGGAACGGCGGCATCGTCATCGGAGCCGCGAAAGCTGTGCCGCCGGGCCTCGACCTCAATGGCATCCAGGGCACGCTCAAGAGCAACGGCAAGGTGGCCGGCGAAGGCAAGACCGACGATCCGATGGGTGCGCTGGCGTGGCTTGCCAACCAGGCCGTCGCGTGCGGCAGGCCGATGACGGCGGGCATGGTCGCCATCACCGGCAGCGTCATGGTCACGGTCGACATTGCGCCCGGCGAGCGGTTCGATTTCGCGCTGGAAGGCGTGGGCGAGGTCTCGCTGACGGCAGCTTGAACGCCGCAAAACGCTCTTTGATCAATCGCACTCTTGCGGCCGCTAAGCGTGACGTGCGCGCTCACGGTTTCAAACACGCAAGTGTGTGTGGCTGTATGCACCGCAATGTGCGTTGAAGTGATTCAAGCGAAGGAGCAGCCAATGAGACAACTTTTTGCCGCGCTGCTGGCTTGCGCACTGATCGGCGCCATTGGCGCAAGCGAAGCCGCTGCCGCCAAGAAGAAAAAGGTCTTGAAGCGCGATCACTACAGCCGGCACGTTCACGAAAAAAACTACACCGGCCGTCCGATCCGGGACATTGACGAGACGCAATACTACGAGCGGCTGTCGGAGAAGATCCCTTTCGGGTCCGGCACCTGGTGGCGCCAGAAGCAGCTTGAGAACCCGGTGCCGTAGGCCGCCTTGCGCAGTTGCGCGTCCTGCCCGATAGGTTGCGCGAATCGGACGCGAGAAGAGGCCTCGCGCCGGCGCGATGGACGAGCGCGTACTGCCAGATTTGCTCAGGCCAGCAGAGCCGGCCGCTGCCCGCATTGGGACCGCGAGGAATGGCCGCTCGTCGCGTGCAAGCGCTGCGGTTTCGTCTACCTCGAAAAGGTTCCCGCCTACGAAGCCCTGGCGGAGGAGTACGCCTGGGAGCGCACGTCGGCCGCCGTCACCAAGCAACGAGGCAAGACGCTGCTGGGGCGCCTCTCCGCTGCGACCCGCTGGCGGATGAAGCTCGCTCACGTGCGCGATCGCTTGCGGCGCGACCGCATGCTGGCCGTCTCCGGCAACGTACTCGATATCGGCTGCAGCAGCGGCTGCCGCGTACCGCCGGGACCCACGCCGTTCGGCATCGAGGTGTCGCGCGCGCTTGCCGAGCGTGCGCAACCCGAGTTCAGAGCGCGCGGGGGTTTTGTCGTCAACTCGGCAGCTCTCGATGGCATCGACAAGTTCAGCGACGCGTTCTTTTCAGGCATTCTGATGCGCTCCTACCTGGAGCACGAGAGCCAGCCGCGCCTGGTGCTGGAGAAGGCCTTCGCCAAGCTCACGCGCGGTGGGCGCATCTATGTGCGCGTGCCGAACTTCGGCAGCCTCAACCGGCGGCTTCTCGGCGCCAAGTGGTGCGGATTCCGCTTTCCGGACCACGTCAACTATTTCACCAGCACCTCGCTGCGGCGGCTCACCGAGCAGATCGGCTTCCGCTATCGCCGCCTCAACGGCTACTCGCTGTTCGGCGACAACCTCATCGTCGAGCTGACCAAACCGTAGGCACCCGCGAAGCGGGTCCGGTAAGGCTTGCCAGCCCAGCCTGCATCGGCATAGCCTGACAAGGAATATCCCGGCCGCGCCGGTTGCAGAAGGAACGTGCGATGCGTAAGCCTGAGAGAACGCTCACGGAAGCCGACATCGCCTCGCGCCGCAGCGTCAGCCGGCGCGCGCTGCTGCACAAGCTTGGGCTCGGCGCCGGACTTGCCGCTGTGGGAGCCTTCGGCGCGGCGGCGCAAACGCAGCCGAAGCGCCGCGATCCCTGCCGCGATGGCGACCAGGGAATCCCGAACGACACGGACGGCTGCGGCCGTCCTCCGACATCGTAGCGAAGCCGCCAGACGGACTTCGCGCACCCAGTCACGGCCAGCCGAGTTGAGGCTTGGCGATCATCAGCCAGAAGATCGCCAGCACGGCGCCGAAGGCCGGGAACCCGAACGCGAACCACCACCAGAAAAGCCGGTGGTAGACGCGGCGGAAGCTCGCCGCCGGTGGCGGCAGCCTCAGCGGCCAGATCGCGCATGCGCATCTGCATCCACACGACGGCAGCCAGAACGCGCCGGTGACGAAGTAGAGCACGATCGAAAGCGCAATCCAGCCCTCCCATAGCGACCACCCCATGTGCCAGGCGAGCGCGACGCCGGTGACCGGCTGCACGACGACGGCCGTCGCGGTAAACACGAAGTCGGCGATCACGACGATGCGCGCGACGGCAGCGATCGTAGCGGCGTTTCCGGTGAGATGCGCGAGCAGCATGAAGAAGGCGATGCCGGCCCCGGTGCCGAGCAGAACAGAGGCGCCGATGACGTGGACGTATTTGAGGAGGAGATAGGTCATGTCAGCGGTCTTCGAGGATGGCGAGGGCGACGAGATTCAGCGCGAGGATCGGCGCCAGCTTCACCAGCGGGCCCAGCGGATCCGCCCACAGGTGCGGGACGAGGATCGTCGCGAGCACGGCGTAGATGATGGAGATCACCAGCGCGCCGTAGAGCGCCGGCCGGGCCGTCCGCCGGAAGGCGATACCAATTCCAACTAAAAGATCGGCCATCGCACCGGCGACCGCCGCGACAGGAGCGATGTCGCCGGCGATGCCGGCCTTGCGGATAAGTCCGAGCCCGTCCTCCCAGCCTGGCCCGAGCGTTATCAGCGCCGTCGCGATCCAGAACAGCGACAGCACGACGAACACCAGCGGCTTCAGCAGATAGAGCCTGGAGAACCACTTCTCCTGCACCGAGGCGGGTTCTGCGGCGAGCGCATCCGCCAGGGCGCGAGGCACGATGCCGGTCGCCGATCGCCATGCTGCCGTGTCGCCGATAGCCCCGCGCTGCAGTTCCACTCTCGCCGTGCTGCGAACGGGCGAGCGCCAACCGAGCCAGCCCGCCAAGTCGCCGAGGCGGAAGGCGGCACCGGTCAGCCACGCCGGCACCGGGATGAGCCGGGCCGGCCGCTTGCCGAGCCATCGCCGATAGGCGGCGACGATTTCCTCGAAGGAGAGCTGCTGAGGTCCGGCGACGTCGAGATGCAGACGGACGGGGGCATCGGGCCGGAGGAAGACCGCAACGGTCGCGACGAGATCGTCGAGCTGCACGACCTGCAGCGGCCCCGTGGCCGGAACGCGCGGCAGCACCCGGAGCGACGCGAGGGCGCGGAACAAAGCGCTGCCGCCGTAGGCGCTTCGCCCCACGACGACGGAGGGCCGCAGGATCACCCAGTCGAGGCTTGTCGCGGCCAGGTTCGCGTCGCCGCGAGCTTTGGTTCGGGAGAACTCGGTCGTGCCCGTGTCGGCGCCAATCGCGGAAATCTGGATCACCTTCCTGACGCCCGCCTCCTCGCAGGCGGCGAACAGCGCCGCAGGGCCGGTTAGCGTGAGCGGCAGGGTGGAATCCCGCCCATTGTCCTGCAGCACGCCGGCGCAATTGACGACGGCGTCGATGCCCGCGAGGTGGGGGAGCCAACACTCCGGCCGATCCGCGTCGCGCAGATCGAGCTCGACCCAGCGCGTGAACGGAAACGGCGGGGAGCTGCGCCGGCCGACGCCGGTGACGCGATGGCCGTCCGCGACGAGCCTCGCCGCCACAGCCGTGCCGATGAAACCGGTCGCTCCTGTGAGGAGTACGTTCACGGTTGCACCACGCACCGTTTGAAACGCCTCGCGGGCAAAGTCGGCCGCCCGGGAACGAAGGACACGCGGCCAGGTCGCCTAGCCCGAAACCATCGCCAACCCGTTGTTGAGCACGACCACGTCGCGCTCGACCGCACGCGCGCGGAAGGAGACCCGCTCGCCGTCCGGCCACATCTCGGTGCGGATGGTTTCGCCGGGAAACACCGGAGAGGAGAAGCGCACCTGCAGGCTCCTGAGCCGAGACGGGTCGCCGCCGCAGCAACCCTTGATGATGGCGCGGCCGGCGACGCCATAGGTACAGAGCCCGTGCAGGATCGGCGTCTTGAAGCCGCCGGCCGCGGCCGCCTTCGGATCGGCATGCAGCGGATTGCGGTCGCCGGAGAGGCGATAGATGAGCGCGGAGTTCGGATGCGTCCTGATGTCGACGCTCTTTGACGGCGCCGCTCTCGGGCAGCTTGTGCGGCGGAGGTTGCGGGCCGGGCTTGCCGCCGAAGCCGCCATCGCCGCGCAGCATGGCGGCCGAGATCATGGTTGCGATCGGCTCGCCGGTCGCCTTGTCGAGAAGCTTGCGCTCCGCATAGAGGACGGCGCCCTTCTCCTGCCCCTTGTCGAGCAGATCGACGATGCGGCCGACGCCGACGACAGTGCCGGAGGGCGGAATCGGGCGATGCAAGGTGAGGTACTGCTCGCCGTGCAGAACCTTGGAGTAATCCGCCGTCGATTCCTTGCTCTCGAGCCAGTTGCCCGGATAGGCGAGAACGACCGCCATCGTCGGCAGCGCGGCGAGTCCTTTCTCGTAGACGAACTTCAGATCGTCCGGCTCGTCCGGATCGGAGCCGCAGCCGAGCCCGAGCGCGTAAAGGATCGTGTCCTTCTCCGTGTAGGAATGCTCCAGCTCGGGGAACTTCCAGTTCAGGATGACTTTGGGATCGAAGGGCATGGCGGCTCGCGGTTCTAGAAAGTGGACGTGCAGTTAAGGGCGAAACGTCGGAGGCGGCAAGCGCGGCGCTAGTCGTGCGATTTCCAGCCGTACAACCAGTCCAGCCGCGACATCAGCCAGGGCGGGGAAATGGCACGGAAAAAGGCATTGCGCGCATAGGTCAATGGGGAGGGGAATCGGTACAGCATTCCCTGCCGGACGCTGGCCATCTGCACGCGTCGGGCACGGCCTTGCCGCAGGGAAGCGTAGCGGGAAAGGACGCGTGGGATGGCGGCGTCGGGCACAGCATCCGGCACGGACATGATACGGGCAAGGACCACGGCATCCTCCATCGCGCACGCGCCGCCTTGTGCGAGGTAGGGCAGCATCGGATGGGCCGCATCGCCCAGCAGCACGACGCGTCCCGTGGACCACGTGGCAAGCGGCGACAGCACATGAAGGCCCCACTTGCGCCACGTCACGGCAGGGCCGGCGCTGTGCAGCGGATGCAGCAATGCGGAGGGGAAATGCGACTAGCGATCGGGACAGCATCGCCAGTCCGCCGGGCCGTCCCAGGCACGTGAATCCCAGGCCTCCGACACGATGGCGACCAGGGCAATCTCGGTGCCTCCGCGCACCGGATAGTGCACCACATGAGCCGTCGGGCTGAGCCACAGGCCCACCGCCGGGATCGCCAGCGCCCCGGCCTCGCTCGCGGGGATAACGGTGCGGGTGGCGGTCGCGCCGGCGAACCTGGGCGCTATCCCCGGTGCAACTTCCGCGCGAACCGCCGACCACAAACCGTCGGCGCCGACGAGAAGCGAGCCCGACAGCGTCTCGCCGTTCTGGCTCCTCACGCTGACTTCCGCTTCGCTCTGCGTCGATCGAGCCGACCTCGAAGCCGGTGCGGATTTCGATCAGCGAACTTCGCGCGGCCGTCTCCAGCAGCGCCCTGTGCAGATCGCCGCGATGCGCGACCCAATAAGGCGTGCCGTGTCTCGCCTCGAGCCATTTGCCCAAAGGCAGGCTGGTCAACTTTCTCCCGCTGGCTCCGTCGAAAACCTCAATCGCATCAGGCTTGCCGACGAACGGCTCCAGCGCCTCGGCGACACCAAGCTCGCGCAGAATGCGCACGCCGTTCGGCCCGATCTGGATGCCCGCCCCCGCCGGCGAGAACTCGCCCTGCCGCTCCAGCACCAGCGAGCGCCGTCCGACCCGCGCCAGCGCGATGCAGCGTCAGCCCCCCGATGCCGCCGCCGGCAATCAGGATCGGCTCAGCCAGCCAGCCGGATCCGGCCGTTCCCGACCGAGGCACACTCGAGCCGAGCTGTCGGCGAGCTCGAATCTTCGAAATCATGCTGCCAGGTGATTCAGCACGAGAAATTCGCTCCGAAGCGCCTCACATGCTGCCGAATCCATCATCACATGGCCCGAGTCTCGGCCGCGACCAGGCAGCCGTCGGGATCGCTCTGCGCTCCGCCGCCAGCCGCGCATGGTGCACGTAGAGCGTCGAGCAGTAGGGGCACAAAATCTGGCTGTCGGCGCCCATGTCGAGATAGACGTGCGGATGATCGTGCGGCGACCGCGCGCCCATGCACTGGAACTCCTTCACGCCGACGTAGATTTTCTCCACGCCCTTGTCGTTGGCGAAGTGCGGGACGATGCTGTCAGCCATTGCGCGCGCCTGAGGCTTAAGTTGCAGCCGGATCGGCGCGGAACATAGCGGCTTGGCCCCCGGGATGATAGGGGTGGAACGGCCGCAGCAAAACCGGAGCAGCCATGCCAACGTTCGACTCCGACGGCGTGCGCATCGCCTACATCGACGAGGGCGCCGGCGATCCGATCCTGCTGATCCACGGCTTCGCCTCCAGCATCCGCGACAACTGGATCGACCCGACCTGGGTCGGCTTCCTCACCGGTCACGGCTTCCGCGTCGTCGCCATCGACAACCGCGGCCACGGCCAGAGCGAGAAACTCTACGACGTCGCCGCCTACAGCGCGCACCTGATGGCGGAAGACGCCCGCCGCCTGCTCGATCATCTCGGCATCCAGCGCGCTGATGTCATGGGCTACTCGATGGGCGCGCGCATCACCGCGTTCCTGGCGCTCGCGCATCCCGAGCGCGTCCGCAGCGCGATCTTCGCCGGCCTCGGCGGCAACATGGTGCGGCCGATGGCCGGCACCGGCCCCATCGCGCACGCGCTCGAAGCCGACAGCATCGACGACGTCACCAACGCCACCGCCCGCACCTTCCGCGCCTTCGCCGAGAAGACCGGCAGCGACCTGAAGGCGCTCGCCGCCTGCATCCGCGCCTCGCGCGATCCGCTCACCCGCGAGATGGTCGCAACCCTGAAGCCGCCCGTGCTCGTCGTCACCGGCAGCGAGGACGTCATCGGCGGCAAGGCCGAAGAACTCGCCGCCCTGATCCCCGGCGCCGAAGCCCTCACCGTCCCCCGCCGCGACCACATGCGCACGGTGGGCGACCGCGTCTACAAGGACGGCGTGCTCGCGTTTCTGCGGAAGCGGGGGTGAGAGCTCCGGCTTGCCGTGGGCAAGCGCTTGCGGCGCCTAACTTCGGCGCGTGGCTCCGCACCTATGAAAGCGTCGCCAAATGAAGCGCATAGAGATTTTTTGCTTCGGATCGGTTTCGGCGCCGCCGGGTGTGAAGGGCAAGCGGCTGATGTACCGCACCATCGATAGCTCCCAGTGATGCCGAAACATAACCCGCCGCGGCGCAGAGGCGTCGTCGGAAGTATTAAGTATCTGATTTAGTTGCAATAATTGTTGCGGAAGGAGGCGTGTCCATGTTATTATGTTGATTGAAGTCAACAAAATCACCGACTTTGTTCATTTCAATCAACATCACATTGACAATCAAATCTGTTTTTGCTATCCATGTTGATGATAATCAACAAAAGCCACGTTTTTGTGTATTAGGATCAACAATGCCACGGCCAACAGCACTTACTGTCTCAATGCCATTTGATGTTGAGAGAGCCATCAAGCGCATTGGCACAAATCTCCGCACGGCACGCCTACGACGCAACCTCACGCTTCAGGAGGTTGCGGAGAAGCTTGGGGTTAGCCGGTACGTGATCGCCCACGCAGAGGGCGGGAAGCCCACAACCTCTATTGCGGTCTATGTCGGGCTGCTTTGGACCTACGGTCTGCTTGATCAGCTATATCCGCTAGCGGACCCGGCTGAAGACAAGGAAGGGCTCGCGATGTCGCTTGCTAGCCAGCGCATCAACGCTCGCCGGGTTGAGGACTTGGACAATGATTTCTAAGGCCGCGGGAAAGCGCAAGGCGACGAAGGCTGGCAAGATCGCAAAGAAGGCAAGCAAGCCCAAACCCGCGGCGCAAATCCCCGACGCGAACCAATGCTTCGTCTACATGACGCCACCAGAGGAAACGCAAGCCGTAACGGTCGGCCGTTATGACCTGACAACCACACGCGCCGGGGTGCCTCTAGGCAATTTCGTGTACGGCAAAAGCTATCTATCGCGAAAGAACGCGGTTGAGATTGACCCTGTTGAACTGCGTCTGGCCGCTCGAAAGTACGAGACCACCCTACTAAAAGGTGTCTTCGGCGCGCTCCGCGATGCCGGACCCGATGCATGGGGGCGCAGGATCATCGACCGGTACTACAATCGCGAGCTAAGCGAACTCGGATACCTCATGAATTCCGCTGATGATCGCGCCGGGGCCCTTGGATTCGGGACTGGTGAGGCGCCTCCAGCTCCACGCAAGAATTTCAACCAGACCATCCAGCTTGAAGAACTTCAGACAATTGCCGACGAGATCCTAAAGGAAAAAAGGCCATCGCGAGGCAAGGCCGAAATCAAAGAGCAAATCAACAAGTTGCTCTTGATAAACACGTTGATGGGCGGCGCCCGTCCCAAGGCGCTAGTCGAGGATGCTGATGGACTCTGGATTGCCAAGTTCAATCGGCCCGAGCAAGATCGCTGGAACAACGCGAAGGTCGAGCACGCAATGTTGCTGCTGGCAAAGGCGTGCCGCATCTCTGTTGCGGACAGCAAGGTCGTCCCGGTCGGGAAGCGCGATGTGTTGATGGTCAAGAGATTTGATCGCGAGAAGGCAGGGAATGGAGACTATTTCAGGCACAGGATGGTTAGTGCACTAACCATGTTGCGTGCCGACGAAATGGACCCGCGCGACTGGTCCTATGTCAGTTTGGCGGAGCAGTTGAGGCGCGCGTCGTCCGAGCCCCGCGCTGATGCGGCGGAACTGTTTCGGCGGATGTGTTTCAACGCACTGGTTTCCAATCTCGACGACCACCCGAGGAACCATGCACTGGTTGCGAAGCATAGGTGGAAGCTGTCGCCCGCCTACGACATAACTCCCCAGAGCCCGGTAGCAATGGAGCGGCGCAACCTGGCAATGATCTGCGGAACTGCTGGAACGTACGCTAACTTCCACAACCTGCTAACGCAAAGCGAACGATTCCTTCTGAAGAAGGAGGAAGCAGAGGTGGTCGTTCTCGAGATGGTAGATATCGTTGCAAAGTCGTGGAGGAAAACCGCTCGCAAGGTTGGTGTAACTATCGCTGATTGCGAAGCGATCAGCGGTGCGTTTGTTTATCCAGGCTTCACATACGAACTCCAAGCCGCATAAAGGTCAGAGCCGCACGCCCCATACGAGCGGTTCAAGGAAGCAGCAACGAAGGCGGAAACTGGTGCACAACGAGCACGCATTTGAGCGTGGCCTCAGGGGCCCTTGCTTCAAGGGAGAGCGCAGCACTCCCCTTCCGCAAAAGCTCGGACAACCCGCCTTCGCCACGTCGCGCGTCCAACCTTTCGCCGCGCTGGAAGTTCGCGCGCATTTTTTCCAAGGAGGGCATACCAACAACGTGCATTAGGCTGCCTCGCCACGCGCCGCAGCGGTTCCTACAGGCCGGAAACCCCAAACGGTCCCGCCAAAAAAAACGGGACGCCTCTGCGGAGAGACGTCCCATTAAACTGACCGGCAGGGTGCGGGGTACTGCAAGTCAGTGTGGTGACAACGTTCGGTGGACAGGTCTATTCCGGCAACCGACAGCTGCGCATGGCTGATGCGCGCGACGGGGAGGCCTCGCGGCAGAGCTCGTCGACCCACGGCATCGTTGAACTCGCCCGCGCACGCAGCCCAATTCAAATCTCGCCGCCTTTGATGCAGAATTCCCCCATGACCCAAACCTTCACCCCCGCCAACCCCGACTACGAGCGCGCCGTCCGCGAGAGCTTCGCGCGCCAGGGCCTGATGGCCACCATCGGCGCCAGCATCGTCGACCTTGGCCCCGGCTTCTGCGTCGTCGAGATGCCTTACGCACCCGCGGTCTCGCAGCAGCAGGGCTTCTTCCACGGCGGCGTCATCGGCGCTGTCGCCGACACCGCCGCCGGCTATGCCGCCTATTCGCTGATGCCTGACGGCGCCGAGATCCTCACCGTTGAATACAAGCTCAACCTCATTCGCGCCGCATTGCCCCCCAAGCTTCGCGCGGAAGGCCGCGTGCTGCGCGCGGGAAGAACGCTCACCGTATGCCGCGCCGACGTGTTCCATGGCGACGGCAAGGCGTGCGCCCTGCTGCAGTCGACGCTGATGCGGATGGAGGCGCCCGAGGCGCGGTGAGGAGGCCGAACTCAGGCCCCGGAATCAAGACCTGGAATCACAAAGCTCCCGCAAGGTCGACTGCCGAAACCCTGATAACAAACGCGGGGTTGTCACAGGTCGGGCGGCGACAAACTGCAGGAGCCTTATGTACTCGTACGCTACTGTACAAAACGAACTTTCAGGCAAGACCACACTAACAGCTGATACAACTTCCGTCGCCAAAATTGATTGAACAAGGATTGTGCTCTGTGGATAACCAAGCACGCGCCCTTGCTGAAAAATCCGTACGAAGCGCGCCGCACTTTGTTCGGCGGCTCATCCTCCTTTCGCTGTCCGCCTTTGCCGCGCTCGCCAGCCTTGCGATGCCCACCGCGGCACAAACCAGCGTCGACCTTGAACTCGTGATCGCCGTTGACGTCTCCCTCTCCATGGACCTCGACGAGCAGCGCCTGCAGCGCGATGGCTACGTCGCCGCCTTCCGCGACGAGGAGATCCACAAGGCCATCGTCTCCGGCTCCTACGGGCGCATTGCCGTCACCTACGTGGAGTGGGCCGGCGCGGTCACGCAGAGCGTCGTCATTCCCTGGACGATCCTGGACGGCGCCGCGGCCGCGCGCGCCTTTGCCGATCGCCTGGAGAAGGTGCCGATCACGCGCGCGCGGCTCACCTCCATCAGCTCCGCGCTCGCCTTCTCGCGCGCGCTCTTCCCGTCCAGCGGCGTCGGCCGGCGTGCGCCGCGTGATCGACGTCTCCGGCGACGGCCCCAACAACGACGGCGTGCCCGTTGTCCTCGTGCGCGACGAGGTCGTCTCCGCCGGCATCGTCATCAACGGCCTGCCGCTCACCCTGAAGGAGCCGCTGTCCTCCTTCGACATCCCCGACCTCGATCAGTACTACGCCCACTGCGTCATCGGCGGCACCGGCGCGTTTCTCGTGCCCGTGCGCGAGCTCTCCGAGTTCAAGCTCGCCATCCGCCGCAAGCTGCTGCTGGAAATCTCCGCCCTGCCGCTCGGGCACGTGGTCCCCGTCCAGCACACGGCGCCGTCCGAAGGCGGCGACTACGACTGCCTCGTCGGCGAGAAACGCTGGCGCGGCTACTACTTCCCCGACCGCGGACCGAACTAGGGTGTGAACTTATAAGCTAGCGGCTTCGATCGAAGGGCTAACAAACCCAGCACTCATCACCTTGCTTGACGAGAACCATCGTAAAGCGCGCGGGCTCTGGCGTGAGCGCGCCATCCTTGTTGCGCATGAAATCGTTGAAGCCAACGACCATGATGGTCTTGTCGTTGAGTACCCTGAGGTCCTGCTCCCGGAACTCGACCTTGTTTCCGGTGCCGACTACGACAGTGAAGTATTTCGTGATCGCGTCGCGACCCGCCGTCACGTCTCTGCTCCTGGTACCGTGCAGGAGCGCGTCGGTCGCGTAGAGCTTGGCGACAGCAACATTGTCGTTGGCATCGTAAGCAGCCTTCCAGCGAGTGAAGAGAGAACCCGCATCCTCCGCCGGTCCTGCGAACACCTGAGTTGGAGCGAGCGCGAAAAGCGCCACCAAAAGCATTCGTCCGAGTGACAGCAAGTCTTCCCCGATCGCAACGAAGCGAAGCGACCTGGCCGGCTCGACATGGCTAGCCTCGGCAGCATGCTTGCGCCCTCGTTGGCTCATGTCGTCATCGGAACAGATGACGCTGCCCCATTTCTCTGTTTGTCTAATGGTGCAGAGTGATCGTTCGCGTTCCCACGCGGGCAGGAAAGATCGGCTGAGGGCAATGGCATGATCGATCTCGAGGGCATTTCTGCCCAGGCGCTGTCCGACACCATCGGCGCGATCTACGACTGCGCGCTTGACCCCGACCATTGGCCCGAGGCCATGCGGCAGGATCACCGAGCTGACCGCAAGTGCTGCCGATGGGCATGGGGATCATCGACTCACAAGCACAAGCGCACCCTGCGCTTGTACGACTACGGCTACCGAACGAAGACGACCTGAGACTCTGTTTTGAGAAGTACTGCCGCGATGAACCCGGTGTTCGTGCTCGCCTGTATCGTTTCCGCGTCGGCGAACGCGGTCACCCTACCGAGATGCTCGTCGACGACGGAGTTGCTCGATAGCCGCATCTATCGAGAACTCTTGAAGCCGAGTGGTTTTCGATCGCGCGACCATCGGTTGCTGCGGACCGCACCGAAGGCAGGCGACCTCCGTGGTGCACAACGCCGAACCGAACAGCGCCGCGCTACGGTGCCGCGACATCGCCTCTTCGCGAGCTTTTGTCCCCGCACTGTGCCGCGCGCTCACCATCTCCGACGCCCTCGATCTGCGCGACGCTGAAATCCGAGATGCTGGAAGCGACGCTCGACGGCCTCGCCGCGGGCGTCTATCTGACGGGCGCGATGGTCACGTCGTCTATATGAATGCCGCCGCCGAGCGCCAAGTGAAGACAGGCAATGCCCTGCGCATCGTGGACAATCGGCTGTCCCCGACGAATCTCGAGGCATGCGCCATTCCTCGCGAAGGCAATTGACGAGGTGGCGACCGACGAGACCGACGTCGGCCCGACCGGTCATTCGCTGGCCATTCCGGATGCCGACGGCGTCGGCTATGTCGCGACCCTGCTGCCGCTCGAGCGTGGCCGACGCCAGAGCATCATGGCCCCGTTCGCGGCATCCGTCGCCGTCTTCGCCCAAGACCCCGCTCAGGTGCCCCTCATGCCGGGTGAGGCCTTCGCCAGGCTCTACCGGCTCACCGGTGGTGAGCTGCGCGTGCTGTTGGCTCTCGCCCAGGGGTTGGGCGCCAAGGAAGCAGCCGACATGCTCGGCATCGGGGAGCCGACCGTGCGCACCCACCTGCAGCGCATGTTCTCCAAGACCGGCACGTCCAGACAGGCCGAGCTGCTGCAGCTTCTGCAAAGCTCCACGCCGCCCACCAAGGCGGCTTAACCCTGATCGCCCCACCGATACGATCGGGATCGTCCTTGTGTCCCCAAGTCAACAACGGGTCAAAGCCGGTGAACATCTGAATAAACACAACATTTCCGCTGTACACCCAGCCACTGACGTGGGCTGAACCTGTTCTCCTTCTGGCGAACCGATGGATGATCCAATGACTGAGTGCACGACCTAGACCCCTTCGGTCTTCGATGAAGTCCCGAGCCACGAACTCAACCTCGTCCTTGCATGATTGCTGGGCTCAAACCGGTGATGGTTTGAGCTGATCCCCGGAAGTCTCACAAGGTATCTGCGCGGCAACCTGAACCGTAAGACGCCCCGACTCGCCGCACAACCATCGCTTGGTTAACCGGCCTTTAACGATACCGCGGGCATTGTCTGCGGGTTATGTACCAGTCCCGCGTTCGCGTTGTGTTGGTCCTGCTCGTCCCGCTCGCCCTCTGGGCCTGCAGCGGGCGCCAGACGTTTGTTGCCAAGAACGAGCCCTGGCGCGCCGACGAGGAGCGCTCCTGCCTCGCTTCCGGAGCCGTTCGCGAAACCCCCTTCATCGCCACCCGCTCCTCCCTCGGCGGACCCAGCGCCTGCGGCGCGATCAACCCCTTCACCGTTTCGGCGACAGCAAGCGGCAGGGTCATCCTCGATCCGCCCGCGCTCCTGCGCTGCCCGATGATCCCGGCCGTCGATCACTGGATGGAGCGCATCGTCCAGCCGGCCGCCCGTCACCACCTGCGCGCCAACGTCGTCGCCATCAAGGTCGCCGGCTCCTACTCCTGCCGCCCGATGAACCATGTCATCGGCGCCAAGCTGTCCGAGCACGGCCACGCCAACGCGCTCGATGTCTCCGGCTTCGTGCTCGAAGGCGGCTACGTCGTCAACGTCAAGGCCGGCTGGCGCGGCCCGCTGCCCGAGCAGAACTTCCTGCGCGCGGTCCACGGCGGCTCGTGCGCCGTCTTCACCACCGTGCTCGGCCCCGAGTACGACGCCGCCCACCGCGACCACTTCCACCTCGACCTCGCCCGCCATCGCGCCGAAGGCCGCATCTGCAAGTAGGCGCGTGCCTGCCGCACGTCTGGCCCCGAATCTTCGCACGTGACATCGGCTGCGCCCGCCCTTAGCTGCTGGGTATTGCATTTTCCGAGCACCATCGCTGCGCGAGCTGCCGCATTTCGTGAACCCGCCCTCCGACCGCTCACCCGCCGCCACCCCCACGCGCGCCATCGTCCTGCTTGCGATTGCGGGCTTCGTCAGCTCGGCCAACCTGCGCGTCTGCGACCCGCTGCTGCCGCAGATCGCGGGCGATTTCGGCACCACGGCAGGCGGCGCGGGCGTCATCGTCACCGCCTTCGCACTCTCCTACGGCCTGTTCCAGATCGCGGCGGGTCCGCTGGGCGATGCCCGCGGCAAGCTCCGCATGGTCGTGCTCGGCAGCCTCTGGGCCGGCGCAACCACGCTGCTGAGCGCCGCGATGCCGTCCTTGTCCACGCTCATCCTGTTGCGCTTTCTCGCCGGCATCGGCGGCGCCGCGATCCTGCCGCTGTCCGTCGCCTGGCTCGCCGACGTCATCCCCTACGAGCGCCGCCAGCTCATCCTCGCCCGCTTCGCGTCGGGCCAGATCCTCGGCGTCATCTTCGGCCAGGCGGCCGGCGGCATTCTCGGCGAACTCGTGGGGCTGGCGCGGAGCGATGGTCGTCCTCGGCGTCGCCCATATCGGCGCCGGCCTTCTGCTGCTCGCGGAGATGCACAAGCTGACGGCGGGTGTGCGCTTGCCCGGGCCCGCCCCGTGGAGGCAATCCGCCATGGCCGCCCGTGCCATCCTCGGCCGGCGCTGGGCGCGCATCCTCCTCTGCACGACCTTCATCGAGGGAATGCTGATGCTGGGCTCCTTCGCCTACGTCGGCGCCCACCTGCACCAGCGCTTCGACATCGGCCCGGGCCTGATCGGGCTGACGATCGCCGCCTTCGGCCTCGGTGCGCTGGGCTACGTGCTGGCAGCGGGCTGGCTGCTCGCGCGCTGGAAGCAATCCCAGCTGATGGGAACCGGCATCGTGCTGCTGACGATCGGCTACGTGCTGCTCGCGATAGCGCCGTGGCTCTGGCTCGCACCGCTCGCCGTCATCGTCGCCGGCCTGGGCTTCTACATGGTGCACAACACCCTGCAGACGGAAGCCACCCAGCTTGCGCCGGAGACGCGCGGGCTCGCGATGTCCATGTTCGCCATGACCATCTTCACCGGCCAGGCCGTAGGCGTGGCGCTTGCGGGCCCGACGCTGGACCGCTGGGGCGGCGCCACCGTGTTCCTGGTCGCCGCGGCCGGCCTGCTGGCGGTGATTTCCTGGTTCCGCACGCAACTCATCGCGCGTTCCGGTTGAGGATGACCGGTTCCTCCAGGTGAACGCATCGCGGTTTTGAGATAAGTCTTCCGGTAGAGGTGGAACTGTAGGCTGCCTGCGCCAACCCAGTGGTGAGCTTGTCGAACCACGGCTTTAGCGTATGGAGCCCGTCCTTCGACAGGCTCAGGACGAGGACGCGTATGCGGTCATGGTGAGTCCACCGAGGACGGAAAGAGTCTGAACGCCACCCATGAGCTGGACCAGACAGGGCCGCGGCGGACGGCGCAGCTATCACCACGGCAACCTGCGGGAAGCCCTGGTCGACGCCGCGCTCGATCTGATCAGCGAGAAGGGCCCCGCCGGCTTCACCTTTGCCGAGGCCGCGCGCCAGGCCGGCGTCAGCGCCGCCGCCCCCTACCGCCACTACCGCGATCGCGACGCCCTGATGGCCGACGTCGCCAAGCGCGGCTTCGACCGCTTCGAGCAGCAGCTCTCCGCCGCCTGGAACGAGGGCAAGCCCAGCCTGCGCGAAGCCTTCGAGAAGCTCGGCGGCGCCTACCTCGCCTTCGCCCGCAAGGAGCCCGCCTACTTCGCGGCCATGTTCGAAGCGGGCCTGTCGCTCACCGAGTATCGCGAGTTGCAGGAAGCCGGCGACCGCGCCTTCAACGTCCTGCGCACCGCCTGCGAGGCCCTGATCGCGGCCATGCCCCCCGCCAAGCGGCCGCCTGTCATGATGATGGCGCTCCACGTCTGGTCGCTGTCGCACGGCATCGCCAGCCTGTTCGCCCGCGGCGACGCCGCCCGTCGCGCCCTGCCGATGTCGCCCGAAGACCTGCTCGAAGCCGCCGTCCTGCTCTACCTCGAAGGCCTCGGCCTCAATACCAAGGGCAAGTAGGCTCCGGCACTACGCGCTTTCGTTCATTTGCTCCGCAAGTGCGTGCCCTACCACGATCATCATGGGAATGAAGTCGCTGGCGAACCGGCGCATGGTGGCTTGAAAATCCGGCCTGCCTGCCAGTTCCTGAACTGGGGCGATCTGACGTGAGAGCACTGCAGCCTCGGCGGCCATAGCGCGCTCGACCCGGGCGACGGCGTGCGCCATTGAGCCGTCGCGGAACCGTGGCGCGAGTTCAACATGCACAACGGCGAGATACGCCGGCCAGTCCGTTAGATGCCGGAAGAGGCTCGGGACGATACCATCGAGCTGAGATCTGTCCCCGAAACGGAGGTCGTTCAAAAGCCAGCGCACGTCCGCACTCATCTCGGCAGGAGGCGTCATGCGCGGAATGGGTTGCACAATCGCTGGCGGCCTCGGCATGCGCACGACGGATGGAGCGCCTGCGGGGGCGGAGTCACTGTCGATACGCGAGAGCAGCGTCAGTACCGCAAGTAGGTTTACCGGATTGGCGCGGTTGTAGGCCTCCACAACCGCTTGGATAGTCGCCACGTGGTCGGGCCTGATGCCGAGCAGCACCTGCGCGCGCGGCTCGATGCGTGGTAGCAGCCCGTGCGGCGCCGTCTCGCGCGCGACGCGCCAAGCCGCATCGGGTAGTCGCCCGTTCACAAACAAAGGCTCCAGCGATGCCCAGCATGACTCGAGCAGGGCTGGCTGCGTCGCGATATGCCGCCAGATGAGCGCGGCTATGGGTGAAGCGGCACCCTCGCGAAGCGCCGCGTAGATGGCGCGCACTGAAGCCGGCGCATCGGACTCGGCAAGCTCGGGCAGGATATTGGGAGGCGCAGTCATCGAAGCCGCTCCAATTGCGTCAGCTGCGGGAGACGCTTTTGCCGTGCGCCAGTTGAGTACACACCCTAGCGCGCATCCAGCATCGTCGACGGCAGCCACAGCGCCAGCCCCGGAAACGCGGCGAGCAGGATCACCGCCACGCACATCAGCAGGAACAGCGGCAGCGTGTAGGCGCCGACCGCGAACAGGTTCCGCCCCGTCATCGACTGCAGCACGTACAGATTGAACCCGACCGGCGGCGTGATCTGCGCCATCTCCACCACGATCACGATGTAGATGCCGAACCAGATCAGGTCGAAGCCGGCCTTCTCGATCAGCGGCATGATGACGGCCGTCGTCAGCACCACCATGGAAATGCCGTCGAGGAAGCAGCCGAGCAGGATGTAGAACAGCGTCAGCGCCAGCAGCAGCTGCCAGCGCGACAGTTGCATCGCCCCGATCCACTCGGCCAGCGCGCGCGGAATACCGGTGAAGCCCATGGCGAGCGTCAGGAACGCCGCGCCTGCCAGAATAAAGCAGATCATGCAGGATGTGCGCGTCGCCGCTGTCAGTGCATCCATGAAGCTGGTCCAGCTCAGCGTCGACATCCACCACGACAGCACCAGCGACAGCGCTACGCCCACCACGGCGGCCTCCGTCGCCGAGGCAAGCCCGCCGTAGATCGAGCCGATCACCCCCAGGATCAGAAGAACGATCGGGATCAGCCGGCGCGAGGCCGCGACGCGATTGACGAACGTCGTCGGCGGATCGGGCGGCGGCATCTTCTCCTTGTTGATGAGCGCCCAGACGATGATGAAGCCCATGAACAGCCCGGCCAGCAGCAGCCCCGGCACCACGCCGGCGATGAACAGCCGCGCGATCGACTGGTCGGTGGCCGCCGCGTACACGATCATGATGATCGACGGCGGAATGAGCAGGCCGAGCGTGCCCGAGCCCGCCAGCGTGCCGATCGCCATGCGCTCGTCGTAGCCGCGCTTCATCAGCTCCGGCATCGAGATGCGGCCGATGGTGGCGCAGGTCGCCGCCGACGATCCCGACACCGCCGCGAAGATCGCGCACCCGAGCACGTTGACGTGCAGCAGGCGTCCGGGCAGCCGCGACAGCCACGGCGCGAGACCCTCGAACATGTCCTCCGACAGCTTGGTGCGGTAGAGGATCTCGCCCATCCAGATGAACATCGGCAGGGCCGTCAGGTCCCAGCTGTTGAGCGACTGCCAGATCGAGGTCGCCAGCACCGGCCCCACCGGTGCCGCCACCTTGGCCAGCATGGCGATCAGGCCGATGAGCCCCAGCGCGACCGCGATCCACACCCCGCAAGCCAGGATCGCAAACAGCACGAGGATGAGGATGATGGAGAGGCTGACGAGTTCCACCCGCTAGTGTCCCGATTCCGAAGTTCGCCATCCCTTGAAGCCAGCGTCCCGAGCGAACTTCGGAATCAAAGAGGACACTAGAAATCATAGTCTCGCTAGTGTGATTCAGATCGAGAAACTCGCTCCGAACCGTGCCGCACACCCCGGCGAATTTCTCGATCATCACACTAGCCCTCCTTGCCGAGCGTAATCGCATCCTCGGCGGCCGTGAACGAAGGCCGGCCCGCGGTCGCCACCGTGATCAGTTCATCCAGCAGAGCGATGGTGAAGATTGCCAGTCCCAACGACATGAACATCTGCGGGTAGGCGAGCGGCAGCGGCACGAGACCGTGCGAAAGCTCGTTGAACCGCCAGGAGTCGATCGCCAGCAGCACCACACGCCAGGTCATGTAGGCCGAGAAGACGAAGGTCGTCGTGAACGCGCCGAGCTCGAACATCCAGCGCGCGCGGGGGCCGAGGGCGCCGATCAACATGGTGATGCGGATGTGCGCGCCCGCCTTCAGCGTCGGCGCCAGCGCCAACAGGCTGGACGTCACCAGCAGATACCCGGCGATCTCCGCCAGCCCTTCCACCAGGAACCCGTACACCGGCACGCCGGCCAGACGCATGATGCCGTCGGCGATGCGCCCGATGAGCTGCGCGCCGACCATCAAGGCGATGATCGCGAGGCACAGCGCCGCCAGCCATCCCGAGACCACGTACAGCCGATCGAGCGCGGCGCGCATGCAGCTACGTCCCCCAGTTCCAGCACGTTCCAGCGCGGATCGTTCCCGCGCATTGCCATGCGAGAAGGGCCGCATCTCGCGGCCCTTCTGCACTTCCCGGCTATTTGCGGTAGGCGCTCATGATGGCCGCGCCATCGGCACCGGCCGAGGCTTCCCACTCCTTGGCCATCGTTGCGCCCATCTCCTGCAGCGCCTTGCGCAGCTCCGGCGTCGGCTGCACGATCGCGATCTTGTTGTCGGCAAGCACTTTCGTCTTTGACGCCGTTTCCTTCTCGGATGCCGCCCAACCGCGCGTCTCGGCCGCTGCCGAGGCGTCCATCAGGGCTTTCTTCTGGTCAGGCGTGAGCTTGTCGAACGCATCCTTGTTGGCGAACACGATGTTGCGCGGCTGCCAGCCCTGCAGATCGTGATAGTGCGTCAGGAAATCCCACGCCTTGCTGTCGACGCCCGTCGATGGCGAGGTGATCATCGCTTCCACGCGACCGGTGGCGAACGCCGTCGGAATGTCCGGCACCTCGATCTGCGTCGGCACCGCCTTCACGAGCTGCGACAGGCGGCTGGTCGCGGCGTTGTAGGTGCGGAACTTGAGGCCAGCCAGGTCCTCGACTTTCTTGATTTCCTTCTTGGCGTAGAGGCCCTGCGGCGGCCACGGCACCGAGTACAGCAGGATCAGGTTTTCAGTAGCGAGCCGCTTCTCGAGTGCCGGCTTCTGCGCGTTGTAGAGCTTCTTGGCATCCGCGTAGCCGCCGGTCAGGAACGGCACGGAGTCGACGCCGAAGATCGGGCTGTCGTTGGAGGCAACCGAGGCGAGGATCTCGCCGATCGGCGCGATGCCCTGGCGCACGGACTTCTTGATTTCAGGATGCTTGATCAGCGAGCCCGCGGCATGGATCTGGATCTTCAGCTGGCCGTTGGTCGCCTTGTCGACCTCCTTGGCGAACTCGATGATGTTCTGGGTGTGGAAGTTGCCTTCGCTGTAGGGCGTCGGCATGTCCCACTTGGTCTGGGCCTGTACCGCCGTCGGAAGCGCGAGCAGCCCTGCAAGAAGGCCTGCGCCGACATACTTGAGCATCTGACTCTCTCCTATCGACTTCAACTCAACCTCAGTCTCGACTCGCCGCTGGCGGCCGATCCTGCGCAAACTCTCTCACAGCGATGTCGCTGACCTGGCCGCCTGATCATAGTGACCCGACAGCGCACGCAACAGCGCACCCAGTTCCGATAGCGTCGGGTCGGGCAGCCCGGTCGATTTCACGGGCTTCACCAGCAGCCGCTCGCGGATTTCGTGATAGCGCTGGCAGGCTTCCGCGCCCGCCTTGGTCGCCGTCACCACCTTCTCCTTGCCGGCGAGCTTCGACGACACCAGCCCCGCCACCGTCAGCTTCTTGATGGCGTAGGACACCACGTGCGTATCCTCGATGCCCAGCACCAGACAGATGTCGGCGAGCTTCTTGGGCCTGTCGCGATGACGCACGGAATGCAGCACGAGGACTTCGACCGGTGACAGATCGGGCACGCCGGCCGCCGCCATGCAGCGGATCATCCAGCGTTCGAAGGCATGGCTCGCAAGAATGAGACCAAACTCGACTTCGGAGAGACCCGGCGAAGCGCCCGCGGCAAGATGTGCCGACGAAACGATGGGGCCGAGGCTCTTGCCGCCGCTGTCGCGGATCGCCATCAGGCGTCTGGGCTGCTCGCGTCCCACGGATGCCTCTGTCCGTGCAGAAC
Organism: uncultured Alphaproteobacteria bacterium; assembly: GCA_963782855.1. Classification (GTDB taxonomy): domain Bacteria; phylum Pseudomonadota; class Alphaproteobacteria; order Rhizobiales; family Hyphomicrobiaceae; genus AWTP1-13. The sequence continues at coordinate 262,819 of CAWALW010000010.1, read as the reverse complement.
CTAGCCAAGGGTTGCGCAATGGCCAGATCATGTCAACATTTTATTGACGTTTTGCCGACATTCGCGCACCAATGCTTCCCGGACGCGATGTAAGAAGCGGAGTATCGGGCATGAGTGCCGAGGCTGACGTGGCGGGCAAGTGGCACTTCTGGATCGACCGCGGCGGCACCTTCACCGACGTGGTGGCGCGCAAGCCGGACGGCAGCGTGATGGCGCGCAAGGTGCTCTCGGTCAACCCCGGCGCCTATGACGATGCCGCGCTCGAAGGCATTCGCCTGCTGCCTTGGGCTTTCCTCCGGCGCGCCGCTTCCCGCCGAGCGCATCGCCACCGTGAAGATGGGCACGACGGTCGCCACCAACGCGCTGCTCGAGCGCAAGGGCCAGCCGACGCTTCTCGTCATCACCAAGGGCCTCAAGGACCAGCTCGAGATCGGCTACCAGGCCCGCGCCGACATCTTCGCCAAGAAGATCATCAAGCCCGAGATGCTCTACTCGCGCGTCGTCGAAGCCAACGAGCGCGTGCGCGCCGACGGCACCGTCGAGCAGCCGCTGGACACGGCCGCGCTGGAAGCAGAACTCAACCGCGCCGCCGCCGACGGCATCGGCTCCGTCGCCATCGTACTTATGCATTCCTACGCCTACCCCGCGCACGAGCGGCAGGCCGCCGACCTGGCGCGCAGAGGCCGGCTTCACGCAGATCTCCGTCAGCCACGAAGTCTCCCCCCTCATCAAGCTCGTCGGCCGCGGCGACACCACGGTGGCGGACGCCTACCTCTCCCCCATCCTCCGCCGCCACGTGGAGAAGGTGGCGCGTGCGCTGTCTTCCTCCCCCTCTGCCGCACGTCCCCTTCACGGGGAGAGGGCCGGGGTGAGGGGCAGCCAGACACACCAGTCAGCGCGAGCGTCTGCCCCTCACCCTAGCCCCTCCCCGCAAGGGGGAGAGGGAGACCGCGCCGCGGCGGACGAAACCAAAATCATGTTCATGGCCTCCTCCGGCGGCCTCAAGTCCGCCGACCTGTTCCAGGGCCGCGACGCCGTCCTCTCCGGCCCGGCCGGTGGCGTGGTCGGCATGGCGGAGACGGCGCGGCTGGCCGGCTTCGGCAGCGTCATCGGCTTCGACATGGGCGGCACCTCCACCGACGTGTCGCACTTCGCCGGCGACTACGAGCGCTCCTTCGAAACCGAGGTCGCCGGCGTGCGCATGCGCGTGCCCATGCTGCGCATCAACACGGTCGCGGCGGGCGGCGGCTCGATCCTGTTCTTCGACGGCGCCCGCTTTCGCGTCGGCCCGCAATCGGCCGGCGCCGACCCCGGCCCCAAGTGCTACCGCCGCGGCGGCCCGCTCACCGTCACCGACGCCAACGTGATGGTCGGCAAGCTGTCGCCCGGCTACTTCCCCGCCATCTTCGGCGCCGACGGCAACGAGCCGCTGGACGAGACCACCGTCCGCAGCCGCATTCGCCGACCTCGCCAAACAGATCGGCGACGGCCGCACCGCCGAGGAAGTGGCCGACGGCTACATCCGCATCGCCGTCGAGAACATGGCCAACGCCATCAAGAAAATCTCCGTCGAGCGCGGCTACGACGTCACCGAGTACGCGCTCAACTGCTTCGGCTCCGCCGGCGGCCAGCACGCCTGCCTGATCGCCGACACGCTCGGCATGGAGACCGTGCTCATCCATCCGCTGTCCGGCCTGCTCTCCGCCTACGGCATCGGCCTCGCCCAGATCCGCGCCAGCCGCGAGCAGTCCGTCGAAGCGCCGCTGAGCGATGCCGAACTCGCCAACCTCAGCGACCTGCGCGAGCGGCTCAAGGCGACCGTCTCCGCCGAAGTCGAAACCCAGGGCATCGACCGCGGCGACATCTCCGTCACCGTCTGGGTGCACCTGCGCTACGAGAACACCGACACCGCGCTGCCCATCCTCCTCTCCAACGCCAAGGCCATGCGCGAAACCTTCGAGACCATCCACCGCCAGCGCTTCGGCTTCGTCTCCCCCGAAAAGCGCATGATCATTGCGGCGCTGGAGGTTGAGGCCGCCGGCGGTGGACCGCCTCGGTCGCCGCAAGCGTCCCCTCCCCCTTCGTGGGGGAGGGACCGGGGGAGGGGCAGATTACAAACACCATCGCCGTCGGGGTTCCCCTCACCCCTATCCCCTCCCCACAAGGGGGAGGGGAACCGGTCGCGTCCACCGCACGCGCCCGCTTCTACTCAGGCCGCGCCTGGCACGACGCCCCCGTCTACACGCGCGAGGCCCTCAAGCCCGGCGCACGCTTCGACGGCCCCGCCCTCGTCATCGAGCCGCACCAGACCGTCGTCGTCGAACCCGGCTGGAGCCTCGAAGTCTCCGCGCGCGACGATCTCGTCCTGCGCCGCACCACCCCGCGCAGGCGCGAACGTCTCGGCAAGACCGCCGATCCCGTCCTGCTCGAAGTCTTCAACAACCTGTTCATGTCGATCGCCGAGCAGATGGGCGAGGCGCTGCGCAACACGGCACAGTCCGTCAACATCAAGGAGCGCCTCGATTTCTCCTGCGCGGTGTTCGACACCAAGGGCGAACTCGTCGCCAACGCGCCGCACATGCCGGTGCACCTCGGCTCCATGGACCGCTCCGTCGACGTCATCATCCGCGCCAACGCCGGCAAGATGAAACCCGGCGACGTCTACATGCTGAACGCACCCTACAACGGCGGCACGCACCTCCCCGACATCACCGTCATCACGCCGGTGTTTGCCTCTTCCCCACGCGCTGGTTCCCCTCCCCCTGGTGGGGAGGGGTCAGGGGTGGGGGGAACCACCACGTCGGCCGGAGGGATTTCCCCCCTCCCCCGGCCCTCCTCCACAAGGGGGGAGGGAGAAAGAACCCGAAATCCTCTTCTACGTCGCCAGCCGCGGCCATCACGAGGACATCGGCGGCCTCACGCCCGGCTCCATGACGCCGCGCGCCACCACCATCGTCGAGGAAGGCGTCTACATCGACAACGTGAAGCTCGTCGACGAAGGCCGCTTCCTCGAAGCCGAAACCTTCGCTCTCCTTTCCGGCGCCAAGTATCCCGCGCGCATGCCGGCCAAGAACGTCGCCGACCTCAAGGCGCACGTCGCCGCCAACGCCAAGGGCGTCGCCGAATTGGAGAAGATGGTCGCCCACTTCGGCCTCGACGTCGTGAAGGCCTACATGCAGCACGTGCAGGACAACGCCGCGGAAAGCGTGCGCCGCCTGCTGACCCGCCTGGAGGACGGCCACTTCCGCGTCGAGATGGACCAGGGCACCTGGGTCGACGTGAAGATCACCGTCGACCGCGAGAACCGCCGCGCCCGCGTCGACTACACCGATACCTCCATGGAGCAGCCCAACAACTTCAACGCGCCCGAGCCCGTCACGCGCGCCGCCACGCTCTACGTGTTCCGCGTCATGGTCGACGAGCCGATCCCGATGAACGCCGGCTGCCTCAAGCCCGTCGACATCGTCATCCCCGAGCGCTCGATGCTCAAGCCCGCCTACCCGGCCGCCGTCGTCGCCGGCAACGTGGAGACCAGCCAGATCGTCACCAACTGCCTGTTCGGTGCCATGAAGGCGCTCGGCTCCAGCCAGGGCACCATGAACAACCTCACCTTCGGCAACGCCAAGTACCAGTATTACGAGACCATCTGCTCGGGCAGCCCGGCCGGCCCCGGCTTCGACGGCACCTCTGGCGTCCACGTGCACATGACCAACGCCCGCCTCACCGACCCCGAGATCCTGGAGCTGCGCTATCCCGTGCTGCTGGAGGAGTTCACCATCCGCCGCGGCTCGGGCGGCAAGGGCAAGTGGAGCGCCGGCGACGGCACGCTGCGGCGCATCCGCTTCCTGGAGCGCATGGACTGCGCCCTCCTCACCAGCTTCCGCAGAATCCCGCCCCACGGCCTGGAAGGCGGCGAGCCCGGCCAGTGCGGCGAGAACTGGGTCCGCCGCAGCGGCGGCCGCATGGAGCGGCTCGAAGGCTGCGACCAGATCGTGCTGGAGCCCGGCGAGGCCATCATCGTCCAAACGCCAACCGGCGGCGGATTCGGCCAAAGATGACAGCAAGTTAACGCGAGCTATGCACTGGTTGCATTGCTGCGGCGCAGCATAAAGCCTGGTATACCTTAGACCAAGGTATCAAATAATCACCGACGCGAAGTGGCCGGCTCGCCCAAGAATGCCGGGGCCTCGCGAGAGGGAAACTGCACCGAGGGTGGCATCCAAAAAAGGAGACCACCACATGAGCACCACGACCTACACCCACCAGTACGCCGGCACCGACACTGCGACGGCAACCTCGCCCCGCAAGTCGTTCTGGCGCCGGGTCTTTGACCGGCTGATCGAGAGCCAGCAGCGCCGCGCCGATCGCGAGATCGCCCGCTTCCTGGAGAGCCACGGCGGCATGCTGACGGATGACATGGAGCGCCAGATCATGGAGCACCTGTCGCGCCGCAGCCGCCCGACGGTCTGAGGCGTCAAAGCCGCACACAAACGGGGTTGCGGCCGCATCGGCGGCCGCTGCCCGATTTTCCTTCGCCATTGCCTCCCGCCAGCCCTGAAGACTCGCGCAATTGCCGAGTTTTCCCTTGCCGCTGACCGGGTCGAGGCTCATATACCTGCCCCCAACTGAATATCGAGACGTGCGGGCCCGCCGGCATGAGAGCTGTGCGCCCCTTTCGTCGCCCCCGCGCCAAGGAGAGTGCATGGCCAAGGAAGAGATGCTGGAGTTCGAAGGCGTTGTCGCCGAAGTTCTGCCCGACGCACGCTGCCGGGTGAAACTCGACAACGGGCACGAGGTGATCGCCTACACCTCGGGCCGCATGAAGAAGAACCGCATCCGCATCCTGGCCGGCGACAAAGTCACCGTCGAGATGACGCCCTACGACCTCGACAAGGGCCGCATCAACTTCCGCCACAAGGACACCCGCGCGCCCCCGCCCGGCAGCCAGCAGCGCCGCCCGCCCCAGCGCCGCTTCCGCTGATTCTCAGCCGCGCGGACGGCCAGGCCGATCTGCGCCCCCTTCTGCACCGGCGCGTGCGATGGCGCGGATGATGTTGTAACCACGATCAGGTATTCGAAGTCCGGATCGTCCGATATGGCTGCGAAGAGGCGCCACCAGATGCCCTTGTGGCTCCATCCTTGTCATCCCGGACGCCGCACGCCGGCGCGCCGGGAACCAGGCGCAAGTCCTGCACTGGCCTTCGCTCACGCGAAATTCCGGCATGACAAGGCGTGTTGGTTGGCGCACCGCCCTTCCCGAGCTTGTCGAAGGACGGGCCGGGGATACCAACGCCGTGGTTCGACAAGTTCACCACTAGGTTGGCGCACCGCCCTTCCCCCGCCATCCGAATCGGCCAACAGTGCGCTTGCATCAGCAAGGCAGCGGGGTGTCATGGCCGAACGAGTGAGCGCCCGGCGCAGGCCGGATGACGAGGGCGACGCGGCGGCGAGGACGTCCTCCTCCGCCGGCCGCAAGTCCGCCCCCAAGTACGACAAGAAAACCATCGCGCTGGTCTACGACTTCGACGGCACGCTCTCGCCGCGGCCGATGCAGGAGTATGCCTTCCTGCCCGAGATCGGCGCCGACGCTGCCGCCTTCTGGGCCGAGAGCAACGAGATCGCCCGCAAGACGCAGGCCGATCCGCTCATCACCTACATGCACCTCATGTACAAGAAGGCGAAGGCCAAGGGCGTGCACATCGACCGGCGCGCGCTCGTCGCCCAGGGCAAGCGCGTGGGGTACTACCCCGGCGTCGAGACGTGGTTCGACGCCATCGCGCACTACGTGAAGGAGCACGCGCAAAGCCACGGCGTGCACCTGCGCCACTACCTCATCTCGTCGGGTCTCACCGAGATCGTGGAAGGCACCTCCATCTACAAGCGCTTTCATAAGGTGTTCGCCAGCGAATACTGGTTCGAGGCCTACGAGCTGCCCTACCCCAAGCGCGTCATCACCGACACCGGCAAGACGCAGTACCTGTTCCGCATCAACAAGGGCGTGGAGGACCTCGGCGAGAGCATCAACCAGCACATGCCCGAGGGCCAGCGGCCCATCCCCTTCTCCAACATGATCTACTTCGGCGACGGCGACACCGACGTCCCCTCCATGGCCGTGATGCGCAAGAACGGCGGCTACGCGGTGGCCGTGCATTCCCCGGGCAAGGGCAAATCGAAATGCGTCGACCTGTTCAAGGCCGGCCGCTGCGATTTCTTCGCCCCCGCCGACTACCGCGACACCTCCGACCTCTTCCGCCGCACCTGCCTCCTCCTCGACCGCATGCTCGCCGACATGCGCGTGCAGGAGGAGCGTTGGCGGTTGGAGCGGGGGGTGGGGAAGTAGGCGCCGTCATCCCGGGCCTCGTGCCCGGCTGTCCGGTCCAGCACAGGCGAGTTCCGGCTGGCGTTGATCGCGCGTGATGGTTGGGGGCGGGGCGGCGAGATTGTCGAGCGGTCGCCGATGCATGAGGTTGGCTTTTGCGAGGCGTGCGAAGGCGAGGAGGCTGGATGGGAAGGACTTGGCCCGGTGGGCCATCCTGAGGATGAGGAAGGCGATGAGCGCGACCGCAATCTGCGCCCTGACGGCGTTTTCGCTGGTTCCGAGGAAGCGCTTGATTTTGAGGTTCTGCTTGATCCAGCGGCAGAACAGCTCGATCTGCCAGCGTGTCTTGTAGAGCGCACCTATTTGTTCGGCGGGAGCCTCGAGATCGTTGGTGAGGAGCCGCAACGTTCGCCCGCCGTCGATCGCGACCACGACTTGGCGCAAGGCGATGCCGGCGAGCGGATGGCGCGCTCCGCGTGCCGATCTCAGGCGCCCATCGATTGCAACGAGGTAGTCCGATCGGACAGGCTGCCCGGCGTACGCCCGTGCCTCGACGACGCGCGGGCATGTATGGGTCTTGAGCCGCGTTACGATCCTGCAGCCTGCCTTGTGGAGCCGGCCCCACCAGGAAAAGTCATAGTATCCAAGGTCAAAGACGTAGGTGGCGCCGGGCTCGATCGGCAGCGTGTGGGCCATGCTCACGTCGTTGACGCGCGCCGGCGTGATCGCAAAATTGGCCGGGATCGCGCAGTCTGCGTCAAAGTCCACATGCAGCTTCCACAGCGCACCATGGGTCTCGTAATCGGCCCAGGCCCGCGATATGTCGGTCAGGCGAATGCTGCTCGCATCAACGAGATGGACCGCTTCGCGCGTGGCGCGGCGCAGGCCAGGCTCGCGCGCGCAGCGAGCACGGCGAACAGGTCGGCGAAAAGCTGTGCAGGACGCTTCGCATTGGCGTCGGCGAGTGTCGAGCGCGCTGGCACCGTGGCGCCGAGGTGATAGAGCCGGTGCTCGTGGCTCGCCATGGCTTGCCCGATCTCGCGAAGGCTCTGCGCGCCCGAAAGCTGCGCATAGAGAATTTTCTGTTCGTCGCAAGGAACTGCCCGCAAATACGCGACTCGTCACGGAAACGCCGCTGCTCGACTTTGCGACTGCCGCGGCGCATCGTAGGTTGGGTTAGCGCGGCCGCGTAACCCAACAGTCGCAAGCGCCAGCCCTCGTTGGGTTACGGCCTGCCGGCCTAACACAACCCACGCACACTGCTTCTCCAGCTGCCGCCCCGCCCCACCTCGCAGCACCCCGTGTTGCATTCCCGCCCTCCGCCAGTCTACGTTCCGCGCAGAACAAGCAGCCTATAAATTTGGGAGGAAAGACATGCGTGCAGCCAGCCGGCTCAAGTTGTTCGTCCTGATGCTGGCGTTCGCCGCGCTCGGCACCGTGGCCGCGAGTTCGCAAACCGATTTCCCGAACCGCCGCATCCACGTGATCCTGCCCTACCCCGCCGGCGGCATCGTCGACATCGTCACGCGCATCGTCACCGAGAAACTCAGCGCCGACCTCAAGCAGCCGATCGTCATCGAGCCCAAGCCCGGCGCCAACGGCAACCTGGCCTGGAACCAGGTCTCGCGTGCCGACCCCGACGGCTACACCTGGACCTTCGTCAGCCCGGCGCTGATCGCCAACCCGCGCATGCAGCCGAGCATCAAGTGGAACGAGGAGAGCTTCGTGCCGATCGGCGGCGTGGTGTGGGCACCCTCGGTGCTCGTCGTCCACCCGAGCGTGCCGGCCAAGACGGTCGCTGAGTTCATCGCGCTACGCGAAAACGAACGCCGGGCGTACTGAACTGGTCCAATCCCGGCATCGGAACGTCGCAGCATCTCAACACCGCGATCTTCATCAACGCCACCAAGGTGGAGATGGTCGGCGTGCCCTATCGCGGGCACCGGCGGGCATCCTCGATCTGCTGGCCGATCGCGTTCATTTCGCGGTCGCCTCGCCCGGCCTGGTGATCGAGCACATCAGGGCGGGAACGCTCAGGCCGCTCGCGATCCTCGGAACCAAGCGATCGCCGCAGCTGCCCGATGTCCCGACCATGACGGAGGCCGGCTATCCTGAGATCAATGTCGTCGCCTGGTACGGCTATGCGGCGCCGAAGGGCACGCCGGCGCCCGTGGTCGAAAAGATCACGGCGGCGTTCAACGCGCGCTCAAGGACGACGGTGTGCGCGCCGCGCTCGAAAAGCAGCTGCTGCAGGTCATGGACCCCCTGTCGCCTGCGGAGCTGGCAGCCCTCGTGAAATCGGACGTCGAGAAGTACGCCAAGGTCATCCGCGACTCGAACATCCGCTTGGGCGATTGAGTGGCGTGCGAGTGCGGCACTTGCGAGTTGCCGCGCGACGGTTCTGCGGCCAGCAGGGACGGCCCCGGCCACCTCGCCGTGCGCGACGCTGCTGCGAAGGGATCCCTCAAGCTCGGCCGAGAGACCCGAGGCGCTCAACTGCAAGCCCGATATCCAAACCGCGAGATTATTACGCTGCCCGGGATCGCATGGAACTCACGCGTCGCCATGTACCCTTTGTCGATGACATACCTGCGCAGCGCCGGTTTGTACCTGGCTGTCATACGATCCGTGAAGTTTTGATTGCCGCCCGCGTGAAACAGCAGGTTTGCATCCTTCATCACGCACACGTTTCTGATCGCAAGGAACATCGTGCATGCCGACTGACAATGACCGTCGATGCGAAAGCGCTGTCCGGATGCATTGTATTTCCTGACCACCGCCTCGAATTCCGCAAAGCGCTCGGCACCGCGCGCACCCATCCCCATACCAAGCTGGGTCACTGAAATCAGCGAATGCCGCGCCCATCGCGAAGACAAGAACGCAGCATCCCACCAGTAGAGTGCTCAATACTGAGCCCAAAGACCGTTGCAAGCACCGCATGCAAATTCCCTCCATGTCGCGATGTGGCAGCGTCCGGATAGCAAAGACATCTTACTCGCGTACTTCTCTCCCATCAACGACGCGCTTGGCCCGGTCGGCAGCCACTGAGTGGCGGACCAACTAACCGCACAATGGAAGGGTCATCACAATCAGTCCCAGCTCAACCACGGGACACGCGGCGGCCGGTGGGGCGATCCGCACCGCGTCAGGCCTTGCCAGGTTCGCGCAGCAGGTGCTTGGCGATGTTGAGCAGGTGGATCTGGCTGGTGCCCTCGTAGATGCGGGCGGCACGCACGTCGCGATAGAAGCGCTCGATCCCCCGGCCCTTGACGTAGCCCTGCCCGCCGAACACCTGCACGATGCGGTCGGCGACGCGGCAGCACATCTCGGTGGCGAGATACTTGCACAGCGACACGTCCATGGTGACGTCCTCGCCCCGGTCCCGCTTGCGCGCCGTTTCGAGGATGAGCGCGCGCGTCGCTTCGATCTCGACCTTGCACTCCGCAAGCATGGCCTGCACGAGCTGGAACTCGCCGATGGCGCGGCCGGATTGGTGCCGCTCCCTGGCGTAGGCGATGCCCTCGTCGAGCAGGCGGATGGCGGGACCTGTCGACAGCGCCGCCAGATTGACCCGCTGCTTGTTGAGGCACTTCATCAGCGTTGCAAACCCCTTGCCGGGTTCGAGCCCGATGATCGCATCGGCCGGCACGCGGCAGTCCTGCAGGTAGACCTCGCCGATCGGCGCGCCCTCCTGCCCCATCTTCGGCGTCGGCTCACTGGTCGACAGCCCGGGCGTGCCGCGCTCGATGAGAAACGCCGTGATGCCTGCCGAGCCGCGCGTGCCGTCGTCGCTGCGCGCGAGCACCGTGAACAGGCCCGCGATCGGCGCGAGCGTGATGTAGCGCTTGGCCCCGTTCAGCACGTAGTCGCCGCCGGCTTGCCTCTGCGCTCGCGTCTTGAGGGCCGTGGCGTCGGAGCCGGCGCTCTCCTCCGTCAAGGCAAGGCAGCCGATCAGCTCGCCCGAGGCCAGGCGCGGCAGGTAGCGCTGCTTCTGTTCCGGCGTGCCGTCGCGGATCAGGCATTCCGAGCCGATGCCTGCGTTCTGCGCGCCGACGACGCGGAAGGCGACCGAGCACTGCGTCAGCTCCATGAACGCGAGCGCCAGCTCCTCGGTGGTCAGCTCGCTGCCGCCATACTCCCTCGGAATGCTCCAGCCGAACGTGCCGAGCTTGCGCATCTCCGCGACCAGATCGGCGTCGATGCGATCCTCGCTCTCGACGCGATCCTCATTGGGGATGGCAACGTCGCGCACGAACGCGCGCGTTCGTGCCAGCAGCTCATCGATGCGCGCCTGATCCTTGATCACGTTTCCAACGCCTTCCCGATCAGCCCGCGGTCCTCGCCGCCCCCGGATGGGCCCGCAACGACGATATAACACTCACCGCCACGCAAACACCGGCTGCTCCAGCTCGGCGACGCGCGTGATGCGACCGGCGAGCAACTCGCGGAACTGGTAGAGCAGCGCCGCCGTCGGCGCGTGCACCGTGGTGGCGTTGATCTTCATATGCACCAGCGTGCGCGGGCTCTCGGGGATGGTGGTGAACGCCACCGCCGCCTCGCGCGCAATGTCGGTGAGCGGCACGCGGTTCACGAACGCGACTTCCGCATGGTTGATCCGCAGCACCGGATTGAGCCCCGCCCACACCACAACAGGCGTAATGAGATAGCCCGAGCGCGTCGGATAATCGTCGATCGTGCCGAGCACCGCGCCCGGCTCCAGCCCCAGCCCGATCTCCTCGCTGATCTCGCGCAGCGCCGCCTGCGCGACCGTCTCGCCGGCATCGCAGCGCCCGCCGGGCAGCGCCCATTGCCCGCTGTGCCCGCGCAGGCCCTTGGCCCGGCGCGTCAGCAGGAACGCCGCTTCTCCCGCTCCGTCCTCGGTCTCGAGCAGCAGGATCGCGACGGCCGCGCGCTTCAGGCCGGCTGCCGGTTCAGTCGTGCTCGGTGCGGGAAAGAGGCGCAGCGCTCGGCAAGCGTGCTCCGCAGCGCCTCGTCGTAGGGGAAGATCATGCCGGCTCATTTACAGGGCTTGTCGGTGCGAGGGAATAGCGCCGCGCATCGCGTGAACGGCCTTGCCACCTCGGGCTCAACGCTCGAACGGGTTCTTCCATCCGCCCGGCGCGCGCCGTTCCGGGAAAGCCTTGGCGAGATAGTCCAGCATCTGCTCGCGCTGCTCGCCCTGCACGTCGACCATGCCGTGGCGCTTCACCATGACATCGAAGGTCTCGTCCCAGCGCCCGCGCGACATGCCCTGCTGCGCCACGATCTTGAAGCCGTGGCACGCCGTGCAGAAGTAGAACGTATCGTCACGGTTCTCACCCGCCGGATACTGCTCCGGCGTTTCATCCGCCGGCCTCTCGCGCCGGGTCTGGGCGTCGGCGTAAAGTACAGGCAGGAGGAAGAGCGCGGTCGCAATCGACAGCGCAGCAAAGCGTGCGAAGCGCGCCGGCTCTTTCCCTCCCCCTTGAGGGGGGAGGATGGAACGCCACGGACTTAGACTGCCGATCGCAATGCTCGCCTCGGACGCAACCGGCAGGCTAAGTCCGATGGCGTTCCTGGTGGGGGTGATAAGGCCTGCACGCACTCGGGCCACCCCCACCCGATGCGTCCAGCGGCTTAGCGCGGCCCTTGTGCGTGAAGCCATCGTGGCGATGGCCGCACTAAACCGCGGACGCATCGCCCTCCCCCCTCGAGGGGGAGGCGGGGGTTGCGCCAGTTCCACAGCCACTTCCCTCACCCGATCAGCACCGCGATCCGATGCATCGGGTTGCCGGCGTAGCCCTGCGGGTTCCAGTTGCCAGCGACGTGCGGCTGGGCTTTTCCGGTGGTGTCGGTCGCGCGCGCCCAGATCTCATAGTAGCCGTCGCTCGGGAACCGGAGCGTCGCGGTCCAGCGGCGCCAGTCGTAGCGGTTCTTCGGCGGCGCCATCTGCGCCGGCCGCCACGTCGCGCCGAAGTCGGTCGAAACGTCGACGCGCCGCACCTCCGGCTCGCCCGACCAGGCCGCGCCGCGCAGCCGCAACTCGCGCGTTCCCGCCGCCATCTTGTGGCCGTTCTGCGGGTTGGTGATGATGCTGCGCACCGGCATCGATTCCAGGATGCGGAAGTTGCTGTCGTCCGCCTTGCCGCCTGGCATCATCGGCTTGATGGCCACGCGGTAGGACGCGCCCAGCATCCCCTGCCCGTCGTGTACCTTGTCGCGGAGCGTGATCTTGGTGAGCCACTTGTGCGACGTCGATCCCGGCCAGCCCGGATGCAGCACGCGCAGCGGCCCGCCGTGGATGTTCTCCAGCGGCTTGCCGTTCATGGCCCACACCAGGAGGCTGTACTCGCTCATCGCCTTCGCGATCGGCACCCCGCGCGAGAGCGTCACGCGCTTCGGATCGCCCGACAGGTGCACGTCGGCGCCGTAGTTGGCCGTGTACACGGCCGACGGCTTCACCCCGGCCGCGCGCAGCAGCGTTCCCAGCGGGATGCCGGTCCATTCCGCGCAGCCGACGCCGCCGTTGGTCCACTGGTTGCCGCGCGCCTGCGGCGTGAAGAAGGAGCGGCCATTGCCGCCGCACTCCAGCACCATGCGATAGGTCTTGGCGGGCGCGCGCTTCTTGAGTTCGCCCAGCGTGATCTCGATCGGCTTGCTGACCTCGCCGTCGATCGTGAGCTTCCACGCGTTGGGATCAGCAGGCGCCGGCGGCGGCGTGCCGTTGTTGCGGATGAAGAACTTCTCGATCGGCGTGGTTTCGTCATCGAGCAGGTACTCGGGCGTTTCCGCCACCAGCGGCTTCTCACCCAGCAACGACAGGTTCGGGTTCTTGCCGGGAAAGCTGAACGGCTGCGGGCCGGATGGCGCCGGTGCCGGCGCTGCGGCCGCTGGAGCCTTGGTCTCCTGCGCAAACGCCGCCGGGATCAGCCCGCCGGGCATATTGGCGTGATGCACGATGGTGCCGCCGACGGCCGCGCCCATGGCGGCCAGGCCAGCACCCCCGAGGAAGCCGCGGCGCGAGACATCCGTACGCCGGCCGAAAATCTCCGCGTCGGCGCGCTCAGGGTCCTCAGTGTAAAGTTCCTCGATGTGGCGTTCTTTGGTCATGGCGTTCTCCCCGTTGCGACTAGAGCGCATTGTTGTTCTGGTGCGCCCGCATAGTGCAGAATTCCGTTGCCGCTCTCAATCTGTTCAGCCGTATATAGCGGTGATCCGGTTGACAGCGCCGCATCCCGCTCACGACTATTCGCTCCACAACGGGGCGTCAGAGGAAACACCATGGATCTGGAACTCGAAGGCAAGGTCGCAATCGTCACCGGCGGCAGCCGCGGCATCGGCAAGGCCATCGGCCGCGTGCTGGCCGGGGAAGGCGTCAAGGTCGCACTCGTTGCCCGCACTCAATCCTCGCTCGACGCCGCGGCGGCCGACGTGATGCGGCAGGCGCCCGGCAGGGCCAAGGGCTTCGCCTGCGACACCACCGACGATGCCGGCGTGAAGAAGATGGTGGCCGACGTGATCGCCGCCTTCGGCCGCGTCGACATCCTTGTCAACTGCGCTGCCAAGCCGAGCGGCCAAGCCCGCCCGCCGACAATCGACGAGATCACCGCCGAGGAAGTGTGGGACCACGTCAACACCAAGGTCGTCGGCTACCTGCGCACCGCGCAGGCGGTCATGCCCCACATGATCAAGCAGAAGTCCGGCCGCATCATCAACGTCAGCGGGCTCGGCGCGCGCCACACCGGCACCACGGTCGGCAGCATCCGCAACGTCGGCGTTGCCGCGCTCACCAAGAACATGGCGGACGAGCTCGCCCCGCACGGCGTCCAGGCGATCTGCGTGCATCCTGGCCTGATCCGCACGGAAGCGACACCGGGCGTCATCGCCGCGCGCGCCAAGACCGCCGGCGTCAGCGAGGCCGACATGGAAAAGCGCATGGACGGCGGCAACCTCGTCAAGAAGCTGATCACCGCCGATCAGATCGGCTACCTGGTCGCCTTCCTCGCCTCCCCGAAGGCGATGGCCGTCAACGGCGACTTCATCCCCGCCGGCGGCGGCACGCCGGGATCGATCTATTACTGAGCAACCGTACTAGATAGAATGATGACCGAGCCTCAGTCCCATCCTCGTCCTTGCATGATTGGTGGGCTCGAATCGGTGAAGGTTCGAGTTGATCCCCTGAGGGTGGCCACCCTCAGGGGATCGGGCGGGCGGGATCGTCCTCGTCCCCGGCTCAGAACCGCGGCTCAGCTTGATCCGTCCGCCCTTCGCGCTTGTCCTGAACAGATGATGGGGAGCAAGTCCCGCATGCAAGGTAAGGTTTCGCCCGAACGAAGCGCTGCGACTGGAGTTCTACGTCGGCATCGACGTCTGTAAAGGGTGGCTCGATGTCTACCTCCATCCCATTGGCCAAGGTTTCCGCGTTGCCAACGACCGTATCGGGCTCAAACGCCTGAAGCGGGAGCTGGCCCTGCATGAGGTTGCGCTCGTGGCGGTGGAGGCGACGGGCAAGTTCCACCGCCTGGTGCAGCGGCATCTGCATGCGGCAGGCCTCGCGGTCGCCGTCACCAACCCGCTGCGTTCGCGTTTGTTCTGCGAGGCCATCGGCCAGCTCGCCAAGACCGACGCGATCGATGCGCGTTTGCTCGCCATCATGGCCGAAAGCCTCAACCCCCGTGCCACACCGCCGCCGCCCGAGATCGTCGAGGAGCTGCAGGAGATCGTGCGCGCGCGTGCTGCCGCGGTCGAGGATCGCACCGCCCTCCTCAACCAGAAGGCCGCGGCCCGCGTCGGTCTATTGAAGAGCGAGCTTGCCCGCCGCATCGCGGCGATCGAACGCTGCCTCGTCCGCCTCGAGAAGGCCATTCAAGCCATCATCGCACGCGACACGATGCTGGCCCGCCGCTTCAAGATCCTGCTCTCGATCCCCGGCATCGGGCCCATCGCCGCCGTTGGCATGCTCGCCGGCCTCGCCGAAATGGGCGCCCGCTCGGGCAAGGAAATCGCCATGCTCAGCGGTCTTGCGCCGGTGGCCTGCGACAGCGGCGAGACGAACGGGCAGCGCCGCATTCGGGGCGGGCGCTCCCATGTCCGCACCGCCATCTACTTCGCCGCCCTCTCTGCGTCCCGCTACAATCCCGACCTGGCCCGCGTCTATCGGCGCCTCATTGCCGCTGGCAAGAAACCCAAAGTGGCCCTCATCGCCGTCATGCGAAAGCTCGTCGTGCTCGCCAATACCCTCGTCCGCCAGGACCGCCTGTGGCAGCCAAATCCAGCTTGACCCAAATCACAGATGCTGAGCCTGTCGAAGGACGGCTGCACGCACCGATGCCGTGGTTCGACAAGCTCACCACTAGAGCGTGATCATCTTTGATTGAATCGCGGGGGATTCCCAGGCGGTCGCGAATATGATTCACGCTGTGGGCTGGATCGGAGGCCAGCCCACATGGTTCGACCCTACTCTCTCGATCTGCGTGAGCGTGTGGTTGCGGCGGTGAGAAACGGCCAGTCCTGCCGGGCGGTTGCCACGACGTTCGGCGTCAGCGTGGCCAGCGTGGTGAAGTGGTCGCAGCGCTTCCGTGCAACCGGCAGCGCCGCAGCCAAGTCGATCGGCGGCAAGCGGCCCGTGCTCCTGGCCGGGCAACGCACCTTCATCTTGGACCGCATCGACCAAGTCCCGAACATCTCGCTGCGCACGCTGGCCGCCGAGCTGGAAGAACGCGGCATTGTCGTGAGCTACGGCGCGGTGTGGACCTTCGTGCACCGCGAGGGCTTGAGCTTCAAAAAAAAGCGTGCTTCCCGCCGAGCAGGACAGGCCTGACGTTGCGCGGCGCCGCCAGCGCTGGAAAAAGTATCAGGGCCGCATCGATCCGCGCCGTCTCGTGTTCATCGACGAGACCTGGACCAAGACCAACATGGCTCCGATCCGCGGCTGGTGCGCACGCGGCAAGCGCCTGCCGGGAAAGGTTCCGCACGGCCACTGGCAGACCATGACCTTCATCGCCGCGCTGCGCGTCGACCGCATCGATGCTCCATGCGTGTTCGATGGCCCCATCAACGGCGAGAGCTTCCGCGCCTATGTAGATCAGATCCTGCTCCCCACGCTCGCGCCCGGCGACGTCGTCGTCATCGACAATCTCGGCAGCCACAAGAGCCAGGCCGTCCGAGCCGCCATTCGCTCCGCGGGCGCCAGGCTGCTCTTCCTGCCGCCCTACTCGCCCGATCTCAATCCAATCGAACAGGTGTTCTCAAAGCTGAAAGCCCTTCTGCGCAAGGCACAGGAGCGAACCGTCGAGACCCTCTGGCGTCGCATCGGCAGTCTGTTGACGGCCTTCCCACCGCACGAGTGCGCCAACTACTTCAGAAACGCAGGATATGCTTCAATCTGAAATGATCACGCTCTAGGTTGGCGGTTTAGGCCTTCACCTCGCGGCCCAGGTAGTCGATCGCGGCCTGCACGCCGCCATTGCCGTGCGGAATGTCGAGCGCCTTTAGCCCCATCTCGACCGCGCCCAGCGTTCCCAGAACCATCGGCGCATTGCAGTAGCCCATGTGCGCGATGCGGAAGCCCTTGCCGGTGAGATCACCGAGGCCGATGCCGAGCACCACGCGGCACTTGTCGCGGCAGTAGTCGAGCAGCGGCTTGGGATCGTGGCCCTGCATCAGGATGCAGGTGATCGAATTGGCCCGCTCGGCAGGGTTCGGGATATTGAAGGCCAGCACTTGGCCTTCAGCCCACTTCGCCACCGCGGCGCGTGTCGCCTCGGCCAGCAGCGCGTGGCGGCGGCTGGCATTCTCGAGGCCTTCGGCGAACAGCAGGTCCAGCGCCTTGCGGAGGCCAAACAGCAGGTGCTCCGGCGGCGTGCCGCAATACTTGTGGTAGTGGATTTCGCCCTCGCGGAACGTCCAGTCCCAGTAGAGCGTGCGCAGGTTGGCGGTGTTGTGGATCTCGCGCGCACGCGCGTTGGCGGCCACGAAGGCGAGGCCCGGCGGCGTCATCAGGCCCTTCTGCGAGCCGGACATGGCGACGTCCACGCCCCAGCCGTCCATGTCGAAGGGCATGCAGCCGAGAGATGCCACGGTGTCCACCATCAGCAGCGCAGGGTGCTTGGCCGCATCCATCGCCTTGCGGATCGCCGGAATGTCGTTGACGACGCCCGACGCTGTATCGATCTGCACCACAAGCACGGCCTTGATCGCGTGGGTGCTGTCGCGCTTCAGCCGTTCTTCCACGGCAGCCGGGCTGACGGCTGAGCGCCAGCCGCCTTCGAGCACCTCGACCTCGGCGCCCATCATCTTCGCCATCTCGCCCCAGCCGAGCGCGAAGCGCCCGCTCGGCAGCACCAGCACCTTTTCCCCGCGCGAGAGCACGTTGCTGATCGCGGCCTCCCAGCCGCCGTGGCCGTTGGCGGCGTAGATGTAGGTGCGGCCGGTGGTGCGGAAGATCTTGCCGAGGTCGGCGAGGCAGCTGTCGGTGATGCCGATCATCTCGCCCGAGTAGATGTCGACCGCGGGCCGGTTCATGGCGGCCAGCACCTCGTCGGGCACGTTGGTCGGCCCGGGGATGCTCAGGAACTCTCTGCCTCTGGCGACTGTCATTGCTGTGTCCCTACTGCCTTGCCGCACACCCGCGGAACTGGAAGCGGACCACCTCTTTCACGCAATGGGCTGGAGCGTCAACTCCACCAGCGGCAGCTGTCAGCTCGGGAAAAGGGCCACCCGGCGGTAGCCGAATGCCAAGGCGCCGCTCAAGCTGTCGCCATGATCGCAACCTTTTGCAGGCGCACGCGTTTTCCTGCGCAGCAACGGGCATGGAGTACACACCATGAAGCGGCTAGGTCTCATTGCACTCCCTTTCCTCTTCGTATCCCCCGCATTGGCGGCCGATCTCGATGGTCCACGGTACAGCGAGCGCGAAGTCATCATCGAACGCCGGCCGACCGTGGTGGAGAGGCACTATTATCGGGAACCTGTGGTCGAATACGACGATGACGATGCCGTCGAGTACGCCGAGTATCCGCGCGCCTACGGCTTTATCCCGCCCTACCCTGCCTACTACGGGTGGGTCGGCCATCATCACCACCACCGGCACTGGCGGCACCACCGTCACCGCCGATAAGGCTGTTTTGACGCCTTCTACATCAGCCGCTCTCCCTTGGCGGCTGATGCGATCAAGCGACCCTGGTGGCTTTCGCCGCAGCGCAATCGGACCGTTTGTCGGCCGAATTGCACAGATCGCACACGACGCATGCATCGCAGCGGGGCTTGCGGGCCTGGCAGACGTAGCGGCCGTGCAGGATCAGCCAGTGATGCGCGTGCTGCATGTACGTCTCGGGGATGACCTTCACTAAACCCAGCTCGACATCCAGCGGCGTTTTGCCCTCGGCCAAATCGAGGCGGTGCGCAACGCGGAACACATGGGTGTCGACCGCCATCGTCGGCTCGCCGAAGGCGATGTTGAGCACCACGTTGGCGGTCTTGCGGCCGACGCCGGGCAGCGCCTCCAGCGCCTCGCGGTCGTGGGGCACCGTGCCGCCGTGCTCTGCAATCAGCATCTCGGAGAGCGCAATGACGTTCTTGGCCTTGTTGCGGTAGAGGCCGATGGTCTTGATGCGCTGCTCCACATCGGCGAGGCCGAGCGCCAGCATCTTCTTGGGCGTATCGGCGGCCTTGAACAGGCCTCGCGTCGCCTTGTTGACGCCGGCGTCCGTCGCCTGCGCTGAGAGCACCACGGCGACGAGCAGGGTGTAAGGGTTCACATACTCGAGCTCGCCCTTTGGCTCCGGGCGCGCGGCGGCGAAACGGCGGAAAATTTCCGCCACGCGCTGCGGGTCAGGGGAGGCGCGGGCTTTGCGGGCCTTGGCGCGCGTGGGCTTGGGCGGGCTGGGGCCCGTTCTGACGGCCTTCGGCATCGGGGCTACTGGCAAGCGCGCGGGGTTGCTAGAATTGCCGAGACATGACCGCAAAGGCACCCCAAACGCAAGCTGAGCCCGGCACATTCCAAGCCGTCCTCACGCAGCACCGATCGCTCGGCCCGGCCGGGTTTGCGATCCTCATGGCGCTGGTGGCGGGCGTGAGCTTCGTGGCCGGCATGGTCTTTCTCATTGTCGGTGCGTGGCCGGTGTTCGGCTTCTTCGGGCTCGACGTGCTGCTGATCTACGGCGCGTTCAAGCTCAACACGCGCGCGGGCCGCGCCTACGAAACGGTCGCCATCACGCCCGATACCTTCAGGCTGACGCGGGTCGATCCCGCGGGCCGCGAGAAGCACTTCGAACTGCAATCCCTATTGGGCGCGGGTGAACCTGCGCGAGAGGCCGGATGGCCGCACCTTTCTCAGCGTGGTCGCCCAGGGGCGGGAAATTGTCGTGGGGCGCTTTCTCACGGATGATGAACGCCGCGATTTTGCTGCCGCCTTGCGTGAGGCACTGCTGGAGGCGCGCGGCGGCGTAAAAATTTGAAGGGTGCGCAGGAATCGGGTCGAATTGAGCCTATGGACGGCCTAAGTCAGGGTCATCGCCGCTAATAACCGCGAGGACTGACAAATGCTACAGACCACACATCCCCACCGCAACCGCCACGCCGCTCGGCGCCGATCGCTCGCGCGACTACGAGCTGATCCGCCGCGCCATCGCCTTCCTGTCCGAGACGTGGACCGAGCAGCCGCCGCTGGAGCGCCTGGCGCAGCACCTGGGTCTCAGCCCCGCGCACTGCCAGAAGCTGTTCAAGCGCTGGTGCGGTCTCAGCCCGAAGGAATTCGTGCAGGCCATCACGGTCGACCACGCGCGCAACCTGCTCGGCGGGCTCGGCGAGCGTGCTGGAGGCGGCCTACGAGGTCGGCCTCTCCGGCGCCGGCCGGCTGCACGACCTGTTCGTCTCGCACGAGGCCATGACGCCCGGCGACTACAAGCGCCGCGGCGAGGGCCTCGAGATGGCCTATGGCTTCCACGCTTCTCCGTTCGGCGAGGCGCTGCTGATGGCGACCGAGCGCGGCATCGCCGGCCTCGCCTTCGTCAACGAGGACGCGGGACAGACGCGCGCCGAGGCGCTGGCCGACATGACGCAGCGCTGGCCGAAGGCGAGCTACGCCGAGCGGCCTGAGATGACGGCGCGGCACGCGAACGTGATCTTCAACGCCGGCAAGTGGAGCCGCGAGCAGCCCGTACGGCTCGTGATGATCGGCACCGACTTCGACGTGCGCGTGTGGGAGACGCTGCTCAAGATTCCCATGGGCCGCGCGGTGAGCTACACCGACATCGCCCGCCACATCGGCCAGCCGTCGGCGTCGCGCGCTGTCGGCTCGGCGGTCGGCCGCAACCCGATCTCGTTCGTGGTGCCCTGCCATCGCGTGCTGCGCGGCGACGGCAGCCTCGGCGGCTACCACTGGGGCCTCACCCGCAAGCGCGCGCTGATCGGCTGGGAGACGGGGCGGGTGGCGGCTGGGCAAGGCTGAGTAAGCCTGCCCGGGTGCCTAAGAATTCTCATCGATCGGCTTCGGCGGCGGCTCGAACTGGTCGACGTCGAGCGAGTAGGACGGTATGCCGCTGCGCAGATCGTCGAGCGTGTACTGCTCGACCACGCCGGGCCTCGCTACCCACAAGTTCTTCCCCGCGTCCCAGGTCACCCAGCTCGCGCCATCGACGATGTGCGGGTGCTCTTCGAGCGTGAAGGCAAAACGGAAACCGCTGTCGAAATAGCCCAGGTAGCGCACCTGAAGCTCGGGATATCCGCGACCGGGACGGTGGCCCCAGCCGTCGTCGCCGGTGCACACGACGTGGAACCCGGGCGTCTTGAACACCTGCTCCTCACCCCAGTTGTCGCCGAGACGTACGAAGCCGTCGCGCTCGAAGCGGCCGTAGATGACCGCAAGCTCGATCGCCGAAATGGCGCTTCGTATCGCGTTCGATCGCGAAACGGACGTCGTCGGAGGAGAATATCTTCCCGCAATGGTCCCAACCGTGGGTTTTCAGATCATGGGGCCCTCGAAAAGTAACCGCCGCCCGTTATTGGGGTCTCGACGTGAACGAGCGTCTTCAGCCAGGGAAGGCGGCAAAGGCCGCTCCACGTGTCGCCGGTCTGTCCTCTCGCGCGATAGACCATGAATTTGCCGTCGAACGACACGTCGGAATCGAGCGCGTAGAGGACGCCGCGAAACCACGACCCCTCGTTGACCCAGTGTTCCTCGGTGCCGATGGTGACCACGTGGAACAGCTTGGCGCGCTTGCGCTGCAGGATTGCGACGATCGGCGCTTCCCTGGCGGCCAGCAGATGGATGCGAGAGGGGTGCGTTGCCGGGGCCATGACTTCACCCGAAGGCAACCGGCAAGCCGGTTTCGAACGCAGGGTGGAGAGCGGAGCGCTTCGTCCCGCATCAAGCCCACGGCCGTGCAGCGGTCGCCTGTGCCTCGTACGCGTCGATCGCCTTCTCGCGTTCCAGCGTGAGGCCGATGCCGTCGAGGCCTTCGAGCAGGCAGCGCTTGCGGAAGGGGTCGATGTCGAACGTCACGGTGCCGCCGTCCGGGCCCTTGATCTCCTGTTTCGCCAGATCGACGGTGAGCGTCGCGTTGGCGCCGCGGTTGGCGTCGTCCATCAGCTTGTCGAGGTCTTCCTGCGAGACCTTGATCGGCAGAATGCCGTTCTGGAAGCAGTTGTTGAAGAAGATGTCGGCGAACGAGGTGGAGATCACGCAGCGGATGCCGAAATCCATCAGCGCCCACGGCGCGTGCTCGCGCGAGGAGCCGCAACCGAAGTTCTCGCCCGCCACCAGGATCTGCGCCTTGCGGTAAGCCGGCTTATTAAGCACGAAGTCCGGCTTCTCCTTGCCGTTTTCGTCGAAGCGCAGCTCGTGAAAGAGGTGCTTGCCGAGACCGGTGCGCTTGATGGTCTTGAGGAACTGCTTGGGGATGATGGCGTCGGTGTCGACGTTGATCATCGGCATTGGGGCGGCAACGCCCGTCAAGGTGGTGAACTTGTCCATCGTTCCCAATCCGGTTCCATGTCAGGCCCTGAGCCCGTCGGCCAGCGCCCTGAAGTAGCCTTCCGCTTCCAAGAGCCGCTCGATGCGCTGGGCATCCGCGTTGCGGACATCCGCCAGCAGCGGCTCCTTGCCGGCAAGGCGTTCGAGCCGCCTTTTAACGCCAGCCAGCTTGCGCCCGTCAAGGTCATGCTCCAGGGCGGCGACGATATCCTCGACATAACCGGTAATGCGGCCCAGTTCCCTGACGGCGGCGCGGGCAGGCTGAGTAGCGGACGGGTTGCGTTCCAGCGCCGCGAAGGCAGAAGCTGCCCGGGCGAGCGTATCGGCGATCCGGTCCGCATAGCGCGCCACGTCCGCGCGCCGGGCGGCGTCGAGCTTCAGAAGCGCGTCGCGCCATCGATGGATGACCTCGGAGAGGCCGAGCAGCTTGATGGTGTAGTCGATGAGGCGCATGCGCGGGCCGGGCAAAAGGATGGCCCATGCTAAGGGCAGCCCGGATCGCGGGGATAGCGCGGGCGTATGGTTTACGCCCGGGACGCGCCTAGCGCACCGAGGGGTCGGCGTAACAGCGGCGCATATACTCGCATCGATGCGAGCCGGAGAAGTGCATGCTGTCGCTCTTGGCCGGGGCGATGAACCTGCAGACCTCCTCCAGCCCTTCGGGGGTGAGCCAGCCTGCGCGACGTCCGCGCTGCACGGCGAAGCAATCTGCCGTCTCCTCATCCGGTCCGCGAAACTGGTGACCGCACTCATGCGCGTGGATCCAGAGCTTGACGGCCGGAGAGGTCTTGTCGAGCAGCCTTGGATTCAAGATGAGGAAGCCGGGATAGGCGGCCCCGTAATCGTCCAGCTTCTCGTCGAGGACGGTAGGGCGCTTGCCGCAGTTGACCCTGCGGCCGTCCAGCTTCAGCTCGTTGTAAGGGATGAGCTTGGCGTTGGGTCCCGCCTGCTTCATGTAGTCCTCAGGTGTGGGAGCGCTGTTCGTCTGGGCCGCGGCGAACCCTGCGCCGAACAGACCAAACGCGAGGGCAATTCGCGGCAGCATCCGAGCCGGCAGGCCGGTCGATCCTACGCTCACGCAATGCACCCCGTCTTGGCCAAGCTGCTACAACCGGGACAGCTTTGCCCTGTCCTTTGCGCCTTGGCAACAGCTTCGCCCCGTGCCTCGCGCAGGGCTTGGAAAACTGTGTCGCATCAATCCCTGGTGCTTGCCTCGATGTGCGTCATGTCGGCGTCGGACAGGCCAAAATGGTGCCCGATTTCGTGCACCAGGACATGCGTGACGAGATGGCCCAGCGTTTCCTCGTGCTCCGCCCAGTAGTCGAGGATAGGGCGGCGGTAAAGGTGGACGACGTTCGGGAATCCGCCGGGGTCCATGACGCTGCGTCGATTGATGCTGACACCCTGGTAGAGGCCCATGAGGTCGAAGGGGCTGGCGATGCCCATCTCGCGCAGGACCTCCTCGGTTGCGAAGTCCTCGATGCGGATCACCACGTCGCCGCACAGGTCGCGGAACTGGGAGGGGAGGCGCCGCCACCCGGCCGCGGCCAGCGCCTCGAAGTCGGCGATGCTTGGCGCGTGCTTGCCGGCCCAGTCCCTGCCGCCCATGGCCTCGCTGCTCCACGTCAGGACAACCGAGAGATAGGCGGTTCCGGCTGGGTCTGCCAGGGGGCGCGCTCAGGCGTCGGGCTCGATGACGGCCATCACCTGGCGCACGCCGACGATGGCCCGGAGTGCGCGCTCCACGAGATCGGCGGTGCGCTGCGACACCCCGGCGAGGCGCAGGTCGACGGTCACCTCGCTGCCGTCGCCGGATTCGCGCGTGGCGTGGACGCGGGTCGGCACGGTGCCGAGCTTGGCGACAGGCTCGATGACACGGGAAAGGAGACCCGGGTCGGCGGGCGCGGTGACGAAGAAGAAGGCTCGTACGGTGGATGGCTCGACGGCCGGCGCATGCGCGCCGGACGCGGCAACAACGGAAGATGGCATGGGGTGGTCCCTACATGTGATCGCAGAAATACGGCGGTGAATCCCGGTGCCCTCAGGCAGCCGGGGCCGTAATTCGCGTGATGATCACGATGTGAAGGTCGAGGACCATGGGCGGCAATCTAGCGATGTGCGGTTAAGAATTCAACAAGCCAGGCCGAAGACTGGTGCGCACGCCCTCTACGAGGGTTTGCGGGCGATCAGGATGGCTTCGTCCAGCGTGAACCAGAGGGCGCCGTCCGCCGTGCGCGGCTTCAGAAACGCGGCGAGTGCTGGGCTGGCATCGGCCAGGGTCGAGCGGAGCGTGGCCACGGTGGCTGGGTCAGCGCCAAGCCGCGTGGCCCAGGGATCGAACTCCATGTCCTTGGGGAGGCGCTCCTTGTGGGTGACCTCGAGACCGGCAGCGGAAATGACCTCGCTCCATTCGGCCATGCCGAGGCAGCGGCCGTGGCTTGGGTCGCGACTTTCTCGAAGGCATTGTAGGCGGACGCCGCACGCTCCAACTCATCGGCCGAGAAGCCCGGCGTCGATTCGGCATCCGGCGCGATGTTGTCCACGAGCGCGAACGTGCCGCCGGGCCGCAGTACCCTGTGCACCTCGCGCACGAACGCGCCGACGTCCGGGAAGTGGTGCGGGGCGATGCGCGAGGTGACGAGGTCGAACTGCGCATCGGGAAACGGCAGCGCCTGCGCGTCGGCGGTCGCTGTTTCCATGTTGGCGAAGCCTTTGGACGTCGCGAGTTTGCGCGCTTCGGCAAGCATTTCGGCGGTGATGTCGCTGGCGATCACATGCGCGATATGCGGCGCAAAGGCCGCCGCCGTGTGGCCGGCGCCGGTGGCGATGTCGAGCGCGCGCCAGTGCTTCTCCGGACGCACCAGGTCCACGAGGCGCGCAAGGCTTGCGCCCTTCGCATGCACGGTGGAGGTGGCATAAGCCGCCGCGTGCGCACCGAACTGCTGCTGGACGAGGGATTTGGTCATGGATACCTCCCGCACCGGGTGGCGGATCAGTACACGAGAGCGGCGTCCGCCGTCATGCGGCGATGTCATGTTCCCGATCGGTAACTTGGCCGATTTCGCGTGTTATGTTCCCGATCGGGAACTTTTAGCCGTTTTTATGCATTTCTAGCGCAAAAGTTCCCGATCGGGAACTTTTCTTGCCACTTGGCAGCGATTCATTATATTGTTCCCGATCGGGAACATGAGATGGCCAAGGCTCCACAACACTTAGATACGCCAACAGAACGCGACTATGCCGCGCGCTTTGGCGCGATGGTGCGCGAGCGACGTGACGAAATGAACCTGACCCAGGACGACTTGGCGCTCGCCACAGGCGTTGGACGGAGGTTCATCGTAGAACTGGAGGGCGGCAAGCCAAGCTGCCAAATCGGCAAAGCCCTCGTCGTTGCCGCTGCCGTGGGACTGCGCCCCTTCGATCTCATGGGCCAGAGCATAGGCGACGACAACGCGCTGCTGCCCGACGTCCCTGCGGACGACATCAATGGCTGAACTCAGCGTCTTCTATGAAACAAGGCAAGTCGGCACCATCGAGTTCTCACGAAGATGGGCCATCCTTTGTCTATGAGCCAGAATGGCTGCGGACCAACGGCGCTTTCCCACTTTCAATCCTCATGCCGCTCTCGCCGCGGCGCGTGCGCCCCATGCTGTTCGCACCCTGGGCAGCCAACCTGCTGCCCGAGGCCGCACAGCTCAGAACAGTTGGACGCAAGCTCGGCACAGAGCCCGAGGATACCATCGCCATCCTCGCCGAGATCGGCCGCGACACGGCGGGTGCGCTGTCCATCGGCAAGCCGGGCACGGCAAGCCCCGGGGGCTGGAAGCCAATTCCGAACGAGAAGGCGCTGGAACGCATCATCGCCGAGCTGCCGAGCAAGCCGTTCCTCGTCGGTGAGGAAGGCGTGTCGATGTCGCTTGCCGGCGTGCAGAACAAGCTCGGCGTATCCATCGACGCGAAGGGCCGCATCTGCGTTCCCCACGACGGCGCGCCGTCGACGCACATCCTGAAGCCCGATTCCGAAAGCCTGTTCGGCGGCGTGCAAAACGAGGCGCTGTGCCTGACGCTGGCGCGGGCCTGCGGGCTCAACGCCGCGCGCGTGACAACGGGCAAGGCCGGCAAGCGCACCTACCTGATGGCCACCCGCTACGACCGCGTCGAACAGAACGGACGGTGGCGCCGGCTGCACCAGGAGGATTTCTGCCAGGCGCTCGGAAAGCCACCGGCCGCCAAGTACGAGGCGAACCAGACCGGCATCAAGGGACCCACCGCGGCCGACATGTTCGCACTGACACGCAACGCCATGCGCGCACCCGACGTGCTGAACCTGCTCGACTACGTGATCTTCAATGTGCTGGTCTGCAATACCGACGCACACGCCAAGAACTACTCAATGATGATCTCTGGCCGGGGCTTTTCGCTGGCGCCACTCTATGACGTCATGTGTGCAGCAGCCTGGGACAACATCACACGCAACCTGGCGCAGAAGATTGCCGGCAAGAACCGCGGCGAACACCTGAAACGCCGGCACTGGGAAGCCTTCGCCGCCGACTGCGGCCTCAACGGCACGCGCCTCGTGCGCCGCGTGCACGAACTCGCTCAGACGGTACTCAAACAAGTGAGGGGTGCGGCAGACGAAGTGGATGCCATGCCGGCCGGCACGCATGCGCTGATGCCGAGATTTGTTCGCGCCATCGAGGAGCGCGCACGTGCGATCATCGCCGGCCTCGGCGACGACGCGCTGCTGGAGGAGCCGGCCCCGTCTGACTCGCAAGCCATGGCGCCGTCCGCGCCACGCAAGAAGCCAGCCCGGAAAAAAGCAAAGGCGGCAGTCCGGTGAGGGATGCCGCCTTTGCAATTGCTTCGAGATGCGGCCGATCAGCCCAGGTGGCTGATGAACTTGGCCTGCATGTAGACGTTGAGGCCCTCGATGCCGCCTTCGTGGCCGAAGCCTGAAGTCCTTGACGCCGCCGAACGGCGTCTCGGGCAGCGCGATGCCGAAGTGGTTGATGGTCACCATGCCGCTGTCGAGCGCATCCGCGATTTTGGTCGCGGTGTTGGCGTTCTTGGTGAAGGCGTAGCTGGCAAGCCCGAAGGGCAGCTTGTTGGCGCGCGCCAGCACGTCGTCGGTCTCCTTGAAGCGCAGCATCACGGCGACGGGGCCAAAGGGCTCCTCGTTCATGATGCGGGCGTTGTCGGGCACGTCGGTCAGCACGGTGGGCTCGAAGAAGTTGCCCTGGTTGCCGATGCGCTTGCCGCCGGCGGCCACCTTGGCGCCCTTGTCCTGGGCGTCGGCGATGAAGCCTTCGATGGCGTTGACGCGGCGCGGGTTGGCCAGCGGGCCCATCTTGGTGTCGGCCTCGAGGCCGTCGCCGACCTTGGTGTTCTTGGCGATGTCGATGAACTGGCCAACGAACTTGTCATAGACCTTGTCGTGCACGAAGAAGCGCGTGGGCGACACGCAGACTTGGCCGGCGTTGCGATACTTGAAGGCGCCCATCAGCTTGGCGGCGCCGTCGATGTCGGCGTCGTCGAACACCAGCACCGGCGCGTGGCCGCCGAGTTCCATGGTGGCGCGCTTCATGTGCGAAGCGGCGAGCGCGTTCAGATGCTTGCCGACGGGAACCGAGCCCGTGAAGGACACCTTGCGGATGATCGGATTCGGAATGAGGTACTCCGAGATCTCCGCGGGAACGCCGTACACGAGGTTGATGACGCCCGGAGGCACGCCGGCGTCGTGGAAGCACTTGACGAGGCCGATGGGTGAGCCCGGCGTTTCCTCGGGGCACTTGATGATGATGGAGCAGCCGGCAGCCAGCGATGCCGCGATCTTGCGCACGGCCTGCGTCACCGGGAAATTCCATGGGGCGAAGCCGGCCACCGGCCCGATCGGCTCCATGATCACCATGTTGCGGACGCCGTCGGCGCGGGCCGGGATGATGCGGCCGTAGGCGCGCTGACCCTCGCCGGCGAACCAGTCGATGATGTCGGCGGCGCTGACCAGTTCCATTTTGGCTTCCGCCAGGACCTTGCCCTGCTCCTGGGTGAGCACCTTGGCGATCTCATCGGCACGGGAGCGAACGAGGTCGGCGGCCTTGCGCAGGATCTTGCCGCGCTCATAGGCCGACACCTTGCGCCACGTCTTGAAGCCCTTGTCGACGGCGGCCAAGGCCTTGTCGAGATCGCCTTTGGAGGCGAGCCCAAGCTCGCCGATGGTCTTGCTGTTGGATGGATTGATGACGTCCTGGGATTTGCCTGAAGGCTTCACCCAGTTGCCGTCGATGTAATGCTCCAGGGACGTGTACATGCGCATCTGCTCCTAACTACGGGACTAAAAGGGAATGGGTGCCGCCGGGCATCTGCCGGGGAGGAAACCATAGGCGTGGCGGAATATAGCGCAACTCACGGCGCGTTGGCAGGGGCAAGACATGCTTCACGCGCTCGGCCGATCCTCGCAGGTGGAAGGCTCGCTATTGCGCCAACCGCGCGCCAGCCATCCATCGAGCGGGCCGGGCGCCGCGTCGCCTTCCTCGCCTGAGCGGGGCAGATCGGTTACGTAGAACTCGTAGCAGTTGGCGCCGGTCTGGATCGCTCGCCAGCAGCCGCCGTTCAGGCCGAAGCCGGGGTCGTAGAACGTGCAGAAGACCTCGCCGCGGAAGAACCAGCGGCCCGTGCCGCTGCGGATGGCCTCGCGATAGTCGAGCCCGCCCTCGTTCGAATAGGTTTCGGTCCAGGCGAGGCCGCCGACGTATTGGCCGTCGAGCGTCTTACCGATGAAAGCTTGGCGCATGGCGTCCTCGCTCATCCACGAGCGGGATGCGGAGGAGGCTGCGGCACCCGGCTGCAGGCCCGCCAGAAGCAGCAAAACGATCGACCCGCAGTTTGCAACCCGCATCAATGACGACCATCGCAAATGGAAATCATTCGATAACGAAATATTGTGTCCCTATGGAGGAATGTACCGAACTTGCGGCGCCGGGAACATTGGACAGGCCCCCCTGCTGCCGCTAATGGTGCGCAGAATCAAGCTGAACTGAAAATTCGAAAGACAGTGCCATGAGCTACAACGTCGCCGTCGTCGGCGCCACGGGCAACGTGGGCCGCGAGATGCTGGACATCCTCAGCGAGCGGCAGTTCCCCGTGAAGGAGCTGTTTCCGCTGGCTTCGCGCCGTTCCGTCGGCTTGGAGGTGTCGTTCGGCGAGAAGACGCTCAAGTGCCAGGACCTGGAACGGTTCGATTTCTCCAAGGTCGACTTCTGCCTGATGTCGGCGGGCGGAGCCGTGTCGAAGGAGTGGTCGCCGAAGATCGCCGCCAAGGGCTGCGTCGTCATCGATAATTCCTCGGCCTGGCGCTACGACCAGGACGTGCCGCTGATCGTGCCGGAGGTGAACGCCGGGGCGGTGACGGGCTTTGCGAAGAAGAACATCATCGCCAACCCGAACTGCTCGACCATGCAGCTGGTGGTCGCTCTCAAGCCGCTGCACGACCACGCGACGATCAAGCGCGTGGTGGTGGCGACCTATCAGTCCGTCTCCGGCGCCGGCAAGGACGCCATGGACGAGCTGTGGGCCCAGACCAAGGGCAAGTACGTGCCGGGCCGGGAAGTCGAGCCGAAGAAGTTCTCCAAGGAGATCGCCTTCAACTGCATCCCTCACATCGACACGTTCATGGAGGACGGCTACACGCGCGAGGAATGGAAGATGGTCGCCGAGACCAAGAAGATCCTCGATCCCAAGATCAAGGTGACGGCGACGTGCGTGCGCGTGCCCGTGTTCGTCAGCCACTGCGAGGCGGTGAACATCGAGTTCGAGAAGCCGATTTCGGCCGACGAAGCGCGCGAAATCCTGCGCGAGGCGCCGGGCTGCCTGGTGATCGATAAGCGCGAGCCCGGCGGCTACATCACGCCGATCGAGGCGACCGGCGAGGATGCCACCTACATCAGCCGCATCCGCGAGGATGCGACGGTGGAGAACGGCCTATCCATGTGGGTGGTGTCCGACAACCTGCGCAAGGGCGCGGCCCTCAACGCCGTGCAGATCGCCGAGCTGCTGGTGAACCGCAACCTGCTGAAGAAGGCGGCTTAGCGGGCAGCCTTCGGGAG
Source organism: uncultured Alphaproteobacteria bacterium (assembly GCA_963782855.1). Taxonomy (GTDB): domain Bacteria; phylum Pseudomonadota; class Alphaproteobacteria; order Rhizobiales; family Hyphomicrobiaceae; genus AWTP1-13. Next base: position 232,446 of record CAWALW010000010.1, on the reverse strand, counting down.
TCAGTTCTACGACGCGGCCTTGGCGTGAGCCGGGCCGCGTCTTGCGTTCCGGCGCCATGCTGCGGGGGGTATTCCGTAAGCGCGGGAGAACGCACGGTTGAATGCCGCTTCCGTTCCGTAGCCAGCCTCGTCGGCAATCGTGCCGATTGATTTTGCGGTCGTGCCGAGGGCCACGCTGGCAAGATGCAGGCGCCATTCGCGCACGTAGCGCATCGGCGACGTGTCGAGGACGGTCTCGAAGCGCTCGTTGAGGGCACTTCGCGAAAGTCCCGAAGATGCGGCGAGCGCTTCGAGGGTCCACGAGCGCTTCGGATCATCGTGGATCATCGCCAGGCATCTGCCGAGTGCTGGGTCTCCCAAGGCGGCGAGCCAGCCGGTTGCGTCGGGCTTGGAGGAGCCGATCTGCTGCCGCAGCAGTTCTATGAAGGTGATTTCAGTGAGGCGCTCGAGCATTGACAAGCCGCCGCTGCGCGGGCTGTCGACCTCTGCCACGATCTGATCGAGGGTTGCGCGCAACCAGCTTCGTTCCGCAGGGCGCGCGCGTGCGTGAAGAAGCGAGGGCAGGGCCTCCCGGAGCGGGCGAAAATCCAGGGCGTCGCATTGCAGGTAACCGCAGAGCAATCGCGCGCTTGCCGGCCCTTCGCCGTATCGAAGGATTGGAACCGTGCGCCAGGGCTTCGGTGGCAAGTCCTCCACGGGAGAGACCGGACGGCCACCGGTTCCGACGCCGAGCTGGTGAGACGTGGCGAAAGGAAACGCGACAACGTCGCCTGCAGCCAGGGGCATCTCGCGGCCTTCCATCGTCAGCCAGCATGCGCCCTCGACGAGGATGTGAAACGGTATCGCTGTCGAGGGGTTTGCGGCGAGACTGGCCAATTCCGACTTTTCCCTCGGTGCGCCAGATGCCTGACGGCATCAAGCAGAACTGGAGCGATCCGCTCAGGCGCACCGTCCGCAGCACATTGGAAAGGACGTCTTCACCGGCACGCCCCGCGGAAGGGGCGCTCGGATTTCCGATCAAGACCTTTGGAAGTCCGGCCAAAGACGGTAGGCCTCCCTGCGGCTACATCCGGGCGCACCAGAACATCAGCTCGGAGGATACTTCATCATGCAAAGCGGAACAGACAAACTCGTCGTATTGATCACCAAGGGTATCGTCTCGGAACTGTCCTCGGTCGCCTTCACCATAGCCAATGGCGGACTGACGGCAGGCCTCAAGGTCTTCATTTTCCTCACAAGCACGGCCATCGACATCGTCCGGCGCGGAGGCCAGCGCCTAACGCATGTGGCGCCGCTTGAGCCGTTGGCGAGCATGATCGAGGATTTCCAGAAGCGCGGCGGTGTGATCTGGGCGTGCCCGCCGTGCGTGAAATCGCGCGGCTACGAGCAATCCGATCTGATCGAAGGCGTCACCATCGTGGGCGGCAGCGCCATGCATGCCGAGATCAAGCAGGGCGCGGCGACGTTGTCATTCTGACGCGGCGTTGGCAGCCGTTTATCCTAAGCCAGCCAGTCCGGCACGCGGTCGAGGGCGATGAGATCGTCGTAGCTCGGCCGCGGGCGGACGACGGCGTAGTCGGCGCCCTTTACGAGAACTTCCGGCACCAGCAGGCGCGAGTTGTAGGTTGAGGACATGGCTGCGCCATAGGCGCCTGCGGTCATGAAGGCGAGGAGGTCGCCGGCGGCGAACGGCGGCAGCTTGCGGGCAAGCGCCAGGTAATCGCCGGTTTCGCACACGGGGCCGACGATGTCCTGCGTCAGCGGCGGCTCGGACTTTGCCGCCTCGCGCACCGGCCAGATCTCGTGCTCGGCTTCGTAGAGAGTGGGCCGGATGAGGTCGTTCATGGCGGCATCGACGATCGTGAAGGTCTTCTCGCTGCCGCGCTTGGCGTAGATGACGCGGGAGACGAGCACGCCGGCGTTGGCGACGATCATGCGGCCCGGCTCCAGGGCCAGCTTCAAGCCCAGGTCGCCAAGGGTCTCACGCACGACGCCGGCGTAGGCCTGCGGTGAGGGCGGAATATCGTTGCCGGAATGATAGGGCACGCCGAGACCGCCGCCGAGATCGAGGTGCTCCAGCTCGTGGCCGGCGGCGCGCAGGGTGCCGACGAGGTCGCGCATCAGGCGGAAGGCGTCGCGGAAGGGCTGCAGGTCGGTGATCTGGCTGCCGATGTGCATGTGGATGCCGGCGACCGCGATACCCGGGAGCGTGCGGGCGCGATCGTAGAGGCGGGGGGCGTCCTCGAAGGGGACGCCGAACTTGTTCTCGGCCTTGCCGGTGGAAATCTTGGCGTGCGTCTTGGCATCGACATCAGGGTTGACGCGGAGCGCGATGCGCGCCGTGCAGCCGAGGCTGGCCGCGACCTCACTCAGGACTTCGAGCTCAGGCTCCGATTCCACGTTGAAGCCGTGGATACCTTCGTTCAGGGCGTAGGCCATCTCCTCGCGGGTCTTGCCGACGCCGGCGAAGATGATGCGGTCGGGGGGCACGCCGACGGCACGTGCGCGCCTCAATTCCCCCTCGGAGACCACGTCCATGCCGGCCCCAAGACGTGCCAATGTCGCGATCACGGCCTGGTTGGAGTTGGCCTTGATGGCGTAGCAAATGAGCGGGTCGAGGCCCGTGAAGGCCTGCTGCAGGACGCGGTAATGCCGCTCCAGGGTGGCTGTCGAATAGCAATAGAAGGGCGTGCCGACCTCGGCGGCGAGCGCCGCAAGGCTCACGTCCTCCGCGTGGAGGACACCATCGCGGTAGGCGAAATGGTGCATCGACGTCCCGTCAGCGAATCAGGGAGTCCAGGATAAAGGGTTTGTGCGGGATGGGCTCGCCGGGTTTGCCGGGCGCGGCATCGCCGGTCTCGGTTTTCTGCCCTTTCGGTGCCTCGAGAGAGCCGCGCACGCCGCAGCCCGGTACGCTGGCCAGCGCGAGCACGGTCAGCGCGACAGCGGCACAAAGCGGTAGACGACTCTGCATCCGACCCCAGTGTGAACTTGGTTCACGAGCGGCAACGGCAAGGGACCTCGAAAACATCGACTTTTCAAGGCCAGCTGGGCAGTTCTAGTCCCTTCCCAGTTGCTTTTCCAACCGCTTTGTCCAGGCCCTGGCCATTTTCCGCACGTTCTGTGGCGCGGTTCCCCCATAGCTCGTCCGGCTTTTGACAGAGCTTTCCGGCGAGAGCACGGCATACACCTCCTTTGTGATGCGCGCGTCCACAGCCTGCATGGCGGCCAGGGGGAGGGCGTCGAGCGTGACGCCCTGGGCCTCCGCGGCGGCGACGATGCGGCCGGTGACGTGATGGGCCTCCCGGAACGGCATGCCGAGCTTGCGCACGAGCCAGTCGGCGAGGTCAGTGGCCGTGGAGAAGCCAGAACCGGCGGCGGCGCGCATCGCCTTTGCATTCGGTTCGAGGTCGTCGACCATGCCGGTCATGGCGGCGATGACGAGCCGCAGGCTGGCGAGCGCGTCGAAGGTGAGCTCCTTGTCCTCCTGCATGTCTTTCGAGTAGGCGAGCGGCAGCCCCTTCATCACGACGAGCAGGCCCTGGAAGGCAGCCGCAATGCGCCCGACCTTGGCGCGCGCCAGCTCGGCGGCATCAGGGTTGCGCTTCTGCGGCATGATGGAGGAGCCGGTGGTGAACCTATCGCTGAGCCGCGCGAAACCGAACTGCGGCGTCATCCACAGCACGATTTCCTCCGCGAAGCGGGAGAGATGCATGGCGGTGATGGTGGCGGCGGCGAGCGTCTCCAGCGCGAAATCGCGGTCGGATACGGCATCCAGCGAGTTGGCCGTAGGCCTGTCGAACTCCAGTGCTTCGGCCGTCGCGTGACGGTCGAGCGGGAAGGACGTGCCGGCAAGGGCCGCGGAGCCGAGCGGGCTCTCGTTGAGACGCGCGCGGGCATCGGCGAGACGGCCGCGATCGCGTGCGAGCATCTCGACGTAGGCCAACATGTGATGGCCGTACGTGACGGGCTGCGCCGGCTGCAGATGCGTGAAGCCCGGCATGATGAGCGCGTGATGCGTCTCCGCCTTGCGCGCGAAAGCGAGCTGGAGCTCGGCCAGCGCCGCGTCGGCCGCATCGATCCAGGCGCGCACGTAAAGGCGGAAATCGGTTGCGACCTGGTCGTTGCGCGAGCGCGCGGTATGCAGGCGCGCAGCGGCATCGCCGACGAGCTCCCGCAGCCGGCTTTCGATGTTCATGTGCACGTCTTCCAGCGCGCGCTGGAAGACGAATTCGCCGCTGTCGATCTCGGCCATGATGCGGTCGAGGCCCGCCGCGATCTTCTTGGCGTCGTCCTTGGAGATGATGCCCTGCCGGCCGAGCATGGCGGCGTGCGCTTTGGACGCACGGATGTCGTAGGGCGCCAGCGCCTTGTCGAAGCCGACGGAGGCGTTTATCTCCTCCATAATCTCGGCCGGTGACAGGGTGAAGCGCCCTCCCCACATCTTGTTGGCTGGTTTGTCGGACACGAGACCTCGAGTAGACGTACGGAGCGGGAATGCCGGCTGACACGCCCCAAGGCAGCACACCAAAATCCGGCGCCACTTTAGCGCTCGGCGCGGCGGCAGTGGCGGCCGTCCTGGGATTTGCAGCGGTATACGTGACGCTCGGGCGTCCTGACAACGCCGCTCCGCCGCCAAAGAGCGCTCCGTCCCCTGTCAGCGTTAACCAGCCCCTCCCCAGCGGACCGGGGTCCAACGCCCTCAGCAAGGGTGAGATGGCCGCTTTCGTGTTCCGCAAGGAGCCGGAGGCCCTGCCCGACTTCAAGTTCCAGGACGGCAGCGGCAAGGAGCGGACGCTTGCCGAATGGCGTGGAAAAGTGGTGCTGTTGAACCTGTGGGCCACATGGTGCCTGCCGTGCCGCAAGGAGATGCCGGCGCTCGACCGCCTGCAGAAGGAACTGGGGTCTGACAAATTCGAGGTCGTGGCCATCAGCATCGACCGCAAGGGGATGGAGGCCTCGCGCAAGTTCCTCACCGACACGGGCGTGAAGCACCTTGCGCTCTACCTGGATGGGACGGCGCGGCTCAACTCGGAGCTGCGGGTGGTGGGCCTACCGGCCACGCTGCTGATCGACGGCCAGGGCCGGGAGATCGGCCGCCTGCTAGGCCCCGCCGAGTGGGATGGCGAGGACGCCGTCCGGCTGATCCGGTCCGCTGCGAATTGAACCTTGATGATCTTTACACTGTTGTCGAATAGCGGCGTGCCGGCCTAGCATGCACGCTCCGGGGAAACTGCATTCCCTGCAGGGAGGAGCAAATGGATCGGCAGAACGACACGGCCTTGCTTATCGGCCGGCTTTTGATGGCGTCACTGTTTCTGGCTGCGGGCATTCCCAAGGCCATGGGAGGCTACATCGGGTTCGGCAAATACCTGGGCAATCTGGGTGTTCCCTCGCCCGAGATCATGGCGATGGTCGGCACCGCAATCGAGGTGCTGGCGCCCGTCGCGATCATCCTTGGCGTGTTCCATCGCACGTCGGCACTCATCCTGATCGCGTTCGTCATCGCCGCGACTTTTCTGGCGCACCGCTTCTGGGAGTTCCCGGTCGAACAGATGACCAACCAGCGCAACCACTTCTTCAAGAACATCGCCGTGATCGGCGGGCTGCTGTTCTACTACGTGAGCGGGCCGGGCGCCTTCGCGCTGGGCGGCCGATCGCGCCAGGCGCAGTACGCGTGAGGATTTGCCGGGTGGCTGATGGCTGCCGCCCGGCAACCCGCTCTCAGGGATAGAACACGGGTTGCGCCGCCTCGGCATCCGCCGCCAGCAGGCCGGCGACGATGGATCGTGCCAGCTGCTCGGCCATGCAGCGATGGCCGGTGTCGTTCATGTGCAGGTTGTCGGAGGTGAGATAGAAGCGGTCGCCGCGCTGGCGGTGCAGCTCGCGCATGGCCTCGAAGCGGTCGACGAGCAGCACGCGCGACTCGCGCGCAACCTCGGCGATGGCGGCGACGACGCGCTCGTAGTGGGCATCCTTCACGAGGGCTTCGCCGTACTGCGGATCAATCAGCACCACTTCCATGCGATGCTCGGCGAGCCAGGCCAGCGTGGTCCTCAGGCAGTTCTTGAAACTTTCGATGCTGACGTGGCGAAGGGCATCGTTGGTGCCGACCTGCCAGACGACGAGATCCGGATCGGCAGCTTCCACCTCGGCTTTCATGCGGTCGGCGGCGCCCTGCGCGACCTCGCCGGACAATGCCGCGGCCCAGACGTCGAAGTCGAGTCCCTTGAAGGTTCCCTCCAGCGTCGTCTCCAGATTGGCGAGGTAGGTTGCGCTCGGCGAAGAAGCGCCGATGCCGACCGTGGACGAAGAGCCGATCGGCCAGGACCTTGATGGGCCGATTGGCGCGCACCGCGCGGCTCAGGCGGCGCAGCGGGCGGCGGAACATGTCGCCCGGCAGGCGCTTGGAGCGGCAGTCGACGGAGAGGTTGGGCACGCCAACGGGGGCGGAGATGATGCGGGAGCCGACCGCACTCAGATCCTGCGAGCGAGCGCCGTCCGAGACGGTCAGGATGAGGACCGCGAAGGCAAAACCAATCGCCCGCAGAAACATGTACCAGCCAGCCCCTTGAACCCAGTGCCGCAAATCTAGGCCGACTTCTGCCCATGCGTAAAGCAGGATGGGTCGTCTCAATGAACAACTCTCCAATGGTTGCCGCGATTGACACCGGGGCCACGCCCAAGCCAGAACCCTGCGCCATGTCCAACACATCCTTGCAGACCACCATCGAAGCCGCCTGGGAAGGCCGCGACGCCATCAACTCTGCCACCACGCGGGGACGTACGCGAAGCCGTCGAAAAGGCGCTCGATCTGCTCGACCGGGGCGAAGCCAGGGTGGCCGACAAAAAAGGCGGGGAATGGGTCGTCAATCAATGGCTTAAGAAAGCGGTGCTGCTCTCCTTCCGGCTCAATGACATGACCCCGATCGCGGGTGCGCCGGGCGGGGCGAGCTGGTGGGACAAGGTGCCCTCCAAGTTCGCCGGCATGGGCCAGGAGCAATTCCGTAAGGCAGGGTTCCGGGCGGTGCCCGGCGCCATCGTGCGGCACTCGGCTTATGTCGCGCCGGGGGTGGTGCTGATGCCGTCTTTCGTCAACCTCGGCGCCTATGTCGACAGCGGCACGATGGTCGATACTTGGGCAACGGTGGGCTCCTGCGCCCAGATCGGCAAGAACGTGCACCTGTCGGGCGGCGTCGGCATCGGCGGCGTGCTGGAGCCGCTGCAGGCCAATCCGACCATCATCGAGGATCAACTGCTTCATCGGCGCGCGCTCCGAAGTGGTGGAGGGCGTGATCGTCGGCGAAGGCTCGGTGCTGTCGATGGGCGTTTACATCGGCGCCTCGACCAAGATCGTCGATCGCGCCACCGGCAAGATCCACATCGGCAAGGTGCCGCCCTACTCGGTGGTGGTCTCGGGCACGCTGCCCGGCAAGCCGTTCCCGAACAACGAGCCGGGCCCGGCGCTCTATTGCGCGGTGATCGTGAAGACGGTGGACGAGCAGACGCGATCCAAGACGAGCATCAACGAGCTGCTGCGGGACTAGCAATAGTCGCAACGGCGTGGCGGGACTTTCGCCCGTCCGGCTGCGAGGGCGCACGAGGCCGCCGTGACACCTAACAAGCGCACGCTCGATCCGGCCGAGGTCATCAAGACGATAGAGGCGCTGCAGGGCCGCATTGCGGAACGCTTTTCGGGCGCGGGGCTGGCCCGCGTTTGCGCCGAGCTGCTCACGATTGCACGGGAAAATTCGGCGCGAGCCGAACGCATCTCGCGCAGCAACCTGCCGCTCCGCATCGCGATCGCCCTGCTGCTGGCGGCTGGATTGGCCGGGCTGCTGTGGATATTGAGCGTGATGTACCTGTTCCCGCGCTCGGCGGAGAACGTCTACACCGTGCTGCAGGGTGTGGAGGCGGCGGCCAACCTCGTCGTGCTGCTCGGCGCCGCTACTGTTCTTCCTGGTCAGCATCGAGGAGCGGCTGAAGCGGCGCGATGCGCTGCAGGCGCTGAACGAGCTGCGCTCCATCATCCACGTCATCGACATGCACCAGCTCACCAAGGACCCGAGCCTGCTGGTGACGGTGGCGGGCAAGACGTCCTCGTCGCCGGCGCGCGTGCTGTCGTCCTTCGAGATGACGCGCTACCTGGACTACTGCTCGGAGATGGTGTCGCTGACGTCCAAGGTGGCCGTGCTGTTCGCGCAGGGCTTCCCGGACCCGGTGGTGACCGATGTGGTGAGCGACATCGAGCGCATCGCGGCCGGGCTTTCGCAAAAGATCTGGCAGAAGATCACCATCGTGCAATACATCACGCCGCATACCGCTGATCCGGCCGGGGCAACGCCGACCGTCCTCCGGCACGAGCTGAAGGTCGCCGATGGCATCCGATCCGAACGACCCCGTCGCGCTTGCGCAGGACGCTGATCCGCTGCCGCCAGCGTGACGCCGATCGACGCCGGCGCGCTCGGCGTGCTGGAGCGGGTGCTGCGGCCGCTTGGCTTCACCTGCCATCGCCTGAAGATGACGGAGCCGGGCACGCCTGATGTGGAGAACCTCTATGCGCGGATAGGCGAGCGCGCGAACGGCCCGCATCTGTGCTTCGCCGGCCATACCGACGTGGTGCCGGTGGGCGAGGAGGCGCGCTGGTCGCGTCCGCCGTTCGGCGCCGAGATTGTCGACGGCATGCTGTATGGCCGCGGCGCCGCCGACATGAAGGGCGCGGTGGCCTGTTTCGTGGCGGCGGTGGGCGACTATCTGAAGGCGAACGGCGGGCGAGCGCCGGGTTCGATCTCGCTGCTGATCACCGGCGATGAGGAAGGCGTGGGCATCAACGGCACCGTGAAGGTGCTGCAGTGGATGAAGGAGCGTGGGGAAATTCCCGACGCTTGCCTCGTGGGCGAGCCGACGAGCGCCAAGATGCTGGGCGACGAGATCAAGATCGGCCGGCGCGGCTATATGAATGCCGAGGTGACCGTGCATGGAAAGCAGGGGCACTCGGCCTACGCGCACCTGGCCGACAACCCGATCCCGAAGCTCGCGCGCATTCTCGACCGCGTATCGTCGACGCCGATGGATCAGGGGACGGCGCGCTTCCAGGCGTCCAGCGTGCAGGCGACGCTGATCTCCGTGCCGAACACGGCCACCAACGTCATTCCGGGCGCCGCGCGCGCGAACTTCAACATCCGCTACAACGACCTGCACACGCGCTCAGGCGTCGAGGCCTGGGTGCGCGCCCATTGCGAGGAGGCGGCCGCCGAGGTGGGAGCCCAGCTCTCGCTGCGCTTCTTCGGCACGGGCGATGTGTTCCTGACGGAGCCGGGTCCTCTCGTCGACACGATGCGCGAGGCGGTGACCACGGTGACCGGACACACGCCGGCGCTGACGACCAACGGCGGCACCTCGGATGCGCGCTTCATCTACCGGCACTGCCCGGTGATCGAGTTCGGCCTGGTGAACGACACGGTGCACCAGATCGACGAGCGGGTGCCCGTCGCCGACCTGATCCGGCTGACGCAGATCTACCGCCAGTTCATCGAGGGCTATTTCGCGCAGCAAGCCTAGCCGAAAGTCGGCGGCCGTCAGCAGGGCGCGGAAGGGTATGCCGGCGGCCTTGAAGGTGTCGGCGGCGCCCTCCAGCCGGTCAACGACCGTGATCACCTGGGTAACGATCCCGCCTTCCTCACGCACCGCTTCGATCGCCTTCATCGACGACCCCCCTGTGGTGGTGACATCCTCCAGGATGACGACGCGTTTTCCCTGCAGCGTCTCGCCGGGCCCCAGGCCCTCGACCAGCTTGCGGGCGCCATGCTCCTTGGGCTGCTTGCGCACGAAGAAGGCACGCAGCGGCCGGCCGGTGCCGTGACTGGTCACCGCGGCGGCCACCGCGAGAGGCACCGCCCCCATTTCGAGGCCCCCGATCAGGTCTGCTTCGGCCCCCTCCAGGCTTGCCAGGGTGAGAGTGGCAATCAGGTGGGCCCCCTCGGGGTCGAGCATGGTCGGCTTCATGTTGAAGTAGAAGCTGGACGACCGCCCGGAGGCGAGCTTGGTCTGCGATCCTGTGGAAAAAGATCGCTCCCGGACGATCGCGATCAGACGGGTAAGTGCTGGATTCTCAGCCATATCGGGGGGAGCCCTCTAAGTTCAAGCGCCGCAAGCGTTCTCTCAAAGCCACACATCGAGTTCAAGTTTGCATTGGCGGGCCCGTAGGCCGATTGCTCACATACAAGTCGTACGTTAAGCCGATCAAGGACAGGCAAGGCCTCAGGGTGCCAGAACGCACGTCGGGCCGAGCTTACGTGTCTCAACTTGAAGGACGATTTGACTTAGTTCCAGAGCCCGTCGGCCGAATTGCGACAAACGATCTGCTCTGGTGCTGCAGTTGTTGGGCTGATCCGAAGGCCGGTCGTTTCCGGCGCAATCGGACGAACGGGGGAAGTAGCATGACCACCAAGTTCCGCGTCCCCATCGCGGGTCTGAGCGCCGTCCTTCTCTTGCTGCTCGCGGCGGTACCTGAAGCGGAATCCCACTCCAAGAAGCGTGGTGTTTCGTCCTGCACGGAAGGCGACCCTACCTGCTGGGTCAAGCCGTCGATCCGGTCATCGTGCAACTTCTGGGATGCTGACTGCTCGAGCGGCAAGAGGTACTACCATCACCAGCGCTACCAGCAGCTCTACGACGGGTACAGCCCCCACCGTCATCAGCACCACCGCGATCCCGCGCCCAACATCTACGGCGTGGGACATCATCATCATCATCACGGCGGCGGTGGCGACGGTTGGAACGGCCGCTACTGGGAGACGCGCTTCTACCACCGCCGCTATGCGAACTATCGCCGGTGGTGGCGTCCGCGCCAGTACACCTGGATCGACCGCGACTACAGCTATGCCGGCGGCCTGCACTGCCTGCGTCCTCACCGCGAGGTGGGCGACGAGGCGAGTGCGCGCAACAAGGCGATCCAAAACGTCGAAAAGCGGTGGGCCCACTCGATTTCCTACGACAGCGGCGCCAAGTACTCGAACCTCGATCGTGCCAAGAATGGCAGGCTGCACTGCGACCCGACCGGCCAGTCGCGCTGGCTGAAGACGGTGCTGTGGACCTGCGTCATGACCGCTGAGCCCTGCCGCGCCAACCAGCCGGACCAGTTCAGGGACAAGAAGCGCTTCACCAACGACGAGATTACCATCGAGAGGGAGCGCGACTAGGCCGGAAAGGCCCATCCGCTCCGCGCTCCGGAAGCAGCTTGAAGCATGAAGCCACGGCCCCTAGCCGTGGCTTCATGCTTTATAGGGGGTCGCCTGCGCGTGTATGCTCGCGGACCGTTGAGAGGCGGACGCACGCATGCCATCCAGATTTCCGTCCGCTGCCTATATCGACCCCACTGCCCGCATCTACGGTGAGGTCGAACTCGGCGAGGGCGCGAGCCTCTGGCCCTACACCGTCATCCGCGCTGAAAGCCGGTTCGTGCGCGTGGGCAAGTGCAGCAACCTGCAGGACCACGTGATGGTGCACGTGGGCTATCACGCGCCGACCATCGTGGGCGACTACTGCTCCATCACGCACCGCGTGGTGCTGCACGGCTGCACGATCGGCGACCATTGCCTGATCGGCATCGGCGCCACGATCATGGAGGGCGCGGTGATCGGCGAGAACTCGATCGTGGCGGGGCACAGCTTCGTGGCTGATAACACCGTCGTTCCGCCGAACTCCATCGTGATGGGGACACCGGCGAAAGTGGTGCGCACGCTCAACAACTTCGTCTCGAACCGGATCAATGCCCTGCTCTATCATCGCAACGCGCTGGCCTACGCGCGGGGTGACCACCGCGCCTGGGACGGGCCCGAGTACGAAGCGGAGCAGGAGCGCTGGAAGGCGGAGGCCGAGCAGGCGTTCCGGGCAAAGTACGGCGCGTGACCGGGGTTCCCGCCTAGGTTGGGCCGATACGGCCGGTCCATTCCCGCCAAGCGCAGCGCAAAGCGGGAACCCAGCTCCGGGCCAAGCCCGTGGGGCTGGGTCCCCGATAGCCTCGCGAGGCTCGGCTTCGAGGATGACGGGGTGGATTGCCCATGCAGCGTGCCGCTGTTCCCCGTTAGGCGAAAGTCATATATGGAAAGCGCAAGTCCAAGCAGGGGCTTGTCAGGGAGCGTCGACGCAGTGCAGATAATGCGGCATGACCATTGCCGCCACGGATCTGGCTCACCAGGTTGCGGCGCTGCCCATTCGCCGCGCCCCGGACGGATCTTTGCTCGTCCTGCTGGTCACCACGCTGCAGACCTTCCGCTGGATCATCCCCAAGGGCTGGCCCGTCCCCGGCAAGCAAGACTTTGCTGCCGCACTCGAGGAGGCGCGCGAAGAGGCCGGCGTGCTGGGCGAGGCGGAGGCCGCAAGCATCGGCTCCTTTGTCTACGTGAAGCGGAGGGCGTCGGGGCCGGTGACGGTGGAGGTCTCCGTCTATCTGCTGGAAGTGCGCGAGGAGCTGGAAACGTGGCCCGAGGCCCGGCGGCGGCAGCGCGCGTGGTTCACCGTTGCCGACGCCGCGGCGCTGGTGCAGGAGCCCGGCCTCAAGGATATCCTGTCGCGGTTGACTGGCGAGACGGCGTAAGCACCTGAGGTGCTTTGTCATTATCCCGCGGCGTGCGGTGCACGCGCTGGATGGCAATCCGATCACGGCATTCCCAGATAGGCAGTGAGGCCCACGTGCCGGCAAGGCCGCGGCCTATCGATTTGCCCAGCAAAGAAAGGAATGACGCATGAGCACCCAACGCCGCGTTGCAGTCCTGGTCGGCAGCCTGCGCAAGGAGTCTCTCAATCGTAAGATGGCGCTCGCCATGGCCAAGGCGGCGCCGCCATCGCTGAAACTGGAGATCGTCGAAATCGGCGAGCTGCCGCACTACAACGAGGATCTGGAGAAGGGTGCCACGCCCGCTGCCTGGACGGCCTTCCGCAACCAGGTGAAGGGTGCGGACGCCGTGCTGTTCGTGACGCCGGAATACAATCGTTCCGTCCCCGGCGCGCTGAAGAACGCGGTGGACGTGGGCTCGCGCCCCTACGGCTCGAGCGTGTGGAACGGCAAGCCGGGCGCCGTTGTCAGTGTCTCGCCCGGCGCCATCGGCGGGTTCGGCGCGAACCATCACCTGCGCCAGTCGCTCGTCCCTCTCAACGTGCCGATGCTGCAGCAGCCGGAAGCCTACATCGGCAATGCCGGCGACCTGTTCGATGCGGCGGGCGAGATCAAGAAGCCGGACACGCGCGAGTTCGTGCAGAAGTTCATGCAGGCCTTCGAGACATGGGTAGCTACGAACGCGAAGAAATAGGCGGCACGGCCGGCGTCAGAAGCCCGGCAACACCAGCACCTTGGGTTCGGAGGGGAGCTTGGCCTGGGAGATGACGATGCTCGGTTCCTTCGCCGTTTCGACGGCGAAGTCGCTGCCGATGGCGTCGAGGAAGCGGGCGAGCGTGCCCGGGTTGAAGTAATGCATCGGCAGGATCAGGCGCGCGCGCAGGGTCTTGAGCGTCTCCACCACGCCCGGCACATCCATCGTGTAGCTGCCGTCGACCGCGACCATCACCACGTCGAGCTGGCCGATATGGCCGACCTGCTCGGGTGTGAGCGTGTGGTGGAGGTGGCCGAGGTGGCCGATGCACATGCCGCCGATCTCGAAGATGAAGATCGAGTTGCCGTGCGGGATGAAGCCGCCGCTCCAGTCGCGGATGTTGGTGGCGACGTTGCGCACGCGCACGTCGGCGAGCGTCAGGTCATGCTTGGCGGCGGCACCGTCCTTGCCCCAACCGCGCAGCACGTGGGCGATGCGCGGATCGGGATAGAGGGTGTAGTGCGTCGTGTGCGCCCGGTTCATGGTGGCGATCTCGGGCGTCGTCGCCGGGCGGATGTAGTCGTTGTAGTCGGTGGCGATGCGGATGCCACCGGCGCTTTCGATCAGCCAGGTGGCATGGCCGACGAAGGTAAGGCGCACCTCGGCGGCCTTCAGGCCTGCGGGACGGAACTGTGCCGGGTGGACGCGAACCGGCGCCTGCGAGACGGCGAGGCAGCGATCCGAGACCTGCGCCAACGCAGGCGAGGCTAGGAGTAGCGCAGCCAGACAGGCGGTCAGCACCAGGCGAAGGGCGAGCATACGGGCTCCCGCAGACGCGATCGCTCCGATGATAAAGGCCAAGGGCGTCAGCCGCCAAGCGTTCCGGAGTTCAGGGCAGGCTGAGCAGGACCGGGAGCAAGCCCGAAGCCTGGAGGAGCTCCTTGGCCTCGATCAGCGGCAGCGCCAGAAGGAACAGGCACGCTTCCAGGAAGGTGCGCAGCACGGGCCGCGGCCGCACAGCCAGCTCTTCCACGTCCCGCCAGGTCGAGAAGCGCGGCCAGAAGCGCGGCACGCGCGCCATGTAGGCGTGAAACTCCTGACCGAAGATGTTGGCGAGAAACGCCTCCTCGGCGCGTGTCACGTAGCTGAACACGGCGATCGCGAAGCCTGCGAACAGGAGCGCGCATAGGAGGCTGCCGGCCATGATGCCGATTCCGGCGGTGCCGATTATGGTAAATACGTAGAGCGGGTTGCGGACCAGCGAGTAGGGGCCGGCGGTGATCAGCTCGCGCTTCTTGTAGCCGCCGATGTAGAGCGCGCTCCAGGTGCGGCCCAGGATGCACAGCACCACGAGAAGCAGGCCAACCTGCTGCAGGAGGCCATGAAACCGCGGCGCTGCCATCGACCAGCGTGACTGAGTCACCAAGAGAAGGAGCAGGCAGACGAAGCCGATGGCGTGCAAGGCCCGCTTGCGGCGGTGCTGCAGCTTCTGCAGGGCCTCGTCGCCGGGGATCATCGCCGTGGTTTGGGCCATCGGGCTCATGTTCCACAGGAGCTTGCGTCGTTCAAGCCCGTGAATCTGCGGCTTGGCGCCCGTGTTGTGGAGTGGAACATACCTTGATGCCCACGCAATTCGACCGTGGCCATGACATAATCCCGGGCATTCTCGAACGCAGACGGGGTCGCGGCCTTGGAGCCGCCGGCCGGCCGGACAAAGAGGATGACGGATCAGCGAACGCCCAGATCCCGGTGAGCTGTGGCAGCAGGAGGCGAGCGAGGCAGCACGCGCTCCGCGGCCGCGGCCAAAGCCGGCGCGCGCGCGTCAGGGTGCGCCTCAACGCGGCAGGCGCAAACGGGCGTCCTGGCGCAGCATAGTCGGCTATGGCGCGCTAGCGCTTTTGTGCCTCGGCCTCGGGGCGGTCGCGTTCCTGGTCGTGGCCGCGCCCGTCCACCTGATCCGCGACCGCGTCGTGGAGGTCATGCGGGAGCGTGCCGGACGCGAGCTGGTCGTTGCCGGCGGCACGTCGGTTTCGCTGTTCCCCAAGGTGACGGTGGCGCTCGGCGACGTGTCGCTGGCCGCGCCGCAGGACATGCCGGGCGAGCCGACGCTGAGCGTCGGCGCCCTGGAGGTGGAGGTCGGCTACTGGTCGCTGCTTACCGGGCGGCCGAAGGCTCACCGCGTCGTCCTGCACCGGCCGGTCATCGAGCTGGCCATCGATGGCGAAGGGCGGCGGAGCTGGGATTTTGCCGTCTCCAAGCAACCCCGTGCCGGTGCGGATGAGGCGCCGCAAGTCAAGGAAGATCCGGGCAGCGGTCCGGTCGCAGCAAAAGCTCCGCGCGTCCCCGACTTCGGCGAGGTGCGCATCGTCGACGGCACGGTGCGCTACCGCAACGCCCGTTCGGGCGCGCAGTACGAGTTGACTGGGCTGGCGCTGAACGCCTTCGGCGACGGTGCGGCGGGTCCGCTGCGGATCGAAGGCTCGGCGGCCTGGCGGGGCGAGCGCGTCGCCTTTTCCGGAACGGCCTCGCCGGGGTCGGCCTTGGCGGTCGGACGGCCGGCGCAACTGGCGCTGACGCTGAGGGCCGCTCCGCTGGAGGCATCCTACGAGGGCTCCCTCGTTGTGGCCGGCGGCGCTCAGCTCGAAGGCAAGGTGAGCCTCAAGTCGCCGTCCCTGCGCGCGCTCCGGGCGTGGCTCAGCAAGGCTCCTCCGCCGGGTGAAGGCGAAGCCGATCCCGTGGTCGCCACAGCGCTCGTAACGGCGAGGGAAGGGCACGTCGCGGTGTCCAGCCTCGACCTGACGGTCGCATCATCAAGCGCC
Organism: uncultured Alphaproteobacteria bacterium; assembly: GCA_963782855.1. GTDB lineage: Bacteria > Pseudomonadota > Alphaproteobacteria > Rhizobiales > Hyphomicrobiaceae > AWTP1-13. Next base: position 216,317 of record CAWALW010000010.1, on the reverse strand, counting down.
CGGGGCATCTTCGACGTGGAGGTGAGAGAAGGCCGCCCGCACGTGAGCGGGAAGCTCATGGTGACGGATCTCGATATGGGCAGCCTTCTGGTTCGGCCGGTAAAGGCAGCGCGCGGCGAAACACCGCCTGCGCGTTCGCAGGCTGCGCCGCCGCCGGCTTCGGTTCCGCCTGAGGTGGCTCCCAGAAAGGGGCGCGGCTGGCGGGACGATCCGATCGACCTCGCCCTGCTCCGGCTGGCGGATGCGGACATCGCCCTCTCGGTCGGCCGCATTGCCTATAAGGATTTGGCAGCCGGACCAGGCAGGCTTTCGCTCGCCATGAAGGGCGGCGTGACGAACATAAACCTCGAAAGCGTCGAGCTTTACGGCGGTCGCGGCAAGGGCGTCGTGATGCTGGACGCGACGGGCGAGGTGCCGGTCGTCAGCGCCAATCTGGCCCTCGTCTCCGTGTCGATGCCCGGTCTCCTCGGCGACGCGCTGGGCCTCGAATGGCTGGACGGCCGCGGCAACGTCACCCTTGCGCTCGCGGGGCAGGGCCAGACCGAGCGCCAGATCGTCGAAGGCCTGAACGGCAACCTGGATTTGGCCGTCGCGGACGGCGCCATGGTGGGTGCCGATGTCGGCAAGATCATCGGCAGGCTGCAGCAGGGGCGTTTCACCAACCTGACGCCGGCGCCGGGCGATCGCACGCCCTTCTGCGAGCTTTCGGCGAAATTCGAGATCGTCAACGGCACGGCCACCAGCCGCGACATGCGTCTCGTCAGCACGCACGTGAAGCTCGATGGCGAGGGGACTTTTGCGCTCGGGGAGCGCCAGATGAACTGCGAGCTGCGGGCCAAGATTTCGGGCGCCAAGCGTGGTGACGGCGCGGCTCTCAATGTCGGATCGCTGGAGCTTCCGATCACCATCAGCGGTCCGTGGGAGAGGCCCACCTACGGCGTAAAAGGCCAGGAGCAGATCCTCGACACGGTGAAGCAGATCGGCAAGCGCTTCAAATCCAAGGACGTCGACGAGACGATCAGAGGCCTCATCGGAGGCGACAAGGAGGAGCGGGCGAAGGCGCGCGAAAAGGGGCGCGAGTTACTCGAGAAGTTTCTAAAAAAAGATTAGCGGCTGTGCCGGAAAATTGTCGGCGTCGACAGCAAGTGAATATTTCGTCGCAAGTCCCTATTTCCACTTGCAGAGGGTGACCTTTGGCCTCATATCACGCGTCTCCGTTTGCCCTGCGTGTCAAGTGATTCGCGGGGCAACGGGTTGGCTGTCTACTGGTTGGGGAGGGGTCCCATGGCTTATACCGACGCCCTCTTCCAATTGGGGATGGACTTGACCCGTTCAAGCACCGCCCAAAAGGAAGATCATGGTCAAAGCGCGCTTGATGCGCACGACGACAGGAAAGACCACTTTACTGAGCGTAACGGCGTTAGATGTGCTGGTACGCATTACATCGTAGACCTGTTCGGCGCTAAGCGGCTTGACGATCTCAAGCTCATCAAAGAGACGCTGAAGCGGTGCGTGGAGGTGGCAGGCGCTAACCTGCTCCACATCCATCTTCACCGGCATACGGACAAGGCCGGCGTATCCGGCACGGCCGTGCTGGCTGAAGGCCATATCAGCGTGCACAGCTGGCCCGAGACGGGCTATCTGGCGCTCGACGTGTTCATGGGCCGCGATGCCAATCCCGAAGCTGCGATCGACGTTGCCAAGCAGGCCTTCAGGCCGGCGAAAGCAGTCGTCAAGCAGCACCTGCGGGCGAAGGCTGTCGGCGAGCGCGTCTTGAAGGCGGTGCCTAAGAAAGCTCCCGCGCGCGAGAAGGCGCAGGCTGCGGCTTAAGCCGCGCCTGTCGGAGCTTCTGGAAGACAAGAGGCGAGCCGCGGATCTGCGGCTCGCCTTTGTTTTTTGCTTTATCACTTGAACATCTTGGAGAAGGCGCGCGGCTTGCGCTTCTTCCAGTGGCCCTTGTGGTAGGCGTCGCTGACAAGCAGCGGCAGCACCGAGGTCGCCTCGGCGTAGACCATCTGCTCGCGCGCAATGTCCACCTTGCCCCAGGAGCAGGCCTCCTTGAGCGTAGAGCTGGAGCATGCGCCGTCGCGGACGTCGGCCACCGTGATCTGGATGGCGTACTTGTGCATGTCGACTTCCTGGCCGAGCACCTCCGCGCACACGACGATGTCCTGCGCGAAGTTCTTCGGCACGCCGCCGCCGATCATCAGCAGGCCGGTCGTTCCCGCCTTCATCTTGACCTTGGTCACCTCGTGGAAATCCCGGACGGAGTCGATGGTCAAATGCTTGTCCGGGTTGTCAGCCTGGTGCTTGACCAGGCCGAAGCCGGCCGAACAGTCGGTGAAGGCCGGGCAGAAGATCGGCACGTCCTTCTCGAAGGCGAGCTGGACGAGCGACTCCGGCTTCTTGGCGTTGCCCTGGCTCAGCCAGCGGCCCATCTCGCGGATGAACTCGCGCGAGCTGTAGGGCTTCGGCGGGAGTTCGTTTGCGATCTTACCGATGGTGAAGTCGCACGACTTCAGCTGCTCCTCGTCGATGTAGGTGTCGTAGATGCGGTCGATGTAGAGGTCGCGCAGCGTCCGGTCGTCGGCGAACTGGGTGCCGCGGTAGTGCTTGAAGCCGAGCGCCTCGAAGAAGTCCATGTCGACGATGGTGGCGCCGGTCGCGACGATGGCGTCGACCATGTTGTACTTGAGGAGGTCGGCATACAGCTTCATGCAGCCGCCCGCCGAGGTCGAGCCGGCGATCGTCAGCATGATCGAGCAGCTGTCGTCCTTCAGCATGTCGTTGAAGATGTCGGCCGCATTCGCCAGGTCGCGCGAGGTGAACGACATGCCGCTCATCCCCTGGATGATCGGCCGCGCGTCGAACGACGTAATGTCGATGTGCTGGATTTCCTGCTGCAGCAGGTCGGATTTCACGTTGCCGGTATCTTTCATTTTTGTCTCCCTTCGAGAGGCAAAAACCACGAGTTGCGCTGGCCTATGAGGCTTGCACCCCAGCCAGTCAAGAAAAAATCTGTGACAGCCGGATGAGAGCGGTGCGCCGGTAGCGCGGCATCTGCTCGCTGCTCTTCGTGCGAGCTCGCTGCGCGCGTCTCGTCAGTCGCGCGTGAGGCCCTTCAGCGCGAGGGAGGAGAGATACTCCGCCCAGCGCTTTTCACGCTCACGATGCAGCGTCTGCAGGTAGGACCAGGCGTAGAGCCCGGTGTCGTGGCCGTCGTCGAAGACGATGCGCACGGCATAGTTCCCGACCGGCTTGAGTTCCTTGATCTTGACGTTGCGCTTGCGGCCGACGGTGACGCGCTGGTCCGGCGAGTGGCCTTGCACCTCCGCCGACGGGCTCATGACGCGCAGCATCTCGGCGTCGAGCGTGAACGTCTCCTCGTCGTCGAAGCCGACATGCAGCTCCTTCTTGTCCGGGCTGATGGCGAGCGTGGGTGGCTTCACGCGCGTGTCCGAGGTGCCCTTGAGCTGCGCCCAGGCCGCGGTGGCGATGTCGCGATAGATCCTGGCGTGCGCGCCGTCGGGTGCGGTCGCCACGACCGGACGTCCCTCATCCGACTTGATGCGGATTTCCATGTCCAGCGGGATGCCGCCGAGGAAGGGGATGCCGAGCTTCTCAGCCTCCAGCTTGGCGCCGCCATGGCCGAAGATGTCGGAGCGCTCGCCGCACTTGGGGCAGATGAATGTGCTCATGTTCTCGATGATGCCGAGCACGGGCACGTCCACCTTCTGGAACATGGCGAGGCCCTTGCGGGCGTCGATGAGCGCCAGGTCCTGCGGCGTGGAGACGATGATGGCACCCGCGAGCGGCACCTGCTGCGCCATGGTGAGCTGCACGTCGCCGGTCCCGGGCGGCATGTCGATGACGAGCACGTCGAGGTCGCTCCAGGTCACGTCGCGGAGCATCTGGGTGAGGGCCGAGACGACCATCGGCCCGCGCCAGATGATCGGTGTGCCCTCGTCGACCAGAAAGCCCATCGACATGGCTTCGAGGCCGTAGGCTTCCATGGGGCGCAGCCGCTTGCCGTCGGCGACCTGCGGCCGGCCGGAAAGGCCCAGGAGGCGCGGCTGCGACGGCCCGTAGATGTCGGCGTCCAGGATGCCCGCCTTGAGCCCGTTCGCCTGGAAGCCAAGCGCGAGGTTGACGGCCGTCGTCGACTTGCCGACGCCGCCCTTGCCGGAGGCCACGGCGATCATCTGCTTGATCCCGGCGACCTGCTGCATTTGTGGGCGGCCGCCAGCCATGGGAGTTGGCGGGGGGGCGGGAGCTTGCGCCGCGGCAGCACGCGCCCGTGCCTCTTGCACCCTTCCGCTCTCAGGCGCCTGGCCGCTTCGCGCCGATCCATTCCGGCTGCCCTGGCCCTGACCGGACTTCTCGGCGGTCAGCACGACGAGCGCGCCCTCGACGCCTTCGATCTCGCGGACGACCTTCTCCGCCGCCTGCCGGAGCGGTTCGAGTTCGCGCGCGCGATCCGGTGGAACCGTAATCGAGAACGAGACGCGCGCATCCCGGATGGCGATCTCGGAAACCAGTCCGAGATCGACGATGTTGCCTTCCAGGTCGGGCCCCTTTATCCGGCGCAGCCGCTCGAGGACTTGGTCTTTGCTGATATTCATCAAGATCCTGCGGGGAAGGCATTCGGCACAACTGCCACTTGCCCTGGCCCAGGCGATAGGCCACAAACCTTTGCCTTCGCTACTACTTTAGCCATAGTGGCAGATGGCCCAGTGTATGTCATTTGGCTGCGCCGGTATACTACGCGACACAAAGATGGGCTGGAAACAACCAGCCGCCGAAGTTGGGGAGGAACGCGTGCAAGGACTGTTGGGCCTCAGCAGAATAATCGATCGCTTCAATACAAGGGTGGGCATGGTTCTCGCTTGGGCGATCCTGCTCGCGGTGGTGATCAGCGCGGTGAACGCGATCATCCGCAAGGTGTTCAGCACCTCCTCCAACTCCTGGCTCGAGATGCAGTGGGTGCTGTTCGGCATCGTCTTCCTGCTCTGCGCGCCGTGGACCCTTCTCTCCAATGAGCACATCCGCATCGACATCGTGAACAGCATGTTTCCCAAGAGCGTGCGCAACTGGATCGACGTGCTGGGTCATGCCTTCTTTCTCATCCCGATGGCCGTGCTCATCGTTTACCTGAGCTGGCCGTTCTTCTGGCTGTCGTTGATGCAGAACGAGCAATCGACCAACGCGGGCGGCTTGCCGGTATATCCCTCGAAACTCTTGATACCGCTCGGCTTCACCCTACTGCTCGCGCAGGGCTTCTCCGAGCTCATCAAGCGCGTGGCGATCATCACGGGCGACATGCAGGACACCGTCAGCGGCGGCGGACACCACGCAGCGGCAGAGGCCGAGGCCGAACGGCTGCTGCAAGCCGTGCGGGAAGAAGCGGAGAGGCGCGTGTAGGTGTGACGGCAAAATTCTCCAACTAGCGCGCCCCCTTTACCAAGACATTCCTGCGGAGCATCGATATGGCCGACTTCATCGCGCAAAACATGGCGCCGATCATGTTTGCGTCGCTGGTGGTGTTCCTGCTCCTGGGATACCCGGTCGCCTTCTCGCTTGCCGCGTGTGGCCTCTTTTTCTTCGTCATCGGCGTCGAGGTTGCTCCGCTCTCACACGGCACGATCACGCTGTCCTGGCCGCTGCTGGGGTCCCTGCCGCATCGCCTGTATGCCGTCGTCAACAACGACGTGCTGCTGGCGATACCATTTTTCACATTAATGGGGTTGATTCTCGAACGCTCCGGCATGGCGGAGGATCTGCTCGATACCATCGGGCAGCTCTTCGGCACCGTGCGGGGTGGCTTGGCCTATGCCGTGGTGTTCGTGGGTGCCCTGCTGGCGGCGACGACGGGCGTCGTCGCGGCCTCCGTCATCTCCATGGGCCTCATCTCGCTGCCGATCATGCTGCGATACGGCTACGACCGGCGCGTTGCGAGCGGCGTTATTGCGGCTTCCGGCACGCTGGCGCAGATCATCCCGCCGTCCCTGGTCCTGATCGTGATGGCCGACCAGCTCGGCCGCTCGGTCGGCGACATGTACGAAGGCGCCTTCGTACCGGGGCTCGTCCTTTCCTCGCTCTACGCCGGCTACATCTTCCTTGTTTCGAGGATCTACCCCAGCGCGGCGCCCGGCCTTCCTCCGGAGGCGATCGGCTTCCGCGAGAAGGACGGCGGACGTGGCCTCGCTTCCCTGGGCGTCCTCACGGTCATTTCCGGCCTGGTTGGTTACCTTGCGATCAAGACGCAGTCCTACCGGGGTGCCGACTTCGTCGTCCTCACCATGGCGGTCGGCATCCTGTTCGCCTTCGTGGTGGCGGTGCTGAACTGGCTTCTGGGCAAGATTACGGGCTTGCGGTTCCTCTCGCACCTCGCCCAGCAGGTCACCTTCGTCATGGTGCCCCCGCTGTTCCTGATCTTCCTCGTGCTGGGCACGATCTTCATCGGCGTCGCGACTCCCACGGAGGGCGGCGCCATGGGTGCGTCAGGCGCGATACTTCTCGCCGTGTTTAAGCGCTGGCTGGATCGCAACCCCAAGCGTTTCAACTTCACGCTGCTCCGATCGGCTGTTGAATCGACCGCCAAACTGTCCGCCTTCGTGGTGTTCATCCTCGTCGGCGCACGCATCTTCTCGCTCACTTTCTACGGCGTGAACGGCCACGTGTGGGTCGAGCACCTGCTCACGTCGCTGCCGGGCGGGCAGATGGGCTTCCTGGTCTTCATCAACGCGCTCGTGTTTCTGCTGGCGTTCTTCCTCGACTTCTTCGAGATCGCCTTCATCATCATCCCCCTGCTGGTGGCGCCGGCGGAGAAACTCGGCATCGATCTCATTTGGCTGGGTGTCATGCTGGGCGTGAACATGCAGACGAGCTTCATGCATCCACCCTTCGGCTTTGCGCTCTTCTATCTGCGCTCGGTGGCGGCGCGCGAACCCTACAAGGATCGGATAACGGGCCAGATGACAGACCCGGTGACGACGGGCCAGATCTACTGGGGCGCCGTGCCCTTCGTCGTTATCCAGTGCATCATGGTGGGCCTCGTCATTAGCTTCCCGCAGATGGTCATGCACTACAAGGGCCATGGCCCGGTTGTGGATCCCTCGAAGATCGAGATCGAGCTTCCGAGCTTCGGCGGGCCGCCGGGATTGCCGGGCGGGTTGTTTAACCTGCCACCGCCGCCGTCTGCGCCCACCGCGCCGCCGCCGGGACTCGGCGCGCCGCCCTCCGACCTGATGCCGCCGGCATCGACCAGCGTACCGACCATGCCTGCACCGAGCGTGCCGTCGTTGCCGGCCGATCTGATGCCGCCTCCGCAAACGTCGGTGCCGGCACCGGCACCGCAGGCGACAGCGCCACCGGTTGCCAGTCCTCCCGTCCCCGCAGCTGCGCAGCCACCTCCCAGCGCCAGCGCGCCGGCGGAGCCGGCGATCGTGCCGCCTGCGCTGCCACCAGGCCTGATATCACCGTCTCAGGAGTTGGCGTCGCCAGCGACGGGCAAGAATTGATGCACCGCTCAGGCTGCTCGCATTGTGATGGATGAGGCCCACTCAGGCCGTTTTGCGCACATCAGGCTTGGCGATCTCGCAAATAGAAAGGGCCCCGCCGTTTGACGGCGAGGCCCTGTTTCCCCTGCGATAACTGACTTACAGCGCCTTCTTGCGGTGCTGGACCATCATGTAGTTGTCGTAGGTGCCGTCGGCGACCTGCAGCCACAAGTACTGATCGAGCCGGAACGCCTTGATGGAGTCCCAGATCTTCTTGAAGTCCTCGTTCTTGCCGCTGATCTCGGCGTAGATCTCGTTGGCAGCGCGATGGCACACATCGAGCGTGGCCTCGGAGAAGGGGCGCAACTGCGTGCCGGCTGCCACAAGCCGCTTGATCGCTTGCGGATTGCCGGAGTCATAGCGCGCGATGGTATAGTTGTGGGCCTCGGCTGCGGCCGCCCTGAGGATCTGCTGGTAGCTCTTGGGCAGCGACTCCCACTTCTGCTTGTTGACGTGGACGTGGATCATGGTGCCGCCTTCCCACCAGCCCGGGTAGTAGTAGAACTTGGCGACCTTGTAGAAGCCGAGCTTCTCGTCGTCATAGGGTCCCACCCACTCGGTGGCGTCGATCGTGCCCTTCTCCAGAGCCGGGTAGATGTCGCCGCCGGCGAGCTGCTGCGGGATCACGCCAACCTTTGCCATCACGGCGCCCGCGAACCCGGCAATGCGCATCTTCACACCCTTGAGGTCGTCGGGCGTGTTGATCTCCTTGCGGAACCAGCCGCCCATCTGGGCCATGGTGTTGCCCGCGAGCAGGCCGACGACGTTGTGCTTGGCATAAAAGGCGTTGCAGAGCGCCTCGCCGCCGCCGTCGCGCCACCAGGCGTTCTGCATGCGGCCGTTGAGCCCGAAAGGAACCGCGCAGCAGAGCGCGAAGGTCGGGTCCTTGCCCCAATAGTAGTAGGGGGCGGTGTGACAGATCTCGACCGTGCCGCTCGAGACGGCGTCGGTGGCCTGGAGGCCGCCGACGATTTCGCCCGCGGCGAAGGTCTGCATCTGAAACCTGTTGTCGGTTGCCTCCGCGACGTAGCGCGCGAAATGCTCCGCGCCGCCGTAGAGCGCATCGAGCGACTTGGGCCAACTGGCCGTGAGGCGCCACTTTAGCTCCGGCGACGACTGCGCGATGGCTGGAGCGGCTACAACGGTGGCAGCGGTACCGGCCGCGCCAGCGCGCTTCAAGAACCCGCGGCGAGTGATGCGTGCCATGATGGCGTTTCTCCTAGATAATTGGCGGAGCCTGTTAGCTCCCGTGGGCGTCTCCCTTCGACGCTTGTCAGGCCAAGCTAGCACTCTTTTCGGTACGTTGCCGAGGCTCTCCTTGGTCGCAGCGGCGCCCGGTTTCCGAGGGCGGAGCAACCCAGTAGTTCCCGCAAGTTAAAGAAGGGAAAGGTTGCCGGCGCCGGTATCCCGGCATTCTGAGGTAAGGTCAGGTGGGAGATGCCTTGCGGGGGCTGGCCTCAGCCACTAGATCGCAATCGGCGCGGGGTGGAGAAGAGCAAAGACCCATGAAAGAGTTCGAGATTCGCCCCGAGCCAGACGATCCTCGGCTTTCCGTGTCCGTCGCGGGCATCGATCATGAGGGCAAGCCGGTCGAGACATCCGTCGTCACGGAGCGGCCGTTAACGCTGTTCTCTGAACGCGCGCGAGATCGTCACGCTGATGACGATCGGCGACCGGCCCGATCTCCTGGCCGTGGGCTACCTCCTGAACCAGAACATGCTGACGGCCGACGATGAAATCACCGCAGTGGAATACGAGGAGGATATCGCCACCGTCGTGGTGCGCACGCGCGGGCAAACCGACTTCGAGGACAAGCTCAAAAAGAAGATCCAGACCTCGGGCTGCGCCCAGGGCACGGTGTTCGGCGACATCATGGAGGAATTCGACCGCATCGCGCTCGACAAGAGCGCGCGGGTGCGCACCTCCTGGCTCTATCAGCTCACGCGCAAGATCAATACCGAGCCGAGCCTCTACCTGAAGGCGGGCGCCATCCACGGCTGCGTGCTGGCGCAGGAGGACCGGCCGCTGATCTACATGGAGGACGTCGGGCGCCACAACGCCGTCGACAAGATCGCGGGCTACATGTTCCTCAACGGGATCAAGCCCGAGGACAAGATTTTCTACACCACGGGACGGCTGACCTCGGAGATGGTCATCAAGACGGTCAAGATGGGCATTCCGGTGCTCGTCTCCCGTTCCGGGTTCACCGCCTGGGGCGTCGATCTTGCGCGCAAGGCCGGCCTGACCCTGATCGGCCGTGCGCGCGGCAAGCGTTTCGTGGCGCTCTCCGGCCTGGAGCGCATCGTGTTCGACGCCGATCCCGAGAAGGCGGAGGCCGAGGATCGGAAGCATGCGCGCAAGGGCAGCCGCGCGGAGCCGGTCGACTAGCCATGTCGCAAGTTGCGCGCTTTCCTGAGATCACCGGCGTCATCCTGGCGGGCGGGCTGTCGCGCAGGATGGGCGGCGGCGACAAGGGCCTGCGCGAACTCGGCGGCAAGCCCATGCTCGCCCACGTGATCGAGCGGCTGGCGCCGCAGGTCGGCCGCCTCGTCATCAATGCCAACGGCGATCCGCAGCGGTTTGCGGCGTTCGGCTTGCCCGTGGTGGCGGATACGGTGGAGGGATTCGCCGGTCCGCTGGCGGGCGTCCTCGCGGGGATGCGCTGGTCGGCCTCGCATGCACCCGAGGCCCGCTGGATCGTCACGGCCCCGGGCGATTCCCCGCTGCTGCCGCTCGATCTCGTGCAGCGGCTTGCGGCTGCCCTGGAGGGGAAGGCGAACGGTATCGCTCTGGCGCAAACCGGCGGTGAATTGCATCCGGTCGCGGGGTTGTGGCCCGTTGCGCTTGCTGGCGATCTGGAGAAGGAACTGGCGCAGGGCGTGCGCAAGGTTCTGCATTGGACCGATCGCCATGGCACGGTGCCGGTGGCGTTCCCCATGTCGCGCCTTGACGGAGCGGAGGTCGATCCCTTCTTCAATGCGAATACGCCTGAGGAGCTGGAGACTTTGCAGGGGTTGCTGGCGAAGATGGCGACATGACCGGTGCACAGGGCAAGCCTCCCGTCATCGGCATCGCGGGCTGGAAAAAGTCCGGCAAGACGACGCTGGTGACCCGGCTCGTGGAGGAATTCACGAGGCGCGGTCTCAGGGTCGCGACGGTCAAGCACGCCCACCACGAATTCGAGATCGACCCGGGCGAAACCGACAGCGCCAGGCACCGCCGCGCCGGCGCCCGCCAGGTCGCGATCGTGTCATCGGAACGGTGGGCCGTCGTGAACGAGCTTGGGGGCGCGCCCGAGCCGAGCCTGGAGGCGGTGATCGCCGGGCTCGCGCCGTGCGACCTCGTGATCGTCGAGGGATACAAGGCATCCGCGATCCCCAAGATCGAGGCACGCCGGCTCGCTGCCACCTCGCGTATTCCTCTCGCCGACGGCGACAGCAGCTTCGTCGCGATAGCTGCGGATCATGCGGTCGAGAAGGCTGCCGTTCCGGTGCTCGCGCTCGACGACGTCAAGGCCATCGCCGGTTTCATCGAGCGCTTGCTTGCGCTCCGCACCGGCGCGCGAGGCTGATCCCAGCAGTCGCACGCTGGCATCAGCCCAGCTCGATCTCCTCCTCGACGACGTGGTTGAGGGTTGTGCCATCAGCGGTGAGGACCATTTTCACCTTGAGCTTGCCTGATTTGGCGTTGCCTTCGCGGACGATCCTTTCGATCTCCCGCTGCGACGTGACGCCGACCTGCTTCAGGAATTTCCGCAATGAGATGTTGAATTTGTCCTGATCCATCCTGTCCTCCGATTGCGATTGGTCGTGCCACGAGCCAACACCGGGCGATCCTCGGCCTACTTGGCCTTCCGCCCAATTGCCTTAACCGCCAGCCTCTTGCGGCCGACTGTCGCGCGTTGTGGCTGCATAGTGCGCCTTCCGTGCTGCAACGCAAAGCCGGGGGTGCGCCAGGACGCTAGAGGTTGGCGCCGCTTCGTGGCATTATATCCCGCTAGATATTCCCCTCGCGATGGCGAGGGTCCAGGCAACACCTTGCTCGGAACTGAATGAACGAGATCGTCAAACCGCGTCCGCAGCACCCCGCCCTGGTCGATCCTTTCGGCCGGCACGTGACGTATCTGCGCGTGTCAGTGACCGACCGGTGCGATTTCCGCTGCACCTATTGCATGTCCGAGCATATGACCTTCCTGCCCAAGCGGGACCTGCTCTCGCTGGAGGAGCTGGACCGGCTCTGCTCGGCTTTCGTCGCCAAGGGCGTGCGCAAGCTGCGCATCACGGGCGGCGAGCCGCTGGTGCGCAAGAACATCCTTTGGCTGTTCCGCAAGCTGTCGCGGCACCTTGGCGGCGGCCTCGACGAGGTGACGCTGACGACCAACGGCAGCCAGCTGGCGAAGTTCGCGGGCGAGCTGAAGGACGCCGGCGTGCGCCGCATCAATGTCTCGCTCGATACGCTGAAGCGCGATCGGTTCAAGGCGATCACGCGCTGGGGCGACTTCGATCAGGTGATGGCCGGCATCGACGCGGCGGAGGCGGCCGGGCCTGTCGGTCAAGCTCAACGCGGTCGCGCTGCGGGGCGTCAACGAGGACGAGATCGACGAACTGCTGCGCTTCGCCCACGGCCGCGGCTTCGACCTGACGCTGATCGAGACCATGCCGATGGGCGACATCGGCGAGGACCGCACCGACCACTACCTGCCGCTGTCGATCGTGCGCGCGCGCCTGATGGATCGCTGGACGCTGGAGGACATCCCCTTCCGCACCGGCGGACCGGCGCGCTACGTGCGCGTGAAGGAGACCGGCGGCAGGCTCGGCTTCATCACGCCGATGACGCACAACTTCTGCGAAAGCTGCAACCGCGTGCGCCTCACCTGTACGGGCACGCTCTACATGTGCCTCGGCCAGGACGATGCGGCCGACCTGCGCTCCCCCCTGCGCGCGAGCGCGGGCGACGAGCTGCTGACGGAGGCCATCCGCGAGGCGATCTCGCGCAAGCCGAAGGGCCACGACTTCGTCATCGACCGTCGCACGAAGCAGCCGGCGGTGGCCCGGCACATGAGCGTTACGGGCGGGTAGCGGAAATCCTTTTGAAGCTGCCTCCCTGTGCGTCCCCGGCCGCAGCGCGAGAGCGCGGAGAGCCGGGGTCTTTCCCGCAGGTGTAAAGGTCCCGGATAGCCTCGGCGGACCTCGGCTTCCGGGAACGCACGGTTGCGGAACGCATGAAGCGTCCAGACCCTAGTCGAACTGCAGCTCGCGATAACCGTTCGCGGCCACGGCGTCGGCACGCCTGCGATAGGCCGGCGCGCTGCCGCTGTAGCGGGCGACGGTGCGCACGTTCTTGCCCTCGACGTTCTGGTTGATGCCCGTCATCCAGCTGTCGACCTCGTTGGAGAGCAGGCCCTTGCCTTTCTCATGCACGAAATCGGTCCAGGCCGACACCGCCTCCGGTCTTCGCATCGACGCGCGTGAGGCCGTGGCGGCGCATGTGCGCGATCAGCCGCGTCACCCAGTCGACGTTGTACTCGATGCTGCGGGGTATGTTGCCGAGTGCCGTGTGCGGCCCCACCAGCATCAGCATGTTGGGAAACCCCTCGACCTGGATGCCGAGGAAGGTCTGCGGGCCGCCCTTCCACTTGTCCTTGAGCCTGCTGGCCACCGGCACCGCGTATGTCGATGCGGTCGAGGCTGCCGGTGATGGCGTCGAAGCCGGTGGCGTAGATGATCATGTCGAATTCGAAATCGCGCGCCGCGGTCCTGATGCCCGTGGCCGTAATTTCCTCGATGGGCGTGCTCTGCTATCGAAACCAGTTCGACGTTGGGCTGGTTGAAGACCTCGTAGTAGCCGCTCTCCATGGGCACGCGCCGGGTGCCGAAGCCGTGGTCCTTGGGGATGAGCAGCTCGGCGACCCTGGGGTCCTTCACGCGCTGCGCGGATCTTGCGGGCGACGAAGTCGGAGACCACGGCGTTGGCCTCGCGGCTGGTCATCAGGTCGCGGAAGTTGCCCATCCACAGCGCGAAGCCGCGCGTCTGGTATTGCTTCTCCAGGAAGGCCTCGCGCTCGGCCGGCGTGAGGTCGAAGGTGTCGTGCGGGTAGATATTGTGCAGGAAGCAGGCGAAGCTCTCCTCGCACTGCTTGAAGATCGCCGGATAGCTGGCCTTGATCTCAGCCTGCTCCTCCGGCGTGATCTTGCCGTTGTGCAGCGGCTTGCACCAGTTGGGACGGCGCTGGAACACCGTGAGATGCCGGGCCGTCTTGGCGACCTCGGTGATGGTCTGCACGCCGGTGGCGCCGGTGCCGATCACGGCGACGCGTTTGCCCTCGAAGGTGACGGCGTGCTTGGGCCAGAGCCCCGTGTGGTAGGCCTCGCCCCGGAAGCTATCGATACCTTTGATGCGCGGCAGCGTCGGGGCTGAGAGCGGTCCCACGGCCGTGATGAGGAAGGGCGCCTGCCAGCTCCGGCCGTCCTCGGAGGTCAGCAGCCACGTTCCAGTGTCTTCCTGCCAGCATGCAGCGGCGATGCGCGTCTTGAATTCGATATGGGGCTTCAGCGCGAACTTGTCGGCGACGAAGTTGACGTAGCGTTCCGTTTCCGGCTGGGGTGCGAAGTGTTCCGACCAGCTCCACTCCTCCAGCACCTCCTTGGAGAACGAGTAGCCGTAGGAGTAGCTCTCCGAGTCGAAGCGCGCGCCCGGATAGCGGTTCCAGTACCACGTGCCGCCGACGCCGGTGCCGGCTTCCAGCACGCGCACGTTCAGGTCGAGTTCGCGCAGGCGATAGAGCTGGTAGATGCCCGACATGCCGGCGCCGATGATGAGCGCATCGTAGCTTGATACGGACTGCGCCTCGCCGATCGAATCGTGTGCGGGACTCAAAGTCATCCGAGATAACTTCCGCTGCGGCTGCCTGCGCCCACTACCATGCCGCGTGAATGGTGCCCTGGGTAGTACAGATTGGGAAATCTGCCGGATTCCAAGGACGGTGCGATCCGGCCGGTCCGCTGTGCAGCCCGCGGGGTTGTGTGCGCGCCCGCTACCCTTTAAGGGACGGCGCAGGCATCCCCATGAGCATCGTCCTTCCGGCACATTCCTCCGCGGACAACCTGCGCGGCATCGCGGCGATGCTCGTGTCGATGGCGGCGTTGATTGCCAACGACGCGTTCTTCAAGCTCGCCGCCGCCGGCCTGCCGACCGGGCAAGCGATCTTCCTGCGCGGGCTGTTCGCTTCGCTGCTCGTCTCCGCATTGGTTGTGCAGTCGGGGGCGCTGAGCGCGCTTCCCCGGCTCGGCGACGGCAAGATGCTGTTTCGCAGCGCGGCCGAGATCGGGGCGACGCTGCTCTACCTGACGGCGCTGGTGCAGATGCCGATCGCAGAGGCGACGGCGATCCTGCAGTTCACGCCGCTGGCGATCACGGCCGGCGCCGCGCTGTTCCTCGGGGCGCCGGTCGGCTGGCGGCGCTGGACGGCAACGGTGGTCGGGCTGATCGGCGTGCTGGTCATCATTCGCCCCGGCGCGGCTGTGTTCAATCCTTACGCCGCTCTCGCGCTGGTATCGGTGGCCTTCATCGCGGCGCGCGACCTGACGACGAGGCGACTCGGCCAGCACATTCCCACGCTGGTGATCACCTTCTCGTCCTCCGCTGCGGTGATGCTGTCGAGCCTTGGCTTCCTCGCCGTGGAGCAATGGCGGTGGCCGGAGACGCCGCAGATGCTGGCGCTGCTGGCCGCCGGCGCCTGCCTGCTCGCGGGTCAGTTCTGGGCGATCGTCGCCATGCGCACGGGCGATATCGCGGTGGTCGTGCCCTTCCGCTACTCCATCATCCTGTGGGCGATCGTGGCGGGTTTCCTCATCTGGGGCGAGCTGCCCGACCCGGCAACGTGGATCGGCATCGCCATTGTCACGGCGGCCGGCATCTACACATTCCTGCGCGAACATAGGCTGGCGAGGGCCGCCCGAGCGTGACAGACAATTTGCGCGGCATCCTGGCCGTCCTCGTCGGCTCGACGGCCTTCGTGCTCAACGATGCCATGGTCAAGCTGAGCTCGACCGAGCTGCCGGCGAGCGAGATCAACGCCATCCGCGGCGTGACTGCGACCGTGCTGCTGGCCATCGTCTGCACGGCCATGGGTGCATGGCGGCCGCTGTCGGTGTCTGATGTCGCCGATGATGCTGCTGCGCGTGGGGATGGCGGCGGCCGCATCGACATTCATTGCGGTGGGCTTGCGCTATATGCCGTTGCCGACACTGACGACCGTGCTGCAGGTCACGCCGCTGGCGGTCACGGCGGGTGCGGCGCTCCTCTACGGCGAACGCGTGGGCTGGCGGCGATGGCTGGCGGTGCTGGCGGGCTTCGCCGGGGTGGTGCTCATCGTCAAGCCGGGCGGTGCTTTCGGCGCGGCGGCCTACATCGCGCTGATTGCGCTCTTGTGCACGACGGTGCGCGATCTCACGACGCGAGGCCTGGACAGGAGCATCCCCTCGCTGTTCGTCGCGACCGCAAGTACGGGCGCCATCGGGCTCGGCGGCTGGTGTTTGCTTTTGCCGATGGGCCCTGGACCATGCCGAGCATGCAGGCCTGGGCCTACCTGTTGTCGGCCGGGGTATTCCTGGTGGCGGCGAATGTGTTCGTCATCATCGCGCTGCGGACCGGGGAGATCGCGGTCATCGCGCCGTTCCGCTACGTTCCGGTTCCCCTGTCGCTGTGGTTCGGCTGGCTGTGGTGGGGCGACGTACTCGATGGGTTCGCGCTGGCGGGCATCGGGCTGATCGTGGCGGCTGGTCTCTATACACTGCATCGCGAGCGTGCGAGCCTGCGCAAGGTCTCGCGCCTACGCTGAACAGGAGCCCCGCCGAATGAAACCCAATCGCATGAAGGAGAAGATTCTCAGGGGGGAGCCGGCGCTCGGCTGCTCGGTGATGTTTCCTTCCCCGCAGG
Source organism: uncultured Alphaproteobacteria bacterium (assembly GCA_963782855.1). Lineage (GTDB taxonomy): Bacteria > Pseudomonadota > Alphaproteobacteria > Rhizobiales > Hyphomicrobiaceae > AWTP1-13. The sequence continues at coordinate 199,821 of CAWALW010000010.1, read as the reverse complement.
TGGTCGAGATGCTGGGCTATGCCGGCTTCGACTGGGTGCTGATCGACTGCGAGCACGGCTCCATCGGCCCTGGAGACGTGGAGGTTATGGCGATGGCGGCCGATGCTGCGGGCGTCACACCCATCGCGCGGCCGCGGACGAATTCGGCGTCCGACATTCAGGGCGTGATGGATCGCGGGGTGATGGGCGTCCAGGTTCCCCACGTGAACACGGGCGAAGATGCGTGCCGCGCTGTGGCCGCCGTGAAATTCGGTCCCGGTGCTGCGCGCGGGCTTGCGGCGGGCACGCGGCCGGACAACTGGGGGCTTGGTTCCAAGATGCCGGATTTTGCCGCCCGCGCGAACGCACAGTCGCTGGTCTGCGTGCAGCTCGAGCACGCCGAGGCGCTGAAGAACATCGACGCGATCCTGGCGGTGGACGGCGTCGATGTGTTCTTCATCGGGCCGTCCGACTTGTCGCAGTCGATGGGTTATCCGGGCAATCCCAAAGAGCCGGTGGTCGCCAAGGCCATCGACGATGCGCTGGCGCGCATCAGGAGCGCGGGCCGCGTGCCCGGCATGCCCGCGACGGCCGATACGGTTGGCAGTGTCGTGGCCAGTGGATGCCGCTATATCTACACCCACTTGCCGCGCCTTGTGGGCGCGGGGGCGGGGGCGTTTTTGAAGGCAGGTGCACGATGAAGGCGCGTCAACGCTTGCGCAATGCCGTGCTCATTGCCGTGTGCCTTGCTGTGCCGTTCGCGGCTCATGTGCGCATGGCGGCGGCACAGTCGCCGGAGCAGCTCATAGACCTCGGCACGCGCGTGCATGGCGGCTTCGGCACCTACATTGCCCTCGGTATCCGCATCGGCAATGACGCGCTCGCGGCGCTGAGGCGCGCAGCCACGCGACGTCGACGTGACGCTGCACTCGGGTCCCAAAGCGCCGTGTCCGTGCCTCATCGACGGCGTCATGATCGTCACGGCGGCGAGTCCGGGCCAGGGAACGCTGCGGGTTGCGGCCGAACCGGCGGCGGAAGACCAGATCGGCGTGGTGATCGTGCGCCACCGCAAGGACGGCCGCAGCGTGCGCTACATTGTTCCCGCGAGCGCGGGGCCGAAGCTGTTCGCCTGGAACAAGGAAAGGGACCCGCGCGGCCGCCTCGATGCCGTCATGCAGGAACCCGCGCAGAACCTGTTCGTGCGTGAAGTCATAAAATAGCCGGCTGCGGCCGCCGAAACTCCCGAGAATAAGACGCGCGCGGTCGACGCGCCGACCATCCTCGCGCGAACAAGCTGGCGCGCGAATGCAGGAGCTGGCTAAGTTAGTCCGGAGCCGGCAAGGGAGCGACGCCCGTGAAAACCGCTGATGCGATTTCGGAGATCCTGAGACGAGAGGGCGTCGAGTGGGTGATCGGCTATCCGGTCAACCACATCCTGGAGCGCGCCGCTGCCGCCGATATCCGGCCGATCATCGTGCGCCAGGAGCGTACGGGTCTCCACATGGCTGAAGCCATCTCACGCGTCACGAGTGGCGAGAAACTCGGGGTCTTCGCCATGCAGCACGGCCCCGGCACCGAGAATGCCTATGGCGGCGTGGCGCAGGCCTACAGCGAGTCCGTACCGATCCTGGTCATGCCGATGGGCTATCAGCGACGCGCGGCCTGGGTGGGTCGCAACTACCACGCCAGCGTCAGCATGGCGAACGTGACCAAGTCGGCCGAACCCATAACGTCGGCCAAGGAAATCCCCGCGATTTTCCGCCGCGCTTTCACGCAGCTGCGGTCGGGCCGCGGTGGCCCTGTGCTGGTGGAAATCCCCGTCGACGTGTGGAACGAGGAGATCGACGCGATCGACCATGCGCCCGCCAAGCCCTTGCGGTGGGGGCCCGACCCCGAAGCCGTGCGTGAAGCTACCGCTTTGCTGATCAAGGCAAAGCGCCCCGTCCTTTACGTCGGCCAGGGCGTTCACTGGGCACGGGCATGGCCGGAGGTCGCGCAGCTTGCGGAACTGCTGGCCATTCCCGTTTGCACGAGCTTGCAGGGCAAGAGTGCGTTCCCGGAAACGCACCCGCTGTCGCTCGGCTCGGGGGGCCTCGCCACGACAGGTCCGGTCAATCACTTCCTGAAGGAGGCCGATCTCATCTTCGGTATCGGCTGCAGCTTCAGCGACACCAATTTCGGCGTGAAGATGCCGCCCGGCAAGGCGATCATTCACGCAACGCTCGATCCGGCGGACGTCAACAAGGACGTGGGCTCGACGCTCGCCGTGCTGGGCGACGCCAAGCTCGTGCTGGCCGCCGTGATAGAGGAAGCCAGGCGCCAGGGCGCGAAAAGCCCGAAGGACCCCGGCCGAGTCGTCGCTGAGATCAAGGAGGTGTACGACGCCTGGCTCAACAGGTGGCTGCCCAAGCTGACCTTCAACGAAGCGCCGCTGTCGCCTTATCGCGTCCTGTGGGACCTCCAGAACACGGTCGACGTTGCCAACACGATCATTACGCACGATGCCGGCAGCCCGCGCGACCAGCTCTCGCCATTCTGGCGCACAACGACCCCGCTCAGCTACATCGGCTGGGGAAAGACCACGCAGCTGGGGGCGGGCCTCGGCTATGCCATGGGCGCTAAAATCGCCAAGCCCGACAAACTCTGCATCAATGTGTGGGGCGACGCGGCGATCGGCTTCACCGGCATGGATCTCGAGACGGCGGTGCGCGAGAAAATTCCAATCCTCTCGATCCTGCTCAACAACTTCTGCATGGCCATCGAATTGAAGGTCATGCCGGTATCGACTGAGAAGTACCGTTCGACGGACATCTCGGGCGACTACGCAGCATTCGCCCGCGCTCTTGGGGCCTATGGAGAGCGTATCGAAAAGCCTTCTGACATCGTCCCTGCCATCAAACGCGGCGTTGCCGCCACGCAAGCCGGTCAGCCCGCGTTGCTCGAGTTCATCACCAACAAGGAAGTGGAGGTTTCAAAGTTCTGAGCGTGCCCGCAAGATACTGCCCCGTCACACGGCAGCGATCGCGCGCAGGCCTTCCCGGTAGGTTGGATAGAGCAGCTCCACGCCGAGATCGCGCCGGATGCGGGTGTTGCTGATCCGCTTGGTCTCCGCCCAGAACGAGGCGGCCATGCCGCTCAAGCCGGCTTCCTCGAACGGGATCGCAGGCGGTACGGGCAGCCCCATCATTTCCGCGGCATAGGCAATCACGGCCTCGGGCGGCGCGGGCTCGTCGTCGCTGACGTTGAAAATGCTGTGGCCCGTTTCCTTGTCGATGGCGGCAGCCAGCACGCGGGCGATGTCGTCCACATGGATGCGGTTGAAGACCTGCCCGGCCTTCACGATCCGCCGCGCCGTGCCGTTCCTCAGGTTGTCCACGACGCTGCGGCCGGGACCATAGATGCCGGCAAGCCTGAAGACCTCCACCCGCTTTCCCGCCTCGCGGCCGAAGGCGAGCCACTCCGCTTCCGCCCGGGCGCGCCGGAGGCTGCGCTCGGAGATCGGCCGGACGGCCGCCGTCTCGTCCACCCAGGCGCCTTTGTGGTCGCCGTAGACGCCGACGGTCGAGAGATAGCCGACCCACGCCACCTCGGAGAGGGACGCCATGTCGGCGCCGTAGTGGCGCAGCGCCGGATCGCCCTCCAGGTCGGGAGGGATGCTGACCAGCACGTGGGTTGCGCTCGACAGGAGGTCCCGCACTTCGGCGGAGGGCTCGTCGCCCTTATAGGGTGCGAGCGTGATGTTGGGCTCGGCGATGTCGGGCACGCTCGTCCGGGTGCCTGCTACGGAGGTCACGCGAGGGCTCAGCTTCCGCGCCAGGCCTTCAGCCGAGTAGCCGTAGCCGAAGCAGAAGAGCCGCATCAGCCTGCGCCCTCCAACGCCCACTCGGAGCGGACCTCGGGATCCGTTTCGCGCGGCGCCCGCAGCCGCCGCGTATCCGCCCACGCGGCAACGCCTGCAAGTTGCCGCAGGGCCCAGACGGCCATGGCGCGGACCAGCGGGAACTCATCGTCGAGAAGCCGGCGCACGGCAGGAAGCAGACCTTCGTCGCCGGAGTTGCCGGCAGCGATCAGCGCGTTGCGCATGACCCGGTCGCGCCCTGTTCGCTTGACCGGCGTGCCGGCGAAGCGCGCGCGGAAGGCGGCATCATCGAGCGCCAGCAGGTCGGCGAGCGGCGGAAAGTCGTTCGTCGCGAGCGCTTGCAGCTTCGTGTGATGCGCGGCGGCGGCGAACTTGTTCCATGGGCAGACCGCCAGGCAATCATCACAGCCGAACACGCGGTTGCCGATCGCGGCGCGGAACTCCGCGGGTATGTGGCCCTTGTGCTCGATCGTCAGGTACGCAATGCAGCGCCGCGCATCGAGCTGGTAGGGCGCCGGGAACGCATTGGTCGGGCAAATGTCGATGCAGCGCTGGCAGCTTCCGCAGTGATCCTCCTCGCGCTCGTCGGCCTCCAGCTCGGCCGAGGTGAGGATGGCACCGAGGAACAGCCACGAGCCGTACTCGCGCGAGACGAGATTGGTGTGCTTGCCCTGCCAGCCCAGGCCGGCGGCCTCGCCCAGCGGCTTTTCCATCAGCGGCGCGGTGTCGACGAACACCTTGACCTCGGCGCCGCTCGCCTGCGCCAGAGAGCCCGCGACGTGCTTGAGGCCCTTCTTCACCACGTCGTGGTAGTCGCTGCACTGCGCGTAGCAGGAAATGGCGCCTCGGCTCGGCTCGGCCAGGGCCGCAAGCGGATCGCCCTTGGGCGCATAGTTCATGCCGAGCATGATGATGGAGCGAGTGTCGGCCCACATCTGCAGCGGGTGCTTGCGCCGCTCCGCCGTGGTCGCCATCCAGGTCATGTCACCGTGATGGCCCTGGCTGAGAAAGCTTTCCAAGCGCTCCGCCATGGCCGTGCCGGCGGCCGCGGGCGTCGTGATGCGGGTGACGTCGAAGCCCGCCGCGCGCAATTCGGCCAGCACCAGCTCTTTCAGACTTTTGTCCATGGCCACTCGGATCGCTGTTCCGGCGTAGAATAGCGATGCAGGCCGGCCACAACCAGCCGGAATGCTGCGTCAAGGTCGGCCCGCGCTTGCTGGGGAAGACCTCGGGCGCCTAGACACACTCCGCGTCGAGCGCACCTTGTCCCGCGTGCCTATCCGAGTTTTCTCGCCGTTTCATCGCTAGGGGAAGCCGATGCAGACGTGGCAAGTGATCCTGCTCGGCCTGATCGAGGGCCTCACCGAGTTCATTCCGGTCTCATCGACCGGCCACCTTCTGCTGGTGGGGCATTTCCTCGACTTCCAGTCGCCGGGCAAGTCCTTCGAGGTCTTGATCCAGCTGGGCGCGATCCTGGCGATCCTTACGGTCTATGCCGCGAGGCTTCTGCGCCTGCTCATCGACTTGCCCCGCGATCCGCGCACGCGCCGTTTCGTGCTGGCCATCCTCGTTGCGTTCCTGCCCGCGATGCTGATCGGCGCAGCCGCACATGGGTTCATCAAGTCCGTCCTTTTCGAAACGCCCTGGCTCGTCTGCACCACCTTGATCCTCGGCGGCATTGTGCTCCTTGTCGTCGACAGGCTGCCCCTGCAGCCGCGCTATGACGATGCCATGGACCTGCCGCTCACGAGCGCTTTCGCGATCGGCTTCTTTCAATGCCTGGCAATGGTCCCCGGCGTCTCCCGGTCGGGCTCGACGATCGTCGGCGCGCTGCTCCTCGGCGCGAACAAGCGCGCCGCAACCGAGTTCTCGTTCTTCCTGGCGATGCCGACCATGGCCGGCGCGTTCGCCTACGACCTCTACAAGAACCACCATCTGCTGAGTCTCGACGATATGCGCGGCATCGCGATCGGCTTCGCCGTGTCGTTTGTCGCCGGCGTGCTCGTCGTCCGCTACCTGCTCGATTTCGTGAGCCGGCACGGCTTCGCACCGTTCGCCTGGTGGCGCATCGTCGTCGGAGGACTAGGACTGGGCGCGCTCGCCGTGCTCGGCTGAGCTCAGGCCGCTTGAACTGCCGTCGGTTCCGTCAGGACCGAATAGAGCGTCGCTCGGTCGGGTGCAGCGCGCAGCCTCTCGAGCGATTGCGGCTCGCGCAGCAGCCGCGAGATGCGCGCGAGAGCCTTGAGATGATCCGCGCCAGCGTGCTCGGGTGCCAGCAGCAGGAAGATCAGGTCCACCGGCTCCTGGTCGGGCGCCTCGAACGGGATCGCATTCTCCAGCCGCGCAAACATGCAGAAAATGTTCTCCAGCGAGGGCAGCCTGCCGTGCGGGATGGCGATGCCGCGGCCGACGCCGTCGAACCGAGGCGCTCCCGCTGCAGCAAGGTCTCGTAGACCTCCTGCACGCGGAGGCCGGCGAGGGCCGCTGCGCGCGAAGCGAGTTCCTGCAATGCCTGTTTTTTTGTGCCCGCCTTCAGCGACGGGATCACCGCTTCCCGGGCAATCAGATCACCAAGTTCCATCTTGTTTTCTCGTTTGCGATCCAATTCGATCGTCTAGGCTAAACGCTTGTTACTGCACCAAATGTGCCAATTTCCGGCCGGCGGACCGATACCCGAGGGTGGCACACCAACTCGCCCACTAACCCGTCGCCGATGATGTTTCCGTCGCGAACGTCTAGTCGGGATACAGGTGGTACCAAACGCCTTCCGGCGCATACCGCTGGTTGCCTGCCAAGTGCAATACGGACGCTACATTCAGCGTCCCGCCGGCACTTGGCGATGTGGAGTGTCTCTCCCGCTGCCCGAAGTCCCCTGCATCCTCGGGCGTCTCAGCGCGGCGCAACCTAGAATAGCGCCCTCGCGCTGTCAAATGCCCAAGCGATTGAAATATGACGCAACAGAAGGGCCGTGGAGACGCCTAGATTTAGGCGCCGAGACGTGCAGCGAGCTGCTTTTCGCGCCGGCGTTGTACCGAGGACGGTATGCGCAGGGCCTCGCGATACTTGGCCACCGTACGCCGCGCGATGTCGATGCCGTCGCGCTTCAGGTATTCGACCAGCTTGTCGTCCGAGAGGATCGACTGCGGTATCTCCGCGTCGATGAGCTGGCGGATCTTGTAGCGAACGAACTCGGAGGAGTGCAATTCACCTGAGCTGTCGGCCGCCGAGATCGCCGAGGTGAAGAAATACTTCAGCTCGAAGATGCCGCGCGGCGTCGCCATGTACTTGTTGGACGTGACACGGCTCACCGTCAATTCGTGCATGTGGATGGCATCGGCCACCGTGCGCAGATTGAGCGGCTTCAGATGCTCGACGCCGTGCGTGAGGAAGCCATCCTGCTGGCGCACGATCTCCTCAGCCACGCGGAGGATGGTGCGGGCGCGCTGGTCCAGGCTCTTCACCAGCCAGTTGGCGTTCTGCAGGCAGTCCACCAGGTAGCCCTTGTCCTTGTCGGACTGCGTCGTCTTGGACACGGTGGCGTAGTAGCTTCGGTTGACGAGAATGCGCGGCAGCGTGTCGCTGTTGAGTTCGACCATCCAGGCCCCGGCCTGGCTCGACCGCACCATCACGTCGGGCAGCATCGGCTGGATCTGGATGGAGCCGAACTTCAGTCCGGGCTTCGGATTGAGCTGCTTGATCTCGCCCACCATCTCCATCAGCTCGCCCGTGTCCACGCCGACGACACGCTTCAGCGCGACCAGGTTATGACTGGCGAGAAGGGGCAGGTTCTCCAGAAGCTTCGCGATTTGCGGGTCGTAGCGGTTCTGCTCCTTGAGCTGCAGGGCGAGGCATTCCGCGAGGTTGCGGGCGAAGACGCCGGGAGGGTCGAACCCCTGCAGGGTTCCGAGCACCTTTGCCACGAGCGACTGCGGTGCCCCGAGCTTCTCGGCCACATCATCGAGACTGCCTTGAAGGTATCCGGCCTCGTCCACCATGTGCACGAGATGGACGCCGATCAGCCGCTCGACCGGATCGGAGATGCTCATGTTGAGCTGCTCGCCGAGGTGGTCCGCCAGGGACCGCGCTCCGGCGACGAATTCCTCTAGGTTCGCGCCGCCGCCCTCGCCGTTATGTGTTTGTGACCGGACGTTGGCCCAGCCGCTGTCGTCGCCGTTCGGGCGGTCCTCGTCTCCGCCGTTCGCCACTGGTGCATCGGAGGCCGCGTGGCCGTTGACCTTGTCCAGGGGGGTGACGGCCGCCGTTTCCTGGGGCTCGGGAATGTGCTCGTGGACCGCGATCGGCACTTCGCCCGACGCCGCGTCCTCCGGCTGGCCATCGTCGGCAGGCGCATCCTCGCGTTCGAGCAGCGGATTGCGCTCGAGCTCCGTCTCGACGAAGGTTCCCAGCTCTATGTTGGAGAGTTGCAGTAGGCGAATGGCCTGCTGCAGCTGGGGTGTCATCACCAGCTGCTGACCCTGACGCAACTCCAACTTGGGCGAAAGCACCATAACAGCCCCGATCGTCGCTAGGACGCTCTACGGGGTCAAGATATAACTATGCCGCATTAACCGAACGTCTTCCCTAGGTATACCCGGCGAACAACTTCGTTCTCTATGATTTCCTGAGGCTTACCGTGAATTAAGACCTCGCCGTCGTAGATGATATACGCGCGGTTTACGAGGGTCAGGGTCTCGCGCACGTTGTGGTCGGTTATGACCACGCCAATGCCCCTTTTTGTGAGATGCCGCACGGTATTCTGGATTTCCTCCACGGCGCGGGGGTCGATGCCGGCGAATGGTTCGTCCAGCAACATGAACGAGGGGCCGGTCGCCAGCGCCCGGGCGATCTCGCAGCGCCGCCGCTCGCCGCCCGACAGGGCGATGGATGGGGACCTGCGCTTGTGGGTGATCCCGAACTCCTCAAGGAGGGCATCCAGCTTCTCCTTGCGGCGCTTGCGGTTCGGCTCGACCAGCTCGAGCACCGCCATGATGTTCTGCTCGGTGGTGAGCCCCCGGAAGATGGATTGCTCCTGCGGCAGGTAGCCGATGCCCAGGCGAGCGCGCCGGTACATGGGCAGCCGCGTCACGTCACGGCCGTCGAGCATGACGCGGCCTGCATCTGCCGCAACCAGCCCGACGATCATATAGAACAGGGTGGTCTTGCCGGCGCCGTTCGGGCCGAGCAGGCCGACGGCCTCGCCGCGACTGGCTGCCAGCGACACGCCCTTGACGACCTGCTGGCCGCGATAGCTCTTTTGCACGTTGTGCGTGTTGAGCCAGCCTTCCGCGCCGAAGAACTCCTCTTCCGCCTCGCCAGCCGGCTCCTGCCAGCCATTGCCGGGGGCTTGAGGCCGCACGCGCTTCTTGGTGCTGCGCCCACCGCCAAAAAAGAGCTTCATGCGCGATCCCCGCACCGATCAAGGCAGACGGCGCGTTCCGCGACTGTCACGTGCGATGCATTCGAGGAACTGCCGTTTCTTCGCCATTTGGTTTCAGCGCGCTTCCGGTGCCGGAGTGTTCTTCTTCAGCAGTTCCTTGGCCTTGTCTTTCACGTCTTTCGGATAGAACAGCATGCATTGCTTTCCGGGCGGGCACGTGCGGTCGCTGGTCTTGGGTGGCGTGGATGACACCGAGGGTCCCGTCGCATCGGGCAGAGGTTCCACGTTCTTTCGATCGCCTGCACCGGCCTCCGAGTCCCCCTCGAACCTGTACTGGCCGGTGGTCAGGTCGATCTTGAGCCGCGGGCCTTCCGCGATGTCCTTGCCGCGTACCACCGTCACTCCGCCGCCGAGAAGGGCGGTATTGGCTTTGACATCGAAATTGGCCCAATCCGCGATGGCCGTCCGGTCGTCCTTCGACGTGATGACGACCTTCTGCTTGGTCTCGATCCGGACCAGCTGCCCCTGGCTCTTGTCGTCGCCATCCGGGGTCGCCGTACCGAATGCTGCTCCACCCGAATAGAAGGCGGTAAGCTCCACCGTCCTTATGATGAAATCGCCCTGGTGGGCCACGACATTGCCGGTGAAAACTGCCTTCTTGCTCGCGTCGTAGATGTCGAGCACGTTGGCTTCCACATCCATCGGCGCGTTGGGATCGGCCTTGAACGACCCGAACAGTGCGTCCGCAGCAGCGGGTGCACGGGGTTGCTTGGCCTTACCCCCGGCTGGCGCATTCTGGTGGAACGAAGCCGCCACCCGGCCGGCGGATGGCCCGTTGTCCTCCGGTTCGAGCCGGCTCTTGCCCGACTTGCGATCGATTTTCAGTTTTCCGCCGCGAAGAATGTTCTTGCCTTGAGCGACGTTGACCTTGCCTGCGAATAGCGCGGTATCGGCATCGATGTCGAAGTCCGCCAGTTCGCTCGTCACGCGGCGATCACCGCTCATCGTCAGATCAACGCCATTGCGCGCCCACAGAAACTTGACGCGTGCCCCCTTCTCGGCCGCGGTGTCCGGAGCTTTCTCGGCGCCCAGCATGCCGCTCCCCTTGCCTTCGTATTTCACGAACAGGTAGGGCGTGTTGAGCATCGTGTCGCCCTGCAGCGCGCTAACGTTGCCCCTGAAGTGTGCCGTCTTTTGCGTATCGTCGACATCGAGTTCTTCGGAGTTGATGTTGACCGGCTGGCGCGCATCGCGCCCAACGGCGAGCGTGGTCTGGGACGAAGACGGCATCATTCGAACAGCGACGGAGCCCTTGAATTTCGTGAAGTGCGTCTTGGTATTCATTTCCATGGACGCTGCCTGCACGGACCCTGTGGCCGTGCTCGCGCTTACGGGATCGTTGGAGACGATCTTGTTCTCCTTGGAGTAGATCTTTGCGCGTACGAGGCGCGCCATCAGGCCGCTCGATGCGTCGACCTCGATGCCGTCGTAGAGCTCCAGCTCGTTCTTGGCATTGTCGAGGATGCCATGCTTGGACTTCAGCTTCGTCGTTACGTTGTTGGTCTGGAAAAGCTCGCCCGTCACATCGATCAGCTTGATGGGCGCGCTCTGATCGAAGCTGACCACGGCCCTGCGCGAGCGCACCTCGTATCTGCCGCCGTCTTTCGTCGCGCCGGAGTAGCCGGCATCCTTCATGGTGAGATCGTCGGCCGAGATGGTGACGGCGCCGACGCTGAAGCCGCTGGAACTCAACTGCCAGTTCACCGTGAGAACCGCTGCGTAGCCGAGGAGAATGAGAACGGCTACCGCAGGGAGCGACAGGCGAAGCAGCTTTACGAAACGGCTGTGACGGTTCGCCAGGGCAAAGGCCTTCGCCCTCTCGGCGATCAGAGCCTCGGCTGGAGGTCGCGCGCGGTGAACGGTCCGCGCATCCCGCGTTTCGACAACAGTGGCCATGCAAGCAAGCCGTCTCGCCCCGGCGAAGCCCTTCGCGCCCCGAACTCGGCGCCTAAATGGCCTTCCATTTAGGCCATAATGGGACCGCAGCCGATCTCCAAATGCTTGTGCCCAAAAGGTTTTGTGTGCAGCGGTGCGGCGTGGCGCCCTTCAATGCGAGAAGATATCGACGTCGGCGAACCCAGCGAGGTCCAGCCCGGCCCGTACCGATATGAAGCGGAAGCAGTCTTCCGCGAGCGACGACCTGCCCTCCCGCCGCAGCATGGCTGAAAGTTTTGCCTCCAGCGCGTGCAGATGCAGCACATCCGAGGCGGCATAGACCTTCTGCTGCTCGGTCAGCTTTTCGGCAGCCCAGTCGGAGCTCTGCTGCTGCTTGGAGAGCTCGATGCCCAGCAGTTCGCTGCACAGGTCTTTCAGTCCGTGGCGGTCGGTGTAGGTTCTGGCGAGCTTCGAGGCGATCTTCGTGCAGTAAAGGGGCTCCGGCACGACGCCCAGATAATGCGCAATCACCGCCGCGTCGAAGCGCGCAAAATGGAAGATCTTGGTCAGCGAGGCGTCGGAAAGCACCGCCTTCAGCCGCGGCGCTGCCCAATCCGTCCCATCGAATTGTACCAGGTGGGCCGTCCCGTCACCGGCCGAGAGCTGCACCATGCAGAGGCGGTCACGTCGCGGCTGCAGGCCGAGCGTCTCGGTGTCAACTGCGACGGCACCCCTGAACTCCACGCCCGCGGGCAGGTCGTTGCGGTGCAATTTTATGGTCGTCATGGCAATCCCGTAGGCGCTGGGCGCTCAATCTCCTGGCAGCCGGTTCCTAACAGGGCAACCGGGCCGTCGCCAGAACTAAACGGGCATCATCAACGTTTCTGATGATCGGCGGTTGGAGTGAGAGTTCATCCGCGCGCTGTTGGCGTCAAGCTGAGCAAAAGGTTGCGCAATTGAGCCCAATTGCGGTGGTAGAGCAGTCCAATCGCAGCTAGCAACCACAAGGAGCGAATACATGTCCGTTCAGATCGTAATGGATCGCTCGGGTGACACGCGGCACGAATTCGACGCCGCGGACGCGAAGGCGGTCGGACTGGCCGAGGCTCGTTTCAACGAGCTTGTCGGCAAGGGCTTCCGGGCCGTTGCGCTTGGCAAGGACGGAGGCTCGGACCGCCTCGTCGGCAGGTTCGATCCCAAGGTCGAGGAGACCCTGTTCATTCCGCAGCTCCAGGGGGGCTGATGGAGCGCCTGCGCCGCACTTTGAGGGCCCTCCTGCAAAGGGCCCTCATCGAGCACGGGCACAACCCTACGGCGCTCGTCGACATCATCATTGAGAGTGCCGCCGAGCCGAGGCTCTGGCTCGAGTTTGCCAACGGCTATCGCACGTCCGCGCTGCTTCGGCCGGAGGATTGCTTTGCCTTCTGCGAGACGCACGGCACCTGGGATCTCGTGAGCTTCCGTGTGGCGCTGCGCCGGGAGGCGCAGCAGCTCTACCTGCTGATGCGGAGCGAGCAAGCGCGCGAGCGCGAACTGCGCCGCACCTCCCTGACTGAGCAAGTGCGTCGCCTGGGGCGCGGACTTGCGCAAAGCCTTCGCTCGCGAAGGGTGCACGGTTTTGCGGAAGCCGACACCGCTTGGTTCATCGACGACTACGGCTCAGCGGCGCACGAGCGCGGCATGCGGCTGCTCAAAGAGAAGCTCTCCTGCGAGCAGCTCAAGCAATATGAGAGGAATGCCTTCTTCGAGGTGATCGGCGGCAAGACCGGTCGCCGCTACCGCATCCGTTACGGCCGCTCGATGAACATCGACCAGCTCGACAAGAACGGCCGGCGCATCTGCGGCTGGTGCTTCTTCCCCCGCGGCAATCTCGTCGCCGGTGACGTGATGCTGTCGCAGAAGGTGGCGCTCGAGCTGTTCGAGCCGGAGGCGCTCAAGGTGGCAAACAAGATCTGGTGAGGGCCGAGGCTGGCGGCTGCGGCTATTCCTGGCTCCAGTTGATGATGCTCATCAGGTTGCTGTCCTGGTCGGTCCACACGAGTTCGGACTTGCTCTTGTCGCGCCACAGCGAGACCATCTGTCTGACCGGCCGCAGGTCGAAGAATGATTTGTCCCGCGTATAGAGCGCCCAGCTCACTGGGAAGGCGCACTCCTCGGTGTCGCTCGGGGTCTCGATCCAGCGCACATTCAGTCCGAATTGCTTGGCCATTCCGCGATGCAACGGGGCAACCTCGAACGTATCGAGCTCGAAATTGACCGCCAGGATGCCGTTTTCGGAAAGGTGGCTGAGATAGACGTTGAAAGCCTCCTTGGTCATCAGGTGCATTGGAGGTGATGCGCCGCGGAAGGCATCCAGGACGAGAACGTCGAAATTCTGGGGCTCGTTGTTCTTCAGCTGCCGCTCGAGCACCAGCCGCGCGTCGCCGAGGAGCACGTCGAGCTTGGCCTTGCTCTCCTTGAGGAACGTGAAGCGGCGGCTCGTCAAATGCAGGACGCCCGGATTGATCTCGTAGTAGCGCAGGGTGTCGCCCTCTGATGCCAGGGACGCAATCATTCCCGCGCCGAGGCCGATCACGCCGATACGAAGAGGTTGGTTCGCGCGGCGCTTGGCCTGATGGGCCAGGGCCAGCCCAAGGCCACTGTCCTCGTTGAACCCGCAGATCGTCTGCATCCGTCGCTCGGGCGCAATGTACTGTCCGCCCTGATCGATGCCGGCCTGCAGCAGCGCCATGTCCGCGATCGCCGGGTCATGCTGGTTGCGGCGGACGACTTTCACCACTCCGTAGAAATTTCGCACCCTCTCAACCACGGAGTTGCCCGTCAGCTCCTCGCGGAAACCGGCGGCGAGGCTGCCCACAAAGAACACGCCGGCGAGGATGGTCAGGCCGCCGATGGCCAGCGTCGCCCTGCGCGACCGCGCGCGCGGCAGCATGTGGACGAACGCAACGGCGGCGATGATGGCGAGCACCAGCGGATGCTCGAAGTAGTCGCTGAACAGGAGCGGGGCCAGCAGGACCACGCATATTCCGCCCAGCGCGCCACCCGCCGCCACGGCGAGGTAGAATTTCGGCAATCGCGCCGGCTCCGGCTGCAACCTGACGAGCTCGCCGTGGCAGATCATGCATCCGGCGAAAAGGATCGCCGTCTGCAGCACGAGCTGCTGGAAGAGTGCATACGAAGATTCGGGCACGGGCTGCAGGAATGCGAAACCGGTAAGCAACATGAAAGTGCTGCCGAAGGCTAGGCGATGGTACGTGCGCGGATAGGCAAACGTGACGATGAACGTCACGAGGTAGACGCTCAGCGGCACGACCCACAGGAAGGGAACCACCGCCGACCATTGCGTGATGGCGTTTGTGGTGGCCACAAGCAGCGCCGAGCCGAGGCCCGAATAGGCAACCCACAGCAACCAGGGATCGTCGGCGCCCGTGATCGAAGTGGAAGCCGGCTGCGCACGGTCGCCATCGGGCGAGCGCCGCCACGTAAGCCAGCCGCACAGCACGAACAGCGCTGCATAGAGCGCGTAGGCCCACGACCACCAGCGCGCCTGCTGGGGGCTGGTGAGCAGGCGCTCGAAAAAGAAGGGATATGTCAGCAATCCCAGGAACGAGCCAACGTTGGAGGCCGCAAAGAAGCGCACCGGATTGAGTGTGGGCTCGATGTGGGCAAGCCAGCGCGACAGCAGCGGCGTCGTCGTGGCCAGCGCAATGTAGGGCACCGCCACGCAGGCGGCGAGCAGCCCGAGAATACGCCAGGTCGGATCGCTCGCATCCTGCGGTTTCCACGTGTCGGAGGGTGCGATGGGCAGGAGCAGGAGGCTCAAGACCAGTATCGCCGCCTGCACCTGCACCTGGCGCCGGATCGCCAGCGGCAGCGTGATCGCATAGGCGTGCGCGTACCCGACGAGAAGCGCGACCTGGTAGAACATCATGCACACCAGCCAGGTCGAGGCGCTGCCGCCGAACCAGGGCAGGATGAACTTGCCGAGCACGAGCTGGACCTGGAACAGCAGGAAGCCGGCCAGTGTCATCGTTACGGCGAATGCCAGGGCGACGGTCGCGCGGGCGCTCATGCGGCCCCTTCTCCGGAGTTCTTTGTGTCTCGTGTGCGGGTCACAAACGCGGGGCGCCACAATGGTGGCGCCCCGGTTGGCCAGCGTCGTTCTGCAGCTCTCAAGCCGCCTGCTTGGCGAGCTTCAGGGCCGCATCGCGCAATTCGCGCCGCAGCACCTTGCCGACGTTCGTTTTCGGAAGCTCCTGCTGGAAGATGATGTACTTGGGCTTCTTGTATCCGGTCAGCTGTTCGCTGCAGTATTTCATCAATTCCTTCTCGGTGAGCGCGGGATCCTTCTTGGCCACGAACAGTACGACCGCCTCGCCCGAACTTGCATCCGGAACGCCGACAACGGCGCACTCCAGCACGCCCGGGTGACTGGCGACGACTTCCTCCACCTCGTTCGGGAACACGTTGAAGCCCGAGACCAGCACCATGTCCTTCTTGCGATCGACGATCTTCACCTGCCCGGTGGCGTCCATGACGCCGATGTCACCGGTCTTGAAGAAGCCGTCCTTCGTCATGACGTTGGCGGTTTCCTCCGGGCGCTGCCAGTAGCCGGCCATCACCTGGGGTCCCCGCGCGCAAATCTCGCCCGCCTCGCCGATGGGCACCTCGTTGCCGTCGTCGTCGCGGATGGAGATTTCCGTCGATGGAACCGGCAGGCCGATGGTGCCCGTGTACTCGTTGTTGTCGGCGCGGTTGCAGGTCAGCGTCGGCGAGGTCTCCGACAGCCCATAGCCCTCGATGATCGGGACATTGGTGAGCTTGAAGAATTTCTCGGCCACCGGGCGCTGCGTGGCCATGCCGCCGCCGTTCGCAGCCTTCAGCGCGCTGAAATCGAGCTTGGCGAAGTCAGGGTTATTGATCAGCGCGTTATAGAGTGTGTTCACGGCAGGCAGCATGTGGACCTCGTACTTGGCGAGTTCCTTCACGAAGCCGGGAATGTCCCTGGGGTTGGGGATGAGCAGGCACATGGCGCCGATGCGCATGCCGAGCAGCCCGCACGCCGTCAGTGCGAAGATGTGATAGAGCGGCAGCGCGGTGACGATCGTCATGCGATCGACCTGCTTGCCCTTCTTGAGCGCCGGTTGCAGCCAGGCCTCGTTCTGCAGCACGTTGGCGATGATGTTCCGGTGCAGCAGGGTGGCGCCCTTGGAAACGCCCGTCGTGCCGCCCGTGTACTGCAGGAAGGCGACATCGTCGCGTTTGATGTCGGGTCGGTTGAGGTTCATGCGCCGGCCGGCGGCGACCGCGTCGTTGAACTTGGTTGCGCCGGGCAGCGAGAACGCCGGCACCATCTTCTTCACCTTGCGCACGACGAGATTGACGATCGCGCCCTTCGGGAAGCCCAGCAGGTCGCCCATGCTCGCGAGCACCACATGCTTCACGGATGTTCTGGAGATGACCTGCTCGAGCGTCTTGGCGAAATTCTCGACGATGAGGATGGCCTTCGCGCCTGAGTCCTTGAGCTGGTGCTCGAGTTCGCGGGGCGTGTAGAGCGGGTTGACGTTCACGACGACGTAGCCCGCGCGCAGGATGCCGGCCACGCACACGGGATACTGCAGCACGTTCGGCATCATGATCGCGACGCGATCCCCGCGCTGCAGGCCCTTGCTCTGCAGCCAGGCACCGAGCGCGCGCGACATCTCGTCGACCTGACCGTAGGTCAGCTTCTTGTCCATGCACGCGTAGGCGTTGTCGTTCTTGTACTTGGCAAAGCTCTCCTCGAAGAGAGCGACAACCGACGCGTATTGGCCCGCGTCGATATCGGCAGGCACGCCCGGTGGGTAGTGCTTGATCCAGATTCGTTCCATGTGACGTCTCCCCTCTGTCCGGTTCTCGTTTTGCGGCAGATTAGGGGGTCATAGCCTAGCGCGTCTAGGCTATGTTCGCGGTCGACCGCATCGATCGAGCAGGGGAGCGCTCCCGTGACGAACGTCAGGCATACCGAGCCGCAAATGGCAAAGGCCAATGGCATCGAGCTTTGCTACGACACCTTCGGCGATCCCGGCGCCCCGCCGATCCTGCTGATTATGGGCCTGGCGGCCCAGATGATCGGCTGGGACGAGGAGTTCTGCGGTCAGCTGGCCGCCCGGGGCTACTACGTGATCCGGTTCGACAACCGGGACATCGGGCTGTCGACGAGGTTTCCGCAGTTCGGCAGTCCGAACATCATGGCCCTGATCGGTCAGGCCCTGATCGGGAAGGCCGTCGATGCGCCTTACGCCTTGCGCGATATGGCCGCCGACAGCGTCGGGCTGCTGGACGCTCTGGGCATCGCCAAGGCGCACGTTGTGGGTGTTTCCATGGGTGGCGCAATCACCCAGGAAATCGCGATCAACTTTCCCGATCGCGTGCGCTCGATGACTTCCATCATGTCCAGCACCGGCGATCCGAAGTTGCCCCAGGCGACGCCGGAAGCGATGGGCGTGCTCATGGCGCCACCTCCCGCCACGAAGGAGGAGTATTTCCAGAGCCACGCGCGAACCTGGCAGATATTGCGAGGCCCCGGCTTCCCTCTCGACGAGGCCCGCGACAGGGTCCGCGCCGAGCGCGCCTACGAGCGCGGCCTCAATCCGTCAGGCGTGGCGCGGCAGCTGGCCGCCATCATTGCGTCAGGCGATCGCACCGCGAAATTGAAGGACGTGCGCGTGCCGGCGCTCATCATCCACGGCAACATCGACCCGCTCGTGCGGGTCGAGGGCGGTCACGCCACGGCCACGGCCATCCCCGGCGCCAAGCTTCTCATTGTCGAGGGGATGGGCCACGCGTTGCCGATCCCGATGTGGCCGCAGATCATCGAGGCCATTGCCGGCCACGCGCGCTGAAGCCTGATCGGCCAGTTCGCCGCGCGAACTACTTCTGCTGGATATTCTGCGCGGCTTCCACCATCAGCCGGCTCAGCTCCTGCGCCTGCAGCGAGTAGGACTGCATCATCGACTGCGCGTGACGGCTCTGGATGCTCAGCACGTCGGTCAGGTCCTTGGCGGTGGCGAGTTCGGTTGCCATGTTGAAGCACGCATCGCCGTTCTGCTTGGCAAACTTGACGGCGCGATCCTGCACCACCTTGAAGCCGCTGGTCATCGCGTTCGCCGGAGTCGCGTTCGTCCACACGCCCATCGCCTGGGTCATGGCGTCCATGAACTGGCCGTAGGTGTTGCGGGCGTGCTCCAGGTTCTTCTCGGTCAACTCGCGCAATTGCTGGGGGATCTCGAAGGTCGGTGGTTGAGCCATTTTGTAACTCCGGGGGACTGACGGTCCCCACCTTAGCCGCCCTGGGCGCGCATTTCACCCGTTACTTCGAAAAACCTCGGGGCTGGCGCAAGCAGCTCCCGAGGTCGGGGTTGATGCGCAAGTTACGTCGAATACTGCGCAAATTGCATCGTGGTGGCGCGCGCGCGGTAGTCGGTGCGCACGTTGACGACGCGCCACTCGGCCCTTGTCGACCTCTTTCTGCGCGCGTTCCAGCGCCGGGCGGATGTCCTCGGCCTTGTCGACGTAGTCGCCGTAGCAGCCGAGCGCCTCGGCCATCTTCTCGTAGCGGGTATAGCCAAGGTCGCGGCCCGGCTTGTCGCGGTTGGGGTCCGCTGTCCAGCCGCCGTTGAGGCTGATGACGACCAGCACCGGCAGCTTGTGGCGCACCGCCGTGTCCAGCTCCATGGCGTTCAGCCCGAACGAGCCGTCGCCGTGCACGCAGATGACCTGCTTGTCCGGCTTGGCGAGCTTGGCGCCGAGCGCGAACGGCAGGCCGACGCCCATCGTCCCGAACGGACCGGAATTGAGGCGATGTCCCGGCGAGAACGTCGGCATCGACTGGCGGCCGAAGTTGAGGATCTCCTGGCCGTCGACCACCAGGATCGCGTCGCGCTGCATGAAGTTGCTGACTTCCTCGCACAGCCGCAGCGGATGGATGTCGCCGTCCTCGACCGGCTTGTTGGCGCCGGGCGCCTTGAGCTTGGCGGCCGTCGCCATCGGCCAGCATCTTGCGCCAGTCCTTGAACCGGTCGGGATCGACCTTGCCCTTCATTGCGGTCAGCAGCTGGTTGAGCACCATGCGTGCAGTCGCCGACGATGCCGATGTCGACCGTGCGCGCCGCGGTGGCGATCTCGTTGGCGTCGATGTCGATGCGGGCGATCTTGGCGGCGGCATTGAAGCGCGGCGGCGCCGCGTGGCTGATGATGTAGTTCATGCGCGTGCCGAGCACGATGATCAGGTCGGCATCCTTGAACGCGGTCGAGCGCATCGAAGGATACGACAGCGGATGATCGTCCGGCACCACGCCGCGCCCCTGCGGCGTCGTGTAGAAGGGGATGCCGGCCTTCTCGACGAACTGCTGCATCTCGCTCCAGGCGCGCGACCAGATCACGCCGCTGCCGGAGATGATCACGCGGCTTCTTGGCGCGCGACAGCGCCGACACCAGCGCGTCGACCTGCTCGGGGTCGCCCAGCGGCCGCGCGTTGAGGATCGGCCGGCCGCTCATCGACCAGTCCACCTGCTCCTCGGCGATCTTGGCGTAGAGGATGTCGCCTGGGAAATCGAGATACGTCGGTCCCGGCTTGCCGCTCATGGCGTGCTGGAAGGCGTTGTTCACCTGCTCGGGGATGCGCTTGAGGTTGTAGACCCGGTCGGCCCACTTCACGCAGCCGCGCATGATCGCGACCTGGTCGATCTCCTGGAACACCTGCCGTCCGTTCTGCCCGATCGGGCTCGAGCCGCCGATGGCCACGACCGGGCAGCAGTCGATCGAGCGCGTTCGCCATGCCGGTCGTGAGATTGATGACGCCCGGGCCGCTCGCCGCCATGCACACGGCCGGCTTCTGCAGCAGCCGGCTGTAGGCCTGCGCCCATCAGCGCCGCCGCCTGCTCGTGCCGCACGTCGATCGGCCGGATGCCTTCCTTGATGCAGGAGGATTCCGCCAGCAGCATCGGCCCGCCCATGATGAAGAGCAGGTTCTCGGTGCCTTCCTTCTTCGAGCGCCTTCGCCAGAATTTCCGAGCCGGTCAGCTCTGCCATGGTCGTCTCCTCGTACAGGGGTCAGACCCCCGAATCTGACGCTTGATTCGCCGCATCGTCGGGCAAGGGGTCTGACCGCAGCTGCACCGCGCGCGCTAGTCGCGACGCGATACCACCTTCTCATTCACCAGCCGGTCGATGGCGCCCGTGTCGAGGCCGAGCCAGCTCTTCAGCACATCGCCGGTGTGCTCGCCGAGCAGCGGCGACGCCTTCACGCTGACGGCGGCGCTGTCGTGGCGCACCGGCCAGGCCGGCATCACGTAGTCCTCGACCTCGGGATGCTCGACGGTCTGCAGGATGCCGCGGCTGTGGAAGGTCGGCTCCTCGATCAGCTCCTTGGTGTCGAGCACGGAGCCGGCCGGAATGCCGGCGCGACCCAGGATGTTCATCGCCTCGTGCTTGTCGTAGCTTGCGGGTCCAGCCGCCGATCATGGCGACGATCTCCGCCTCGCGCTCGGTGCGCTGCTGCGGCGTCTGATAGCCGGGATCGGCGAGCAGCTCCTCGCGCCCGATCACGCCCAGCAGCCGCTTCCAGTGCTCGGGGTTGGTGCGGCTGGTGTAGACGTAGACGTAGTCGTTGGGCCCGCCGCCCTTGCAGGGGAAGATCCCGCACGGCGGATTGCCGCCCGAGATCGACTGGTCGCCGACGCGCTTCAGCGGTCCGCCCTTTCGCGCCTGCGTGGCGAAGGCGAGCCGGATGTAGTGCAGCATGGCGTCCTGCATGGCGACCTCGATGCGCTGGCCCTTGCCGGTCGCCTTCTGCTCGAACAGCGCGCCCAGGATCGAGATGGCGAGCAGCATGCCGGTGCCGGTGTCGCCCAGCGTCGGCCCCGGCTTCACCGGCGGCCCGTCCGGGTAGCCGCTGATGCTCATCACGCCGCCGGTGGCCTGCGCGATCATGTCGAAGGCCAGGTTGTTCTGGTGCGGGCTGCCCTCGCCGAAGCCCTTCACCTGCGCGTAGATGAGGCGCGGGTTGACCTTGGAGAGCACGTCCCAGCCGAGCCCCAGCCGCTCGATGGCGCCGGGCGCGAAGTTCTCCACGAACACGTCGGCCTTCTTCGCCAGGTCGAGCACGAGCTGCTTGCCGGCCGCGCTCTTCAGGTCGATGGTCAGCGACTTCTTGTTGGCGTTGAAGCTCAGGAAATAGAAGGAGTCGTGCCCGGGCTCGGCAAAGATGCCGCGTCCGGGATCGCCGCCCTTGGGGTTCTCGACCTTCACCACCTCGGCGCCGAGCCACGCCAGCGCCTCCGTGCACGACGGCCCCGCCTCGAACTGCGACAGGTCCAGCACCCGCACGCCATTGAGGCAGGCGAGCGGCTTGGCGTTGGCTTGCATGCGGTGTTGCCTCCCGGAGCAGGTGCGCTTTCTTTTGCGCCATTAAAGCGCCAACGCGCCCCGCCGCGCAATCGCGCGCTGCGCAGGGCTGCCTTTCCGCCGCGGTTGGCGCTTCCCCCTCTCCCGCGCGTCTGCGGCTGTGACGAGGGGTCGGGGTGAGGGGCAGCCACACATTCGACCGTCGGAGCAAGCCGCTGCCCCTCACCCTAACCCTCTCCCCATGAAGAATGGGGAGAGGGAACAGGCCTACACCGTCGCCACTGGCGTCGCCGGCGATCCCACCGCGCCCGGCAGCCGCAGCGGCGGCGCGGTCAGCAGGAAGCGGCTGCGGTTGTTGGCGCGCAGCCAGTCGGCCAGTTCGGACAGCCGCCAGATCTCGCCCAGGTTCACGCCGGTCTTGAACAGGCAGTGCTGGTGCAGCGGCAGCATCGCGCACTGGCCCGGGCGCAGCGGCCCGTTGTGGATCTCCACCGCGTAGTTGTCGGAGATCAGCGCCACCAGCTTGGACTCCGTGACCCACTGCTGGAGTCGCGTCGTCGTCCGCCGTCGAGGCCCGTGCAGCTTGTCTCCAGCGTCTCCCGGTCGGGCTTCTTGTTGCCCTCGAAGATCACCTCGTCGAAGCCCGTGCGCAGCAGCACGAAGTCGCCCGGCTCCACCTTGATCCCATCCGCGGCCATGATGCGCATGAGGTCGTCGTAGCCGACCGCATGCCGCTTGCGGCCGTAGTGCGCGAACAGGTCGATCATCACGCCGCGGCCCTGCAGGCACTTCACCGCCATGTTCTCCGCGCCCAGCGCGTTGGCCGACGATGTGCCCTTCGCCTCCACCATCGTGCCCGGCACAGCGCCCGCGCCCTTGGCGTCGGCAGGGCCCACCAGATCGACGCCGCCGCGATAGCCGTTGTAGAACACGGGCTCGGCCTTGCCGTCGCCGTCGGCATCGAACAGCGCGCCGACGTGGGCCAGCGTGTCCCACTGCGTCGAATACTGCAGGTGCATGATGACGACGTCGTCGTTGATGACGTCGGTCATGCCGGGGTTCTCCCACTCGGTGCGGTAGAGCCAGTTCGGCTTGTCGGTTCGCACGCTGGGACGCAGCTGCGGCGGATGCCGGCGCGGGTTCAGCACGTTGCCGCCGGGATAGTCGAGCGGCATGGAGAGGCAGAAGGTCTTGCCCTCCTTCACCTCGGCGACGCCCTGCTTGACCTTCTCCGCCGTGAGCTCGTTCATGCGCCCGAGCTGATCGTTGGGCCCGTAATCGCCCCAGGTCGAATTCTCGGGCCGCTTCTTCCAGCGCTTTGCCTCGGTCACGTGCGTCCCCTCGCTCGTTGTGCGCCTTGCCGGTCGCAATGAGGGGATACGATACAGCCGCGCGCGCGTTTGGGCATCAGCCGGTTTCGGACCGCGCCGCCGCTGCGTGCGAAGCGTCTCGCGCTAGCGGCCGGATCTCCAGGAGCCGGAATAGTGGCTGCCGCCGAACAGGCCCCTGCCGCCCATGCCCTTGATGATGGCGTCGGCAATCACCGTGCCGATCACGGTGACAATCACACCGATGACGATCTGCGAGAACCAGGTGCGCATTGGGAGGGTGCCCGCTCGAGCCGGTAATGGAGCGTCGATAGCGCAGGCTGGCGGCGAAAATGGGACGTCGATCCAAGTCGCGCAATTCGCCTGAAGCGCCAGCCTATTGCCGCGTCGGCGCCTTGGTGCGGGAGACGGCTTCCGCCTCCTCGCGCAGGCCGCGCCACAGGCTTTCAGCCTCGTCCAAATCGAGGCCGTAGGGCGGCTCGTCGTCGAAGCGGATGAGGATCAGCCGTTCGTGCGTTGCGCTGCCGATCGCGGTCTGCCGAGGCTTCCTCGTGAATTCGGCCCTGCCCTTGCCATTGCTTTCGCAAGAGACGGCCTTCAGGACGGCGGCGAGATCCGAGGCGACGATTGAAGGCAGGCTGACAACATGCTGCTTGCCGTTCGCATCGACGAAGGTCATCTCGAGCGTGCGTTCGTCCGCCTTGAGCCTGGTGCCGCTGACGGACTGTGCCTTGAAGCTTGTAGCCATGCTGCCCCCCAACAATGAGCAAGCAGCACGATGCCCGCCAGCGGCGGTCGTGCACAGGGGGGTGCGCTGACGGGTCCGATATCTACCGGTGGGAAGCCGCCGATAAGCGGCGATCCTGCAACCAAAATGTCACACAAAAAAATGCCCGCGGCTGAGGAGCCGCGGGCGGTAAATCAAAGGCGAAATCACATCCGGCCCAACCAGTCGTCGACGTCCTTCTTCACCTGATCCTTTGCGTAGCCGTAGCGCGCCTGGATCTTGCCTTCCAGCTGCTCGCGGTTGCCGTTGATCTGGGTCATGTCGTCGTCCGTGAGTTTGCCCCACTGCTCCTTGACCTTGCCGGTGACCTGCTTCCAGTTGCCCTCTACGCGATCCCAGTTCATTTGCGAACTCCTCGTTGTTGGCTTGTTGAAGCCGCGACAGGCGTGAGGCCGCGCGGCATTCGCAAAGACAACGCAGAAGAGTGGGCGTCGTTCCGCTGAAGCTCTCTCTATTCTTCAAGCGCGTAAAGACCGCTGGAACGAAGCGATCTCCGCGCGGTTCTCGAATCGAGAGCGCGCAACCCGCGCGCCCACCTGAAGCTTCAGCGGAAGGAGAATTGTCCCATGATCGATGCGTCGCACGTGCGCGAGCACATGGAAGTCAAAGGCGCCGATGGCGGTCACGTCGGCACGGTCGATCGCGTGGAGGGAAACCGCATCAAGCTCACGCGGTCGGACCCGGCATCCGGCGGCCAGCACCACTACATCGACCTCAGCATGGTCGACTCCGTCGAAGGCGGCGCGGTTCGCCTCAGCAAGAAGGCGGACGAGGCCCGGCGTTCCTGGAACTGACGTTAGCGAAAATCAGCGGGCGGTGGCGGCAATCACCGCTTCCGCCCGGATTTCCTCCGTCAGCCGCGCCTTGAGTGCGGAGAAGGCCGCTTCGGTCTTGATGGTGTAGTGCCGGGGGTAGGGCAGGTCGATAGGAACCTCGGCCTTGATGCGACCGGGCCGCGCCGAAACGACGATCACGCGGGACGCCAGGAATATGGCCTCCTCGATGTCGTGCGTGACGAAGAGGACGGTCTTGCGCTCCCGCTCCCAGATCCCCAGCAGCGTTTCCTGCATGAGCGCACGCGTCTGATTGTCGAGCGCACCGAACGGCTCGTCGAGCAGCATGATCGCCGGGTCGTTGGCGAGCACGCGCGCAATCGCGGTGCGCTGCTGCATGCCGCCGGAGAGCTGCTTGGGATAGTGGTGTTCGAACCCGGCTAACCCCACGCGCTCGCACCAGCTTTGCGCAATCTTCTGGCGCTGGTCCGCCGGCATGCCGCGCTCGCGGAGGCCGAAGGCGATGTTGTCGATCACCGACAGCCACGGAAACAGCGTGTAGGACTGGAACACCATGCCGCGATCAGGGCCCGGTCCCGTCACCGGCTTGCCGTCGAGCAGCACGCGGCCGGTCGAAGCGCGGTCGAGCCCGGCGACGATCCTGAGCAGCGTGGATTTCCCGCAACCCGAAGGCCCGAGGATGGTGATGAAGTCATTCTCCGCAACGGTGAGGTTGACGGGCAGCAGCGCGCGCGTCGGTTCCGCTCCCGCACGCGCCGGCGGAAAGGTGCGGCTGACGTCCTCGATGCGGAGCTTGCTCAAGCCAGGCTCCAGGGGAAGAACCGGCGGTTGGCGGCCTTGAACAGGAAGTCGGAGATCAGGCCAATGAGGCCGATGATGATGATGCCGAAAATGATCTGCCCGGTGTTGAGCAGTGCCTGGCTGTCGGTAATCATGTGGCCGATGCCGGACGAGGAGCCGATCAGCTCCGCCACGATCACGTAGGTCCACGCCCAGCCCAGCACGAGGCGCAGGATCTCGGCGATCTCCAGGCGCGCTCATCGGGATCAGCACGCGCCGGACGATCCCCCAATCGTTGGCGCCGAGCGTATAGGCCGCCTCGACCAGGTCGCGCCGCGTGTTCCCGACCGTGACGGCCACCATCAGGATGAGCTGGAACACCGAGCCGATGAAGATGACGAGCAGCTTCTGCGTCTCCCCGATGCCGGCCCACAGGATCAGCAGCGGAATGAACGCGGAGGCCGGGAGGTAGCGGGCGAACGAGACGAACGGCTCGAAGAACGCTTCGATGGGCTTGTAGGTGCCCATTGCCACGCCCAGCGGCACCGCAACGATGGCCGCCAGCACGAAGCCGCCGACCACGCGCCACACGGTCATGCCGATGTCATGCAGGAAGCCATGCACCGTGAGCAGCTGCCAGCCCTCCTGCACCATCGTCACCGGATCGGCGAGGAAGGTGGGGGAGACGTAGCCGCCGAGCGTGGCCCACGCCCAGCCTGCAACGAACAGCACGAAGAAGAGAACGCCGAGCCAAATTCGCGCGGGTGCGCTTACTGGCTCGAGCGGTCGCAACATGGGGCGTGCAGCCTCGACGAGCTATTTTATGAATCTCGTATCGATGATGGTGGAGATGTCGGGTGCCTTCTTGATGATGCCGATCTCCAGAAGCAGGTCGCTGGCCTCTTTAGAGAAGGCCTGCAGCGGGCCGGCGAAAAATTTCTGGTTGGCCGCCCTGTCCTGCCAGCGCAGATATTTGGCCGAATTGCCGAACTGCTCGCCGGTCTGCTTCACGTCGGCGCCCATGATCTCGTAGGCCTTCGCCTGGTCCTTGGCGATGAAATCGAGGGCTTGGAAGTAGCTGTCGGTCAGAGCCTTCGCGGCCTTGGGATTGTCGGCGATGAACTTCGGCGTGCAGCCGAAGGTGTCCATGACCATGGGATAGTCGAGCGTCGTGGCGATGATCTTGCCCTTGTCGGGCGCCGCCCGAACGGTGGAGAGATAGGGCTCGTAGGTCATGGCGGCGTCGTTCTGGCCGGCGAGGAAGGCTTGCGCTGCCGCTGCCGGCTCCAGGTTCACGACCGTCACATCTTTCTTCACGGACAGCCCGTTCTTCTTCAGGAACCAGGCGAGCGTGAAATAAGGCGCGGTGCCCGGTGAGGATGCACCGATCGTCTTGCCCTTCAGCTCTTTGATCGAGTTCACGCTGTTGCGCACGACCATCCCGTCGGCGCCGTAGGACTTGTCGAGCTGGAAGAGCTGCTTGGTGGCGACCCCGTTCGCGTTCCACACGATCCAGGTCTCGACCGTCGTTGCCGCGCACTGGATGTCGCCCGACGCGATCGCCAGATGGCGATCCTTCTGCGGGATCTTCTTTATGGAAACGTCGAGACCGTTCTTCTTGTAGATGCCAGCTTCCTTGGCAAGGGTGAGGGGGGCAAAGCCCGTCCACCCGGAGATGCCGATCGCGACGCGCGTCTCTTGCGCAGACAACTGGACGGATGAGCCGATGAGAATGAGAGAGGCGGCAAGCGCCGATAGTCGAGCACGCATGACTGTTCACTCCTGATCTTCACTCATTCTGGCCCGGTCGCGCGGCAAAGTCACTCGCAGGCTGAGCCGGCGAGCAGCACACGACGACGCAGTAGAAGTTCGCGGTGGGGCTTTCGAGTCACGCTCGGCTTCCGAAATGGGCAAACCGCCTAGCGCGATGGCTTGTGCGGGCCTGTCGGCCACAAGCGTCAGTTGACGAAGCGAATCTGCACACGTAGGGCCAAACACGAACAACGATCAATGCGATTCGGGGGATATCCAATGATCGTTATTGTGGATGATCGCGACACTGTATCAGAGGGGTACTCGGCCTGGTTCGATCGCGAGGGTGTTTCCGCGACCGGCCTGAGTCCTGCCGATTTCGGTAACTGGGTAACCACCGTATCCGATCCGGACATCCTGGCCGTCGAGGCTTTTCTGCTCGGCGACTGCAGCCAGCGGCATGTCTTTCCGCGATTGATCAAGGGGCGTTCGCGCGCCGCGATCATCGCCATGAACGACAACAAGTCGCTGGAGGAGACGCTCGACCTGTTTGCCGCGGGCGTCGACGACGTCGTGCGCAAGCCCATCCACGTGCGCGAGATTCTGGCTCGGATAAAGGCCATCCGTACCCGCACGAGGGGCAGGAGCGAAGGCACCGTCGTGGGCGACTTGCGCGTGTTCTCGGATGGCCGGGACCCTGAGGTGCTCGGGGGGGTTTTGCCGCTGCCGCGCCGCGAGCGCCGCATCCTCGAATACTTAGTCAACAACATGGGTTGCAGGGTTACGAAGACCCAGATCTTCAACTCCGTCTATGGCCTCTTCAGCGAGGACATCGACGAGAACGTCATCGAGAGTCACATCAGCAAGCTGCGCAAACGTCTGCGCCATCGTCTCGGGCACGACCCGATCAATTCGCAGCGCTACCTCGGATACCGGCTGATCGGCTCGGAGCCTATGCAAGGCGGCGAAACGGCGGCAGCTACATCCAGCCTCGCACAAGCTGAAACTGCTTTACTCCGCGTCGGGGACTAGCTCGCGCGGGGACTGCCCAATGGGCCTTTATGGAATGATGCGGACCAGTGTGTCCGGTATGTCGGCTCAGGCCAATCGTCTGAGTACAGTCGCAGACAACATCGCGAACTCGAACACGACGGGCTACAAGAAAGCCTCGACGGAGTTCTCCAGCTTGATCCTGGAATCGGGCGGCTCGGCCTACGAGTCGGGCAGCGTCGAGACGCGCGTGCGCTATGCCATCAGTGAGCAGGGCACCTTCCGCTTCACGACGTCCGTCACCGACCTTTCGGTCAAGGGCAACGGCTTCTTCCTCGTCGGCAACGAGTCCGGCCAGATTTCCCTTACGCGCGCTGGTTCGTTCGTGAAGAACGGCGACGGCGATCTCATCAACGCGGCCGGGTACCGGCTGATGGGTTACGGGCTCGCTCCCGGTTCGCCTCCACCCGTGGCAAACGGCACAGCCGGACTGCAGATCGTCAACATCGGCGCCCTTGCCATGCAGTCCGACCCGTCGACTGCGGGCAATTTGTTCGTCAACCTCAACTCGAACGCGACGGATGTCACCGGCAATACGGCGGGCGCCA
Source organism: uncultured Alphaproteobacteria bacterium (assembly GCA_963782855.1). Classification (GTDB taxonomy): domain Bacteria; phylum Pseudomonadota; class Alphaproteobacteria; order Rhizobiales; family Hyphomicrobiaceae; genus AWTP1-13. The sequence goes on along the minus strand of CAWALW010000010.1, from coordinate 171,246 downwards.
ACGATCCCACTTCCGAGTACACCTCCAAGACGTCGCTCGTGACCTACGACAGCCTCGGCAACGAGGTGACACTCGACGTTTACTACACGAAGACGGCGCCCGAGACCTGGGAAGTCGCCGTGTTCGATCAGTCCGAAGCGACGGGCGGCGGTTTCCCCTATGGTTCGGGTCCGCTGGTGACTGGCGCGCTGGCGTTTGACCCGTCCAATGGACAGATCGATACGGGCACCAGCGACCTGTCAGTCGACGTTCCCATCCCCGGTGGCTCCACCATGACGCTGGATTTGTCGCAGTCGAGCCAACTCGCTGCGAACTACACCGTGCTCGACGCGGCCGTGAACGGCAACGCCCCGAGCGAGGTGGAGCGCGTTGAAATCGCGGACGACGGCACACTCTTCGCGGTGTTCCAGAACGGCGCCCGCGTTCCGACCTACCGCATTCCGCTCGCCACCGTGGCCAGCGTCGACAACCTGCAGCCGCTCGCCGGCAACGTGTTCGTGCCGAGCGTGGACTCCGGCGATCTCCAGGTCGGTTTCGCCGGCGAGGGTGGCTTCGGCACCATGGTTTCGAGCGCTCTCGAGCAATCGACCGTCGACCTTGCGTCCGAGCTGACGGCGATGATCGAGTCCGAGCGCAACTACACGGCCAATTCAAAGGTGTTCCAGACGGGTTCCGAGTTGATGGAGGTGGTGGTCAACCTCAAGCGCTGAGGCTAGGCCCACCACCGTTGGAAGGGCAGGGGGATGTCGCTTTCCGTAGGCCTGGACGTCGCTTTGTCCGGGCTGTCGACGACGGCCGAGCAGACCAGCATCGTCTCTCGCAACGTCGCGAGAGCGAACGACCCCAATGCGACCCGCAAGATCGCCAATCTGGTCACGGCCAATGGCGGCGGCGTGCGGCTCGCTTCCATTACGCGCGCGGCCAACGCCTCGCTCCTGGAAAAGATGCTCGGCGCCACGTCCACAGCGGCCGCGCAAAACGCAATCGTGGAGGCGCTCGGCCGCCTGAACCAGACGGCGGAAGATCCGGAGCTGGACAGGTCGCCCGCGGCCATGATCCAGAAGCTCACCGACGCGATCCAGCAGTACGCGTCGGCCCCGCACGATGCCATCCGCGCCCAGTCCGCCGTGACCGCTGCGCAGAATCTTGCCGTGTCGCTGAACGACGCGACCACTGCGGTGCAGAATGTCCGTGCCCAGGCCGATGCCGGCATTGCCGACTCGGTGGATCGCCTCAACACGCTTCTCGGCGCGCTTCGAAGTGCTCAACAACGAGATCATAAAGGGCACGCGCATCGGCGCCGACGTCACCGACTATCTCGACCAGCGCGACGGCCTGCTCGCCGAGATGTCCGAGGACGTCGGCATCCGGACCATGGTTCGGTCCAACAATGACATGGCCGTCTTCACAGACAGCGGCGTCACCCTGTTCGACGTCAAGGCGCGCTCGCTGACCTTCGAACGCACGCTGTTCTATACGCCGACCAGCGCGGGCAATGCCGTGTATGCCGACGGCGTGCCGATCGTTGGCGGGTCCGGTCCCATGGATCTCGGTTCCGGCCGCCTGACGGGCCTCGCCGCCGCTCGCGACACATACGCCGTCCAGTACCAGAACCAGCTCGACGAGATCGCGCGCGGCCTGATCGAGGCCTTCGCCGAATCCGATCAGACCGGCATGCCAACGCTGCCGGATGCTCCAGGGCTCTTCACCTATCCCGGCGCGCCGGGGATGCCGGCTTCCGGGACATTGATGGTGGGGCTGGCCGGCTCGATCAGGATCAGCGCGAGCGTGGATCCCGCCCAGGGCGGCGACCTCTCGCTGCTGCGCGACGGCGGCATGGCCGGCGATCCCGCCTACCTCTACAACACGTCCGGCGGTTCCGGTTACGTGGATCGGCTGGACCAGTACATCAGCGCGCTCAGCGCTCAGCGCTCGTTCGATCCCTCCGTCGGCCTGGCTCCAACGGCCACTTTGAACGGCTTCTCATCGTCCTCGGTGGCCTGGCTCCAGGAAACCCGCCGGTCGAAGGGAGATGACGCGGCCTACGCGGAAACATTGCTGCAGCGCTCGTCCGACGCCTTGTCCAAAGAGACCGGCATCAACATCGACGAGGAAATGACGACCCTGCTCGAGCTGGAGCGGTCCTACCAGGCGTCCAGCCGCTTGATCTCGAGCATCGACAACATGCTGCAGGCTCTTCTCGCGGTGGCTGGCCGATGAAAACGACCTACATCTCCACCAGCGCGATCTCGGCGGCCACGCGGCAATCGATCTTCAAGACGCAGGAGAAACTGGCCGCGGCACAGAAGGAGGTCACCACGGGCCGGTTCGCCGACGTGGGTGCGACCCTCGGCTACAAGACGGGCCAGACGATTTCGCTGCGCCAGGACCATGCGCGGCTGAAGACGATCATCGATACCAACTCGGTCGTGTCCACGCGCCTGTCGGCGAGCCAGGCGGCGCTGAAGTCGATATCGGACGACGCGCAGCTGTTCGTCGGCCAGTTGATCGGTGCGCGCAATACCGCTTCCGGCCCGACCGTGGTGCAGAACCAGGCGAAAACCTCGCTCGTATCGTTCACGAACGCGCTCAACACGGCTCTCGACGGGGCGCACCTGTTCGCCGGCATCAACGCCGATGTGAAGCCGCTCACGGACTACTACTCCAGTCCGACCTCCGCCAACCGTCAGGCGGTCGCGGATGCCTTCTTCACCAACTTCGGCACCGACGCGACCGACCCTGCGATCTCGGCCATCAGCGCGGCCGACATGCAGACCTTCCTCGATGGGGATTTCGCTGCGCTGTTCGATGATCCGGCGTGGGGCACGGACTGGTCGGCGGCTGCCGACCAGAACGTCAAGAGCCGCATCTCGACATCGGAGCTGATCGAGACGTCCGCGAACACGAACACGCCCGCGATCCGCAAGCTCGCGAAGGCGCTCACCATGGTCGCCGACCTCGGAGCGCAGAACCTGAACAGGGGCGCGTTCGAGGTCGTGGTGGACAACGCAATCCGCCTGGCCGGAGAAGCGGTGCAGGATCTCGCCAACGAACAGGCGCGCCTGGGAACGGCGCAAGAGCGCATCAAGAGCGCCAACGATCGCATGTCGATCCAGGTCGACATCATGGCGACGCAGATCAACGTGCTGGAGAGCGTCGACCCATTCGAGGCGTCGACGCGCGTGGCCGCGCTGATGACGCAGGTCGAGACGGCCTATGCGATGACGGCGCGCATACAAAATTTGAGTTTGCTGAAGTACCTGCCGCCGGGTTGATGCGCGGATAGTTGGCGAGGCGTGAGCATTCGTTTGAGCCGAACGCAGATCGGATAGAGACGGAAGGTGCGGGATGTATCAATTTCCTTACGCCGAGGTGCTCGACGAGACACCTCAGGGTGCGCGAGCCCGAGAACGGGAAGCGATCGATCGCTCGATCGAACTGCTGCAGTCGGCCGAGAAGGCCGGGCCGCAATCGCGTGAATCAATAGATGCCCTGCATTTCCTGCGCAGGCTCTGGAGCGTGCTGATCGAGGACCTGGCCAAGCCGGAGAACGATCTGCCTGAGCAGTTGCGGGCGGATCTCATCTCGATCGGGCTGTGGGTCATTCGCGAGGCCGAGGAGATCCGGCTCGAGAAGTCCACGAACTTCAAGGGCATCATCGAGGTGTCCGAAAACATCCGCGACGGCCTGGCGGCCTGAGCGGAGAACTGAGCGAACGGGAAAGATCGGCGCCATGGCCATCTCGACAGTCAATCCGACGCCTAATCCGACTGCCACGCTGCCAACCGCTGCGTCATCGGGGCCGGCGGCATCCGTCGACTACAACGCGTTCCTGAGATTGCTGATCGCGCAGATCAAGAACCAGGACCCGACCAAGCCGATGGATTCGGCGCAGCTCATGTCGCAGCTGGCGAGCTTCTCCAACGTCGAGCAGAGCATCAAGATCAACCAGAAGCTCGACTCGCTGATGACCTCGACGGCCCTATCCCAGATCGACAGCCTCGTGGGCCGCACCGTCATCTCGTCCGACGGTACGCAGGCCGGCACCGTGATGGCGGTTCGCGTGGTCTCCGGCGGAACGGTGGCCATACTGGAAGACGGGCGCGAAATCCCGCTCGAGCCTGGCGTCACAATCGGCTAGTTCATGAACCAGGCGGACGCCCTCGACATCGTGCAGTCGGCCCTTTGGGCCGTGATCATCGCCTCCGGGCCGGCTGTCGGCGCGGCCATGGCGGTCGGTATCGTCATCGCTCTCCTGCAGGCGCTCACGCAGGTGCAGGAGATGACCCTGACGTTCATCCCCAAGATCATCGCCATCCTGCTGATCAGCTCGTTGACGGCGCCCTTCATCGGGGCGGTCATCTACGGCTTTGCCGAGCAGGTCTATGCCCGCATTGAGGTCGGCTTCTAGGGCGGGATAGCCCCTCCCAGGGCACCCTCACGCAAGGTTCAACACGCCAAACTGGCGCCCCGGCTCATATCTCGGCGGCACCCATGGCTCTCGCAACCAGCGTCACGCCTATCGAGCGCAAAAGCGCGCAGGATGTCGGCTTCGCCGTCGGCATCGTCTTCATATTGACGGTGCTGTTCCTGCCGCTGCCGGCCGTGATGATCGATCTCGGGCTGGCGTTCTCCATCGCGGTGTCGGTGCTGATCCTCATGGTGGCGCTGTGGATCCAGAAGCCGCTCGATTTCTCCGCCTTTCCGACGGTGTTGCTGCTGGCAACGCTGCTGCGCCTGGCTCTGAATATCGCCACGACCAGGCTGATACTCTCTGAGGGCAACAACGGTGTGGATGCCGCCGGACATGTCATCGCGGGCTTTGCCAGCTTCGTGATTGGCGGCAACTTCGTGATCGGCACGATCGTTTTCGTGATCCTGGTCACGGTGAACTTCCTCGTCATCACCAAGGGTGCAACGCGTATCGCCGAGGTCGGCGCGCGGTTCACCCTCGATGCCATCCCCGGCAAGCAGATGGCGATCGATGCCGATCTCAATGCCGGCCTGATCGACGACAAGGAGGCGACCCGCCGCCGCCGCGAGCTCGAGGAGGAAAGCGCCTTCTTCGGCTCCATGGACGGCGCGTCCAAGTTCGTCCGCGGCGATGCGATCGCCGGCCTCATCATCACGGCGGTGAACATCTTCGGCGGCATGATCATCGGCGTCACGCAGCACGACATGGCGCCCGGCGACGCTGCAAAGACGTTCACGGTTCTGTCGATCGGCGACGGACTCGTAACCCAGATCCCGGCCCTGATCGTGTCGCTCGCCGCCGGCCTTCTGGTCTCCAAGGGCGGCACGCGCGGTTCGACCGAGAAGGCAATTATTGCCCAGCTCGGAAACTATCCCCGCGCCCTGCTGATGGCAGGTTCGGTCATGTTCATGCTGTCGTTGGCGCCGGGCCTGCCCTTCTTTCCGTTCGCAGCCCTCGGCGGCACCCTTGCCTTCGTTGCCTATCTCGTCCCCCGCCGCAGGGCGGAGGCCAAGGCGATGGATGAAGCCAAGGTGCGCGAAGCCGAAGCCGCTGCCGCCGACGAAAGCCGTCACTCGGTCAAGGAATCCCTGCGGACCACGGAGATCGAGCTTTGCCTCGGCAAGCAGATCTCGGCCTCGTTCCTGCGCCAGCATAACGAACTGGTGCAGCGCGTCGGCAAGATGCGCCGCAACTTCGCGCGCCAGTACGGGTTCATCGTGCCGGAGATCAAGCTGTCCGACGATCTCGGCATCCCGCCGAAGACCTATCAGATCAAGATCCATGGCACGATCGTCGCCAGCGAGGAGCTGCGCATCGGCGATGTGCTGGTCGTGGTGGGCGATGGCCCGCGGCCGGATGTTCCCGGCGATGAAACGCGGGAGCCCGCCTTCGGCATGAAGGCGATGTGGATCCCCGAGACGCTCGCCGGCAATGTCAAGCGCGAGGGCTTTGCGCCGGTCGACAACATGTCGGTGCTGCTGACCCACCTGCGCGAGGTCATTCGCAGCAATCTTTCGCAGCTGCTGTCCTACAAGGACATGCGCACGCTTCTGGACCGGCTCGAGCCCGAGTACCGGCGGCTCATCGAGGAGATGATCCCCTCGCAGCTGTCCTACTCGGGCCTGCAGGCGGTCATGAAGCTGCTGCTGGCCGAGCGCGTCTCGATCCGCAACCTGCACCTGGTGCTGGAAGCCATCGCCGAGGTGGCACCGCATGTGCGCAGGGCCGAGCAACTCGCCGAGCACGTGCGCACGCGCATGGCCCAGCAGATTTGCGGGGATCTGGCAGACAACGGCGTGTTGAAGGTGCTGCGGCTCGGCAATCGCTGGGACCTCGCGTTCCACCAGAGCTTGAAGCGCGACGCAAAGGGAGAGGTGGTCGAGTTCGACATCGACCCGCGGCAGATCGAGCAGTTCAGCACCGAGTCCTCGAAGGTGATACGCGGCCACATGGACCAGGGGCATCAATTCGTCCTGGTGGCCGCCCCCGAAGCGCGCGCCTACGTGCGCATGGTGACAGAGCGCTTGTTTGCGACGCTGCCGGTGCTCAGCCACATCGAGATCGCGCGCGGGGTGCAGATCAAGTCGCTCGGCACGATCTCGTAATGCCGATTACTTCCGAAACGATCCTGGCGGTGTTCCTCTTGTTCTGCCGGATCGGCGGTTGCCTGATGCTGATGCCGGGCTTCTCGAGTACGCGCATTCCGCTGCAGGTCCGGCTTTTCCTCACCATGGCCGTGACGCTGGCGCTGAGCCCACTGCTCTTGCCGACGATCAACGCGGTGCTGCTCCCGCAGGCGGCAACACCGCCGTTGGTGCTGGGCCTCATCTTCTCCGAGACCTTCGTTGGAGCGCTGATCGGGCTGATCGGCCGGCTGTTCTTCATGGCGCTGCAGTTCATGGCGACGGCGGCCGCGCAATTTGCCGGCTTCAGTCCGATGGGCGGCACACCGATCGAGGACCCGGAGCCGGTACCGGTGCTCGCCACGTTTTTCACGCTGACCGCGACCGTCCTCCTGTTCGCAACCGACCAGCACTGGGAAATCCTGCGCGCGCTGGTGCAGTCCTATTCGGTCATTCCTTTGAACGAACCCGTTGCGACCCAGGCCGGGCTGGCGCGGCTAGGAGATGCGTTCTCCAGCACCTTCCTGCTCGCGCTGCAGATCAGCAGCCCCTTCATTGTCTATGCGCTGATCATCAATCTCATGGTCGGCATCGCCAACAAGCTGGTGCCGCAGATTCCGGTCTACTTCATATCGATGCCGTTCGTGTTGGCAGGCGCTCTTCTGCTGCTCTACTTCACGATCGGCGAGGCGCTGAGCCTTTTCATCTCCGGCTTCATCGCCTGGCTTGCCGCCGGCTAGCGTCATGCAGACGCGGGCGGCAAAGGCAAAGCGCATCCTCGCGGCCCAGCAGAAGCTGCACCGCATGGAGCAATGGAAGCTTGCGGAGCTGCAGCAGCAGCTTGCTGCGCTGAAGGCCGCGCAGGTCGATCTCATCGGCGCTCTCAACGGCGAGAACGCCCTGCACGGCCTGTTCATCGATACGACGGCGCGGCGCCTCGGCCTGCTGGCGGAGGAGGAGCAGCACGTGGCGCGTGCGAGCCACGAACAGTCGATGAGAACGAAGGAGCATGCTGTGCGCGAGCGCGTGTCGGAGCGCTTTGCTCACGCAACCGCCCAAGACCTGGAACGGGAACTCGAGCGCAAAGAACTCCTGGAAATCATTGACCAATTGCTGGCTACGGGACGCACAAGCCTCCCGTAAGTCTTCTCAGCCATAGTCGAGATGCAATTCCGAGGATTGCGCCAGTGGCGATCACCCCCCCGTCAGACATCATTCTCGACGTTTCGCGTGCCGCCGATCCTCAGCGGTATCGGGAGGCTGTCGAGAGGCTGGCCCGGCTTCGCGCAACGGGCGCATCAGCCGCGACCTCGTCGAGCACCGGGAGCCCGCCGGCAGAGCGCCCGACAGCTCCGAGCCTATCAGGCGCGACCCCTACAGCGAGGTCTCCGCGCCGCCGCCTGGATGCCTATGGGCAGTTCGAGGCCTTCATCCTGCAAACCTTCGTTCAATCAATGCTGCCAAAGAATGCGACCAACGTGTATGGGCGCGGGACCGCCGGCGAGGTCTGGAGATCCATGCTCGCCGAAAAGATCGGCGAGGAACTCGCAAGGAGCGGGCAGGTCGGTATCGCCCAGCGGCTTTCAGCAGCGGGAAACCGCACCCCACCTGCGAATGAGAATGAGCCACCTTCTGCCGCCGCGCCGATAGATCGGGAACGGAGTTAGTACCATGTTCGGACAACAACAGCGCGCCTCTCCTACCGCATCCAAGCCTGCACCGCCGCCGATAGAGGAGAATGCAGCGCTCGCCCCCGCTCTGCTCAAGAACGCCGTGGAGCGGCTGGAGGCTGTGATCGACCAGGAGACGGCCGCGCTCACGATGCGGCGCGCCGTCGACCTCAACGATTTCAACGACCGCAAGACCCATGGTTTCGTGGAGCTGTCCCGGGCGATGCGGCACTTCGAGGGCGCAGCGCTCGATCAATCGCTGGTGTTGTGCCTTACCGGGCTGCGCACGAAGCTGGAAACGAACCGTGCCGTCCTGAAGATGCATCTCGAGGCGGTGAAGGAGGTTTCGACGGTGGTGGCGGACGCCATGCGCCACGCCGATTCCGACGGCACCTACGCACCGACCCTTCGCAAACCAGCCGGCTATGATTAAGACAATCCTTGCCGGCACGTGGGCCTGCGTGGTGACGCTGGGTGCTGCCTATGCAGCCGTTTCCTGGCAGTCATCAGCCGAGCCGGCGGTCGAGCACGAGCCCGAAAAGCTCTATGGCGGGCTTGAAACGGTACGGACGAGAATGATCAGCGTTCCCGTCATCCGTGGCGGGGGCATCCAAGGCTACGTGATGGCGCAGTTCTCGTTCACGGCCGACGCCAAGATACTGAAGAAGCTCACCGTCAAAGCGGACGTGGTCGTGCTCGACGAAGCCTTCAAGGCGGTCTACGGCGAAGACAGCCTGGATTTTCGGCACCGTGACCAAACAGGACCTGCCGGACCTCGGAAAGCGGATTGTCGAGGGCTCCAACAAGCGGTTCGGAGACCAAGATCATCGAGGACGTGTTCATCCAGGAGTTCGGATACGTCAACAAGGACGGTACCCGGGCAGCCGGCAAGCGCGGCACCTGACCGCGACGCCAACAGGAACGGCGCTACTTCCTTGCTTCGGCGGTCATGTCGGCCGCCAGCGCGCGCGCCACGTCCTGGAAGACATCCACGCTGGCAGGATCATCGGGGCCCTGGCGCATGACGTCGTAGATCCTCGGCACGAGCTGGACGGCCTTGTCGAGATCCGGCTCTGATCCCTGCTTGATAGCCGCCGATCAGGCGCAGGTCGCGGGTGTCCTCGAAGCGGGCGATCATCGCGCGTAGCTTCATCACCAGCCGCCCATTGCTCCGGCGTGCATCCCGCCTTGGCGAGCCGAGATCGGACGTCAGCACGTTGACCGCGGGAAAGCGGCCCTGGTCGGCGATGGTGCGCTCGAGCACGATGTGGCCGTCGAGCGTGCCGCGGATGTTGTCGGCGACGGGATCGTTGTGATCGTCGCCGTCGACCAGCACGGAGAACACGCCGGTGATCGAGCCGGCGCCTTCCGCGCCCGGACCGGCGCGTTCAAGGAACTTGCGGCAGGTCGCTGAAGACGCTCGGCGTGATAGCCGCGCGCCACCGGCGGCTCACCGGCGGCCAGCGCCACGTCGCGGGTGGCATGCGCAAAGCGCGTGACCGAATCGACGATGAGCAGCACCTTCTCGCCGCGTCGCGGAAGTACTCGGCGACGCACATCGCCGTCTTCGGCGCCAGCCGGCGCATCATCGGGCTCTCGTCGCCCGTGGCGACCACCGTGACGGCGTGCTCGCGGCTCCTGCTTGAGTGCGTCCTCCAGAAAGTCGCGCACCTCGCGTCCGCGCTCGCCGACCAGCGCCAGCACGGCCGTGTCGAAGCCGCGGGACCGCGCGAGCATGGCGAGCAGCGTCGACTTGCCGATGCCGGAGCCCGCAAAAATGCCGATGCGCTGGCCCGCGCAAAGCGGCGTGAAGAAGTCGATCACCCTCACGCCCGTCCTCAGCGGCGTGCGCACGCGCTGGCGGCGTCATGGGCGGCGGCGGCTCCCGATCGCTGGAGCACGGCGCGCTCGCCCTGGACGCAGCGGCCCGGCCGTCGTCGATGGCGGCGCCGAGCGCATTGACGATGCGGCCCTTCCAGGACGGGTCGGGCTGATGGTGATGAAGCCGCGCCGGCTGCGCCGGCGTGCCGAGGCCCGCTCTCATGGCGACGTTTCGAAGGGTTTGATCGTGACCCCGCGCTCGTCGATGCGCACCACCTCGCCGAGCTGCGGGATGCGCGCCCGTGTCGAGTTCGATGCACTCGCCGAGCTTCACGAAGGGCGACAGGCCGGAAACGCGGCAGTAGGCGGGGGTGACCTCGGTGACGACGCCCGAGACGCGGACGGCGGGGTGCGCGCAGACCGATGCGGCGAAGCGCGCCAGCGCGTCGAGGCCGTGCGGGGCGGAGGCGGCCGGTGCGAGCGTGCTCACCCGGTCTGCCCGAGCGTTCTAATGGCTTCCTGCAGCGAGCTCTCCGAGGCGGTCAGGGAGGCCGACACCATCTCGAAGGCGCGCGTCACCGTGATGAGCCGGCTCATCTCCATCACGGCATTGACGTTGGCGTTCTCGATGTAGCCCTGCTGCACGCCGGTCGCGGGTGAAATCGAGCACCGGGGTCGCGGGCCGGTCGGGAATGACGCCGGAATTCTCGAAGCGGGTGAGGTTGGCGGCTTGCCGTCGATCGTGAACAGGCCGATGGCGCCGATCTGCCGGTTGCCCTGGAAGATCGTGCCGTCGCGGGCGATGCGCGGCGGGCCGCCGTTCGGGTCGAGCAGAATGGGGGCGCCACCGGCATCGAGCACGGATAGCCGTTGAGCGTCTGCAGCTCGCCCGTCGGGCTCATGCGCATGCGACCGTCGCGGGTGTAGACGCTGCCCGCCGGGCGTCTGAATCGCCAGCCAGGCGTCGCCCTCGAACGGCGACGTCGAACTGATTGTCGGTCCTGACGATGTCTCGCCGGACCGCGGGACAGGAAGGTCGGGCCCGTCGTGGCATAGGCAACCGGATCGGCGCCCGCGCGCGACAGCACGGTCTCGAACCGCACCTCCTCGGCGCGGAAGCCGGCCGTGGTCGGCATTGGCGACGTTGTGCGCGATGGTGTCGAGGCGCCGCTGCAACGCGACCTGCGCCGACACGCCGACATACAGATTGCCCTGCACCGTCAGGTGCCTCCGAGCTTCAGGTTCTGCAGGCTGGCCAGAACGTCGTCGCCGATCCCCGCCTCGAGCGGCTGGCCGATCAGGAGCGTCGGCGTCGGCGGCCGGCTGGACGGGATTGGCCATCTCCCAGAGTTGTCGTGAAGCGCTTGAGGAAATCCGCGAGCTTTTCCGGTTCCTTGAGAGTCCTCCACGTCGAGGCGCGCCGAGATCAGCTCGACCTGCCGGTCGATGTCGAGAAGCGACGTGCTTGCCGGCAGATCGAGGGCGGTCTGCACCACCTTGAGGAGCGCCGCGTCGGCCAGATACTGCGAGGGGGTCGTCAGGTCCTGCCGCCTTGCGTTCGAAATAGAGCGCCAGCTGCACGCCCTCGTCCTGGCTGCCGGCGTCCTCCTCCAGCGTCTGGCGCACGTAGCGGTCGACGGTGCCCTGGCGGGTGGACGTCGAAGATCGTGGTGGTCGTGCCGAACTGCGCGAAGTTGAAGGTGTCGGCGAACTCCCTGATAGCGCTTGTCGGGGAGCTGGTTGGCAAAGCTGTCGCTGGCTCGGCGACGCCCTCGGTCAGGACCTTGCGCATGAAGGCCTTGGCGTAGGTCATCGCTCCCAGGCCGAACGCCTTCATCGCGTAGGCGAAGAGGCGGTCATCGCCCAGGAAGTCGTCGATCGACTTCGACCTTCTCGATGTTGTCGAGGTAGTAGGCGCTCTCGCGCGCCACCTGCGGCTTGTCGGCGGACGCCTGCAACGATCGCGTCAGGTTGGCGGTGATGAGCGCGATAGCTAGCAGAGGTGGTCAGCACAACGCGAAGGTCCCTTCTTGGAGGCAGTTGTTAGAGGCTCTACGCTGCCGCAGCCGCCTTGTCCGAGGCTGACCCCGGCTGTCACCCCGATCGGCCTTAAATCAGGCTCGCACAAGGACGAAGCACGTACAGAGATTTGGGGTTTTGCAATCCGGGAGCTGCCCGTGACGATTATTGTCGGGCTGCCGATCACGCTTGGCTGTCTGCTCGGTGGCTTCGTTGCCATGGGCGGGCACGTCGACGTCATCTGGCAGCCCTGGGAGTACGTGATCATCTGCGGCTCGGCGCTCGGCACCTTCGTCGTCTCCAATCCCGATGAAGACGATCAAGGACTGCGGCAAGGGAATCGTCGAGGCCTGCAAGTACGCCGTGCCGAAGAAGCGTGAATACCTCGAGGTGCTGGGTGTCCTCTATGCGCTGATGCGCGAGCTTCGGAGCAAGCCGCGCAACGAGGTGGAGGCGCACTTCGACGATCCCGGGGCAGTCGACCGTCTTCCAGCGCTTTCCGACCGTGCGAAGAACGACGAGCTGCTGACCTTCATCTGCGACTACTGCCGCCTGATCATCATCGGCAACGCGCGCACGCACGAGATCGAATCCCTGATGGACGAGGAGATCCAGACGGTCAAGCACGACAAGCTCAAGGCCTACCATTCGATGATAACGATCTCCGAGGCGTTCCCGGCGCTGGGCATCGTGGCGGCCGTGCTCGGCGTCATCAAGGCCATGGGCGCGCTCGACCAGGCCCCGGAGGTTCTCGGCCACCTGATCGGCGCCGCCCTGGTCGGCACCTTCGCGGGGATCTTCTTCTCGTATGCCGTCGTCTCGCCCATTGCCAACAACATCAAGGTGGTGCGCGAGAAGAAGATGCGCCTCTACGTCATCGTCAAGCAGACCCTGCTCGCGTTCATGAACGGGGCCATGCCCCAGATCGCGATCGAGCACGGACGCAAGACGATCTCGGCCTACGAGCGACCCACGATCGACGAGGTCGAGCAGGAGACGCTGACTCCCGGCGGCGTAGACATAGATGCAGGGCGCAAGGAGGCGGCGTAGCGGACCATGGCAGAGGCACAGGAGAGGTCGGCGGCCGAGCGCGACAGCCTGGCGGAGCTTTTCGCGGGCTCCTCCAACTTCATAGAGCGCATGCCCATGCTGCGGGTGGCGTTCGACCGTGCGGCAGTGAGCTGCACGAAGACTTGGCGCCATGATCGCGGACCCGCCGCCACTGCTGACACTGCAGGCGCTCGGGAGTGGAACGCGGGAGACTTGCTCGACGCGCACGACGGCAAGAGCGTCGTCGGCGTTCTGCACGCGGTCGGGTGGAACGCGCGTCTGCTGGTGTGCGCGGACCGGGACGCAGTGTTCGCCATCGTCGAGGCGATGCTCGGCGGCGATGGATCGCAGCCGCCCTACGACGCGGACCGGCCTCTCTCGCGCATCGAGACCGCCATCGTCGGCACCGTATTCGAGCGCGTGGCCAAGGCGCTCGACGTGGGGTTCGAGGGACTGGCCGAGACATCCTTCGCGCTGGAGCCGAGGTGACGATCGTGTCGACTACGACGTGATCGGACGCCGCACGAACTCCATCGTCGCCGCCAAGTTCCGGCTCGAAGCGGCCGGTCGGGGCGGCGAGATCCTGTCGCCGTCGCACGCGCGACCCTCAATCCGATGCGACGGGCGCTCGCGCGCGAGCCCGTCAAGCAGTCCCCAGCCGCCGATCCGGTTGGAGCCAACAGATGCAGAGCGAAGTCACGCGCGCACAGGTCAGGCTCAGCGCCGTGCTCGACGAGCGCACCGGCCGCTGGGCGAGGTTGCCGTTTCAAGGTCGGCAAGATCGTCGAGCTCAACGCCACGGCGCACGGCCGCGTTCGCCTGGAATGCGACGGCGAGCGGCTCGTGTGGTGTCACCTCGGCAAGTCGCAAGGCAAGTACGCGCTGCGGGTCGACGAGCTCGTCGACCGCGAGCAGGAGTTCATGAATGAAATCCTATCGGGCTGAGACCATTAGCGGATTGCGAGTGCGACCGCGCAGCCGTGTCGGCCGCGCGACCTCGCAACGCATCGGCCTCGTCCCACCGGTGAAAGCTCCATGACCCAACCTACTGCAGCCCAGAGCGCGAAATCCCTGCTCGAGGAATATGCCGCCGAAGTGGGCAAGACGTCCGTCGAGTCCGTGAGCGCCCAGGTTGCGCCTGCAGCCGGGAAGGCGCCTGTCGCCGAGCTCGGCGGCAATGGCGGCAACCTCGAGATGATCATGCGCATCCCGGTGACCGTGAAGGTCGTGCTGGGGTCCGCCACCATGCCCGTCGCCAATCTGACCCAGCTCGGACGCGGCGCCGTGATCGCGCTGGACCGGCGCGTCGGCGAGCCGGTCGACGTCGTCGTGAACGGGCGCGATGATCGCGCGCGGCGAGGTCGTCGTCGTCGACGAGGCCACCTCGCGCTTCGGCATCTCGCTGACCGAGATCGTGGGTCCCTCGGGGGACGCCAAGGGTAGCAGGACCCGGCGGCAATGAGCGCCATCGCGCAACCCAAGCCGGCCGCACCTAACGCCGCTCTCCGGCGCCGAGAAAGTGGCGGTGCTGTTGCTCGCGCTCGGCAAGCCGCGCGCGGCGAAGCTGCTCAAGCGGTTCGATCCCGACGAGCTGAACCTGCTCACCCAGCTTGCCGGCGATTTGCAGCCGATCGGGGCGTCGGATCTGGAGGGGCTCGTCGAGGAGTTCGCCAAGAACTTCTCGAGCGGCATCAACTTCCTCGGCACCGAGAAAGAGGTGAGGAGCCTTCTCTCCGATGTCATGGGCGAGGACCATCTCGCCGGCGTCATGTCGGAGGATGAAGAATCCGGTGAGATCCCCGAGCGCATCTGGGACAGGATCGCCAAGGTCAAGGACGAGGCCTTGCGCGCATCCCTGCAGAAGGAGCACCCGCAGACCGCGGCGATGATCCTGTCGCGCATCGGTTCGGAGACCGCGGCCAGGATCATCAGCACGTTTCCGGCCCAGGAGCGCAACGCGCTGCTGATCAGGATGCTCGGCATCAAGAAGGTCGCGGAGGACGCGGCGCGCGCGGTGGAGAACGCCATCGCCGAGGACCTCCTCAGCAAATCGTCCACCGGATCGCATGCCGGCATCGCCGACATCCTGAACCGGCTCGACAAGACGCAATCGGAAGACCTGCTCAAGGACCTGGCGGCGGTGCGCCCCGACGATGCCAAGACGCTGAAGGGCATGCTCTTCACGTTCATCGAACTTGTGAACCTGCCCGCCAAGGCGCGCACGCTCGTGCTCGACCAGGTTCCGATCGAGAAGCTGGTGGCCGCCCTCACGGGGACGGACGCGGCATTTCAACAGACGATCCTGTCCTCGCTCGCCGCGCGCTCGAAGCGCATGGTCGAGGCGGAGCTGCAGGGCGGAGGCAATGCCTCGGAACGCGACATCGTGGAGGCGCGCAGGGTGATCGTCGATACGGTGCTGAAAATGATGGCGAAGGGAGAGATAGCGCTTCCGGCGCCCGACGCCGTCGACGAACTTACCGTGTAAGGGGAGGTCGAGCGCTTGACTGACGCCCCCGACAAGGAAAGTAAAACCGAAGAGGCAACGGAGAAGAAACTTTCCGATGCCGCCGAGAAGGGCAATGTTCCCTTCTCGCGCGAGGCAGCCACGCTCGCGAGCCTGTTCGGCATGGTGGTGATCGCCAGCTTCTTCCTCGCAAGCCAACATCGGCAGCCTGAACTACTCGCTCGCGCGCCTGATCGACAACGCCGCGGGCTGGCAGGTCGAGAACTCGGGCGACGCCGTGCGCCTGATGGAAGGCATCGGCATGGAGGTGCTGCGGCTGCTGCTGCCGATCGTGGCCATACTCACCATCGCCGGCCTGATGTCGTCCTTCCTGCAAAATTCGCCGCGCCTCGTGCTCGACCGCATCGAGCCGAAGCTGTCGCGCGTCTCGATCAGCAGCGGGTGGACGCGGATCTTCGGCGCGAAAGGGCAGGTCGACTTTCTCAAGTCCGTTGTGAAGCTCGTGGCGGTGTGCATCTTCGGCTACCTGCTTCTCCGCGGCGCGCAAAACGACATCCTGAACGCCATGTTCATGGAGCCCAGCGCGCTGCCCGCCCTGGCGCTGGCGATCGGAACACGCCTCGTGATCGCGGTGATGATTGCCACGCTCGTGCTGACGGCGGCAGATCTCGTGTGGACGCGCCTCTTCTGGCTGAACGACCTCAGGATGACCCGGCAGGAAGTCAAGGATGAGGTGAAGCAGGTCGACGGCGATCCATTCGTCAAGGCCCGGATGCGCGCCATGGCGAAGGACCGGGCGCGCAAGCGCATGATGGCAGCCGTGCCCAAGGCGACGTTCGTCGTCACCAACCCGACGCACTACGCGATGGCCTTGCGCTACGTGAAGGAGGAGGGCGGCGCGCCGCTCGTCGTCGCCAAGGGCCAGGACCTGATCGCGCTCAAGATCCGCGAGATTGCAACGAAGCACTCCATCCCCATCATCGAGGACAAGCTGCTCGCTCGTTCGCTCTACAAGGCGGTCGAAGTGGACAAGATGATTCCGCCCGAGTTCTACAAGGCGGTGGCCGAGGTCGTGTTCTTCCTGTTCTCCCGCGATGGCATTCAACCCAAGCTTGCCGGATAGAGGGCCATCCCATGCAAGGGCAAGGGAAGAACTATACCGAGGAGCGCGAACAGGCCCTCGCGGAAGGCATCAAGGAGGTCGCATCCGAGCTGCGGCTCATCGATGCCGTCGATTTCGTCGCCTACATCCGCACCGAGCAGTTCGCCAACATCAGCAACCTCGTCAGCTCGTCGACGGAGCTCTATTTCAAGCCCGATACGATCAAGTTCGGGCTTTCCGGCGACGTCGACCTGCAGTGGGGAGGGACGCCCACCGTGTCGCTCGACATGGAGTTCCACCATATGAAGGTGAACGTGTACTTCCGGCTGATGCTGGAGGCACTGCATGCGGTCATCGAGATCGACTACATCACGTTCGATGACGGCTCGTCCGACCCTGATGTGAATACGCAACGCCTGAGAGACGCGATCGCGGCAGCGCGGCTTGCGCCGGCAACTGCGGACGAGAGCCTCGCCGGCTGATCGCGTTCCGGAGCGCGCGCCTGGGCTAGCGCGCAAGCCTGGGACAAGATTTTGGCCCTAGAAAAGTTGCAGCAGGTGGGATTTCGCGCGCGGCTCCGGGGGCGGGCATGCAGCTCTTCAGCATTGTCTCTCGACACAACCAGTGGCTGGCCGTGCGCCAGGCGACGATCGCGGGCAATATCGCCAACGCGAACACGCCGGGCTTTCGCGCGCAGGACGTGCAGCCGTTCGAGATGGCCGTGGAGCAGGCGCGGCTGGCGATGGCGGCAACGCAGGCGGGACATCTCTCCTCGGGTCCGGCCGATGCGCCGGCGACCGAGCTTCGGCGCGAGGCGACCGTGGGAGACCTCGATGTCCGGCAACAACGTGAGCCTGGAGCAGGAGCTGCTCAAGGCGGGCGAAGTGAACCGGGCCTACCGGCTCAACACCAGCATCGCCAAGGTGTTCCACCGCATGATCATGACGAGTTCGAGGATCTGATCGCATGTACGATCCCTTACAGGCGACGATGCGGGTCGGGGCTTCCGGCCTCGAGGCGCAATCGCAGGCGCCTGCGCGTGATCGCCGAGAACATGGCGAACGCGCATTCGACGGGCCGCACGCCGGGTGCCGACCCTTATGCGCGGCGCGTGATCACCTTCGAAAGCCGAGCTCGACGAGACGGCCGACGCCAACCTCGTTCGCGTAGCAAGCGTCGAGCAGCCGCGCGCCCTTTCCGCGTGGAGCATATGCCGGGCCACCCCGCAGCCGACGCCAACGGCTTCGTGCGGATGCCGAACGTCGATCTCGTGGTGGAAGCGGCCGACATGCGTGAAGCCAACAGGTCGTACGAGGCGAACCTGCAGGCCATCAGGCAGGCGCGCGAGATGATATCGATGACCCTCGATCTGCTGAGGACGACATGATCGACGCTGTTTCATCGCTCTCGCCCTCGGTCTGGGGGCCCGGCCGCCGTCGGTGGCGTGGGCACCGCCGCCGTTCGTCCGGGGGCAGCAAGCGCGACTATCGACGCCGGGGTGGATTTCGGGGCGATGGTGAGCCAGCTCGCTTCGCACGCCGCCGGCGTGGTGAGGAACGCCGAGAACATCTCGGTCGCGGGCATTCAGGGCAGCGCCACCGTGCAGCAAGTGGTCGAGGCCGTGATGTCCGCCGAGCAGACTTTGCAGGGCGCCGTCGCCATTCGCGACAAGGTGGTCGCCGCCTATCTCGAATTGAGCCGGATGCAGATCTAGAGGGACGGTAACGTGAGAGCGCTTGCCATTGCCGCAACCGGCATGAACGCCCAGCAGACCAACGTCGAGGTGATCGCGAACAACATCGCGAACATCAACACGACCGCGTTCCAGCGGGCCGCGTGCGGAGTTCACCGACCTGCTGTACCAGGCCGAGCGCGCGGTCGGCGTGCCGAACAGGGGCGGGCAGGATCCCGTGCCGGAAGGTGCGCAGATCGGCCTTGGCGTGCGCACCACGGCGATCCGCAACCTGCACATGCAGGGCGCGCTGACACAGACCGGCAACCAGCTCGACCTGGCGCTCAACGGCCGTGGCTGGTTCCAGGTCACCGGCCCGAACGGCGAGACCTTCTATACCCGCGCCGGCTCCTTCAACAAGAACGCGACCGGGCCAGATCGTGACAGGCGACGGCTATCTCGTGCAGCCGGCGATGACGATCCCGTCGACGGCGACCGAGGTGAGCGTCAACGAGACCGGCCAGGTGTTCATCCGCAACGGCACGGATACGACGCTGCGCAGATCGGACAGCTCTCGCTGGCCAACTTCACCAACGAGGCGGGGCTCGAGGCGCTCGGCGGCAACCTCTACCGCGAGACGCCTGCCTCGGGCACGCCGGTGACCGGCGTGCCCGGCGATCCGGGCTTCGGCAAGGTGCACCAGGGCTACCTCGAGAACTCCAACGTCGATCCCGTCAAGGAGATCACCGAGCTCATCCAGGCGCAGCGCTCCTACGAGATGAACTCCAAGGTCATCCAGGCGTCCGACGAAATGTACAGCACCGTGTCGAAGAACATGCGCTAGTCATGATGGTGGCGGCAACGCGCAGTGGTGCACAGTCAGCTGGCTGGGTTTTGTCAGCGTGATCGCGGTTGCCGTCATGGCGCCTGCCCTTGCGCTGGCGGCCACTATCGATCTGCCGGTGCCGCGCATCACGCATCTATCCGGGCGACATCATCTCCGCCGATCAGCTCATGGATCGTGCCTTCATCGCGCATACGGTGACGCGCGCCTCGATCTTCGATGATCGGCGACGCGCTGATCGGGAAGGTGGCGCGGCGTACGCTGCTGCCGGGGCAGCCCGTTCCCGTCAATGCGATCCGCGACGCGTATCTGGTGAACCAGGGCAAGTCCTCGCTGGTGGTGTTCGAGAGCGGCGGGCTCAACATCACCATGCAGGCGGTTGCGCTCGACAACGGGGTTGCCGGCGACGTCGTGAAGCTGCGCAATCCCGACAGCGGCGTCATCATTCAGGGGACCGTCGAGCGCGACGGAACTGTGCGGCTGGGGGCGCCATGATTTCCCGCGCCCTGATGGTGCTGCTCGTCACCCTGGCGGGGCTGCAGGCCGCCGCTGCGACGCGCATCAAGGACATCGTCTCCATCCAGGGCGTGCGGGCCAACCAGCTGGTCGGCTACGGCCTGGTGATCGGCCTCAACGGCACCGGCGACAGCCCGCGCAACTCGCCGTTCACCGAGCAGTCCCTGCAGTCGATGCTCGATCGCATGGGCATCAACGTGCGCAACTCCAAGGCGCGCCCGCGCAATATCGCCGCCGTCATCGTCACGGCGGAGCTGCCTGCCTTCGCAGGCAAGGGCGCTCGCATCGACGTGACGGTGTCCTCGCTCGGCGATGCGACCTCGCTGCAGGGCGGCTCGCTCGTGCTGACGCCGCTGAACGGCGCCGACAACCAGATCTACGCCGTGGCGCAGGGCCCGCTGGCCGTCACCGGGTTTGCCAGCACCGGCAAGGCCGAAACGGTGACCCAGGGCGTGCCGACCACGGGCCGCATCCCCAACGGCGGCCTGATCGAGCGGGAGGCGCCGGGCAAACTTGCCGACGAGACGGTCGTCGTGTTCGAGCTGCGCAACCCCGACTTCAAGACCGCGGTCAGCATCGCCGATGCGATCAACAGCTACACGCAGCAACGCTACGGCATCAAGGTCGCCAAGGAAAACGACCTGCGCTCGATTTCGATGTCGCGGCCCTTCTTCCTCAGCACGGCGCGGTTCATCGCCGAGGTCGGCGATCTTCCCATTCAGCCCGAGGTGCCGGCGCGCGTCGTGATCGACGAGCGCACCGGAACGATCGTGATCGGCAAGGACGTGCGCGTTTCCACCGTGGCGGTCGCGCACGGCAGCCTGACGGTGCGGGTCACCGAGAACGCCAAGGTCTCGCAGCCCAATCCGTTTGCGCGCGGCGATACGGTCGTGACCCCGGACACGCAGATCGACGTCAACGAGCCGGGCAGCAATCTCGCGATCGTGCGGGGCACGAACCTGCAGACGCTCGTTGCCGGTCTCAACAAGGCGGGCCTGAAGCCGCACGGGATCATCGCCATCCTGCAGGCGATGAAGTCGGCCGGAGCGCTGCAGGCGGACCTGGTGGTGCAATGAAACGGCCGCGCAAATGGCCGCCGGCATCCGTCAGATGCTGCTGAACGCCGGCTGGCTTGCCGGCGTTGCGGTCGTTGCCGTGCCGCTGGCTGTCGCTCAGCAAGCCTGGGAACCGACGGTGACCAAGGATAGCGCGGAGAAGAAAGCGCCGGCCGTGCCGAGGCTCAAGGCTGCGCAAGGGCCCGCTCCGGCGATGATGCCGGTGCCTGCGGACGAGAAGGCGGCTGCCGCAAAGAGCGCACCACCGGCCATGGTCGCCACGGAGGTGCCGCCGGCCGCCAAAGACTATTGCACCAACATCGTTGATGCCGCCGCCGACGCGCGCGTGGCGTGGCAGCGCAAACTCCTGAAGGACGCTGGCGCCGACATCGAGAAGCGCGTCGCGATGCTCGAGGAGAAGACCAACGAGTATCGCAAGTGGCTCGCGAGGCGCGACGACTTCATCAAGAGGGCGAACGAGACGGTGCTGGGCATCTACGGCAACAGCGCCATGAAGGTGGATGCGGCCGCGTTGCAGATTGCGGCCCTGGACGAGGAGACTGCGGCCGCAATCCTGACGAAGCTCGATCCGCGGCGTGCGAGCGCCATACTCAATAATATGGAGCCGTCGCAGGCGGCCAAGCTGACGTCAACGATCGTAGGGTCTGGAAAGATCTATCCGGCGCCTTCCAAGCACGCCAACGTGGAGGCGGAAGAGAAATGACCAGATGCGCCGCCGTGATGATGCTGTGCGCGCTGCTGCTCGCAGGTTGCGGGATGGGCCGCGTGCAGGATATCGGCAAGGAGCCGAGCTTGACGCCGGTCGGCGCCGGGCTGAAGCCGTTGAAGGTCGCCGTCCCCAACGAGCCGGCTCCGGGCCCGACATACGCCAAGGGCAACTCGCTCTGGCAGGACACCAGCGCCGACTACTTCCGCGATCCGCGCGCCAACAAGATCGGCGACGTGATGACGGTGAAGATCTCGATCAAGGACAAGGCCTCGCTCGACAACACCTCCGAGCGCAAGCGCGACAACAAGAACGAGTTCAACCTCAACACCGGCTACGACCTGAACCTGCCGCTGCTGAACGGCAAGCGGCAGGGCAAGATCGATTCCGCCATCGAGTCCAAGAACTCGACCAAGGGCGAGGGAGCCATCACCCGCTCGGAAAGCATCGAGCTGCTGGTGGCGGCGGTCGTGACCGGCGTGATGCCGAACGGCAACCTCGTCATCAGCGGCACGCAGGAGGTTCGCGTCAACTTCGAGGTGCGCGTGCTGACCGTCGAGGGCATCGTGCGACCGCGCGATATCTCCACCGAGAACATGGTGTCGTACGACAAGATCGCGGAGGCGCGCATCTCCTATGGCGGGCGCGGACGCATCACCGAGGTGCAGCAGCCGCCCTGGGGCCAGCAGGTTTGGGACATGTTCTGGCCGTTCTGAGACGGCTGTGAAGAGAGCCGATGGCAAAAAGCGCCCCTCCTCCTAAGGAAGCAAGCCCGGCGCCGGCCGCTGCGGCGGCAGGACCCTCGATCATGTCGCTGGTGATCGCGATGGTCGTGCTGACCGGGCTGTCGCTGGGAGCGGGAGGCATGTTCGGGCTGCAGGTGCTTTCAAAGAGCAAGCAGCCTGCGGCCAAGGCGGAGCAGAAAGGCGGCGAAAGCCCGAAGCTGCGGTTCTCGGAGAAGGCGACGCTGCATCAGCTGTCTCCCATCGTCACCAACCTGGCGAGTCCCGAGAAGGCCTGGATCAGGCTCGAGGCGTCTGTCGTCGTCGAGGGTGAGGGCGTCGACGTGAAGGCGCTGTCGGCCACCATTACCGAGGATACGGTTGCCTACCTGCGTACGCTGTCGCTGCCGCTGATCGAGGGCGCGAGCGGTTATCTGCACCTGCGCGAGGACCTCAACGAGCGGGTGCGGGTGCGCACAGCGGGAAAGATACGCGAGTTGATCGTGCACACGCTGATCGTCGAATAGGACGGGATGAAGAAGCTCGCACTGATAGCGCTGCTGCTCGTGGTCGCCGCCGCGCCGGCTGAGGCGCAGCTGCCGAAGCTCGAGAACATCTTCTCGACCGGGGGGGATGCGACCGCAGCCGGCCGCATCATTCAGCTCATCCTCGTCATCACCGTGCTGTCGGTCGCGCCGGGCCTGCTGGTGATGGTGACGTGCTTCACCAGGTTCATCGTGGCGCTGTCGTTCCTGCGCGCCGGGCTCGGGATGCAGACGACGCCGGCGAACCTGATCCTGATCAGCCTTGCACTATTCATGACCTTCTACGTCATGGGCCCCACCTTCGATCAGGCGTGGCAGAACGGTGTACAGCCTCTGATCGAGAATAAGATCGATGAGCAGGAGGCCTACAAGCGTATCTCCACGCCCTTCAAGACCTTCATGCGGGCGAACGTGCGGGAAAGAGATCTGAAGCTGTTCGAGGACCTGGCGCCCGGCCCGCGGCGCGCCAATCAGGAAGCGGAGGTGCCCGCGAGCCCTGCCCAGACGCCGGAAGCCGGCGGGGACGTCGAACTGCGGGTGCTGATCCCGGCGTTCATGATTTCGGAGCTCCGCCGCGGCTTCGAGATCGGCTTTTTGATCGTGTTGCCGTTCCTCGTTATTGATCTGATTGTAGCGACACTCACCATGTCGATGGGCATGATGATGCTGCCGCCAACGGTAATATCCTTGCCGTTCAAGATATTGTTCTTCGTTTTGATCGACGGCTGGAACCTGCTGGTGGGATCACTGGTCCGTTCATTTGTCTGACGCGAAGCTTGCGCGTTAAGCGATATGCAACTCTTTTCGCTTAACCATACCCTCCATGGCAGGCTGGAGCGGACACGAACGGGGCTCCAAGAGGCATGACGCCCTACTGCCAGACCGGATGAGCCCGGTAGCCCCCGTTTGTGCCAAATTTTTGAGGGTCCCCGCAAATGAGTAGCATCAACACCAACGTCGCAGCGATGACAGCGCTGCAGACGCTTACCCAGACCAACAAAGCACTGACCGAGACGCAGAACCGCATCTCCACCGGCTATCGCGTTGCCGATGCATCGGACAACGCCGCCTACTGGTCGATCGCGACCACCATGCGCTCCGACAATGCAGCGCTCTCCACGGTGCAGGACGCCCTCGGCCTCGGTGCCGCGACCGTCGACGTCGCCTACACCGGCATCGACAGCGCCATCAAGGTCGTCGACCAGATCAAGAGCAAGCTGGTTGCAGCGCGCCAGCCCGGCGTCGACCGCGGCAAGATCCAGAGCGAAATCACGGAGTTGCAGGCGCAGCTTCGCGGCATCGCCGAGTCGGCGACGTTCTCGGGCGAGAACTGGCTGTCGGTTGACTCCGGCGCGGCCAACTACAACGCCACCAAGTCGATCGTGTCGTCGTTCTCGCGCGCGGCCGACAATTCGGTGTCGATCGGCACCATCGACGTCGACATCACCGCAACCGAGCTGTTCGACGCCGACGACCAGTCGGGCATTCTCGACACCGAGAACACCACGACCAACGGCGGCACGGACTATTCGATCGCCGGCGTCGACCGACGGCTTCGACATCTCGGCGCTGACCGACAGCGATGACGACCTCGAGGACCTCGAGGAAATCATCGGCGTGGTCGACACGGCGATCTCCGACATGACCGACTCGGCCACCTCACTGGGCGCTGCCAAGGCGCGCATCGGCATCCAGCAGGACTTCGTCAAGGGCCTGATGGATGCGATCAACCGCGGCGTCGGCCAGCTGGTTGACGCCGACATGAACGAGGAGTCCACCAAGCTCGCCGCCCTGCAGGTCAAGCAGCAGCTCGGTGTGCAGGCCCTCGGCATCGCCAACTCGACGAGCCAGACGATCCTGTCGCTGTTCCGCTAAGCGAATCAGCTTCGGTAGCACTGAAGATTGATGGCCGCGCCCACCCGGGCGCGGCCATTTTGCGTTTGTACATGGCTCTCCTCGGCACGCCCGGCGCAAGGTCTGGCGGTTAACATCCGGGTAAGAATTGTCGTCTAGGACTTCGTTAACCTTCGTTACCAACCCCTGATGCGGGTTGGTCGCGGCCCCTGGCGACGAACGCGTGTTGCGTTTCCCGACAACAGGCTCCGAGAGACGCACATGAGCAGCATCAATACCAACGTCGCAGCCATGACGGCGCTGCAGACGCTGACGCAGACGAACAAGCAGCTCACCGCAACTCAGAGCCGGATCTCGACCGGTTACCGCGTGGCGGACGCCTCCGACAACGCCGCCTACTGGTCCATCGCGACCACGATGCGGTCCGACAATTCGGCGCTTTCCACGGTGCAGGACGCCCTCGGCCTCGGTGCCGCGACCGTCGACATCGCCTATACCGGCGTGAACAGCGCGATCAAGGTCGTCGACCAGATCAAGAGCAAGCTCGTTGCTGCCCGCCAGCCCGGCATCGACCGCAACAAGATACAGAGCGAGATTGTCGAGCTGCAGTCGCAGCTCAGGGGTATCGCCGATTCGGCGTCGTTCTCGGGCGAGAACTGGCTGTCGGTCGATTCGGCTGATCCCGGCTACAACGCGTCGAAGACGATCGTTTCGTCGTTCTCGCGTTCGGGCGGTGCGGTCACGATCGGCACCATCATCATCGATCTCGGCAACACGAAGCTGTTCGATGCCGCCGACCAGTCGGGCATCCTCGACACCCAGTATACGACCACCAACGGCGGCGTAACCTACTCGGTGTCGGGCGCCCTCGACGCCCTGGATGTATCGACCTTGACCGACAGCCCGAATGATGTCGCCGACCTGGAGGAGATCATCGGCGTGGTCGACAGCACCCTGTCCGCCATGACCGACGCGGCAACTTCGCTCGGTGCCGTCAAGGCGCGCATCAGCATCCAGCAGGACTTCGTCAAGAGCCTGATGGACGCCGTGATGCGTGGTGTCGGCCAGCTCGTCGACGCCGACATGAACGAGGAATCGACGAAGCTGCAGGCCCTGCAGGTCAAGCAGCAACTCGGTGTACAGGCCCTTAGCATCGCGAACACGTCGAGCCAGGCGATCATGCAGCTCTTCCAGTAGACCAGCCTGCCATCCCGGATTTCCGCCGGCCGCGCTCCCATCGGGGCGCGGTCGTTTTTACGTGGGGCGGCGCTCGTCAACGCGCAATTCCCGCGCAAGCTTCATGGCCGATGATCGAAGGTCAATCGATTGGAATGGCTGGGGCTTTAAATGTTCGGGCTGGAACAGCTGGAACGGCTGTGGAGCGGGTTATTGGCGCTCGGCGCGCGGCGCCTGGCCGGCCTCGCCCTGATCGGCATCACGGTGTTCGCGACCGTGGGCGTGGGCAGCTACTACCTCAGCCGGCCTGACCTTGAGACGCTGTACGTCGGCCTGAACGCGCAGGACGTCAGCCGCATCGGCGCCGCGCTGAAAGAGGCCGGCATAACCTTCGACGTCAATTCGCAGGGCAATACGGTGTCGGTGCGGCGCGGCCAGACCGGTCAAGCGCGCATGCTGCTCGCCGAGAAGGGCCTGCCGACCAGCCAGAATGCAGGCTACGAGCTGTTCGACAAGATGGG
Organism: uncultured Alphaproteobacteria bacterium; assembly: GCA_963782855.1. Lineage (GTDB taxonomy): Bacteria > Pseudomonadota > Alphaproteobacteria > Rhizobiales > Hyphomicrobiaceae > AWTP1-13. The sequence goes on along the minus strand of CAWALW010000010.1, from coordinate 144,891 downwards.
CTCGATGGGCCTCACCTCCTTCATGCAGGAGATCACGCGCCTGCGCGCGCTGGAGGGCGAGATCGCGCGCACCATCCAGGCGATGAAAGGCGTGCGCGGCGGCGCGCGTGCACATCGTGCTGCAGGACGCCGGATCGTTCCGGCGCGGCCGCCAGCAGCCATCGGCGTCCGTGACGATCCGCACCGATTCGGTGGACGACTTCTCATCCGCGGCGGCGATCAGGCACCTCGTGGCTGCCGCCGTGCCGGGAATGACGATCGACCAGGTCACGGTGCTCAACACCGACGGCGTCGTCATGGCCTCAGGCACCGACGCGTTCAACGCCTCGCCGGCGAAGATGCTGTCGCTGGAGAAGACGGTCGCAAAGGAACTGCAGGACAACGTCATGCAGACGCTTGCGCCCTACCTGGGGACCGACAATCTTCGCGTGAGGGTCGCGCTGCGCCTGAATACGGACAAGCGGCAGATCAACGAGACCAACTTCAACCCGGAAGGCAAGGCCGAGCGCTCGGTCCGCACCGTCAAGGAGACGGGAACGCTCGCTCAACGCGAACGGCCCGAAGGCGTCCGTGGGCGTGGAGCAGAACATTCCGGCCGACCAGGCGACGCCCGGCGGCGGACCCGGCGAGCAGAACAAGAAGCAGAACGAGCGGCGCGAGGAGCTGACCAACTACGAGGTGAGCTCCAAGACGATCCAGACGGTCAGCGAAGGCTACAAGATCGAGAAGCTGAGTATCGCCGTCGTCGTGAACCGCAAGAGGATTCTGGCTTCCCTCGGCGATGGCGCCAACCCTGAAGCGCTGGCAAAGCAGCTCAAGGAAGTAGAGCGGCTGGTGGAGACCGCCGCCGGCCTGGACTCCAAGCGCGGCGACCACATCAGCGTTGCGGCGGTGGAGTTCCTGCCCTCCGACACGGTCGGCGAGGCGCTGCCCCCACCGGGCATCTTTGCGAGGCTGCTCGATCATACGGGCAGCTTCATCCGGGCCATCACGATGCTGGCCGTGACCATGCTGCTGATCTGGTTCGGCCTGCGTCCCGCGCTGAGGGCCCTGATGCAGGGCGGAGGTCCGCCCTCCGAATCGGGACAAACGCCGCAGCTGCAATCCAACTCCTCTTCGCCGGCGCCGGCGGTGACGTCCGCGACGTCCGCGAAGGTGTCGCGGGAGCAGACACCCAACCTCATCGCCGACCTGACGAGCAAGATGGGGCGCACGCCGCAGAAGCGGCTCGAGCAGATGATCGATTTCGATGAGGAGCAGGCCTCCGCCATCCTGAAGCAATGGATGCGCGGGGCGCGGAGCGCATGACGGCCGTTTCTGCGGCGCGCTTTCTGGAGGACTTCGGCGCCGCGAAGGGCGCCGGTAATGCAGCTGTTGCCAGAGATGTGCCCGTCGCGAAGGATCCAACAGCGGAGGCGTTCGCGAAAGGCGTCGAAGCGGGCCGGGCGGCCGCGCAGGAGGAGCACGAGGCGAAGCTCGCCAGCCAGCAAACGCTGTTTGCAAAGCGCATCGACCTGGAGCGGCAGAAGTGGATCGTGGGTGTCGCGGCCAAGTTCACCGACACGCTGACGGCGGGCATGCGCGACATGGAGATGAGGATCGTCGACACCGCGGCGCGCATCCTCAGGCCGTTCGTGGAGGCCGAGCTGCACGCGAAGGCGATCGCGGAGCTGCAGTCCAACCTCGCCGCGCTGCTGGCGGCCGAGCCGGGCGTGAACCTGCACGTCAAAGGTCCTGCCAATATCCTCGCGGTGCTGGAAAAGCAGCTGGGCAACAAGCAGCCGCCCGCGACTTTCGAGACGACCGACGACGTCGACGTGCGGATCACGGCCGGCCAGGCAACGCTGGAGACGCGGCTGGGTGAATGGCTCTCCAAGTTGAAGGAGGCCATGCCGTGAAATCCGGCGAGGAAGATACCAAGGCGGTCGAACTTGTCCTCATCCGCCGGCGTGGCGGGGGCGAAGAAGGAGGCCACCACGGCGGCGTCTGGAAGATCGCCTACGCGGACTTCATGACCGCCATGATGGCGTTCTTCCTCGTCATGTGGCTGATCAACTCGACAGACCAGAAGGTGCTGACGCAAGTCGCCAACTATTTCAATCCGATGCGGCTGACGGATAATACGCCCCACGATCGGGGAGTGAAGGACATCGAGAGCGGCGACCAGGGCAAGGCCGGCAAGGAGAGCATGCCCGTCGACGCGAAGGAGAAGAACAAGGCCAAGCAGAAGCCGAAAGAGACCAAGGAGACGACGCCTCCCGCAGGCGAGAGTACGAAGGAGGGCAAGGAAACGACGGGCCCACCCGGCAAGGCGCGCTACACCGAGCAGGCGCTCTTCAGCGATCCCTACGGCGTCCTTGCCCGAATCGCGGCCGATGCCGAGACACCCGAGACCGCCCAGAAGACCGCTGCGACCGCGCCGCACCAGTATCGCGATCCGTTCGACCTCGCGGGTCAGCGCAACACGGGCAACAAGCAGGCGCCCGGCGCCAAGACCGCCCCGCCGGCGGACAAGAAGGCTGCGGAGCCGACGTCAGGACCGCAGGATGTCGTCCCGCCTCCCGAGGCGGAACCGGGTGCCGGCGCAGCCAAGGACCAGGGGGCAGATCAGCCGGCCGCACAGGGGCCGCAAAAGGCCAAGGCTCCCGCAAAGCTCGAGCGAAGCACGCCGGCCGTGAAGGCGGTCGATGCGGAAGAACAGAAGGAGCGCGAGCAGGCGGCCGTGCGTGAGGCGCTGAAGGCCATCGAGCAGGCGGCTGCCGCGAAGGCGGCGCAAGAGAAGACCGCAGCCGAGGCCGAGGCGACGCGCATATTCACCGATGTGCGCCAGGTGCTGTCGCAGCTGCGCGGCACGTTCCCGAACATCGATGTCACGGTGACAGAGGAAGGCATCCTCATAAGCCTGACCGATGATGCCGACTTCGGAATGTTTGCCATCGCATCCGCCGAGCCGCGCCCGGCCATGGTGGTGATCATGGAGCGGATTGCGAAGATCGTGCAGACGCACCGCTATCCGCTGATCGTACGCGGTCACACGGATGGACGTCCGTATCGCTCCGGCAGCTACGACAACTGGCGGCTTTCGACGGCGCGCGCGCACATGGCCTACTACATGCTGGTGCGCGGCGGGGTCGAGGAGAAGCGCTTCGAGCGCGTGGAGGGACACGCCGATCGCAACCTGCGCATTCCCGGCGATCCGGAGGCCGCGCAGAACCGGCGCATCGAGATCCTGTTGCGGAGGCCGAAGCAATGAAGCGCGCCATCGCCTTCGGCGCACTCGTCTCCGGGCTTGCCCTGCTGGCGGCCGGGCCGACACTCGGGCAAGGCAGTGGCGGCGAGCCTTATGAACTCGTCCGTTCGCTGCAGTCGATCCAGGACCAGATCGTACGCGGCAACGCGCGCGCGCATTCCTATCAAAGAGTGCTGATGGGGCAGATCGCCGAGCGGTTCCGGGAATGAACGCGGAGCGCTGGAAGGAACCCAGGAATGCCAGAGCTGCCATCGTCTACCTGCTGAGCGGCGGCAATCCGGCAGTGCTGAAGGATCTCGCCGACAATGCCGGGCAGGCCGGGCTCGATGAGCGCCTGGCGAAAGGCGCGATGGCCTTTGCGCAGGGTCAGAAGGAAGAGGCGGCAAAGCTGCTGCATGCGCTCGACGCGCGGACGCTCGACTCGGGCATAGCGGGCTACGTCGCCTTCGCGCAGGCGGAACTCGCCGCGGACAAGGAGCCGGCGCGGGCGATTGCCTACCTGGATGATGCGCGCCTGCTCGCGCCCGGCACGTTGATCGAGGAGGCGGCCTTCCGGCGGCAGATCAAGCTGGTGGAGGACTCGGGAGACAACGATCGCCAGGACACGCTGTCGGCCCAGTACATGCGGCGGTTTCCGCAGTCGCTCTACGCGACGGCGTTCCGCCAGCAGTTCGCGATCCAGATCGCCGCCAATGCGGACGCCGGCCAGCCGGAGCGACTGGCGCGGGTCGAAGCGACTTTGGCAGGCCTGCCTGCCACCGAGCGCCGCCAAGTCTATCTCGTCATCGCCAAGTCGGCGCTCGACAAGGGGAAGGTCGGGATGGCGCGCTTCGGCGCCGAGAAGGCGAGCGCGCTTGCCGAGGCCGGGAGCGCGGACTTCAGCCGCTCCCGTGTCCTCCTCGCCGCAACCCTGGTCGTCACCGACAGGCACGATGAGGGCGTGGAGATTCTTGCAAGCCTCGATCGCAGCACTCTCGCCGATGAAGAGACCGCCTTGCTCGATGCAGCGCTGGCTGTCGCGGGGCAGGTCAGGCGCTCGGTTGCGGATTTCGCAGGCACCGGGCCACCGCCCGGTGTCGAAGGCGTCAAGGGGCCGGGCTGGGAAGCGCAGGCCACAAGTGACATGAGGGCGAAGGCGAAGAACGCCCTCGCGCAAGTCGATCAGTTGCTGAGCGGAAAGAGCCAATGACGAGCACAGCCCCCATCTCCCAACCCGTCGCCGCACCAAGTGCAGAACCTGGCGAGCGCGGCGGCCGCGGCGGTTCCAAGACGACGGACGACAATGCGTTCTCCGGCCTGCTCTCCAAGATGGCGGCCGGCAATCAGGATGGCGTGCGCCGGGAAGGGAAGGCTGAGGGCGAGCCGTCCCAGCCGGAGGGCGAGCCCAGCCGCAGGCCGTTCGTGTGGGTTGCGGTAAGCGCGGATGTGATCGGCGATGCGCCGGCGAGACGATGCGGCACTGCTCGCGGAGACCGTGCCGGGGGCGGCAGACGAGCCCGCTGCAACGCCGGATGGCGAGCCTTCGCTTTCCATGCCGCCGGCAGCGGCGGCGAACGTCGTGACTGCCGCTCAGAGCAACATGCCCGCGCCGCAGCCGGGCCATGATGAACCGCCGCTTCCCGGAAATACACCGCGGCAGATGCCGGCCTCCGCGTCACCGCCAGAGATAGAGTCGCCGGAGAGCCGTGCCCCGATCCCGCGCGAGACGGTCAATATCACCGTGGTGAAGCAGGAGACGCACTTTGCCCCGGTCATGACTGCGCTGCTGGCCGGTAGGGCTACGGCACCTGCGGCAGGCACGGTAGCGGACGGGAGAGGTGAACGCCCCGTCGCGGATGAGGGCGCCGGCGGGCGCGTCGTGCTCGCAGAGTCTACGGAAGCTGCACCCGCCGGCGCCAAGCCGCTGATCCTGTCGGCGGTTCACGGCGCGGCTGGTTCGGGCCGCGGTGCGCTGTCATCCGGCGGAGGCGGCCGACACGAGGGTATGCCAGGCTTCGTGCCGATGAACGGGATGCGCGGTGAGGCGGGAACGCCAGGTGCCGATCCGGCGATGCCGGCGGGTCCGGCCGCCGCGAGCGCTAGGTGCCGATGCCACCGCGGGCGGCGTCACGACGTCGAGCGCGGTGCAGCTGATTGCCGAGCGCATCGCCAGCGAAGCCGGCAGCGAGGTCGCGCGCGCAAGCCAGAGCAACCAGACAGCATTTTTTGCGCAGACCTCCTCTCCGCTGAAGGTGCTGCACATCCAGCTGCAGCCGGCCGATCTCGGCGTCGTGACGGTGCGCATGTCGCTGAAGGAGAAGACGCTGCAGATCGACTTGGAGGTCAGCCGCGGCGATACCGCTCAACTCCTCCAACGGGACAAGGAGGCGCTGTCGTCCCTGCTGCGATCCGCGGGCTATCTCGTCGACGGCATGGACGTGCGGATCGCGGACCCGGGTGCACCGGCCGCGCAGACTTCAACCGGCGGAACCCAGACCGGCCCGCAGATGCAGTGGGGCGGGCAGCCCGGCTCCAATCAGGCAGATGCTCGTTCGCCGGGCGGGAGGCCGGGCGATGGGACACAGCGCAATACGTTTGGCGATGAACGCTATGGGAACGATGGTCAGGCTGGTGAGCCTTCTCGCGGCGGCGGCGGCGTTTATGTCTAGCAGCCCTGCTGCGGGCGGGCCCGAGAAGAAGCTCTGCGAGCGCGAGATGGTCAGTGCTTCATCCAAGCATGGCGTGCCGCTCGGCATGCTGTATGCGGTCGGCCTCACCGAGACGGGCAAGGGCGATTCCCTGCATCCCTATGCGCTCAATATCGAGGGGCAGGCCTCCTTCGACAGAACCAAGGCGGAGGCGCTGCGCCCGGTTCGAGGCCGCGCGTGCGGCCGGCACCAAGCTGATCGATCTCGGCTGCATGCAGGTGAACTACCACTACCATCGCGAGAAGTTCGCCTCGGTGCAGAACATGCTCGAGCCGGCGGCGAATGTCGACTACGCGGCCCGGTTCCTGAAGGAGCTGAAGGCGCGCGAGGGGACGTGGACCAAGGCCGTGGCGCGCTATCATGCGGGGCCCAACAACGATCCCGCGCAGAAGCGCTACGTGTGCCGGGTGATCGCGAACATGGTTGCAACGGGTTTTGGGGCGTGGACGCCACAGTCGCGCGCCTTCTGCAACGGGTAGAGGTGTGAGGGTGCGGGCGAGGCGCGAAAGCTTAACGCTGCGTTAACGAAGCGCCCGGTAGGTGATCGGTTATCTTCGGCCGAGCAAGTGAGTCTCGATTTCGAGTCCAACTCATCGGCGGTGCTGTGATGGCAAAAAGCGGACTACTGGGCCCTTACAGGCTCAACTTCGACACGATCGATGCGGCGATCACGCGCAGCTCCGCGGGCGTCTACGCGCTCGGATATACAAGTCCGGAGGGCCGGTTCTGCATCAACCACATCGGCAGGGCCGATAGCGACGTGAAGAGCAAGCTGCGCAACTGCATCGGCTCGGCGACGCTGTTCAAGTTCGGCTACCTGCCGAACTCAAAGGCGGCCTTCGAGCGGGAATGCGAGCTCTTTCACGAGCTGAGCCCGCCCGGCAACCGGGTGCATCCGGGGCGCGCCCAGGGCACTAGTTGGGAATGCCCTCGCTGCCGTATATTCGCTCGGCGCTGAGCATCGCCAGGACGTCGGACAGCGCGGCCTGGTAGCCGTGGTGCCAGTAGGCGCGCTCGGGTGTATCGACATCGAGGTGCCGCTGGTCCGTGTCCGCGTAGGGGGCCTCGTCGTCGAGCCACTCGCGGATGCCGTCCCTGCGCCGACGCAGGAGCGACAGAGGATTGCTTTCAGACATGACGCCGACCCTGAGGTTTACGCACGACTCGCCAGTTCCCCGGTTCTACCGCAATCGTCTTGGGGTTCCGCCAACCGGCGGCGGGTCGATTTGCATAAAATTGAAGGTAATTCAGGAGCGCTGGTTCCGGCGTCGGCGGGCGGCCGGTTAACAACTCGTTAAAGTGGGATGAGCCGTCCTATTGCGGCCGCGGCTTCTTGCTGCGCAGCGCTTCGTCGATGACGCAGTTGGCGATCGTCATGCGGCGCGTCGCGACATCGCGTACCGGCGAATCCACCCGATCCGGGTGGTTGGATTTCGCAAACTCGCGGCGCAGGCGGACGAGTTCCTCCGCCGTGAGGCTCGGGGTGAGGTGCAGCTCCTCCATAACGGCATCGTGATCCGACTTCGGCGGCCGCGGCGGCGGTGGGGGTTGCGGATCGTTGGCGGGAGCGGACCTGACTGTATTTTCGGCATACAGCCGGGACAGCAGGTGGGTCGAGACGTAAGAGCGGACCTTACCGGCCATGTGATCGATTGCGCGCAGGAATTCCGAGCTCGTCGGCGGGCCGGAGGCCGGCCGCGCGCTTTCGGCTTCCTCCTCGTCGCGCAGGGCAGCCCGGCGCGCTTCCTCGAGGGCCCTCAGGAATTCATCGCGCTCGCGGGCGTTGAGGCTCGTCATCGCTGACTGCGGCCATGTTACCGACACTTATCCAGCCTCAGTGTGGTATTGAGCCATTTACGCAGTGTTAAAGTTGCCATCGAAACTGCGTCCTTGCCAGCCAAGGATGGAGATGCAATCCGGGTGCGGTCTGGATTTGCACAGCACGTGTTGGACCTGTCCGGCCGCCCCAGCCATCAACCCCACCAAGCCAAGACACTCCGATCCGCCATGAGCCTACGTTTCATCATCACGGGTGCTGTCGCGGCAATCCTGCTGGCCGGACTCGCCTGGTTCAACTTCATGTTCAAGCCGAACATGATCAAGACGATCATGTCCTCCCAGGTGCCGCCGCCGGCGACGGTGACGGCCGAAGACGGCCCGCACCGAGAAGTGGGTCGAGCGGCTGACGTCGATCGGCACGCTGATTTCATCGCACGGCGTCGACATGACCTCGCAGGTCGCCGGCATCGTCACCGAGGTCTACCTTGAGAGCGGTGTCGGAGGCGGAGCGCGGCACCAGCCTGGTCCAGCTCGACATCGCGGTCGAAAACGCCGATCTCGCAAGCAGCAAGGCGACGCTTGCGGAAGCCGAGGTCGCCTATCAGCGGCAGACGGACCTGATCGCCAAGCGGGTCACGTCGGAGGCGAACCTGGATACGGCGCGGGCCAAGCGCGACACGGCCATGGCGGCCGTGAAGAAGATCGAGGCGGTGATCGCACAGAAGACCATCAAGGCGCCGATCTCAGGCCGGCTCGGCATCCGCAAGGTGGAGCGGGGGCAATACGTGACGCCCGGCATGGTGCTCGTGACGCTGCAGGCGCTCGACCCGATCCGCGTCGATTTCCCGATGCCGGAGCAGCTGATCGGCAAGCTGCGCGTCGGCCAGAAGCTCGAGGTGACCGTGGATGCTTTCCCCGGGGAGATTTTCAAGGGCGATATCGAGTCGCTCGACGCGCGGGTGGCGCAGGACACGCGCACGCTTGCTCGTGCGCGGCAGCCTTCCCAACGGGCTGCGCAAGCTGCTGCCCGGCATGTTCGCGAACGTGGTGGTGCTCGCCGGGGAGCCGAAAGAGGTCGTGACCGTGCCGCGCACCGCGATCACCTACAGCCTCTACGGCGACAGCCTTTACACGGTGAAAGAGGCGCCCCCCGCTGCTGTCGCCGCGGACAAGAAGGCTGATGGCGCGGCCAAGGGTGAGCCGAAGCTCGTTGTGGAGCGACGCTTCGTGAGGACGGGGCCGGCGCGGGAGGACCGCGTGGTCGTCGTGGAGGGCGTCAAGGCGGGTGAGCAGGTGGTTACGACGGGGCAGCTGAAGCTCAATCCGGGGGCCGCGATTCATGTCGACAACTCGCAGCCGCTGACGCGGCCCGAGGCGCGGCCAAAGCAATAGGATCATCGCATGTCGTTTACCGACATCTTCATCAGGAGGCCGGTGCTTGCCACGGTGGTGAGCCTGCTGATCCTGCTCGTCGGCCTCGCTTCCGTATTCAATCTTTCCGTGCGTCAGTATCCGGAGATCACCAACACCACGCTGACGATCACCACGGCCTACCCCGGCGCCAACGCCGAGCTGATCCGGGGCTTCATAACGACGCCCATTCAATCGGCCGTGGCGAGTGCGGAAGGCATCGACACGCTGACCTCGTCATCCCAGCAGAACGTCAGCACCGTCACGCTGAACCTGCGTCTGGACGCCAACGCCGATCGCGCCGTCTCCGACGTGCTGTCGAAGGTGCAGCAGGTGAAGAATATTCTGCCGCGCGAAGCGCAGGATCCGATCGTCACCCGGCAGACGGGGGATACGACGGCGCTGATGTACATGTCGTTCAACAGCAAGGTGCTGACCGCCTCGCAGATCACCGACTACCTCACGCGGGTGATACAGCCGCGGCTGCAGACGATCGACGGCGTCGCCAACGCGCAGATCCTGGGCGGGCAGACCTTCGCCATGCGCATCTGGCTCAATCCTGACAAGATGGCGTCTCTGGCCATCACGCCGCTCGATGTGCGCAACGCGCTGACCACAAACAACTTCGTGACGGCGGCCGGGCAGGTGAAGGGTGATTTCGTCCAGACCAGCATCAATGCGCGGACGCTGCTCGACAACGCCGGCGCGTTCGGCAAGCTGGTCGTGGCCACGCGCGGCGACGCTCTCATCCGGCTGGATGATATCGCTGATATCGAGTTGGGCCCCGAGAGTGCGGATTCCTCCTCGGTATTCGACGGTCTAAAGGCCGTGTTCATCGGTGTTTTCGCAACGCCCGCGGCCAACCCGCTCACCGTCATCGGCAAGGTGCGTGAAGCGTTCCCCGACATCCAGCGCCAGCTTCCGACCGGCATGGAGGCGGCAATCGCCTACGATGCGACCAAGTTCATCGAGGCCTCGATCCGCGAGGTGCGAACGACCCTGGTCGAGGCGGCCCTCATCGTCATCGTGGTGATATTCCTGTTTCTCGGCAATCTGCGCTCTACGCTCATTCCCATCGTGACGATCCCTCTGTCGCTGATCGGCGTGATGTTTGCGCTGCTGGCGCTCGGCTATTCGATCAACCTGCTGACGTTGCTGGCCCTGGTGCTTGCCATCGGTCTCGTGGTGGACGATGCCATCGTGGTGGTCGAGAACATCCATCGGCACATCGAAGAGGGCATGCAACCCCACGAGGCGGCGATCACGGGCGCGCGGGAGATCGCGGTGCCGGTGATGTCGATGACGATTACGCTGGCAGCCGTGTATGCGCCGATCGGCTTCGTGTCGGGGCTGACGGGCGCGCTGTTCCGCGAGTTCGCCTTTACGCTCGCCGGCGCCGTGATCGTCTCCGGCATCGTGGCGCTGACGCTGTCGCCGATGATGGCATCGAAGCTGTTGAAGGCGGAGCATGGCAGCGGGCGCTTCGTGCGTTTGCTCGACCGCGTCTTCAGCAGCTTGCGGCGGCGCTACGAGGGCCGGCTGCATCGCACGCTGGACCGCCGTCCGGCCACCATCATGGTGCTCGTCGCGGTAATGGCGGCGACGGCCATCATGTACATCACCTCGCAGAAGGAGCTCGCTCCCGAGGAGGATCAGGGCATCCTGTTCAATATCGTCAAGACGCCCCAGCCGGCCAACCTCGACTACCTGGAACAGGCGACCGCCCAGCTCGGCAAGGTGTTCCAAACCGTGCCCGAGAAGGAGCACGTCTTCACGATCAACGGCCTGGGAGATGTGCACCAGGCGTTTTCGGGCATCCTGTTCAAGCCCTGGGAGGAGCGCACGCGCTCTCAGAAGCAGATCCTCGCCAGCCTGCAAGGCAGGGTCGCGAGCATTGCAAATGCCCAGGTCTTTACGTTCCCGCTGCCGTCGCTGCCGGGCTCGCGCGGCGGCCCGCCGGTGCAATTCGTGATCACGACGACGGCCGACTATACCCAGCTGGCGCAGGTACTCGAGACGCTCAAGCAGGAAGCCCAGAAGACCGGCATGTTCATCTTCATCGACAGCGATCTCAAGATTCGAGACGCCGCAGATCGAGATGAAGATCGACCACGACAGGGCCAATCGTCTCGGGATCAGCATGCAGGACATCGGCGGTTCGCTGGCGACATTGCTCGGCGGCAACTACGTGAACCAGTTCAACCTGTACGGCCGCAGCTACAAAGTGATTCCGCAGGTGCCGCGCGAGTACCGGCTCACGACCGACTGGCTCAAGCGCTACCAGGTGCGGACCAGCACCGGTACGCTGGTGCCGCTGTCGAGCGTGGTCACGATCGAGAGTTCCGTGCAGCCCAATGCGCTGACCACCTTCCAGCAGCTCAACTCGGCGATCCTGAGCGGCGTTCCGTTTCCCGGCCGCACCGTGGGCGAGGCGATCGACTTGCTCAAGGGCAAGGCTGCCGACCTGCTGCCGGAAGGCTTCTCGTTCGACTTCCAGGGCGAGAGCCGGCAGTACGTGCAGGAGGGGAGCAGACTCGTCGTCACGTTCGTGTTCGCCCTCATCATCATCTATCTGGTGCTGGCGGCGCAGTACGAGAGCTTCCGCGATCCGCTGATCATCCTGATCGCGTTGCCGACGGCGATGTTCGGCGCGCTGATCCCGCTGAACCTCGGGCTGGCCAGCATCAACATCTATACGCAGGTGGGGCTCGTCACGCTGATCGGGCTCATCTCCAAGCACGGCATCCTCATGGTGGACTACGCCAACCACCTGCAGGAGAACGAGGGCTTGAGCCGGCGCGAGGCGATCCACCGCGCGGCCGGCATTCGCTTGCGGCCCATTCTCATGACGACGGCGGCGATGGTGGTGGGCATGCTCCCGCTGCTGACCGCCAGTGGCGCCGGCGCGGCGAGCCGGTTCTCCATCGGGCTGGTGATTGCCTGCCGGCATGACGATCGGCACGCTGTTCACGCTGTTCGTGACACCGGTGGTTTATACCTACATTGCGCGCGATCACGCGGCGCATCGCCTGCGCCCGGCAGGTCCCGCTCCGGCACCGTCGCCCGCACCGGCGGAATAATTGTTTTCTGCCTGATCTGCAGGGCTTTGGGCTGTGGAAAATGCACGCGCGCCAAGCGCTCGCGCACCGGCGTCAACTTTTCGAACGATTTGTGGGTGACTTGTTAACTGGCGCCTGCCAGGGTGGCGTTATGGTCAGTCAATCGTAAGCGGTCGTGCCAAGTTCGGTCATGGGTAGTTCAGTAACCAGCAGCGGGCATCCCTCCGATAGAGGGGTCACCATCTCCTTCGGCGCGCACTACGCCGCCTCCAACCAATTCGATGCGATCTTCCGCGAGGGCATGGCGCTCGTGGAAAGCGCTGCGGTCTACCTGGACGGCCCCGGCCGCAAGGAAGCCCGTGCCCTCAAGGGGCCCGCATCGATGCTCTATGCAACCGAGAGCATGCGGCTCACGACGCGGCTGCTGGAGCTGGCATCGTGGCTGATGATCCGCCGCGCCCACAAGGAAGGCGAGATCACGGCGGACGAGGTGCGCAAGAAGCGCGCCCGCATCCGCCTGACGGCGCCCGGGCGGCTGTCGCATATCAAGGGCTTCGGCGAGCTGCCCGAGGGCCTGCGCAAGCTGATCGAGGCGAGCTTCGCGCTCAACGATCGCATCGTGCGCCTCGATTGCGCGATGGAAATTCCCGCCGGCTCGCCGGAGACGTGCGGAAAGCCCGGTGGAAGCGCAGGTGGCGCAGCTGGAGCGCGCGTTCGCCGGCGCGCAGCGGTCGGGCAGCGCCGCTTAGCGCTTAACGGCTGCGCGCCCGAGACAGCGTGCGCTCACCCCAGTGGTGAGCTTGTCGAACCACCGCATTCGCGTGCGCAGTCGTCCTTCGACAGGCTCCGGACCGGTTGAGCCTGCGACTTGGAACGATTCACCGAAGATGGAAGGACCGTAGACGCGTCGGGGCCGGAGCCCAACGGTCATCCTCGCGTTCAGGTCCGCCTCACAGGCGGCGGGCGCCGACCCCGCTGGTGAGCTTGCGCCCTCGGGACTCGTTCCGCGGGTCGAACCACGACATTGGTGCATGCAGCCCGTCCTTCGACAGGCGCAGGACGCGGATTGAGCGCGCGGCTCCGTGAGCTTTATTGCTCGGGCGAGTATCCCGAAGCCTTGATGGCGGGGGCCCAGAGATCGGAGTCGTCCTTCTGGATCTTGGCGTGCTCGGCCGCCGACGTGCCGGTCGGAACCAGGGCGAACGCGAGCAGCCGTTGCTTGACTTCCGGCGTCTGCACCGCGGCCACGATCGCCTTGTTGAGACGCGCGACCATGTCCGGCGGCGTCTTGGCCGGCGCGTAGAGCCCGTACCAGCCGCTGCCCACGATATCGTAGCCGGCCTCCTTGAAGGTCGGGATGTCCGGCAGGAAGGGCGAGCGCTCCTTGTCGGAGGTGGCGAGCACGCGGATGCGGCCGCCCTTGTGCTGCTCGGTCACGTCCGCGGTCGTGGTGACGATGATCGGGATCTGCCCGGCGACGACGTCGGCCATCGCCGCAGCCGAACCGCGATAGCTGACGTGGCGGATGTCGAGCCCCGCCGCCTTGGCGAAAGCGACGGCGAAGAAATGCGGCAGCGCGCCGGCGGCCGGCGTGCCGTAGGAGCCCTTGTCGGGATTGGCCTTCACCCAGGCGACCAGCTCCTTGAGCGACTTCGCCGGCACCTGGGGTCCGACGGCCAGCGCGAAGTCGAAGGTCGCGACCTGGGAGAGCGGCTCGAAATCCGCGACGGGATCGTAGGCGAGCGACTTGTAGACGTGGTGATAGATCGACATCGGTGCGACGGGCGTCAGCAGGATGGTCTTGCCGTCCGGCGCGGCCGCCTTGACCGCCTGCACGCCGAGCCGGCCCTGGGCGCCGGTGCGGTTCTCGACGATGACCGGCTGGTCGAGGGAGGCGCGCATGTGCTCGGCGAGCAGGCGCGCGAGCGCATCGCCCGAGCCGCCCGCAGCGAACGGGAAGATGATGCGGATCGGCTCGGTCGCGAGCTGGGCCTGGGCGATCGAGGGTTGCAGGGCGAAAAATGCGGCCAGAACGCCCGCAAGCACATAGGCCATCCGACGGAACATAATGTGTATCCTCCCCAGTTTGATTTTTTTGTGAGCGACAACCTGCACCATGGCGGCGGCAGCGCCAAGGTTAAATTCCTCCGCCATAGGTATGAGTTGGCGCCTTTGCGGGTGGCACCAGGACGCGGCGCAGGCCTGCGCCATGGGCCGTGGTCATGTGCCGTGTCCTGGAGTTTACCTGCCTGACACGGGCCGTTTTCGTGGCGCGCCGCGTGGCCATGCCGCCACCAATGCAGTCCCTCTGCCCTGTGCCGCATGTGGCCCTGCCGCGCCCACGGATTGCGGCTGCCGTGGCGCGTGTCGTTGGGGTAGCGGCCCTACCGCGGCGCGGCGACGTCGTGCCGTCCGTGCGTCGCGGCGGCATGCAGGCGTCGTCCCGCACGATGTGTCGAAGGCGCATTTCCACACGCGGATGGCGTGTGACGGACACGCGGTCGATGGCCCGTGATTGCGTGCCGTCGGTGTGAGCCTGCCTGTGCCTCATGCCGGGCCGGAGGTCCGAGGAAGGGGTGCAGGAAGCTCCTGCCGTGGGGGTCGCCTCAGCGCTCGATCACCCAGCGCGTCACCGCCTGGTGGAAATTGATCGGCCCCGGCTGCATCATGCAGGTTTCGAGATACTTGAAACCGGCCTTCTGCAGCATCCGGTTGGGCGCGATATTGAACGCGTTGGGCTGGCAGAACAGCCGCTTGAGCTTCAATCTCTCGAAAGTAAATATCAACGCTCTGAAGCGTGCACGCGGTGCCGATGCCTCGCCGCCGCCGCTCCGGCTCGGTGACGTGAATATGCATGGTCGCGCTCTCGCCGAATTCGATGCTGTCGCAGCTGGAAAATCCGACGGGCGCGCCGTTCGCCAGCCAGATGAGAAACAAGCCCGCGCGTTCCTCGATCGGAAGCTCGTACTCGCGCCGGAAGCCTTCCTGCCAGACGCCGGGCGTCGCCATCTGGGCAGCGTCGATGCCGAGCTTGCCGAGGTGCTCAGGCGTCGAGCGGCGAAAGAAATAGTCGACGATCAGCTCCGTCTCCGGCAGCTGCATCTCTCTCACTGTCAGTTCCATGCGCGCCTCTCGCTGCCGTGTTTATAGCAGCCCTCGCCGTGGTTATCGGCCCGGCCGGATCGCCTCGGGCGCCGCTGCGTTGACACCTCGGGCGATCGGCCTACACTGAATTCGTTCCAGGGGGGCCGGCGGGAAGCCGGCTGAGATGGCGCTCAACCCGCGCCGCCACCCTTTGAACCTGATCCGGGTCATGCCGGCGAAGGGACGGAAACGCGATGCACTCCAAGCTGATTGCCGGATTGATCGGGCCTTTGCTGGCGGCGCTCGGCTGCGCCATGCTCGTCAATCGCGAGATGTTTCCCGTCATCATCGATCAGATTTCGCACGACTACGGCCTGATCGTGCTGTCCGGCATTCTCTCGCTGCTGGCGGGCATCGCCATCGTGCGCGTCCACAACGTCTGGAGCGGCGGCTGGCGCGATCATCGTCACGCGTGTTCGGCTGGCTCGCCATCGTGGGCGGGCTCGCCCGCATGTGGATGCCGCAGATGGCCGGCCCCATCGCCAACGCCTTCACCGCCAACCCGGCGATGCTGATCGTCCCGGCTGTCGTGCTGCTCGCACTGGGCGGCTTCCTTTCCTACAAGGCCTACGGCCCTGACACGTGAGGTCACCATGAACAAGATCACCCGCAGCAAAGACCTGATGATCCCCAAGGTCACCACGGGACCGATCAGCGCGTCCACGAAGGTCTACACCTCGCCCGAAGGTCACGACGACGTGCGCGTACCGTTCCGCGAGATCGCGCTGAGTGAGGGTGCGGCCGAGAAATCGTTCCGCGTCTACGATCCCTCCGGTCCCTACACCGATGCGCACGCCACGCATCGACGTCGAGAAGGGCCTGCCGCGCATCCGCGAGGCCTGGGTGAAAGAGCGCGGCGGCGTGGAGAGCTACACCGGCCGCGACATCAAGCCGGAGGACAACGGCAACGTCTCGGGCAAGCACCTCGCGCGCGACTTCCCCAACAAGCCGGCGCCGCTGCGGGCGTTGCCCGGCAAGCCGATCACGCAATACGAGTTCGCCAAGGCCGGCATCGTCACCAAGGAGATGATCTACGTCGCGCATCGCGAGAACCTCGGCCGCAAGGCCGCGCTCGCGCAGGCGAAAGCGAAGCTGGCCGACGGCGAGAGCTTCGGCGCGGCCATCCCCGAGCACATCACGCCGGAGTTCGTGCGCGAGGAGATCGCGCGCGGCCGCGCCATCATCCCGGCCAACATCAATCACGCCGAGCTGGAGCCGATGATCATCGGCCGCAACTTCCTGGTGAAGATCAACGCCAACATCGGCAACTCGGCCGTCACCTCGTCCGTCGAGGAGGAGGTGGAGAAGATGGTGTGGGCGATCCGCTGGGGCGGCGACACCGTCATGGACCTCTCCACCGGCCGCAACATCCACAACACGCGCGAGTGGATCCTGCGCAACTCGCCGGTGCCCATCGGCACGGTGCCGATCTACCAGGCGCTGGAGAAGTGCGACGGCGACCCCGTCAAGCTCACCTGGGAAATCTATCGCGACACGCTGATCGAGCAGTGCGAGCAGGGCGTCGACTATTTCACCATCCACGCCGGCGTGCGCCTGGCCTACGTGCCGCTCACCGCCACCCGCAAGACCGGCATCGTCAGCCGCGGCGGCTCGATCATGGCCAAGTGGTGCCTGGCGCATCACAAGGAGAGCTTCCTCTACGAGCGCTTCGACGACATCTGCGACATCATGCGGGCCTACGACGTGTCGTTCTCGCTGGGCGACGGCCTGCGCCCCGGCTCCATCGCCGATGCCAACGACGCCGCGCAGTTCGCCGAGCTGGAGACGCTGGGCGAACTCACCAAGCGCGCGTGGGCCAAGGGCTGCCAGGTGATGATCGAGGGCCCCGGCCACGTGCCGATGCACAAGATCAAGATCAACATGGACAAGCAGCTCAGGGAGTGCGGCGAGGCGCCCTTCTACACGCTGGGCCCGCTGACGACCGACATCGCGCCCGGCTACGACCACATCACCTCAGGCATCGGCGCCGCCATGATCGGCTGGTTCGGCACCGCGATGCTCTGCTACGTCACGCCCAAGGAGCACCTCGGCCTCCCCAACCGCGACGACGTCAAGGTGGGCGTCATCACCTATCGCCTCGCCGCGCACGCGGCCGACCTGGCGAAGGGCCATCCGGCGGCGCAGCTGCGCGACGACGCGATCTCGGACGCGCGCTTCGACTTCCGCTGGGAGGACCAGTTCAACCTCTCGCTCGACCCCGACACTGCTCGTTCGTATCACGACGAAACCCTGCCCAAGGAGGCGCACAAGGTGGCGCACTTCTGCTCCATGTGCGGCCCCAAGTTCTGCTCCATGAAGATCACGCAAGACGTGCGCGACTACGCCGCGACCTTGAACGAGGCGCAGGTGGAACTGGCCCAGGAGACGACCGTGGTCGATCCCGAAGCGGGAATGGCGGCGATGAGCGAGAAGTTCCGCGCGATGGGCGGGCAGGTGTATGTCGATGCTGACAGGGTGAAGAAGGCGAATGAGGCGTTGAAGTAGGACGACTCGCCCACTCCGACCTGTCCATCCCGACGAGCACGCCGAGTTTCAGATCGCCCGGCGTGGCATTGACAAGGCTTGGGTTGAGGAAACCATCCGGAACCCTGTATCGAGGATACGATGCGCACCGGTCCTACTTCGTGTTTGCTGGGTCCCGGCGATCATGCCGCGCGTGGCCTCACGTCCGAAACCGATCCTGAGTACGTGATCACCGCCTACTTCGACAGGAAAAGACCATGCGGGTGAGAGTCGATCGTGCGGCGGACGCTGTCTACGTCAACTTGACCGACAGGCCAATCAAGGAGAGCGAGGAAGTCGCCGACGGCATCGTCGTGGATTACGATGAAGCCGGCCGCATCGTCGGCGTTGAAATCCTCGACGCCTCGCGCAGGACGGAAGACCCGGAGGTTCTGAAGAACTACAGCTTCGACGTGCCCGTGGCGGCTAGTTCCCCAGATCGCGGCCGAACACGCTGATCAAGTTCCGCGTGATGGGTGGGCGGGTGTGCGTCGATGCGGAGCGGGTGAAGAAGGCGACTGAGGCGCTGGGGTAATCGCTTAGGGGCGTTCCAAGCGTCCTCAGCTCAATAGTCCTGCGCGATTGTTTGCGTTGATTGTATACAGTAGCTCCTCACCGATCTGCCGGACCGCGGCCTGCGAGGGCAGCACCTCCACTGCGTGTCGTATCTCTTGGCCTTCTTGCAAGGGACCTGAATATCCAACCGCGAACGTGAAGGCGTTGGGATCATTCAGAGGAAGCTCATCCTCACGGAAAGCCCCGCGAGAGTGCGCGCCCTGGGCATCTCGGATGGCTTTGATAAGCCCGCGTCTAGTGTAACTGTAGGGCTCTTTTCCGGTGCCTGATTCCGACATCACGATCGTACCGTCCCACCACTGCTCATACGAAATGACGTTCCAGGCTGGCCACTTGCCTTCTCGCACATACTCCCAACATCTTGGAACCGACTTGCGCACCATAGTGACACAGCGCGGTGTTCGCTTAGTGCTAATGTTCTCCTGAACGAGAAGGTTGTGCTTTCCCACGACTTCATAGCCGGCGGGCATGGCAAATCTTTCTGGCGATGAAGTGAACTGCAGCTCACGAGCACGCGGAACACGTAGTAGAACGGGGCTTTGATCCCTACTCTCCTTTGCAACAAGCTTTGCGATCTCGACAGCAATGAGTTGCGAGATGAAATAGCGACCGCGATCAAACGCCTCGCACAGGTCTGTCAGGTTCTGGCAACAGATAGCTAGATCACGGAGGTGCTCGTCGCTGCGCTTATGGCGCACGAACCTCGTGGATGGTTTCGGCTGCCCGTCTCGCTTCAGAGCTTGCGGAATTCTTGTCATGAGCTGCGCGGTTTCGCTGTGGGTTATCCGTCACTGCGTTTACGTGCGAGTGAAAGCGAGTCGACCCAACTACACAAGTAAGTCGCGATACGTCGCAATAGCGGTGGCACCAGCGTAGTTCGCGGGAACCATCCCACCGCCTCCGCGTTCAACGCCGCTGGTTCGGCAGCGAATGAGGCTCGGCAATGCGACGCGCACTCATTTATGTGGTTTTCCTCCTCACCGTCCTCGCCATCGGCCTCCTCATCGGCACCGTCACGCGCCCCGACGGCTGGTACGCCGCGCTGGCCAAGCCGCCGTTCAATCCGCCGAACTGGGTATTCGGGCCGGTCTGGACGCTGCTCTACGTGATGATCGCGATCGCCGGCGCGCGCACGTTCGAGCGCGGCGCCGGCGGCTTTCCGCTTGTGGCTCGGGCAGATGGCGCTCAACTTCGCGTGGACGCCGGTGTTCTTCGGGCTGCATCGGCCGGGGCTGGCGCTGGCGATCATCGCGGCGCTGCTGATCGCGATCCTGGCGTTCATCGCCACCCGCTGGCGGGCCGACCGCGTGCAGCGCGCTGCTGTTCGCGCCCTACGCGGCCTGGGTCGCCTTCGCCAGCCTGCTCAACGCGGCGATCGTGGCGCTGAACTGAAGACGCTCGCCCGTTAACCCAGCCGCGCCTCTCACCTTATCCCCAGGGGTGCGCTGGTGTGCTACCATTCGGATAACGTCCAACACCTGCGCCAGAAGTGCTAGCAGCAGCAAGGGCAGCGCACTATTCGCACGCTGCCCTCAGGGTGGTTACGCTTGCGCTTAGACGACGCCGATCAGCAGCAGTAGGATCACCACACTGAGCGGTACGCCGAGCAGCCAAAGCAGAAGGGGCATGGTCGAAACTCCGGTCTCTTGATCATCCCGAGTAAAACCCGCAGGTGCACCTGATCGTTCCTGGCCGTCTCGGTCGTAAGCCGCGCCACTGCCCCAGTTTGATCCCCGCAACCGGCCGATTGGGGCGTCAGCGGCAAGTCGCCTTTCTCCTTGGCAGTCTAAGGTTGACACTGCCAGCCGTCTTTCTACATAACGCCGACAGGTCGCTGCTGCAGGGGCCGCCAGAGCCTCGCGAGCAAGCGCTTGAGTGCCGTCCGCGTTCCGGCCTTGGGCACATGACCTTGTATTCATTTGACTTCCCGGGCCTCCACGAACAGGAGTGCGCTGGGGAACGCCGGGGAGAGAACGATGAACGCCCTCGTTGAAGCGGAGGGGCTCACCAAGAGCTTTGGCAAGCTCAGGGCCGTCGACGGCATAACGCTGAGAGTGACGCGTGGCGAGGTGCTGGGCTTCCTCGGCCCGAACGGCGCCGGCAAGTCCACCACCATGCGGCTGATCACGGGCTTCCTCGAGCCCGATGCCGGTCGCGCACGCATTTCCGGTTTCGATGTTCACGACCAGGCGCGCGAGGCCAAGAAGCGCCTCGGCTATCTGCCGGAAGGCGCGCCGCTCTACGCGGAGATGACACCGCGCGGCTTCCTGCGCTTCGTCGCCGAGCTGCGCGGCCTGCAGGGCGCGGCGATCGGCGGCGCTATCGCCCGCGCGGTAGACAGGACTGGTCTCGGTCCCGTCCTCGACCAGACCATCGACACCCTCTCCAAAGGCTACAAGCGCCGCGTCGGCATCGCGCAGGCGATCCTGCATGATCCGGAAGTACTCATCATGGATGAGCCGACCGATGGCCTCGATCCCAACCAGAAACACCACGTGCGCGAGCTGATTGCCGAGATGGCCAAGGAGAAGGCCATCATCGTCTCAACCCACATCCTCGAAGAGGTGGAAGCCGTCTGCACCCGCGCCGTCGTCATCAACAAGGGCCGCATCGTCGCCGACGGCACCGCCGAGGACCTGATGCGCCGCGTGCCCTATCACGGCGCCGTCGCCATTCTCGTCGCCGCCGACAAGGCGGACGCCGTCAAGGGAGCCCTCGCAGCCCTCACCGGCATCGACCGCATCGAGACGCTCACCGCCACGAACGGCCAGCTCCAGCTCCGCGCCTTGCCGAAGAACGGCGCCGCCATCGTTACGGATGTGGCCTCCGTCATCCGCCAGAAATCGCTCATCGTCGACGAGGTCTACGTCGAGCGCGGCAAGCTGGACGACGTCTTCCGCCAGATCACCACGTCCGACCTGGATAAATCCCATGCGTGACAGCCTTCGCAACAGCTGGATCGTCGCCAAGCGCGAATTCGCCGGCTACTTCGCCACCCCTATCGCCATCGTCTTCCTGATGATCTTCGTGGCGCTCACCGGCGCCTTCGCCTTCTTCGTCGGCGGCTTCTTCGAGCGCGGGCAGGCGGATCTCTCCACCTTCTTCGTCTATCACCCCTGGCTCTACCTGCTGCTGGTGCCCGCGATCGGCATGCGGCTGTGGGCCGAGGAGCGCAAGACCGGCACCATCGAACTGCTGATGACCCTGCCGCTGTCCCCATGGGACGCGATCTTCGGCAAGTTCCTCGCCGCCTGGGCCTTCATCGGCCTCGCGCTGATCCTCACCTTCCCGATGTGGCTCACGGTGAACATGCTGGGCCAGCCCGACAACGGCGTGATCCTCGCCAGCTACCTCGGCAGCTTCTTCATGGCGGGGGCCTACCTGGCGGTGGCTTCCTGCATCTCGGCCCTCACCAAGAACCAGGTGGTCGCCTTCATCGTCGCTGCGACCGTCTGCTTCCTGCTCGTCATGAGCGGCCTGGAGCTGGTTCAGAACGTGTTCCGCGCCTGGGCGCCTGCTTCGCTCATTACGGCGATCGGCTCGCTCAGCTTCCTGTCGCACTTCGAGAACATCACGCGCGGCATTTTCGATCTGCCGGCCTTCGTCTTCTACACCTCGCTGATCCTGTTCGCTCTCTTCGCCAACAAGATCATCATCGACCAGCGCAAGGCCGCCTAGGGTAAGCTCGTCATGTCGCAGACCAGTGCAAAGAAGACGGGCACCCTCGATCGCGCGGCGGCTTCCGTCGCCCGCATCAACCGGCGTCATCTCGCCTGGGCCGCGATTGCGCTCGGTGCGATCATCCTCTTGGCGGTGAACCTGATCGCCTCCAGCGCGCTGCGCGACGCGAGGATCGACCTCACCAAGGACCACCTCTTCACGATCTCCGAGGGCACGCGCAAGGCGCTGCGCGCCATCGACGAGCCGATCGACGTGAAGGTCTACTTCTCAAAGAAGCTCGGCGACGCCGCCCCCAGCTACGCCAAGAGCTTCGAGCGCGTGCGCACGATGCTGGATCAGTATCGCGGCATCTCGCGCGGCAAGCTGCAGATCGCCTTCCTTGACCCGGAACCCTTCTCGGACGCCGAGGACCAGGCGGTTGCCGCTGGCCTCAAAGGGGTGCGCCTCAACACCGAAGGCGACATGGGTTATTTCGGCCTCGTCGGGCGCAATTCCACGGATACCGAAGCCAGCCTGCCGTTCCTTGCCGCGGAGCGCGAGCGCTTCCTCGAATACGACGTCACCAAGATGATCGTCACGCTCGCCAACCAGAGCAAGAGCACGGTCGGTCTCATCAGCACCATTCCGGTCGAGGGGAACCCGGGCATGCCCATGATGGGGCGCCCTGCGACCCAGCCGCTGCTGCTCATCGAGCACGTGCGCGAGTTCTTCGAGATCAAGTCGCTGCCCAAGGACGTCAAGGAGATCCCCTCCGACATCGGTGTCCTCATGCTCATCCAGCCCGAGGGGTTGTCGCCCGAGACGGCTTACGCGATCGACCAGTTCGCGCTGTCGGGCGGCAAGGTCCTCGCCTTCGTCGATCCGGTGGCCGAGACGCAGCGGGGGGGCGGTAACCCGATGATGATGATGGCGCAGGGTCCGCCGGATCTCGCCGAGTTCGGCAAGCTCATGAACGCTTGGGGCGTTGAGATGGATACCAGCAAGCTTGCCGGCGACATCGCCCGCGCGCGCAGGGTCCAGTTTGGTGGCGGTCCGCGCTCCAGCGTTACCGAATACGTGCTCTGGCTTGGCCTTGATCGCCGGAATCTCGATGAGAAGGACGTGCTGGCCGGCGGCATCGAGCGCCTGAACTTCGCCAGCGCCGGCATTCTCTCCAAGGCCGCCGATGCAACCACGCAATTCTCTCCGCTTGTGCGCACTACCGGCGAAGCGATGGAGATTCCGGCCGAAAGCGCCAGCATGATGCCGGATGCGGTCGCCATGCTCCGCTCCTACAAGCGCGGCGGTAAGGCCCTTACGCTGGCAGCCCGCGTATCGGGCGACGCCAAGAGCGCTTTCCCGGATGGACGCCCGCCCGAGACCAAGGCCGAAGACGGCAAGGACAAGGCTGGCTCCCCGCCGCCCGCCGCCGACAAGAAAACGGATGCTGCTGCTAAGAAAACCCACGTCGCAAACGGGAAGGTCAACCTTGTCGTGATTGCCGACACGGACTTCCTTCAAGACCAGTTCTGGGTCGACGTCCGCGATTTCCTGGGTCAGCAGGTCGCTGTCCCGAATGCCCATAACGGCGCTTTCGTGCTCGCGGCACTGGAGAACCTCTCGGGTACCGATGCGCTCATCTCGCTGCGTGCCCGCGGCGTCACGGACCGTCCCTTCGATATGGTGAACGAGCTGCGTCGCGATGCCGAGCAGCGTTTCCGCAACAAGGAGGAGGCGCTCACGGCGCGTCTGCGCGAGGTGCAGACCAAGCTCGCCGGCCTCGAGAAGCAAGGCACGGGCGACAATGTCATTCTCACCGAGCCGGAGCGCCAGGAGATCGAAAAGTTCAAGATGGACATGCTGTCGGTGCGGCGCGATCTGCGCGAGGTCAAGCGTGAGTTGCGCAAGGATATCGACCGCCTCGACGGCGTGCTCAAGTTCGCCAACGTCGCCGCCGTCCCCTTGCTGATCGGGTTCTTCGGTATCGCCTGGGCCTACCGCCGCAGGCGTTCCGGGCCGCAACAGCCGACGGAGCCGAAGCAATGACACCCAAGAATTTTCTCTATCTTGCGGTCGCCGCCGCGCTGTCGGTGCTGTTTGCCGTCGTCAGCTACGCATCCAACAACCAGTGGAGCACGGGCAAGGCCGCGGGCGAAAAGCTGTTTCCTTCGCTTTCCAATGACCTGAGCAAGGTATCAGGCATCCAGGTCCGGCAGGGCGATGAGAGCCTGACTCTTGAGAAGGCGGGTGCCACGTGGGGCGTAAAGGATCGCAGCGGCTATCCGGTTGATTTTGCCAAGATACGTACAATTCTCGTCGGGCTCTCGGAAGCCGAGCTGCTCGAGGGCAAAACGCGACGCAGTGATCGCTACGCGGCCCTGGAACTCGAAGACCCCGCCGCCAAGGGCACCAAGTCGCAACTCGTGCGCCTGATCGGCGACAAGGGTGCCGTGCTGGCGGAGGTAGTTCTGGGCAAGAAGAAATTCGAGGTGTTCGGCGGCAGCAAGTCCGGCACCTACGTCCGCAAGCCCGGCGATCCGCAGACCTGGCTGACGAACACCGAGCTCAACGCCTCGATCTCTACGAAGGAGTGGATGCGGACCAACATCCTTACGCTGGATGCCGCCAAGATCAGCCGCGTGGCGATCGAGATACCCGGCGAGCAGCCTCTCGCGATCGCCCGTGAGGGCGGCGGCGCCGGACGGCAAGCTTGCTTTCGTCGGCTTCCCGCCCGCGGACAAGAAGTCTCAAGGAGGCATCGGCGGCCGAAGCAATCGCGCGAGCCATTGCATCTATCGACCTGGAGGATGTTCGCAAGCGCGATGCAGCCCCGAAGGCCGGTGCTGTCGCCGTGGTCAAGGTCGAGAGTAAGGATCAGCCCTCCGTCACTCTCAACCTGCGCAAGGACGGAGAGACGAATTGGCTCTCGCTCACTGCAACGGGCGAGGGCGAGGCCAAGGCAGCGGCCGAGGAACTCTCCGCGCGCACGCAGGGCTGGGAGTACAAGATCGCCGACTTCAAGGCGAACGCAATCCTGAAGAAGCGGGCAGACCTGCTGGAGCCCCCTCCCGAGCCCGCGCCCCCTGCCGAACCGAAGAAGAAGTAGGCGGGTCCTGGACCCGCTCCTCCCGCCGCGGCTGGCTCAGCCTTTCGGCTTGGCCCGGCCGTCCCGCGTGTAGGGATACATGATGGTGATGTCGGCTCCAGGGATGGCTTTGTCCAGCCCGGTCCACACATCCACCACCGAGCTCGCGACCTCATTGCTGATTCCGCTTGCCCGCGCGCTCTCCAGATAAAGCTTGATATCCTTCAGCTGCAGCTTGGCCGTGAAGCCAGCGTCGTACTTCTCGTTGATGATGCGGCGGGGAAACTTGTCGTCCGTCGCGGTGTTGCGACCCGTCGAGACATTCACGATGTCCAGGATCTTCTGCATGTCGATGCCTTGCCGCGTGCCGAAGGCGATCGCTTCCGAGGTCGCCGCCAGCGCCGTCGCGGACAGGAAATTGTTCAGCAGCTTCACGGCCTGTCCATGGCCTGGTTTCGACCCGACATAGAACGGCTTGCCCATCAGGCTCATCAGGGGCTTGAGCCGTTCGAAGGTCGGTTCTGGACACGCAAGCATGATAGCGAGCGTCGCTTTGTCCGCACCGGCCGTTCCGCCCGATACCGGCGCGTCCACGAACGCGATGTCCGCTTTGGACAGGATTCCCGCCACTGTCTCCGCCGCCTTGATGCCGATGGTGGAGGTGTCGATGACTGTCCTCACCTTGCGCGGCGACGCGGCAGCAATTTCCTTCGCCACCGCTTCGCTCGCCGTCCCGTCAGGCAGCGAGAGAATGATCGTGTCCGCCAGCGCCGCAACTTCTGCGTTGCTCTTGGCGATCTTCGCGCCCGCGGGCGCGCGTTCCGCACTCACGGCGTCCGCAACCACAAGCGTGTGACCTGCGGCAACCAGATGCCGGGTCATGCGGTGACCCATGCTGCCGATGCCGATCCATCCCAGTGTCTCAGCCATGATTGTTACTCCCCCGGCGGCTGCGCGACGACATCTTCATACGCGTGCCGCTTCGTGATCAAGCCGGCATGCTGGAAAATATCCAGGGTGGCCTCGAAGGCCGGCCGCGTAATCTCGACGTGCGGCGACCAGTTGCCAAGCTTCTGGTAGGCGGCGATCGTGCTGGCGAGCACCGACTGGTCGATGTCCTTGAAGTAGGGCGCTTCCGCCTTGGCAACCTCCGCTGCCGGCGTCGCGATCAGCCACGCGCGCGCCTTGCGGTAAGCGCGCATGAAAGCCTTGGCCATGTCGGTGTTCAGCCATTCCCGCTTGGCCGCCAGGCTTGAGAACGCACATGGGCCTATCGCGTCACCGAGCGCAGTGACGATGTGTCCCGCGCCGTCATGCTGCAATTGCTGCGGCGCCGGCCCTTGCAGGTGGATGAAATCGCCCTCGCCACTGCGGAATGCCGCAATCATCTTCTCCGTCGACCCGGCATCGATCGGGTTGATGGCCGTGAAGTCGAGGCCCTTCTTGAAGCAGGCGTACTTGAACATCGCCATCGGCTGCCCGCCGTGATCGATGATCACCTTTTTGCCCTTGAGCTTGTCCCACGTGAACGCAGGATCAGGACTGCGCCCGGTCAGGAAGAACCCGTCCTTCTCGTTGATCTGCGCGAAGTGCAGCGTCGGCGAGACCTTGCCCTGCTCCAGCGGCGTGAAGCCCTGGCTCGGCGCGGACTGCGCGACGTGCACCGATCCGTCGATCAGGCTCGCGATTGCCGACTTTCCCGGCGGCGAAACCGAATGCTTCCCCTCCAGCCCTTCCGCTTTCAGGAAGCCGCCGGCCATGGTGGCGATGAGGGGCGAATAGAACGCAGAAAAGCGCGTAAACTCGATGCGGATTTCCTCGGCCAATGTGTTTCCTCCGCGGCTGTTGGCTATTGTTGCGATCATGCTCCCACGAGTGGGACCGCCACTCAAGCGACATGAGTGCAGAGGTGGGAAGCGGCTTACTGGTGCCTGACCCGCGGCGCATCCAGCGTTGCGAAAGGCGCCGCCGCTTCTAGCGCGCGGCTCGCGCGCAGCACGAGAGCATCAGCTCCCATCGGGCCGATGATCTGCAGGCCGATCGGTAGGCCGGCCGTTGTCAGCCCGCAGGGAACAGACGCACCAGGTTGCGTCGTCAGGTTGAACGGGTAGCTGAAGGGTGCCCAGTCGGACCACGCCGTCCCCCACTCACCGGACTTCGGCACCAGATCACCGACCTCGAAGGCGGGCAGCGGGAGCGCAGGCGTCAGCAGCAGCGCGTAGGTCTCGTGGAACTTGGTCATGACGTTGTGCAGCTGCGCGCGATGCAATTGCGCTCTCAATTGATCGAAGACGGTGACCGACTTGCTTCGGTCGGCAGCCTCGATCAGGGCCGGATCCGACAGCTCCCGCCAGCGGTCGCCGAAAGCCTGGAGCTGGTAGTGCATGGCCGGCCACCAGAACGTGTTCCAGGTTTCGATCGGGTCGCCGCCGAGGTCCGGTGTCGCCTCCTCGACATTTGCTCCCAGGCTCTCGAAGGTCTTGACCGCCGAGACAACGGCGCTCTCGATTTCCGGATGAACACGGCGTGCGAAACCCAGCTTCGGCGAATAGGCGATGCGAAGTCCGCGGACGCCGTCCTCTAACCCACTCAAATAGTTGGGTGCAGGCGAGGGCCAGCCGTAGACGTCCCTCATGTCGGGAGCTGCAATCACCGACATGGCGAGCGCCGTATCGGTCACCGTCCGCGTCAGCGGACCATGATGCGCGATCGTCCCGAGCGGCGACGTGGGAAACGCCGGCACCCGCGCGCGCGTGGGTTTCAGGCCGAAGCACCCCGTGAACGCCGCCGGGATGCGGACGGAGCCGCCGCCGTCCGTGCCGAGCTGCAGCGCGCCCATGCCCAGCACGGTCGCGGCCACCGCTCCCGCCGAGGAGCCCCCAGTCGTCATCCGCGTGTCCCACGGATTGCGGGTGAAGCCGGTGAGCGGACTATCGCTCGTTGCCTTCCAGCCGTACTCGGGCATCGCGGTCTTGCCGAGTACGATTGCGCCGCTCTCCTTGAGTCGCGCCACGGCAGGAGCATCGATCGTGACGGCATCGGTGCTCGTAAGGCGGGATCCGAACCGTCCCGGCATGCCCGCGACCGCGATGTTGTCCTTGACCCCTAGCGGCACGCCATCGGCCAATCCCTTCGGCGCGCCTGCCATCCAGCGCTTCTCGGATTCCTTCGCCGCAGCGAGTGCGCCCTCGGCATCGAGATGGCAATAAGCGTTGACCACGCCGTTGAAGCGCTCAATGCGGGCGAGAGTGGCCTTCACGGTCTCAACAGGGGAGAGCTCCTTGCGGCGATAGCGCTGCAACCAGCTCTGTCGCCGAGAGCAATGCGGGGTCGCTGCCGCGTTCTGTCATCGCGAGTCCCTATCCGCCGTGCCGCACGAGCAAGCGAAAAGTGCAGCATCAACAGATAGCGCGGGCATTCAGCGGGCGCGACGGAAAAGATCACCGTTGGTCGGCGGTCCGCCAAGTACCGGATGTCCGCAGCGGTAGCTCTGCGGACATCCGGGCATGGCGCATCATTCCGAAGGTCGAAGACGATGCGGCCGATGCAGGTCGTCGGCTAGTGCTCGTAGACGTAGCCGCGCTCGCCGTGGTGGGAGAGATCCAGCCCCGCCTGCTCGTCCTCGGGGCTGACCCGCGTGCCGATCAGGATGTCCACGACTTTCATGATGATGACGGTTCCGAGTCCCGACCACAGAAGCGTCAGCCCAACGGCCTTTGGCCTGCGCAATGAGCTGCGCGTCGCGCATGTACTCGGCGACCGTCGCTGTGCCGGGGTTGACCGCATAATCGAGAATGCCCGTCCCGCCGAACTCGGGGCTCACCAGCAAGCCGGTGCCCAGCGCCCCGACGATGCCGCCGATGCAGTGGATGCCGAACACGTCGAGGCTGTCGTCGTACCTCAGCAGCCACTTGATCGCCGTGCAGAAGAACAGGCAGATCACGCCCGCGCAGGCCCCAAGCACCGCCGCGCCCATGGGCCCGACGAAGCCAGCCGCCGGCGTGACCGCCACGAGGCCGGCCACCACGCCCGATACGAGGCCGAGGAGCGACATCTTCCAGCGGAAGATGAACTCCGCGATCATCCAGGACAGGCCCGCCGCCGCCGTTGCGACGAAGGTATTCGTCATGGCCAGCGCTGCGCCGCCCGATGCTTCAAGCGCCGAGCCCGCATTGAAGCCGAACCAGCCCACCCACAGGAGCGCACCGCCCACGCAGGTCAGCGTGATGCTGTGCGGCGGCATCGGCTCCTGGCGGTAGCCGACCCGGCGGCCGAGCATCAGCGCGCCGACGAGGGCCGCAATGCCGGAGTTGATGTGCACCACCGTCCCGCCCGCGAAGTCGATCGCGCCCCACTGGAAGACCAGGCCGGAGTCGGCTTGCACTGCCGCCAAGGCCTTTTCCGCCTCGGCCTTCGCCGGTCCCGCGGCAGCTGCAACGGCTTTGGCGGCATCGGCCACCGCGTCAGGTCCCGCCCAGTACCAGACCATGTGCGCCATCGGGAAATAGACGAACGTGACCCAGAGGCCGACGAACAGCATCAGGGCCGAAAACTTCATCCGCTCGGCAAAGCCGCCGACGATCAGCGCCGGCGTGATGCAGGCGAACGTGAGCTGGAAGCAGATGTAGACGTACTCGGGAATGACCACGCCATTGGAGAACGTCGCAACGGTCGATTCCGGCGTCACTCCCATCAGGAACGCCTTGGACAGCCCGCCGACGTAGTCGTTCAGCGGGCCGCCACCGGTGAATGACAGGCTGTATCCGTAGAGCGCCCATAGGATCGCGACCAGGCAGACAATCGAGAACACCTGCATCAGCATGGAGACGACGTTCTTCACGCGCACGAGGCCGGCGTAGAACAACGCCAGGCCCGGAATGGTCATCAGCAGCACGAGCGCCGTCGCTGTCAGCATCCAAGCCGTATCGCCCTTGTTCGGGGTTGGAGCGGTTTGGGCGAGCGCAGGAAGCGCTGCGCATCCGAGTAGCGCTGCGAGGACCGCAGTCTGCAGCAGGCGATTGGCAAGTGCGTGCATGGCGTTTTCCCATTGAGCCCCGAACAAGCGCCCGCACGCGGCGGCGCAAGGCGCTAAGCGAAAAGTT
The DNA here is from genome assembly GCA_963782855.1 of uncultured Alphaproteobacteria bacterium. GTDB lineage: Bacteria > Pseudomonadota > Alphaproteobacteria > Rhizobiales > Hyphomicrobiaceae > AWTP1-13. Next base: position 114,616 of record CAWALW010000010.1, on the reverse strand, counting down.
CGCAAGACCTGTGCCAGTCGAGGAAAGCCGTACTTGCTGTGTGCGACAGGCGTGGTTCGCGGTGGCGGCGGCGTGGCCGATAGGCAAATGCTGCTCAATCCGCAGACAGCATTGAACAGGCACTGAGCAGCAGAGCTGACCGTCTGCCTAGACTTTGAACTCCTCGATCTTCGCAAACGCCGTTCGCAGCGCATCCGACCACGCCGCGGAGAGCTTGCGAAAATACTCGTCGTCCTGCTCGATCCGCTTCTGGCGCCGGACGTCGAGGCTGTCACGCTCGTAGATCAGCAGATCGATCGGAAGGCCGACCGACAGGTTCGATCGCAGCGTCGAGTCGAAGGAGAGCAGCGCGAGCTTGGCTGCCTCGCCGAGACGCATGTTGGGCTGGGCAACGCGGTCGATGATCGGTTTTCCGTACTTGTGCTCGCCAATCTGGAAGAAAGGCGTGTCATCCGTCGCTTCGATGAAATTTCCCTCCGGATAGAGATGGAACAGGCGCGGATGCTCCGATCCAATCTGGCCGCCGAGAATGAAGGACGCATTGAACCCCGAGCCGGTCTGCTCGAGCGACGGGCCGTCGGAGGATTTCACCGTGCGCATCGCGTCCCCGACCAGTCGCGCTGCCCGATACAGCGACGGCACGTTGAAGAGGCTCTCGGCCCCCGGCGAGAGTTCCTCCACGAGCTGCTCGTTGAGGATGCTCGTCACGGATTGCGTCACCGCGAGATTGCCGGCGGAGGCCAGCACGATCACCCGCTCGCCCGGTTTGCGCCAATAGTGCAGCTTGCGGAAGACGGCAACATTGTCGTTGCCGGCGCTGGTGCGCGTATCCGCAGCAAAGACGAGACCCCGATTGAGCCGCAGAGCAACGCAGTAGGTCATTGCGCAACGCGTCCTTTCCAACGTCCCCAACAATCACTGCTGGGCGCTCTGCTGCTGTACGGCGACGGCGACTTCCAGCCGCTCCTTTCGCGCCGCCGCGGCGGGAGCCCTTGATCGGTGCCGCGTAGCCGGCATCCAGTCCGCACGCGAGGCGAATATAATGCTCGGTGGGGCAGATACGATTGGCGACATCGAAGCCGATCCAACCCAGGCCATCCACCCACGCCTCCGCCCAGGCGTGATGTGCTTCTGCGCTGGCCTCGCCCTCGATGTACAGGTATCCGGTCACGTAGCGCGCCGGGACACCCAGGCTGCGACACGCGGCAATGAAGATGTGCGCATGGTCCTGGCACACGCCCTTGCCGTCTGCGAGAGCTTCTGCCGCCTCGGTATGAGCGTCCGTGGTGCCGGGGACGTATTCGACCCGGTCGCGGACACTGGCTGACAGTTGGTGCAGGGTTTCCAGCGGGTTCTTGCGCTTGGCCTGGCGGCGCGATGTCGCTGATTGCCGCGTCCGCCCGGGTCTGTGGCGTTGTCCGCAGGAAAACGCGAGGCGGAATGGGGTTGGCTATCCCGGCAACGACGCCATTGCTGTCGGCTGTCTCGACCGTTCCCCCTGCCTCGATGACCACTTCCTCGTGGGATGCGTCGATCGTCACGAGGTGCACCGGGTTGCCGAACCCGTCGCTGAAGCGGAGCGGCTTCTGCCCTGGGGACTGAACATCCCAACTCAGTACCCGCAGGGCCTTGTAGGGCACGGGCGTCAGCCGCAGGCACTGGATCGAGTAGCGGACCGGCTCCGCGTAGCGGTAGGTCGTGACGTGGCGGACCTTGATCAACATGGCGCCGCATCGTCCGTGAAATGATAGGCGGTGGAAATCTCGCTTGCGAGCCGATTGTTTCGCGCGATGAAGTCGAGCAGGAATTCGTGCAGTCCGGACTGGAAGATCGCCGTCATCTCGCCCATTGCCAGGAGTTGCATCGTCTCGCGTGCGAGTTCCTGACACCGGTTTGCCTTCGCCGTTCTCGCGGTCCCATAAAACAGCGACAGCTCATCAAGTGCGCTGACGATCTCCTCGTAGCAGGACCGCAGCGAGCGCGGCATCTGCCGGTTGAGAATGAGATAGTCGGCGATCCGCCACGGCTTGTAGCTGTCCTTGTAGACCCAGCGATAGCTGCGATGCGCCGAGACGGAGCGCAGGATCGCCGCCCACTGCACGCTGTCGATCTCGCCTCCGACCAGTTCGTTGTGGGGCAGCAGCACGTAGTACTTCACGTCCAGGATGCGCGCCGTGTTGTCGGCGCGCTCCAGGAAGGTGCCGAGCTGGCTGATGTAGAACGTGTCGTTGCGCAGAATGGTGTTGAGCAGCGCGCCCCTGAACAGCGCCGAGCGATCCTTGACCCAGTCGAACAGCGGCGGCAGCTCGTTCGATTTCAGCTTTGCGGGGTTCTTCGCCGAGAACTCGATCCAGGCGCCGTTCAGGCTCTCCCACATCTCGCGCGTCAGTGCGATGCGCTGGGCACGAGCGTTGCGCCGTGCGGCGGCGAGGCAGGAATACACGCTGGAGGGGTTGTCTGCGTCGAACAGCATGAAGTTGACGACGTCCGCGGATTCGTAGGCGCCGTACTTCTCTAAGTACCTTTCCTCGCAGCCTGCGCTCCTCAGCGTCGACTGCCATTCCTCATCCTGGCCGTGTCCCTCGCGCGGCAGAAGCGCAATGCGATATCCAACCTCCAGCAGCCGCGCGATATTCTCTGCGCGCTCGATATAGCGCGACATCCAGAACAGATCGTTTGCGGTGCGCCCCAGCATCTCAGTCCTGCAGCACCCACGTATCCTTGGTGCCGCCGCCCTGGCTGGAGTTGACGACGAGCGACCCGTCCCGCAGGGCGACGCGCGTCAGGCCGCCGGGCGTAAGCCGCACACGGTCTCCCACCAGAACAAACGGGCGCAGGTCCAGATGCCGTTCGGCAATGCCCTTCTCGACGAGGGTTGGGCACGTCGAGAGTGCAAGTGTCGGCTGTGCGATGTAGCGGTCTGGGCGTGCCTTGACGAGCATGCGGAACATATCGATCTCGTCCCGCGTCGCGGTCGGCCCGACCAGCATGCCGTAGCCGCCCGAACCGTGCACCTGCTTCACCACCAGCTCGGAGAGATGCTCCAGCACGTAGGCGAGATCGTCAGGCTTGCGGCACACGTAAGTCGGCACGTTCTTCAGGATCGGCGCCCGGCCCGTGTAGAACTCGATGATCTCCGGCATGTAGGTGTAGACCGACTTGTCGTCGGCGATGCCCGGCGCCTGGCGCGTTGACGAGGGTGAGGCGTCCCGCCCGGTAGACATCGAACATGCCGGGCACGCCGAGCATCGAATCCCGCCTGAACGTGAGCGGATCGATGAACGCGTCGTCTACGCGGCGATACAACACGTCGACGCGCTTCAAGCCCCGCGTCGTCTTCATCTGCAGTGCGCCGTCGGTGACGACCAGATCCTGGCCCTCCACCAGATCGACGCCCATTTGGTCCGCCAGGAAGGAGTGCTCGAAATAGGCGCTGTTGTGAATGCCCGGGGTCAACACCGCCACGGTCGGCTCGTCATCAAGGCCGGCAGGAGCCATGCTTTCCAGCGTCAAGCGTAGATTGTCGGGATAGTCCTCAATTGCCGCGACGCGATTGCGCGCGAACAGTTCGGGAAACATGTGCATCATCGCTTCCCGGTTCTCCAGCATGTAGGAGACGCCGGATGGCGTGCGCGTGTTGTCCTCGAGCACGAAAAACTCGTTCTCGGACGTGCGCACGATGTCGATCCCGATCACGTGCGCATAGACGCCGCGCGCCGGCTCGACGCACATCATCTCCGGAAGGAAGGCGGCATTCTGGACGATCAGATCTTCCGGAATTCGCCCCGCGCGGATGATCTCCTGACGATGGTAGATGTCGTAGATGAACGCGTTCAGCGCGCGCACCCGCTGCTCGATGCCTGCGGCGAGGCGGCGCCACTCCGACGCGCTCAGGATACGCGGAATGATGTCGAAAGGGATGAGCCGCTCGGTAGCGGCGCCGTCGCCGTAGACAGCGAACGTAATGCCCGTGCGGCGGAAGAGGGACTCCGCCTCGCAGCTCTTGCGCCTGAGATCCTCTACCTGCTGCGACTGAAGCCAGCGGTCGACCGTGAGATAGGGCTCGCGGACGCTCTCCCCCATAGCCGTTCATCTCATCGAATGCGCGTGGCAACTATGCCCCCGAACTGGTCCGGAACAGGTTTCCGTAAGAATTGCGAAGATAGTGCAATTCTTGGGCAACTCTCCTGTCGCGAGCATAGGGCAGGCAGATTTCCATGCCTACGTCAGAAAATGCACGACCTCTCAGCAGTATGCCCGATAACTGGGCAAGTGCTGTCAGGAGTTCCGGCGGTTCAGATCCGCCGGCGAAATCAGGACCGAGAACTGCTCACACCAGATGATCACGCTCTGGAACCGGGAAAGGTCGGTGCCGGCTGGAATTGAATAGCGCTGGCTCCCCTGAAAAGACCTCAGCCGCCCGAGGTCCACGAACTGCTGACCCTGCAGGTCGCTTGAGGTGCGGATCATGCCCTTCGGCACGAGATAGACGTGATACTTCGGTCCCGGACCCGACCTCGAAGTCAGGTCCGAGGTACACGCTGTCCTGCCGTACCTCGACGTTGCCTTTGCCCCAATGGACCGGGTCGTTCTTGTTCGCGTGGATGAAGGTACCCTCTGCGACAACGCGTGACTGCTGGTCCGCCTGCGTAAGCTGCTCGGCCGCCGGCGGCGGCGGGAAGATGAAGGGGAACAGGAAGAATCCGAGGGCGACGCCGAACCCTGTTCCAAGAACGCCGCCCGCCACAAACCAACCGAAAGACTTGAGCCAACCCATCGCTTCCTCCTGCCATTGCACCGCGGCATCCCGGGGCACGCTTTTCTGAATCGCACTCTAATCGGCAGACTGCGGACAGGCTCGTCAAAGAAGCACAAAAGCGCGTGCGCGGGCCGTGAACGGTATTGTCGGAGGGGCCGTTGAACTTCCTCTTATTGGCTTCTGACCCACCGAGGTTGACCTCCCTGACCTTCGTGCTATGAATGAACGTTCGTTCACTAGGTTCGTGCATGGCGCTTGTTCGGACACGTCTCAGAGGCGAGGAGCAGGAAACGCGGGGGCGCATCCTGTCCGCTGCCGCGGCTTGGTTTGCCGATCACGGTTATGCTGCCACATCCATCCGCGACATTGCGCGGGAGGTCGGCGTCACCGTCGGCGCCATCTACGTTCACTTCGCCTCCAAGGATCGCCTGCTGGCTGCGGTCTACGAGGAGGGCGTGCGCCGTATCGGGGAGGCCGTCGATGGCGCCACCCAATCTATTGACGATCCCTGGCAGCGTCTGGAAGCGGCGGCTGCGGCACATCTCAAGGCGCTTCTAGACAACGCTTCTTTCGCTCGGGTCGTCGTCCGCGTGGTCCCGACAGATGTTCCCGAGGCGGCGCGCGATCTTGAACGCCTGCGCGATGGCTACGAAGCCCGATTTCGATCTCTCATCGACACGCTCGACATTGCGCCTACCTACGATCCGACGCTGCTGCGCCTTCAGCTTCTCGGTGCGCTCAATACGACCCTCACCTGGTACAAGCGCGGCAGCAGCCGCAGTTCTCCCCGCCGGATCGCACAGCAATTCGTGGCAACGCTGCGTGACGGTGTTGCCGACAGCAGGAGGAAGCGGTGAGTCAGGCACATCCGCCGAAAGTGATGGTCACCAAGATTGGCCTTGACGGCCATGACCGCGGGAGCCGGGTGGTGGCCGCCTACCTGCGCGATGCGGGCATGGAGGTGCTCTACACGCCGCCATGGCAGGAAATCAGGCAGGTGATCCGGCTGGCGGAGGAAGAGGACGTCGATGTGATCGGCATCTCTTCGCTCGCCACCGATCATCTTCTAGTGCCGAAGCTGATGAAGGCCCTGAAGAAGGCGGGCTTGGACCACGTGCCCGTGGTCGTCGGCGGCATTGTTCCCGACGAGGACGAGAAGAAGCTCAAGAAGGCCGGCGTGCGCCACGTGTTCCACCCCGGCGCGTCGCGGGAGGAAATCGTGTCCGGCGTAGCCGCGCTCGCGGCTGAAGCGCGGGCCGCCAAGGACAAGGAGGTGTTCGCATGACACGGCGGGCAAAAGCGGGCGGAGCGGCCTCGAAGGCGGTACCACTGCCGTTGTCGGACTTCGACAAGGCGCGGGCGACGTGGCGCTCCGAAATGCAGGCAGGCCTCGGCGGCAAGCCGAACCCCACAACCGCTCGGGCGTCGAGGTCAAGGCGATCTACACGCCGGAGGACCATTCGGGCGAGCGCTACATGGAGGCGCTAGGCTTCCCGGGCCAGCTGCCCATGACGCGCGGCATCTATCCGACCATGCATCGCGGGCGGACCTGGAGCCAGCGCCAGCTCATCGGCCTCGGCGTGCCGGAGGACTACAACGCGCGGCTCAAGACCATCCTCGCGCACGGCGGCACGGCGGTCTCGCTGATCCCATGCAACTCGGTCTATCGCGGCTACGACATCGACGACATGCCGGTCGAAATCCTCGGCACCTGCGGCGTGACGGTGAATTCGGTCGAGGACATGACGGTGTGCCTCGACGGACATTCCGATCGGCGATATCTCGACGGCGCTCAACGATCCGTCGCCCTTCACATTGCTGGCGCTGGAGCTGGCGGTGGCGAAGAAGCGCGGCATCCCCTGGTCGCGGATTTCCGGCACCTCCAACCAATCGGACTACCTCTCGCACTACATCGCCAACCACATGTTCTTCCGACTGGCGCTACCCGGCGCGCGGCGGGTGCTGCTCGACCACATCGCTTTTGCGCGCGAGCACGTGCCGCAGTGGAACTCGCTGTCGATCGTCGGCCAGCACATGCAGCAGGCGGGCGCCACGCCGGCCGAGGCGATGGGGCTCACGCTGTCGAGCGCGATCCAGTATGCCAACGACTGCCTCGCGCGCGGCTGGGACCCGGACCAGTTCCTGCCCCGCTTCACGTTCTTCTTCGACATCTCCATCAGCTTCTTCGAGGAGGTTGCGAAGTTCCGCGCGGGTCGGCGCATCTGGGCGGACCTGACCCGCAACCGCTTCGGCGCCAAGGATCCGCGCTCTTGGCGCTTCAAGTTCCATGGCCAGACGTCCGGCGTGGACCTCACGCGCGAACAGCCGCTCAACAACATCCCGCGCGTGGCGGTCCAGGCGATGGCCGGCATCTTCGGCGGATTGCAGTCGCTGCACACGGACTCCTACGACGAGGTGCTGTCTGTGCCGACGGAGGCAGCCGCGCGCATCGCGGTGGCCACGCAGAACATCCTCAAGGAGGAAGCGTACCTGACGGATGTCATCGATCCGCTCGGCGGCTCCTACTACGTGGAGGCGCTCACCGATCAGATGGAGGCCAAGATCCGAGAGGTGATCGCCCGCATCGACGAAGCGGGCGGCATGTACGCGGCGGCCGAGGCAGGGTTGCCGCAGCAGATTTGCGGTGATTCCGCACTCGCCTTCGCGCAGAAGGTCGATGCCGGCGAGCAGACGATCGTGGGCGTCAACAAGTACCGCGTACCGCCCGAGCAAGACACGGCCCGCGTCGCGCTCAAGCCGCCGCCGCGCAAGAAGATGGAGGCGCAGCTGAAGCGGCTCGCGCAATTCAAGGCGGCACGAAGCAGGGCCGATGTGGAGCGCGCGCTCGGCGGGCTACACCGAGCGGCCGAGAGCAAGGACCAGAACGTCTACGCCAGGGTCGTCGATGCCGCCTGCGCCGGCGTCACCCACGGCGAGATCTGCGCCAAGCTGCGCGAGGTCTACGGCTTCGGCAATCCGCTGATCGTGGCGTAGCGTTGCTCTCCCGGATAGTCGCTTGCAGCGGCTTCCGGGATAGCACGATGGACTACGCAGCCTTCTTGCGGTTCGCCTCCAGGCGCGAGTCCACCAGCGCCACGCCGGCATCGATCACGGGATGGCTAAGGCCCTTCTGCTTGGCGATCAACTGCACCAGCTTGTCGGCGCGCTCGATGTTGGGAACGCCGTTGTTGAGCGCGCGCGCTGCCGAGGCCGGCCGCGACAGGCTCTGGGCGGCGGCGGCGTACTTCTCGAACGGCACGAGGTCGTTCGGATTGGCGCCGAGCTTCACGCACAGGTCGTTGACGAAGTTGTACACCGAGCGCGAGGTCTCGATATCGGAGTGCACGGCCTCCTGCGCCGTGCGCATGCCGTCCTTGGTGATGCAGCGGTAGTTGCCGGCGAGCAGCATCGCCCACTTGGCCAGCGGCACGAAGATGGAGTCGTGCACGCGCAGCTTCACAGGCAGCTCGATCTTGCCCTCGGGCGTGTCGTAGCGCACCGCGTCGATGTCTTTCTCGAGCTGTTGCAGGATCGCATTGCCTGGCGCGTGATCGAACTTCGCCACCTTGAAGTTGGTCGGCAGGCGTCACCTGCAGCACGTTGATCTTCTCCTCCGGCGGACGGATGGCCTGCGGATCGGGGCTGTTGAGCGTGATCATCTTGGGATCGAAGTTGTCCCACACGCTCGCATCGGTGTAGGCGGGCTTGAGCGCCTCGTAGTCGAGTCCGGGAATGCGCTTCACGTAGGGCAGCGGCGGCATGTTCATGATCGACATGCACGGCACCTTCGATTTCGCCACCGCGTCGAGCAGCTCGCGCACGCCGGGCGAGCGATACTGCGGCTCCTGCATCGCGAGGCCGATGAGATCGTAGTCCTTGGGGTTCACGCCCGCGGCGCCGCCCGCGGTGACCTTTCCCGGCAGGTCGCGCGAGTTGAGCACGACGGGGTCCTTGCGGCCGCTTGACCGGCAGGCGCACCTGGAAGCCCTCGGCGTTGATGAGCTCAGCCTCGGGTGGCAGGCAGATGAGATGCACTTTGTGACCGCCGAAAAGAATCTTCGAGGCAAGCAGCGATCCGTAGGACGCGCCCATGATCATGATGTTGTACGTCGGCATGGCCCACCTTGCTCCCTTGGCAGTGGTTTTAACTGTTTCGCGCGGCATGCTAAGCGCCGATCACCGGCGGTGCAATCGGTGCCCGTTGCATATTCTGCGCATCAATTGACGCGTGGCAGGGCAAGAGACTTTTCGCCTTTCGAAATCGGCCGGCGCGGCTCCGCTACGCAAAGGCAAGTTCCTCGCCGGTGGGAAGCGGCGCGAGGTAGGCCCGGACAAAGTCGTCCGAGATGCGGGCTAGCTCGGGCGGTGACCACTTCGGTTTCCTGTCCTTGTCGATGATGAGCGCCCGCACGCCTTCCGGGAACTCGCCGTCCTCGAACAGGCGTACAGTCAGGCGGAATTCGACCAACAGTGCCTCATCGAGAGACTTGAGTGTCCGCGCGCCACGAATGGCTGCAAGCGTCAGCTTGAGAGCCTTTGGCGATTTCTGCTTCAGGGTTGACGCCGTCTTCTCGGCCCACGCGCCCGAGTCGTTCGCGAGCGCGAGGAGAATCTCCTCCACCGATTTACCCGAGAAGATGCTCTCGATCTCGGCGGATCGCGCAGCCAACGATGATGGACCGGCATCCTGAGCGAACGCCGCGATGGCCTCGTCGACGCGGCCGCCCTTCGGGTCGATGAGGCGCTCGGTAAGCGCGGTGCGCTTGTCCGAGGGCACGAATGTGTCCGAGAAGCGCGCATGGATCGCATCGGCGGCATTCATGTTCTCGCCGGTAAGGCCGAGGTAGACGCCACTCTCCCTTGGGGCGCGGGCCAGCAGCCATGTGCCGCCGACGTCCGGGATGAGGCCGATGCCCGTTTCCGGCATCGCGAGGCGTGAGCGCTCCGTAACGATACGGTGCGAGGCATGAGCGGAGAGGCCTATGCCGCCGCCCATGACGATGCCGTCCTGGATCGCAATGTACGGCTTTGGATAGCGGCCGATCAAGCGCATTGAGCCGATACTCGTCGCGCCAGAAGTTGCGTGCGAACTCGGAGCCCTGGGCCTTGCTGTCGTAAAGCGAGCGTACATCTCCGCCGGCGCACAGGGCGCGATCGCCGGCGCCGTCGAGAAGGACAAGTTCAACCGCTGGATCTGCTTGCCAAGCCTCTAGCGACGCGCGGATCTTGCCAACCATGCCGTGGGTGAGTGCGTTCAGCGCCTGCGGGCGGTTCATGGTAATGCGGCCGGCACGCCCCTCACGCCGGATCAAGACCTCGTCAGTTTCCGGTGGCTGCATGATCATTCCTTGACTTTCCTCGAGGTTCTCGGGATTAGCGGTCCCGATGCCGCAGTGCAATCGGTTACCTCGCGCGGCAGAAGAGAACGGGCCGCAGCCCATGACAGTCTGGCAGAAAATCTCCGACCTCGCAGACGCCGTAGGCGGCGCCGGCAGCGGGCTGCTGGGTGACCTTGGCGCATGTTTTCGGGCTGGAGCGCAATGGTGGCGCGCCCGAGAAAGATGTGGCTTTCACCATCGGCGTCGTTGCGTTGTCCGCGAAGATGGCGAAGGCGGACGGCGTGGTGTCGCCGCTGGAGGTGGAGGCCTTCAAGAAGGCGTTCCAGGCAAGGCCATCCGAGGCTGCCAACGTCCAGCGCGTCTTCGATCTGGCGAAGCAGGATGTGGCGGGCTACGAGGCCTATGCGGAGGAGATCGCCAAGCTCCTCAAGGACGATCGCAAGCTCCTGCAGGACGTGCTCGAAGGCCTGCTGCATGTGGCGGCGGCGGACGGCGTGCTGCACCCGAAAGAGGATGCCTACCTGTCGGACGTCGCGACCCGCTTCGGCTTTTCGCCGAGCGAGTACCGCTTCTTCCGCGCCCGGTTCATCAACGACGGCTGCAATCCCTACGATGTCCTCAAGCTGAGCCCAGAGGCCACCAACCCCGAGATCAAGGCGCAGCATCGCAAGCTTGTCATCGACAATCACCCGGACAAGCTGATGGGCCGGGGGGTGCCGGCCGAGTTCGTCGAGATCGCCACGCGCAAGCTGGCAGCGATCAACGCGGCCTACGATACGATCGCCAAGGAGCGCGACCTTTGACGCTGGCGCCCGACACTCCCCTTGTTCACGAAGTCAGGGCATCTCCCAACTTCGGCGAGCGCAAGGGCGGATTGCGGCCGAGCATCCTGCTGCTGCACTACACAGGCGTCCAGACAGCGGCAAAAGCCATCGACTGGCTCACCACCGCAGAGAGCAAGGTGTCGTGCCATTACGCCATCGACGAGGCCGGCCGTATCACGCAGATGGTGGCGGAGGGCATGCGGGCCTGGCACGCGGGCGAGTCCGTGTGGGCCGGCGAGAACGATATCAACTCTGCCTCCATCGGCATCGAGATCCATAATCCGGGTCACGAGTGGGGCTACGTCGAGTACCCGGATGTGCAGATGCGCACGGTGGAGGAACTTTGCCTGGACATCGTGGGCCGTCATGGCATCCGTCCTGAGCGAGTTCTGGCGCATTCCGATGTCGCGCCGCGCCGCAAGCAGGATCCTGGCGAGAAATTCTCTTGGGAACGGCTGGCTCGGGTCGGTGTCGGTCACTGGGTAAAGCCCGAACCCTTGAACCCGGCCGAGCCAGGACTCGCGACGGGGGTCGCAGGTCCGCTGGTTGCTGACGTGCAGGAGCTGTTGGCAAGCTATGGCTACGGCGTCGAGGCAACCGGCCTTGTGGACGCACAGACCGATTTCGTGGTTACAGCGTTTCAGCGGCATTTCCGGCCGGCACGTGTGGACGGCCGCATCGATCAATCGACCATCACCACGCTTCAAAGACTAGTCGCCGCGCTGCCGAAACAACCTTTGGTCGCCTAGGCAACACGTCCTCGTAGGCGAGAAATAACTGGCCGATGGTGTCAGCGCCCTTGACCCCGGCGCGTGTTGCCCCCTTATTCCGCTCGCCAGCTGGCCGGACGGTCGCTGCCGGGCGAACAGGCTTTGCGGCCACAAGCGCCCGGTGGAGGAAAGTCCGGGCTCCAGGGATCGACGGTGGCGGCTAACGGCCGCCGGAGGCGACTCCAGGGAAAGTGCCACAGAGAACAGACCGCCTGAGCGGGGCAACCTGCAAGGGTAAGGGTGAAACGGTGCGGTAAGAGCGCACCGCGCGACCGGCAACGGAAGCGGCACGGCAAACCCCACCGGGAGCAAGACCAAATAGGGGCGGCGCGGATGCCGGGGCAACCTGTCATCCAGGCGTGATCCAGGCCGCCGCCCGGGTTGGTTGCTCGAGGCGCGGAGCAATCCGCGTCCCAGATGAATGGCCGTCGCGGAGGGAAACCTCCAGACAGAACCCGGCTTACAGGCCAGCTGGCAAATTATTCTACCGGGACGCTTCAGGCCAAGTACTGGCCGCCGTCGACCGACAACGTCTGACCCGTCACCCACGACGCGGCATCGCTGCACAGGAACACCGCAGCGCTGGCGATCTCCTCGGGCTTGCCGAGGCGATCCCAGGGTATCGAGCGCAAGACCGACTGATAGAGTTGCGGGTTGGACGTTTTGCGCTGATCCCACACGCCGCCGGGAAACTCGATCGAGCCAGGCGCAATTGCATTCACGCGTATCCTCTTCGGCGCGAGCATCAGGCCTTGCGACATGGTGTAATTGATGAGCGCGGCCTTGACGGCGGCGTAGGGCGCCGAGCGGGCGCTCCCGCGATAGCCGGAAATAGACGAGATGTTGAGGATCGCGCCGCCTCCGGCTTTCTCCATCAGCGGGATGGCTGCATGGGACGCGCGCACCGTTGCCATGACGTCGATGTTGAGGCTTTGCGTCCAGCCAGCTTCGTCGTCGCCAAGTCCGAAACCTGAGGCGTTGTTGACCAGGATATCTACGCTGCCCAAAGCTGCGCCCGCTGCTGCGATGTAGCTGGCGATAGCGTCCTTATCTCCCAGGTCGCAGGTGGCGGCGTGCGCCGTGACGCCGAGAGCCATGATTTCGGCCGATGTCTTCTCCAACGCTGCGGCCCCTCGCGCGCAGATCGAAACCGAGGCGCCGGCTTTCGCCAGTTCCAGGGCGATCGACCTGCCGATGCCCTTGCTGCCACCGGTAACCACGGCGCTCTTGCCCTTCAAGCTGATGAGCACGTCTTTCCTCCTGGACTGCCACGCGGGCCTTCCGGTCCGCCTAGTCGGCAATTGGCGAGGCTCCAGGCAGCCCTGTCAATCTTAGGTCCTGCCGCGCGTTGCGCTTTGACGCCTTCTGCCTTACTGGCAGGAGCCGGCCATGGGCGAGAGTGGGTGTCTTGACGACATCGGTGACAGTGCCGTTGTGGGTTGCCGTCGCCGTCGCGATCCTGGCCACCATCGCCGTGGTTGATCGGCTACTGACCCCCACGATCCGTTGGTGGCTCCGGCGACGAGCCAACCGCGCCATCGACGAGCTGAACCAGCGGCTGCGTCTCAAGATCCCTCCGTTCAAGCTTGCGCGCCGCAAGCGGCTCATCGAGCAGCTTATGTTCGACCCTGAGGTGCTGAAGGCCGTCGAGGACGAAGCCAAGGCGCGTAGCGAACCAAAGAGTGTCACGCATGCGCGGGCACGTCGATACGCAAAGGAGATCGTGCCCGCCTTTAGCGCCTACACTTATTTTCGGGTAGGCGCGGCGCTGGCTAGGCGTATCTCGACCGCCCTCTACCGTGTGCGGCTTGGCGCCTACGACGAGGCGGCACTATCCCAAGTGCCCGACGATGCTTCCGTCGTATTCGTCATCAATCACCGGTCCAACATGGACTATGTGCTGGTGACCTATCTCGCTTCGCAAAGTTCCGCGCTGAGCTACGCGGTCGGCGAGTGGGCCCGCGTGTGGGCGCTGCAAAGCCTCATCCGCGCGATGGGCGGCTACTTCGTTCGCCGCGACAGCTCCAATCCGCTCTATCGCAAGGTGCTGGCACGCTACGTCCATATGGCGACGGCTTCCGGGGTCGCGCAGGCGGTATTCCCGGAAGGTGGCCTGACCCGCGATGGTGCGCTTCGCCCGCCAAAGCTGGGCATCCTCAGCTACATCGTCTCGGGTTTCGATCCGAACGGCGCGCGCGATGTCGTATTCGTTCCGGTGGGTCTGAACTATGATCGCGTGCTGGAAGACCGCGTTCAGGTCGCGGCTGCGGCTACCGCCGCAGGGTGAACGCCCGCGCTTTGCATTCAATCCATTCATCCTGATCGGCTTCCTCTCACGCAGCCTCTGGCAGCGGCTGCGCGGGCGCTGGTATCGCTACGGTTACGCATGTGTCAGCTTCGGGCGACCCATCTCGCTCCGCGAGTACATGCAGGGTCGTGCGCTCGACCTCAGAACGCTAGCGACCGAACCGCGCTCCGCCGAAATCGAACGGCTGGGAACGCATCTGATGCAGGCGGTTGGGCAGGTGGTTCCAGCCTTACCGGTGTCTTTGGTCGCGACAGCGGTTCTGAGTAGAGGCGAGAGAGGTCTCACGAGCCTCGAACTCAAGGGCGCGGTCTTCGAGTTGATGTCGCGGCTGCAGGGGTCAGGCGCCCACGTGCATGTGCCGCGCCAGGATCAGGAATATGCGCTGGAGGTGGGTTTGCGCATGCTCGTGCTTCGTCGCCTGGTGCTGGTGGATGATGGCCTCTATCGCGCGAACCCGACCGAGACCGCCTTGTTGCGCTATTACGCTAACTCCATCCGACATCTTTTTGATGACATGCATCGGCCAGCGGTCGCCCGCGAACGTCAGGTGAACCTCGCCTAGCTGAGGCAAAGAAGGTTCCGCAGTCCTTTTTCGGTGTATCCACGCACGGCCTTGCGTCCATTGGTGACGACAGGGACCGCAGGCGAGCCGAAATATTTGATCATGTAGGCTAGAGCTTCTGGATTCTGCCAGATCTCGATGCGGCTGTAGGCAATCTTGTTGCCGTCGAGGAATGCGCGCGTGTTGGCGCAGTGCGGGCAGCCCAGCATCTCGTAGAGAATAACCTTCTCAGCGCAGTTTTCCTGCAGAGGCGCTTGTGTCTGCGCTGAAACGGGCGACAGGGTCGCTAGTGCGAGGCCGAGAGCGGCAACGGCTTGTTTCATGCGCCTTGCATAGCCGATTCGGCTAGGCTTGCGGGCGAAGCCCCCTGAGGTAAGTGCCGACGAGGTCGTCAATCAGGCGCCCCGCCGATTTCTGTTGTCACAACGGATAGCTTGTCGGCAGTAGACAACGAAGTGATGCCGTGCACGCCGGCCCAAAGCACGCGAGCCGCCCGCTGACGGTCGGCTTCTTGTCCCGGGGCAAAGTGGACGCCGAGGGCGCGCTCGACGTGAGCCATCAGCGCCTCGAGCTTCTGCTGATACCAGGCAGGAAGTTCGGTCCCTGCCGGAAGGTGGTGTTCAAAGAGTAGGTTCCAGAGCCGTGGCTTTTCTTGTGTGAACGCGAGGTACACGTGGGCAATCTGCACAACCCTGCGCGGCCCGTCTCCGCCGTCGCTGGGAATTTCGGTCAGCCGCTTTTCGAGGGCGTCGAGCACTCGGGCTTCGACGTGGAGCACGACATCATCGAGGTTCGTGAAGATGTTATAAATGGTTCCCGGCGAATAGCCGATGCGCCGTGCTATCTCGCGTGCCGAAAGGCCAGCCAGACCGTTGGCATCGATGATTGCCTGTGCGGCATCGAGGATGAGTTCGCGCAGTTGCTGAGGCGTATGCGTCGAGCGTCTTCCCATGGCACCCTCGGTCAACACCGCAGATATAGTGCGTGTGCTTCCTGAACGGTGACCAGAATAGGTGGAACTTGGCCGTTTGGGCAATCCCGGCCTGAATTGCCGATCCCGGAAGGTCGAGTGAGGGTTAGAAAGTCGGCGAAGGACAGGTCGTATTGTCGGACTTCAGCAGCATCGCGGCTTGGCCGCGCGGCTTCATGAAGATCCGTTCGGTCAGCGTATAGGTCCCGGCTCCCCCCTCACCGCTGGGGAGGGTCTTCTTCAAGAAGTAATCGAAAATGATGGGGGTGTAGGTGTAGGTGACGTCCGCCACGACCACGCTGTCGTTGGTGGTTACGAGGTTCGGGGGCAAGTTATAGGTTTCGTTCATGCACGCGCATGTCGGGACAGGGTTGGAGCCCAGGCCCTTGAATGTGCACTGCCAGGACTGCTTGGTCTTTGTTGCGTCAGCCGCGGAGGAGGAGACGTTGCGTACCACGACCTGCAAGGGGGACTGGCTGTAGGGCATCATGATGTAGGAACCGATTTTTGTGATGTCCCCCATCTCCGTCTGCGTGATGGACGTTTCCTTTCGCGCGACCAGATCTGCCATGGAGCTGGCGACCTGGGTTACGCGCCGGTCGACCGTAATCGCTTGGCTGATTTCCACCGCGCCGATGAACATGAAGAACATGATCGGCACGATCATCGCGAACTCGACGGCCGCGACGCCGCTCTTGTCACTCTTCCAGCGGCGTGCGAATGCGACGCCGTTTCTGGCGAGCGCTCGTGGCATTTGGAGCAGCATGGTGTGCCTCGTTCAGTGCCGCGAGGAAATCGCCTATTGGGTTGGGAAGGGCTCTGTGCGGAACGCAACAGAAGCCTGGATCAGCAGTGAGCCGTCGGAAAGGTTGCCTAGTCCGATAAAGGGCAAGCTGCCGCCGAAGGTCCATGGGTAACAGACCGTCACGAGCACCACCGAGCTGGCGCCGCCCGCGTCGAAGCCGGCGTCCTTCTGCTCGATCATCGAACCATCCTTGGCGCAGGTCGGCTGCGTGATGCTTCCGAACCCGGCACTGTTACTCTGGACGAGGACGATGGCCTTCTCACAGTCGATGAACTGAGGCGACTTGGCGCAAAGAGCAGCCTTGAAAGCCTTCTTCTTGTCGTCCATCGAAAGGCTGGCATAGCCCCCGACGCCTTGCTGGAACTGGCCCGTGCGGATCACGCGCGAGGCTTGCCAGACCGCATTCTCCATCGTGAAGTTGGTGAAAAAGTAGAGGCAGACCGAAAGGATGCCGAACAACAGCATCACGAAGGGCAGGGAGACGATCGCGAATTCAACGGCTGTGAAGCCCGACTCGTCGCGGCGCCAGTCACGCAGCCGGCGTAGGGCGCGGACGTGCGCTCGACGGGTGTATCCTGACAGCCGCCGGATCATGTTCAGATATCCCCACGCAAAACGAGCCGTCCTGCCACTATGCGGGGAGACCCATAAAGAGTTCGTAAATTTGTTTACAGAAATTCAACTTGGTGAATGAGGACGTTGCGCGCGCACGCGCACTCGCATGTGCGCGTCGACGCTAAGGCTCCTTCACGGATCAGTTGTTGGTCTGCGAACCCGCGTCGGAAGCCTTCTCCGACAGACCCTGCTTCTTCTCGGACGCCTTCACGACCGCGTCGAAGTAGGTCTGGTCGTCACCCACCGTAACGGTCGGATTGCACTGCGGCGTGCAGTTGTAGGTCTGACGAAGCGTTCCGCGCTGCAGGTTGAGGACCATGGCCTCCTCGCGCTTCACCTGCAGGCGCTTCTCGAAGATGATCTCCTTCTTCGCGTCCAGCACGATCATGTTGGTGATGCCGAAGGACTTGCCCGTAATGATCAGCAGGTTGCTGGATTGCACGGAGACGTCGGCAATGAGGGCATTGCCAATGATGATCTCCGCAACGGGCCGGGGCAGCGTGACCAATGTCGATTGATCGTAAGTGACAATGATGTTCTCGAGCGGCTTGCCGTAGACCGGGGCGGCGCTGGCGACGATGCCGGCGCTCGCCTTACCCCCGGGCTGGTGGAATTGCTGTCCGTAGGCCGAGGCTGCAATGCCCGCGCTGGTCAGAGCCGCGGCGGCAATTTTCCAGAAAGTGGGGGTCATAGAGGCGTGTCCCTGAGCGCCCGAGTCGCATGGGGACTGTGCGGGCGAAATGGTGAAGGAAGTGCAAACGGTCGGAAATTGCGCCAATGACTCGGTGCGGTGCTGGACACGAGGTGGTTACCGTCGTCACGGGCGGATCCAGGTGACGGTCAGCATTCAACGCATCGGAGAAATGCAGGACCGGGTCGGCGACGGTCGATGCGAACATGAAGCCGAGCCTGCCAAGCGTACGAAGCAAATATAATCGAGTTAATTCCACTCGGTTCGAAGGGCATCAATGTCCGATTAATCGCCAATTAACGCAACAATTGGCAATAACTACCCCGTTAATTCATGTAGAGCGCGGGACTTCGCTCGATATTTACTTGAGTATTTCTGAATTTTATCTTTGTTCACCATAGAATTATGCAGGCATTATCTGAGACTGCAAGTGCGAGCACTTTGCTGTTGTTTTTACTCCACCTTAATTCGTGGGGCGTAATGTGCCCGGAGTTCAGCCGCGCGGGGTTCATCCTCTGGGCATGAACTACGCGCAGGTCGCGCTAGCTAGTAGGAACTTGGGAGAGTTGTCATGCAGAACTTCGTTGCACGTTTTGTGAAGGACGAGTCGGGCGCCACGGCCATCGAGTACGGCCTGATCGCCGCTCTGATCGCTGTTGCGATCATCACCGCTGCTCAGCTGCTCGGCACTGAGATCGCGGCCACGTTCACCAAGGTCACCACGAACCTCCAGTCCGCGGGTTCGGCGGCGGCTCCTAAGCCCTGTCGCGGCCTGACTAGCGTCTGGTCGCAGCGACGTGAGGCCGCCCAGCTCCAGCGGGCGGCCTTTACGTTTTTGGTCGACGGTGCCGGTTAACCGCCGCTTGAGCGATCCGCGGGTAAAGTCGATCCAACTCGAAAGGGCGGCGGCACCAATCCGCCGAGACATCGACCATGCTGGAAATTGCGGTTCTCACAGTGTTTCCGGGCGCCGTCGCTTTTGCAGCGGCCATGGATTTCTTCACCATGACCATCCCGAACCGCATCTCGCTTGCGCTTTTTGCGGCCTTCCTCGTGCTGGCGCCATTGGTTGGGCTCGACGGATGGCAGATGGCCGCACACCTGGGGACGGGCATGTTGGTCCTGGGCGTTGGCATCCTCCTCTTCATCCCCGGCTTCATCGGCGGCGGTGATGCCAAGATGGCCGCAGCAGTCGCCCTGTGGGTCGGCTTTGAGAACCTGGTACCGTTCCTGATCTGCGCTGCGCTGGCGGGCGGCCTGCTCGCGCTGCTTTTCAGCACCTTCCGCCACCTCCCGCTTCCCTACCAGGTGGCTGCGGAGGGATGGGCGGTTCGCCTTCATAGTCCGAAGGGCGGAATTCCCTATGGCATTGCGCTCGCTGCCGGAGCCCTGCTCGTTTACCCGCAGACTGCGTGGTTCGCGAGCGTCGCTGTCTGACGGCGGTCTGATACCAACCGGCAACAGTCGTTAGCCCTCCTTTTACCGGCAGCGAACTTTGGCCGGTCAGTGTTCCGAATTGCACCTGCGATTAACCCGCCATTGACGAATCCTCGCGCAATGTAGCCGCTCTGAATTGGTCTCCCGGACAAAGGACGGTTTGCGCGATGAAGCGGGGACAGATACTGGGTGTCGCGATTGCCGGGATCTGCGGTGTTGGCGCTTTCATCGGTGTGAAAAGCATCGTCACCAAGCCGCCGACCGTGGTTACGCAGGAAGTCACGACAAACATGGCGCAGGTCCTGGTCGCGAAGACCGAGATCGGCCTTGGTCACATCGTGGGTCCGGAGAACTTCCGCTGGCAGGACTGGCCGCAAAGCGCCGTCAATACCGGTCACATCCTGAAAAGCGTGCGCCCCAATGTAGTCCCTGACCTGATCGGGTCCGTCGCGCGCGCTCCGATGATGCCCGGCGATCCGGTCTACGGACGCAGCCTGGTCAAAGCAGGAGAAGGCGGAGTTCTTGCGGCTATCCTCCCGCAGGGCATGCGGGCGATCTCTACGCGCATCAAGGAAGAAACGGGTGTCGGCAAGCTGATCCTCCCCAACGACCACGTTGATGTCCTGCTGACCATGCGCCGGCGAAGCCGCGGCGGTAGCGAGGACCATGTGGCCGATACGCTGTTCCGCAACATCAGGGTCCTGGCGATCGGCCAGCTGATCCAAGCGGCCGACGGCAAGAAGCTCGCCGAGGGCAACACAGCCACTCTCGAGCTGACGCCCAAGCAGGCCGAGGAACTCGCCGCTGCCAACTCAAAGGGCGAGATCTCGCTCATTCTGCGCAGCATCGCCGACTTCAAGGGCGGCGACGAGAAGGACAATAACCAAGTCAAGATCATGCGCTACGGCGCGAAGTCGCGTGTGTACGGCGTCGTCAACTGAGTTTTGCGTCATCTCAGTTAGGCAGGAAGGTTGCCACCATGCGAATGCTTTCAAGAGGGGCCTCGCGGGCGCTTTTGCTCGCGGCAGTTGGGTTCCTGCTTGCGCCGCTCACGGCGTTCGGCGCTGATTTCGACCGCCCGCAGGCGCGCACCGGCGCTCTCTTGCAGGATTCCGTTCTGCAGATTCCCGCGCGTGGTCCTTTCCCGATGACGACGAAGCTGGCCGTTGGCGTCAGCAAGTCGGTGCTCGTGCAATTTCCTTTCGAGCTGAAAGATGTGCTGGTTTCCGATCCGGAAAGGATGGATGCCGTCGTTCAATCATCGAACCGCGTCTTCCTGATCGCGAAGAAAGTCGGTCAGACCAATGCCTTCTTCTTTGACACGCAAGGCCGACAGGTCCTGACCCTGGAGGTTTCAATAGGCGCGGATCTCGGCGCGCTCGATGATCTGATCAAGCGCTTCATTCCGGCCTCCAGCGTCAAGACTGAAATGGCGGGCAACGCCATCGTGCTGACCGGTGCGGTGCGCACGCCGCTCGACGCATCGCGCGCGAGCGATATCGCCTACCAGTTTGCGCAGGCCAACCGGTCCGCGATCACCTCGTCGGCGAGCACCTCCTCGGGCAAGGCGGGTGGCGACAGCGAGACGGTGACCCAGTCGGGACAGGGGACGCCGATCTCCTCCACAAAGAGGAGCGACTCGATCATCAACCTGCTCACCGTCGAAGGTGAGGATCAGGTGATGCTGAAGGTGACCGTCGCCGAGGTCCAGCGTTCAATCCTCAAGCAATTCGGCATCAACCTTGGCGCGCTCATAGCTTCGGGCAATTTCTCCACGGCTATTCTCAGTCAGAACGCCTTGCCGCTCACTGCGGCCGGTGGCCTTGGCACTCTGCCCATCCCGGGGGTCAAGGCGGGCAACCTTGAACTTGTCAACCTGTCTTCGACCGGCAACTACGTCAACTCCGGCGCCAACTCGATCTTCAAGACCGGCGACACGCAGCTGGCGGCCGCGCTGCGCGCGATGGAGCGTGACGGTCTCGTAAAGACCTTGCGGAGCCGAACCTCACCGCGGTTTCGGGTGAGACGGCAAAGTTCCTTGCCGGCGGTGAGTATCCGATCCCCGTCGTCGATAGCACCGGCAAGCTGTCCGTGACCTTCAAGGAGTTCGGTGTGGGCCTCGCCTTCACGCCGGTGGTGCTCTCCGAGGGCCGAATCAGCATGAAGATCGAAACCGAAGTGAGCGAGCTGACCGATGTCGGCGCTGTCACGCTGAGCAGCATCACGATCTCGGCGCTCAAGAAGCGCCAGGCCAAGTCGACTGTGGAGCTGCCTTCGGGCGGATCTCTCGCCCTCGCGGGCCTCATCTCTGAGGATACCCGTCAGAACGTCGACGGTTTCCCCGGTCTGAAGGATGTGCCGGTACTCGGCACCCTGTTCCGGAGCCGGGACTTCTCCAAGAAGGAAACCGAGCTCGTCGTAATCGTCACGCCCTACATCGTGCGGCCGACTGCGCGTCGCAATCTCGCCCGTCCCGACGACGGGTTGGCTCCCGCATCAGACCGCAAGGCGAACTTCCTCGGCCACATCAACCGCGTGTATGGGCGGGGCCGGGAACTGCCGCCAGGCAAACTGAAGGGTGAGTTCGGGTTCATCGTCGACTAGCCGGAATTTTGGAGCAACCAAGATGACCTCCTCGTGCGCGACGGCCTCCGGCTTTCGGGCCCGTGGCCAGACGATTGACGATCCTCGCGATCGCTGCCGGAGCACTTGCCGGCTGCAGGCTCGGTGATGAGCCGGGCGCTCACGTGGCCGGCTGGACCCTCGTTGACTCCGCGCAGCGGCATCCGATCCTCGTCTCGCAGCAGCCGGCGACGATGAATATCCGCGTCTCCAGCGGTGCGCAGGGGCTCTCGCCTGCGCAGGCTGCGCAGGTTTCGGATTTCCTGGCCCGTTATCGCTCCAAGGACAGCGGTAACAGCAAGCTTGTCATCGGCGTGCCGACCGGGTCGCCGAACGAAGGGGCGGCAATGCGTGCCGTCGCGCATCTGCGCCAGGTCATCAACGAGTATGGGTTCTCGGAGAGCGACATCGCGATGCGTCCCTACAACGGTGGACGCGATCCTGGAGCTCCGATCCGCTTCGCCTACCTGCGCTATGTCGCAGAGGCTCCCGAGTGCGGACATTGGCCGACGAACCTCGCTGAGGATCCGCGCAACGTCCCGTACCCGAATTTCGGATGTGCCGATCAGCACAATCTCGCGGCCATGATCGCCAACCCGGCCGATCTACTGGGGCCGCGCACCATGACGCCGGCGGATGCCGAGCGGCGGTCGGTCGTGGTCGAGCGCTATCGCGAAGGCAGGACGACAGCGTCCGACAAGGGCGGTGACGAAAGCGCGCGCGTTAAAGGTCAATAACCGAGGTTGGACATGAGCAAGCAAGCTTTCGCGACGGCCGAAGAAGGCCAGGCGAGCACTGATCTGGTCATCCCGGGCAGCGAAT
Organism: uncultured Alphaproteobacteria bacterium; assembly: GCA_963782855.1. GTDB lineage: Bacteria > Pseudomonadota > Alphaproteobacteria > Rhizobiales > Hyphomicrobiaceae > AWTP1-13. The sequence goes on along the minus strand of CAWALW010000010.1, from coordinate 92,092 downwards.
CGGAGACCGCCCCTGCCAAGGCGCGGCCCATTCCGCGCATCTCGATCCAGGCGTTCTGCGAAGACGCCAAGACCGCCGAGGCGCTCCAGGTCGCGACGACCGACCGCAGGCTGGCGAAGTCGCACGTCAGCGTCCACATGGGTGGCGCGCCGGCGGCCGTCGCCCACTACCTCGAGAGCCCGACCCCGAACCTCATCATTATCGAAACGACGCTTCCCAAGCCGCAGATGCTGGCCGAGCTGGATAAGCTGGCGGAAAGCTGCGATGCCGGCACAAAGGTCGTGGTGATAGGCCACCTCAACGATGTCCTGCTTTATCGCGAGCTTATGAAGCGCGGGGTGAGCGAGTACCTCATCGCACCCATCGGCGCCATGCAGTTCATCGAGGCGTTGTCAGGCCTCTACAACAACCCCGATACCGACCCTGTCGGCAACATCATCGCCTTCATTGGCGCGAAGGGTGGGGTCGGCTCGAGCACCGTTTGCCACAACGTTGCATGGTCAATGTCAGAGTTGCTCAAGTCGAACGTCGTCGTTGCCGACCTCGATCTTGCATTCGGCACGACGGGACTCGATTTCAACCAGGACCCCGTACAGGGCATCGCCGAAGCGCTGCAAAGCCCGGAGCGCCTGGATGAGGTGCTTCTGGATCGCCTGCTCACGAAATGCTCCGAACGGCTGAGCATCTTCGCAGCGCCGGTCGTTCTCGATCGCGACTATGATATTTCCGCGGAGTCCTGTGACATTGTTCTCGACATCGTGCGTCAGAACGTACCTTTCGTCGCGGTCGACCTGCCCCACACCTGGACACCCTGGGTCAAGCGGGTCCTGTTGCAGGCGGACGAGATCGTGGTGACAGCGGTTCCCGACCTTGCCAACTTGCGCAACGCCAAGAACCTGATCGATCTGCTGAAGCAGACGAGGACCAACGACGGCCCGCCGCATCTCGTCCTCAATATGGCAAAGACTCCGAAGCGGCCTGAGATCGCCGTCAAGGACTTCGCCGCGGCGCTCGACATCACGCCGATACAGGTGATCGATTTCGATAGTGAGACGTTCGGCCTAGCCGCGAACAATGGCCAGATGATCGAGGAATACTCGAGCAAGGCCAAGGCAGCCCAACAGTTCCGCGAGCTTGCCCTCGCTCTGGCGCACCGCAAGGAGCCGAAAGAGGACAAGAAGACATCAGCTTTCGCTCCAATTCTAGAGAAGCTGAAACTCAAGCGCTAAGGATAGAAAAGCATGTTCGGCAAGCGCAGTAACGAAGCAGCACCCGCCCGCCGCGCACTGCCGGCGCAGGAAGCGGCTGCCCCCGTAGCAGCGAACGCCGAGGCAAAGCCGGTGGTTGTGGAGGCACGCGCTCCGGCGAAGCAGGACATCGTTGTCCAGGAGCGGCGGCATTCGGAAGAGTACTACGACGTCAAGACGACGGTCTTCAATGCGCTGATCGACACCATCGACCTGACGCAGCTCGCCAAGCTGGAAGCGGCCGCCGCGCGCGAGGAAATTCGCGACATCGTCAGCGAGATCATTCAGATCAAAAGCGTCGTGATGTCCATCGCCGAGCAGGAGGAGCTGCTCGAAGACATCTGTAACGACGTCCTCGGATACGGTCCGCTCGAGCCTCTGCTGGCTCGCGACGACATCGCCGACATCATGGTGAACGGCGCCAGCACCACCTACATCGAGGTCGCGGGCAAGGTGCAGCGGACGCCGGTGCGCTTCGCCGACAACGCGCAGCTGATGAACATCTGCCAGCGCATCGTCAGCCAGGTTGGCCGGCGTGTAGACGAATCGAGTCCGATCTGCGACGCGCGCCTCGCCGATGGCAGCCGCGTCAACGTGATCGCTCCGCCGCTGGCAATCGACGGCCCGTCACTCACCATCCGCAAGTTCAAGAAGGACCGGCTCAAGCTCGAGCAGCTGGTCAAGTACAAGTCGATTACACCCGAAACGAAAGCCATCCTCGAAGTCATCGGCCGGGTACGCTGCAACATCCTGATCTCCGGCGGCACGGGCTCCGGCAAGACCACGCTCCTCAACTGCCTGACGGCTCCTATCGATAACGACGAGCGCATTATCACCTGCGAGGACTCCGCCGAGCTGCAGCTCCAGCAGCCCCACGTGGTGCAGACTGGAGACGCGTCCGCCCAACCTCGAGGGCGAAGGCGAGATCACCATGCGCGACTTGGTTAGGAACTGCCTGCGCATGCGGCCTGAGCGCATCATCGTCGGCGAGGTGCGCGGACCCGAGGCCTTCGACCTGCTGCAGGCGATGAACACTGGCCATGACGGTTCGATGGGGACGCTGCACGCCAACAGCCCGCGCGAAGCCATCAGTCGTCTGGAATCCATGATCATGATGGGTGGCTTCCAGCTGCCGCCCAAAACCATTCGCGAGATGATCACGGGCTCGATCGACGTGATCATCCAGGCGTCGCGACTGCGCGACGGCTCGCGCAAGGTCACGCACATCACCGAGGTGATGGGCATGGAAGGGGACGTGGTGACACTGCAGAATATCGTGGTGTTCGAAATTACCGGTGAGGACGCCAACGGCAAGATCATCGGCCGGCATCGCTCCACCGGGATCGCGCGCCCGCGCTTCTGGGAACGCGCCGAATACTACGGGGAAACCAAGAAGCTGGCCGAGGCACTGGCCGCAGCCGAGGTTCATGACACGCGCGGGCAGCCCATGGGAGATGCGCGTGGATAGCAACGAGCTCCTGACAGTCGGCTTTCTGATGCTCGCCGCAGCTTCGGCGGGCGCGATCGTCTATCTGCTGATCTACCCTTACATTTCCGGCGAGCATCGTACCGACAAGCGGATCCAGCAGGCCACCGAGAGCAAGGGGCGGCGCATCGCCATCAAGCAGCAAGCCGAGACAGCCAACAACCGGCGCAAACATGTCGCCGACACTTTGAAGGATCTGGAGGACCGGCAGAAGCAGCGAGAACGCGTGTCGATGCGGCTGAGATTGCAGCGCGCGGGCCTCGACATCACCCCTCGCTCCTTCTGGATGGCGAGCATGATTTGCGGGATCGTCGTCGGCGTGGTGGTCTGGTTCGCGGCCCCGACCATGCCGCTTGTCGTGCCGGTGATGGCGGCGTTCGTCGGCGTTCTTGGTTTGCCTCGTTGGATCGTGGCTCGCCTGACCAAGCGACGCCAATTCAAGTTTACCGATGAGTTCGCGAACTCTATCGATATCATTGTGCGCGGCGTGAAGTCGGGCCTGCCGCTGAACGAGTGCCTTGGCATCATTGCTCGTGAATTGCCGCAGCCAATTGCGGGAGAGTTCAACGAGCTGGTCGAGCAGCAGCGAGTTGGCGTGCCGCTCGGCGAGGCGTTCGAGAAGATGATGGTGCGCATGCCGCTCCCGGAGGTGCGCTTCTTCGCGATCGTGATCGCTATTCAAGCGCAAGCGGGTGGTAACCTTTCGGAGGCTCTCGGGAACCTGTCCGGCGTGCTGCGTGATCGCAAGCGCCTCCAGGCCAAGGTGCGGGCGCTATCGGCGGAAGCCAAGGCGTCGGCCGCGGTGCTCGGCGCCCTGCCGTTCATTGTCATGATCCTCGTCTACATCACGACGCCCTCCTATATCGCGCTGCTCTGGACCACGAGCATGGGCAAATTCCTGCTCGCTGCCGCCGGCTTCTGGATGACGTGCGGGGTCCTCGTGATGAGGAAGATGATCAACTTCAAATACTGATCAGGTTAGCGCAGATAGAGCAGTCGGCACATGGATACGATCTACGCGTTGATGCAGCCCCAAGTCGTTGTGACGGTGCTGGCCGCCGTTGCAGCGTTTGCGACGGCGTTGACGGTGCTCATGCCCGTGCTCAACCGGGATCGCCTCGACGCCCGCATGCAGGTGATGGCGACCGAGCGGGATAAGATGCGTGCCACCAGGCTTGCCGACCTTGCCAAGAAGGATGGCCAGGGGCGGTTGCGAACAGCGCCCAAGGGCTTCATGCAGGAGATCGTCGATCGCCTCAACCTGCGGAGCATGTTCGACTCGGAAGAAGTGCGCGACAGGCTGAAGATGGCTGGACTGCGGGGTCAGGCGCCGCTCGTCGCGTATATGTTCTTCCGAGTGGCGATGCCGTTGATCGTGACGGTGATTGCGCTTGTCTATCTGTTTGTGCTTACCGACTACCGCTATCCGGCCATCGTGAAGCTGGGATTGTCCCTCGGCGCTGGGTATCTCGGCTTCTACATTCCGAATTTCTTCATCGAGAACCTGGTGCAGCGCCGCCAGACGTCGATCAAGAACGCGTTTCCTGACTCGCTCGACATGCTCCTGATCTGCGTACAGTCCGGCATGTCCACTGAGGCGGCGTTCCAGAAAGTCTCGGGCGAGGTCGGCTCGGCGTCGATCGAACTCGCGGAGGAACTGAGCCTGACAACCGCGGAGCTCTCATACCTGCAGGATCGCCGGCAGGCTTTCGAGAACCTCGGCAAGCGCACGGGCATTCCGGGGATCAGGGCCGTGGCAACAGCCCTGATCCAGGCGGAGCGCTACGGAACTCCGGTTGGACAGGCTCTGCGCGTCATGGCACGCGAAAATCGCGACATGCGCATGGCGGAGGCGGAGAAGAAAGCGGCGGCCCTTCCCGCCCAAGCTGACCGTGCCGATGATCATATTCTTCCTGCCCGTGCTGTTTGTCGTCATCCTGGGGCCGGCGATCATCCAGGTCTTCAAGTACCAGTAGGCTGGCTGCCTAGGAGCGCTGCTTCAAAAAAGGCTGCATGCCTTCGCGCGCCAATTCGTCGGCGCGCTCGTTCTCGGCTTGGCCCGCATGCCCCCGGACCCAGCGCCATTTCACGGAATGGCGCGCCTGAGCCTCATCGAGACGCTTCCACAGTTCCACGTTTTTGACCGGGGGGCCGGCGGCGGTGCGCCAGTTTTTGCGTTTCCAGCCGTGTATCCAGGTGCTGATGCCCTTCTGCACGTATTCGGAATCCGTATGCAGTTCGACCTCCGAGCGGTCCTTCAAAGCCTCAAGGGCCGAGATCGCGGCCATCAGCTCCATGCGATTATTGGTGGTGCCGGGCTCGCCGCCAGAAATCTCCTTGCGATGATCATTCCAGATGAGGATGGCGCCCCAGCCGCCGGGGCCCGGATTCCCCGCGCAGGCGCCGTCGGTATAGATCACGACCGGCGGCTTGGCCGTCATGTGGCGGCCTCGAGACCGTACTCGGCGGGTGAGCGCACCGCGCAATGGAACTTGAGGCGTCTCACGTATTCCATTGGGTCCTTGCGTTTCACGAGAGCATCGCTCGAGGTATGCAGCCAGTCGTAGGCGCGGGTAAGCAGGAACCGCAACGCCGCGCCTCGGGCGAGAATCGGCAACGCCTCGCGCTCCGCCGCCGCAAGCGGACGGATGCTTTGATATCCCTTGAGCAGCGCCTGGGCCTTGGTGACATTGAAGGAGAAATCGCTCTCGAAGCACCACGCGTTGAGTGTGACGGCGACGTCGTAGGCCAGTGCGTCGTTGCAGGCGAAATAGAAATCGATGAGGCCGGACAGCCGATCGCCGAGGAAGAAGACGTTGTCGGGAAAGAGGTCGGCGTGGATGATTCCCTGCTCCAGGCCAGCAGGCCACTCGGCTTCGAGCCTGGCGAGTTCGCGCTCGATGAGCCGGGGCAGTTCGGTGGAGATCTCGTTGGCACGGTCCTGGAAGTTTCGGTAGAGCGGGCCCCAGCCCTTCAGTCCGAGCGCGTTGGGTCGGGTCAGTGCGAAACCGCGGCCCGCGAGGTGCAGTTTGGCCAAAGCCTCGCCGACGGCAAGACAGTGGCGCACCTGGGGCCGCCGAATCCAGATGCCCTCCAGAAAGGTAACGATCGCTGCTGGGCGCCCTGAAAGCGCGCGCAAGACCGTGCCGTTGAGGTCGTGCACTGGGGTCGGGCAGTTGAGGCCTGCTTTCGCGAGGTGCTCCATGAGTCCGAGGAAGAACGGCAGGTCAGCGGGTGCCGTGCGCTTCTCGTACAGCGTGAGGAAATATGGCCCCTTGCCCGTTTGCAGGAGGTAGTTGGTGTTCTCGACACCCTCGGCGATCCCCTTGTAGGAGATGAGCGCACCCAGCCCGTAGCTGGCAATGAAAGCAGCGAGGTCCTCGTCCAAAACTTCCGTGTATACCGCCATGGCCGTCCTCTTATATCAGGACGGTACGGGCTCGCGCAGCTCGCGCGGGACGTTGAATGCGATGCGCTCCTCGGTCGTGACGACGGCTTCCACCGAGACGTCAAAGCGCTCACGGAAAGCGTCGATGATCTCATCGACAAGCTCTTCAGGCGCGGAGGCGCCGGCGGTGACGCCCAGCGTGGTCACGCCCTCGAAATCCATCCATAGGATTTCGCGCGCGCGCTGAAGAAGGAGCGACTTGGGGCAGCCTGCCCTCTCCGCCACTTCGACCAATCGCAGAGAGTTGGAGCTGTTTGGTGCGCCGACGACGATGAGAGCGTCGCAACGGGGGGCTATCACCTTCACGGCCGCCTGGCGGTTCGTGGTGGCATAGCAGATGTCCTCCTTGCGCGGTCCGACGATTGCAGGAAAACGCTCCTTGAGGATGGCGACGATCGCGGCGGTGTCATCGACCGAGAGGGTCGTCTGCGTGATGTAGGCTAGGCGTGCCGGGTTTTTCGGCGCAAAGGCCCGGGCGTCTTCCGGAGTTTCGATGAGGCTCGCCGCCCCCGGGGGAAGCTGGCCCAGGGTGCCGATCACCTCGGGGTGGCCGGCATGGCCGATGAGGATGATCTCCAGGCCTTCTTCATGGTGAATACGGGCTTCGGTATGGACCTTGGAGACCAAAGGACAGGTTGCGTCCAGGTAGAACATGTTCCGGCGCTGGGCGGCCGCGGGTACCGACTTGGGCACCCCATGTGCCGAAAAAATCACGGGCGCGTCGGTATCCGGTATCTCGTCCAGTTCCTCCACAAAAATGGCGCCTTTTGATCTGAGAGAGTCCACAACGTGACGGTTGTGGACGATTTCGTGGCGCACATAGACAGGTGCCCCGAACTTGCTGAGCGCCAGCTCGACGATCTTGATGGCGCGATCGACACCGGCACAGAAGCCGCGCGGGGCGGCCAGCAGGATTTTGAGCGGTGGGCGGGCGCTCTGGGAACCGGTTGATTGAGACATGGAACGGCCGACTGTTCGCTTTTGGTTCATGCTCGGCGTGCTTGGCCGGGGGGCCCGATCGCAGTACAGTCTCGAATCACCGGACTTTGGGCCGGCGCAGCTGGAACTGGCTCGCTGGGTAGGGAATACCGGTCCTCAAGAGACCGGGCAAGTGTTCGGACAGGGGCGTCGTGACGCAATCAGCTCGTAAGGCTCTGGCCTCGCTGGCAAGATTTGCTGTGCTTGCCGTGGCGGTGACCGCGCTTAGCGCGTGCGGTATGTCGACGCTCACATCCGGCATCGGAGGTGGCTGGTTCGGCAGCAAGAAGTCTGCGGGCAGCGACGTCGGCTCCGTCAGCGAAGTCGACCTCCTGGCGGCTGCAAAATCAGATAGCGGCGTGCTTTCAACGAGCGGCGGCGGCGAGATCGCGCACGGCTGCCCGCGCGTGAACGTCTGGTCCCGCGACGGCTACGTGACGATCTTCGAGCAGGGCAAGGTGGGTGACGCGCTTTCGGTCATGCATCGCGGCGAGATCACCAAGACCGCCACGGGAATGCAACATCGAGCCTGGCAGGGTTACCGTCAGGTACGGGTTTTCCGGTCGGGTGCTGCTCGGGCAGAAGGGAAAGACTGGTCGCGTTTCGCTGCCCGTGAACGTGTTCGTGGCCGATGCGAAGCGCGAGCGGATCGCCAACGAGAAGGTGCGCGTGGATGTCGACGTCGCCGTCGACAATCCGATCGGGTATTTCTCCATCGTGCGCTCCGTGACGTTCAACATTCCCGAGGGCGCGCGGCCTGGCGAGTACGAAGTCTTCGTTGGCTTCGACCGGACGGCGCCGGGCGCGGGCTGATCTGCACTTACCGGCCGATCCGTATCCCCTCTGAGGAGCAAGGCTATGCTGACCCGCGACCGTTTGGCGACGGATGGGGCGGTTTTGTTCCGCTGGCGAAGCTTTGTTCCGCTTATCCTTCTACCACTCCTCGTGCTGGCTCTTCCCGAGGAACAGCGCGTTTCGGCTGCGATGAGTTCGGAGGTCGAGCACCTTGTGTTCTATTTTTCGGTGCTGGTGTCTTTCCTCGGGCTCGCAATTCGCTGGATCACCGTCGGCTTTGTTCCGCCCGGTACTTCCGGTCGCAATACGCTGTCGCAGCGGGCCAACGAACTCAACACGACTGGCATGTATTCGATCATGCGCAACCCGCTGTATGCGGGGAACTTCATCGCCATCCTTGGCGTGCTGATCTGCGTGAAGGTGTGGTGGTTGATCGCGATCTTCGTGCCCTGCTACTGGCTCTACATCGAGCGTGTGGTCGCGGCGGAGGAGGCGTATTTGGAAGAAAAGTTCGGCGATGCGTATCGTGAGTGGGTGTCGCAGGTGCCGGCCTTCCTGCCCAGGTTCTCCCACTGGCAACCTCCGAACCGGCCCTTCTCACTCCCATTCCTGTTGCGGCGCGAATACAACGGGCTGCTGGCCATCGGGGCGAGCTTTGTTGTTCTGGAGCTGATGCTCGACGTGTTTGTCCAGCAGGAACCCTTGAGCCTCTGGCTTGTCGAGGACTTTGCTTGGGTCGTGCTGGGAACGATCACGCTCACGGCCTTCCTGACGCTGCGGTTCCTCAAGACCCGCACGCGACTTCTGAACGGATGACGTAGGGCGCGATCGGCAAGTCCATTGACTTGCAAGGCGATGCACCTATCATCGCGTCGCCAATCGAGATCTGCGGAAGAGATCGGTCTTGTGCCGGCGCCGAAGGAGCAACCGCCCCGGAACCTCTCAGGCAAAAGGACCGCAGATTGATGGCGCTCTGGAAAGCAGCCGGCTTCACCGCCGGCTCACCGAAGGGGTAAGGCGGGAGGCACGCTCTCGCTGAAATCTCTCAGGTCCCGTGACAGAGGGGGCTTCAGTCCGTGCCGTTCGGCGCGGGGTGCAAGCTCTATGGGACCGGAGAGGATATGAGCGCCACCAACGACCCTAGCACATCACTGCTGCGCACGCCGCTCCATGAGCTGCACGTGTCGCTCGGCGCCAAGATGGTGCCGTTCGCGGGCTACGAGATGCCCGTGCAGTATCCGCTCGGCGTCCTGAAGGAGCATCTGCACACGCGCGCGAAGGCGGGGCTGTTCGATGTCTCGCACATGGGGCAGGCGTTTCTGATCGGACCGGATCACGAGACGACGGCGGCGGCGCTGGAGGCGCTGGTGCCGGCCGATATCCTCAATCTCAAGCCTGGCCAGCAGCGCTACTCGCAGCTGCTGACGGATGATGGCGGCATCATCGACGACCTGATGGTGACGCGCTCGACGGATGCGGCCGACGACGGCAGCCTGATGCTGGTGGTGAATGCGTCGCGCAAGGAGGTGGACTACGCGCACATCGCGGCGCGGCTGCCGGACGATGTGAAGCTCGAGCCGATGCCGGAGCGGGCGCTGCTGGCGCTGCAGGGCCCGGCGGCCAAGGACGTGATGGCGAAACTCTCCGATGTTGCGGCCGGCTTGCCGTTCATGGGCGCGGCGAGCGGCAAGGTCGGCGAGTTCGACTGCCACGTCTCGCGTTCGGGCTACACCGGCGAGGACGGCTTCGAGATTTCGGTCGCGGCCTCGAAGGTGGAGAAGCTGGCGCGGCTGCTGCTCGCGCAGGATGGCGTGCAGCCCATCGGGCTCGGTGCACGCGACTCGCTGCGGCTGGAAGCCGGGCTTTGCCTCTACGGCCACGACATCGACGAGACGACGAGCCCGATCGAGGCCGGGCTTGCCTGGTCGATCCAGAAGCGGCGGCGCGAGCAGGGCGGGTTTCCCGGCGCGGCGCGCATCCAGGATGAACTGGCGAATGGACCGCAGGCGGCGGCGCGTCGGCATCAAGCCGGACGGACGTGCGCCGGCGCGCGAGGGCGCCGAGATCGTGGCGCTGCTCGGCGATCCGATCGGAACGATTACGTCGGGTGGCTTCGGGCCGAGCGTCAACGGGCCGGTGGCGATGGGTTACGTCGCGGCCGCCTACGCGGAACCCGGCACGCCGGTGAATCTCATGGTGCGAGGCAAGGCGCTGTCGGCATCCGTCGCTGCGATGCCGTTCGTGCCGCACCGTTACGCACGCAAGAGCTGAACCCAAGCGAGGATTTCATGGCAACCGAACGCTTCACCAAGGACCACGAATGGCTTCGCGTCGACGGCGACGTGGCGACCATCGGCATCACCAATCACGCGCAGAGCCAGCTCGGTGACGTGGTGTTCGTCGAGGTGCCCGAGGTCGGACGCAAGGCGACGCAGGGTGAGGCGGTGGCCGTCGTCGAGAGCGTGAAGGCGGCGAGCGACGTCTATGCGCCGGTGGCTGGCGAGGTCGTGGAGGTGAACGGCGATCTCGCCGGCACGCCGGCGATGGTGAATGAGGACGCGGAAGGCAAGGCCTGGTTCTTCAAGATGAAGATCGCCAATCCGGCCGAGCTGGATGCGCTGATGGACCGGGCCGCCTACGAGGCGTTCGTCAAGGTAGCATCGTAAGACGCGGAGGATCGATCATGGCGCACGAGTACAAGGCGACGGTGTCGTGGAAGCGGCCCGATGGCGAGGTCTTCACGGATTTGAAGTTCAGTCGCGGGCATCAGTGGTCGTTCGACGGCGGCGTCACGGTGCCGGGGTCGTCGTCGCCGCTGTCGGTGAAGGTGCCCTACTCGCGGGCGGATGCGGTTGATCCGGAGGAAGCGTTGGTGGCCGCGCTGTCGAGTTGCCACATGCTGACCTTCCTCTATTTCGCGGCGAAGGGCGGCTACGTCGTCGATTGCTACGAGGACGACGCCGTCGGCGTAATGACCAAGAACGAACGCGGCAAACTGTTCGTGTCGAAGACGACGTCTGCGGCCGCGGATCACGTTCTCCGGTGCCAAGCGGCCGAGTGCGGCGCAGCTGGACCAGCTGCATCATCACGCCCACGAGGAATGCTACATCGCCAACTCGGTGCTGACCGAGGTGGTGATCGAAACGCCGGCTGCGGCGTAAGGGAGACCGATGCTCGATGCGCTACCTGCCGCTCACCGATGCCGATCGCAGCGCCATGCTGGCGAAGATCGGCGTCGCCGACATCGATGCGCTGTTCGACGACGTGCCGAAGGCGAAACGGCTGGATGCGTCTGATCGATCTGCCCAAGACGAAGGGCGAGCTGGAGGTGGAGCGGCTGCTCGGCCGGATGGCGGGCAAGAACGTCGCCGGCCGGATCGGTGCCGTTCTTCGTCGGCGCGGGCGCCTACAAGCATCACGTGCCGGCGACCGTGGATCACCTGATCCAGCGGTCCGAGTTCCTGACCTCCTACACGCCCTATCAGCCGGAAATCGCGCAGGGCACGCTGCAGTATCTCTACGAGTTCCAGACGCAGGTGGCGTGCTGACGGGGATGGAGGTGGCGAATGCCTCCATGTACGACGGCTCGACGGCGGCGGCGGAAGCGGTGCTGATGGCGCATCGCGTGACGCGGCGGCGCAAGGCGATCCTGTCCGGCAACCTGCATCCGCACTATCGCGAGACCATCGAGACGATCTCGCGCATGGCGGGCGACGAGGTGGTGGCGCCGGCGCCGCATGGGGCGGCAGAGGACCTGTCGGGACTGATCGACAACACGGTGTCGTGCGTGGTGGTGCAGAACCCGGATTTCTTCGGGCAGGTGCGCGATCTCTCCGCGCTGGCCGAAAAGGTGCACGCGGCGGGTGCGCTGCTGGTGGTGGTGTTCACCGAGGTCGTCTCCCTCGGGTTGGTGCAGCCGCCGGGCGCGATGGGTGCCGATATCGTGGTCGGCGAGGGGCAGTCGATCGGCAATGCGCTCTCGTTCGGCGGGCCGTACGTGGGGCTATTCGCGACGCGGCAGAAGTATCTGCGGCAGATGCCGGGGCGCCTATGCGGCGAGACGGTGGACAAGGAAGGCCGGCGCGGCTTCGTGCTGACGCTGTCGACGCGCGAGCAGCACATCCGGCGCGAGAAGGCGACGTCCAACATCTGCACCAACTCCGGGCTGTGCGTGCTGGCGTTCACGATCCACATGACCCTGCTGGGCGAGGCCGGCTTGCGGCGGCTGGCGCGCATCAATCACGCCAATGCCGTGAAGCTTGCCGACATGCTGGCCAAGGTGCCGGGCGTGACGGTGCTGAACGACACGTTCTTCAACGAGTTCACGATCCGCGTGCCGGGCAAGGGTGCGGATGTGATCGAGAAGCTGGCGGCGAAGGGCGTTCTCGGCGGCGTGCCGGCGTCGCGGCTGTCGCCTGACAATGCGGACCTGGCGGATTTGATCGTCGTGGCCTCCACGGAGGTGAACACCGACGAGGATCGCGCGGCCTATGTCGCGGCGCTGAAGGAGGTGCTGTGATGCTGAACCGGCAGGGGCGGCCGACGGCGGTGGGAGCGGCCGAAATGCGCGAGAACGAGACGTTCAGCGGAAATCGCGGACTGGAGATCGAGGAGCCGCTGATCTTCGAGATCGGGCGGACGGATACGACGGGCGTCGATCTGCCGGAGCCGGGCGAAGTTCTCGGCGCGGCTCGGCAAGATGATGCGCACGGAACCGCTCGGGCTGCCGGGGCTGTCCGAGCCGGAGACGATGCGGCACTTCGTGCGGCTGAGCCAGAAGAACTACGGCATCGACACCGGCATCTTTCCGCTCGGCTCGTGCACGATGAAGCACAACCCGCGCCTCAACGAGAAGATGGCGCGGCTGCCGGGCTTCGGCGACGTGCATCCGCTGCAGCCGCTGTCCACGGTGCACAGGCGCGATCGAGCTGATCGGCGAGTTGTCGCGCTGGCTGCTCGACGCTGACCGGCATGCCGGCGATCGCGATGACGCCGAAGGCCGGCGCGCACGGCGAACTGTGCGGCATGATGGCGATCAAGGCGGCGCTGGAGGCGCGCGGCGATAGGCGCAGCAAAGTGCTGGTGGCGGAATTGGCGCACGGCACCAATCCGGCGACGGCGGCGCTGCTCGGCTACAAGATCGAGGCCGTGCCTGCGCGGGCGGATGGCACGGTCGACGTTGCCGAGGTGAAGAAGCGGCTGTCGCCCGAGGTGGCGGCGATCATGCTGACCAATCCCAACACGTGCGGCTTGTTCGAGCGCGACGTGGTGGAGATCGCCGAGGCGGTGCACGCCGCGGGTGCCTACTTCTACGCGGACGGGGCGAACTTCAACGCCATCGTCGGCAAGGTGCGGCCGGGCGATCTCGGCGTCGATGCCATGCATATCAACCTGCACAAGACGTTCTCGACCCCGCATGGCGGCGGTGGGCCAGGCGCGGGTCCGGTCGCGCTGTCGGCGGCGCTCGCGCCGTTCATGCCGGTGCCGTATGTGGTGGCCGATGCGACGGGCGTGCGGCTGGTGGAGCATGTCGGCGCCCGCTGCCCCGATCCCCCTCCCCCTTGCGGGGAGGGGTTAGGGGTGGGGGGAACCCCGACGATCATCGTGCTGCAATCCCCCCCTCCCCTGCCCTCTCCCCACAAGGGGGAGGGGACGCGCCAGCGGCGAGGCTGGCAGCAACCCGCTCGGGCGCATGTGTGCGTTCCACGGGCAGATGGGCATGTACGTGCGGGCGCTGGCCTACATGCTGAGCCACGGCTCGGACGGCATGCGGCAGGCGTCGGAGGATGCGGTGCTGAGTGCCAACTATGTGCGGGCGTCGCTGTCCGATCTCATGTCGCTGCCCTACGGCGACCGGCCGTGCATGCACGAGGTGCTGTTCGACGATCGCTGGCTGGAAGGCACCGGCGTCACCACGCTCGATTTCGCCAAGGCGATGATCGACGAGGGCTTCCATCCGATGACCGTGTACTTCCCGCTGGTGGTGCACGGGGCGATGCTGATCGAGCCGACCGAGTCGGAATCGAAGCAAAGCCTGGATCACTTCATCGGTTCGCTGCGCGGGCTGGCGCAAGCCGCCAAGGTCGGCGGCAACGATGCCTCGCGCTTCAAGGACGCGCCGCGCTTTGCGCCGAGGCGGCGACTGGATGAGACCAAGGCGGCGCGCGAGCCGAAGCTCAGGTGGACGCCCGAGCAAGAGCGGCAAGAGGCGGCGGAGTAGGTCGCGTTCCCAAGCGCACGAGCGGCTGTTCTCGCGCGACGACGGTGCAATTGACGCAATTGTGGAGCGTGCCTGGACGCTACCACAGCAGCGCACCCCTGGGGATAAGCAGCCACGGGCAAGAAAAGCCCAACAAAATAGCGATTTTCCTGGAAATAGGTCAGCATTACTGACATAATTCGACTTCCAAGAATTGAGGGAGCCGAAGGTGAGGAATACTGCCCTGGCGGCCGACTGGGAGCCCCGTTATGCGGGGCGGGCCGAGCGCATGCGCGCGTCCGAAATTCGCGAGCTGCTGAAGGTGCTGGACCGGCCGGGCGTGATCTCGTTCGCCGGCGGCATTCCCGACCCTGCGCTGTTCCCGGTCAGGGAAGCGGCGGAGGCGTACGCGAGCATCCTCGGCGACCCGGCATCAGGCGGCAGCGGCCTGCAATACTCGGTTAGCGAAGGCTACCTGCCTCTGCGCGAATGGATCGTGCAGCACATGGCGACGTTGGGTGTCGCCTGCGATCCCGACAACATCGTCATCACGTCGGGCTCGCAGCAGGCGCTGGAGTTTCTCGGGCGGCTGCTGTTGTCGCCTGGCGATACGGCGCTGGTCACGGCCCCGACGTATCTGGGTGCCCTGCAGGCGTTTTCGGCCTACGAGCCGCGCTACGACGAACTGCGGCCGGAGGACGGCAACAACTCGCCTTCCTCCTACGCGGACGCGGCGCACAAGGCAGGCGGGAAGGTGAAGTTCGCCTACGTCGTGCCGAGCTTCGCCAATCCGACGGGCGAGACCCTGTCTTTGGCTGCGCGCCAACGGCTGCTCGATCTTGGCGCCGAGCTCGACATTCCGATCATCGAGGACGCCGCCTACGCCATGCTGCGCTTCGAGGGCGAGCCGCTGCCGCCGCTGATGGCGCTGGAGATTGAGCGCCGAGGCAGCATCGAGCGGGCGCGCGTCATCTATTGCGGCACGTTCTCCAAGGTGCTGTCGCCGGGCTTGCGCGTCGGCTGGATCGTGGCGCCCAAGCCGCTGATCCGGCGGCTGGTGCTCGTGAAGCAGGCCTCAGACCTCAACAACTCGACCTTGAACCAGATGGTCATGCACCGCATGGCGTTGGCTTCTTTCGAAGAGAAAGTCGCGCTTGCGTGCGCCCACTATCGCCGACGCCGCGACGCGATGCTTGCCGCGCTCGCGCGTCACATGCCGAAGGGCGTATCCTGGACAGCGCCGCTTGGCGGCCTCTTCGTGTGGCTGTGCCTTCCGCAGGGCCTCGATGGTGCGCGGCTGCTGGAGCGCTCGCTTGCGGAAGCCAACCTGGCCTTCGTGCCGGGAGCGGCGTTCTTCTACGATGGCCGCTCGCGCAACACGCTCAGGCTCAGCTACTCCCTGCCGGGCGAGGCGCAGATCGAAGAGGGCATCGCGCGGCTGGCGCGGCTCATTTGAACCGCTCTATTCCGCCTTCAGATCCTGGCGCTCTATCACGATCGGCGCTTCGATCAAGCGCACGTCGATGGGCCTGGCCGCCACCAGCTTGGGATTGTTGGGGTGCGGGTTGTCGCCCGAGCGCGGCGCGTTGAGCCAGTCGTCCGGGCCCGGCACCTTGTCGATGCCGAGGGGGTAGATGGTCAACCTCGTGGGTTCGAACTTCAGGCGCAGGAAGTTCTTGTAGTCCTTGATGCGCAGCGCCGCGAAGGCATCGGCGGCGTGCATGCGGGCAAGTCCTGTCAGCACCCAATAAAAGCCCCAGAGAGAGCCGCCGATGAGGGCGCCCAGCACGACCATCAGGATCGGGTAGGACGTGAAGCCGACGATCTGGCGCACAGGCGTGGGAGTGGGAATTCCTGGCCGGGCTTGCTCCCGCCGATCGGCCTTGCGCTGCAAGGTTTCCAGCGACTCCTTGATGGCTGTGGGCTGCTGGTCTTTTGTTTGGTTCAGCGAGGCCACGTAGCGCTCGATGCTGGGCGACATCTTGTTGTTCAAGGTAACGACCAGAAGCGACAGGGTGAACATTGCCACTCAGGTGCGCCAGGAAATGCACGGTTCCCACGACCACCTTGGTGGCGTAGCGCCGGAAGCCGGGCCGGTCGATGGCATCGACGTACCAGATGAGCGTCGCGAGGAGACCGACAAGTAGGGCTGTGAGGCCGACCGACGTGATCATGCCCTGAAGCAGATACAGCGGCATCAGCGGCAGGACCTCCCAGAGGGAGGTCTCGATGCCGAGTTTGTCGATCTTGCCGAGCGAAATCTCCTCGGTGGAGACGAGGCTCTGAAACTGCCAGGTGATGAACCAGTAGAGCAGCCCGATGCCGACGGCGAAACCGGGGTTGTAGAAGGGGAAGAGGACGTTCCCCAGGCTCAGGAGATAGCTGCGCGCCTTGCTCGGGTAGCACTTGGTGGCCTGAGGCGGAAGCGGAGCGCGCCTGCGGCGCAGACGCGACACATCTTGCAGCGGCTCCAGTAAGACGTCCTGAACGTCCTGCACGGCCTGGTCCACCATCGTATCGGCCGCGCGCGTGTTCTTTCTCAACTTCATGTCGTAACGGCGCGCTTCCCATCTTTCACCCTGGCGCACGCCGGGAGCATTGGCCTCGGGTGCGTTTGCATCCTGCTGCTTCTCGGGCCAGCGGACGGAGACGTTGTTCTTGAGGATGTGGGTCGGATGCAGGAACGCGCTGCCCCCGCCCGACGTGACGAAGTGCACGTCGAGCTCGTTGGCGTAGTAGCGGTTGTAGTGGTGCCAGTCGCCGGCGATCACGGCGGCGATGTGGGCGCCTTTCGCGCGGGCGATCGAGGTGATCTTGAAGAAGTTCTCCTCCTCATCGAGGCCCTGCAGGTCGGCGATCATCCAGGAGGGCTGGGCAAGGCAGATGATGAGCGTGTGCCCTTCTTCCATCTGGTTGGCCATGGCCTCGAAGTAGTTGACCTGGGCGGTGTCGAGATATTTGGAGAACTGGATGTCGGCGCCCCAGATCCACCAGTTGTGGGGCAGGCGAAGCGCCCAGTAGCTGCGGTGCTGCTGGCACTGCCAGCCGCCGATGATGTTGCCCTTGGCCTGGGAGAGCTTGTCGCGCGATGAGCAGAACAGGCTGTCGAAGGCGATCAGGCCGTCGTACCAGTCGTGGTTGCCGGGGATCGCGAACAGCTTGCGTTTCGCCTCCGGCACGCTGAAGGCCCAGTTGAAGGGCTCAAGCAGGCGCTTCTTGTATTCCTCGCGCGTGGCCTGCGGGTAGCACTGGTCGCCGCCCATGATGAGGACGTCGCCGTGCGGAAGCTTGCCGGCGCCCTGGATGTCGAGGCTGTCCTGGGCGAGGAGGTAGGCGGTTGTGTAGGTCGCCTCGAAGCCGTCGCCGACGTCGGCGACGTAGTCGATCCAGAAGGTCTCCGAGGCGTCCGTTTCGATGCGTTTCTGCGGGGTCGGCGGCTTTAGGGTCGCTGTAGTCGTAGCGCTGGCACAGTTCCTTGTCGTCGCACGGATCGGTGACGGCCTGCATGAGGCGCTGGTCGGCATATTGACCGAAGACGGACGAGACGATCGTGCGCACGCCGATGCGCGACAGCAGCCGCGGTTCGTACCACGACACCATCTTGGGCAGGCGCCCCATGCGGAGCTGCCGCAGCGGACTGATTTCCATTGATCCTCCCCGCCGGCAATCCGGCCGCCCCTGCGGCGGCTGGTCGAGGCTACGGGCAATTCGCGGCTAAGGTGACGCGTCAGTGCGGCAGATGGAAGAAGGCGATCGGCGCCGAGCATCAGCAGTTGCGCAAATGTCCCACCCGGCCGCGTTGCTACCCCTAGCGGCGAGCGTATCGGCGCGCTCCCCAGGTTCGCCGGGGGCCGGTATCGATGTGGAAAACACCGCGGCCGTAGTGCTTCAAGCCGCCGACCCCGCGCAGGCGCGAAAGGAACGCCAGCACCCTGCCGTAACTGCCGCTGACGCGGAAATCCACCGCATTCCCGGTCAGATGATACGAGCGCGGCGCGCCGCCGACGCGGCGGTTATGGCGCGGGCTGCGGCAGGTCGAGTTCACGGTGAGCGGGCCGAAATTCGAGGCCACTTGCGCCAGAATGTTCCGGAGCGAACCCGTGAGGCATCGGGGCGAGGCAATCCATCGGATCGAGCCGCCGGCAGCCGAAAGAGGCTGGCGTTCGGCCGGACTCGGCGCCCTCGGGGCCGGACCCAGGCTCGCCAGCCGCACCCGCGGAGGCTCCGGCTTGGATTGTGGTGCGCGAGCGGGCCGGCAGTGGGGCCAGGCGCCTTCCACCATCGCCGGCTCGGAGGGCCCGGTACCGGCGCCGAGACCTGCGACCGCCAATGCGATCGAACCGGGCTGCGCGCTCCGGCAGCGCGGGGCTGGCCGGGGCATCCCGAAGGTGAACTCGGAGGGCGCGAAAGCGGTTTGCACCTCGCCGGGCGGATCGAGCAGGAGAGGGTGTGCCGCCAGCACGCTGCGCTGGTCCAGCGAGGGCGGTGGTTGTGGCGTGACGGTGCGTCCAACACGTGTGCCGGCGTGACGCGTGGTACGCGCAGGTGGCACAGCAAGAGCCACGGGATGTCTGCCCCCCTTCGCATGCCCATACGCCGGCGATCGGCAGGGCGTTTCACACCCCGCGTCGCAGGCACGCCCCTTGCGGCACGGCGCGATGACCCATGACGGCGCGTGATCCTGGCCCGACGCGGGACAGCATCACTGCCCTCTTCGGCGCGAGGCGGCCCAGGGAAGCGGGGCGCGTTGTCGTACCAGTGAGGTTCCTCGACCTGGCGCGCCGAAGCCGCGTGAGCGTCGAGCAGCACGGCCGCCGGCAGGATGGCGAGGATAGCGATCGATCGCTTGAGCGCACATTCTGGCGATCGCGCGATGGACCCTCGAAAACGCATGACTTGAACTCCCCGGCCCGGAAGGCTTCGCCCCGACCGTCTCCCGGATCGCGCCTTAGCGCTCCGGAAAAAGAGTAATTATGCCAATCTGTTTGGCCGTCAGCTTGATAAACCGTCTCATCCTATCGAGAGGGTCGCGCTGTTGCCGGCAAGACGCACCGCGCGGCCGGGCCCGCGTCGGCGGCCTGGCCGCGCCGTGGGTGCGAAAATCCTACGCGCCCAACGCCTTGGCCTGGTCGCGCAGCACGAATTTCTGGATCTTGCCGGTCGACGTCTTCGGCAGCGGCCCGAACACCACCGTCTTCGGCACCTTGTAGCGCGCCATGTTCTCCAGGCAGAAGTCGATGATCTCCTCGGCGGACACGGCGCCGGCGTCCGGCTTGAGCGTGACGAACGCGCACGGCGTCTCGCCCCACTTCGCGTCCGGCTTCGCGACGACGGCGGCTTCCATCACCTGCGGATGCCGGTAGAGGGTCTCCTCCACCTCGAGCGATGAGATGTTCTCGCCGCCCGAGATGATGATGTCCTTGGAGCGGTCCTTCACCTCGACGCTGCCGTCGCCGTGCCACACGGCGAGATCGCCCGAATGATAGAGGCCGTTCGCGAACGCGGTATCGGTCGCCGCCTCGTTCTTGAGGTAGCCCTTCATCAGGATATGCCCCGACAGCGCGATCTCGCCGAGGGTGGCGCCGTCGCGCGGCACCGGCACACCCGTTTCCGGATCGATGACGGCGAGCGTCTCGATCATCGGATTGGGCACGCCCTGGCGCGCCATGCGCTGGTAGCGCTCGGCAACCGGCAGCTCCGCCCACTCCGGCAGCGGCGCGCAGTAGGTCGAGGGCCCGTAGCTCTCGGTCGTGCCGTAGAGATGCAGCACCTCGAAGCCCATCGCCTCCATGCGCTCGATGACGATGGCGGGCGGCGCCGCGCCGCCGGTCGCCACCTTCGTCCGCAGCGGCAGCGGCCGCTTGGCCTCCGCCGGCGCATGCACCAGCATGTTGAGCACGATCGGCGCGCCGCACATGTGCGTCACGCGATGCTCCGCGATCGCCGCGAAGATGCGCTCCGGCTCGACCTTGCGCAGGCAGACGTGCGTGCCCGCCGCCGCCGTCACCGCCCACGTGTAGGTCCAGCCCGAGCAATGGAACATCGGCAGCGTCCACAGGTAGCGGCTGTCGTGGTCCACCTTGAAGGTCAGCGCGTTGGCGATGGCGCCGAGATAGGCCCCGCGATGGCTGTAGACCGCGCCCTTGGGATTGCCTGTCGTGCCCGACGTATAGAGCAGGCAGATCGAATCCCACTCGTCCTCGCAGCCCGGATAGGCGAACTCCGCATCGCCAGATGCGATGAAGCTCTCGTACTCCACGCCGCCGAAGCTCGGCGCGCCTTCCGTCTCCGCATCGGCGATGTCGACCACGATCGGCCGCTTGGCGCCGAGCTTCTCCAGCGCCGGCGCTATTGTTGCGTGGAACTCGCGGTCGGCGAGGAACAGCTTGGCCTCGGCGTGCTCCAGGCAGAAGGCGATCAGGGCTGCATCGAGGCGGATGTTGATCGGGTTCAGGATGGCGCCGATCATCGGCGCCGCGTAGTGCGCCTCCAGCATCGCCGGCACGTTGGGCGCCAGGATCGCCACCGTATCGCCGCGCCTGATGCCGGCCTTGGTCAGCGCATGCGCCAGCCGGCGCGCGCGCGCGTAGAAGTCCTTGTAGGTGAAGCGCCGGCCGCCGTGGATGACGGCCGTGCGGTCGCCGAAGAAGCTCGCGGCCCGCGCAATGAAACTCACCGGGCTCAGCGGCACGAAATTGGCCGCACGCTTGCGCAACTCGGGTCGGTCCTGGGTCATGCTTGCCACCGTTCTGGCGTGGGTTTGAGGTTTGGACCTTATTAGCGGCGACAGCCGACCCAATCCAGTGATGCACGCGATATTCCCTCTCCCCATTCTTCATGGGGAGAGGGCTAGGGTGAGGGGCAGCGCCGAACCGCCACCTCGAATGTCCTCCACTCCCCGCTGGCTGTTCGATACTACGGCTTCGCGAGGCGGATCCTCGCTACAAAGTTGACCATTCGGTACTCCGCGGGACGCGGAGGAAGTGTGCCAAGACCTGACTTCGCGACTAGGAAAGCTGTTTGATCGAACGGCGCCCGCTTTGCAGAGATCGCGGACCTAGACGGCCACGGCGCGAGCTCTCATAAAATTGCATCCTTGTATGTCCGCTTCTCGTTCGAGACCGATCGATGACCTCGTCGAAATCCACCTCCGCGAAGGCGACGGGTGATTCCTGACGTGATTGCGAAGTACGGAGTGCCTCAATATGCCCGCCAACGAGCCGAACCCGCCGACGGCGCCACACGGCCAGACCAAGCTGGATCGGTGGATGGAAGCCCTCCTTGGGGACAGCCTGCCGAAGCACTTTGGGTCCGGCTGGTTGTCCGGTGTGTTCGGAGTGCTCCTCGGCCTCGGAAGTTTTCTGGCGGTGCTGGTGTTCCGCTATCCGCATTGGCTGACCGCCTCGGAGACGGCGCCGCGCTATCCCATCGAGACCATGCGCATGATCCTGGCGCTGGCCATCGTCGCAAGTTTCCTGCTCTCGGCCCTCAATATCCTGCTTCGGCCCTCCAAGCGGCTCGGGCTGACCGGCCTCTTCTTCTGCATGGCGGCGGTCCTTGCCGGCGGAAGCACCGTCGAAGTCGGCAGCGGCACGGCGGCGTTCCGGGTCGGGCTCGACTGGTTTATCCTGAACGTCGTGCTGCTCGCCGTCGTTTTCATCCCCCTGGAGCGCCTGTTTCCGCTGAATGCGGAGCAGGGCACATTTCGTCCGGGTTGGACCACGGACGGAATCTACTTCCTGATCAGCCACGTCGCGGTGGAACTGCTGACGTTCTTCACCTTGCTGCCGGCGACGCTCGTCGCGCGCTCCTTCCACGCCGAGACCTCCGGGCTCGATCCGTCGGTTCTGCCGCTGGCCGTCGAAGTCCTCGCCGTCATGCTGGTCGCCGACCTCACGCAATACGCGGTGCACCGCACCTTCCACAGTGTCGGCTGGCTCTGGCCGTTCCACGCCATTCACCACTCCTCGCGCACCCTCGATTGGCTGGCCGGTTCGCGGCTGCATGTGGTCGACATCATCGTGACGCGGGCGCTGATCCTGGTGCCGCTGTTCGCGCTCGGCTTTTCGCAGATGGCGCTCTACACTTGGCTTGTCATCGTCGCCGTGCAGGCCACACTCAATCACGTCAACATTCGGTTCGACGTGCCGATCTTGAACCAACTCGTCGTCCTGCCGCGCTTTCATCATTGGCACCATGCGATGAAGCCGGTGGACAAGAACTTCGCCGTACACTTCCCCTGGATCGATCGGCTGTTCGGCACCTATCACATGCCCAAAGGGGAGTGGCCATTGGAAACCGGCATCGAAAACGACCGTCTCCCGGCCGAGTTCTCGAGGCAGTTGATTTGGCCGTTTCGACGCCACTACCATTGAGCGGGGCTTTCGACGGAAAGCCGCACGGCAAGCCGCGACGCTAGAATCCCAGGGTTGAAAGCGGCACATCCTCCGGAACACGCATCCCCTTTTCCGTCGCCTCGACAAGACCAAGGGATTTCATCAGTTTAATTGTCAGAAACCCAAAATCATACTCTGAATCGCTGTGGCTCAATCGCAGCAAGCCGGGATAGTGATGGTGGTTGTTCTGCAGGCATGCGCTGAATGTCGCTGTAACCGGAAGCCACTCGCCGATGTTCATCGCATTGTCGTTCTCGTCATGATAGCGCCGGTAGCCGAATTCGCGCGTGTGGGTCCAATAATTCTGCACCATGTTGACCCATAGCGCAAAGATCCTGAGTCCGATCCACAAGGCGGCCGCGAATTTCATGTCGCCGACAATGTACCACAACAATGTAAAATTGAAGATTTGCGATGCCACGAAGAACAAGTTGCTGGAGCAAAGCAGAAAAGCACGCGACTTCAGAATGTCGTCCTTCGCCAGGTTTTCGGTGCAGGGATAGGGGAACAGGCAAAGATAAAGAGTTTTCCAGAAACCATCCTCTCCGAGTTTGTTGGGGTCGCCGTCATGATCCGAATACTTATGGTGAAGACGGTGGCAGTTGACCCATTCGATCGGGCTGACATAGACCCCAAAAATATTGTTGGCGATGGTCACCGACTTGATAAACCAAGGTTTGAAATTGAGTGATCGGTGCGCGATACCCAAGTGGAGTATGTCGGCGAGATAGATACCTGCAAGGAACCAGAGAAGAATAAAATAGACGGCGCCGATTGCCAGAGCACCCAATGGTCCGATTGTTTCCGGAGCAAAGAATACGCAGGCCAAGCCATAGAGTGTAATGATGAAATAGCCAATGATGTTATATATCTTCATTCTGGTGCTCCGTGAATTTCAGCTGACCACTGCCCGGAGTTGAAGCTTCGCCGTCACGGCGGACCGCCTTGGGTCACGATCGGCAAGGCTCCCGCCGGCCACAACAGTTCCGTAGCGCAACCAGGAGCAGACGCGAGTCGCCTCCGTCCGGTACACGACCTACCCGATCGGCACCACGTGCCCGCCGTCGACGGTGAGCACGGTCCCCGTCATGAACGCCCCGGCATCGGACGCCAGCAGCAACAGCGGGCCGTCCAGCTCCTCCAGCCGGCCGGCGCGCTGCATCGGCACGCGCGACAGCAGCCGCTGCCCGGCCTCGCCCGCCAGGAATTCGTCATTGAACTCAGTGGCGAAATAACCCGGCGCGAGCGCATTCACCCGGATGCGATCGCGCGCCAGCTCCAGCGCCATCGACTTGGTCAGCGCGATCACCGCCGCCTTGGATGCCGAATACGAAGACAGCGTGCGGATCGCGCCGAGCCCCAGGATCGAGGCGATGTTGATGATCGCGCCCCCGCTCCCGTGCGCGATCATGCGTTGGGCAGCCTCGCGCCCCGCGCGAAACACGCCGTCCAGGTTGACGTCGAGCACGCTGCGCCAGTCCTCATCCGAGGTCTTGGCAAAGTACGATCCCGAGGGCACGCCCGCGTTGTTGATGAGAATGGTGATGGGCCCCAGCGCCGCCTCCGCAGCATCGAAAGCGCGCTGCACCGACGCCGTGTCCGTCACGTCGAGCGCAACGGCGGCAGCCTCGCCACCCGAAGCGCGGATTTCGTCCTGCAGTTTCTGCAGCCGGTCTTGGCGCCGGGCGCCGATCGCCACCTTGGCTCCGGCTGCGGACAGCACCTTCGCGAAGTGCCAGCCGAAACCCGAGGAGGCTCCCGTCACCAGAGCTGTTTTGCCTTGCAGTGAAATCGTATAGCCGGCCATCGCCTCACCTGTGCTTGCGCGGCCATGCTATACGAGGCCCTGACAGCAAGACAGATGCCCGACGATGTTTGCAAGGGCAGGTTGCCGCCGGCGTGGGTTCACCGTGTGCCGGTGGTTCGGGCTCGGCGAACCGCGCAGTTCCGTCAGAAGACGAAAGGAACGAGGCGGTAGCGAACGCGCGCCGACATTTCGGCGTAGGCCGAGTCATTGTTGAGGATGCGTTCTTCCGCACGGATGCGGACGATCTGGAACGAGAGCGCCAAGCCGTACAGAGCGAAATTCCAAAGCGTCGGACCCGACAGCAGGAATCCGATCTGGGTCAAGACGTAGCCGGCATACATCGGGTGCCGGATCATGCGATAGGGCCCGCCGACCTTGACGCCACGATTTGCCGCGACAACACCGAAGCTGCGGCGCAAGGTCAGTTTCGCCGACAGATTGAGGAGGAAGCCAAGCAGCATCAGCGTGCCGCAGACAGCGACAGGGGCAACCGGATTGCCGCTCGACGGAGAAGCCAGCAGGGGCGCGATGGTGCCTGCGAAGCCGAACAGCCAATCGCGCCAGCTCAACGAGATGTCGTGTGTGCTTCTACGCAGCAGAATGAAAGCAACGACGAGCCCTTCGGACACGACCAGCAGGATCGGCAGAATGTTGTTTGAGGCGATCGCGCCCGGAATCATCCGCACGGCGAGCACGCCGAGCAGGCAGCTGATTGCCACTCTCTCGACCAGGTCGAACACGATCGGACGGTCCAACCGGTCGAAGTGCCTCGAGGCCCGCATGACACTCTCCGGGATCAGAAATCTGTTCGCGAACCTATGCCGGCAACCTTAAGAATCCCCCCCGATGAATTGGTTAATCGCAGGTTCACAGGACCGTCCTGGCAGTGCACGAGGTCAAGAGGAACGTGCGCCTCGGGGTCTCGCTCCGGCCTTCATCTGGTGCGCGCGAGGTAGTAGGCGCCCTTCAAATGGCACAGGCTCACCCGCCATTCGACGGGGCGGCCGTCCATCGTGAAGGCGGTCCGCTCGATCCTGATCAGGGCCGTACCGGCGGCGATGCCGAGGTCTGTCAGCGCAAGCGGCATTCGCCACGGTCGCGGTCACGCGCTCTTCCGTATGGGTGACGAGCACGCCGTAGGCCTTCTGGAACACGTCATAGAAGGTGTCGGGAATCTCCGGCAAGTCGGCGAGCCCGGGAAATACGGCGTCCGGCAAGACCACCGTTTCCGTAATGAGACGCCTGCGGCCGTGCGCGCGGATGCGGCTGACACGAACCACTCTGGCGTTCGTTGCCAGCCGCAGCGCCTTGCGCTCGGCCCTGTTGGCTTTGCCGATGAGGCACTTCGTGCTGCGGCTGACAGGTACGATGCGCTCCCCGGTCTCGTCGAACACATTGAAGAAGCGGAACAGGATATCGTCGGGCGTGTGCTCGTAGACGAACGTGCCGCGGCCCTGGTGGCGCACCACCAGCTTCTCGTCGGCCAAAGCGCCAATGGCCTTGCGCGCCGTGCCCTGGCTGACGCGGAATTCCCTCGCAATCTCGAACTCGTTCGGGATCAGCTGGCCGGGCTTCCATCGGCCCGATCGTATGCGCTCCACCATGCCGGCATGGACATGGGCGTACAATGGACGCTTAATTGGCATCCGGGCGCTCCCTGGAAGGAAATATGCTTCTTTGAATATGGGCGTCTATCTTATATAAGAATTAGGCGCCGCGGCATAGATGCGGGGTGGGCGGAAATTTCGTGGACGGGGAGTTTACATGAGTGCGCCTCATTTTCTGGTCCATAGTCCCAAGGATAATGTCGGTGTGGTCGTTATCGAGGGGCTGAAGGCCGGCACAAGCATGCTGGGCGTCATCACCGAAACTGATGACACCATGAAGCTCAAGGCCAAGCAGGACATTCCGATCGGCCACAAGGTGGCGCTGAAGCCGCTCAAGAAAGGCGACACGATCGTCAAATACGGCGAGGACATCGGCAAGATGGTCGCCGACGCGGGCGTGGGCGAGCACGTCCATACGCAGAACCTCAAGACGAAGCGCTGGTGAGGGAGCGAGCGATGGCAACCAAGGCCAAGAACGGCAAGTCGCGGCGCAACCTCAGCTTCACGGGCTGGCGGCGCGAGAACGGACGCGTCGGCGTCCGCAATCACGTGATCCTTCTGCCGCTGGACGATCTGTCCAACGCGGCGTGCGAGGCGGTCGCCAACAACATCAAGGGCACGCATGGCCCTGCCGCACGCCTACGGCCGGCTGCAGTTCGGCGCCGACCTCGACCTGCATTTCCGCACGCTGATCGGCACCGGCTCGAATCCGAACGTCGCCGCCGTCATCGTCATCGGCATCGAGGACGGCTGGACCGATCGCGTGGTCAAGGGCATCGCCAAGACCGGCAAGCCGGTCGTCGGCTTCGGCATCGAGGGCCACGGCGACATCGCCATCATCGCCAAGGCCTCCTACAAGGCCAAGGAATTCGTGCAGTGGGCCTCCGAGCTGGAGCGCGAGGAGTGCAGCGTCGACGACCTGTGGGTCTCCACCAAGTGCGGTGAGAGCGACACGACCACGGGCCTCTCCTCCTGCCCCACCGTCGGCAACATGTACGACAAGCTGATCCCCAAGGGCATCTACGGCTGCTTCGGCGAGACGTCCGAGATCACCGGCGCCGAGCACATCGCCAAGTCGCGCGCGGTCAACGCCAAGATCGGCGAGAAGTGGATGAAGGTGTTCCAGGCCTACCAGGACGAGGTGATCGAGGCCCACAAGGTCGACGACCTCTCCGACAGCCAGCCGACCAAGGGCAACATCGCCGGCGGCCTCACCACCATCGAGGAAAAGGCACTCGGCAACCTCGAGAAGATCGGCCGCAAGTGCAAGTACATCGAAGTGCTTGAGCCAGCCGAGGCGCCCAAGGCGGGGCCCGGGCTCTACTACATGGACACGTCGTCGGCGGCGGCCGAGTGCGTGACGCTGATGGCGGCTGGCGGCTACGTGATCCACACCTTCCCGACCGGCCAGGGCAACATCATCGGCAACCCGATCGTCCCGGTGATCAAGATCTCCGGCAATCCCAAGACCATCCGCACCATGGGCGAGCACATCGACGTCGATGTGTCCGGCGTCCTGCGCCGCGACCTCACCCTCGATACCGCCGGCGACGCGCTGATCGACATGATCATCCGCACCGCCAACGGCCGCCTCACCGCCGCGGAGGCCCTCGGCCACCGCGAGTTCGTGATGACCAAGCTGTACCGGAGCGCCTGACCGCACTGCCATGAACGAAGCGGTCGCCGATCATCGGCGTCCGCCGATCAACCAACAAATCTCACTTCAAGGGGGAACGATGCTGTCTCTTCTCAGCCGTACCGTTGTTGCACTCGCTGCGTCGCTGGTGCTTGTCGGCTCCGCCGGCGCGCAGGACTATCCGACCCGCCAGATCACCTTGATCGTGCCCTACGCCGCCGGCGGCCCCACGGACTCCATCGCGCGGCTGATCGGCGAGTCGATGGGCCACACCTTGGGCCAGTCCATCATCATCGAAAATGCGCTCGGTGCCGGCGGCACGACCGGTGCGGGACGCGTCGCCAAGGCCGAGCCTGACGGCTACACGCTGATGATCCACCATCTGGCGCTTGCAGCCGGCGCGACGCTCTATCCCAAGCTCTCCTACGAAACGACCGAAGCATTTGCCGGCATCGGCCTCGTCAACAGCGGCCCGTTCGTCCTCAACGGCAAGAAGGGTCTCGCTGCCAACAACATCAAGGAAGCGCTGGACTACATTCGCACCAACAAGGAGAAGGTGACGATGGGCGGTGCCGGCGCCGGCTCCGGCTCGAACCTGTGCAACATGCTGATCCAGTCGATCCTCGGCGTGAAGATCTCCGAGGTTTCCTATCGCGGCACCGGCCCTGCCATGAACGATCTCGTCGGCGGCCAGATCGACTTCCTGTGCGACCAGTCCACCAACGCGATGTCCCAGATCAAGGGCGGCACCATCAAACCCTACGCCGTCACATCGACTGGAGCGCATGCGGGACCTCAAGGACCTGCCGACCATGATCGAGGCGGGCCTGCCCGGCTTCGAACTCGTCCAGTGGCACGCGCTCTATGCGCCCAAGGGCACGCCCGCGCCGGTCGTCGCCAAGCTGAACGCCGCGCTGGAGAAGGCCCTCGCCGATCCCAAGGTGCTCGCCCGTTTCGACGACTTCGCCACTATCCTGTTCCCCGCCAATGCTCGCGGCCCAGCCGCCACCGACGCACGCCTCAAGAGCGAGGTCGCGCTCTGGGCCAAGATCATCAAGGACGCCGGCGTCCAGGCGAAGTGAGCTGAATGGCATCGGAGGGACGGCCGGCGCCGCTTGAGCTCGTCGAGCCGTCCCTCGCCTGCCTGCCCGGCTACACGGCCGCGCTGGAGCGCGGCTGGTCGCCCGACAACGTGCGCGACGTCAGCGGCGAACAGCTCGCCGCCATCCGCGCCGATGCGGCGGCCTTCATTGCCTCCCTCCTGAGCCAGACCGGAACCGTCAAGCTGCCGGACGGCACCGAAATCCCCAAGCTGCCGAGCCGCGTACGCTGGATGTGGGACGGCGCGTTCTGCGGCCAGATCGGCCTGCGCTGGCAGCCGGGGACGGACGAACTGCCGGCCCATGTGCTGGGCCACATCGGCTACGCGGTCGTCCCGTGGAAGCGCCGCCGCGGATATGCAACCGAGGCGCTGCGGCAGATGCTGGTCACCGCGCGCGAGGTCGGCTTGCGCAGGCTCGAGATCACCACCGACCGCGGCAATGTCGCGTCACGCAAAGTGATCGAGGCCAACGGCGGCTCCTTCGTGGAGGAATTCGCGCATCCGCAGTATGGTGACGACGTGCGGCTGAGGTTCCGGGTCAACCTCCAGGCCGAAGACGGGGAAAACGCATGAAGATCACCCGCATCCGCGACGCCGTCGCGCCCATACCCTCGCCGATGCGCAACGCCGTCATCTCCTTCGA
Source organism: uncultured Alphaproteobacteria bacterium (assembly GCA_963782855.1). GTDB lineage: Bacteria > Pseudomonadota > Alphaproteobacteria > Rhizobiales > Hyphomicrobiaceae > AWTP1-13. The sequence goes on along the minus strand of CAWALW010000010.1, from coordinate 62,748 downwards.
CAAGATGACGATCAGCGTCGCCGCGGTCGAAACCGACGTGGTGCGCGAGGGCAAGCCGGTGATCGGCTACGGCTTCACCTCCAACGGCCGCTACGCCCAGTCGGGCATCGTGCGCGAGCGCCTCGCCCCGCGCATCCTGGAGGCCGACCCCGCCGACCTGCGCGACGAGGCCACCGGCACGCTCGATCCGCCGGCCATCTGGGCCGCCATGCTCAGCAACGAGAAGCCCGGCGGCCACGGCGACCGCGCCTTCGCCGCCGGCGCCATCGACATGGCCGTGTGGGATGCGACCGCGAAGATCCTCGGCAAGCCGCTGTGGCGCGTGCTGTCCGAGCGCTACAACGGCGGCAAGTCCGACGAGCGCGTGCTGGTCTACTCGGGCGGCGGTTACTACTACCCCGGCAAGGAGAAGCAGGGGCTGCAGGACGAGATGCGCCTGTGCCGCGACCTCGGCTACCGCCTGATGAAGATGAAGATCGGCGGCACGTCGCTGGCCGAGGACATGAAGCGTATCGGGTGGGCACTCGAGATTGCCGGCGCAGGCGAGAACCTCGCGGTCGATGCCAACGGGCGTTTCGATCTTGATACGGCCATCGCCTATGCCCGTGCGATGGAGCGCTACGGGCTCGGCTGGTTCGAGGAGCCGGTGGAGCCGCTCGACTATCAGTCCCACGCCGTGCTGTGCGATGTGACCGACATGGCCATCGCAACCGGCGAGAACCTGTTCTCGGTGCAGGACTTCCGCAACCTCGTCCGCCACGGCGGCATGCGTCCGCACCGCGATTGGCTGCAGCCCGATCCCTCGCTCTGCTACGGGCTGACCGAATGCCTGCGCATCCTGGAGATGGCCGACCGCGCCGGCTGGTCGCGGCGGCGCTGCGTGCCGCACGGCGGCCACCAGCTCGGCCTCAACATGGCGGCCGGCCTGCAGCTCGGCGGCACCGAGAGCTATCCCGGCGTCTTCAAGCCCTACGGCGGCTTCGCCGACACCATCCCCGTGGTCGACGGCTACACCAAACCTGCACGACACCCCCGGCATCGGCATCGAGCTGAAATCCGAAATGTTCGCCGACATGCGCAAGCGGCTGGAGTTGGAATAAGCATGAACGACATCGTCATCACCGAGTTTCTGGAGCCGGCCGCCCTCGACGTCCTGAAGAAGGACTTCACCGTCCACTGGGATCGCGAGCTGTGGAACAAGCGCAGCGAGCTGGAGAAGCTGGTGCGCGACCTGCCGGGGCTGATCGTCCGCAACCGCACGCCGGTCGACAAGGCGCTGCTCGAGATGGCGCCGAAGCTGAAGGTCGTCGGCCGCCTCGGCGTCGGGCTCGACAACATCGACGTTGCCGAATGCGAGCGGCGCGGCATCGAGGTGTGCTCGGCGCGCGGCGCCAATGCGACGTCCGTCTCCGAGTACGCCATCGCCATGGCGATGATCCTGCTGCGCGGGCGCGCCTATCTCGACACGCACCGCCTCGTCGCCGGCGAATGGCCGCGCGAGGAACTGGGCCGCGGCCTGGAGCTCGCCGGCAAGACGCTCGGCATCGTCGGGCTCGGCTCCATCGGCTCCACCAGCGCGCGCAAGGCCCGCGCGCTCGACATGCGCGTGATCGCCGCCGATCCCTACCTGCCCGACGGCAACGAGAACTGGAACCTGGCGGAGAAGGTCTCCCTCGATGAGCTGCTGGCGAAGGCCGACGTGGTGACCATCCACTGCCCGCTCAATCCTGACACGCGCGGCATGATCGCCGGACAGGAGCTGTCGCGCATGAAGCAAGGGGCGATCCTCATCAATTCGGCACGCGGCGGCATCGTCGATGAGCCGGCCTGCGCGGCGGCGCTGAGAAGCGGCCATCTCGGCGGCGCGGCGCTCGACGTGTTCGACTATGAGCCGATCAAGGCCGAGGCCGGCAAGGTGTTCGCCGGCATCCCCAACGTCATCCTCACCCCGCACATCTCCGGCGTCACCCGCGAAGCCAACGACCGCGTCAGCTTCATGACGGTCGACAGCGTCGCCCGCGTGCTGAAGAAGGGAAGATGAGCACACCCACGATTGCGCCAGCCGAGCTCGAAGCCCTGATCGCCCGCGCGATGGAGGCCTGCAACACGAGTGCCGCCAACGCGCGCTCCGTTGCCCGCGCGCTGGCGCAGGCCGAGATCGACGGGCAGAAAGGGCACGGGCTCTCGCGCGTGCCGAGCTACGGCGGGCAATCCAAGTCCGGCAAGGTCGACGGCCATGCGGTGCCCGAGGCGAAGCAAACGCGGCCCGGCAGCCTGATGGTCGATGCCAAGCACGGCTTCGCCTTCCCCGCCTTCGATCTGGCCATCGCGCGCCTGCCCGAAATGGCGAGAGCGACAGGCATCGCCGCCGCCGGCTTCACGCGCTCGCATCATGCGGGCGTCGTCGGCCATCACGTCGAGAGGCTGGCGGAAGCGGGCCTGGTGGCGCTCGCGTTCGGCAATACGCCCAAGGCGATGGCGCCCTGGGGCGGCAAGCAGCCGCTGTACGGCACCAACCCGATCGCGTTCGCGGTGCCCCATCGCGGGCATCCGCCCATCGTGGTCGACATGGCGCTCAGCCAGGTCGCGCGCGGCAAGATCCTCACCGCCGCCCAGAAGGGCGAGGCGATCCCCGAAGGCTGGGCCGTGGACGAGACCGGCAAGCCCACCACCGATGCCAAGGCAGCCCTAAGTGGCGCGCTCCAGCCCATCGGCGGCGCCAAGGGTGCAGCGCTGGCGCTGATGGTGGAGGTGCTGGCGGTGGCCCTCACCGGTGCGCCGGTTCGGCTTCGAGGCGAGTTCCTTCTTCGATGCGGACGGCCCGCCGCCGGGCGTCGGTCAGTTCCTCATCGCCATCGATCCGGCAGCCTTCGGCGGCGCGGACGTGTTCGCGGATCGCATGGCGCGCGCTGGCAGGCATGATCGAGGGTGACGGCGATGCGCGCCTGCCCGGCTCGCGCCGCATCGCGCTGCGCGAGAAGGCGGCGCGCGAAGGTGTGACGGTGGATGCGAAACTGCTCGCCGAGGTGCGGGAGATTGCTGCGGGCTAAGCCGCCGCCGCAACGGCGATGTAGTACTTTTCCTCCACGTACCTCACCAGAGTCGAGGTAGTCGTGCATGACGTCGGCATCGGCCTCGAACCGGTCGTAGTTGACGATCGAGTAGACCTTCTTGTTCAAGGGCCCGAGCAATCCGTCCACCGCGACCTTGATGCGATCGAGATCGGCCTTGGTGCGCACCCGCATGCCGGAATAGTTCATGAATACGGTGTTGGAGGCCGGATCGTAGCTCAGCCGATCCTCGATGCGCAGATCGAGCAGCCTGTCGCGCAGGCCGAGAAGCGGTGCCGCAAACAGGCGCGGCTCCATGTCGCGCACCTGCCCCACGATCGGGCGCAAAGGGGAAGCCGGTCGAGGATGTCCCGCTGCATGTCGACACCTGGCGCGACCTCCATCGAGTTCCAGGCCCTTTGCGGTCAAGCCAAACACGCAGCGCTCGGTGACGTAGAGCACCTCCTGGCCACGCTTCGCAGCCTCGACGCCGCTAAAGGTGATTTGCCCCACCTTCTCCACGAATTTCCTGTGTTTGCCCTCTTTCCTGATCTCGAGCCTGCCCTCGGCAGCGACTGCCTCCAGGCCCCCCGATGTGAAGGTGCCGACAAAGATCACCTTGCGGCTGTTCTGGCTGATGTTGATGAAGCCGCCGCAGCCCGGGATGCGGTTGGCGAAGCGGCTCGCGTTGACATTGCCGAGCCCGTCGCATTCGGCATAGCCGAGACAGGAAATGTCCAGACCGCCGCCATCGATGAAGTCGAACTGATAAGGGTGATCGACCGAGGCGGAGAAATTGACGGATGCGCCAAAGTCCAGGCCGCCCAGGGGCACTCCGCCGATCACGCCGGGGTCTACGGTGAGCGTGATGAGGTCCTCGATCTGCTCCTCGGCTGCCACCGAGCTTACGGAATTGGGAAGGCCGATGCCCAGGTTGACGACACTGTTGGGCAGCAGCTCGGCGGCCGCCCTGCGCGCAATGACCTTGGTGGTCTCGAGCGGCAGCGGCTTCAGCCGCGCGAGCGGAATGCGCACCTCTCCCGACAGCGCGGGATTGTATCTGCGTACCGTAGTTCTGCATGTGCTCGCGAGCCGCTGGCCTCGACGACGGCATCCACCAGAATTCCGGGCACGCGAACGCGCCTGGCATCCAGCGAGCCGGCCTGCGCGATGCGCTCGACCTGGCAGATCACCACCCCGCCGGAGTTGCGGGCTGCCAGCGCCATCGCCAGCGTTTCGAGCCGAAGGGCTTCCCGCTCCATGGTGACGTTTCCGTCGGGGTCGGCTGTGGTGCCGCGGATCAGAGCGACGTGAATGGGAAATGCACGGAACAGCAGATGGTCCTCGCCGGCGATCCGGACCACCTCGATGAGGTCCTCGATTGCGGACGCGTTCACTTTCGCGCCTTCCAGGCGTGGATCGACGAACGTGCCAATGCCGACCTTGCTCAAGGTGCCGGGCTTGCCGGCGGCAATGTCCCTGTAAAGGTGCGTGATGATCCCTTCGGGCAGGTTGTAGGCCTCGACTACTGCCAGCGCACCTCGAACGGCGACAGCCAGATCTTCGCGGCCTTGTCGCTGGCAACCGCCGGACCGGTGTAGTGCACGTCGGCAACCACCGCAGAAAGGCTCGCCTGATCCTCCGCGCGGTAGTTCATGTCCTTGCGGTCGATCGCCAGCTGGCCGTCGACCCACACGCGCAGGATGCCGTTGCTTGCCTTGGGCGCGTTGAGGACCACTTCCTGATCGAGGCGCACCCAGCTGCCCTTGGGCAACCTCACTTCGGCCTGCGCCATCGCGCCCGGCCCGGACGCGGCGCGCAGGGAGAAGCCGGCGCGTCCGTTGGCATCCCAAATGATCGGCGCCGCGAAGCTGTCTGTCTGCTCGGCCCCGCCCGCGAAGCCCGGCAGCTTGCCCGAGCGCCTGAAATCGAAATCCTTGGGGAGGTACACGTGATAGCTCAGGCATGCCGCCGTCTTGCCGGCAAGGATGCGCGGCTCCCACGGAAAGCCCATGCCGTCCTCGCGACCGGCGGAGCCTTTCTGCAGATTGACTTCCACAGCCAGCGGCGCCGGCCCCGCCTTGCGAACGATCGAGACGTTCTGCACGCCGGCGTCGCGCCCGCCGGACATCGCCTCCAGGTCGGTGGAGGTGAGCATCGCGCCGCCGCGCTCCAGCGAAAACGTCGTCATCTTGAGGTAGCGTTCGCTGCACGGCGGCGTGGTGGATCGCGGTGAGCATCGAGCGTGCCGCCCCGAAGACGGCAGCGCCCGCCACGACGATTGCGCCTGCATTGAACAGGATGACCTTGGTGCTGGGCAGCCGCATGACAACACTCCGCGAATTTGGCGAAGGTTGGCACAGCGACCTAAAGGAACCCTAAACGCGCATTAACGATTTGGCCGCGGCCCCCGTATCACCCGCTGCGGAACGTCTCCCGGCGGGCCAGCTAGGCGGCCATTTCTGCGGGTCCAGTTCGCGAGCCCCATCGCGGGGAACAGGCGGCGGAGAGCGAGCCGTTGACTGTTGCAGGATTGTGATGCGTTCTCCTGCGCCGCCGATCCCAACGATCGCCTTGCCAAAGCGGAACCCAAGCCGCCTGCCGATGTTCGATGGGCAGCCGGCCGCGCATCGGAGTGAACATGTCTCCCACCATTTCATTGATCCTGCCCATCGGGCTCTTGCTGCTCTCGAACGTGTTCATGACGTTCGCCTGGTACGGGCATCTGAAGTTCACCGACCGGCCGCTGTGGATCGTGATCCTGGCGAGCTGGGGCATCGCGTTCATCGAGTACTGTTTCGCCGTGCCGGCCAATCGCTACGGGAGCACCGTCTACAGTGCCGCGCAGCTCAAAACGATGCAGGAAGTGATTACCCTCGTCGTCTTCGCCATCTTCTCGGTGCTCTACCTGAAGGCGGACTTCACCCTCAACCACATGGTTGGGTTCGCCCTCATCGCACTCGGTGCCTTCTTCGTGTTCAAGGGGCCGTTCTGATGGCGGACGCGGGGGCAGCGGTTGGGCGGCGGCTGGATGCGCTCAACTTCTTCCTCGCCGATGTGCGCGATGGGCTGGGTCCCTATCTCGCGATCTATCTGCTGACCGTCCAGAACTGGGATGAAGCCTCGATCGGCATCGTGATGTCCATCGGCGGCGTCGCGGCCCTGCTTGCGCAGACGCCCGCGGGCGCCTTGGTCGATGCCACCACCGCCAAGCGCGCGCTCCTGGTCGCCGCGGCCGCCCTGGTGACGGTGGGATCGGTGGCGCTGCCGTGGATCGGGAGTTTCTCTGCGGTCGCTGCGTTGACTGCACTGACTGGGGCGGCCCAATCGATCTTCGCGCCCTCCATTGCGGCCGTCACGCTCGGCATTGTGGGCCCCAAGGCCTTCGCACGCCGGATCGGCCGCAACGAGGCCTTCAATCACGCCGGCAACGCATTGGCTGCGACCATTGCCGCGGCAACGGCCTACGTCTTTGGTCCTGTCGTGGTGTTCTGGCTGATGGCGGCGATGGCCGTTGCCAGCATTGTGGCTACGCTTTCCATCCCGGCAGGCGCGATCGACCATCACGTCGCGCGCGGGCTCGAAGCGGCGCCGGGCACGATCAGGACCAGCCTTCCGGTCTGTCGGTCCTGCTGTCTTCACGGCCTTTGCTGATTTTCGCCGCCTGCGCGGCGCTGTTTCACTTCGCCAACGCCGCGATGCTGCCGCTCGTGGGGCAGAAGCTGGCGCTGGTGAACAAGGAGCTCGGCACCAGCCTGATGGCCATCTGCATCGTTGCGGCGCAAGGCGTGATGGTGCCCGTGGCCATGATCGCGGGCGCCCGCGCCGATGTCTGGGGTCGCAAGCCGATCTTTCTTGCGGGCTTCGCCGTCCTGGCGTTGCGCGGGGTGCTCTACCCGTTCTCGGACAATCCCTACTGGCTGGTTGGCGTGCAACTGCTCGACGGGTTCGGCGCAGGCATCTTCGGCGCCCTGTTTCCCGTGATCGTCAGCGACCTCACGCGGGGGACCGGCCGCTTCAATGTCAGCCAGGGTGCGATTGCCACGGCCCAAGGCCTCGGCGCGGCTCTATCGACTGCTGTTGCAGGCCTGGTAGTCGTGAACGCAGGCTATGGCGCCGCGTTCTGGATGCTGGGCGCGATCTCGGTCACGGGCTTCCTGTTGTTCCTGGCCGCCATGCCCGAAACGGCGCCACGGGAGGGGCTCCTGGGGCTCGGGGTCGCGGCGGCCTAGCTAAGCCGGCAGGATCTTGCCGGGGTTCATGATGTCGAGCGGGTCGAGGGCCTGCTTGATGGAGCGCATCACATTGAGGCCATCGCCCAGCTCCGCCTTGAGATACTTGCGCTTGCCCTGGCCGATGCCGTGCTCGCCCGTGCAGGTGCCTTCCATGCGGATGGCGCGCGCGGTCAGCCGCTCCATGAACGTTTCGACCGCCTGCATGTCCTTTGGATTGTTGCGGTCCACCATGGGCTGCGTGTGGAAATTGCCGTCGCCGGCATGGCCGGCAATCGGTGCGATGAGGCCGAGCGACTTGATGTCCTCCTGCGTCTCCACCACGCACTCGGCAAGCCGCGAGATCGGCACGCAGATGTCGGTCGCGAACGTGTCCTTGCCGGGCCACGTGCTCTTCACCGCCCAGTAGAATTCATGCCGCGCCTTCCAGAGGCGGCGGCGATCCTCCTCCTTCTCCGCCCAGTCGAAGCGGATGGCACCTTCACCCTCGGCGATCTCGCGGAACAGCTCCACCTGGTTGCGGGCGGAGACGTCCGTGCCATGGAACTCGAGGAACAGTGTCGGCGCCTCTTCCAAGCCGAGCTTGGCGTACTTGTTCACGGCGTGAATGGCCGCCTCGTCCACCACTTCCATGCGGGCGACGCCGAGGCCGAGCTGCATCGACTGGATCACGGTATTGCAGGCGCCCTCGAGCGTCTTGAAGGGACAGACGGCGGAAAGGATCAGCTCCGGGATGCCGTACAGCCGCACGGTCAGCTCGGTGAAGACGCCGAGCGTACCTTCGGAGCCGACCATCAGGCGCGTGAGGTCATAGCCGGCGGACGACTTGCGCGCGCGCTGGGCGGTTTTCACCACCGAGCCATCGCCCATCACGGCGGTGATATTGAGCACGTTCTCGCGCATGGTGCCGTAGCGCAAGGCGGTCGTGCCGGACGCGCGCGTGGACGCCATGCCGCCGATGGTGGCTTCCTCGGCCCCCGGATCGACCGGGAAGAAGAGCCCCATGTCGCGCAGGTAGTCGTTGAGTTGCTTTCTCGAGACGCCGGGCTCCACGACAGCATCGAGGTCGCGCTCGTTCACGGCGATGATGCGGTTCATGCGCGTGAAGTCGAGCGAGAGCCCGCCGCGCGGTGCGTTGATATGTCCTTCCAGCGAGGTGCCGGCGCCGAAGGGAATGAGGGAACCCGGTGCGTGCGCGCGACATCGACGACGTTGCGCACTTCCTCCGCGTTCTCGACCCAGATCACGGCATCCGGCGGCTGGTTGGGAATCCAGGTGATGGTGTTGGCGTGCTGGCGGCGGATTTCTGCGCCTGTCTGCAACCGGTCGCCGAAGCGCTGGCGCAGGATGCCGATGGCAGTCGCCACATTCTCTTGCGTGGCGCCGTCCGCTGTTGTCGCTGCCGTGGCCATTTCCGATCCCTGATCTGCTTTGTGCTTGGGCCGCCGCCGGATACCTGCCAACGGCGGAAACGAAGTTCACACCCTCGTGTTGCGAAGTGAAGCTCCAGCCCGTTGAACGGCGGCCTCCGCGTTTCGACTTTTGTCGCATGAGATGATCATGAGCAATAGGCCCAACGAGGCCGCAATGGATTGGTGGACGTCATGGCTTACAAGATTTTCCGCGCGTTGACCGGCCGCCCCGAGGCCTCCAACGAGAACCACCCCGAATCGGCCAAGTCGATCCAGCCGGATTATCGCGACCTGGCGACCGGAGCCGCCTTGGCAGTGGCCCTGGACGCGTCCCCCGCCGTGCTCGTGACGCTTCACGACTACGCCCGTACCTTTCGCCCCAGGGGCCGCCGGACGGCCTAGGTCGTGAATTCAAGAAACAGCCAGGCGATCGCCCGGTGCCACGGCCGATGATCGCGACCATCTCCAGTCACGTTGACGAGCTCCCGCGCGCCTAGCCGCGGAACTGCCGCCGGTCGCCGGCCCGCAGCCACAGGCGAACCAGATGCCGGCGCTTCTCGGGCTCGTCGAAGTCGACGTAGGGCGTGCGGCCGTGCACGACGATGCGGTTGTTCAGGATCTGGATCTGGCCGTGCTCCATCCAGAAGTCGTGGCGGTGGCGCGGATCGCCCAGGAAAGTATTCAGCAGACCCACGGCCTCCGCCCCCTCGTTATCGAGGACGCGCGCCGTCTTTTCATATCCGCGCCGGATCGGGCGGATATTGAAGCGGATGCGCAAGCCGCCGGCCTCATTTGCGAAGATCGGATACCAGTTCTCGACATCCGGCGCCTGATACTCCTGCTTGTCCCGGTAGAACGGCTGATACAGGCGGGGCAGCAGCTCGGGATGCTTGAGGCGGAAATGGTTGTGCGCGGCATAGGCGCTCGACAGCGAGCTCTTGCCGCCTTCGCGCGCCGTCTGCAGGCATAGCAGCGACAGATAGTTGGCCGGCGCCTCGCCCATGGAGCTGTCGTTGTGCATGTCGAGGCCTTCGGGCGTCAGGGCCGTGCGCGTATCTGCCGTGTAGCCCTGCCCGTCGTAGCGCACGTCATAGATCATCTTGCCTGACCATTCCTGCGCGACCGGCGGCTCGATCAGGCTGCCGAGCAGCCAATAGACGTCGATCAGGCGCTCCTTCGACCAGCGGTCGACCGGCAGGCGGTCCAGGATCACAAAGCCCAGCCCATCGTCGAGCTGGCGTTTGACGCCCGCCATCAACTTCGCCGCAGCATCGAGTTCGAAATGCTTGGGTTCGAGAACGATGGCCGGCACGGGCGCCTTGTTCTGTTCGGCAACAACCTGATCGAGTTCGGCCATCACCTCCGGCGTAAGCTTGACGACGAAGGCCTCATCCGCCACGTCCGGCCCATGCCAGGCCCTGGGGGTCGGCACGACGCCTTCGATGATGCGCGGGTTCGCAATCGTTCTCGCGAGCATGGCGGGCCTCCGAAGGGCTTCGTACGTTCAAATTACGCCACAGCCGCGGGCGGCATACAAGCGCGTTGCATCGATCGGCGCGCCAGGACGTCCGCCTGCGCTCAAGATGATGCGGGTGGCGACAGCGACAACATCGTCCCGTTGCACGAAATGCACGAGTACGCCGCCGAGACCCTTGGGTTGAAGGAAGCCGATCAACCCTCTCCTTGATCCCGGACGGCCGGCCATGTCGATGGTGGGAAACCCTGCGTCGCGCGCGGCGTCCAGCGCTGCATTGATGTCCCCGACCTTGAAGGCGACGTGGTGCAGGCCCGCGCCGCGGCTGGCGATGTAGCGCGTAATGGCTCCCTGGTCCTGCCTGGTCGTGCCGGCGCGTGCATGATCGACGAAGGCGCCCTGGGCGGGATCGAAGTTCTGCAGGAACTCCAGCTCGCAATCGCCCGCCGTAATGAAGGCAACCCGCAGGCCGCCGACAGGCCGTGCGGGCCGCGTGTGGTAGACGGCGCCGTACTTGTCGGAGGTGAAACTCTCCACCGCGATCTCCACCTCCATGTCGGTCTGCTGGCTTTCCAGCGCGAGGCCGAGGCGGCGCGAGAAGATGTCGACGGCAGCTGCATTGTCGGCACTGGCGATGCCGATGTGATCGATGCGCTCCACTTTGCCCGCCGGTGAGCCTTTCCGTTCGATCGGCTCCGTGACGTAGGCCCTCACGCCGGCCGTAGCCGTCGGGTCGAGTGCGAACCGCTTCCGGTTCTGCAGGCCCGAGGGCGCGGGGCTTACGCGAAAGCCCTCCTTCTCAACGCGAGCGGCTTCAGCGCCGAGGTTTTCCGTCCCGAAGGCGATGTGATGCACGCCGGTGCGCTGCTCGCCCTCGACGAAGGGATCGCCGGGCGCAAACAATGCAACGGCGCTTTGGCCAACGGCGAACAGGGGAACCGCACGCGACGTGCCATCGACGCCCATATCCGTGCGCGCGAGACCCAGCGTGCGCTCGAAGAGGCGGGCCACGGCATCGACGTCCCTGGACACCAGTGCGACGTAGGCGAGTTGATCGAGGGGCATCGTGTGCTCCGGCTTCGGTGTCGCTACGAGGCGGGCGTCGGCGACTGGGACACATCCATCGCCCCAGCATAGCGCTGCAGCGCCTCGACCCGCTCGGCGACGGACGGATGCGTCGCAAACAGGCCCGTCAGCCGGTTGGAGACCGGGTTTTCGATGAAGAACGCTTCCATGCGCGAGGGCACGTCGAGCGTGGCGTTGCGCTCGATCTTGCGTAGCGCGCGCACCAGGCCGTCGGGGTTCTTGGTCAGCTCGGCCGAGCCGGCATCGGCGAGGAATTCGCGCGACCGCGACAGCGCGAACCGGATCAGCACCGAGATGCCCCAGGAGACGACGATGATGGCAACGGCGACGACGATGGCGATGATGACCGCCCCGCCTCCGCCACCCCGGCCGCCGCCGCTACCGCCGTCACGATTGCGGCCGTCCTCGGCATCCGTCGTCCAGCCGCCGGACGAGGTGGATTCGTTCTGCTCCCACGGCGATCTCTGGCGGCGTGGCGTCGGCGACCAGCCGTAGGGGAAGTCCCAGCCGCGGATCAGCATGTCGCCGAAGAAGGCGAAGATGCCGGCGAAGATGATGGCGATCACCATGAGCTGGGTGTCGCGGTTGCGGATATGGGTGAGCTCGTGCGCGAGCACGCCTTCCAGTTCGTCATCCGTGAGCGTGTCGACGAGGCCGCGCGTGACGGCGATCACGTACTGGCCCTCGCGCAGGCCCGCGGCGTAGGCGTTCAGCGCCGGCGTTTCGATGATCTGCAGCGCCGGCACGGCGAGGCCGCGGGAGATGCAAAGGTTCTCCAGCAGGTTGTAAACGCGCGGCGCCTCGGCGCGGGTGACGCCCTTGGCCCCGGTGGCCATACGGATCAGCGTCTGGTGCGTGAAATAGGCGATGATGAACCAGACGGCGGCACCGAGCATGGCAAAGGGCCATGTGCGGCCGAACTGCCAGAAGGCATACCCGAAGATCTCGTCGAGGTCGCCGCCGTAGGCCAGCGCTGCCCAGATCAGATTGAACGAGAACAGCAGCGCCTGCAGCAGCACCACGAACCCGGCGAGCAGGATCACCGAGCGGATGCGATTGGCCTGGATGTGGCCGTAAAGACCGTAGGCTTGGAACATGGCTTGTCCTCTCCCTCTCCCCGCTCGCGGGGAGAGGGCCGGGGTGAGGGGCAGCAACAGATCGGGCGTCGCGTTTGGGGCCGCCCCTCACCCTGACCCTCTCCCCATGAAGAATGGGGAGAGGGAATGCGTGTGGTCAGAACTTCACCTGCGGCGCGGTGCGAACGGCGGTGCGCTCGCCCTCCTCCAGGTTGAAGAACTCCTGCGGACCGAAGCCCATGCGACTGGGCGAACAGGACGGCCGGGAAGCTTTCGCGCGTGGAGTTGTATTCGGCGGCCGTGTTGTTGAAGAAGCGGCGCGCGGCGGCGATCTTGTTCTCCAGATCGGAGAGCTCGGTCTGCAGCTGCTGGAAATTGGTGTTGGCCTTGAGATCGGGATAGGCCTCGGCCAACGCGAAGAGCTGGCGAAGCGCGCCTTGCAGCATGCCTTCCGCCTGCGCCTGGGCCGCAGGCCCTTGCGCTGCCACGGCGGCGTTGCGCGCCTGCACCACGGCTTCCAAGGTGCCGCGCTCGTGCGACGCGTAGCCCTTCACCGTCTCCACCAGAGTTCGGAACAAGATCGTGCCGCTGCTTCAGCTGCACGTCGATGTCGGAGAAGGCCTGCCGGCAACGTTGCCGCAGCGAGACCAGGCCATTGTAGGTCATGACCAGCCACAGGCCGATCAGCACGATGACGCCTAGGACGATCCAACCCATGGTACCCATTGGAAAATCTCCGTTTCGGCCAGCCGCCTGATGCCGGCTGCTTGGCCGCAGACGGTTTATTCTCCAGGAACGGTGGCAAGTCGAGGGACTTGTTTCGGACGGCGTGTCAGCGGAGAAGGGAGATGCGCGGCGGAGGCCGCGTCCAGCACCGGGGTGAGCGCGGGATGTCCGGCACGAGCTTCCTGACCCACTGGTACCTGCACGGGGCGAACCTCGTCCTGATCGCCTTGATCTGCCTGCTTGCCGTGCGGCTCGTCCTGTCGCTGGCGATGGGCGGCGACAACCTCGTGATGCGCGTCCTTGCTGCCGCCACTGCGCCGGTAGCTGTCGTGGTCGGCGCGATCACGCCGCGCATCGTCCCCTTCCCGGGCGTCCTCCTGTTCGCCATCGGTTGGCTGGTCGCCTTCCGGATATCGCTCTCGATGATGGCGCTGGCGATGGGAGTTCGGCTCTAGTGTGATGATCGAGAAATTCGCCAGCATATGCAGCACGGTTCGGAGCGAATTTCTCGATCTGAAATCACACTAGCAAGCTAGATCGACTCTAGTGTCCCTTTTGATTCCGAAGTTCGCTCGGGACGCTGGCTTCGAAGTGTGGCGAACTTCGGAATCGGGACACTAGATGGAAACGACGGCGACGCCCACAGTGAGGGGCGGTGCACTTTGGTTGCGTCTTGCGCTGCTGGCGGCGACCGTGTTGGTGGCCGTCTTCAACGGCACCAAGCTGTCGCCCTTCTACGATCCGGTCGCCTACCTGCTGCACCTCAACCTGCGCGGCTACCCCTTCATGACGGCGCGGATGCTGTACGAGGCGGCAACGTGGCCGATCGCTCTGATGACGCTGATGCTTGCCGGCATTCCGGCAGCTCTTTACGAGCGGATCAGGGGGTTGCAGACGAGCAGCGTGGTCTCGCTTTGCCTATGGCTGGCCGTGACCATCGCGCTCACGCTGCCGACCATCCTGCGGGCGCTGGGCGAAGAGTGACGCCGATCCTGCCGCGCTAACTTCGGAACAATCCTACGGCCGGCCCGGTGTGGCGGCGACGCGCGCGCCCCAGCCGCCCGATGCATCATCCGAAGTGGTGCCCTTGAGGCGCGGAGCCTGGGCTGCGAGCGGCGACCTTTGGTTGAGCTGGCTCGTCGGTCGTAGCAGGCCGCGGGTCGAGCATGACGACGCGGCGCAGATACTCGACGTCGGCGCTTGCGTCTTCGGGGGCCATGTGACGTGTCGCGGCGACGTGGGCGTCGTCGTACTTGCCCTGCAGCGCCCAGCACGAGCGCAAGGTTCTGCGTCACGCGGGGGTCGTCGCCGCCGCCGGCGCGCGCGGCGCGCTTAAGCAACGGTTCGGCCCGGTCGGGGTGCCCGTCCATGGCGTGTGCGAGGGCAAGGTTGCTGAGCACCGAGGGCTGCTCGGGCGACAGCGCGAGCGCACGCTCGTACAACGGAATGGCACTGCGATAGCTGCCCTGCTTGGCAAGCGCGGTGCCGCGCGCCGAGATCACGCGCCAGTCCGGGTTGGTCGGGTCGTCGGCCTGCTCGAGCAGCTTCTGGGCGAGGCTGATCTGGTCGAACTCGAGCGCCAGGCGCCCGTACTCGCTGTTGAGCTCGCGGTTGCCGCCATGGAAGATGGACGCCTGCTGGAGAACCGCGAGCGCCTGGCGCTTCTCGCCCATCGCCTTCAGGTTCTTCGCGTAGTTGAGGGCTGCCTTGGGGTCGCGGGGGTTCTTCGTGAACTCCTTGCCCCAGTACGTGGTGGCCTTGGCAAGGTCGTCCTTGGGGTCGGCGGATACGCTCCCGACCGTCTCCGACTTCGGCATATTGCCGGCGTTGACGAGTTCCTCCAGCGATGAGGTGCTGCTTTGCGTGCAGGCGCCGAAAGCGATGCAGAGCGCGCCGGCGGCGAGAGCGCGAAGGCTTTTCGCCGCTGAGAGACCCGAAAGAGTTGGCGTGGTCCCGGTCATACTCGCCCCTTTTCCGCACGTGGACGCGCGAATCGCAGTCTGGACGTATCATTCCGGGTTCAGCGTCAACAAAGTCCTAAGAGAGATTAACGGGCGTCAAGCCGTTGCGACCTGCTTGCGCGCCTCCGCCTCCCACTCCTTGAAGGCCGGCAGAGCGAAGACTGGCATCGGCGTAGGCCTGCGCGACTCCGTCCGTCGCCGTAGGGCGCGAGGTCCGGGAGATAGGTGCGAAAGCGCGTTGCCACCGGCGCGTACATGGCGTCGGCCGCACTGAATGAGCCGAACAGGAACGGCCCACCGTTTCCGAACCGGCCGCGGCAGTCGTTCCACAGGGCAACGATGCGGCGAACGTCCGCCTCGACTTGACTAGACAACGTTGCCTTGGGTGCGCGGGCAACGATGTCCATGGGACACTCATCGCGCAGGGCCCGGAAGCCGGAGTGCATCTCGGCGGCAACCGATCGTGCGAGGGTACGCGCCGCCTTGTCCACTGGCCAAAGCGCCTTGTCGGGATGCGTCTCCGCCAGGAACTCGAGGATCGCCAGGCTATCCCAAATGACGGTGCCGTCCGTCAGAAGCGCCGGAACCTTCCCCGTTGGCGAATGGCTGAGTATCTGCGCCTTGGCGTCGGGCGCGCGCAGATTGATGTTGACCTCGGTGAAGGGAATGCCGAAGTGCCGCATGGCGATCCACGGCCGCAGGCTCCAGCTGGAGGTGTTCTTGTTGCCGATCACCAGCCGATAAGCCATAGCACGCTCCGAAAGCTGCACATTCGCGCAGGAATTGTCAGCCCCGTCTCCGGCGCGGATAATGCGCCGGCCGCGAGCTTCCCCCGCGGTCAGTTCCACGGACCCGACCATGCCAGCAAGAGAAAAATTGATCAGGCCCGAGGCGGCGTCCGTCCTGGTGGCGGCCGATCACCAGGGGAAATCGATCCCCGTCTGGCTCGTGCGCGACGCGCAAGGGTTGGCTGAAATCCCGCTCAGCGATGCTCAGAAGGCGTGGGTGGAGGCGCAGGGGTTCAAAGGCGCCGCGCGCAAGCACGTTCTGCTGCCTGGCGAGAATGGCCGCATCGCCGGCGCGCTGCTCGGACTAGGCCCCGCGACTGCGCGCGATCCCATGGACCGGCCGGAGATCGACGCAGGCTTGCTGCCAACCATTCTGCCGCCCGGTCTCTATCATCTGGAGGGCTCGATCGGCGACGGCGAATTGGCCGCCGTCGCCTGCGGTCTCGGCGCCTACCGGTTCCGCCGCTACAAGGCGGGCAACGGCGAGGGCGGTGGCCTACAGTTGAAGGTGCCGGCCGGCGGCCGACCGAGCGCGCGCGACGGCGGTGCTGGAAGGCGTCTGGCTGGGACGCGATCTGATCAACACGCCGGCGAGCGACATGGGCCCCCAGGAGCTGGAGGATGCCGCGCGCGAACTCGCGGCCCTACACGGCGCCGAGGTGTCGAGCATCGTGGGCGACGACCTCGTCACCAAGAATTTTCCCATGATCCATGCCGTCGGCCGGGCCAGCACGCGCGCCGCCGCGCCTGATCGACCTCAAGTGGGAGCGGCAGGGAGGAAGCACCTCGGCGCCGCGCGTGACGCTGGTCGGCAAGGGCATCTGCTTCGACACCGGTGGCCTCGACATCAAGCCGCCCGCTGGCATGTTGCTGATGAAGAAGGACATGGGCGGTGCGGCCGCGGCGCTGGCGCTCGCGCACATGATCATGGCGAGCAAGCTCGGCGTTCGCCTGCGCGTCCTCATTCCGGCCGCGGAGAACAGCGTGGGTGGCAATGCCTTCCGGCCAGGTGACGTGCTCGTCAGCCGCGCGGGCAAGACGGTGGAGATCGGCAACACGGACGCGGAAGGGCGGCTCGTGCTGGCGGACGCGCTGGCGCTCGCCGACGAGGAGAAGCCCGACACGGTGCTGAGTTTCGCGACCTTGACGGGTGCGGCCCGCGTCGCGCTCGGGCCGGAGCTGCCGCCGTTCTATACGGACGATGACGCCTGGGCGGCGCAGATCAGCGCGGCCGGCAATCGCGTCGGCGATCCGGTGTGGCGTCTCCCGCTTTGGAGCGGTTACGAGGCGAGCCTCGACAGCGCCGTGGCGGACATGAACAACGTCTCGGAGGGGCCGTTCGCCGGCTCGGTGACCGCGGCACTGTTTCTGCGCCGCTTCGTCAAGCAGGCGCGCCGGTTCGCACATTTCGATATCTTCGGCTGGCGCCCCGCGCCCAAGCCGCTCGGCCCGAAGGGCGGAGAGGTGCAGGCCGCACGCGCGATGTACGACCTTCTGCGCGCAGAGTTGGGATGAAGGACCATCCGTCTTGAGCACACCGCTCGATCCTCGCCGATACGCCTATCGTGCCGATCTCGCGGCGGAGGCACTGCGGGAGATGGTCACCGCGGAGAGTTATGCGGCGGGCGAGACAAGGCAGGTCGTGCATTCCGCGACGCCGCTGCGGGCGGAGCCGAACCCGCGCAACAGCTGGACCACCGAGGTCCTCTTCGGCGAGCTTGTCACGGTCTACGAGGAGAAGGACGGCTGGGCCTGGGTGCAGCTCGCGCGCGACGACTACGTCGGCTACGTCCGCCCCGGCGCGATCTCGGCCAACGTGAAGCCCCCGACGCACCGCGTGCGGGCGCTCGGCACGTTCCTGTACCCTGCCGCCGAAGTGAAAGCGCCACCCTCGATGCACCTCGGCATGACAGCCGATCTGAGCGTCGTGGAGATGGGGGTCGCGTTTGCGCGGTTGGCGGACGGCAGCTTTGTCCCTTCGCGCCACATCTCGGAGCTTGGCCGTCACGCGCTGGATTTCGTGGACATTGCCGAGCGGTTCATGGGTACGCCCTACCTTTGGGGTGGCAAGACGCGACTGGGTCTCGACTGCTCCGGCCTGGTGCAGGTGGCGCTGCATGCCTCCGGCGCCGAATGCCCGCGCGACAGCGACATGCAGGAGGCAGAGCTGGGGGAGAAGTTGGAGGCGGGGAGCGATCTCGACGCTCTGCAGCGCGGGGACCTCGTGTTCTGGAAAGGGCACGTCGGGATCATGACGAATGCCTTCTTTCTTCTGCACGCCAATGCGCACCACATGGCGGTCGCCATCGAGCCGCTGCGGGCGGCGGTCGATCGCAACGCGCGCGCCGGGCAGGACATCACCGCGATCAGGCGGTTCGCGGCCAGGGCGGGCTGAGCGGTGCAGGACGTCGAACCGCTGAATCGGGAAGAGCAGGAGCGCTTGTGGCGGTTCGAGCGCCGCACCCTTCGTTTCCATGTCGTGGCCGTGCCGCTGCTGCTCGTGGCCGCTGCGGTCGTCTTCTTCTACGACGAGACAGCGTGGGTGCGCCGGATCGCTGTTGTGCTCGTGCTCGTGCTGGTGGCTGCGGCCAGCGTGCTGCAGCTCAGCGAAAGATGCCCCCGCTGCCGGGCACGCCTGCGCGTCAACACCTTCATGCGGCTGCGGGACAGGTGCCACTACTGCGGCGTTGCGTTCGAGAGGCCGCCGCCCAGCGCCGGGGCGCCCTAAACTGAGAGTTAACGCCGCCGTAGCAGGCCCAGAGCGGCGTCACGCAGGTTGGCCCAGGAGAAGGGCTCATAGGTGAACACGACGCGATGCGTGCCTTCGCCCACCTCCACGCCGCGGAACAGAACATTGGCGCGCAAGAGGCGGGCGGGCTCGCCGTCGACCTCCACGAACCATCCCGGGTAGTAGGGCTCATGCAGGATGAGAATCCCCGGGCGAACGCTCTCCACCTCGATCTCTATCTGATCGTAGCTCCAGGCTACGATCTGCGCCCGGCCGCCTTCGCCGGCCAGCTTGGGGTAGCTCCTGACCGGCGCGGTATCTGCATCGATCATCGCGGTCTCGCTTTCGGGGTTGACGCTGAACTGCCCCGCCCTCACGTGCGCCTCGGTGTCGGCCACCATGACCGTGCTGATGAATGTCACGCGCGGCTCGGGGTCCGTGAGCCGGTAGATCCAGATGCGCGGGCCCGCCAGCAGGACGTCGGCAACGGGCCGCTTGGCGAGGCGCGGCACCTTCTCGATCGGCTGGCCGAGGACGACGTATTCGAGCCCGAGCTCGCGGGCCAGGGCGCAGTCATAGCCGTCGAAGGAAGCCGGGAATATCCGCTGATCGACGATGTGCGTCGTTTCGCCGGGCGATACCAGGCGGTCGTAGCGCCCGATGCGCAGGGGGTTGTAGCCGTTGGTGGCCTCAAGCCCGCGGGTCATGGCGAGATTCTGCCAGGGACCGCTGACGCCGACGATCTCCACACGCGGGCGCTCGCCTTCCTTGCGCCGCGCAGCGATCTCGCGCTCCAGGATGGCCAGTGCGTGAGCCTCACCGCCTGCCGGTCTCTCGAGCACGGAATAATATCCGGGCGGTTCGGCGTTGAGGCTGGATGCCGCGTTCCACCAGACAAGCTCGCCGGCGGCGATGATGCTGACGCAGGTCGCCGCAACGACGCGTGCCCGTGCGGAGCGGGCAAGCGTGAGCAATGCCACGACGGTCAGCACGATCGCGGTTGCGGGCAGCGCCTCGCGAAAGGAATCCCAGCCGTGCTGCGTGCGTGAGGAGAACCAGATGGCCCAGGCGATCACGAACAGGGCGCCGGACGCCACGGCGTAGAGCCGCCAGCGCGCGGGTCGCGGCACGCCCTCCCGAACGTAGTCCGCAAGCAGATGCCCGGCGAGAACGGACAAGAGAGCCACGAAGACGAATGCGGCATCGATCGGACGCCGGAAGAGACTGACGCCCGGCACATATGCGAACGCCAGCGCATAGAGCGGCGTATAGCGCCCGAGCATGTAGAGCAGGGCGATCGCCATCGCCGCAGTCAGCAAGCGCCGCCCGCGTCTCGCCAGGCCGCCGCCCGCGATCCCGAACCACAGGAGCAACGTCGTCGTCGCGGCGCCGACGAACAGGTAGTTGAACGAGCGGTCCGTGGCCGCGACCTCGGGCAGCGTCTCGTAGTTGGGCCCCCAGTAGTTATTCGTGGGCTCCAGCGAGCCCATGATGTTTGCGACCGCCATCGAAGCAAGGTTGGCGGGGTAGAGCGAAGCCTCCAGCGCCCGGTCGAGCACGGTGTCGGGGCGGTTCGACAGCGCCGCGAACTGCAGGGTGAGCAGCACCGGGACAGCGAGCAGAACAACCGCGACCACGCCGATCGTCGCGAGCACGGTTCGTCTCTCCCGCAGCCAGCGCCTCGGATCTTCGGCCGATATCACGTCCCCCGCCAGGATCGCCGCGAGCACGAAGCAGAACAGCAGCGCCTCGTGGTTGCGGCCGAGGGCAAGAACCGCGGCAGTGACGCCGAAAGCGGCGGCCGCAAGAAGCGAGATGCGCTGCAAGGCAAGCGTCAGCATGAGCAGCGCCACCGGGAACATGGCGTAGCTCAGAATGACGCCCGTATGCTGGAGCCTGCCCGATGCGGGGCCGCCGAGCATGAACACCGCGGCGGCAAGGACCGAGGCGGGCAGCGGCCATCCGGCACGCCAGCCGAGCGCGCCCATCGCCAACCCGCCTGCGAGAAGATGCGCGTAGACGACAAGGTCGAACGCGCGCATGGACGGCTCCGCGTCGAACCAGGCCCAGACGACGAAGACCGGCGCAAACAGCAACGACTGGGGATCGGCGACGCTCGGATGGCCGCCGTAATGGAAGGGATTCCAGAAGGGAACCTCGCCGGCGTGAAGGGCGGCGGCCAGGAAACGGAAGAAGGCGTAGAATTGGTTCTTCGCGTCCCACGGTACCACGGTGTCGGTAACGACCCAGCGGCTGGCGGCGATCAGCCAGATTGCGGCCACCGCGAGCACAATGGCTCCCGGGCTCCAGATGAGGCCGGACCGCAAAGATGAGCCTGCCCGGCTGACGGGCCGAGGATCCAGCACGCGCGCCCCTTCATCAAAACGCGAGAGACGGCGGCGTGAGGCCCCCCTCGACTGGCAACTTCCCCAAAGCCCAAGCTAGTCCGCATGCTGCGCGCACTCAATCTTTCGATGAAGTTTGAGTTTCTTCCTACAAGGTGTTTTGCAGCCTTGGTTGAAATGCCTCGGCAACTCGGCCTGCTTCGCATGTGCAGCAAGACTCGCTTTTGGACGTGGCGGCGCGTCGGCTTGGTATCCCCATCTTCACGAGGCCAAAGTTCCGCTCCGCACACACTTCAATCCGGCGCAATCCTGCTCTACGTGTTTGAGTGCGCGAGGCCCCCTTCCGCATCGGTCGCAGTCGAGCCTCGAGGAGGACGTCATGGCAGAGAGCGTCTACAAGATCATCGAAATCGTCGGCACGAGCCCAACATCGTGGGAGAAGGCGGCGGCCGCGGCCGTTGAGCGGGCCGCTACGACGCTGCGCGATCTCCGGGTAGCGGAGGTCTCGGAGCAGGACATCGTCATCTCCGATGGCAAGGTCGAGGCCTATCGCGTGCGGCTCAAGATCTCGTTCAAGTTCGAGGACTAGCCACGGGGCGTTGCGGGCACCGGGCCTCCGAGTGCCTGTCATTCCGCGCATCACCAACACGTGACCGGGGCCGGTAAACCGGGGCCGGCTTCGCTGCGTAACTCCCTGTGCTCCAGCTGGAGCGAAATTAGCGTCAGGGAGTCCATAATGCTGAATTCGAAAATCGCTCTGGGTGCGGCCGCTATCGTCGTTGCGATTGCCGGAGCCAGCGCCAGCAGCTCGGCTGCCACCATCGCCGCGCTGCAGGATGGCAAATCGATCGTCTGGATCGATACCGACAAGATGAAGGTTACCGGCTCGGTGAAGCTCGCCGGCGGTGCCAGCTTGGTCGGGATCGACGTACGCCCGGCCGACGGCAAGCTCTACGGCGTGACGCCGGATGGCGCCATCGTCACGGTCGATGCCAAGTCCGGCAAGTGGGAAAAGAAGAGCCAGATTACGGAGAAGCTTCCTGCCGGCGCGACCTTCTCGGTCGACTTCAATCCGGCCGCCGACCGCCTGCGCGTTCTCACCAGCACCGGCACGAGCCTGCGCATCAATGTCGAGGACGGCAAGACCATCGTCGACGGCTCGCTGAAGTATGCCGAAGCCGACGCCAACAAGGGCAAGACCCCGAAGGTGACGGCCGGTGCCTACTCCAACAGCTTTGCCGGCACCAAGGAAACAAACCTTTACGACTTCGACACCGGCAACAAGGCTTACGTGCGCCAGGCGCCGCCCAACGACGGCGTCCTGAATACGCTCAGCAAGCTCAGCCTTACGGCGCCGATTGCCTTCGACATCCTGTCGGACGGCAAGGGCGGCAATACCGGCTGGGTTCTGGCGGGCGGCACGCTCTACTCGCTCGACATTGCGACCGGCGCCACCAAGGCCATGGGCAAGGTTGCGGGCCTCAAGGGCCGCATCAGCGACATCGCCATCCTCCCGGCGATGTAGGCGAAGCAGGACGGCGAGCGTGCGGGGCTCGCTGTCCTGTCCTCCACGGCGCGGCTCGATGTAAGAGCCGCGCCACTTCCTCCGCACATTGGCGGACGAACTCAGAAAAATGTGGCCCCTTTCTCCAGGTGGCGAGCGGCGCCTGTTGCAGGCGGCTGTCTTGCTCGCGGCTCTTGTGCCGATCCTTGCCGGCTTGCGCGGCGTCGTTCTGGGGCTCGACACCTTCGGCACGCACGCGCGCTTGTCGCTGACCGGCGACAGTCATGTGCGGTATCTCTCCGGGCTCATCCTTGCGATGGACTCGGCTTCTGGAGCACGGTACCGCGCATCGACATGCGAGGCGCGAGGTTCCGTCTCCTCACCTGCCTCGTTCTCGTCGGCGGGCTGGCGCGGCTCTACGGACTCGTCGTGCTGGGCGGCTCGACGAGGGCCGCGGTCGGCGCTCTTGTCATGGAACTCGCGGTGACGCCCGCTTTGGCCCTATGGCGCGAGCGCGTGGAGCGGCTCGCGCAGCGCGATCGGCCTCAGATCACTTCTTCCGTCTTGTCGTCGGTCTCGCCGTAGCGGCGCATGGTGGCAGGCTTGGTGCCCTCGTAGAGCTTCTCGATGCCGGGCGCGATCTTGGCGTTCTCGCGCTCGAACAGCGAATTGCCGGCAAGGTCGCTGTCGACCAGGAACGGTCCGAAGTTCTCCACCTCCAGCACCCAGATCGCCTGGGCCAGGCCCAGTTCCTCCACCCAATGCGTGGCCGCGACTTTCCTGATGCCGCGGCCGAGCAGGGCGCCGGTGCCGTAGCCGACGGTGGTCAGATAGACGGCGTTGTTGGGCACGAAGTGCTTCTTGTAGATCTCGCTCGTCATCCCGCCTTTACCGAGGATGAGGTTGCAGCGCGAGAGCTTGAACCAGCCGTCGAGCCACTTGGCGAAACGGAACGATGCGGTAGCCGTGACCGCCCCTACCGTCGTGGAGCCGTCGGGATGGATAGTGGCCGCCGGCGAGCAGTGGAAGTTGGCGAAGCCCAGCTCCTCCGGTGGCGCGGGCAACCCGGTCCCGTCCTCCACTGCGCGCTTGTAGACGCCCTCGCGCGCCGTATAGAGCCGCCCCGTGAGATAGACGACGTTGCCGATCTCGAGTGCTGCGAGGTCCTCGGTCTTCGCCGGGAGCTGCAGGTTGACGGTCTTGAGTTTGGTCGCCGTGCTCAACGGTGCTCCTCTCCTGCTAGTCGAACCGCAATATCGACTTGCCGACCCAGCCCGGGAGCTGGTCGGTGCGCGCTGGCGCGAAAATCTCATAGTACACGGCGCCCTCGCTTCCCACGCCGGTGGCCGCATGCCGGGAGCCGGGAGGGAAGAAGACGAAGTCCCCGGGATGGGCCTCGAACTCCCGACCATCCACGACCAGCCGCACCATCCCTGAGATCATGACGAGGATCTGCTCGTTGTCGTGCCAGTGCGTCTTGCCGTCGAACTTGGCGTCCGGCGAGGTGACCACCCGCACCGCCGACATCTTGTCGGCGCAGATCCCCTGGCGGTCCGACCCGGCACGCATGCCGGGCACCACCGGCACCTTCTTCCAGTCGATGAGCATCCGTATTCCCTGGTCTTCTAGCTTGAACCCTTGGTTGTAGGTCCGGTGGGCCAGAGCATCAAGGTCCTGTCCCTATCGAGGGCGGACAGAAAGGTAGAGAATTGATTCACGTCAGAACGGCAGCTGGGCAAGCGTGATCCTGAAAGTAAAAGCTGCGCGGTGTGATGCGGATCACAGCAGCGGGCTTCGGGCAAAGTAGGCTGAAAACCAGCCGACAGCGGCCACCGATCGTCGGGGCAGCTGCACCACATGAGGAGAAGCGTCATGACCAGCATCCCAGCCATCCGCGAACTGTCAGCAGCCGAGTTCGAGCAGGTCTCGGGCGGTGTCTTGGTGCGCTCGACCAGCGTTGCCGGTGCCGGCACGGCCAAGGTGGCCGCGCGAAAGGCCGGCGAGGGCCAGAAGGATTTCCTCGTCATCACGCTCAAGGAAGTGTTCGTCACCTCCTAGCGGTGGCACGACAGAGTTGACACCGAACGCCGCGATGACTTGACGCGAAACATATCGACGTTCGGTGTTTACCCCAAGCCCGCTGCCGCTTCAGAACACGATGACGCCGCGCGCCACGGCGCCCTGCGTCAGCAGCTTGAAGCCCTCGTTGATCTCGTCGAACTTGTAGGTCCGGCTGATCAGCGCATCGAGGTTGATGCGCTTGTCCATGTCGAGGTCGGCCAGCACGCCGAAGTCGATCGGCGGGCGGATCGAGCCGTAGTAGGTGCCGGTGATCTTCTTTTCCTGGAACACGACCTGGAACGGGTTGATCTGCGCGCGATCCGTGAACGCCGGCATCCCGACCATGATCGCATGCCCGCCCGGCGCGATCGCATCGACGCACGTTTCCATCGTCTTGGCGCCGCCGATCGCGTCGAACGCATAGTCGACGCCCAGCCCGCCAGTGAGGTCCTTCACCGCCTTCACCGTGTCGTCCTTCTTCGCGTTGATCGTGTGCGTCGCGCCGAACTCGCGGGCGTAGCCGAGCTTGTTGTCGAGCAGATCGCACGCGATGATCGTCTTGGCGCCCGCAAGCTTCGCGCCCTGCACCACGTTCAAGCCCACGCCGCCGCAGCCGATCACCAGCACGCTGGAGCCCCATTCCACCTTCGCATGCCGTATCGCCGCGCCCACGCCCGTCGCCACGCTGCAGCCGATGATCGCCGCGTGCGTCCACGGCAGGTCCTTGCGCACCGCCACCACCTGCTCCGCCGGGCACACCACGTACTCCGAGAACGTGCCGATGCGCGCCATCTGGTTCACCGGCTCGCCGTTCAGCTTCACGCGCGACGTGCCGTCGTGCATGCGCCAGCGCGCGCTGTCGTCGTGCCCGTTGCAGATCACCGAGCGCCCCTGCGCGCAGTAGCGGCAATGTCCGCAGTTGGGCCGGAACGAGAAGATGATGTGGTCGCCCTTCTTGACGTGGTTCACGCCCTGCCCGAGTTCCACCACGATGCCGGCAGCTTCGTGCCCAGCACCATCGGCAACGGCAGCGGCCAGTCGCCGTTCATGATGTGGTAGTCGGAGAGGCACACGCCGGCGGCCTTCACCTGCACGCGCACTTCGCCCGCCTTCGGACCCTCCTGCTCCAGGTCGAGGATCTGCAGCGGCTTGTTGACTTCGGTCAGGACGGCGGCGCGCATTTCTTCCTCCTCAGATTGTCTCGTTCGGGAACTGGATGAATTGGCTGGGCACACAGTCGGTCAGCCACACCCCGTTCGTCAGAGAAAAAATGCATGACCCTGCTCGTGCATGCGCCCCGCTGCTATGCGCAGGACCGCCGGCCGCCCGTGCCGGCTGCCGACTTTCACGGCCGTTTCCTCATCCCGCGACAGGTGTACGTGCTGGCGTTGTCCTGCCTTCAGCCCTTCCGCGCGGATGGCGGCGACTGATTTCTCGCCCGTGCCGTGAAACAGCCGGCGGCGGCTAGTGGGGGCAAGCCCAGATCGATATCGACCGAATGCCCCTGGTTCGCCCGGATGCGCTGGCCGGTCTCGTCGATGGCAAACCGCTGCTTGTCGCTGGTGGCGACCACCTCTGCGATCAGCGCGCGCGTCAGCGCAACGCCGTGCGCGCCGGCCTTCTCGATCAGCTCGCCGATCTCCGCCCAGCCGTTCGCATCAAGCACCAGCCCGATCTCCTCCGGCTTGTGCCGCAGCACCAGGCTCATGAACTTGCTCGCTCTGACGAGATCTTGGGTCATTGCACTTTCTCCCTCTCCCCATGAAGTATGGGGAGAGGGAATCTCCTCACTCCGCCGCCTCGCGCCGCGGCTCCTCCCACTCCACCGTCGTCCGCCGCATGTAGTCCGTGAACCACACCGGATCGGTGCGGAACTCGATCCGGCCGTCGCCGTACAGCCGCGCCGTCGCCCGCCGCGACGACAGGCAGAACATGTGCACGCTCATCGGCATGCCGGCGGTATGGCAGTAGCCGACCTCGATCTGGCGATCGACCACCATCGACGAGCCCATGAATCCCATGGCGCCCATGCCGATGTTGTTGCCGACGTCCTTCAGCTCCTCCTCCAGCGCCGCGATCTTCGGATCAGGATTGCGCGAACCCACCGTGCGCAGGCAAGACGCCTGCTTGCCCAGCACCATGCAGATGTCCTTCGAGCCACCAGCCCGACGCCCACGATCACCGGCTGAGGCACGCAAGGCCGCGCCGGCCGAACTGGATCAGCGTGTCAAGATAGAACCGCTTGATCCAGTCAATGCCGTCGGCGGGAAACAGCATGCGGTAGTCCGAGCCGAACAGCCCGCCCTTGTGCACTGTCGTCAGCTCGATCCACTCGGCGTCCGGTGGAACGAATACTCGATCTCCGGCGCGCCGATGCCGCAGTTGTTGTTGTGGTCCGTGCGCCAGAGCGGATGCACGCGATTGGGCCGCAGCGGCACGTCCTTCGTGGCGTTGGCCGTGGCCCGCCGCAACGCCGCCTCCAGCGCCACCGGCCCGCCCTCGTTGCGCGCCTCGTTGCCGATCTTGACATACCAGCGCGGCACCCCCGTATCGCCGCACATGGCGCGCCGATCCTCCTTCGCCGGCCTCGTAGTTCTCCAGCATGGCCTCGATCACGAACGATGACAGATCGCCCTTCTCGGTGTCGGCGCACCGGCGCAGGCCGTCGAGATAGTCGTCCGGTATCTCGATGGCCGCCTTGGCCATCAGCTCTTCGGCCGTCTTCTGCAGGGATGCGATAGGGATCATGATAACTACTCCGCCGCCACCTTGAGCAGGCTCTGCCCGGGCTTGACGAGGGTGAACTGCACCGGCTCGTCGGCGATGTCGAGCGCCCGTCGCGCTGCCGCGCGACGGTGTACGTCGACGTGGCGAGGTCGCCCTCGCCCGGAAAGTCCTCGCGATAGTGCGCTCCGCGGCTGTTCTCTCGTTTGAGTGCGGCCAGTGCAATCACCTTGGAGATCTCGATCAGCGAGCGCAGGTTCAGCCAGTCGTGCCAGGTGAGGTTGAAGGCGCGCTCGCCGTCGGCCACGCCGACCGACAGCAGCTCGGCCTCGATTGCGCCGAGCATGTCGAGACCGCGCCTCAGGCCGGAGGCGTCCCGGATCACGCCGACATCATCCCACATGGTGTCCAGCAGCCGCTCGCGCAGGCCGTTGAGGTCGCCGCCTTGCGCGCGAACGGAAGCTGCGCCCTCGGCAGCTCGGCGGCAGACCGCCTCGTCGGGCTCTCGCCGTCCCGGATTGGACGCGACCCAGGCCGCCATCGTCTCCCCGGCGATGCCGCCGAACACGGTGGAGTTGGCGACGCCGTTGCCGCCGAGCCGGTTGGCGCCGTGCGCGCCGCCGGCATCCTCGCCCGCCACGAATAGACCGGGCAGCTCGGTCGCCGTGTCGACCCCGCACACCACGCCGCCCATGAAATAGTGCGCCGTCGGCACCACCTCGACGAGGCCGCCCGCCAGGTCGAAGCCGCAGTCGGCGCAGCGCTCGACCATGCCCTTGAACTCCTTGCGCACCCGTTCGGGCCCAGATGGCTCATCTTGATGTGCACGCCGCCGTTGCGGGTGGTGCGCCCCGCCGCGCATCTCCTCGTTGATGGAGCGCGAGACGAAATCGCGCGTGGCGCGCTCGGCGCTGGGGTCGTGGCTCTCCATGAAGCGCTCGCCCTCGCCGTTGAGCAGGTGGCCGCCCGAGCCGCGCAGGCCTTCCTCCAGCACCGTGCCGGTCATGCGCGTGTCGGGGCCCGCCAGCAGTCCGGTGGGGATGGAACTGCACCATCTCCATGTCGCGCAGCGGCAGGCCCAGCCGCAGCGCCATGGCGAGGCCGTCCATGCTCTTGTCGCCGGAGGGCGTGTGGTAGCGGTACATGGTCGGCCCGCCGCCGGTGGCGAGCAGCACGGCCCGCGCCGCGACGAAGCGGAAGAGGCCGGTGCGCACATCGATCATCAGCACGCCCGCCAGCGACTTCGCATCGCGCGCCGGGATCAGCGCAACTGCGCGGTGCTCCTCCAGCCGCCGGATCGGCCGCGCCCACACCTGCTCGATCAGCCGGTCGATGATCTCGATGCCGGTGAGGTCGCCCTTGTGCACGGTGCGGTCGAAGGTCTGGCCGGCGAACGCCTTGCCGTGCAGCGTGCCGTCGGCGTTGCGGTCGAAGAAGCAGCCGATCTCGTTCTCCAGCTCCTGCACGCGCTCGATGGCCTTGGTCACCAGCGTCCACGCCATCTCCTGGTTGGGCAGCCACTTGCCGCCCTCGATGGTGTCCATGAAGTGGCGCTCGATGGAGTTCGCCCGGATTGAGCGCGACGTTGTAGCCGCCCTGCACCATGCGCGTGCAGCCGCACTTGCCGAGCAGGCCCTTGGTGGCGACCGTCACCCGCAGCGCCGGGTCGGCCTGGTGCGCATGCAGCGCCGCGAACAGGCCGGCTCCGCCGGAGCCGAGGATCAGGATGTCGGTGTCGAGCCGTTCGAGCATGGGTGCCCGCGATCCCGCTGATGCGGCCTAGACCGTCACGTCGAAGTAGATGCGGCGAGATCGATACGG
The DNA here is from genome assembly GCA_963782855.1 of uncultured Alphaproteobacteria bacterium. Lineage (GTDB taxonomy): Bacteria > Pseudomonadota > Alphaproteobacteria > Rhizobiales > Hyphomicrobiaceae > AWTP1-13. Next base: position 33,760 of record CAWALW010000010.1, on the reverse strand, counting down.
AACTCGACCGCCTCGAAGCGAACGACATCCTCCGGCCGCGTCAAGACCTCCAGCTCGAAGCCCGCTCTCCGCGGCGGTAGCGCTCGACCCTCGTCTGATCCTGATAGACGAAAGCGATATGGCGGACGGTCGGAAGCGACTTGTAGAAGTCGAGCTTCGGGCCGCGGATCGACGTCGATGGTCGACGGGGAGAGCACCTCGACCACGACCAGCGGGTCGGTCACGACGTAGGTCTTCGAACCCACGGCGCCGCAGCGGACGACGATGTCCGGCCTCGGCTTGTCGGTATCGCGCGAATCGTCCGAACGCTGCACGCGGATGCCGCCCTGATAGGTCCGGCAGCCGCGCGGATCCATGGCGAAGCTTCAGGGGCGCGCCGATGTTCGCGGTGATCTGCTCGTGCACCTCGGTCGGGTTCGTCATCATGACGATGACGCCCTCGACCAGCTCGAACAGCGTGGCATCCGCCTGCGCCGCGACGAAGTCGTCGAAGGCCTCGATCGTCACGGGCTCGGAGCGGCGCAGCGCGGTCGGCATCGGTTCCTCTCGATGAGCTCCACACTACCTGCGACCAGGGCCGCATTGTCATTGCTCCCGGCTCGTTAAGCAACTGCCCTGATGAGAAAGAGGCGGCAACGGCGATGGCCGCGCCGCCGGAAGCCAGGCCAGCCGTTTTCTGGCCCTCGCGCCAGGGCAGGTTCTCGATGACGAGCACGCGGATGCCGCCCAGCATGTGCACGGCCAGCAGGAAGACCAGGGCCGTCTCGGCGAGCTTGACCAGCGGGTTCGCGGTCCACTGCAGGAAGCCGTCGAGCCGCGCCTCGCCGTCGATGCGCCAGCCCGAGCGCGAGGAAATGCAGCGGCAGGAAGCAGGCGAGCAGCCAGCCCGGAGAGCCCGGTGCACCATCGCCGCGATCCACAGCGCGTCGCGACGGTAGCCGGCGGTGCGGACTGCGCGCGTTCACGACAGCACCACCGCGGCGACGGCCCGCAAGCCGAGCGCGGCCAGGACGCCCGCCGAAACCCCACATCAGCGGATCGAGTGCGCGCTTCTCGCGCCAGCCGGGCCATTCGCGACGCGACCCGCGCACGCCGATCGCGCCGTGCATCGACGCCGCCAGCACGAACAGGGCCGTAGAACAACCCCCACGCGACGCTGCCGCGCGTGCGCCCGAGAATCTCGGCGGCGCTGAAGGCCCCGGCTGGTCGCATAGAAGATGACGACAGATGGACCAGCACCAGCGGCGCCATGACCGCCGCCGTCGCCCGCTGCAAGACGTAGAGGCGGACGTTCGCGCTCACAGATCTCTCCGCGGATGTAGGCCTGCATCGTCCGGCGCTTGAGACCGGCGATCGACGCCGTCGGGTTGAGCTGCTTGGGGCAAAGCTCCTGGCAGCTCTGGTGCGAGTGGCAGGCGTGGCAGCCGCCATTGCCCGCCGCGGCGGCGAGCCGAAGCTGGTTGCCGGCATCGCGCACGTCGTTGACGAGCGTCCACGCGCGGTTGAGAGCCGCGGGACCGAGGTAGTCCGGTTCCAGCGCACGGTGTCGCAGGCGGCGTAGCAGACCGCCGCAGTTGATGCACTCGATCGCGGCGTCGGCGGCGAGGCGCGGCGCTGTCGCCGGCGATAGCTTCTCATGCGGTCGTGCCGCGTGCTGCTCGGCGACGAAGGTGCCCTTGGCCTTCTGCCACTTCTCGAAGAACGGCGTCGATGTCGGCGGCGAGATCGCTTGATGACAGGCAGGTTGGCGAGCGGGCCGATCTCGAGGCTGCCATCCTCGACGACCTTGGAAACGTGCGTGCGGCAGGTCCAGCGCGGCCGGCCGTTGACGGTCATGGCGCACGAGCCGCACACGCCGACCCGGCAGGCAAAGCGATAGCGAGCGTCGGATCGGCGTAGCGCTGCACCCACGTCACCACGTCGAGCACGGTCTGGTTGGCGCGCTGCGGCACCTCATAGGTCTGGTAGCGGCCATCCGCCTTGCCGCGCCACAGCGAGACTTTAATCATGTCATTCATGGGTAGGCAGCTCTCAAGCGATCACGCAAGCTAGCAAGCGGCGGAGATCCCGCAACGAGCAAACTAGCGCGGCTGCATCCCGCTGAGGGCGGCACGCTGCAGCGCAAACACTTCGCCCTCGCTCTCCTCCGTGTCCAGCCACAGGAACGGGAGTTCCGGAAATTCTGCCTCCAGCGTCTCGCGTCCTGTTCCGATCTCTACGATCATCATTCCATCGTCGGTCAGGTGCTCCGCCGCCTCTGCCAGAATTCGCCGCACGACATCGAGGCCATCCCCACCACCTGCATGTGCCATTGCCGGCTCGGCCGCGTGCTCCGGCAAAGGCCGCGATGGCCAAATCGCTCACATATGGCGGATTGGAAAGGATGAGATCGTAGCGCTCCCCTTCCAGGCTGTCGAACAGGTCCGACCGCATCAGCCTCACGCGCTCCTCCAGGCCATAGGCCGATACGTTGCGCTCAGAAACGCTTCGCCGTGCCATGACCGTAGGTTAGCCCGGCCGCATTGAAACGGCTGACCGCATAGCGCAGCCAGTCACGAACTGTGTGGAGCGCCTGCTCCGGCTGCTCTAAGTCGATCATTTCAACGTGCGCTGGATGGCAGATAGGCCTGCTGCCGGAGTTAATCGGCAAATCGCCTTCCTCGTATCTCGGGTTCCCACCCTTTGTCCATGCACGCTGCTGGAATTCGTTCCCGTTGGCAACTTCTGCGCGCAGTTCTGCAATTTTCGGCTCGCTGTCGGCAGGGATTTTCAAATGATTTTCGCCTGCTTTGTATCGGGACCATTTCCCATATCAGGGTATTCCCGCCAAGTGCCGCAATATTTTAATTGACGGGATTAAGTCATTTTTGTCATTAAGTCGGTGGACTTCGAAACTATGGATTATGGGGAGCGAATATCATGGCGCGTGACTTGGACCGTATGTCTTTGAAAGAACTGCAAGAGCTGGAGGTCAAGCTCAAGCGGGCGAAGGCAGGCGTCGAGGACCGCGGCCGGGCGGATTTGCGCAAGAAGATCGAAACGATGGTGGCCGCCGCCGGTTTCAAAATGAGTGATATTTTCGGCGCGCGCGGCGGCAAGGGGCGCACGGTTGCGGCGAAGTATGCCAATCCCGACGACCCGAGCGAGACATGGACCGGTCGCGGGCGTAAACCGCGGTGGCTGGCGGCCAAGCTGAAAGACGGCGGCAAGGTCGAGAAATATCTCATTAAGTAGCGCAGGCGCAGCCCCTGGAAGCGGCGTCAGTGCGCCGCTTCCCAGTTGTCAGCCGCCTTCGCGTCGACCTGTACGGGCACCGCCAGGCGCACGACGGGCTCTGCTGCCTTTTCCATAACCGCCTTGACGGTTTGGATCGCTTTGGAAACTTCCGCCTCCTTGGCGTCGAACACCAATTCGTCGTGCACCTGCAAGAGCATGCGCGTTGAATCCAGCTTGGCGGCCCTAAGCGCCCCCGGCATGCGTATCATGGCCCGGCGGATGATATCGGCCGCCGATCCTTGAATGGGGGCGTTTATCGACGCCCGCTCCAAAAACCCGCGCATTGAGGGGTTCTTGGTATTGATTTCGGGGTAGTGAATACGGCGACCAAAGATTGTTTCCACAAATCCTTGTTCATGGGCTTTTTTCTTCGTGGCTTCCATATAGTCGCGGATGCCCGGGAAGCGCTTGAAATAGGTGGCTATGTATTCCGCCGCTTCCTGCTTGGCGATACCCAGCTGGGCCGAAAGGCCGAATGCCGAAATGCCGTAGATAATTCCGAAGTTTATCGCCTTTGCCCGCCGGCGGACCTCGGCCGGCATGTCCTTCACCGGGACCCCGAACATCTCGGACGCCGTCATGGCATGGATGTCGAGCCCTTCCGCGAACGCCTTCCTGAGCTGCGGAATGTCCGCAATGTGCGCAAGCACGCGCAGCTCGATCTGGCTGTAGTCCGCTGAGATCAGCTTGTGCCCCTTGTCCGCAATGAAAGCCGTACGGATCTCCCGGCCCTCCTTGGTTCGGATCGGGATGTTCTGCAGGTTGGGATCGGTCGATGCCAAGCGACCTGTCGTCGTCGAGGCGAGGGCGTAGCTTGTATGAATTCGTTTCGTTTCCGCATTCACATGGTGCGGCAGCGCTTGCGTGTAGGTCGACGTGAGCTTGGTGAGCTGCCGCCACTCCAGCATCACGTTGATGAGCTTGCGATGCTGCTCGGGCAGGTCCTCGCGCGTGGCCAGGTCGTCGAGCAGCCCCGCGCGCGTCTCCCATTGTCCGCTCTTGGTCTTGCGTCCGCCGGGCAGCTTGAGGTTGTCGAACAGGAATTCGCCGAGCTGTTTGGGCGAGCCGAGGTTGAACTTGTGGCCGGCCAGCTCATAGATCTCGGATTCGAGACGCGTGGTTCTCTGCGCAAACGCCGAGGTGAGTCGCGACAGGACGCCGGGATCGACCTTGATGCCGGCGCGCTCCATGTCGGCCAGCACGCCAACCATCGGCCGCTCCAGCGTCTCGTAGACGGTCGTCACGCGTTCAGCCGCCAACCGCGGCTTTAGCGCCATCCAAAGCCGCAGGGTGACGTCAGCGTCCTCGGCCGCATACTCCGTAGCCTTCTCCAACGGAACCTGCGCGAAGGTCTTGTCGGACTTCTTTCGCTCCAGGCGCATGCTCCAGCACTTGCGTGAAGGGCATGCAGGCGTGGCTCAGGTGCTTCTCGGCCAGCGCATCCATGCCATGCTGCCCGCGGCCGGCATCGAGCGCATACGACATCAGCATGGTGTCGTCGATCGGCGCCACCGCGATCCCATGCCGCCGCAGCACGAGGTAGTCATACTTGATGTTCTGCCCGATCTTGAGAACCGCGGGGTCCTCCAGCAGCGGGCGCAACACCGCGAGGGCGTCCCCGATTGCGACCTGTTTCAGATCGCCCTCGCCGAAGTCGAAGCTGCCCGCGCCGACGCGGTGTCCGAGAGGCACATAGCAGGCGCGACCGGGGGCCACGGCCATCGAGAACCCGACGAACTCGGCCTGCATCGGATCGAGGCTCGTCGTCTCCATGTCGAAGGCGAGATGGCCCGTTGCGCGTGCCTCCGCGAGCCACGCTTCGAGCCGCGCCAGGTCCGTGACGGTCTCGTACGTCGTCCGGTCGACTTTCTCCGCACACGCGGCCTTGAGGCCCGCGGCCACCGCCGCACCCGGACCCTCACCTTTCGCGCTTTTCGCCGTCGTGATCCCTTGCTGTACCGTCGCCGCAGCGGGAACCCGCTCGGCTGGCGGCGGCGCGTCTGTGCCCAATCCTTCCGCGATACGCTTGGTGAGCGTCGAGAACTCCATATTGCGGAGAAATCCCAGCAAGGTGTCGTGCACCGGATCGCGCACGCCGAGCTGCTCCACGGTGACCTCCAGCGGCACGTCCTGCTTCAACGTGACGAGGTCGAGGGAGAGTCGCGCCTGCATGGCGAACTCGGTCAGGCGTTCGCGGCGCTTGGGCTGCTTGATCTCGTGCGCGCGCGCCAGCAGCGTCTCGAGGTCCCCGAACTCGTTGATCAGCTCCGCGGCCGTCTTCACGCCGATACCCGGCACGCCAGGCACGTTGTCGGTTAAATCGCCGGCAAGCGCCTGCACGTCGATCACCTTGTCAGGCGTCACGCCGAACTTTTCGCGCACCTCGTCGGGGCCGATGCTCTTGTTCTTCATGGTGTCGAGCATCGACACACCCGGCTTGACGAGCTGCATCAGGTCCTTGTCGGAGGACACGATTGTCACGTCGCCCCCCGCGGCGACTGCATCCCTCGCGTAGGTGGCAATCAGGTCGTCCGCCTCGAACCCGTTCTGCTCGATGCAGGCGATGTTGAAGGCTTTCACCGCTTCGCGGATCAGCGGGAACTGGGGAACGAGTTCCTCGGGCGCCGGTGGCCGGTGCGCTTTGTAGTCTTGATAGATTTCGTTGCGGAACGTCTTCTCGCTCGCATCAAACACGACGGCGAGATGCGTCGGTCCGCGCCCCTTGCGCGCATCCTGCAGCAGCTTCCACAGCATCCCGCAGAAGCCATGCACGGCTCCGACCGGCAGCCCATCCGACGGCCGCGTCAGCGGAGGCAGCGCGTGGAACGCGCGGAAGATATAGCCGGAGCCGTCGACCAGGTAGACGTGGCTGCCCTTGATGACGGGCACAGGTTCGCCTTCCGGCACCGAGCAGACGGCAGCCGGACGCGAGGACTTCCTGGATTGCGCAGATTGAGTGGCCATGGGCCGGCAATATAGGCCTGCTGCTGTGAAAGTCAGCCAGCCAAAGTCAGGAGGCCTTGGGTCGCCTCGCCTCTGGGACGCAGTCGATGGAGGCAAAATAGGGCTTGATATCAACGAGCGGCGTGCCGTCGATGCAATCGACATTGCGCACGCGCAGGGTTGTGCCCTCCACGGAGATCAGCTCGACCGCCGCCATTGCAATCGGGTTCGGCCGCACCGGCGATCTCAACGCAAAGGTCCCGCGCGGATGTCCCAGGTGCGCGGGCACTTGCTGCAGGAGGTCGCGACGCGCCTTATCCATCCAGTACAGAAGCCAAGCGTGGCTGTAGAGCTGCAAGTCGGCGAGGGCGGCAGCATAACGAGAGTCGACCTCGATCGTCCCTTCCGCCTTCGTCTCGGCAATATTCTTGGGGCACTCGGCCTTGGACTTGAACGGCGTGCGAATGCGGCCGATGAAATGCAGGCCGGCATCGAAGGTGTCAGGAAGCTCAAACGCTATCTCGCCTGGGCGGATGCCGCTCGTGTCAGCCATGCCGCGGTTCTCCGCTGGTGCTCTCTTTGCGCCACTGCCTGCGCAGGTTTGCGGCGTTTGCGGCACCCCGTCAAATGGAGTATCAAGCGGCCACGCACCCGTAGCTCAGCTGGATAGAGTACTGCCCTCCGAAGGCAGGGGTCACAGGTTCGAATCCTGTCGGGTGCGCCAACGTCTCCTCCGCCAGACTTCACTGCCATTTGCGCCCGCCGCATGCGCGGCGCTTAGGCCACCGCGACAGCCTGCTCAGGTGTTGCTCCTCACCAGAATATCCGGCCCCACCTGCTTCACATCGCGCAGGCCGCAGAGCGCCATGGTGATATCGAGTTCCTTGCGGATGATTTCGAGGCGATTTGGCGACGCCGGCCTCCCCCAGAGCGCCGAGGCCGTAGACATAGGCGCGGCCGATGAAGACGCCTTTGGCGCCTAGCGCCAGGGCCTTGATGACGTCCTGGCCGGAACGAATGCCACCATCCATCAGCACCTCGATTTGGCTCCCGCGTGCGGGCGATCTCGGGCAATGCCGATATGGAGGAGGGGGCGCCGTCGAGCTGCCGGCCGCCGTGGTTCGAGACGATGATGGCATCGGCGCCGCTGCGAACCGCCAGCTCGGCATCCTCAGGGTCGAGAATGCCCTTGAGAATGAGCTTGCCGCCCCAGCGCTCCTTGATGCGTTTGACGTCGTCCCAATTGAGGCTCGGGTCGAACTGTTCGGCGGTCCAGGCCGAGAGCGCGCGCGTGTCCTTAACGCCCTTGGCGTGGCCGACGATGTTGCGGAAGGTGCGCCGCTTGGTGCCGAGCATGCCCAGCCACCAGCGCGGTTTGCCGGCGATATCGATGATGTTGGCGAGCGTCATCTGCGGCGGTGCGGTAAGGCCATTTTTCACGTCCTTGTGGCGCTGGCCGAGGATTTGCAGATCCAGCGTCAGCACCAGCGCCGAGCAGCCCGCCGCCTTGGCGCGACCGATCAGGCGATCGATGAAGTCGCGATCGCGCATGACGTAGAGCTGGAACCAGAACGGCTTGTCGATCTTCTCGGCCACGTCCTCGATCGAGCAGATGCTCATGGTCGAGAGCGTAAAGGGAATGCCTGCCTTCACGGCGGCGCGCGCGGCCAGCATCTCACCGTCGGCGTGCTGCATGCCGGTCAGGCCGACCGGCGCCAATGCGACGGGCATGGAGACCGGTTGGCCGATCATGCTGGTGGCAAGCGTACGGTTCGACATGTCGACGGCGACGCGTTGGCGCAGGCGAATGCGTTGGAAGTCGGTTTCATTGGCGCGGTAGGTGCTCTCACTCCAGGCACCCGAGTTGGCGTAGTCATAAAACATTTTCGGCACGCGGCGCCGAGCAAGTACGCGCAAGTCTTCGACGCAGGTGATGATAGGCGCGGCCATGATGTTTTCCTCCCGCGTATGCGTCGCCAGCTCGCCGGCGAGGGACACGCCCCGGTGCGCTTTCCAGCAGAGCTTGGCGCGATGATCAAGGGGGAAGTGAAGCCGAGCTAAGCTAGCAAGAGGGCTGGGACCGGCCAATCAATGAAAATCGCGGCTCTTAGGCGCTTCCAGGAGCCTTCGCGCACCTGCTGGCGGTCCTGGGCAGGCCGGCGGTGCCGTCGCCGAGTGCGCGCAACTCGTGCCGAACGGTCGATCAGCCGGTCGGCGATGACGTGGATGACGAGGCCCTCGCGTTCTATCCGGCCGCGCACCTCCAGAAACTGCGCCGTCATCACCACGCGCCGGTTCTTCGCGAACACCTTGGGCCACACCACGACGTTGACGATGCCGGTCTCGTCCTCCAGCGTGATGAAGATCACGCCCTTGGCGGTGCCCGGCTGCTGGCGCACCAGCACCAGCCCCGCCACGCTCGCGATGGCGGCCCTTGTGCCGTTCGTCCCAGTGCTCGGCGCTGGTGATGATCCGCGGCCGCGCGAGGTCGTCGCGGAAGAACGACGACCGGATGCGCCTTCAGCGACAGGCCGATGGCCGTGTAGTCGTGCACGACATGCTCGCCCAGCGTCGTCTCCGGCAGGGCGACGCGCGCCTCGTCGAACAGGTCGCCCGTTTCCCCGCCCGCGCGGCTCCGCCAGCTCGTCAGCGGGCTCTTCGCCGACGTCGCCCGCTTCGCCTTGGTATGCAACGCGCCGCCGTCGAGCCCCTTCACGGCCCACAGCGCCGCGCGCCGGTCGAGCCCCATGGAGCGGAAGGCATCCGCATCCGCCAGCCGCTCGATCACGCTGATCGGCGCGCCGCTGCGCATCCACAGCGAGGGAATGTCGCGATAGCCATCGCCGCGGCGCTGCGAGGATCGTCTCCTGCGTCGCCTCCTCCGCCAGCCCGCGATACGAGCCGCAGCCCGAGACGAACGGCGCGGCGCATGTCGTTCCCTCTCCCCCTTGTGGGGAGAGGGCAGGGGAGGGGTGGATCTGCACGAACGTTGGCGTAGCGACTCCCCTCACCCCTAACCCTCTCCCGCGCAGCGGGGAGGGGCATTCCCGGCGAGACGCATTCCTCCAGCGTACAATCCCACCCGCTCAGATTCACATCCGGGTGGCGCACCTCGACGCCGTGGTCGCGGGCGTCGCGCACGAGTTGGGCCGGCTGGTAGAAGCCCATCGGCTGGCTGTTGAGGATCGCCGCGCAGAACACCTCCGGATAGTGCCGCTTGATCCACGCCGAGACATAGACGAGCAGCGCGAAGCTCGCCGCGTGGCTCTCCGGGAAGCCATATTCGCCGAAGCCCTCGATCTGGTTGAAGCAGCGCTCGGCGAATTCGCCCTCGTAGCCGTTCGCCACCATGCCGGCGATGAACTTCTCGCGGAAGGTATGGATCGTCCCCGTATGCCGGAACGTCGCCATGGCGCGCCGCAGCTTGTCCGCCTCGCCCGGCGAGAAGCCCGCGCCGACGATGGCGATCTGCATCGCCTGCTCCTGGAACAGCGGCACGCCGTAGGTCTTTTCCAGCACCGCCTCGCAGCGCCTCCGACGGGTATTCGATCGCCTCGATCCCGTCGCGGCGCCGCAGGTAGGGATGCACCATGTCGCCCTGGATCGGGCCGGGCCGCACGATCGCCACCTCGATGACGAGATCGTAGAAGCAGGCCGGCTTCAGCCGCGGCAGCATCGACATCTGCGCGCGGCTCTCGACCTGGAACACGCCGACCGAGTCCGCGCGCGAGAGCATCTCATAGACGGCCGGATCCTCGGCCGGCACGCCGGCGAGCGTCAGCGGGCGGCCTTCGTGTCCGCCGTAGTGCGCATTGATGAGGTCGAGCGCCTTGCGGATGCAGGTGAGCATGCCGAGCGCCAGCACATCCACCTTGAGCATGCCGAGCGCGTCGATGTCGTCCTTGTCCCACTCGATGTTGGTGCGGTCCTCCATGGCGGCGTTGAGCACCGGCACGGCCTCGTCGAGGCGGCCGCGCGTCAGCACGAAGCCGCCGACGTGCTGGGAGAGATGGCGCGGGAAGCCGATCAGCGCGCGCGCCAGCCCGATCGCCTGCCGCAGCACCGGATTGGCAGGATCGAGCCCGGCTTCCGTGATGTGCTTCTCGGGGATCTCGCCGTCGCCGATGCCCCAGATCAGCCCGGCAAGGCCCGCCGTCACGTCCTCCTTCAGCCCCATCGCCTTGCCGACCTCGCGGATCGCCATGCGCGGGCGGTAGTGGATGACGGTGGCGCAGATGGCGGCGCGCTCGCGGCCGTAGCGGCCGTAGAGATACTGGATCACCTCCTCGCGCCGCTCGTGCTCGAAGTCGACGTCGATATCGGGCGGCTCGCGCCGCTCCGCCGAGATGAAGCGCTCGAACAGCACGTTGATGCGGGTGGGATCGACGGCGGTGATGCCGAGGCAGATAGCACACGGCGCTGTTGGCGGCCGAGCCGCGGCCCTGGCACAGGATCGGCGGTTCTCTGCGCGCGGGCGAAGCGCACGATGTCGTAGACGGTGAGGAAATAGCGCGCGTAGTCGAGTTCGGCGATGATGCCGAGTTCCTTGGCGATCAGCTCCCTGACGTGGTCGGGGATGCCGTCAGGATACTTCTCGGCGGCGAATGCCCAGGTCAGCTCTTCGAGATAGCCTTGCGGCGTCTTGCCGGCCGGGACGGGCTCATCGGGATACTCATACTTCAGCTCGTCGAGACTGAAGCGGATGCGATCGGCAATCTCCGGTCGTGCGCGCGATCGCAGCTGGATGCTGCGCGAACAGCCGCGCCATCTCCTGTCCCGATTTCAGATGCCGCTCGGCATTGGCCTCCAGGCGGTAGCCGGCATCCGCGATGGTGCACTTCTCGCGGATGCAGACCAGCACGTCGGCGAGCGGCTTGCGGCCGGGGTGGTGATAATGCGCATCGTTGGTGGCGACGAGCGGCGCGCGGGTCTGCGCGGCCAGCTCTGCCAGTTCCCCCAGTCGCCGGCGCTCATCGCCGCTGTAGGTGAAGCTGGCGGCGAGATAGACGCTGCCGGGCGCGGCATGCAGCAAGCTCGATCAGCCGCTCGGCGAAATGCCGGCACAAGTTCCCGCGGCGGCATCGCGATAAAAATCTGCCCCTCGCGCGCCTCCAGCATCTCCGCGAAGGAGAAATGGCACTGCCCCTTCGGCGCACGCCGGTTGCCGAGCGTGAGCAGGCGGCACAGCCGGCCGTAGGCGGCGCGATCCGTCGGATAGCACACCGCCTCGAAGCCGTCGGTGGTGATGAGCCGCGCGCCCACCAGCAGCCTGATGCTGTGCTCCTTGGCCGCCGTATGCGCGCGCACGACGCCGGCCAGCGTGTTGCGGTCGGCGATGCCGATGGCGGCAAGCCCCAGCTCGGCTGCCTGCCTCACCATCTCCTGCGCATGCGACGCGCCCCGCAGGAACGAGAAATTCGTCGCCGCCACCAGCTCCGCGAAGGCGGTCATCCAAACACCCCGTGCATGAACCACTGCGGGTGTCGTTTCGCTCCTTCCATAGATGCCCGCGCGATAGAGCCAGAAGCGCCGGCCCGCCGTGTCCTCGACCATGTAGTAGTCGCGCTCGTCCTCGCCCGTGCGCCGCCACCACTCCGGCGCGATGCGCTCCGGGCCTTGCGCCTCGACGACCTGATGCAGCACGCCGCGCCAGCGGAACTGCCGCGGCGGCCCCTCCGGAATGAGCGCCACCACGTCTGCCGGCTCCGGCCGCGGCAGCAGCAGCAGCGGACGGGGCGCCGAGATCATTCCCTCTCCCCATGCCTCTTCCGGCATGGGGAGAGGGTTAGGGTGAGGGGCAGCTGTATACGCGACCGTCGGAGCAAGCTTCTGCCCCTCACCCCGACCCTCTCCCCGCGCTCGTGGTATTGGGGGTGAGGTCGCCAAGGCGCGGGGAGAGGGAGACGCTTTGCGAACAGCCCGCTCCGGCAGGTGGCTCTGATACGGCTGCAGCGCATACACCGCGCGCTGACCCAGCCGCTGCCGCAGGCGGTCGACGAGCTGGGGGAGCGCATCGGGCGGAGCGCTGGCCTCGTCCATCGTCAGGTCGCGCTGGCGTTCCGCCAATGGCTCGGCGGTGAGCACGTGGACTGCAGCAGCCTCGAAGCCGAAGTCGGCATCGAGGTCGTCGGCGAGGCGCTCGAGCTGCAACGCGATCAGCCTGGCGATATGCGCCGCATCGCGGCTCGGCGCGGCGAGGCCGAGGTCGAGCGATTGCACCTCTCCGTCCACCCGGAACAGCAGCAGCCGCAAGACGCGCGCGCCCACCGCATCGTGCGCGAGCTGCATGGCAAGCTCCTCCAGCAGCCGTGTCGCCGCCTCCAGCACGTGCGCGCTCGCCGTGATCGGCTCCAAAAAGGCCGCCTGCACGCGATAGGCGGGCGGCGCGACGATAGGCGTGAACGGCTCGGGCGCGCGGCCCAGCGCCTGGTCGAGCCGCAGCAGCAACTCCTCGAAACGGGCGGCGAAGGGCGCGCGCGGCTCGTCCATCACCTGGCCGATGCGGCGGAAGCCGAGACGGCGCAGCAGCGAGAGCGTCTCGAGATGACAGCCGCAGCCCAGCGAGCGGCAGCGGCCGCAGCGCATTCGCTTCCTTGCCGGAGGGCACGATGCTCGCATCCTCGCGGCCGTGTCGCGCCATCGCCCACGCTGCCCCGGCCGTATCGGCAATGGCGAGGCGGGCAACGAGACCGAAGGCATCGAGCCGCCGGTCGAGATCGGCCAGCAGCCGTGCCTCGCCGCCGAACAGGTGCGCGCAGCCCGTGATATCGAGGAACAGCCCGTCGCCACCGCTCGCCGCGTCCCAGGCCATGGCGGTCGGCGTGTAGCGCAGGCTCCACAGCGCGAGCTTGGCGAGCGCCGCGGCATCCGCTGCCGGATCGGCATCGCGCGTCTGCAGGTCGAGCACCTTGGAGCGCGCGTTGGAGACGAGATCGCCCACGATCAGCCCGCCCTGCTGCGCGGCGCGGTTGAGCGCAACCACGCGCGCGCCGCCCGCACCCGGCGCGGTCAGCACGAGCGGCCGGGAGAAATCGATCCCCTCAGCCGGCGAGGCGGAGGCCCTCGTCCGCAACAGGCGGGCGATCGGCCAGGCCTTCAACCACACGGAAACGATACGCGGCATGGTTCCACTCGATGAGCCACTCACCCGGACGGCCGGCATTGCGGCAGCGCTCCAGCGCCACGTGCCAGCGCGGATGCAGGAAGGTGCCGAAGCGGTCGCGTGCGGCAGGCGCGGAGGTGATGCGCCAGCGCGTGGCGGCCGCACTCGTGCCGGTGGCGCGCGCCCCGCGCAGGATCGCCAGCGGCGTGGCATGCACCGCCGCGGCAAGGTTCAGCCGCCGGCTCGGCGTGAGATCGAGACCGCCCCCGAGTGCGCCCGCCACGATCGCGGGCTGCGCCGGTGATCGCAGCACCTCCTCGAGCGCCCACAAGGCATCTTTTTCCTTGCCGGTCTCGACCAGGATCAGCCGGCCCGGATCGAGGCCCATTTGCGCGAGCCCATGACCGTAAGGCAGGCCGAAGTCGGCCACCGCCCGTCGGGCGGCAATGAACACCGCCGGACCGGGCCGCGCGCCGAGCGCGGCAGCCGTCAACGCAAGCAGGAAGCCGAAGGCCGCCGGCCGGTCGGCATGGCCGGCAGTGATCTCATGCAGCACGCCGCCAGCCAGGCCCGGCCCCGGCATCCCAGGCCCCAGGCAGGAGCCCAGGAGAGGCGCCTGGGCGTCAGAAATGTGGTCCGACAGCGCTGGCGGCGAACCGCCCGGAAGCCTCTCCAGGGCCCTCCTGAGAGCCGCAATGCGCACCGCATTCCGCTCGCTCCGGCACTGCGCGGCAAGGCTGGCACTGGTGGGGGCGGAACGCATGACCGATCGCAGAAAATGCCGGAAAACCAAGCTCTCAAAGGGCGAAAGGGCACATTAGAACAAATAGGGAACAAGTCAAGGTAACCGGTGATGCCGAGGAAGAGGCTGCTTAGCGCTTCTTCTCCAAGCGGGCTCGCGCGGCGATGGGTGCAATTTCTTCTCGCCGCTTCGGTGTTAGCGCCCTCGCCCGCGCCTTCCCGCTCAGGCTTCCAAGCGACTTGGCGGCCGGGTCCCGGCTGTCCTCGGTTCCTCACCGTGGCGATCCGGGCAACCTTGATTGCGTTGCCGATCCCGTCAGCGGGGCGGCGTTGGCCTTTGGGTCCCTAGGCGATGCCGATCCTTCGAGTTGCGAATGCTTGCTGGCAAGCATACATGTTTTTTGGCAAATGCGAGGGGACGTGTGTGGCCTCCGACGACGAGGAGTTTCGGCTAGAGGCTGAGAACCTCGACCTGCGCCGCTTGCTCGCGCAGGCGGGCATTGACGCTGCCGAGCAGCAGGTCGCCCAGAAACTGCAGCGCATTATGGTGGAAGAACTCCATCATCGCGTGAAGAACATCCTAGCCACGGTTCAGGCAATAGCATCGCAAAGTCTCAGGGTGGCTCAGAGCGTCGAGGAAGGACGCCGAGCAATTGAAAGCCGGCTGCACGCTCTAGGTCGCGTTCATGACCTGCTGTTGCAGACAAAGTGGTCTCAAGCCAAGCTTGACGCCATTCTGAGAGCAGGCATCGAGCCCTTTGTCACGCCCACGGCGCCACAGATCGTGCTGCGAAGTGCAGACATTGATGTGGCGCCGGCCGCTGCCCTACCGCTCGCCATGGTGCTCAATGAGCTGTGCACGAACGCTGTAAAATACGGGGCGCTCTCACGCCCCGCGGGACGTGTGGACATTGACGCAACGGTATCGGCCAACAGGGACGGCTTCCTTCTGATCTGGGTGGAAAAGGGTGGACCCGCCGTTCAGGAACCTACCCGCCGGAGCTTCGGCTCAAAGCTGATCGAGCATGCGTTCGTAGCTCAGCTTCAAGCGAAGGCCCGTCTCACCTTCGCGCCTGCCGGGGTGATCTACGAACTTGAGGTCCCCTTGGTCGTGCTGAAGGGGTCAATTTCAAACTGAGGCACTACCAAGACGAGGGGTAGCCCTGGAGCTGGCCACCGGCCGCCCCGCACGGCCTCAGAAACCCCAACCTGATCAGCCAACCGTCCGCAGCGCCGTGGCCAGGGCCTCCTGGCCGCGCAGCTTGCTCAGCAGGCGGTTGAGTTCGCGCTGCTCGGCCTTGGAAAGGCGCGCCGCGACGCCTCCTCGAAGGCGCGGATCTTCTCGCGCGCCTTCACGAACATGGCCTCGGCCGCCTCCTCGAAGAACAGCGCATGGCAGCGCCGGTCGCTCGGCAGCACCTCGCGCCGTATCAGGCCGCGCTTCTCCAGACGGAAGATCACCGGGCTCATCGTCGACTTGTCGACGCCGAACGCGGCCGCCAGCGTCACCTGCGTGATGCCGGGATTGGCGCGGATCAGCGTCAGCACGCCGAACGAGCCCGGCGTGAAGTCGAAATCCTTCAGCGTCGCCTCGAACTCGGAGAAGATCTTGGCCTGCGTGCGCCGCACCTGATAGCCGACGTAGTTCGGCAGCTCGTCGAACTCGATCTGCGCGCTCGACCGGCTCGCCCGGCACCTGGCGCTTCAGTGCCCCGCTCGATCTTTTCATGCCGCTCGCTGCCTGCGTTCTGGTTCGCATCACCGTCGCCTCAATCGATCAGGCTCGGCAGCCAGAGCGACAGCCCCGGGAAACGCGCACAGCATGACCAGCCGCGACGAGGTCCACGGCGATGAAAGGATACGTGCCGCGATAGATCCTGCCGAGCGGGATGTCGCGCGCGATCGAATTGATGACGAACACGTTCATGCCCACCGGCGGGCAGATCAGGCCGAAGGTCACGGCCATGACGATGATGACGCCGAACCAGACCGGGTCGAAGCCGAGCTGCATCATGACCGGAAACACGATCGGCACGGTCAGCAGGATCATCGCCAGCTCGTCCATCACCGCGCCGAGGATGAAGTAGCCGACCATGACGATGCGCCAGCACGCCGTAGGCGCCGACCGGCAGCGTGGTGAGGAATGTCGACCGCCTTCTGCGTGAACTGGGTGATGGTGAGGAAGTAGCCGAACAGGAAGGCGCCGATCACGATCATCATGATCGCGGACGAGACGCGCAGCGAGTCGATCAGCGCGGCCTTGATCTCCCTGCGTCCGAGCTGGCCGCGCACGATGCCGATCAGCAAGCGTGCCGACCGCGCCGACGCCGGCCGCCTCGTTGACGGTGAACAGCCCGAAGTACATGCCGCCGAGCACGAACAGGAACAGCAGCGATGACCGCCCACAGCGCTCTCGAGCGAGCGCGAAGCGCTCGCGCCAGGAGTGCACCGGCCCGCGCGGCATGCATGTGCGGGATGGCGCCAGCCCAGGTAGCGCGACGACCAGCGATATAGAAGAGCGATCGCCGAGCATGCCGGGCACCACCCCGGCGAAGAACAGCTTCGTGATGTCGGTCTCGGTCATGATGCCGTAGAGCACGAAGATCACCGACGGCGGGATCATGATGCCGAGCGTGCCGCCGGCGGCGATCACGCCGGCCGCGAAGCCCGGGGTCGTAGCCGGCCGTGCGCATCTCCGGCAGCGCGACCTGGCTCATGGTGGCCGCGGTGGCGACCGACGAGCCGTTGATGGCGGCAAAGCCGCCGCAGGCCAGGATGGTCGCGAGCGCCAGCCCGCCGCGTGCGATGCCCGAGCCAGGCGTTGCCGGCCGCGAACAGCTCGCGGCTCATGCCGGCGCTGCGTCGCGAACGCGCCCATCAGGATGAACATCGGGATGATGCTGAGGTTGTAGTCGGTCAGCACCGACAGCGGCACGTTGGCCGAGCAGGTTGAGTCCCGGCCCGAAGCCCGCAACCGCGGCGAAGCCCAGAACGCCGACGATGCCCATGGCGATGCCGATCGGCACGCGCAGCGCCATCAGCACGAACATGCCGGACGAAGCCGAGCAGCGCGACGAGATCACGATCCATGGCCGGTCTCCGCCGGATCGGCCTGCGCATCGCCGTCCGCGAACAAGCTCGCACGATGCGCGCGGCCGCCAGCACCACCGCGAGCGTCGCGCCGATGGCGGACACCGACATAGAACGGCACGAGCGGGATGCGCAGGTCGCTCGTGGCCTGCGTTCCCGTGGTGCCGACCTTGACCCAGATCATCCAGGCCATCGGGCACCAGGAACAGGAACGTGACGATGGTGGCGAGCAGGTCGAGCGCCCGCCGGCCCGCGCTTGCCGAGATGCTCCCAGACGACGTCGACGCAGATGTGGCTGGCGCGATAGGTGGTCAGCGCAATGCCCCAGAAAATCGCGATGGCCTGCAACTGCCTGGAAAAGTCGAACCAGTCGGGGATCTGGCAGCTGAAGAGGTAGCGCAGCGTCACATTCGCTGTGACCAGCAGCGCGATCAGCAGCAGGAAGAACGCCGCCAAGTTCTCGACACCGCTGAGAAGCCGGTTCATCTGCAGCCCGCCTGACATAAATGGCTCCGGGCAAATTGTCCTTCGCCCGGAGCGTCGCTTCAATCGCAAGCGCGTCGACGCCGCTACTGCAGCGCGTTGCGCTTCTTCAGCTCGGCCCGCAGCTCTTCGAGCACGGCCTTGCCGTCGTAGCCGGCCTTGTTCGCGGCTGGCGATCCACTGGTCGTAGATCGGGCTCGGCCGCCTTCTTCCAGGCCGCGAGCTGGTCCGGCGAGATCGACGACTAGCTTGTGCGGGTCCTTGGAGAGCGGGTCCTTGCCCGCTGTCCTCGTCGTTGCCCCAGTCGACGCCGATCTTGCTGGCCCAGGCGTTGGTGCAGTGGTCGTCGATCACCTTCTTCTGGGTCGGCGGACAGGCTTGCCGTACCACTTCTTGTTCATCACCCACACGAACGTCGCCTGATAGAGCCGCATGTCGGCGTGGTAGCGTGGCCACCTTGTCGATGCCGAACGTCAGGATCGACTTCCACGGGAAGGTGATCGCGTCGGCGATGCCTTTCTCGAGCGCGTCGCGCGCTTCGGGCGCCGAAGTCTGCACGCTGGTGCCGCCGAGCGCGGACACGAACTGGGCCACCGTGCCGTTGGCGGGCCGGATCTTCATGCCCTTGATCTGCGCCGGGATCGGTGATCGGCATCTTCGAGTGCAGCGTGCCGATGTGCAGATGCGCGAAGCAGAAGTGCACGTCGTTCATCTCCTTGGCCGCGTACTTGCGGTACCAGGCGTCGAGCGCCGCCGAGCCGCCGCCCGGATCGCTCATGAGGAAGGGCAGCTCGCCCGCGCGCGAAGATCGGGAAGCGGCCGGCCTGATAGCCCGGGTTGACCCAGGTCAGCTCGGCGATGCCGTCGCGCGCCATGTCGTAATGGTCGGGCGCCTTGCCGAGTTGCTGCGCCGGGAACAGCGAAACCTTGATGGAGCCCTTGGAGGCAGCTTCCACCGACTTCGCCCACGGCTCGTTGCCGAGCTTGGCGAGCGGATGGTTGGCCGGCACCCAGTAGGCGAACTTCAGCTCGACCTGCTTGTCCTGGGCGCTCGCCGGCATGGTGACGAGCGCGAGCAGACCCCCGCACGCTGCCGATCGCTGCCAGATAGCGCAACAGTCTCATCTAACTTTCCTCCTGGGGTTCGTTTTCCCGTCGCCGAAGGGTCTTGGTGGCCCTTCTCGTTATTGGCGCCTACAGGCGGCCCGGATCATCCGGCCGTGGCGCGGCAGACCGACTTGTGTTTAGTCTGCCCATACCGCAAACAGCCGGATGACCAAACCGTTTCGTTGCGAAACAGTTAGGACACGGCCACCCGTGGCGTCAAACGGTTAGGTCTTTGTAGACGCCCTCGAAAAGGTCCATGGCGCATGGCGCTCGAAGTCTCTTTTCGTAAGGAAATCGCCAACTTGCGGCTCGGCGAGGGGCAGGAGTTCCGCGGCGAGGGCATCCTCGCCGTCACCAAGGCCCTCCTGCAGTCCGGCGTTTCGTATGTCGGGGGCTATCAGGGCGCCCCCGTGACCCATTTGCTCGACGTGCTCCTTCAGGCGGAGGATCTGCTGTCGGAATTGGGCGTGCACTTGCAGACATGCACGAACGAGGCTGCAGCGGCGGCCATGCTCGGTGCCTCCATTCACTATCCCATCCGTGGCGCGGTCACGTGGAAGTCCATCGTTGGAACCAATGTTGCCGCCGACGCGCTTTCCAATCTCTCCTCCGCCGGCGTGACCGGGGGCGCCTTGATCGTCGTAGGTGAGGACTATGGCGAGGGCGCCAGCGTCATTCAGGAGCGCACGCATGCCTTCGCGCTCAAGTCATCGCTATGGCTTCTCGACCCCCGGCCTGAGCTGCCGACCATCGTGAAGATGGTCGAGAAGGGGTTCGAACTGTCCGAAGCGTCCAACACTCCGGTTATCCTCGAGCTGCGTGTTCGTGCCTGCCACGTCTACGGCTCCTTCGCGGCGAAAGACAACGTGGCCGCGAAGATCTCGACCAATCACCCCATCGAGCCTGCCGACTTCAACTACGAACGCCTGAGCCATCCTCCGGCGACATTCCGCCAGGAGGCGGACAAGGTCGAGCGGCGCTTGCCCGCCGCCCAGCGCTTCATCATCGACCACAAGCTCAACGAGACGCTGGGCCCGACCGACGACGATCTCGGCATCATCATCCAGGGCGGCCTCTTCAACGTGCTGAACGGCCGCCTCGCTGTCGCCGAGCTTTCCGACGCGCACGGCAACGTGCAGCTGCCGACTCACGTGCTCAACGTCACCTATCCGCTGGTGCCGGAAGAGATCGTGCGTTTCTGCGCGGGCAAGCGGGCCGTGCTGGTCGTGGAGGAGGGATCGCCCGATTTCATCGAGCAGGCGATCGGCCAAATCATCCGCAAGGCGGATCTCAACACCAAGCTGAATGGCAAGGACGTGCTTCCGCGCGCCGGCGAGTACACGCCTTTGGTTATGGCAAAGGGCCTCTCGGCGTTTCTCGCGCACTACGATCGGGCTTCCGAGACCTTGGACATGTGGCTTGCCAAGGTTGCCGCTCACCAAGCGGCAGTGGCCAAGGCCCTGGCTCCCCTGCCACCGCGCCCGCCCAATTTTTGCACCGGCTGTCCCGAGCGGCCGGTCTTCTCCGCGATGAAGCTGCTGAAGCGCGATATCGGTCCCGTGCACGTGGCCGCCGATATCGGCTGCCATGCCTTCGCGACGTTCCCGCCCTTCTCCCAGGGACATTCGATACTCGGCTACGGCATGTCATTGGCCTCTGCGGCGGCCGTATCGAGCACACAGGCGAAGCGGCCCATCAGCGTCATGGGCGACGGCGGCTTCTGGCACAACGGACTCCTCACGGGCGTAGCAGGTGCCGCCTTCAACAAGGACGACTCCGTCCTCGTCGTCATGAACAACGGCTACTCGAGCGCCACCGGGACGCAGGACATTCCCTCCAGCGTGCCCAATGAGGAAGGTCGGGGCCGCGGCATCGAAATCGAATCGACGCTGAGAAGTCTTGGACTGCCATGGGTGAAGCGCGTGCGCACCTATGGCGTCTCCGGCGTGTTGAAGACGCTCAAGGAGGCCATGACCGAGCCAGGCAAAGGCCTGCGCGTCATCATTGCCGACGGGGAATGTCAGCTCGCGCGTCAGCGCCGCGTACGCCCCGCGATGGCGAAGGCCGTTGCGGCGGGCGAGCGCGTGTTGCGCTCCCGCTTCTGGGTCGATCCGGAAGTCTGCACCGGCGATCACTCCTGCATGCGCCTGTCCGGTTGTCCCTCGCTCACCCTCAAGCCGAATGAGGATCCCGTTGCGCAGCGATCCCGTGGCCCACGTCAACAATGACTGCGTGGGGTGTGGACTTTGCGGCGAGGTCGCGCACGCGGCGCAGTTGTGTCCTTCGTTCGCGCAGATCGACATCATCCAGAATCCAAGCGCATGGGACCGACTGCGTGCGCGCGCTGTCACGGGCGCTGATACGCCTGCTCGGTGGGCGAGACGCTGCGTCGGCCTCCGCCGTGCCTGCTCCGGCTGAGTGATACGCATGCTACGCTCACCCGAGCCGATCCGTCTCCTGGTCGCCGCCCTCGGTGGCGAAGGTGGCGGTGTGCTCGCGGGCTGGATCAGCGAAGCGGCGACCTCGAGCGGCCTGGTCGTAAGCCGTACATCCATCCCCGGCGTTGCCCAGCGCACCGGCGCGACCACCTACTACATCGAGATGGTTCCATCCTCGGGTGGGCGCAGGCCGATCCTCAGTCTCAATCCGGCACCGGGCCAGGTCGACATCCTGCTTGCAACGGAGTTGCTGGAAGCGGCGCGCATGGTTCAAGCCGGGTTCGTGACGCCGGATCGTACGTCCGTGGTGGCAGCCGACCGGCGCGTCTACGCCACCGACGAGAAGATCGCCATGGGCGATGGTCGCCTGGATCCAGAGCAGCTTCGCTCGGCGATCAAGACATTCTCCCGGCGCCTCGTGCTCGCTGACATGGCTGCGCGCTGCCGAACAGAGCGGCAGCCAGATCAACGTGGTGATGATGGGCGTGCTGGCTGGTCTGCGCGCGCTTCCGATTGAAGCGGACACCTTTCGCGCCACCATCCGCGCTGAAGGTCGTGCCGTAGATGCCAATCTGCGTGGCTTCGAGGCAGGGTTGAGCCTCGCTCAGGTCACACACTCGCCATTGCCCGTAGTTGCCGCGCTTCCACAGCCTCGCGGCAAGAGCCAGGCTGAACTCTCGGCCTTCCCGGCCGAAGCCCATGATGTCCTTACCGAGGGCGTCGCCCGTCTCACCGACTACCAGAATGCCGGCTACGCACAGCGCTACCTGCACAGGGTTGCCCGCTTGGCGCGACTGGCCGGTGCTGATGGCGCGTTCGTCCGCGAACTTGCGCGCCATCTCGCGCTTCGCATGAGTGTGGAGGACGTGATCCGTGTCGCCCAGCTCAAGCTGCGCGGCGAGCGCGTTGCACGGGTCGTCGGTGAGGCGCGCGCACGGCCCGGAGATATTGTCGATATCACCGAGTACATGAAGCCTGGCCCCGAGGAGGTACTGGGCCTGCTACCCCCCGCGCTCGGCCGCTGGGTGCTTGCCCGAGTCCGGCATGACCGGTCCTGGCCGCTCAAAGTTACGACCACACGTTTGTTCGGTTTTCTGCGACTGAAGCTGCTCGCGGCTTTGAAGTTCTGGCGGCCGCGTACGCTACGTTTCTCAGAAGAGGACGCCTGGGTGGAGCGCTGGCTGTCGCTGGTGCAGCGCTCGCTCGCCGTCGATCCCGATGCCGCTCGCGAGGTGGTCGCGTCGGCGGCGTTGGTGCGCGGCTACGCCGACACCTATAAGCGTGGCCTTGCAAACTGGAACCGCATCATGGACGACGTGGTCGTCCTGGGGTTGGACGGGCGCCTCCCGCGCGGGCAGTTTGCCGATGCGGTTCTCCAGGCCCGCCTCGCAGCGCAGAAGGATCCCGATGGTCATGCGCTGTCGCAGACTATCAATGCGATTGGCCGCTCCGCAGGCGTGGGTAGGCTCGCTGCCGAGTGATCTCCTGCAGCGGGATCATGCGGTCGCAGGACTCGCTGCAGCCTTGCGCATCCAAGAGTCCAGAAACGCCATTTCCGCCGCCGACATATGCAAGCCGATCTTGCTGCGTCGCCAGGCGACATCCTCGGCTGTTCTCGCCCACTCCTGATCGATAAGGTGTCGCACCTCAGCCTCGGTAAGAGTGGCGCCGAAGTTTACCCCGAGATCGCCCATTGATCCTGCTCGGCCAAGTAGGCTCCACGCCGTCTTGCCATAGGCGCGGAGCAGCCGGATCGCGTGCAGTCGATCAAGGAACGGAAAGTCTGCGTGGAGGCGCGATGCAAATGCGTCTGCCTCGTCCGGCGGGAAGTCACCACCAGGCAGCGGCGGCGGTGCCCGTCCATCCCGCGGTAAGGCCTGCCTGCTTGGAAGATGAGCCACGAGCTTCTCAAGAGCAGCCTCCGCCAGTTTGCGGTACGTCGTGATCTTTCCGCCGATGATGGACAAGACCGGTGCCTGCCCGGCACCTGCATCGAGGTCCAACCGATAGTCACGCGAGACGGCTTTCGCGTCGGCGGTCGAGTCACCGATCAGCGGGCGCACACCCGAATACGTCCAGACGACATCGTCTGGGTGTACGGGCGTTGCGAAGGCCGAGCTTGCGGTCTCGCACAGATAGGCAATTTCCTCCGCCGATGCTTTGGGATCGCGAAGGCTTCCTTGAAAGTCGCGATCGGTGGTGCCGATCAGCGTAAAGCGGCCCTCATATGGGATCGCAAAGACTACGCGGCCATCTGGATTCTGGAGCAGATAGGCGCGGTCGTGATCGAACAGCTTCGGCACGACAATGTGCGCACCCTCGACGAGGCGCAGGCGAGGGACAGGCATCTTCAGTTCAGTACGCAGGACCTCCTCCACCCATGGTCCTGCAGCGTTGACAAGCGCGCGCGCTTGTATTGTTTCCCGATGCCCAGAGGCTTGATCCTGCACCGTGAGCCGCCAAGTCCCGCTGAGACGTTCCGCTGCTATAGCTTGCGTTCGCGTGAGCACGACCGCTCCGCGGTTCGTTGCGTCCCGCGCGTTGAGAATAACCAGCCGTGCATCATCGACCCAACAGTCGGAATACTCGAAACCGGTTCCAAACAAGCCGGGTTTCAGGGGCTCTCCCGCGTCCTCGTTGGAAAGGTCGAGCGTACGCGTGCCGGGAAGGAGTTTGCGACCGCCCAGGTGGTCGTACAGGAAGAGACCGACCCGAAGCATCCAAGCCGGCCGCAAGCCGGCTCGATGGGGCAGCACGAAACGCATCGGACGCACGATATGCGGTGCAATGCGCCAAAGCACCTCGCGCTCGATCAGGGATTCCCGCACAAGCCGGAAATCGAAATGCTCGAGATATCGCAATCCACCATGGATCAATTTGGTGGAACGTGATGAGGTGCCCGATGCAAGATCGTTCATCTCGCATAGGAATACGGAATAGCCGCGCCCGGCCGCGTCGCGTGCGATGCCGCAGCCGTTGATGCCGCCGCCGATAATGGCCAGGTCGTACTCGCCCCGCATGCGCCCGTCGGCCCTCAGCTTGATCGGTCGGGGATCTCGATGCGGAAGGCTGTGCCGCGCTCCGTCTCCAGCAACTGGATAACGCCGCCATGCGCCGTGACGAGTTCGTGCGCTACCGCCAGGCCGAGGCCGGTGCCGCCGGCCCGTGTAGACCCTTGGAAGGCCTGGAAGAGATGGGCGCGCGCCTTCTGCGGCAGGCCGGGACCGTCGTCCGTCACGTCGATCGTGACGCGCCTACCGTCACGCAAGGCGCTGACGCGAATATGTCCCCTCGCCCCATCTTGCTGCTCGATGGCCTGAAGAGCGTTGCGGCACAGGTTGCTCAAGACCCGGAACAGCTGGTCTCGATCGGCGTCGACGCGCAGCAAGTCGTCGACCTCAACCGACCAGGTGATCGCGTCCTCGCGTGGAAGTCCAAGACCGTCGCCGACCTCCGAAACCAGAGGCCTCAACGGCAAAGGTTCACGCCGCGGCGGCGCCTCCTCCGCCCGTCCAAACCTGAGCGTGCTCTCGCACAATGCAATGGCGCGATTGAGCGAACCGATCAGCTTGGGCGCAAACCGTTGCACGGTTGGATCGGGCAGGCTGCCCAGGCGATCCGAAAGCAGTTGGGCGTTGGAGAGCATGTTGCGCAGGTCGTGACTGATCTTGCTCACGGCCAAGCCCAGCGCAGCGAGCCGACTCTTCTGATGCAGGGTCTGTGAAAGCTCGGCCTGCATCTTGGCGAGTTCGCGCTCGGCGGTGCCGATCTCATCCTGCCGTTTGGAAGGAACGATGATGCGGCTCGCATCTTCGGGGTTGCGGCTGAAGCTGACGATGTTACGCGAAATGCGCATCATGGGTTGAACGAAGAGTGAGTTAAGGGCGAAGTAGACGAGCGCCGCTGTGATGATCGAAATGATGACCGACAGGCCGAGCACATTCAGGCCGTATCGGATCATCGCCACCTTCAGCGGTGCTTCCGGCAACACGATGTCCATCTCGTCGCCGACCGTGACCGGTTCGCCGAGCACGCGGATGATGCGATCGTCGCGCGCGGAGAATACCGCCAGGGCGTCCCAGATGAGGCGAAACCGCAGGCTGAGTTCGTTCCACACGCCTCCCGGCCGTGCGCTCGCACGGAAATCGTAAACGTCGTCGATTTGCTCCTGCTGGTTGGGCGGCAGCACCATGCGGCGTTCGTTGTTCCGCACCCATGAAACGGCGCGCACCTTCGCGGTGTTTAGAAGCTCGTTGCGCAGCGCATCCGGCACCTTGCCTTCGCCGGCCGCCTGCGTTGCGAGCGCAGCCAGTCGCGCGGCCGTGAGCCTGTCTGAGAGCCACGTAATGCGGAAGTTCGCGACGGAGGGAACGAAGATCAGCACCTCGGCCAGCATCACGAACAGTATTGTGAGAAGCAGCAGCTTGGACGACAGACCCCAGCCCGTGCGCTCGGCGCTGCCGTCCTCGCGCACGCGCATTGAGACTACCCGCTGCCAGAAGCGGCGGGGCCACGACAGTGCCTCATCGATCATATCGCGCGGCACACGCTACCTCGGCATCATCCGAATCTCGTCAGCCAGCCGATCACCTTGCGAACCAGGGGTTTGGCGGCGGCGTTCGCATAATAGCCGAAGGCGGCACGCTTGTTGATCTCCGACAGCGTCGGATAAGGCGAAATCCATTGGGTCATCGCCCTTATGGTCAGTCCTTGGGATATGGCAAGCGACCACATCTGGATCAATTCGCCGGCCTGCTCCCCGACAATGCTTGCGCCTCTAATCCGATCCTTGGCGTCGGTGACAACCTTCACGAGGCCCGTTGTCGCGCGCTCGGCTTGTGCGCGATCATTTTCATGATAGGGCCATCGGTAAACCTTGACCCTTCCGTGCAGCTTGCGGGCCTGTTCCTCCGTGAGGCCGACATGCGCCAATTCAGGGTCGGTGAAGGTGATCCAGGGGAAAATGGTTTCATCCGTGCGGGCCGCCAGCCGGAACAAGGCCCGCCGGATAACGATGCCGGCATGGTAATTGGCGATGTGCGTGAACTGCGCGCCGCCGATGACGTCTCCGATCGCGTATACCCTGCGGTTCGAAGTCTTCAGCTTCTTGTTCACCATGATGCCGCGCTTGTCGTACTTGATCGCGGCAGCCTCAAGGTTGAGTCCTGCGGTGGTGGGAACGCGCCCCGCGGCAACAAGGAGGTGCGTCCCCTGGACGGTCTCCTCAACGTTGCCGGACGACAGGTGCGCCTCGATGGACTGGCCGCTGCCGTCGACCTGCAGCACCTTGGTATGCTCGCGAATATCCAGGCCCTCCGCCCTGAGGCGTGAAAGCGCAATCCCGCTCAGTTCCGGATCGTCTTTTGACAGGCACTGCTGCGCCTCGATTACGGTGACGCGGCTGCCGAGGCGCAAATGGGCCTGCGCCAGTTCGAGACCAATTGGTCCGCCGCCGATGACAATGAGATGTCCGATCTTCTCCCGGTGGTCGAAGATCGTCTCGTTCGTGAAGAAGTGAGTCCGGTCGAGGCCAGGGATCGCCGGGATCGCTGGCGAGGACCCCGTCGCGATCACGAAATGACGCGCCTTGATCCGATGTTCGCCGGCTTGCAAGGTGTCTCGTGTTACGAAATGTGCGGCTGCCTGGATCACTTTCACGCCTAGTCCCGTAAAACGCTCCACGGAGTCGTTTGGCGCAATCGCCTCGATCACGCCGTGAATGTGATCGCGTACCGCACTGTGGTCGATTTTGGGATCAACGGGCGCGATGCCGAAGGGCCCGGCTGAGCGCATCGCATGCGCGCGCCGCGCAGTCGCTATCAGTGCCTTCGACGGGACGCAGCCGTAGTTGAGGCAGTCCCCGCCCATCTTGTGCCTCTCGACGAGGACGACTGACACTCCGAGTTGGGCGGCGGCAGCTGCCACCGAGAGGCCACCCGATCCAGCGCCGATAACGCACAGGTCCACCTTCAAGGGCTGCGAGGGGGTTTCCTCCACGAAGGGGGCCGCTGCGACATAGCGCGCTGGTCCTGCCTGACCCGGCGCCGGCTCGCATCAGACCCGCTGCCCGCTCATTTGCCTGCGACATCGAAGGTCCTCCTCCCGGAAAATCCGGTTCGAGCCCGGCGGCGCACCGTTAGGTGATGGTCGATCTGCGAGACTGCGAGCATAGTCCTTTGCCTCTGACTTCGGCACGACCGGTCAAGCGCAAGTGAATCAATGGGAGAACAGTTGACTAAGGTGCGCCTTATGCGCGATTCGGGCGACAGAAGCTGCGCCCCTTCCGATTGACTTGAGATGGGCACAGCCCCTATAAGCGCCGGCAAACAGTGATCTTCGCGCCGGCCGTGCGTAACAAGGGGTGCCGCGCGTCTCAAGATACCTCCAGACCAGCTTGTGAACGGAGACCAGACGTGAAGCGTACCTATCAGCCGAGCAAGCTCGTTCGCAAGCGTCGGCACGGCTTCCGCAAGCGCATGGAGACGGCGGGCGGCCGCAGGGTGTTGTCCCGGCGCCGTGCGAGAGGCCGCAAGCGGCTATCGGCGTAATGCAGGCCCAAACCCATGGCTCGAATGCAGGCCAGCAAGAAGCCGGCCCTTCGGCCAAGCCTGGTGAGCCTGAAAAAGCGTGCTGAGTTTCTACGGGTGCGCGGTGGCTCGCGCTGCGCGATGAGCGCTTTCGTCCTGGAAGGGAAAGCGCGTAACTCTGATCAGCAGGATAGACAGCAGCCCCGGTTTGGCTTCACCGTTACGAAGCGGCTCGGCAAGGCCGTACAGCGCAATCGCATCAAGAGGCGCCTGAAGACGGCCGCCAGGAATGTGTATTTCGAGCACGCCAACCCGGCCTTCGACTATGTGGTCATCGCCAGATCTGCCGCGCTTGAAGTTGACTTTGCCGAGCTTGAGGGCGACCTGGAAAAGGCGTTGAAGCGCGTCCACAAGATGCCGCAGCGCCGCCGACCCGAAGCGGAGCAATAGCAAGGCTGCGGGCTGCACTAACCCCCCGCGGGATGGATCCACTCTTGAGACGGCAGATGAACGACCAGGACAACCAGAAAAACCTGCTGCTAGCCATTGTGCTCTCCGTGGCGGTGCTGCTGGCGTGGCAGTTCTTCTACGCGGGACCCAAGCTGAAGGAGGAGCAGGAGCGGCAGGCGAGACTGCGCGCGCAGCAGACCGAGGGTAAGGAGCAGGCCGGGCCCGGCGCGCCGAATGCGGTCCCAGGCGCGGCAGTCCCGCAGCCGGGCGCCGGAACCGCGCCACCCGTAGTCACGCCACCGGTAGCGGCCAACGTCACGCGCGAGGAGGTGATCGGTTCGGCGCTTCGGGTCCGGATCGAGACACCCAGCGTGTCGGGTTCTATCTCGCTGAAAGGGGCGAGGATCGACGACGTCGTGCTGACCAAGTATCGCGAAACAGTCGACCCCAAGAGCCCGAACGTTGTTCTCTTCTCTCCATCTGGTGCGCCGCATCCTTTCTATGCCGAGTATGGCTGGATCGCCGGCAGCGGCGTTGCGCAGCCGATGCCGGATCAGAACACCCAGTGGAGTGTCGAGAAGGGCGGAACGCTGACCCCGTCCTCACCCGTGACCCTCGTCTGGGACAATGGCAAGGGCCTTGTGTTCAGGCGCACGATCACGGTTGATGCGGGCTACCTCTTTGCCATCACGGATGAGGTCGAGAACAAGACGGGGAGCGCGGTCACGCTGCAGCCCTATGCGCTGATCTCACGCCACGGTACGCCGAAGACCGAAGGCTTCTACATTCTCCACGAGGGTCCGATCGGCGTTCTGGGCGAGAAGGGTTTGCAAGAACTCCACTACGCCGACCTGCTGAAGGAAGCGGGAACCAAGACCTACAAGCAATCCGGTGGTTGGCTGGGCTTCGGAGACAAGTACTGGGCGGCTGCTTTGATCCCGGATCAGGCGGTGCCCAACGAAGCTCGGTTTTCTGGAACGAAGGGCCCCAGGGACTACTATCAGGCTGATGTTTCCGCCGCCGCCGTCTCTGTTGCCCCCGGTGCGCGCGCGTCATTCTCGAGCCACCTCTTTGCGGGTGCCAAGGAGGTGAACCTTATTGAGGGTTACAGCGAGCAGCTCAAAGCGCCGCGCTTTGATCTGCTGGTCGACTGGGGATGGTTCTATTTTATCACCAAGCCGCTCTACAAGCTCCTCCATTGGCTTGGCTTGTTCTTCGGAAACTACGGTCTCGCGATCCTCGCTACGACCGTGCTCGTGAAAACCGTCTTCTTCCCCTTGGCCAACAAAAGCTACGAGTTCATGGCCAAGATGAAGCTGCTCCAGCCAGAGATGGAAAAGCTGCGCGAGCGCTTCAAGGACGATCGCGCCAGGCAGCAACAGGAGCTGATGGCTATTTACAAGGCCAAGAAGATAAACCCCATGGCGGGGTGTCTGCCGATCGTGCTGCAGATCCCTGTTTTCTTTGCACTCTACAAGGTGCTCTTCATCACGATCGATATGCGGCACGCGCCGTTCTTCGGCTGGATCAAGGATCTCTCAGCGCCGGATCCCACGTCATTCTTCAACCTGTTCGGCCTGTTGCCGTACGCGGCGCCCGAGTTCCTGCACATCGGCGTTTGGCCTATCATCATGGGCATCACGATGTGGATACAGATGCAGCTCAATCCGCAGCAGCCCGATCCCATCCAGCAGCGCGTGTTCAGCTGGATGCCGGTGCTGTTCACGTTCCTGCTGGCCTCGTTCTCGGTCGGTCTGGTGATCTACTGGGCCTGGAACAACGTCCTGTCTCTGCTCCAGCAGTACACGATCATGCGCAAGAACGGCGCGGAGATTCACCTTTGGAAGAATATCGGAATGGATAGCTTTGTGGCGCGGGTGCGATCAGGCCAGGGATTGGGCGTGGCTGAAGCCGTTGCGCGCGGCGGCGCTTCCGTCCGGCGCGGAATGAACAAGGTCGGCGCGCGGGTCGGGGGCGGGAGCGCGCCGGTAGCCGCAACAGCAGGCAACGCCGACACGGGCGCCTCCTGCCGAGAACGAACGAGAAAGCATGACGCGCGAGCAGGCTCTGGAAGCGTTGGGGCTCGGAGCAGGTGCAACGGAGAGTGAAATAGACGCCGCCTATAAAAAGCACGCGCGCCAGAACGGTAGCCTCAACGGTTCCGGGCGCATAAGTCAGGCACGCGATATCCTGCGCGGCAAGGCGCAGCCTTAGAAGGCAGCCTGGAGACTGCGAGGCGAGCAGCGAACGTAGCGGTTATGGATGCCGGTGTAGAGCACGCGTTGACGGCCGAGGAGTTGGCAGCCGGCGAAGCGCTTTTCGCGCGCCCCTGGCAATTCCTGAAGAGTGTCCCGGCACTGGAGTTTCTTCCGGAAGCGGATCGCCCCGAAATTGCGTTCGCCGGCCGCTCGAATGTCGGCAAGTCGACGTTGATCAACGCTCTTGTCGGCCAGCGAGGTCTGGCGCGCGCTTCCAATACTCCGGGACGCACACAGGAACTCAACTACTTCGAGACAGCCGGTGTCTCTGCTTACGTGGTGGACATGCCCGGCTATGGCTTCGCGCGCGCGCCGAAGGCTGCCGTGGAGCGGTGGACCGAAGCTGGTCAAGGACTACCTGCGGGGCCGATCCGTACTACTCCGGGTCTTTCTGCTCATCGATGCGCGGCATGGTCCGAAGCCGCCGGATCTCCAGGTGATGAAGCTGATGGATGAGGCGGCTGTTTCCTACCAGGCCGTTCTAACCAAGACCGACAAGATCAAGCCGACCGAACTCGCGCGCGTTCTCCAGGCCACCCAGGCCGAGCTTGCCCGTCATGCGGCAGCCTTTCCGGAGGTGCTGGCCACGTCTTCGGAGACGGGAGGCGGCATCGAACTGCTGCAAGCAGAGATCGCGAGGCTCTTGGCTAGCCGCCTGTCAGCCGCCTGAGTATCGCGGTGGCGGAAGCCCAGATTTCTGGCCCGAAGCGACCGATTGCAGCGCCCACGAGAACGGCGGTGAGCACGCCTATCGCGCGTCCAATGCGGTATCGAGCGTTGCTCTTCACCACCACTTCGATGGTGCGATCCGGCGGGGATGTTTCCGCCGTGAGCCCATCTCTCCCCACTGCGCGCGCAGTCACTGCCAAGAGCAACCTGTAGCGGCCCCGGCGATGCGGCGTCACGTTCCAGCGCCAAGTCGCACTATCGTCTTTTTGCACGCCGGGCGCGGTCTCGACCCACTGCGTTTCGGGCGCTTGGCTTTCAATCCAGAAGCCACCGTCGGGCGCGATCAGCCGGACGGACAGTGCTCTCGTCAGGAACGCATCGGGGCGAAGATTCGCCGCGCGGGGGCCGAGCAAAAGCAGGATGAGGCCATCGACCTTCTCTCGGTCGATTCGAACCTGTGCGGGTGTGGGTACGCCAACGCGCATCCGCCGGGGGATTGTCTCCACCAGCGGCCCCGCGCCGGGTCGTTGCCCAGAGCGTGGAGCCGGCCTTGCCATAGCGCCGGGGCCGCTCGGCGCCGGCAGGTGATGTCCGCTCGCGCCGTTGGGTAGCGATCGCGGCCCTCCTGTGGGGGGAGGCCACGAGGCACCGGGTGCCCGTGAGGGCAGCCCCGGTTTCAACGCACGCCCTCCCTGGAAGGGAGGAGGTTGTCGCGGGTGCCCTACGGCGGCAGGCGCTCGCGGCGGCTCGGGCAACGTGGGCATTGGAGGGGCTGCATATGGAAGCTGGGAGCCCGACTGCGGTGCAACTGGGGCAAACTCGGAACGTGCCGCTGGCTGTTCGGGAATCTGAGGCATCTTCCGCGCCCGGTGGCAGCGGAACTACGGCCGGCGTCGGCGCAAATACATCATCGTCCTCAGCCTGGATCGCAGGGGGGCATGCGGGCCGCAAGGCTCGTGGGGGGGTGCACCGCCTCGGCTTGGGCCTGTCCTGGCGCGATGGGAGGCTCGGGTCTGCTGGCCCCGCCGGCCGAGCGGCGCTGAATGCGGGCACGGGCGGCAGCCAGTATTTCCTCTACCGTTTGCGGCTGCTCGGGTTGCCCCGGAGGCGGCTCATCGAACGCCTCGATCTCGTCCATTGGGCTGGGCGCAGGGGGCTCGGCAATGGCTGCCGGACGCTGATGTACAGGCGCGGGCGCTATCGTTTGCGGGGGCGTGGCGAACTGTTTGGATCGTGCCTGGGCGCTCGCCTTCTGCAAGGCCTTGATGGCCTCTTCGAAGCTCAAACCAAGTGTCTTCAGCAGTCCTGCCGCCGGACTCTTTCCATCGCCGACGATCGCAGCAAGGACGATGGCACCGTCGATCTGGCGGCGGCGCGATTGCTGTGCGGCCTGCCCGGCCGCTTGAAGCACCCTATGCAACTCGACGTCCGCGTAAGGCTCTGTCCCGGGCTCGGCCCGCATATCCTCCAGAAGGCGACCCAGGTAGTCGGATACGTCCGTCCCCAGCTTGACCGGGTCGACGTTGCTGGCGCGCAAAACCCCGCCTGCGTCGGAATCCTCGATGAGCGCGAGCAGCAGATGCTCGAGCAAGCACGGCGCGATGCGCCTGAGCCCGCGCGAACCCGCGGGCCCGCTCGAGGCTCTCGGCGAGGTTCGACGACATCGGAATCGATTTGAACTGTTCCGCAACGCTTTGCGGCATTCACGACTTCCTCACCGCGGACATAGGACCCAGCGAGCCGACCCGGCCCGCCTGCCACCGCAACATCCATGAATACCTAAGTTGTTGGAACTCTAGTCGAACGCTCGGGCGGGATAATGGCCCTTTCCACAACACTTTGTTCCAGGCGGGCTGCGGCAAATTCCATTGAGCCGGGCGGAGGGGCGGCTATAAGTCTCCCGCCAAGCCCCGAGTTCTGACAGGTGAAATCGATGGCCAAAGTGGAGCAGACGTCGGCTGGAACCGCCTGCTCCGGCAGTGGCCGATCCTGCGCCGCTGTCCGTCCAGAGACAAGCGACGATCCTCGCCGAAGCGCTCCCTTACATGCAGCGCTACAGCCGCCAAACCGTGATCGTCAAGTTCGGCGGCCACGCGATGGGCGATGCGGCGCTTTCCGAGGCATTCGCGCAGGACATCGTGCTGCTCAAGCAGTCGGGCGTGAACCCGATCGTTGTGCACGGAGGCGGTCCCCAAATCGCCGGCATGCTGAAACGGCTGCAACTCAAGAGCGAGTTCGTGCACGGCCTCCGCGTCACGGACAAGCCTACGGTCGAAGTCGTCGAGATGGTCCTGGCGGGCCTGATCAACAAGGACATCGTCACTGCGATCAATCGGCAAGGCGGAAAGGCGGTCGGCATCTCGGGCAAGGACGCCAATTTGATGATCGCGCGCAAGATCACCGAGATGAAGGATCCCCGAGTTCAACCTCATGCGGGCGGTCGACATCGGCTATGTCGGCGATCCGGCGGAGATCAATCCGCATATTGTGGATGTCATCTCGTCCTCGGACCTGATCCCGGTGATCGCGCCGGTCGCGATGAGCCGCGAGGGTGAGACGCTCAATATCAACGCCGACACCTTTGCTAGCGC
Source organism: uncultured Alphaproteobacteria bacterium (assembly GCA_963782855.1). Taxonomy (GTDB): domain Bacteria; phylum Pseudomonadota; class Alphaproteobacteria; order Rhizobiales; family Hyphomicrobiaceae; genus AWTP1-13. Next base: position 85 of record CAWALW010000010.1, on the reverse strand, counting down.
GCTGGCTGCGCGCATGAAGGCCAAGCGCCTGCTGCTGCTGACCGATGTCGCGGGCGTGCTCGACAAGAACAAGAAACTCATCGAG
>CAWALW010000009.1:0-193494 GCA_963782855.1 uncultured Alphaproteobacteria bacterium | reverse complement strand
ATCGCCGCCGATGACTCAGGACATCCTGCACCAGCTAGCGGCCCTGATCGCATCGCGTCGCCAAGACAGCGCCGCGAAGTCGTACACCAAGGAGCTCCTCGACGGCGGACCCGAGCGCTGCGCCAAGAAGCTCGGCGAGGAGGCGGTCGAGACTATCATCGCCGCCCTGGGACCCGACAGGCAGGCGCTCACGCGCGAGGCCGCCGACCTCGTGTATCATTTGCTGGTGCTGCTCGAGAGCCGTGAGGTCGATCTCGATGCGGTCCTAGAAGAACTGGAATCACGCATGGGCACGTCCGGCCTCGCCGAGAAAGCCGCCAGGAAAAGTCCGCTGGCATGAGCGTCCTGGAAAATACCGTCACCAATTTTCTCGCGGCGGCGGCCGACCGCACCCCGCTCGCGTTCTCCCCTTATCGGGTTTTCTCGCGCGAGGAGTGGGCGAAGCTGCGCGCGGACACGCCGATGACGCTGGTGCCGCGCGACCTCGAGCAGCTGTCGGGCCTCATTGAAGAGCTGTCGATATCGGAGGTGGAGCAGATCTACCTGCCGCTGTCGCGCCTGCTCAACCTGCACGTTGCGGGCGCGCAGGAACTTCACTCCGTCACCAGCCGGTTCCTCGGCCGCCGCGAGCGACACGTGCCCTACATTCTCGGCATCGCCGGCTCGGTCGCCGTCGGCAAGAGCACCACGGCGCGCGTGCTGCGCGCGTTGCTTGCGCGCTGGGCCGATCACCCGCGCGTCGATCTCATCACCACCGATGGCTTTCTCTATCCCAACGCGGAGCTGGAACGCCGCGGCATCATGAACCGCAAAGGCTTTCCCGAGAGCTTCGATACGGCGCGGCTGCTCAACTTCCTACATCAAGTGAAATCAGGCCGAGAAAGCGTTGAAGCGCCTGTGTATTCGCACTTTCATTACGATATCATTCCGGGCCAGACGGTTGTCGTCGACCGGCCCGACATCCTCATCGTTGAAGGCCTCAATGTGCTGCAGCCGGCGCGCCTCCCCAAGGACGGCGAGGGCATCCCGTTCGTCTCCGACTTCTTCAATTTCTCGATCTACCTCGATGCCGCTCCCCAGGTGATCGAGGAGTGGTACGTCACGCGGTTCATGCGCCTGCGCCAGACCGCCTTCCGCGATCCGGCGGCCTACTTCCACCGCTACGCGCATCTCACGCCCGATGCCGCGCGCAACCAGGCGCTGGAAATCTGGCGCTCCATCAACGCCAAGAACCTCGACGAGAACATCCTGCCCACCCGCCAGCGCGCCCGCCTGATTCTGCGCAAGCAGCCCGACCACCGCATCGAAAGCGTGGCGCTGCGGCGGATATAGGCGCGCGTTACAGAAGCCCCGCCGTTCGCGCCAGCTCGGCAAGCTTCATCTGCGGGCGTGCGCCGACGTGTGAGATCACCTCCGCCGCCGCCAGGCTGCCGAGCCTGCCGGCGGTTTCCAGGTCGCGCCCGCTGGCTACGCCGTACAGGAAGCCAGCCGCATAGAGGTCGCCGGCTCCCGTCGTGTCCACCACCTTCGCGACGGGTGCCGCTGCCACCTCGATTGTGCGGCCCCCGCTCAGGATCACGCTGCCCTTCTCCGATCGCGTGATGGCGGCGAGCTTTGTCTCCGATTGTGCCCGGCGCGCCGCATCCTCGAACGTATTCGCCTCATACAGGGAAGCGATCTCCGCCTCGTTGGCGAACAGGATATCGACCGAGCTGCGCACGAATTGCTGGAACTCGGCGCGATGCCGGTCGACGCAGAACGGATCGGACAGCGTCATGGCGACCTGTCGTCCCGCCTTGGCGGCGATGTCCGCCGCTTGCCGGAAGGCGGCCTTGGCCTGCGGCCGGTCGAACAGGTAGCCTTCCAGATACAGGATGCGTCCCGAACGGACGAGATCGGCGTCGACCTCCTCTGCGCCGAGCTGCGGGCTGACACCCAGCATGGTGTTCATCGTGCGCTGGCCGTCGGGCGTGACGAGAATAAGCGAACGCCCTGTAGGATCGCCACCGCCTGCTGCCGCAGCCGTATTGAAGGTCACGCCTGCCGCGCGGATATCGTGGCGGAATACCTTGCCGAACTCGTCGTCCGCGGTCTTGGCGATGAAACCCGCTTTGCCGCCGAACGAGGCGACTCCCACCATCGTATTGGCCGCCGATCCGCCGGAGATCTCGATGCCGGGCCCCATCGCGTCGTAGAGGTTCGCGACCGTGATCGCGTCGACGAGCTCCATGGAGCCCTTGGTGCGCCCGTGCCGCGACAGGAAGGCGTCATCGCACTGCCCGATGATATCGACGATGGCATTGCCGATGCCGACGACGTCGTGGTCCTGCATGCTCATTTCGGTCCTTTGATGAATTGAACTCGTTCGATAGCCGAGCTAGCCCATCAGCCCCGCAGCGAGGCGATCGTTGTGAACGGGCTGATGTGCTCGAGCGACGTCTTCACGTCGACCACGACCGGGCCATCATGCGCAAGCGCCTGCGCCACCACGCCCGGCGCTTCCTCGATCGAGGAGATCGAAAGCCCCTTGGCGCCGAAGCTTTCCGCCCACTTGGCGAAATCGGGGTTCTTCAGCTCCGTGCCGTGCACGCGCTTCTTGTAGGCGATCTCCTGGTGCATGCGGATGGTGCCGTAGCTGCCGTTGTTGGAGATGAACGTCTTGACCTTGGCGCCGTATTGCACGGCCGTCGCGAGTTCGGAGCCCGTCATCAGCGCGCCGCCGTCGCCGAGGAAGTGGATCACCTGCCGCCCCGGATAGCGCAGCGCGGCAGCCACGGCGGCCGGCATGCCGATGCCCATGGCGCCGCCGACGCAGCCCACCAGCACGTGCTCGCCCGAGAACGGAAAGTATCGGTGCAGCCAGCCGGAAAAGTTGCCGGCGTCGGTAACGAAGATCGCGTCCTTGTCCGCGCGCTCCACCAGCGGCGCGACGACCGCGCCCATATCCAGCAAGCCGTCCGCCGGCGCACTCCATTTCATCGCCGACGTGACCGGCTCGTTGAGCTTCTTGATCCACGCGGCCGCGCTTCGGATGAGCCTTGCCGGGCATGCGGGCCAGCGCCTCCAGCACTGAGATAGGGTCGGCCACCAGCGCCTTGCTCGCCGCGTAGTTCCGGCCGAGCCAGCGCGGATCGTCGTGGATGTGGACCAGCGGCTGCGCCGGCACGGGCGAGGCCGGCAGCGTGTAGCCCTGCGTGGTCGCCTCCGTCAGGCGCGTGCCCGCCGCGATGATGAGGTCGGCCTCCAGGTACCGCGTCACCGCCGGCTTCGGGATCTTGAAGCCGAGGTGCCCCGCGTAATTGGGATGCGTGTTGGGGAAGTAGTCCTGTCGCTTGAACGTCAGCACCACCGGCAGGTGATGCGCTTCCGAGGCAGCCACCAGTGCCTTGCGTCCGCGCGGCGTGCCGAGCCCGATGCCGCCCGCCATCAGCAGCGGCCGCTCCGCCTTGGCGATGCGTGCCGCGATGTCCTCGATATCGGCGGGCGAGGCCGGCCCTGCGTTCGGCACCGGAGCCGGCTCCACAGCAGGTGAGTCCGTGCTGTCCTCCAGCATGTCCTCGGGCAACACGACCACGACGGGTCCCGGCGTCGGCGCCTGCGCTTCCACGAACGCGCGCGCCACCATCTCCGGCACCCGTGCTGCATCCTGGATGACGTAGACGCCCTTCGCCATGTCGGCGAAGGTCTTGCCGTAATCTACCTCCTGGAACGATTTGCGCCCGATCTCCGAGCGCGGCACCTGGCCGATAAACAGCACCAGCGGCACCGCGTCCTGCTCTGCAACGTGCACGGCGATCGACGCGTTGGTCGCTCCCGGCCCGCGGCTGACGAAAGCCACCCCGGGTTTTGCCGTCACCTTGGCATCGCCCACCGCCATGAAGCCCGCGCCGCTCTCGTGCCGGCATACGATGGTCTCGATCGCATTGCTGTCGTGCAGCGCATCGAGCACGGCGAGGTAGCTCTCGCCCGGCACGCAGAACACCCGGTCGACACCGTGCGCGGAGAGGCAATCAACGAGAAGATCCGCGGCGCGACGGGGCATGTTGTCATCCTCGGCTCGGGTTTGGCCCGGTGTCTGTAACACGCCTCAAGGCGCCGGGCAGCACCGGCGGTGCCGCGACAAAGACTTCGCCAAAACCGCTCTGGCCTAAGCAACTAGTCCCCCAAGTCTTCATCTCCTGGACCGGGCATTTTTTTAAGCCCGCCTTCCATCCATCTACCCGCTTGCGCTCGCGCGCCAATCGGGTGACGATTTGCCGGCCGGTGCGGCTGGCTGGATCGAAGGGTTGGGCATGTTGGCGATAGAGGCGCCCTCTTTTGTGCGCACTGCTGTTGGCCTGGTTCGCACACGCCGCCGGCGCGCAATCGGAAGGTCCGGATTTCTGGGCGGTGACGGGCGTTGCTGCCAACGACGCGCTGAACCTGCGCGTTGCGCCCAACGGTGACAGCGGCCTGATTGCGCGCATCCCCTTCAACGCGCGGGGCCTCAAGAATTTCGGGTGCCCCAACGAAGTGACTCTTCGAGCAGTGGTTGAAGCATGACAGGGCCTCAGCGCGACAAGGCGGCGCGCTCCCGCTGGTGCCAGGTGGAATTCCAGGGCAAGAAAGGCTGGGTGGCCGGCCGCTTCCTGAGGGAAGACGGCGCGCCTCAGAAGAAGTAGCCCGGCCCTAGGGATCGCCCTGGCGCATCGGGTTTCCGGGTCTGCCCGCCGGATTTGATGGAGAACGCACGATGGACATGACGGGCGAGGAGCGGATTGCGGCCAGCCGCGAGGCCGTCTGGGCGGCGCTCAACGACGTCGACGTCCTGCGCCAGTGCATTCCCGGCTGCGAGTCGCTCGAGAAGGTCTCCGACAACGAAATGGTCGCGCGCGTCAAACTCTCCATCGGGCCGGTGCGTACTTCTTTCTCCGGCCAGGTGAAGCTGTCCGACATCGACCCGCCGAACGGCTACCGCATCTCGGGCGAGGGCAACGGCGGCGTGGCCGGCTTCGCCAAGGGTGGCGCCACCGTGCGCCTGGAGGATGATGGTCCCGGCACCGTTCTGCGCTACGAGGCGAAGGCCGATGTGGGCGGCAAGATCGCCCAGCTCGGCAGCCGCCTGATCGATTCCACCTCGCGCAAGCTTGCGGGGGAATTCTTCCAGAAGTTCAGCGCGGTTGTGGGAGGCGCTGAAGCCGGCGGGCCTGCAACGGCGTCGGAGGAAAAGCCGAAGCGGCGCTGGCTTCCGAAGTGGCTCGGCGGGAAGAAATAGCCTCGTTCCTCATTCGGCCCGCTCGCTCGGAAGCCGCTCCCGAAGGGGCAGAACGCCTCTCTTTTGAGCCGCCCCGTCCCACTTGCGCTTGCCCGCGCCCGCCGCCATGATTGTTGCCGCGCGCGAGTAGGGGAGTAGTGCCAGATGGCCGTGGATGTCGCCGGCGGGCCGATGAAGGGCAAGCTCGTCGTGCGCAACATCGGCCTGCTGCTGTCGGGCGATCTCGCCAAACCCATTCTCGATGCCGATACCATCGTTGCCGTCGACGGCCGCATCACGGCGATCGGCAAAGCCAAGGATGTCGACACCGACAAGCCCGATCGCGTCGTCGATGCGAACGGCTGCACCGTCACGCCCGGCCTGATCGACAGCCACTGCCATCCCGTGTTCGGCGACTGGACACCGCGCCAGAACCAGCTCGGCTGGATCGAATCCTGCGTCAACGGCGGCGTGACGACGTTCGTGTCGGCGGGCGAGGTGCATCTGCCCGGCCGGCCGAAGGACCCCATCGGCGTCAAGGCGCTGGCGATCGCGGCGCAGCGCACGTTCGCGAATTTCCGTCCCTCCGGCGCCAAGGTCATGGCCGGCGCGCCCATCGCTGAAAAGACGATGGTCGAGGAGGACTACGCCGAGATGGCGCGCGCCGGCGTCACGATGATCGGCGAGATCGGGCTCGGCACCGTCAACACCGGGCCGGAAGCCAAGAAGCATGTCGACTGGTGCCGCAAGCACGGGCTGCAGACCATCATTCACACCGGCGGTCCGTCGATTCCGGGGTCGAACCTGATCAGCCACGAGGTGGTGCTGGAAGCCAACCCCGACGTCGTCAGCCATATCAACGGCGGGCACACGGCGCTGGCGCCGGGCCACATCTGCCAGCTGTGCGAGCAGGCCAAGGGCGCCATCGAGATCGTGCACAACGGCAACGAGAAGGCCGCCATCACCGCGCTCAAGACGGCGATGGAATTGAAGCGCACGCACGAGGTCATCATCGGCACCGACGCGCCGGCCGGCTCGGGCGTGCAGCCGCTCGGCATCCTGCGCACGGTGGCGTTCCTGGCGAGCTTCGGCGGCGTGGCGCCGGAGATCGTGTTCTGCATGGCGACGGGCAACACCGCGCGCGTGCGCAAGCTCGATGCGGGGCTGATCGCGCCCGGCAAGCCGGCGGACTTCGTGTTCATGGATCGCGCGCAGCACACGTCCGGCAAGACGCTGCTGGAGTCGATGTCGCTCGGCGACCTGCCCGGCATCGGCATGGTGATGATCGACGGCAACGTCTCCTGCGGCCGCTCGCGCAACACGCCGCCGGCAGAGCGCATACCCGAAGTGGTTGGGTAATTTTGGACATGAGCGGTAACCAACAAACGCCACGCGGATTCCCCTCCCCCTTGTGGGGAGGGGTTAGGGGTGGGGGGAACCCCAGACGAGTGGATGTTCTGCAGTACCCCCCTCACTGTCCCTCCCCCACAAGGAGGGAGGGGACGCCGGCGGTTGGCTCGCAGTCTCGAGCGGAGAGGCGTGCCGGCTCATGAAATCAAAAATCCGCAAAATCCTGACCGTCGTCGACGAGACCAGCATGGAGATGGGCCGGCCGGTGTCGCCGCCCGTGCGCCGCGCCGTGGCGTGCGCTGTGATCGAGAACCCGTTCGCCGGCCGTTACGTCGAAGACCTGACGCCGCTGATCGAGATCAGCGAGGAGCTGGGCGAGCTGCTGACGCAACGCTGCATCGCCGCGCTCGGCATCCCCGGCGGCAAGGCCGAGGGCTACGGCAAGGCCGCCATCGTCGGCGAGGCCGGCGAGCTGGAGCATGCCGCAGCCCTGCTGCATCCCAAGATGGGCACGCCGGTGCGCAAGGTGCTGGAGAAGGGCGCCGCGCTCATTCCCTCGGCCAAGAAGAGCGGCGGGCCGGGCACCGCCATCGACGTGCCGCTCGGCCACAAGGATGCAGCCTACGTGCGCTCGCACTTCGATGCCATCGAGGTGCGCGTGCCGGATGCCCCGCGCGCCAACGAAATCGTGGTGTGCGTCGCCGTCACGGACGGCGGCCGGCCGCTGCCGCGCGTGGGCGGCTTGAAGAAGGATGAGATCAAAGGGACGGATGGGCTAAGATAGGCTCAGCCGTTCCGGGAAGCAGACGCCAAGGACAACCGGATCATTGTGGAGAGTCGCTATGAAAATTGATCGCCGTAAATTCGTTGCCGGATCGGCGGCGGCAACCGCCGCAGTCGTGGCTGCGCCGTCTGTCCTGCGCGGCGCAGGCGAAGCATCATCAAGATCGGTGAGATCAACAGCTACACGGCGCAGCCGGCGTTCCTCAATCCGTATCGCAACGGCTGGGCGCTGGCGCTGGAGCAGGTCAATGCCAAGGGCGGCGTGAACGGCCGCAAGATCGAGACCATCCATCGCGACGATGCCGGTAAGCCTGAGGATTCCGTGCGCCATGCGGGCGAGCTCGTGAACTCGGAGAAGGTGGACATTCTGGCGGGCGGCTTCCTGTCGAACGTCGGTCTCGCCATCGCCGACTTCGCCAACCAGAACAAGCGCCTCTACGTCGCCTCCGAGCCGCTGACGGACGCGCTCGTATGGGCCAGGGGCAACCGCTACACCTTCCGCCTGCGGCCCTCGACCTACATGCAGGTCGCCATGCTGGTGGAGGAGGCGGCAAAGCTCCCCACCAACACGTGGGCCTGCGTGGCGCCGAACTACGAGTACGGCCAGTCGTGCGTGAAGTGGTTCAAGGAGCTGCTCACCAAGGCCAAGCCCGGACGTGACGTTCGTCGCCGAGCAGTTCCCGGCGCTCGGCAGGATCGACGCCGGCGCCACCGTGCAGGCGCTGGATGCCGCCAAGCCTGAAGGCATCTTCAACGCCACCTTCGCCGGCGACCTCATCAACTTCGTGCGCCAGGGCAACACGCGTGGCCTGTTCGAGGGCCGCGAGGTGGTGAGCATGCTCACGGGCGAGCCGGAGTATCTCGATCCGCTGGGTGCGGAAGCGCCGAAGGGCTGGATCGTCACGGGCTACCCGCACGCCGAGATCAAGACGCCGGAGCACACGGCGTTCTACGAGGCCTACAAGAAGAAGTTCAACGACTACCCGCGGCTCGGCTCGGTGGTGGGCTTCGACACGATGAACTCCATCGCCGTGGCGCTCGCCAGGGCCGGCACGACCGACAACGAGAAGCTCGTCGAGGCCATGCGCGGCTTGAAGTTCACCAGCGCTTTCGGGTCGGTGATCTATCGCGCCATCGATCATCAATCGACGCTGGGCGCCTATGTCGGCCGGATCGATCTCAAGGACGGCAAGGGCGTGATGACCGGCTGGGCCTATCGCGACGGCGCCAAGTACCTCCCCTCCGACGACGAGGTGAAGAAGCTGCGGCCGGCGAGCGCTTGACGTAGGCTCATTCTCCGAAGGCCCTTCTCCCCTTGGGGAGAAGGTGCCGCGAAGGGGCGGATGAGGGGGCCTTCTGTTGTTCGAATGGCAGTAGCCCCTCACCAGTTCGGCCAGATGACTTACGGCGCTTGAACGTGCATGCACTTAGCGCCGGTCGTGGCCGCAGCCGTAAGTCATGGCCTCACGTCCTCTCCCCCGAGGGGAGAGGGGACGCAGAGTTCGCATGGACCTGATCCTCATTCAGACGCTGAACGGGATGGCGAGTGCGTCCTCGCTGTTCCTGGTGGCGTCGGGGCTTTCCATCATCTTCGGCGTGACGCGGGTCGTGAACTTCGCGCACGGCTCGTTCTACATGCTGGGCGCCTATATCGCCTGGTCGCTGGTGACCCGCTTCGGGCCGGCGAGCGCGCTCGGCTTCTGGGGCGGCGTGCTGCTGGCGGCGCTGCTGGTCGGCGTGATCGGCGTCGCTGATCGAGATCGTGCTGCTGCGGCGCATCTATCAGGCGCCCGAGCTGTTCCAGCTGCTCGCCACCTTCGGCGTCGTGCTGATGGTGCAGGACATCGCGCTGGCGAGCTGGGGGCCGCAGGACCTGCTCGGCCCGCGCGCGCCGGGCTTCCGCAGCTTCGTGACGATCCTCGGCAACCGCTTTCCGACCTACGAGCTGTTCCTGATCTGCCTCGGGCCGGTCGTGCTGGGTGCGCTGTGGCTGCTGTTCAACCGCACGCGCTGGGGCACGCTGGTGCGGGCGGCGACGCTCGACCGCGAGATGGTCGGCGCGCTCGGGCGTGAACCAGCGCATGCTGTTCACGTCCGTGTTCTTCCTGGGCGCGTGCCTGGCCGGGCTCGGCGGCGCGCTGCAGCTGCCGCGCGAGGCGGTCAACCTGCACATGGACCTCTCCATCATCGCGGAAGCCTTCGTGGTGGTGGTGGTGGGCGGGCTCGGCAGCGTCACGGGCGCCTATCTCGCCGCGGTGATCATCGGCGTGATGCACGCCTTCGGCATCCTGATCTTTCCCAAGATCACGCTGGTGCTGGTGTTCCTGATCATGGCGGTGGTGCTGGTGGTGCGGCCGCACGGACTGATGGGCCGCAAGCCGTCGGGGCCGCAGCACGGGCCGGCGGTGAAGGAGCCGCTGCTGTCGCCCGCCACGCGCGAGGTGAAGATGCTCGGCGCGGCGGCGCTGGCGGTGCTGCTGGTGGCGCCGGTGCTGCTCGGCAACTACGGCGTGAGCCTGCTGACCGAGCTGGTGATCCTGACGCTGTTCGCGGCCAGCCTGCACTTCATCATGGGGCCGGGCGGGCTGGCCTCGTTCGGGCACGCGGCCTACTTCGGGCTCGGCGCCTACGGCGCGGCGCTGGCGGCGAAGTGGCTGGCGGCGCCGATGGTGGCGGGGCTGCTGGCGGCGCCGGTCTTCGCAGGCATCGCCGGCGTGCTGTTCGGCTGGTTCTGCGTGCGGCTGTCGGGCGTCTATCTGGCGATGCTGACGCTGGCCTTCGCGCAGATCGCCTGGTCGATCGCGTTCCAGTGGGTGGAGCTGACCGGCGGCGACAACGGCATCCTCGGCGTGTGGCCGTCGCAGTGGGCGTCCGGCAAGGTGGTCTACTACTACCTCGCGCTCATCCTGTGCACGGCGGCCGTGCTGGCGCTGCGCGCGATCATCTTCGCGCCGTTCGGCTACGCGCTGCGGGCGGGCCGCGACAGCCCGGTGCGCGCGGAGGCCATCGGCCTCAACGTGACGCGCATCAACTGGGCGGCGTTCATCGTCGCGGCGGTTGCGGCGGGCATCGCGGGCGGGCTCTACGCCTACTTCAAGGGCAGCGTGTTCCCGACCTACATGGCGATCTCCAAGTCGGTCGATGCGCTGCTGATGGTGCTGCTCGGCGGCGTGCAGACGGTGACGCGGGCCGATCGTCGGCGCCTTCGCGTTCGTGTGGCTGCAGGACTGGCTGGTGCGTGCGATTGCCGAATACTGGCGGCTTGTGCTGGGCGCATCGATTGTCTTGATCGTGCTGGCATTCCCGCAGGGCCTCGTCGGCAGCGTGGTGGCCTGGCGCGAGCGGCGCGGCGACGCCGATGCGGCCGAGCCGCAGCCCGAGGCGGCGCGATGAGCGAGCCGGTCGTCCTGCAGGCGGAAGGGCTGGCGAAGGCCTTCGGCGGCGTGAAGGCCGTCGACGGCGTCAGCTTCAAGGTCGAGGCCGGCCGCCTGCTGGCGCTGATCGGCCCCAACGGCGCCGGCAAGACCACCTGCTTCAACATGCTGAACGGCCAGCTCAAGCCCGATGCCGGCCGCGTCGCGCTCGGCGGGCGCGACATCACGGGGCTCGCGCCGCGCGATGTGTGGGCGCTGGGCGTCGGCCGCACCTTCCAGATCACGGCGACGTTCGCGTCCATGACCGTGCGCGAGAACGTGCAGATGGCGCTGCTGTCGCATCACGGCGCAGGCGTGGCGCCTGCTCGGCCGCGCGCGCGATGCGCATCTTGGCGAGGCGGACCGCGCTGCTGGATCAGGTCGGCATGGCTGGCGCAGGCGGAGCGCGCGTGCGGCGTGCTGGCCTACGGCGACCTCAAGCGCGTCGAGCTGGCCGTCGCGCTCGCCAATGCGCCCAAGCTGCTGCTGATGGACGAGCCGACCGCCGGCATGGCGCCGCGCGAGCGCATCGCGCTGATGGAGCTGACCGCGCGCATCGCCCGCGAGCAGGGCATCGCCGTGCTGTTCACCGAGCACGACATGGACGTGGTGTTCGCGCACGCCGACCGCATCATCGTGCTCGACCGCGGCCGCCTGATCGCCGACGGCAAGGCCGAGGACGTGCGCGCCAACCCGGCGGTGCAGGCCGTCTACCTCGGCGCGGCTCGACCTTCGGGGCGCACTGATGCTGACGGTCGAGGGCCTCCACGCCTACTACGGCCGCGCGCACATCCTGGCCGACGTGGCGTTCGAGGTGGCGCGCGGGCGAGGTGGTGGTGCTGCTCGGCCGCAACGGCGCCGGCAAGTCGACGACGATGAAATCGATCATGGGCCTGGTGCCGCCGGCCGCCGGGCGCATCGCGTTTCGACGGCACCGAGATCGCGGGCAGGCAGCCGTTCGAGATCGCGCGGCTGGGCCTCGGCTACGTGCCGGAGGACCGGCGCGTGTTCACCGAGCTGACGGTGGAGGAGAACCTCGAGGTCGGCCGCCGGCCCGCCAACGCCGGACGCGCCGGAGTGGACGCCCGAGAAGCTGTTCGCGCTGTTCCCCAACCTCGCGCGCATGCGCGACCGCGCCGGCGGCCAGATGTCGGGCGGCGAGCAGCAGATGCTGACCATCGCGCGCACGCTGATGGGCAACCCGTCGCTCGTGCTGCTCGACGAGCCGTCCGAGGGCCTGGCGCCGGTCATCGTGGAGCAGATGGCCAAGACCATCCTCGACCTGAAGCGCGAGGGCCTCACCGTGCTGCTGTCCGAGCAGAACCTGCACTTCGCCCGCGCCGTGGCCGACCGCGCGCTGATCATCGAGAAGGGCCGCATCCGCTTCGCGGGCACGATGGCGGAGCTGATGGCGAACGAGGCCGTGCGGGCGCAGTATTTGAGTGTGTGAGTTGTCATCCCGGCCTCGGAGCGCGAAGCGCGCAAGAGCCGGGACCCAGGGCAGCACCTGCAGCCCCTGGGTCCCGGATATTTCGCGCGGCGCGAAATTCCGGGATGACAGGTTAGCCGCTTGCCCGCCGCCTCCACGATCAGCTCGCCCAGCGCCGCGAAGTCGCGTTTGCGGGGGGAGGTTTCGCGCCAGGCGAGGCCGATGACGCGCTGCGGCTCGGGATCGGTGAAGCGCATGACGCGGATGTCGGCGCGCCTGGTTTCCAGATCGAGGCTGAGCTCCGGCAGCAGCGTGAGGCCGAGGCCGTTGGACACCATCTGCACGATGGTCGACAGGCTGGAGGCGCCGAACATGTCGATGCTCTCGACCTTGCGCAGGTCGCAGAAGGCGAGCGCCTGGTCGCGCAGGCAGTGGCCTTCCTCGAGCAGCAGCAGGCGGTCGCTGCGCAGCAGCTCGGGCGTGGCGCGCACCTTTGCCGGCGATCTTGCGCGAGGCGGGCAGCGCCAGCAGGAAGCGGTCGTCGAACAGCGGCGCGGTCTCGATGCCGGCATGCTCGACGGGAAGCGCGAGGAGCACGACGTCGAGCTGGCCGTCGACCAGTTCGTCGAGCAGCTTCTGCGTCTGCGTCTCGCGCAGATGCAGATCGAGATCGGGATAGGTGGCGCGGATCAGCGGCAGAAGCTGCGGCAGCAGATAGGGCGCGATGGAGGGAATGGCGCCGAGGCGCAGCGTGCCGGTGAAGCTGCCGGCGAGCTGGCGCGCGCTGTCGACGAGGTCGTTGACGTCGGCGAGCACGCGGGCGGCGCGCTCGGCGATCTCGCGGCCGCCGGCGTGAGGCTGACGCCCTTGCGGCCGCGCTCCAGCAGCTGCAGGCCGAGTTCCTTCTCCAGGTCCTGGACCTGCATGGAGAGCGCGGGCTGCGTCACGGCGCAGTGCTCGGCCGCCGCGCCGAAATGCCCGGTCTGCGCCACGGCGCTGAAATAGCGGAGCTGTTTGATCGAGATCATTGACGATCAATAAACCTGATCGCAGAGGCGATGTAAACCTATTGGAGCTGATCGCGCTGCTGATCGTTTAGAGTGGTTCTCAGGAGCCAAGCACAGACGTAAGGAGTGGGGAGATGGACGCAAAAGTGGAAGGCAAGTGCCCGTTCTCGGGCGGCCGCAGGAATCGCGACTGGTGGCCGGACGCGCTGGACGTTTCGGGCCTGCATCGGAACTCCGACCTGTCCGATCCGATGGGCAAGGCGTTCGACTACGCCGCGGCATTCAAGAGCCTCGACCTCGACGCGGTGGTGAAGGACCTGCACGCGCTGATGACGAACTCGCAGGCGTGGTGGCCGGCCGACTTCGGCCACTACGGCGGCCTGATGATCCGCATGGCGTGGCACAGCGCGGGCACCTATCGCATCACCGACGGCCGCGGCGGCGCGGGCGCCGGCCAGCAGCGGTTCGCGCCGCTCAATTCGTGGCCGGACAACGCCAACCTCGACAAGGCGCGCCGGCTGCTGTGGCCGATCAAGCAGAAGTACGGCCAGAAAATTTCCTGGGCCGACCTGATGATCCTCGCCGGCAACGTCGCGCTGGAGTTGATGGGCTTCAAGACGTTCGGGTTCGCCGGCGGCCGCGCCGACGTGTGGGAGCCGGAGGAACTGTTCTGGGGTCCCGAGGGTTCGTGGCTCGGCGACGAGCGCTACAGCGGCGAGCGCGAGCTGTCCGAGCCGCTCGGCGCCGTGCAGATGGGCCTGATCTACGTCAACCCGGAAGGGCCGAACGGCAATCCGGATCCGATCGCGGCGGCCAGGGACATCCGCGAAACCTTCCGCCGCATGGCGATGAACGACGAGGAGACCGTCGCGCTGATCGCCGGCGGCCACACCTTCGGCAAGACGCACGGCGCGGGCGATCCGTCGCTGATCGGCCCCGACCCGGAAGGCGGCGCCATCGAGGACCAGGGCCTCGGCTGGAAGAGCAAGTACAAGACCGGCATCGGCTGCGACGCCATCACCGGCGGCCCGGAAGTGACCTGGACGCAGACGCCGACCAAGTGGAGCAACCTGTTCTTCAAGAACCTGTTCGAGAACGAATGGGAGCTGACCAAGAGCCCGGCCGGCGCCAAGCAGTGGAAGGCGAAGGGCGCGGCGGCCGACGTGCCGGATGCGTTCGACAAGTCCAAGAAGCATCTGCCGACCATGCTGACGACGGACCTGTCGCTGCGCATGGACCCGGCGTACGAGAAGATCTCGCGGCGGTTCTATGCAGAACCCGGACCAGTTCGCCGACGCGTTCGCGCGCGCGTGGTTCAAGCTGACCCATCGCGACATGGGCCCGCGCGTGCGCTACCTCGGCCCGCTGGTGCCGAAGGAGACGCTGATCTGGCAGGACCCGATTCCCGCCGTGCAGCATCCGCCGATCGGCGACACGGATGTCGCCGACGCTGAAGGCGAAGATCCTGGCGTCGGGCCTGACGGTGCCGCAGCTCGTCTCGGCAGCCTGGGCGTCGGCGTCGACGTTCCGCGGCTCCGACAAGCGCGGCGGCGCCAACGGCGCGCGCATCCGCCTCAGCCCGCAGAAGGACTGGGAGGTGAACGAGCCGGCCCAGCTCGCGACGGTGCTGCAGAAGCTCGAAGCGATCCAGGGCGACTTCGGCAAGAAGGTTTCGCTGGCCGACCTGATCGTGCTCGGCGGCACTGCGGCCGTCGAGAAGGCTGCGAAGGACGCGGGTGTGGACGTGAAGGTTCCCTTCATGCCGGGACGCGCGGATGCCTCGCAGGAGCAGACCGACGTCGAGTCGTTCGCGCCGCTGGAGCCGCGCGCCGACGGCTTCCGCAACTATGTGAACGGCAAGAAGCTGCAGTTCATGTCGCCGGAGGAGGCGCTGGTGGACCGGGCGCAGCTGCTGACGCTGACGGGGCCGGAGATGACGGCGCTGGTCGGCGGCCTGCGCGTGCTCGGTGCCAATGCCGGCGACTCCAAGCACGGCGTGCTCACGGCGAAGCCGGGGACGCTGACGAACGACTTCTTCGTCAACCTGCTCGACATGGACACGGTGTGGCAGGAGACCGGCGAGAACGCCTACGAGGGCCGCGACCGCAAGACCAACGCGGTCAAGTGGACGGCCACGCGCGTCGACCTGATCTTCGGCTCGCACTCGCAGCTGCGCGCGTTCGCGGAGGTCTATGCGTGCGCGGATGCCAAGGAGAAGTTCGTGAAGGACTTCGTGGCGGCGTGGACCAAGGTGATGAACGCCGACCGGTTCGATCTGCGCGCGCTGATCGGGCGGATGGACGTCATCCTCGGGCTTGTCGCCGGGATCCATCGCTCAGCATGCTCCGGAACGTGTCGTAGACGCTGGATCCCGGCAACAAGTGCCGGGATGACAAGCGCTGGGCTTCCGGTTCAACTGGATGGCACCAGAAGCTCGGGGCGGCTGCGTGTTGCGGCCGCCCTTTTCATTGCGGCCGAGAGGAGCGCGCCAGGTGCGCCGACGCTGCGCCATTCGCCGGCGAGCGTGAGCAGGGCGGCGACGATCAGGCCGGCGCGGCGCAGGTTCTCGGCGCAGGCAACGCCGGCGTCGAGGGCGGCGGCGATCTGGGCCGGCGCGAGCGGGCCGACGTCGACGGTGACGGGCATGTCGCCGAGGTCGCTGTCGGGATCGAGGTCGCGGGCGGGGCGGCGCGACGATGGCCGGGTCGTCGATGTTCACCGCGTTGGCGATGATGGTGGCGGCGGCGTCGGCGGAGGGCGCATCGCGCGCGAGCACCGTCACCGCATCGGCGATGCCGAGCGAGAACGAGCGGCCGTGGCGGCCGCTGGTGGCGATGCCGCGGACGGGCATGTCGTGGGTGATGCGCACGTCGCCTTCAGGTACGGCCTTCTCCAGCGAGCGCACGACGCCGATGGCGAGCGAGGTGCCGGGTGTCAGATGGAGCGCGATGTCGCCGCCGTTGTTGACGTAGGCGCGCGTGAGGGGTGCGGCCTGGGTCATCGCGGTCGAGCACGGCTTCGGCCACGGCGCCGGCGACGGCGGCCATCGGCGTGATGAAGACGTCGCGATAGGGCCGGCAGGCCTCCGCCATGCGGCGGGCGATGGGGCCTCTGTTAGGTCCAACGTCCCCTCCCCCTTGTGGGGGAGGGGCAGGGAGAGGGGGATCTGCAGAACATCGATCGTCGGGGTTCCCCCCACCCGCTGACCCCCTCCCCACAAGGGGGAGGGGAATTCGGGCGCGCAGTACGCGTGGCGCATGGCGCGCGCCCAGAGGCGTCCGCAGCAGCGGCAACTCGGCGACGAGTTCGGCGAGCAGGCCGGTGAAGCGGCGCTCGGCGGCGCGGTAGGCATCGGCGACGGCGGCGGGCTCGCCGTCGGCCCAGATGACGAGGTCGATGGGGCCTTCGGAGAGATGGAGCCGGTTGCCGGAGAGCAGGGCAGTGTGGGGCGCGTCGGACATAGCCTGTGCGCAGTCTAGCCCAATTCTCACGCGGCGGAGCCAGGGGCTTTTTCAGGGAACCCGCATCAAGATCGGGAAATAGCCGGCGGCTTGCAGGCGTTCCGCAACGTCAGCGAGTGGGATGGAACTCAGGAGTAATCCGCAAATCGCCCACGTCCGCAGAACGGGACGACCTTCATACCACCAACGATAGGCCGGATGCGCGCTGATACGCACAATCTTGGTTGAACCGGACGGCGGTATGGATCGTGAGACGAAGATTGCGATGCCCCACACGAACGCCGTCAAGGTCATAGTCAGCTCTCCACTCTGCGCGCCAACGCCAGCTGCGCCCAAGCAGCCGAAGAGGCCGGCGGTGAATGGCGCGTGGTGGTGGGTGAAGAGATGCTGGCCCAGAACGGAGACGGCTATCAGGATAAATCCGATCATCTCTATCCACTGATAGAGCGCCGGCGCTTGATCCCGCCAACGGGAGTCCGTCACGCTGAAGCCCAGCGCCAAGGCGGCAATCCCAACGAACAGGATGAGCTGACGCGACGTCGGTGAGGACATTCGCGGCAGCGAGCCTCTCGTTACTGTTATCCTGGGCAGGAGCTGCAGGAAAGCGAAGCTCATGCTGAATGCAACCGTTGCCGCCACAAGAGGAAAGAGGTCGCCGGAAGAGTCTTCGCTCAGAAAGGCCGCCAAGCCCACGGCAACCGCTGCAGCAAGCGAATGCAGGACGTATTCCGACTGATAGGGGTCTCGTTCCATGGCCTACCGTCGCCAACCCGCGTGCTGACTCATTCTACTCCAACTGCGATTTGCGCCGTGAAGCGCTCTTGGGGCTTTGTTAAATATGGCGCCCGAAACGGAAAGGCTTGATCTGGATCAAGGAAAACAAGTCAGACGCGCGTGCCGACGTGAGCCTGAGGCGCTTGGCTGGTATCCGATAGTGGCGGACTCCGGCGCATCCGCCTTCCCACACGCCTGCGCGTCCGCTCGAGGTTGCGTCGCGGGCGAGGCCCGTCGCCCGCGCACTAAGACGTGGCGCTGGTCCTACGGTTTCCCCAGCGGCCACGGATTGGCGTCGATCCAGGGCTCGACTTTGGCCTGGTTGCGGTAGGTCTGGAGCACCTCGTCGAGCGGCACGATCTCTTCCGCGTGGCCGCCGGTGGCGAGGTAGAGGGCGCGCGGCACCGTGAACTCCAGCGGCGCGACGATGGCGGGCGTGGGCACGTAGCCGAAGGCGCCCTTCGGCAGGCGCAGGACGTCGACCATCACGGTGATGCCGCCGCCGGGCCAGAGGTAGGTCGGCGCGCCGCCCATGGTGACTGTGGTCTCGCCGGCCTGCACGGAGCGCGTCAGCAGCACGGGGTTCTCCGTCACGCCCGCGCGCAGCGAGCCGCCGGCGCCGGCCATGAACATCACGGTGCACAGCGAGGGCTCGCAGTTCTCGCCGATGCGGTCGACGACGGTGCGCACGGCGGCGGGCATGTCGGCGGGCACCGGCTGCAGGTTCTCATCGAGGATGCAGTAGAGCGCGTCCTCGCCGGTGGTGGAGGTGAACAGCACCTTGAGGCCGGGCCACGCCACCTTGGGATCGATCTTCTGCACCAGCGCGAGCGGATCGCTGATGTCGGTGCCGCCCCAGCCGAGGCCCGGATTGGCGACCTGGAAGTAGCGGCCCGGCGTGGACTTGCGGCCCTTCACGCGGATGCCGGCCGGCGGCATGTCGAGGCAGCGGCCGGCCTGGTGCTCGGTGAGCACGCCGGTGATGTGGTCGTCGACGACGATCACCTCGTCGACGTGGCCGTGCCACTGCCTGGCGAAGATGCCGACGGTGGCCGAGCCGCAGCCGACGCGCATGCGCTGCTCCTCGCGGCCGTCGACGATGGGCGCCTTGCCGGCCTGCACGAGGACGGTGTGGCCGTCGTCGATGGTGAGCTCGACGGCCTCGCCGCTGCACAGCTTCAGCAGCGTCTCGCAGGTGACGTTGCCTTCCTTCTTGCTGCCGCCGGTGAGGTGGCGCACGCCGCCGATGGACAGCATCTGCGAGCCGTACTCGGCGGTGGTGACGTGGCCCACCGCTTCGCCCGCGCAGCGCACGGCGGATTGCTCGGGGCCGAGGTGGCGGTCGGTGTCGATCTTCACCTTCACGCCGCAGTAGCTGAAGATGCCCTCGGTGACGACGGTGACGGTGTCGACGCCCTTGTACTCGCTCGAGACGATGAAGGGCGCGGGCTTGTAGTCGGGATAAGTGGTGCCGGCGCCGATGCCGGTGACGAAGGTGCGCTCGGGCGAGAGGATGCGAGCCGTCCCAGTTCTGCCCGGCGAACGGCACGAGCGGCGCACCCGCTTCCACCGCGCGTTCGAGGAACACGACGGGGTCGGTGCGGATCAGCGTGCCGTCGACGTTGGCGTAGCGGTCGCAGGCGCCGGCGCGGCCGGGGCGGATGCGGCACAGCACCGGGCAGGCATCGCAGCGCACGATGCCGTCGCTGCCCTCGGGCGCGCCGAACTTGCGGGCCCGCTCGGCCTGGGCCTTGGCGAAGGTGTCGTCGGTCATGGGTCTGCAATACCGGTCAGGTCGCCGAAGTCTGGCCGATTTGAACGCCGTGGGCTAGGCCGCGAACCCATAAACAGGTCACCGTGCGCCGGCGCCGGGTCCAGGCAGCCCGCAGTGCCGGCTGAGCAGCTCGGTGCCAGCGGTGGACACTGCCCGCGGCAGAGGCAGCCGCTCGTCGCAACCGCAAGGTGGGCGCAAGGCGACAGCTCTAGCGTTGCATTGACGTGTTGCATCAGCGAGCCGCCGGTTTGAGCAGGCGACGCTCGGCGTCTTTGCGTGACTTGCAAGGCGGCTGGCGCCTCGAGGGCGGGCAATGAGAGAAAAAGAACTGCGCCTCGCCCTCGTTTGCTTCGGAGGCGTGTCGCTCGCCGTCTACATGCATGGGATCTGCACGGAGATCCTCAAGCTCGTGCGTGCTTCGGCCGCGCTGCATGGCATTACCGATCGTGCGTCCCGGGCCGGGGCGTCTTTTGCCCACTCAGGCTAGGCGCCAGGGTCGATACCGAGCCGGCCTATTTCGATCTGCTCAAGGCGATCGGGCGCAACGTCGAGCTGCGCGTGATCGTGGACATCATCGCCGGAGCATCCGCCGGCGGCATCAACGGCACGATGCTCGCGCGCGCCCTGTCGCCATGACCTGCCCATCGATCGCCTGAGCGAGCTGTGGCTCGACCAGGCCGACGTGCATGTGCTGCTCGCGCCGGAGGCGAGGGCCGGTCGCTGGAGCAAACTGGCGTTGAAGCCGTTGCTGTGGGGCGCGACGTCGACCGGCCTGCTGCAGATGTCGGAGGACCCCGAGGTCAGGAAAAACATCTCGGTGTTCGTTCGCTCGCGCTGGTTCAAGCCGCCGTTCGACGGCGACAAGATGACGGGGCTCATGCTGGACGCGATCGATGCGCTCGGGGCGCCGGCCCGTCCGGGCGCCTCGCTGATCCCATCGGGACAGCGTCTCGACCTGTTCGTCACCCTCACCGACTATCACGGACGCCCCGAACTGCTGGAGCTGCACGATCCGCAGTTCGTGCACGAGAGGGAGCATCGCCACGTGCTGCACTTTGGCTACCGGCGCAGCCAGAACGGGGTGGCCGAGAGCGACTTCGATCTGGCCAACGGCCCGGGGCTCGCGTTTGCGGCGCGCGCCACCTCGTCGTTTCCCGGCGCCTTTCCCCCGGCGCGGATCGTGGATCTCGATGCAGCCATTGCCCGGCGCGGGATCGCCTGGCCCATGCGGCAGAACTTCATCGAGAAGGGCTTCGGCGCCTATCTGGAGAGCGATGTCGATCCGACCGAGGCCTGCTTCATCGATGGCAGCGTGCTCAACAACCGGCCGTTCCGGGAGGCGATCTCCGCCATTCAGGGCAGGCCGGCCTACCGCCAGATCGACAGGCGGCTCGTCTATATCGATCCGCTGCCCGATCCGGTGGCCTTCCCCACGGTGCGCGCCACGCCGGGGTTTCTGCCGACGCATCAAGGCGGCGCTGTCCGATCTGCCGCGCGCACAACCGATAACGGACGAGCTGATCGCGCTGGACGGGCTCAACGACCGCGTGCGCAATCTGCGCGCCATCATCGATGCCGCGCGGCCGCGCATCACCAAGCTCGTCGCCGGCGTCATCCGCGAGCCGCCGGCAGGCTCGATCGAGGCTGAGCAGATCACGGCCTGGCGGCAGCACGTCCATAATCAGGTCAAGAAGGATGCGGGGTTCGCCTACGAGAGCTACGTGCAGCTCAAGGTGCGGGCCGTCGTCAGGTCGGTCGGGCAGCTGGTCGCGGACCTGCGTGGCGCCAATCACCGCTCCCAGCTCGGGAAGACGATCGTCGGGATCGTCGCGGCCTGGGCAGCGCGCGCAGGCATCGTTTGCGACGACACGGCCGACGCCGGCGTGCCGGAAGAGGACGCCGTCGCGGCATCGAGCCCGCGATGGATGCGCTTCCTGCTCGCCTTCGACATCGACTATCGCAAGCGGCGGCTGCAGTTCCTGGTGGAGGGGCAGAACCGGCTCTACCAGCTCATCGAGCAGGGGCGATATCCCGGACTGGAGCCCCATGTGGTCGACAACCTGAAGCGCGCGTTCTATGCGCACCTCGATGTCATGGACGGCATCCAGGCGCGCTGCTTCAGCGCAGAGACGCGTGCGGAAATCGCCGCGCTGTTCGCGGCGGCGCCGTCCAACGGTGAAGGCCGCGATCTCTCCGCTTTCGCCGAGCGGTTTGTGAGCGCCCACCTCGGCCGGCTCGAAACCCTGATGTCGAGGCTGGCCGAGGAAATCGATCTGCAGACCACCAGCCGCGACCTCGACTTTCTGCTGTCCGGCATGCAGCCGGCGGAATGGCATGCCGAGGCGCGCTACGAAGTTCTCATCAATTATGTTGGCTTTCCCTATTGGGATGTCCTGACGCTGCCCGTCGCGGCCACCCGCCAGGCCGGCGAGATCCGGGAGGTTCTCGTCGATCGCATCAGTCCGGTCGATCCGGTGACGCTGAGCGGATTTGCGGGCGCGGACCTGCTCAAGGGAAGGGCGCTCGGCTACTTCGGCGGCTTCTTCTCCCGCTCCTACCGGGAGCACGACTATCTGCTGGGGCGGCTTCACGCGGTCGACCGGCTGATCGACATCGTGTGCGATGCGGCGGGTCTCGATGCGTCCTCTGACGCAATCAAGGTCGTCGAGATGAAGAAGAAGGCGTTCAGTGCCGTTCTTCAGGCAGAAATGAGCCGTCTCACACGCAGCAGCGAGCTGAAAGCTGCACTGCGGCGGTCGATCATGATGCTCTGAGGTTTCGGGCTGGCGGGTTGGGAGCGACTGAGACGACGGTGCTCGAGACATGTGGCGGACCCAGCCCACGCGGTGCCGACTAGGGCTTCTGATCGTCGTTTAAGATTTCACGCCCTAGTGCAGGCGGCCTTTCAGGGTGCCCTTGCGGCAAAAGTGACTTGGCGGCAGCCGCGTGCGATGATGCGCGGGATATAGGGTCCAGATTGCCATTCCGATGGGCAAATCCGTAGAGCACATTCTCCTGCGCCTTCTCACGCCTGCCGTGCTTTTGTTCCTGGCTGCGCATCTGGCGGCGGGCGTACTCGATGGTCGCGCAGCGCGCGAACAGCCCGCGGGCGGTCGCTCTCTGGCTCTCTTCCTCGAAGGGGGTTCCGGCGGGGCAAAAACAACGCGCCCGAGCAAGGTGCAATTGCGCAAGCTGCGCATCTTCGAACAGCAGCCGGCGACGCCCAAGCCTCGCTTCCTTGTGGTCGCCGCGGCCTATTTTGCCCTCCTCCTGGAGAAAGAGGAGCCGCAGGAACGACCCGCCTACACTCTTGCTCAGATCGCGGTCCCATCGCTCTTTGCGCATGCGCGGACGCGAAATCCGCGCGATCCGCCGGGGCTGCTGACCTAGCGGTCGGCCGCCGGCCACCGGGTCCGCGGCGCCAGAATTCTCTCTCGAAACTGAATATGCGCGACCGATGACGCCGCCTGCGCGGCTTCGCCGGGCCGCGGTGCATGGAGCACTCAGCATGCTCGAAAATTTCATCATGATGTCTGCCGGGCTGGTCGTGCTTGGCCTCACGCTCTTCTCCCTCTGGATATCCTTGCCGAGGGCCGACGGGCCTTCGCGGTGGTTCATCGGCTCGAACCTGGAGGCGATGATCTCCGTCGCCATCACCACGGGGCTCGTGCTCGGCATCGGCATGATGGTTGCCGGGTTTATGCAGATGGCGGGGGTCCGATGAGCTGGCTCACTGTCGGTGCCGAGTTCATCGCCGGTACCGGGATGATCTCGGGCGGGTTTGGCGTGACGTGGTTTGCGCGCGGCGGGACACCCACCGCCCTGGGCCTCAGCACCGTGCCGGTCTCGGCGCTGGCGCTGATCGTCATCGGGGCGGCGCTGATCCTGAACAGCCTGCGGTTCATATGAGGTGAACGCGACGGGATGACGGATGCCGCCTTTGCCGCCTCCGTCATCCCCGAGGCGCCAGCGGGCTAGAAGCGCACGCGCGTGCCCACCACGATCGCCGACCAGGGCTGCACGGGCAGGCGTTCCAGGTTGGCCGGGTTGCCGCCGCATTGGTCGGGGAAGGGCGTCGGACCGTTGGCGCAGGGAAAGCCGACGATCTCGGGCTCGTAGCGGTGCATCTGCAGGTAGACGAGCACGCCTGTTTCCTCGAAGGACTGCTCGATGCCGAAGCCCCAGCGCATCACTTCGGTCTCGGCCAGCGTGCCCCAGACGACGAGCTGCTGGGTGTTGGGATCGACCCTGAGGAACTCGCCGACGCCGAAGTTGCGGTAGAGGCCGGCGTCGCCGTAGAGCGTCGTGGGGCCGAACGACAGCCAGCTCTTGCGGATGCCCGCCTGCAGATACTGGAAGTGCGCCGGCGGCCTGCCGATGATGCTGGAGCGGTCGTCATCGCGCACGCCGGCCGCGCCCGACAGATAGAGCCCTGTCGGCGCATGCAGGAGGGAGGCGGAGCCCTTGAGGTCCGCGTAGAGTTCTTCGCGGTCGTCCATGAACCCGATGCCGCCGGCGAACCTGAAATTCTGCCATTCCGCCTGGTATCTCAGCGCGACGTCCCACACTGTGTCCTCGCCCGGCGGATGCGGAGAGCATGAAGCCGGCGAGCAGCGGCGTGTCGTAGCGGACGAAGTTGCCGCGCAGGGCATCGACGTTGTGGGCGATGTGTCCCCACTTGAGGTCGCTGAAGATGTGGCCGAGCGCGGGATGATCGAGCCGGATGTTGAAGGCGTTGTTGTAATGCACGGCGCCGTCGTTCATCTGGCTGCCGAGGTTGATGATGGTGATGTCGTCGCTCGCGGGCGACTGGTGGCCCAGCGACAGCGTGCCGAGCGTCGGCTGGCGCAGGAACCAGTAGGCCTGGCGCACGACCAGGTCATGGGTGGGCGAGGGCCAATGCGCGGCGGCGATGTCGTTCCGGTTCCACAGGGCTTCGGAGGCTTGCGCGTAGAGTCCGAGCTCCAGCCGGTAGCCGGTGACGAGGCCCGGAGCGACGGGCGCCTGGCCGATGAAGCCGAACCGGCTGGACGATGTGCTGTTGTCGACGACGGATGCCCTTCTGTCGAAGCCGTCGTCCCAATAGAGAAGCGCGCGGTTGATCTGGCCGTAGATCTGGAGGCTGGGAGCGCCGGTGCCGCGCTTGGTCACCGCCGTCGCTTCGAGGTCGGCAGATCCGGTCCGCCAGGTCGCCCTCTTGCGCCCAGGCGGTCGCCGGCACGATGGCGGCGCCTGCCGCCACGATGCTCGCAACGATGGCTGAAACATACGAACGCAGACGCGATACCCTCACTCTTCTCCCCCCGCCGCACCCGCATGGCCGCCGCCGCGCGGAACCGGCATGAAATCACGGAACGGCTATCGTCCTCCTCTGTTCACGAAAGGCTCATCCGCCGTCGGAAAGCGCAGTGCCGTCTGGGTGATCGAGGTCGGCGGGCGCTCCGGCCGTACCGCGAGGGCCGGCGCTGGGTCGGATGCCGCGCTCTTGCGCGGCGCAGCTTTCACAGCCGCAACGCTGCGCTTGGATGGCCGCGGAAGGGACGCGGGCGCTTTGGCCTGCTGTTGGGCAGGCGCCGTCGTTGGCGGCGTGGCGGGAATGGGCGGCTTCTCCGGTTCGGGCAGGCGATAGACGACGGTGGTCTGCGCACTGCGGACACGGGGATCCTGGCGCAGCCGGGTCAGCACGTCGCCGACGGCGTTGCCACGCTCACGCGATAGCGGTGGAGACGCAGATCCAGCGAGGGGAAATCCATCCTGCCGACAAGCTCCAGCCCGAACTCCTGCGCCACGCTTTCCGCCGCACCGGGAGGAAGATCGGACGCGAACTCCACGAGCAGGACGTCGGGGCGGCTGCGCCCTCCCGCTTGACCAGTTGCGGCTCGAGCTGGGCCAGCAGCTGGGCAACCTCGGCTTCTCTTTCCAGAGCGGGGCCGGGCGGTGCGCGGGTTGATCTGGCGTGGGTTGGGATCGACGGCGGCGATTTGCGCGCCGCCCTGGAGGGCTCGCCGGCCGGGGCCGGCTGGGAGCCGGCAAACGTCATGGCGCCGAGCACCAAGAGGGCGCACGAAAAGGGCGCGAGAGATCGCAAACGCTTTGCGGTGCCTGCCAAGAGCATCGTGACGCCAACTCCTGCTACCGAAACAAGGTCACTGCTGCGCTCAAGCTTGGCTCTGCGAAGCCGGTATTCTGCCGCGGTGGGTCGCCTTCGAATGGTTGAGACGTTGACATGCTAACGCCGCCGCGTCGGCAGTTGCCAGTTGTAATGGGGCCGCGGAGGAGGCGGGAAACGTTTCTGTTCAGCGGCTCGCCTGTATCGCCGCGTGCACGCGATGCGGCACTGGCGGTCTGCTCTGAGACGAGGTGTCGGCGCGAAGCCGATGTCGTGTCGGCATCGACGGGAGATGGCGCCGCAATCGGCGAGAGCGAAGGCCGGGACCGCCGTTGCGCAGCGCGGGCGGGCGGGTTAAGGCACCGCTGGCGCAAGGGGTTGCGGGATGGATTCCAGCGGGTTAGTCGTCTCCCGTGACCTGACAGAGCGAACATGCCGAAGCGAAAAGCCAAAACACTCGGAGCGCCGCGCGAGCGTCTGGTCGATGCCGCCTACGACCTGTTTGCGACCAAGGGCGTGAACCGGGTCGGCATCGACACCATTCTCGCCCGCTCGGACGTGGCCAAGGCCAGCCTGTACAGCAACTTTCGCTCCAAGGTCGATCTGGCTATCGCTTTCCTGGACCGCAGGGAGCAGGTCTGGACGCGGGATTGGCTGGAAGCGGAAATCAAGCAGCGCGCATCGGGACCGGAGGCGCGGCTGCTCGCGATTTTCGACGTGTTCGACCCCTGGTTCCGCAAGAAGACGTTCGAGGGCTGCTCGTTCATCAACGTGCTGCTGGAATCCGACCCCGGTTCGCCGGTCCGGGCCGCTGCCGCGGCGCACCTGGCGAAGATCCGCGCGATCGTGAAGGAGCTGGCGCATGAAGCCGGTTTGCGCGACGCGGAAAAGTTCGCCCAGGCCTGGCACATGCTGATGAAGGGCTCGATCGTTTCGGCGGGCGAAGGCCATCGCAACGCCGCGCTCGACGCCAAGAGGGCCGCCAAGCTCGTCCTCGACGGCTGGCCGCGCCGCTGAGCCGTGTGCTCAACCTGAGCTGAACTCTCCGACGCAATTGAAGGTGCGAAGCCCGCGCCGGCAGTTTTGATTTGACGGCTGAGCGCCTGTGGTCGTTGATAGACAGACCAGTCTGTATGAACGGCTGGAGAACCAACAACAATCTGGAGGAAATGCACATGCCTCTTCCGACCGAGCCTGTAGGATCGCTGCCGCGTCCCATGAAGCTGCAGGAAGCCTTTGCCGCCTACGATGCGGGCAAGATCAAGCATGAGGACCTCGTCGCGCGAGCAGGACGCGGCCTGCCTCGACTCCATCAAGCGCATGGAGGCGACCGGGTCGCCCATCGTCTCGGACGGCGAGCAGCGCATGTCGAGCTTCGCCACCTATCCGCTGGCCGACACGCTGGCCGGAACCGGCGTGGCCGATCACCTGGCGCTCGACGGGCAGTACTTCGCCATCTTCACCGACGGCCACCACCGCCAGCTGCCGCGGCTGACGGGCGGGCCGTTCCGCTACCGGACCTACGCCTCCGCAGTATGTCGACAAGGCCATGAAGATGGCGACGCAAGCCGCTGAAGCAGGCGGTGATCGCGCCCTCCATGCTGGCGCTGCTCTATCCGCTCGACAGCGAGGTGCCGGGCTACACGCGGGAAGCAGTTCCACGCCGATCTCGTCAACGAGTGCGAGAAGGACATCCGGCAGGCGCTTCAAGTCGGGTGCCAAGCGCGTCTCGATCGACTTCACGGAGGGGCGGCTGGCCTGCCGGAGCGATCCGAAGAACCCATGGACGGGCCGCAAGATGCTGCCGGGCTTCATCGCGCTCAACAACCGCGTGCTCGACCGCTTCACGCCCGAGGAGCGCAAGAACATCGGCATCCACACCTGCCCGGGCGGCGACTGCGACGCCACCCACAGCGCCGACGTCGACTACGAGGAGCTGCTGCCCAGCATGTTCCAGATGAACGCCGGCTATTTCCTGATCCAGCTCGCCAGCGAGAAGGACAAGGAGCGCGTCTACAAGCTGATCGGCGAGAACATCCGCAAGGATGCGAACGGCGTGAAGCAGGTGGCCTTCATCGGCGTGATCAATCCGCAGAGCCCGCGGGTCGAGACGCCGGAGGAGGTGTGCGCCGATCTGGTGCTGGCGTCGAAGTACATTCCGAAGGACCAGCTCGGCGCGACCGACGACTGCGGCTTCTCGCCGTTCTCCATCGACGTGAAGCCGAAGCACGGCTCGCCCGACGTGGCCCGCGACATCGCCTTCCAGAAGATCGCCAACCGCATCCGGGGCGCGGCGATGGCATCGGATCGGCTGGGGGTCTGAGGTTACGATAGGCGGCGCCGGGCGAAATCGGCCCGTCGCCGCACATTTTCCTGCCAGTCTCGCTGGACGGGTGCGGCGTCTTCCCGCTTGCGGATCAATGACCGCAATGGGGTAATCTGGATGGGAGCGTGCGCGCGCCCTGAAGGATGACAGAACGTGATTGCTGAGCCCGGATCACCGCAGCTGAACCTCGACCTGCTGTGGTCGGCGGAAAAGCTTCACGAGCAGCTCGGCCGGGCGGATCTCGCGATCGTCGATACGCGACAGGCCGAGCATTTCGCGGCCGGCCGCATTCCAGGGTGCCCGGCACTTCGATCCCTACTTCGTCAACTGCGACGACACCGACCCCGCGCCGCTCGCATCGTTCACGCGCATGTGGGCGAACATGCTGGGATGGCGCGGCGTGAAGCCCAGCGACACCATCGTGTTCTACGGCGCCTTCACCGACATGTGCGCGGCGCGCTGTTTCTGGTTTGCCGAGTACCTCGGGCACCGCCACGTGCATGTGCTCGACGGCGGGATCGAAGGCGTGGAGCGAGGCCGGGTTTGCGCTTGTGCGCGATGGGGCGCCGCCGCCGGCCCGCAAGTTCGCGTTCGAGGCGGTGCCGGATCGGATTGCCGGCTATGCGGAGCGTGCTGCGGGCGATCGATGATCCTGATAGCGTCATCCTCGACAATCGCAGCGCGGCCGAGTTCACGGGCGAGGATCGGCGCGCGAAGCATGGCGGTGCGGTGCCGAACGCCCGGCACTGCGACTGGGAGGAACTCTTTGACCATGCGACCGGGCGCATGAAACCGCTCGACAGAGCTGCGCGCGATCTTCGAGCGGCGCGGCGCCACGCCGGACAAGGACATCGTCGTCTACTGCAACACCGGCTTCCGCTCCGCTCACGCCTACCTCGCGCTGCGGCTGCTGAACTATCCGCGGGTGCGGAACTACGTCGGCTCCTGGCAGGAATGGGGCAACCGCGACGGACTGCCGATCGTGCGGCCTGGGTAGCGTCGTCTGGAGCGCACCGCAGCGCGGAACACGCCGCCGGCTTTCTGCGTGGCCGGACAAACTAAGTCCACAGTTCTCCGCCGATCTTCCCGTGCCGGGAGACAAGGAGAAGGTCGTGGAGATCGCCGAGATCGCAGGCTACCTGGCGAGCGCTCTCGTCTTTGCGACGTTCTACATGAGGCTGATGGGGCCGCTGCGCATGGCCGCCATCGCCAGCAACGTCGCTTTCATCATCTATGCGTCCCTCGGCGGCATGACCCCGATCCTCCTGCTGCACGCGGCGCTGCTGCCGCTCAACTTGTGGCGCCTGCACCAGATGCGGCAGCTGACGCAGAAGGTGCGGCAGGCGATGGAAGGGGACCTGAGCTTCGAATGGCTCATCCCCTACATGACGCCGCGCAGATACGCGGCCGGCGAAACCATATTCAGCAAATGCGATCCCGCGCGCGAGCTGTTCCTGATCGCCGACGGCACGGTGCGGCTGACGGAACTCGGCATCGAGCTGGAGAAGGGCGGCGTGTTCGGCGAGATCGGATTGTTCTCCCCGCACAAGCAGCGCATCGCCACGGCGGTGGCGGCGACCCCGGTGGAGTTGATGGCGATTGCGGAGGACCGCGTGATCGCGCTCTACACCGAGAACCGCGAGTTCGGGTTCTACCTCGTGTCGCTGATCACCAGGCGGCTGATCGCGAACAATGAGGAGCTGGAGCGGAGGCTGGCGCGTGAGCCGGCGGCGGTGAAAGCTTAGGGCGAAGCGGTCTTTCCAGCTTCGACCAGCGCCTCAAACCGCTTCGTCTGCTTGGCTGGTGTTAGCTCAGGCTGTTTGCGCTTGGGCGGTCAACCGTACCGAACTGATGATCACCATCATCATCAGCAGCATGTTAATGATGATGAGCGCCATCAGGTCTTTTTGCCCTTGCGAGCTTTGTTTGCAGAGGACCGCGCCTTCCGCTTTGGCTTTGGGGGCTGCGCAATTGCCACGAGTTTCCTCAACGACAGCGCAGCAGTCATCTCATCTTCCTGGAAGGCGGAGGCGATCTCTTCCAATTCTTGTCGGCGTATGCCCCGCTCTTGCGCCGACTCCCTCCAACGCTTGGTAGCTGTGGCAACCTCAGATGCTATCGTCGCCGCTTCATCGCGCGTAAGGCCAAAATATTCGGCCACGGACATTGCAATATCCAGCTCGCCTGAGTGATCATCCTCATTGAGCGCTAATACGTGTCGTCCGCCGCTGATCTCACGCGGGCACGGGTTCATGTCATAGGCGGGCGATAGCCTCCAACCTCCTTCATCGCGAAGAAGGGCGTGGTTTCTCAGATGGTCATCCGTGTTGGAGATCAGGACATTAAACACCATCCGCCGCCAAAGCTGGCGCGCGTCTTCTTCCGGCGCGCCTCCTATTTGGCGCAGCGCGTCCACTATCTCGATGTAGCTATGTTCTTCGTGGTCCTTGGCTTGGAGCGCGGTCATGGCCGATATGAAAGGGATTCGGAAGTTGGCAGGGCTGCGGTCGAACCGATCCACTAGGAGAACCGCGTTGGCTTGAACGGGGACCAGCTTCCAAGTGGGTACGGCTATGCCGGCGGTATTGGCCAGGTCGAGTGCAACTGCTTCCCAGCGAACGACTGACCAATCGTCCTGTGCCCACGGAAACTTGGCGACGCTTAGGCGCCCGTCGTTTGCCAGCACCGTGGCTTTGGGGCGGGCTCCGCCGAGTGAGCCGCCGGGCGCCAGCACCAACTCTAGGTCGCCTTTGCGTTCACGCCCGCGCTCCAACCGATTGGTTGCCCCAAGCAATTTTCTAAGTTCGATCAGAGGGGGAACTGGGCTCGCCGATTCGCTTTGAAAGGCCTCGTCGTCGGCAATTCTGAATCGCAGCGCCCCCATGCGCGTTGCATCGTCTACACCAAGCAGAAAGTCGGCCTCTGAGAGAGTGCGAGGTTTTGTTTTTGCTTCGCGAGCCCGGTTGCGCTCGCGAAGGCGCATGAGCTTTCTACCCCAGCGATCAGGCGACGAGTCTCTGAACGGATCGAAAGTGCCCTCGTCGGAGTGAAAAGATCCTTCACCTAACGGCAAAGAAGGCGAGAGCGCGAATGGGCGGGCGTGCCTCAACCATGATGCGTCGTATCTGAACGTAGCGGTTTCGCGCTCGTTCTTCTCGCGCAACCAGAGGCGGCCGACCAAAAGTGTGCGGGCGCCTTGATCAATCCAGACTTGAAGATCGCGATCCATCTTTTGGTTTACCGTCGTGGACGCGAACGCTATAGACGCGCGGCTTTAGCGTTTCGTCCGCTAGCGCTTGCCCAACTCGATCGCTGGCCGGACTGGCGAGTTC
The DNA here is from genome assembly GCA_963782855.1 of uncultured Alphaproteobacteria bacterium. Lineage (GTDB taxonomy): Bacteria > Pseudomonadota > Alphaproteobacteria > Rhizobiales > Hyphomicrobiaceae > AWTP1-13. Next base: position 162,503 of record CAWALW010000009.1, on the reverse strand, counting down.
GCCAATGCGGTCTGCAATCCCCAGCACAAACAGAACAGTTGCGTAGATTGCCATTGAGACGCCGGGGTCGCCTTTTTCTACGCGGGCCAAACTGCGACGATCAATGAAGGCTCGTTGAGCCATCAAAGTCGTTGTGATTTTCCGTCTCCGTCGGGCGACGGAGATGTCGGCGCCCAACTTCCGCAAAGCGCGCTTTACGGGCAGCGGCAACGCCGTCGCTGCCTTGGATACCCGCATGGAGTGCTCCATTAAATGCGCACAGGCATATTCCTGTGTGCATTTAATAGTATATTGTACCCAAAAGATCAAGGCCATGATTCAAAATGCGCTATTAAATGGTCATAGGGGTCATCCTGTATACATTTTATAGCTCATCTTGTCAGAGAGGCTGCGCTTCCATCTGCGATACCCGCGAAGGCCTGGCGCGAGGCGGAGGTCTTGCCGGCATCGAAGGTGAGGTCGGTGTCGCCGACGAAGAGGTCCGATTGTTCTCCCCGCACAAGCAGCGCATCGCCACGGCCGTGGCGGCGACCCCTGTGGAGCTGATGGCGATCACGGAAGACCGCGTGATCGCGCCCTACACCGAGAACCGCGAGTTCGGCTTCTACCTCGTGTCGCTGATCACCAGACGGTTGATCGCGAACAATGAGGAGCTGGAGCGGAGGTTGGCGCGCGAGCCGGCAGCGGGCGGCGCGTTCTCTTCTGCTCGGCCATGCTAGCGCTACTAAGCGATCTGCCCAACGGCGAGGATGCCTGCCTCCAGCACAAACTCAAAGAACGCGGTTGCAAATCCGAGGCCTGCTCCAGTGACAGACGGCCCCTGAAACCGTCGGAAATACCTGTACCGTGCTACCTCGCTCTCCGGCACGTTCCCCGAAACAAAATAGCCGATCACCGCGACCCCTAGGAAAGCAGCCACGAATGTTGGAATGCTGTAAGCGTAGTAAAGCGGCAGCGAAAGGGCAAATCGCGCCACGAAAAAGATCAGAAATCCCAGCAGGAAGGAAATCTTTGCGCCCCGTACCGTCATTCCGGTGCCGGCGCACTTACGCCTCACGTAATCGCGGGCGCGCTGAGTGATCGTCTCGTCGTACCACCACTTGACGAAATCCGGGACCAATATGCGTCCGACTTGAAACATGAGCCAGCTCGGAGGGAGCATTGCCAGCGCTATGGCAACGATAGCCAACGGTTTGCCCAGTGTCGGCGTGAGCAAATCCACGGAGCCGCTCACCGCATCCGCGAGAGCTACGACAGCCGTTCTATAGTGATCTTTGATACACGCCATCTGGATGACCCCGCCCGCGTCTGCCGTCCCTTGGGCGGGTTGGAGCGACCTTATCTAAGCCCCGATAGCTCGCTCAATTCCCCAGCCCACGGCATGTGCAAATAGGGCGAAGAAAATCGCAACGACAAGGTGCGCCCCAAACTCAATTGGGGATACGTGCTGTGGATTTTTTTTCACGACGTTGGGCAGAGTGAGCAGCGTCGCGATCACGACGACCGTGGCTGCGGGAGCGCCTCGGTATGAGGCGTAGCACCCGAGGCACAGGACCGCGTAGCCATACGCAAACGTCCAGTCCAAGCGTGCCCATCTCCGCCCTGCTTGCATTCCTTGCATCGTCATAGGAGACGGCCTTTTGCCTTGAAACTCACAGCCTTGAGTTGGACTGATTTGGTTCGCTCCGCAAGGTTTCAACATGATAAAATGTGTTATAATGAGTTATGTTGTGGAGTGATGCGCGTGGCCAAAGGCCCGGGACCTAAGCCGCCAAAGCAAGAGCCGCGCACTCTTCCTCTAAAAGTGCCGCTGGCTCAGTACGAGTACTTATCGTGGCTAGCGAAGAACTCCCCGCTGGGTACGAGGGAGACTGAAGTCGCCTCGCACGTCCTGACCGAGGCGATCCGTCAGATGATCAAAGACAAGGAGCATGAGAGATCATTCCCGCGCGACAGCGCCGGGAGCGATGAAGACTCAGATGAGAATGAAAGCTAGGAGATAGGGCATAGCCGCCAGCGGGAAAGGCGGATGCCAACCGTCGGCTGCGACAAGTGGTGTTGTTGCGAACCTTCCCGCCGCGCTCGACTGGGTTGAGCCGGCTAGCTACCGGCCCTCCACCAGCGCCGCATGCACCCGATGCGGCAGCGCCGGCACCTGGCGGATGGTGACGCCGGTGGCGTGGCGGATGGCGCCGAGGATGGCGGGGGGCGTCGGGATCAGTGCGGGCTCGCCGATGCCTTTGGCGCCGTAGGGGCCGAGCGGCTCGCGGTCCTCGATCAGCATGCACTTCGATGTCGGGCATGTCGCCGAAGGTCGGGATCAGGTAGTCGTGCAGGTTCTCGGTGCGGCCGGGAATGAACTCCTCCATCAGCGCGAGGCCGAGGCCCTGCGCGATGCCGCCGTGGATCTGGCCCTCCACCAGGCTCGGGTTGATGGTGCGGCCGACGTCGTGGGCGGCGACCATCTTGCGCACCTTCACGGTGCCGAGGTCGAGATCGACGTCGACGGTGGCGATCTGCGCGGCGAAGCCGTAGGTGGCGTAGGGGCTGCCCTGGCCCTTGGCGTCGAGCGGGGTGGCGGGCGGATCGAAGGTCTCGACCGCTTCGAGCACGATGCCGTCGCCCTGGTCGGGGAGCTGGGCGAGATCGACGGTGCGTGTCGCGGCCGCCTTCGGCGATGACGAGGCGCGGGCCGTCGAGGGTGATCGTCGCCTCCGGGCCGGCGTTGGTGAGGCGCAGGATCTTCGCGCGCAGCGCCTCGCCCGTGAGCTGGGCGGCCTTGCCGGAGACGAAGGTCTGGCGCGAGGCCGAGGTCTTGCCGGCGTCGAAGGTGAGATCGGTGTCGCCGACGACGAGTTCGAATTGCGACACCGGCACGCCGAGCGCGTCGGCGGCGATCTGCGTCAGCACGGTGGTGGAGCCCTGGCCGATGTCGACGGCGCCGTTCCAGAAGGTGAGCTTGCCGTCGCGCGCGAGCGTGATGCGCATGGTGGAGGGGTTCGACATGCCGGTGTTGCCGATGCCGTACCACATGCAGCCGATGCCGACGCCGCGGCGGGTGCGGGTGTTGCAGTGCGTTGAAGGCGGCGGCGTCCGCGTTGAATTCGGCCCAGCGCGGGCGGAGCGCGTCGAGACATTGCGCGAGGCCGGCGCTGGCGTCGAGGCGCTGGCCCGAATAGGTGGTGTCGCCGGCGCGCAATGCATTGATGTGGCGGAACTCGAGGCGGTCGATGCCGGCTTTGGCGGCGAGGTCGTCGTAGAGCGTCTCGTGCGCGATGGCCGCCTGCGGAATGCCGAAGCCGCGGAAGGCGCCGGAGGGCGTTTCGTTGGTGAAAATTGCGCGCGCGCGGTTGCGCACGTTGGGAATTTTGTAGGGGCCGGCGCCGTGTACGGGCACGCGGCCGGCGACGGTGGGGCCCCAGGAGGCGTAGGCGCCGGTGTTGAAGTCGCCGTCGGATTCGTAGGCGACGAGGCGGCCCTGGGCGTCGCAGGCGGCGCGGGCTTTGATCTTGGCGGGGTGGCGCTTGGTGGTGGCGGCCATCGAACTCGATGCGCTCGTAGACGCAGCGCACCGGCTGCTTCAGATGCCAGGCGGCGACCGCGAGCATCGGCTGCACGGAGACGTCGAGCTTGCCGCCGAAGCCGCCGCCGCAGGCGGTCGGGACGATGCGGACGTTTTCGAGCGGCAGGCCGAGGACGCGGGCGACCTCGTCGCGATCCATCATCGGCGCCTGCGTGCTGGCGTAGACCTCCATGCGGTCGCCGACGCGGACGGCGTAGCCGGCTTCGGGCTCGATGTAGGCGTGCTCGACGAAGGCGGTCTCGAATGCGCCTTCGGCGGTGAAGGCGGCTCGCGCGAAGGCGGTTCGCGGGATCGCCGGATTCGAGCACGCCCTCGGAGAGCACATTGTCGGGCCAGCGGTCATGGAGCGCAGGTGCGCCCGGGCGCGAGCGCGGCGTCGGTTCCGGTGAGCGCCGGCAGCGGCTCCCAGGTGATCGGCAGCTCGGCGATGTCGATCGCCTCGATGGCGTCGAGGTCGCCGACGAGCGCCAGGATCGGCTCGCCGCGATGGCGGACGTGGGCCTCGGCGAAAACCGGCTGATCCTTGATGTGCGGATAGATGCCGAACGAGTTGTGGCCGGGAACGTCGCGCGCGGTGAAGGCGCGCACTATCCCCGGGTGGCGGCGGAGGAACGGGGCGAGGTCGCCGATGGTAAACCGCGCGTGCGCATGCGGGGAGCGGATCGCCTTCAGCCACAGCGCGCCGGCGGGGATAGCGTCGTCGCCGTAGCGTGCCTCGCCCGTGATCTTGGCGAAACCGTCCACCCGTGGCACACGGCGACCGACCGCGGGGGTGTGCAATGCCGTGTCATTGTCCTGGCTCGATGCCTGTGCCGTTGCGTGCCTGCACGCGCCACGTCCAGCACGGCCTCGACGATCTTGAGGTAGCCCGTGCAGCGGCACAGCACGCCGCCCAAGGCATCCATGACGTCCTGCCGTGACGGCGCATCGTTGCGTGCCAGCAGGTCCGTGGCGGCCATCAGCATGCCCGGCGTGCAGATGCCGCACTGTGCTGCGTCATGCCTGTGGAATGCCGCCTGCAACGCCCGCCCCTTCGGCGTGCTGCGCAAGGCCCTCGACGGTCACGACTTGCCGCCCCTCCGCCTGTGCCGCCGGCACCATGCAGGCGCACACTTGTGCGCCGTCGAGCAGCACCGTGCACGCCCCGCAATCGCCTGCGTTGCAGCCCACCTTGGTGCCCGTAAAGCCGCTCCGGCGCACGGCTTCGGAGAGCCGTTCTCCCGGCGCCGACGCCAGCGTCTGTGCGACGCCGTTCAGCGTGAAAGCGACCGTCGGTTTTGGGATCGGCGCGTGCTCGTTCATGCGGCTCTCCGCGCGCCGTTCGCGAAAATCTCAGCGAGCGCTCGCCCGACGAGCACGACCGCCGCATGCTTGCGGTAGCTCCCCGAGCCGCGAATGTCGTCGATCGGTGCGAGGGCGGAGCTGACGTGTTGCTTCACGAGTTCTGCGATCGCATCCGGCTGCGCGCCTGCAAGCTGATGCTCCAGCTCCGTCAACCGAACCGGCACCGCGGAGCAGGCGCCGACTGAGATGGCGGCCTTCGCAATTCTGCCGTCCGCATCTTGCTCGATGAGCGCCGCCACCGAGGCGATCGAGATCAGCAGATACGAGCGCGCACCGAGCTTGAGGAAAGTCGAGCGCGCGTTCTCGGATTGCCGCGGCACATGAACCGCCGTCACCAGCTCGTCCGCGCGCCAGCGCCGTCCTGCGGTTTCCCGTGATGAACTCCGCCAGCGGCATGCGAGCGCCGCCCCCGCACGCTCGCGATCTCCACCTTCGCATCCAGCGTCAGCAGCGGCGGCACGCCGTCCGCCGCCGGCGAGGCATTGCAGATATTGCCCGCGATCGTCCCGCGATTCTGCACCTGCCGTCCGCCGACCTCGCGCGCGGCCAGCTTCAGTCCATCGAAGGCCGGCGGCAGCCCGGCATCGCAAATCTCGGTCCAGGTCGTGAGCGCGCCGAACGAAGTCCCGTCCTCGCCCCGCCGGATGCCGCGCAACTCATCGATGCCCCAGATATCCAGCACATTCTGCGGCGCCTTCTCCAGCCACGCGCGCCGCGCCGTCTGCGCCGGAAAGAAATCCGTCCCGCCGGCGAGAACCGTCAGCTTGTCGATGGCGTTGCCGGAAACCGGATTGAGCTTGTCATCGGCCAGCGCGGCGAGCGCCTCGGCCAGCGTGCTCGGCCTCAGGTAAAGTCCCATCGGGCCCGTTCGATTGAAATGCCTTTCGCGGAAGCTAGCTGCGGCGCCCGGCACTGGCAAGGTTCCGCTCCGCCCAACTATTGCGCTTTGTGCACGCGGCGCAGGAACGCGAGCACGGCGTTCGCGATTGCCTCCGGCTTCTCCGGCAGCAGGGCGTGACCCGCGCCATCGATCTCGATCAGCTCCACCCTGTCGGCGAAGGCCGCCTTGAGCTGCCGGCCGTTCTCGGGAAGCGCGATGGTATCCTGCAGGCCCTGGATGACCAGCATCGGCGCCCGGCCTCCGGCCCACCAGCTTTGCTCGTGCTCGCCCGAGCTTCGTCCGGAAGTCTGAGACCCAAGGTCGCCGCGCGCTGCATGCGCGCGACGGCGCCATGCCACCCTTCGCGCCACACCGTGGCGTCGTTGCCGTCGGCGAAAAATCCGTAGCGCACATTCGCCAGATGCTGCTCGGCGCTCAGCGAGGCATCGAAGCAGCCGGCAAGCGCCGCTCTCGCCTTCTCCGGTATCGGCACCTTGCCGCCCGCCGCCAGAGTCACGACGGCCCGCACCAGATTCGGGCGTCGTCGTCGCCAGCATGCGGGCGACGCGCTGGCCGAAGGCATGGCCGATGACGACTGCCGGCTCTCCGCCCAGCGCTTCGATAACCAGCGCCACATCCGCCGCGAGATCGGCCAGCGATACGCCCTCCATCGGGCCGGAGCTTTCTCCGATGCCGCGAGGCTGCGGACGCGCCGCCGTGAATCCCGCATCGGCGATCCGCGCGGCCAGATCGTCGAAATCCTCAGCCGGCCGTCCCAGCGACGCGATCATCACCACCAGCGGTCCGCTGCCGTCGATCAGCGTCTCGACGCTGACGCCGCCGCCTTTGAAAAGCTCCCGCCGTGTCATTGCTTCACACCGATCCCAGTGAGGCGCTGCAGCAAATTTCAGCCTAGTCCTAGCGCCGCCCCAGCGCCCGCTTCAACTGCCGCGCCAGATCACCCGAATTGGCCACCGTAATGCCCTTCAATCCGAGCCACTTCGCCATCAGGCGCAACTCAGCCGCCAGAGGGTCGGCCGCTTCTTCGCGTTCGCTCCCGGCCTCCGCGTGCGCCGACAGCACGCGCAGCACGCCCTCGGCCCGGTCGGATTTCAAGTCGACGCGCGCGGCGATGCGATCCCCGAGCAGCAGCGGCAGCACGTAGTACCCGTGGGTCCGCTTCTCCTTCGGCGTGTAGAGCTGGATCCGGATGCGCGCGCCGAACAGCGCCTCCGCCCGCGCGCGCTGCCAGATCAGCGGATCGAACGGCGCAAGCAGGGCCCGCGCCTCCATCTTCCTGGGAATGCGAGCGTCGGCGGCGAGATAGGCGGGCGCATCCCAGCCCTGCACGGAAACGGGAAGCAGCTCGCCCGCCTCCACCAGTTCCGCAATGCGCGGCTTGGCATCGCCGGGACGCAGGCGGAAATAGTCGCGCAGGCACTGCTCCGTGCCGACGCCCAGGCATCGCGACGCGATCCGCAGCAGCTCGCGCTGGGCATCGGCTTCGCTCGGCGTCGGTGTATCCAGCACGGCGGCGGGAAGCACCCGCTCCGTCAGGTCATAGACGCGCTCGAACGTTCCGCGCCGCGTCTTGGTCGTCACGGCGCCCGACCAGAACAGCCATTCCAGCGCGCGCTTGCTGTCGGACCAGCCCCACCAGCCGCCTTCGCCCTTGTGCTCGTGCGACAGCTCGCCGGCCGAAAGCGGACCCTTGTCGGCGATCTCGGCGCGCACCTCGGCAATGAAACCTGGCGCGCTCCCGCCCGAACCGCGCCAGCGCCGCGTAGATGCCCTGGCCGTTCGCCGCCCGCGCCATCCTCCAGCGGAACAGCGGCTGCAGTCCGACCGGCAGCAGCGACGCTTCGTGACCCCAATACTCGAACAGCGCGCGCTTGCGGCCTCCGTAAGCCAGAGCGTGCAGATCCTCCGTACGATAGCGGCCGAGCCGGGAGAACGCAGGCAGCAGGTGCGCGCGCGCCAGCACGTTGACGGAATCGATCTGCACCACGCCCAGCTGCTCGAAGCCACGCCGCAGCTCCCGCTTGCCGATCTCTTCTTCCCCGCGCGGCTTGCCGAAGCCCTGCGCGGCAAGCGCAATGCGGCGGGCTTCGGCTAGCGAGAGGCGTTCCCGTCGGCGTGGCATTTGACGATCGGCGTGATGTTTCGTTCTATTCTGCGGGGCTGAAGGAAAGGCACAAGGCATGACTGATCGCTGGCCTGACATCCCATTTGCGCCCTGGAAGGAGACCTGCGCCACCCTGCAACTGTGGGCGCAGATCGTAGGCAAATACCGGCTCGCCCGCACCCCCTGGGTCAATCATTCCTGGCACGCGACGTTTTATGTCACCCCGCGCGGCCTCACCACCTCGCCGATCCCGGCGGACAGCGAGAGCGTGCAGTTCGATTTCGACTTCGTCGATCACCGGCTCGTCGGCAGCGCGTCCAGCGGTGCGCAGCGTGCCTTTGCTCTAGAGCCGATGACGGTTGCTGAATTCCACCGGCGCTTCATCGCGCTGACGGAGGATCTCGGCGTTCGCGCCCAGTTCAGCGGCAGTCCAAGCGAGGTGAGCGATCCGATACCGTTCGCAAGCGACACCGTGCACAAATCCTACGATCCCGACGCCGTGGTCCGCTTCTGGCGTGCGCTGGTTGAAGTCGACCGCGTGCTCAAGCTCTTCCGCACGAGCTTTCTCGGCAAGGTCAGTCCGGTGCATCTGTTCTGGGGCAGTTTCGACCTGGCTGTCACCCGCTTCTCGGGCCGCGCCGCGCCCTTGCACCCCGGCGGCATCCCCGGCCTCCCTGATCCCATTACGCGCGAGGCCTATTCGCATGAGGTCAGCTCCGCCGGCTTCTGGCCCGGCGGCGGTCCCGTCGATTATCCGGCGTTCTACTCCTACGCCTATCCGGCGCCCGAGGGCTTCGCTGCATGCAAGGTCGCGCCCGCAGAGGCGTTCTTCCATCAGCAGGCCGGGGAGTTCGTCCTTCCCTACGACGCCGTTCGCACGGCAGCCGATCCTGACACGCACGCTCCTGAGCTTCCTCGAGTTGACCTACGAGGCCGCCGCGCGTCTTGGTGCGTGGGACCGCTCGGCTCTGGAGTGCTCGCTTGGCGTTGCCGGAGTTCCGCGGCCGATCTGACTAGGACTTTCGACCGTTCGCTGGCAGGAGCCCCGGAAGCATCGGCGTGCCGTCGTCCAGATGCACGCCCTCCATCGCGAGCAGCTGCTCCTTGGTCGCCGCGCCCCCGAAGGCGGAGAACCCGCCGATCTTCTGCCCGCTCGCGAGCACGCGATGGCAGGGAACGATGATGGGCACGGGGTTGCGCCCCATCGCCTGCCCGACCGCGCGGGCGGCATCCGGCGCCTCGACCTCCCGCGCGAGCGCGCCGTAGGTGGTCGTCTCGCCCCAACCGACGCGGCGCGCGGCAGCATAGATCGCGCGGTGGAAATCGCTGGCGCCGGCCAGGTCGAGCGCGACGTCCGAGAAGTCGACGCGCTCGCCTTTCATGTACCGCTGCAGCAGCTTGCCGGCTTGCGTGATCGCCGCCGGCGGCTTCGCGGTCTCCGCGCAATCCGACCGCCGGAGCAGCCGCTGCTCGGTGGCGGCCCGCGTCCTCTCCGGCAGCTGGAGCCGGACGATGCCGTCCTCGCTCCACGCCGAGGCCGAGCACGCCGAGATCGGTGTCTATCAAGCAGTAGTGCATCGGCGTAACCGCTCGGGCGAGCCGATGCCCGCCCGATCCTTCGCGCAGGCTAGCTCTTCCCGGCATGCGCCTCCAGCGTCCGCTTCATCGTGGCCATTCCCTGCTCGATCATGCCGGCGATGGTGCCGGCAAGATCGTTCGGCAGCAGGTCGGCAATCCAGACGATCCGGCTGCGCTCTCCGTCCTCGAACACCTGCAGCGACGCATTGTGATGCGTCATGCGCCCGCCGACCACGGACCACACCAGCCGGCGTGCGGTCTCGTCGATGTCGACGATCAATTCGCGCGCCACGAGGCCGTTTGCGAACGTGACGATGCGCGCATCTCCGTCCATCTTGGTATCCGTGACGAAACCCGGCGCGAGCCGCTCGTGCACGGCGCCGACATCGCGCACCGCGTCCCAGATTTGAGCTGCCGGCGCGGCAACGGAAATTTCCTGTCGAATTGACGCCATGGCTCAGCTCCTCTTTCCGCAATAGGCTTCCAGGCGGTAGCCGTCGGGATCGATCACGAAGGCCGCGTAGTAATTCTCGCCGTAGTCGGCCCGGATCCCCGGCTTGCCGTTGTCGTGCCCGCCGGTCCTCAACCCTGCCCCATGGAAGGCATCCACGCTCTTGCGCGTCGGTGCCTCGAGGCAGAAATGCAGGCCCGATGCCGCGTCAGCCGGCACCGGCCGCTCGCTCGCGCTGATCCACAGCGCCACGCTGTCGTGGCCGTAACCGAGCGAACCGTCCGCTTCATGCAAGCGAAGGTATCCAAGGGGCTTGAGCGCCGCGTCGTAGAAGCGCTTGGACTTGGCGATGTCCCGAACGCCGATCGATATGTGGTTGAACATTCGCGTGATCTCCCATGACGATGATGGGATCACCTTGCTCTCCTCCCAGCGCGCATACTTGGCGAAAATTGCTATTCGCGCACGTCACGCGGCCGCGCGATAGGCGCGTGGCGACACGCCGAACTCGGCGCGGAAACTGCGCACGAAATTGGAGAGGTCCTCGAACCCGGCGTCGAGCGCCACCTGCGTGACGCGCTCGTACCCTGTCGCCAGCCGCCGCGCCGCGTCGCGCAGCCGCGCCCGCGTCAGCCACCGGTGCGGCGTGGTCCCGGTCACCTCCTTGAAGGTGCGCAGGAAGTGATAGGGGCTGAGGCAGGCCAGGCTCGCCAGCTCGGCAATCGAATGCGGCGCGCTTATCTCGCTCTCCAGGTGCCGCAGGACATTGCTGACGCGCCGATGATGCCGCGCATCCGTGCTCCGCGTCCCGACCGATTCTTCGCTGCGCCAAACGGACGGCAGCGCCGGCAAGCTCGTACGCGATCTCCTCCAGCTCCAGATTGGCATCCATCGCCGCCATCGCGCGCACCGCAACGTCCGAGAAGTCCCGCAGCGGCGGCAGGCCGTTGCGCCCGAAGGCCGCTCGCGCGGCTCCGGCGTCCCGCACGATGTCCTCGAAGAACGCCGGCTCGAACTGGAACGACAGGCACCGGTCGCCTTCGCCGTGCCGATGCGAGCATTCATAGGTATCGCCCGCGGCGCCCAGAAACAGCGATCCCGCCGACAGCAGCGACGTTCCATGCCGGGAACGGCAGACGAATGTCCCCGACAGCACCAGCGAAACCGACGTGAGCGCATGTCGCTCCTCGCACGCATGGTCGCCCGGGCCGCACGTGCACACATGATCGACCGCGCGCCAGCCCTCTCCGGCGGCGAGGGTTCGCGCAGTGATCCTGTCCGCACTCTCCCAGGCGCGCCTTGTTCGACAGCGCCTGCCCAAGCGTCCCCATTGGATGGCAATCCAGCGGCATCCGGCACCTTTGAGTCATTTCGCTTTATAACTGGCTAGGAGGTTAGAGTTTGTGTATGCTCCAGTCAACCCTCTAGCCGGTTGGATTGATGCGGATGCCCGATGACGCCCCAGCGCTGATCTCTCTCCCGGCCACCGACCTGTGCCTCGGCTTCGTCAATACGCTCGGCTGGCGCGGCCGGCCGCATCCCTCGGAGTCACTCAACGATTTCAATGATCTGAAGGCGTGGCTGCGGAAGTCCGCCGGCATGGCCGAAGCGCTCCCTCCGCGAGCCGCTGGAATGTGGAGCCAAAGCGAGGGCGCTGCCGTCCTGGCCGAGGCCCTCGCCGTGCGTGAGGCGCTGTTCGGGCTGTTTCAGGCCATCGCGGCAGGCTCGCCCGCCCCTAAGCATCACTTCGCGCGCTTGCAGCGAACGCTTGCCGCCGCACCCGAACGCCGGCGCATCATCGCTGCCGCCGGCGGGTTCGCCTGGCAGATCAGCAAGATGCAGTTTTCGATGCCTTGCCTGCTGGCGCCCGTCCTCTGGTCGGCGGCCGATCTGCTGGTGAGCGAGGCGCGCAATCGCGTCCGCCTTTGTGCCAACCCGGAATGCCTGTGGCTGTTCCTCGACGCGAGCCGGAACGCGACCCGGCTGTGGTGCGACATGGCCGCGTGCGGCAACCGCGCCAAGGCCCGGCGCCACTATCTGAGATCAAAGGAAGCCGGCCCGCTCAGCTCGTAGCCGGCTCGTCGAACAGCGGCTGCAGGGCCAGCATGCCGAACTGCGGCACCCAGTGCGCGACGCCCCGGTAGCTCCCGCGCCAGCGCTCCGGGTTGCCGTACGTCTCCAGGAAATGGGCTGCGTAGGCCTCGCGACAGGCCCGCCGCAGGGCATCGGAGCCTGTCGCCTCCGCAATGCCCCATAGCCCCCAGGCCCGGCTGAAGTTCAGCCCGTGATGATGCCAGTTGGTCGGCGCCGTCACCGGACCCGGCAGCCCGGACCGCGCGAAGAACCGCTGCGCCCAGCGGTCGAACGCGTCCTGCTCCAGCACGCGGCTCGCCAACCAAGTCCAGTTCGTGCCGACGGCCATGAAGTGCCCCGCTTCGCAGGCGTAATCGCACGCATCCTCGCATTGCACGAAACGGCCTTGGATCAGCTCCCTCGTTTCGCGCAGGGCCCTGCTGTCGCCCACGTGGCTGGCGTAGTCGTGCATGTTCAGCAGAGCCCAGCAGTCGCTGCCGTAGCTCCCCTGCCACGGATCGGGTTGCCTCTCCCGGTAGCGATCCAGCAACGACTGCAGCACGTCCGTTGCCATCGGCTGCAGCGCCTCACTGCCCGAGGCGCGCAGGTGCTCGCTCGCCAGCCGCAGGAACCACGCCCGTCCGTACGGCATCTCAAACTCGGGTTGGGCGCGAATGAGCTCGTGCTCGGCGGCAATGCCGGCCGGGTCGAGCACGCGCGCCAGCAATTCCTCGTGGCGCCGGTCGCCGGTCATCCGCCCGTAGGCCGTCAGCGCCCACGTGCCATGCACCGCGGAGTGCCAGTCGATGCACCCGCGAAAAGCCGCATGATCGGTATCTTCCCGCGACAGGCCCTGCGCCACGGTCTCCGCCAGCGCAGTGGCGATGTTCAGCTTGTCTTCCGCTATGGATTGAAGCATCTAAAAGGCCGGTACTTCCGCCTCGAACTTTGCCGATTTCAGCCAGTTAAAGCGACAGTCCATGCGTCAGGCAACCTACGAATTGGTCACCCGCCATGTCGGGCGTCAGCGCAGCTGGCACCGCATCGGCGCTTTGCTTTCCCTGCTGCTCCTGGCGGCTTGCCTCCTTCCCAGCAGCGCCGACGCCATGCGCCGCGAAGACATGAAGCTGCACACGGCGAAGGGCGTAAAGGTCGTCAGCGTCGAAATCACCGAGACGCAGGACGAGAAAATGAAGGGGCTGATGTTTCGTTCCAGCCTCTCCGACAATCAGGGCATGATCTTCGCCTACGATCCTGCGCGCGAAATCACCATGTGGATGCGCAACACCTACATCCCGCTCGACATGGTCTTCATTCGCCCTGACGGCATCATTCATCGCATCGAGGCCTGGACGCGCCCGTTCTCGGAAGAAATCATCGCCTCCAAGGGCGACGTCGCTGCTTGTCTGGAGTTGGCAGGAGGCGCGGCCGAGCGCATGGGCTTGAAGGCTGGCGATCGCGTCGAGCACCCCATGTTCGGCCGCAGGAAATAACGCCTCGCTGGTTTCGCCGGCAAGGCGGTACGATTTGCTCGCCGCTGTTTCACACGCGCGCGGTCGCCCTAGTGCGCAACCATTATTTAACCGCAATGGCTCCAAATAGTCCGACCAGCCCCGAGCGCTCGGGCAGTCAACATTCGCTCGGCGGCCTTCAAGGACATCGACAATGCGCTTCTCGCTTCCCCTCCGCATGAGCGTCATCAAACGCGGAGAGAAGGAGCAGAAGCTTGCCGCGTTCGTCGGCAGCCATTTTGCGCGCGGACTCGACAGCCACCTTGCGGGCGCCCGTGAGATCCTGGTGATCGCGCGCTCCATCGACAGCCCCGTCGCGAAGGCACTTGCGACCCAGGCCGGCCAGATCGCCGCCAGCGGGCGTCCCGTCCGGATCATTCTGGCCCGTGCCGATCGCGGTTCTCTCCCTGCCGGTTGGTCGCTGGGCGAAGGTGGGCAGATCGAATGCGACATCCGCTGGGCCAGCAACCCGCGGCTTCTGGAGGCGCATGAGCAGCTCGTGCTCGCCACCGACACATGCTGGATCGGAGATTCGATGCGTCGCGATCCGGCGAAATGCGATGCCTACGAGACCTTTGTCGAGGACAACGCAGAGATCGCGACGTCTGCGCGCGTTTCCTTCGAGCGCCTCTGGGCTGTCAGCCAACGCCTGCTCCCGAGTGTGCTCGTGCCGCCGCAACCGACCGAGCCGGCCGGCCAGTCCTTGCGCGGGCGGTAGAAGCGCGTCTCTCGCCGCGACGTTTGCCGCGCGGCAGCAACCGACGGCAACAGGCAGCAATCCCTCGCAACGAGGGAGATCTTCCCAACTTCCTGCCACGGTTCAGTCACCGCTTGGTGGTTCCTTGCGCGCGGCGCTCGCTTGGGCGCCCCGGCCCGTTGTGGCCGGCGTGTGCCGGGGAAACATCATGCTTCGCCTATTCCGTCTTTTCGTCTGCCTAGCCTTGCTGGTCGGCGCCGGTTTCGCTCGCGCCCAGGACGCACCCTTCTCCAACGCTGCCGCGCAGGCTGACGCCAAGCGTTACGAGGCCTACCTCAAGGCCAACTGGCGGCCGCCGGTGGGCAAGCAGGGTTCAGAATTGCGCGCAGAAGGCAGCAGGCTGCTGTCCGCGGGTAACGATTACAGGGCAGCGTCCCGCGGCTTTGCCTACGCCGTCGTCATCGATCCAAACGACTCCGAGGCCTGGCTGGGTCTGTCCCGCGCGCTGCTTGCCATCAAGTCGGAGCAGAGCAGCGAACGCTACGAACTTCCCGTCAACGCATCCGGCGCGGCCTGGAATGCCTACGAGCGCGCGAAGGGGCGTGCCGAGAAGGGCGCCGCGCTGTGGGTCCTGCACGAGGCGCTCAAACGGCGCTCCTTCTATCGCCCCGCGATCGATGCGCTCCGGACAAGCATCGCTCTCGCCGACAACCCCGACGCCAGGGAAGCGCTTGACCGTCTTGTCGCCGAGCACGGCTTTCGGATCGCGGAGTACAAGGTCGATGCCGACGCCGCCCAGCCGCGTCTGTGCATCCAGTTCTCCGAGCGGCTCGCGGCCGGCACGGTCGATTGGGCGCAGTACTTCAAGGTCGACGGCCGCGATCCGCAGGCCGTCAATGCCGAAGGCAACCAGATCTGCCTCGACGGCTTCGCGCACGGAAAGCGCTACGAGGTGCAGGTGCGCGCCGGATTGCCGTCTGCGATTGCCGCCGAGAAGCTGATCAAGACCGCCGAGCTTGCGGTCTACGTGAAGGACCGCTCTCCCTCCGTGCGTTCTTCCGGCCGCGGATATGTCCTCCCCAACAGGGGCCAGCAGGGCATTCCCCTGGTGACGGTGAACACCGACAAGGTCTCCGTCGAGGTGTATCGTTTCGGCGACCGCAGCATCGCGCAGGTGCTGCAGGGCGGCGACTTCCAGCGCCAGGTCTCATCCTACGATCTCAGCGCGATAAAGCAGCGCACCGGCGCCCAGGTCTACAAGGGCGAGCTGACGGTGGCCTCGCGCCTCAACGAGGACGTTACGACTGCGTTTCCGATCGCCGAAGCCGTCCCTCGCCTCGAGCCGGGTGTCTATGTCCTGTCGGCGACTGCTCCGGGCGGCACGTCTGGAGAGAGGAGCGGCGAGCGCAGCGCCACCCAGTGGTTCATCATCTCCGATCTGGGACTGACGGCCATCAACGCCGATGACGGCGTCCACACCTTCATTCGTTCGCTCGCCACGGCGGTTCCCGTCGTCAACGCCAGCTTGCGCCTGATCGCGCGCAACAACGAGGTGCTCGGCACCGCCAAGACCGACAGCCGCGGCTATGCGCGCTTCGATCCCGGTTTACGGCGCGGCGAGGGTGGGCAGGCTCCCGCCGTTCTGGTCGCCGAGACCTCGACGGGCGACTACGCCTTCCTCGATATGGCCACCGCGGCCTTCGACCTTTCCGACCGCGGCGTTGCCGGCCGCGCCGAGCCCGGCCCCATCGACGCTTTCGTCTATACCGACCGCGGCGTCTATCGCCCCGGCGAGGACGTGCATCTCACCACGCTCGTGCGCGGGCGGTCGGGCAGCGCGGCATCCGTTCCCGTGACGATGATCTTCTCGCGCCCGGATGGCGTCGAGCACTCGCGTCTCTCGCTTCCCGATCAGGGCCTCGGGGGCCGCACGCTGCCCTTCAAGCTCGCGGGATCCGCGATGACGGGCACGTGGCGCGTCAAGGTCCACACGGACCCGAAGGCCGCTCCCATTGCCAACGCCGCGTTCCTCGTGGAGGACTTCGTTCCCGAGCGGCTCGAGTTGAAGCTCGAGCCCGCCAGCGCGGCGCTCACGCCGCAGGAGCAGGGCACGATCAAGCTCGTGGGCCGCTATCTCTACGGTCCGCCGGCTGCCGGCCTATCCGTGGAAGGCGAGATCGTCGTCCGCGCCTCGACCAAGGATGTTCCCGGCTTCCCCGGCTTCAAGTTCGGCTTGGCCGATGAGCAGGTGAGCCCGGTCCGCAAGCCGCTGGAGAAGCTCTCCCCGACGGATGCGCAGGGCAAAGCCGACCTCCTTATCGATCTGCCCGCAATGCCCAAGACCAGCCGGCCTCTCGCCGCTGACGTCATCGTGCGGCTGCGGGAAAGCGGCGGTCGCACGATCGAGCGCAGCGTGTCGCTGCCCGGTCGACATGAAGACGGCCAAGGTCGGCATCAAGCCGCTGTTCAAAGACGGACAGGTGGGAGAAGGCGAAGCTGCCGCCTTCGAGGCCATCCTTCTCGACGACGCCGGCAAAGAAGTCGCCGCCAAGGGCCTGAAGTGGGAGCTCTTGCGCCTCGACCGGCGCTGGCAATGGTACAGCCGCGACGGCTCCTGGGCCTTCGAGCCCATCACCAGCACGCGCCGCGTTGCCTCCGGTACCGCCGACGCGAGCCCAGGCGCCCCCGCGAAGATCGACGCGCGCGTGGACTGGGGCCGATACCGGCTCGAGGTCAGCGACGCCAACGGTGTCATTTCCAGCTTCATCTTCAATGCCGGTTTCTGGAGCGATGAAAGCGCTGACAGCCCCGAGATTCTCGACGTCGCGCTCGACAAGCCGAGCTACCGGTCCGGGCGACGTGGCGCGCGTGAAGATCAACTCGCGCTTGGCGGGCCGGGCTCTGGTCGCCGTCATGGGCCCCGATCTGCTCGCGACGCAGGAAGCCGACCTTCCCGCCGGCGGCGGCGAGGTCACCCTGCGGGTCGGAGAAAACTGGAACCCAGGCGCCTACGTCACCGTGATGCTCTACCGTCCCATGGACGAGAAGGCCAAGCGCATGCCGGGCCGCGCGCTCGGATTGCGCTGGCTCGCCATGGACCAGGCGCCGCGCTCGCTCTCCATCAGCATGGACGTGCCTGAGAAGGCTAGGTCGGGATCGACGCTGGTCGTGCCTGTGAAGGTGGCGGGACTGCGGGCCGGGGAGGAAGCGCGCATCACGGTTGCGGCCACCGATGTCGGTGTACTCAACCTCACCCGCTTCGAAACGCCGCGACCCGATACCTGGTTCTTCGGCCAGCGCCGGCTGGGTGGCGAAATCCGCGACCTCTACGGCCGCCTGATCGACGGCATGCGTGCCGAGCGCGGCAAGCTGAGGTCCGGTGGTGACGGCGCCGGCGGACTGGCGATGCAAGGCAGCCCGCCGGTCGAAGCCACCGTCGCGCTCTTCTCCGGCATCGCCAAGGTCGGCGCCGACGGCACCGCCAAGGTCGAATTCCAGCTTCCCGACTTCAACGGGCTCGTGCGCCTGACGGCGGTGGCGTGGAGCGCCGACAAAGTCGGCTCCACGTCGAAAGACGTGATCGTGCGCGATCCCGTCGCCGTGACGGTCTCAGGTCCGCGCTTCCTGACCCTCGGAGACGAGACCCGCCTGGAGCTGGCCCTCCACAACGTGGAAGCCCGCGCCGGTAGCCTTTACGATCGTCGGACAGTACGAGGCAGAAGCCGGAGGTCAAAGCCAGCCCGGTTTCGAGCGCACCGTCACCGTCGCGACAGACGAGCGTAAGCGCGAGACCTTCACGCTGAAGCCTGCCGAAGTCGGCCTCACCAAGCTGGCCGTCCGCATCAGCGGCCCTGATGGCGTGGAGGTCCGGCGCAATCTCACCTTCGACGTCAAGGTGCCGGCCGGCGATATCCGCCGCATGAGCGTCAGCACGCTCGCGGGCAAGACTGGAAAGCTCACTCTCTCCAGCGATCTCGTGCAGGATCTCATCGCCCGCCGAACCAAGGTGACGGTATCGGTCGGGCCGCAGGGCGCGCTCGATATCCCCGGCATCCTCGCCTCGCTTGATCGCTATCCCTACGGTTGTGCCGAGCAGACCGTGAGCCGCGCCATGCCGCTGCTCTACGTCAATACCGTCGCCAAGCGCATCGGTCTCGCTACCGATGCGCATCTGCGCGAGCGCATCGATGGTGCGATCGCGCGCGTGCTGGAGATGCAGGAACTCCTCGGGCGCCTTCGGCATCTGGGGTCCCTCGGACGGCGATATGTGGCTGACGAGCTTCGTTGCCGACTTCCTGACGCGAGCGAAGGAGACGGGCTACGCGGTGCGCCAGCAGTCCTTCACCCAGGCCCTCGACCGGCTCGCCAACTACATCAACTACGCCCAGGACTTCGAGCACGGCGGCGAGGCGCGCGCCTACGCCCTCTACGTGCTGGCCCGCAACGGCCGCGCGCCGATCGGCGAGCTGCGCTACTACGTCGATACCAAGCTCGAGACCTTCGCCACGCCGCTGGCGCAGGCACAGCTCGGCGCGGCCATGGCGATGATGGGCGACCGGCCGCGGGCGGAACGAGCACTCCGTGCCGCATTCGAAGCCATGGCCGAGTCCGATCCCGGTATCGCGCGCCGCGACTACGGTACGACCATGCGCGATGGCGCAGCGCTCATCGCGCTCGCCTCGGAAACGGGCGTCGTCAAGTCCGAGGTGCCGCGCATGATCGACCTCGTCTCCAAGGCCTATGCGGCGAAAACCTACACCTCCACCCAGGAGCAGGCGTGGCTCCTGCTCGCGGCACGGGCGCTTGCCGAGGAAGCCAAGGACATGAAGCTCGTCGTGAACGGCCAGCCCCAACAGGGCCGTTTCGATCAGGGCCTCACACCGGCTGATCTGGCCAAGGGTCCCTTCATGATCGCCAACGCTGGTGAAAGCGCCGCCGGCGCGGTCGTAACGGTGCTAGGTGCCGCCCTCACGCCCGAGCCGGCAATCTCCCGAGGCTTCACGGTAGAGCGCACCTACTACGCGCTCGACGGCAAGAAGGTGGACCTCAAGAGCGCAACGGGCGGCACCGGCCAGCTCAAGCAGAACGACCGTCTCGTCGTCGTGCTCAAGGTGAGCGCAACCGAGACCGGCGGCCGCATCCTGCTGGTCGACCGCTTGCCGGCGGGTCTTGAAATCGAGAACCCGCGTCTGGTCGACTTAGGCGATGTCCGTAGCCTCGACTGGCTGAAGACGACGCTGACGCCCCAGCACACCGAGTTCCGCGATGACCGGTTCGTGGCGGCCTTCGACTTCTTCGGCGGGGCGCAGGATCACCGCCGCGGCTTGCGCGGCGGCGATAGTGACAACCGTGAGCCTGTCGCAAGCGCGACGGTCGCCTACATCGTGCGAGCCGTCACGCCGGGCAACTTCGTGCACCCGGCGGCCACCGTGGAAGACATGTATCGTCCAGAACGGTTTGCCCGCACGGCCGCGGGACGGCTGGAAGTCACGGCGAAGGAATGATGGCGCCGTGCAATCCGTAGATGGAGGAAACCGCCAAGCCCTCCGTGCGCAGCACCAACTCGGCTGCGCGCGGCGGCTACTTGCCCTTCTTCGCCGTTTCCGCCTTCGACTTGCGCTTGATGTCCTGGCCGTGCGCCTTCTTGTACGACTGGATGTCCTTGAACTTACCTTCCGTGTCTCGCACGGCATAAAGCTTCTTGCCCGCCGTGCTGCGATGAGTCGTGCGTTTGGTCGGCATGCCCGTCCTCCAGTGATTCGCAATGGCGCAATATCGTAAGCGAATGTGTAAAGAGCAACAGCAGAGTTTGGTTGCTCTCCGCCAATCGACTGGTGAGCCATCGCCCGCCGGCGCGCGGAAGCGATCCCGCCTGGTGCGGTTGGTGCGCTTCCTTGGACTGCTCTTTTTCATCGCTTCTGCGGGCTTGGGATGGCTCGTGTGGATGGCGGCGAGCCCGCTCTCGCTCCAACGTGCCAGCGACCTCTCCGTCACCGTTCTCGATCGCAATGATCGCCTGCTGCGCGCCTACACGGCGAAGGATGGCCGATGGCGGCTTCCGGCGGAGGTGAAACAGGTCGACCAGCGCTACCTCGCGATGTTGATCGCCTACGAGGACAAGCGCTTCCGCAGCCATCACGGCGTCGATCCTCTGGCGATCGCACGCGGCGGCTGGCTGCTCGTGCGCCACCAGCGCATCGTGTCTGGTGGCTCCACCATCACCATGCAGGTCGCGCGGCTGCTGCTTGGCGAGCACGATCGTTCGCTGTTGGGCAAGTTCCGGCAGATGCTGCTCGCGCTTCGACTGGAACGGCGCCTGTCGAAGGACGAGATCCTGAAGCTTTATCTGCGACTTGCGCCGTTCGGTGGCAATCTCGAAGGCGTGCGCGCCGCCTCTCTCGCCTATTTCGGCAAGGAGCCGCGGCGGCTCTCGATTGGCGAAGCGGCTTTGCTGGTTGCCATCCCCCAGTCCCCGGAGACCCGCCGCCCCGACCGTTTTCCCGGCGCGGCGCGCCGGGCGCGTGATCGTGTCCTCGTCCGCATGCAGCGGGCGGGCGTGATCTCGTCCGAGGAAGCGAGCCCGAGCCAGCACGGAACGCATGCCGCTCGCCCGCCGCGAATTTCCGATGCTGGCGCCGCATCTGGCTGACAGCCAGCTCGAGCTGCACCCGGGCCGCACCGTTCACCGTCTGACCCTCGACTATGTGGCCCAGGCGAACGTCGAGCAGCTCGTGCGCGACTACGCGGCGACGCTGGGTGGCCGCCTCTCCGCAGCGGTCGTTGTCGTCGATCACCGCACCGGCGAAGTGGTGGTGCAGGCCGGTTCCTCGGGTTTCCTGGATGGTGATCGCTTTGGCGCCGTGGACATGGCGACAGCCCTGCGATCGCCCGGCTCGACCCTGAAACCCATCATCTACGGTCTCGCCTTCGAGCTGGGGCTCGCACATCCGGAAACACTGATTGAGGATCGACCGGCGCGTTTCGGTGTCTACGTGCCGAAGAACTTCGACAGCGATTGGCATGGAACAGTATCCATCCGCGCGGCGCTCAATAAGTCGCTCAATATTCCGGCTGTGAAGGTGCTGGAGGCGCTCGGTGCAGGGCGCCTTTATGGCCGCTTGCAGCAGGCGGGTGTCCAGCCCGTGCTGCCCAAAGGCAGCGATCCCTCGCTGGCCATGGCATTGGGTGGCCTCGGGTTGCGACTGACCGATCTCGCCTCCCTCTACGCGGCCATTGCGAATGGTGGTGAGGTCGTCGTCCTCAGTCATAGCCGCGATCGAGCATCACGCACGGCACCGGAGGGTGTACCGCGCCTGCTATCACAGGTCGCAGCCCGGTACGTGGCCGAGATCCTGTGCCAGGCGCTGCCGCCGGCCAACGCCAAGCCCGGCCTGCTTTGCTACAAGACGGGCACGTCCTACGGCTTCCGCGACGCCTGGGCCGTTGGCTTCGATGGCCGCTATGTGGTTGCCGTATGGGTCGGCCGGCCGGATGGTGCCTCCACGGCCGCCCTCACCGGACGCACCGCCGCCGCCCCTCTCCTCTTTGATGCCTTTGCACGTGTCGCTGATCGCCGAACGCCGCTGGCTCCTGCACCCATCGGCGTGATCCGTGCCGCAAATAACGAACTGCCCCCTCCACTGAAGCGTTTTCGCGAAACCATTGCCGACGAGAGCGGCGAGGCCACTCGTGCCGATCCTCCCGTCAGGATCGCGTTTCCGCCGGACAGGTCGGAGGTGGAGATCGACGAGGGGGAAGCATCGGTGGTCGTCAAGGCGGAAGGCGGAGCCCTCCCGCTCACTTGGCTCGTTGACGGGAAGCCCCTTCAGTCCGATCCCAACCGGCGCGAGATTGAGATACCGGCGTCGAGCCGCGGCTTCATCGGCCTCGCCGTGATAGACGCGCGGGGTCGCACCGACCGCGTGACCGTTCGACTGAAATAAGGGACGGCTGGCTTCTCAGTTCACGCGCAAGCGAACTTTGGGCGCGCTTTCTCTCTCGACACGCGGAGCAACCGCCGCTCTGTGCTGACCATTGCCGTTAGCGCCACGCGCTTCGCGGAACCAGTCCGTCAGGAAATCGAGCAGCACCCGCATGCGCGGCAGCATGTGCTTGGCGCTGGGATAGAGCGCCCACACCGCAACATTGTTCGAGACGTCATGGTCGGCAAGAACCTGCACGAGCTGGCCCGAGCGCAACTCCTGCATGATTTCGAGCTCGGAGGCGCGAATGATGCCCCTGCCTTCAACCGCAGCCTGGCACAACAGTTCGCCGTTGTTCGATTTCAGCGGGCCATTGACCCGGACGATTGCAGCGGTCCCGCCCTTGCTCAGCGACCACTGCGCCTTGTCGCCAAGCACCAGGCAGCTATGGCTGGCAAGGTCTTCGGCGCGCATTGGAGGGCCGCAGCGTGCCAGGTAGGCCGGCGACGCTGCAATCATGTAGCGGTCGGGAGCGAGGCGTTTGGCAATGACCGAAGAATCCGACAACGCACCTGTGCGGATCGCTAGGTCATAGCCGTCCTCCTGCAGGTTCACAGACCGGTCCTGCAGGTCGAGCTGTACGTCGATCTCCGAGTACATGCCGAGGAACTTGCACAAGGCCGGCGCCATGTAGCGCCGTCCCAGGGCAGATGGCGCAGCTATCTTGAGCTTGCCTTTGGGTTTGCTGACGCGATCATCGACACTTGCGCATGCCGCCTCGATCTCGGCGAGGATGCGCTCCACGTGCGCCAGGAAAGTCGCGCCTTCTTCGGTGATCCGTATGGACCGGGTGGTTCGGTCGAAAAGCCTCGCGGATAGCTCGTCCTCGAGGGCCTGGATGCGTTTCGAGATCGTTCCGGGGGTAAGCCCCAACTCAGTGCCGACAGCCGACAGGTTTTGCACCGCGGCCACACGCGCAAAAATGCGCATATCCTGAATGTCCATCCCTACTCCCAACGGACCGCGCGGCCTGCCGAAACGGCGAGGGCTTTCCCCTAAGCAAGACCGGTAGTCTTCTACAATTTTCCCCAGGCGGGAGCTTAGCGGCGAATGTCGGGCCTTACAATGGGAAGTGAGATGCCCTGTCCCAAGCGGATCGGCTCGCCCTGATGCGGCGATCCAAAAGCGCGCCACTCCCGCGCCCTTTCGAGCGCAGGCGACACGATTAACCTTGCTCAGAAGCGCTTCAGCAGCCGCTCGAGATACTCGAGTTCGATGGGCGGGCGCGTGGTCTCGCCGAGGCGCCGCCGCAGTTCCTCCAGCAGTTCTCGCGCGCGCTGGACGTCGATCTCGTCCGGGACTCTGACGCCGGTCCCGGGATCAGGGCCATCGGTGCGCTGTGGCGGCCGGCCCATGGGGTCGAGTTCGCCTTGACTGCTGTTCAAGCCGAAGCGCGAGGGCATCTGACGCAGCATTTGCTGGGCCATCTCGCGTGCGCCTTGCCGTAGCTGCTCGAGCGCACGCGTCTCCTGGTCTGCGCCGGTGCCAAGATTGCCATCGCGCAACGCGCGCTCGGCGCGATCCATGGACTCCTCGGCGTTGCCAAGTTGGCCCGGCGCCTTCATCCCGAGTTCTTGCATTTGGCGCTGCAGGCGGCCGAGCCGCTCGCGCAGCTCGCGCTGGCGCTCACCCAGGCCGCTGCCCGGTTCGTCACCGTCTTCGCCCTCACCCGGCTGTCCGGGCTTGCCACCCTTCTGGCCCTGCTTGCCGCCTTTCTGACCCTTCTGCCCGCCCTTGCCCTGCTTCTGCTGGCCGAAGGTGTCATCGAGCAGTTGCTGCTGCTTGCCGATGATCTCGCCGAACTCGTTCATCATCTCGCCGAGTTGCTTGCTCTGCCCCTGGTCGGCCATGCGGCCCGACTGCATGCGGTCGAGCAGGTCACGCAGCTCGCTCAGCATCTGCTCCGCCATCTCGCGATTGCCGGAACGCGCCATGTTCTCCAGGTTGCGCAACATCTGGTCCAGGTCGCGCTGCGAGAGCATCTGCTGGTTGCGGTCCTGGCCGGGCTGCATTGGCTGCTGCCCTTCGGCCTGCTTGGCGAGCTGCTCCATGAATTGCGCGAGCGCCTGCCGCAACTCCTGCATGAGCCGCTGTATCTCCTCGTCCGTCGCGCCGTCCCTCAGCGCCTGCTGGAGCTTCTCCTGGGCGGCTCGCAGCGCACGCTCGGCGTCGGAGAGGTTGCCGTCCTCGATGCGCAGTGCGATGTGCCACAAATGCGCGACAGCGCTGCTGCGGCCTGCACGCGTATCCTCGCGCTGCAGGCGCCAGTACACCGAACGCAGGCCGAGGAAGACCTGCAGGTCCTCGATGAATTCTTCCGGCTCGAGCGTGAGGGCGTCCACGGCCTTGGCCACCATCAGCCGGTCGCGCCAATCCTCAACGAGGCGGCGGCGCTGTTCGATAACGGCTCGCGCCAGTGGCTTGGTGAAACGCCGCTCGGGCAGCGTCGTCTCGATCGTCTCGCTCTTGCCGACCTGGCCCGCCAGGTCCCTGGCCATCAGCGTGAGTTCCACCCTCATGCCGGCCCAGGGATGCTCGCCGATCTCGTGCAGGCTGAAACCTTCGGCCTGTTTCGGATAGGACCGCGGAAGCCTCAGCGAAATAGCCGGCGGCCGCTCGTACGGCAGCCGCGCACCCTTCTTGGGCTCGCGCGCCCAGGCCGTCGACGACGTGTCCTCTTTCGGTGTGAGGCGCCGGATGCGGGCCTCCGCGGAGGAGACGCCGTAGTCGTCCTCCACCTTGTAGAAGAGCTTGAGGCTTCCGCGCGCGGAGCGTTCGGGTTCCTTGGTCATGGAAATCTTCGGCGCGTGGTCCGGCGTGACGGCGAATGTCCAGCTTGCGATCTGCATGCCGCCGCTCTGCACGGTCACAGTACCGGGATGACGAACTTCGAACTTCAGCTCCAGCACGTCCGTTGCGGTTGCCGGCGGCTGCGCCTCCAGGCGCTCTGCCTTGCCATTCTCGCCCGGCACGACGAGCGTGAGATCGCGGATGCCGGCGCCGCCCGCGCGGACGATGAGGGTGCTCTTGTCAGGAACGGTGAAGGGCCCGGAGGCTCCCTTGTCCTTGGCTTGCGGTCCGGTTATTCCGCCATTGGCCAGCATTACCGGCGGTTTCGCGGTGTAGGGTGGCGGCGTCACCCACGCGTCCAGGCGAGCCTCGGCGCCCTTTGCCAGCGGGCTCAACCGGAAGGCGGACCACAGGCGGTCCGCCGCACTGTCGCCTACAGCGACAATCAGCAGGAAAACGCCGAGCAGCAGAAGCGCGCGGACGGCGAATGGGTCATAGCGATCCGTACGTGGCGTCGGCGATCCCACCCGCAGCCTGCTCAGCAGATCGGCCAGACGCCGCCGGTGGGCGTTCCAAATCGCGGAGGTGCGTGCGTCGTCCGCGCCCAGCGAAAGTGTATCCTCATAAGAGGTTGCGGGCCGGTGGCTGACGCCGGAGACGCGCTCCACACGGCGCAGCGCCTCCTCGCGCGTGGGCCAGCGCACCCGGAAAAGCGAAATGACCGCCGCCGCAAGCGCGATGGCGAAGAGACCGAGGGCGACCTTGTGCTGCAGCTCGCCAAGGCGCGGCCAGAGGCCTGCCAGCGATACGGCGATAAAGAAGCCGGCCAGTCCAAGCAGAAGCCACGCGCGGGGCCACACACGCTCGAAGAGCAGCGCCCATTTGCTCAGGACGACCTTGCGCTCGAACCCGCCATGGGTGCCCGAGCCCGAATGCTGATGGCGTGCCGACATATTCGCACTTTAACACGGCGTGAGGCGGCGCTGTGGCGCAATGCTTACCGTCAACGGTTTTTGACCGCATGGGGTCGCCGGCGCAATCGGATGGCCACCGCCGCGGCAACTGCAAACAACCTGCGCATCGTTCATCATTTGTTCTTGACAGGTTATGGGCATTTCATACTTGTACATAACCGAGCCAAATGGCAAGTAGCTTGTCCGCATAGGAGAAAGCCGAGACGAGCGATGTCTGTACTGAACGCACAAGCGTTTTCAGGACGAGGAAGCGGCCTTCACCGAGTTGGAGGCGCATCCTCTGGCCGAAGGCCCCGTGTGCCGCGCACTGCGGCGGCGCTGGACCGCATCTACGCGCTGAAGCGGTGTTCGGTCCAAGCCGGCAAGAAGAGCCCTGAGCGGCCTAGTGCGGCACGGCCTAGCAAGTGCAGCCACTGCCGCAAGCCTTCACCGTGACGCGTCGGCACCATCTTCGAGGACAGCCACATCCCCGCTGCGATACTGGCTCCAGGCGATTGCACTGCTGTCGCGTCGAAGAAGGGCATCAGCAGCCAATCAGCTGCACCGCATGATGGGGGTCACGCTACAACATCGGCTTGGTTCATGGCGCACCGCATTCGCGAAGCGATGCGCGTTGGCGGCCTTGAGCCGCCGATGGGCGGCGACGGCGGCGTCGTCGAGATCGACGAGACGATCTATGGACGCGCTTCGACCCATCCCAAGGGCCGCAAGCACGGTCGCGACAAGCGCATCACCAACTCCGCGCACAAGAACGTCATCCTCTCGCTGGTGGAGCGTGGCGGCAAGGTCCGCAGCTATCACATCGAAGGCAGCACCGTTCACAGGTCATCCCCATTGTGACCGAGAACGTCGCCAAGGAAGCGGCAGGTCATGACGGACAAGGCGCAACTCTACGCATATCGCCTCGGTGACTTCGCCAGCCACGACCGCGTGGACCACGGCAAGAAGCGAGTATGCGCGCTACGAGGAAGGCCGCCCCGTGATCACGACCAACACGGTCGAGAGCTACTTCTCAGTGTTCAAGCGCGGGATGCGCGGGACCTACCAGCACTGCAAGGAAAAGCACCTGCACCGCTACCTTGCGGAGTTCGATTTCCGCTACAACAACCGCATCTGCGCTGGGCGTCGATGACCAGCAGCGCGCGACCGAAATCCATCTGGGCGTGAAGGGCAAGCGGCTCACGTATCGACAGCCTGACAGCTCCAATGCCGACTAAGCGTCATACAAAGAAGGGGCGTCCTAGATAGACGGAATGTCTAGATTGCCCCGCCCGAGCGGTATGTCGATTATCGCTGGTGGCGTGAGATGCCCCTCAAAAGAATGCATGTAGGCGAAATTAATTCCGTCTGGTGAGCTGCCGGGCTTCAGGTGGATCTTGGTCTTTCGAACAAGATCCGCCAGCCATTCGTGTTCGTCTGGCCTAAGGGGATCGACGAATGAAACAAGCCAAGCGACCTCGCTAGTCATTTGAACGTTGCCGAGAATGGAGACCGCCTTGCTACGCCCTAAATTGAGCAGGTCAGTCTCTGTATGCGTGCTCTTTGTCAGCAGTACTCGCAATATCAGCTTGGTCCCCGGAGCGGGCGGCCCCAACAGCAGAAGCGCCTTATTGGGTGGAGGAAGGCTGTCCTGATAGGCGTCCTTCAGAGAGAACGCCGGAACAGCGATACTAAACATGACCGTTACGCCGGGATCGGACTCGTTAGGGCGTCTCCATGCTTTGATCGGCGGTCTGGGCTCCGTTGAAACGATTGCATAGCGGCAGATGCCGGACTTATGGAAGCTGATCTTGGAAAGGCCAGCGGTCGTTCTGGCCGCCAAATACAAGTCGGCTTTGTTGGCCCACAACCGCCAGACGGACGAGCGGACGTGCTCTCTGCTGCCTACCGCAAATCGGATTTCCTTCGCCATTTCCCAGATGGGCTTACGGTAATGATCCCAGCAGGCGAGACTACAATTGAATCGCCCCCGGCACCTATTCTGAAACCCTGAGTGAGGTCAAACTCACCCGGCTTCGGCTTTCGAACCGGCTTCCGTCCTGTCTTTGGATTGCTTTTCTTCCCGCGCCGGTTCTTACCCATGGTGCACCTCGCGGTGCAAATCAGTTAGGCTAGGCAGCCAACTGGAGGCCCCATGGCTAAAGACGAGACTGACGCGCGCACCCAGCGCCAGAAGTCCATCGACAAGGCACGCGAACTGGGCGCAGAGCACAGCGACGCGATCCATAGCCGTGCCCGCGAGAGGGGGATGCGGGCTTCCGGCGCAAACGGGAAGAAGACCCCTGACGACGGCAAGACCCAGCACCAGCGCTTCGTGGAAGCAGCTCGCGCCCTTGGCGCTGACGAGGACCCGGAAGTTCTCCGGCGCGTCGTGCGCGCGGTAGCGACGGCCCCGACCAAGAAGGTCAAGAAGGCCGCGAAGAAGCGGGCGCGCAAGAAGAGCTAGATGGTGCTTGAGACGATCATCGGCGTCGGGCTGCTGCTGATGATCTTTCTTGTGGCCCTCCAACGGCAGGACGCCCGACAGCGGGCGATCACCGCGGTGATCGCTATCCCCCTTCTCGTCGTGGCGTTCTACCTGCTCAGGAAGGTTCTCTAGCCCCGCGCGGGTCAACCGCTCCGACTGTGGACGCCTGAGCGATCCTAACCTATGGCGATTTAGGCTGGTTTGTAAAATACGCAATTGCCCGTTCTGCAAGCTTCGCTGGGCAGACACGGACGGCGAGCCCGTGTGCCCCAAGTGCGGTTGCTTGGAGGTCTACCGGATCACCACGCGCCGCAAGTTCAAGTGCAAGGCGGCACGCTGCTACGCGCAATTCTCGCCCACGTCCGGCACGGTGCTGGCCTCACGCAAGATGGCCTACGTCGATCTGCTGGCAGCCATCTGCATCCTCGCCAACGCCGCCAAGGGCGTCTCCGCTCTCCAGCTTGCACGCGACATCGGCTGCAACGCCAAGAGCGGCATGGGTACTCGCGCACAAAATCCGAGAAGGCCTCGAAGCCGAAACCAATGGCGTGAAGCTGGGTGGGATCGTCGAGGTCGACGGTGCCGTGTTCGGCGGCGCAATCCGTCCCGCGAACAAAGCCGAGGACCGCATTGATCGCCGTCTGGCCGAGCATCAGACCGGCAAGCGCCGCGTCGTCGTCGTCACTCGCCAGCGCAAGGGCCGCACGTTGTCGTTCGTCGTGAAGCACGAGAGCGATGGCGTCGAGATAGTCAAAGAGCGCGTCGAGCGCTCCGCCGAAATCCATGCCGACGAAGCCAGCCATTGGGACGTGCTGCACGGGCACTTCCAAGCGCACAGGATCAATCACAGCGAAGCTTACTCGCTGAACGGCATCTGCACGAACCAAGCCGAAAGCTATTTCTCGCGTCTGCGCCGGATGGTAAGCGGCCAGCATCATCACGTCAGCCCGCAGCACCTTCACGCTTACGCCGCGCACGCGGCTTGGCTGGCGGATCATTGCCGGACGGACAACGGCGCTCTGGCGCACCGCGCTGTGCGGCTGGCGCTGCTACATCCCGTCTCCCGGACCTGGAAAGGCCGATGGCAGCGGCAGCGGGCTTGACAGAGCGACTCGAAATATGCTAGAACTCGCATAGTCCGGAGGTTCCCCTCAGCTCCTGTGACTGGTGCTCGCGTACGTACCAAACACAAAGGCTTCAGGGAGATTCGGATGAAGCGTCTGCATTGGATGGGTCGCTGTCTCAAGGACGTAAAGAGCTTTCCCGAAGACGTACGGAGGGAAGTTGGGTTCAGCATCTTGATGGCCCAGAAGGGCAGCAAGGCGGTGAATGCCATTCCATTGGTCGGATTCGGCAGTTCAAAGGTTCTAGAGGTCGTTATCGACGACGACGGCAGCACGTACAGAGCGGTGTATACGGTCAAGTTTGGTCAAGCCGTTTATGCCCTGCATGCCTTTCAGAAGAAATCCAAGAAAGGCATCCAGACGCCGAGGTCAGAAATGGAACTGGTGCGCTCTCGGCTCAAGCTGGCCGAAGCGCATTATGAACTCCACTATGCTCGCACAAAGAAAAAGGACGCCGCAGGATGACTAAGGATCGGGAATCAGAAGACACGGTGATCGACAGCACCGGCAATGTCTTTACTGACCTAGACCTGCATCTGTCCGAAGAAGATGTGCTTAAGGTCAATATTGCTCGCGCAATCTCAAACATCATTCAAACGGGCGGCTACACCCAAGAGCGCGCGGCCGAAATCATGAGCATTGATCAGCCCAAGGTCTCCAAGCTTGTGCGCGGGCGGTTGACGGATTTCTCCGTCGAGTGGCTCATGGATCGATTATTGCTGTTGGGCTACGACATCGAGTTTCGGGTGAGAAAATCCCTTACTCGGAAGCGGGGTCGGATTAAGCTGGTCGCTTAGCGCACCAACTCCCACAACACGAACTGCCCCGGTCCCGGCTGCTTCCCGGCTACGCCCTTGTGCTGCCAATGACGTAGGCACGCGCCGGTCCGCTTCTGCATGGTCTTTAGAAGCCGCAAGTTGGCCGTATTCAGCCCGCGCTCTGCCATCACCCTCTGAGCGATCTCCGCCGTCGTAAGCGGCCTCTTGGCGTTCCTGAGCGTCGCCAGCACGATCCGGGTCACCTCACCCTTGAAGGCTTGATGCTTCGGCGGCACGGGCCGCGCCTTTATCTCCAGCAACTCAATCGACGGGTCGAAGATGTGGATCGCCGAGTCGATGTGGTCGAGGTCGATCACCAATTGGCGGAGCTGGTCCTGGGTGTACTCGATCTGACCCGCGATCTCGGCTCGCTTCCGCACCAGTCCATTGAGGGTGTGTTCGTTCTCAGGCATGGTGCGACAGCCTGGAGGAGGCACACAAATGATTTGGGGCGCCTTGATCGGCGGCACCATTGGGGTGGCGTTTTACGCCTTTCGCTCGGGCGGAACGATGATGTTGCAGGACGCGCAAGCGGGCATCCGGTTCGTTGTAATCCAAGCAATTCTTCACGCTGTGACGCCAGCCGCCATCGGCGCATTTATTGGCTGGATACTCAGCTAAAGGTGAGAGGAACTGTAGTCAAAGCACGGCAAATCAGCCAGAAATGGTTTGGTGTGTTTGCTGCCTAAGCCGGAGTTCCTGCCCAACGTGCTCGATGCCCTGCGCCAACCCCTCGAGGCCGGCGAGACCGTAATCGCGCGCGCCAACCACCGAATCTGCTACCCCTCGCGCATCCAGCTCGTGGCTGCCATGAACCCCTGCAAGTGCGGTGGCAGCGCTCCCGGTCAGTCCTGCCGGCGCGGTCCACGCTGCGCGGACGACTACCAGGCCCGCATCTCCGGACCGCTGCTCGACCGCATCGATCTGCAGATCGAGGTTCCGGCGGTCTCAGCAGCCGACCTGGTGTTGCCGGCGCCGAGCGAAGGCAGCGCCGAGGTGCGCGCACGC
The DNA here is from genome assembly GCA_963782855.1 of uncultured Alphaproteobacteria bacterium. GTDB lineage: Bacteria > Pseudomonadota > Alphaproteobacteria > Rhizobiales > Hyphomicrobiaceae > AWTP1-13. Next base: position 131,098 of record CAWALW010000009.1, on the reverse strand, counting down.
GTCACCGCCGCGCGCGAGCGTCAACGCGGCCGCTTCGCAGCTCTCGGCGCCAAGGGCGTGCGCACCAATGCGGAATGCTCCGGCCGGATACTCGAGGAAATTGCGATGCCCGACGAGGCCGGCGTCTCGCTGCTCCGTCAGGCGTCCGAAGTTTTGCATCTTTCAGCCCGCGGCTTTCATCGCGTGCTGCGCGTCGCGCGCACGTTGGCTGATCTCGACGGAGCGGACAGCGTGGCCCGCATCCACGTCGCCGAGGCGCTCAGCTATCGCGGCGAGACGCTGCGCCAGCAACGCGCGGCGTGAGACGGTTTGGTCGGTACGAAACTGTAGGGCCGCCGCCGGTCAGGCACTTCGCCATACACGCAGGACTCGATCTCGCTTGGGGAGATGCCGATGTCCCGCAGCGTCCGGTCGTCGAGCGACTGCAGGATGAGCACCGTTGCTCGCTGCGCACGCCTCATCCAGTACCTCCGCCATGCGGCGCGCGTGAAATCCACAATATGCGTCAGAAGGTTACGACGCGACGTCACCCGAGCGCGGGATGTCTGCAGGTCGATCCGATGCAGGTCATGGAGGGTCCTCCTGTGTCGAGCGCACACTGCCACAGGCCCACTGACAGCCTCCTGTCAGGAGCCTGACATACTCCTGACATTGGATGTCAGGAGGGGTACCCTAGATTGCCCTGCGCCACGTCCGGCAAACCTCGGGGGAGCCTGTGCGCCGCGCCGACCGATTGTTCGAGATCATCCAGTTCATGCGCCGGAACAGTCTGACGCGCGCCCGCGACTTGAGCGGCGCGCTGGAGGTGTCGGAGCGCACGATCTATCGCGACATCCAGGACCTGGTCGCGAGCGGCGTTCCCATCGAAGGCGAAGCCGGCGTCGGGTACGTGCTCAAGGCAGGTTTCGACCTGCCGCCGCTCATGTTCACCGAGCAGGAGATCGAGGCGCTCGTGCTCGGTGCGCGCATTGTCGAAGTCCTGGGCCGATCCTGAACTTGCCGAAGCAGCAAGCAACGTCATTGCCAAGGTCGAAGCGGTCATCCCGGAGCGCCTGCGGGGATACATGGCCAACACGGCGTTACTCGCACCGCGCCACCACTACATGGAGCCGATCAAGTTCGACATGGCGCAGTTGCGCCGCGCACTACGCAGCCAGCTCAGAGTGCACTTCCGCTACCAGGACGCATCGGCTGAGATGTCCGAGCGCACCGTGCGGCCGCTTTGTCTTGCCTACTTCGGCCCGGTTTGGTTGCTGTCGGCCTGGTGCGAGTTGCGCGAGGACTTCCGCACCTTTCGCCTGGATCGCATCGAGGGCTTCGAAGTTCGCAGCGATCGCTTCCGGGCCGAGTCCGGGAAGACCCTTCATGATTTCCTGAAGCGCGATCAGACCTGGACCCGGCGCCGTGCATCTGCCAACGGCAATGGCGCCTGCGCCTAGCGGCGCAGACCACCGCCCTTTCGTCCACCCCATGGTGGATTGCTGCTAGCGCCGGGTGCATCGTCTTGACCCCAGCGCGGGCCGCCCCGACAGTGGCAGTTGGTCCCGCCCGCCCTTCCCGCCCGCAAGAAACCCACCTTCATGCCGCCTTCCGTTCAGACGAGTGCGCCCAACCGGACGCTCGCTGGTATCCTGTTCATGCTGGCCGCGAGTTCGCTCTTTCCGGTCATGAACGGCCTGGTGCAGGTGATGAGCGCCTACTACAGCACCGAGCAGATCGTATGGGCGCGTGCCGCGTCGCATTTCGTCTTCATCATCGCGCTGTTCCTGCCGGCGCTCGGTGTGACCGTCCTGCGCACGACCACGCCCAAATGGCAGATCATCCGCTCGATGGTGCATCTGATGTCGATGCTCTTTTTCTTCACCGGCGTGAAGTATCTGCCGCTGGCCAAGGCGGCCTCCATCAGTTTCACGGCTCCATTCTTCGTTGCCTTGCTGGCCTGGCCGATGCTCGGGGAACGCCTGACGCTCAAACGCTTTGCCGCGATCGTCGTCGCTTTCACGGGCGTTCTCATCATCATCAGGCCGGGCAGCGATGTCTTCCAGTGGGCCTCCCTCTACATGCTGGGAAGCGCGCTCTGCTACGGCCTCTACCAGATCCTCACGCGTCGGGTCGCCGGGTACGATTCCGCCGAGACCACGGCCGTCTACAGCGCGCTCGTCGGCACCGTCGTGATGTCTCTTGCCGTGCCGTTCTTCTGGACGCCGATCGCCTCGTGGACCGACGGTGCGATCCTTTTCTCGCTCGGCATCATCGGCGGCACCGCGCACTACTTCGTTGCCCGTGCCATGGTCTATGCGCAGGCCAGCATCATCGCGCCGTTCGGCTACTGGCAGCTCATCGGCTCGGTCGTGGTCGGCTATCTCATTTCCGGGTATTTGCCCGACATGTTCACCTGGATCGGCGCCGGCATCATCGTTTGCGCCGGGCTTCACATCGCATGGACCGAGACGCGCACGCCGCGGCTAGGCGCAGGTGCGCAGCGCTCTTGAGCCTCCAGATGCAAGCTTATGGCAACGAGGGACCGGCGTCCGCCACCGCGAAGCTCTCTCCTTCGCCAGCTGAGACTTCGATCACGAGCTTCTTGAGAACGGCCTCGGCGAACGTGTCGTAGGTCTCCGCTACTATGACAAATGCTCCGGGTCCACCGATCACGTGGTCCCAGTAGTATTGGTCGAGGCTCGGCTCCAGTGTCAGGATGGGGAGACCGTTGATGCCGATCCCGGCGCGCACCGCGTCGTCCCGCGCTTCCGCTGCAGTGCGGCCTCTGTTGTTGGCCCCGTCTCCGGAAATGTCGATGACACGCCGTTCGCTCATGAAGCCGCTTTTCGGGAACAGCCTGACCGCGTGGTCGATGGCCCCGCTGATCGAGGTGCCGCCGCCAAACAGTTGACGCGGCGCGTCGTCGATGGCGTCGGCGAATGCGAGCATCGAGGCCTCGTCCCCGATCCGCCGCCAAGGCACCACCTGTATTTGCTGGTCCGATCCCGTCCATTGCGTCATCGTGACCGCGATCACTACGGATCGTGCCCGAGCGGATCGCCTCCAGCAGGCGCGGGTTGCGAAAGGCGGCCGAGTAGCCACGCTGCTGAAGGATGAAGCGCTCGTTGCTCACGCTGCCCGAAGCATCGACGGCCAGCACGAGTTGAAGATCGACGGCAGTTTGCGCAGACGCCGAGGTAGCCGCGCATGAAATCACTGTTGCCAGCCCGGCTAGAAACAGGCCCGCTGCAGTAACTGCGCGTCTCACTGCGAGATTCAACGCCGTCTCCCTGCTGCCTGTGCGCGGGGCTTCTCCCGGTCAACTGCCGGTCAGTGCACGAACGCACAGGGTTGCGCCCCCGGCGATCAGCACCACGTGCAGCACACGCAGGAACTGCTCGCGCGTCAAGCGCAGCGTTATGCGTTCTCCGATCCACATGCCCAGCACCATCGCCGGCACCAGGCAGAGCGCCAGCACAAGCAGCCGCAGGTCGGAATAGACGCCGGCGATGGCGAAAATGACGACGCGCGTAAGAGTTGCGAGGCTGAGAAGCGCGCTTTGCGTTGCCCTGACGGCATCGCGGTCGGGAAGGCGGCGCGCGAGGTACAGCGGCGTAGACGAAGCCCCCGCTGCCGAACATTGCGCTGAACACGCCGCCCAGAAACCCAAGAGGGATGACCCAGATGCGACCGATGAGGCCCGAAGGCGGCCTGCCAAACAGGCCGTAGAGCGCATACCCGATCAGGAATAGCCCTAGCGCTGCCATCATCGGACGGCTCGGGACCGTCAGCAGCAGGTAGGCACCGGCAATACTGCCGAGCACCATCAGCGGCACCATGCGGACAAGCTCACCACGCTCCACCTTGCTGCCGAGTCTGATCCCATTGGTGGTCGTGGCTGCGCAGTCCATGACCGCGAGCAGCGGCACGATGCTGGACACCGGCATCGAGTGGGCAAGCACCGGCGCGGCGACGAGCACCGTGCCGAAACCGACCATGCCCAGCACGATGTAGCCGACACCGAGGGCCGGCACGGCCACGGCGAGGTCGGCCAGGGAGGGCAGCAGGTCGTACAGGTTCATCGGCGAGGCCGCTCAGCCGCCCGCGATCTGCGGCAGGAGGTGAACCTCGCTGTCGGTCGCAATCTCTTGCAGGAGTGCGTCCTGGTAGATCTGCCCGTCAATGGCGACGGCCAGCCCCTGCTCGAGATGAGGCGCAAGTTCCGGAAAGCGTGTTCCGAGCTGCTTGAGCAATTGCCTCACGCTTGACGCATCCAGCGAAAGCTCCGCGACCCCGCCGGTAAACTTGCGGAGATTGCCGGTCAATGTGACGTGAGCCACGGCTTTTCCTTGGTCTCAGGGCGCCTTGCCGTCGGCGCGCTTCAGCGAGAGGCCGATATCGTAGGCGCGTGCCTTCGGCACGCCAAGCCTCTCCGCAACCGTCCTCGCCGCCTCGGCCAAGCTCATGTCGGCAAGCAACGGCGCGATATCCGTTGCGATGTCGTCGTCGCTTGCGCTTCGTGGACCGGGAGGCCCCACCACAATCACGACTTCGCCCTTTGGTGTGGCCTCTGCGGCCCAGCGCGCGAGCTCCTCAGGCGTACCCCGGCGCACCTCTTCGTGCAGCTTGGTTAGCTCGCGGGCGACCGCGGTTTCGCGTGTCCCGAGTACGGCTGCGATGTCGGTGAGGCTGTCAGCCAGTCGCGTCGGCGCCTCGAACAGAACCAGCGTTGCGGGGACCTTCGCCAACTCTTCGAGGCGAGCTACCCGCTGCCCCTGCCGCACCGGCAGGAAGCCGGCGAACAGGAATGTATCGGTCGCCAGCCCCGCGCTCGCGACCGCACTCAGCACGGCGCTCGGCCCCGGCAGGCACATGACGGTGTGACCGGCATCGAGAGCGGCCCGCACGAGCTTGAACCCGGGATCGGAGACCAGCGGCGTTCCGGCATCACTGATGAGCGCAACCGATTTTCCTGCCGCCAGCTCGGCCAGGATGCGCGGTCGCTCGCGGTCGCCATTGTGCTCGTGATAGGGCCGCGTCGGCCGCTCCATGCCATAGTGAGCAAGGAGCTTGCGGCTGTGTCGCGTATCCTCGCAGTAGAGAACATCCGCGCGTTCCAGCGCGGCGAGCGCCCGCAGCGTCACGTCACCCAGGTTGCCGATCGGCGTAGCAATGAGATGAAGTCCTGGTTGTAGCGATGCCGCGCGGAGCGAGGCGAAGGTCTCGCGTACCCGATCGGCTGATGCCGACTGCGGCGGTTCAGACATTCCGCCCTGCGCCACGCCAACCTCCTCTATCAGCCAAGTTTTCAGCCCACCCTATATTGGCTCAACCCGCCGGCGTCGTCGGAATTTGCCCTCCTATGGCAGATTTGTCCTGGCCGGGCGCCGATGGCCGGGCTAGCTATGTCGTTGATTCCCATTGGCCCGGGACCGACAGCGCGTCGATGATATCCAGCCGTTTCTCCACGGTTCGCAGCATCTCCCTGGCTCTCGTCGCCGGGGTCCTCGCCGCATGCTCGGGCGGCGGGTCTGATCCCGCCACGGGATCGCTTGCGGGCGACGGCGGCTCGGCCTTGGCGAAAGCAAACGTCAAGGTCGCGCTCCTGGTCCCGCTTTCGACCCAGGGCCAGCCTGGTCTTATCGCAAAGAGTTTGAAGGAGGCGGCGGAACTCGCCCTGTTCGAGCGCGACAACGCGAGCGTGCAGCTCATCGTCAAGGACGATAAGGGAACTCCGGAAGGCGCCAAGGCGGCGCTTGAGGATGCGCTGAAGAGCGGGGCCACGCTTGTGCTGGGACCGCTGTTTGCGAAGTCCGTCTCTGCGGTGACGCCTATCGCACGCAAGGCAAATGTTCCCGTTGTTGCATTCTCCAATGATCGCCAGGTGGCAGGCGGCGGCGCTTACCTGCTGAGTTACCAGCCCGCGCCGGAAGTCGAGCGCGTCGTCGCTTTCGCCACTCAGCGTGGCAAGCGGCGGTTTGCAGCTCTCGTTCCCCAGGACACCTTCGGCAAAGTGGTCGATCCGGCATTCAGGAACGCTGTGACGCGGGCAGGCGGCACGATCGTCGCCATCGAAGGGTATCCTGTGGCGGCCAACTCGATGCTGGAGGCAGTCCGCAAGATCAGCGCCGCTGTCACGGCGGCCGAGGCAGAGGGTGCACCGGTCGACGCGCTTTTCCTTCCCGGTGGGCTGGAGCACCTGGACTCGCTCGCACGTTTGCTGCCGCTCGCGCAGATCGATACGAAGAAGCTGCAGGTGATCGGCACGGGAGGTCTGGATTATCCCAACGCAGGGCGGCATGCCGCACTCGTCGGCGCATGGTATCCGGGACCCGACCCGCGCGGCTTTGCCGACTTCTCGCAGAAGTTCGCCAAGACCTACCACCAGGCACCACCCCGCATCGCCAGTCTCTCCTATGATGCGGTGAACCTCGCCATAGCCTTGGCCGGCGGCCCCGAAGGTCAGCGCTTCACGCCCGCGACGTTGACGCGCTCGCAAGGCTTCAGCGGCGTCGACGGAACTTATCGACTGCTGCCCGATGGGACGACGGAACGGCCGCTTGCCATTCTCTCCGTCCAGAAGACCGGGAGCACGGTCATCGAAGCGGCGCCGGCGACGCCTGCGCCTCCCCCATCCGCGTCGGCGTCTGGCGGCGGAACGAGCTTCTTCAACCTGTTCAATTTCCAGCAGTAATCGGTTGAAGAGCTCCGAGCGAGCCGTCGGACAATTTCGTTCAGAACGGGCCGGCCTGCGGGGAGCACGCTTAGACGGTTGCCCCTTTTCGCGAGCAGACCAAGCGCCACGAGTCCCTCAATCGCCGCTTCGTGCGGAGCGTGCCCGGTGAGTGAAGCGAGGCCTTCGAGGTCCAGCCCCTCGCTTAGCCGCAAGCCCATGAGCAGCGCTTCGTCGGCTTCCTCCGAAGGCGTGAGCGCCACGTCTTCCGCCATGCCGTGGCCAAGCTCCTCCACTTGCGAAGCCCAGGGCTCTGGCCCACGCAGCGTCGAGGTCGCGTGGCGCGCCCCCCGCATCACGACGCGGCCATGTGCGCCCGGTCCGATGCCCAAGTACTCCCCGTATCGCCAGTAGATCAGGTTGTGCCGGCTCTCCTCGCCCGGCACCGCGTGGTTCGAAATCTCATAGGCGGGCAGCGCGGCGCGCTCGGTCAGCTCGGCTGTCACCTCGTAGAAGGCACGGGCGGTCTCCTCATCCGGGGTCTTGATCTTGCCGCGCGCGTGCAGCTCCGCGAACGGGGTCCCCGCCTCGATCGTCAGTTGGTAGAGCGAGAGATGACGCGAGCCGATGGCGAGTGCTTCGTTGAGTTCCGCGCGCCACTCGCTGATTGTCTGGCCTGTACGGGCATAAATCAGATCGAACGTGTATCGATCGAATGTCGAGCGCGCCACATCGATGGCAGACCGTGCTTCCGCCGCCGTATGTAGCCGCCCGAGTGCGCGCAGCGAGCGATCATCCAGCGACTGCACGCCGAGCGAGACGCGGTTGACGCCCGCGGCGCGATAGTCACGAAAGCGCTCTGCTTCCACGCTCGACGGGTTGGCCTCGAGCGTGATTTCCGCTCCCGCATCCACCGGCCAACTTCGTGTGATCGCATTCAGGATAGCGTCGACCGCGGCAGCGCTCATGAGCGAAGGCGTGCCTCCGCCGAAAAAGATGCTGTCCACGCGTCGGCTTGGCACGGCATTGGCCCAATGGGCGATCTCGCGGACGAAAGCACGAACGAACCGCTCTTCGTCGATGCCGCTGCGGACGTGGCTGTTGAAATCGCAGTAGGGGCACTTCGAGGCGCAGAACGGCCAGTGCACATAGACGCCGAAGCCTGCGCGTTCAGGCCGGGGCACCGAGGCAGCTGCTGGCAAACTTTGCGAACGCGCGGGCGCGATGAGAGATGGCATGCTTGGCGGCCGGCTCCATTTCACCGAAGGTCAAGGTCTCGCCTTCGGGGACGAACATGGGATCATAGCCGAACCCGCGTGATCCGCGCGGTGGCCAGACGAGATGACCGTAAACCCGGCCTTCGAAAGCTTCGACGGGACCATCGGGCCAGGCAAGGCAAAGGGCTGCTGTAAAATTGGCGCCCGGGCCGGGAACCTCGATCCATCCGCCCTTTTTTTCAAGGTCGTCCCTGACGCGCTTCATCGCGACCCGAAAGTCTTTGCCCGCTCCCGCCCATCGGGCCGAGTAAATCCCCGGCGCACCACCAAGCAATGCAACTTCCAAACCGGAATCGTCGGACAGGGCCGGCAGGCCCGCGGCGTGCGCGGCTGCCACCGCTTTCAGCTCGGCGTTGGCGGCGAAGGTCGAACCCGTCTCCTCCGGCTCGGGAAGCCCGAGGTCGGCAGCGGAGACCACCGATAGGCCATAGGGTTCGACCAATTCCCTGATCTCGCGCACCTTGCCGGCGTTGTGGCTCGCAACCACAAGGCGCTCGCCAGACTTCAAGTGACGGATCATGCGAGCTTCCAGATGCGGGGCTCGGCGAATTCGAGGCAGTTCCCTGCGGGATCGCGGAAGTAGATGGAACGGCCGCCCCCCGGCCAGTCGAAGTCCGCTTCGATCTCCACACCCTTGGCTTCCAGGTGTGAACGCCACCTGTCGAGTTCGCTCGCCGACGCCCGGAAGCAGACATGGCCGGAGCCTTCCGCGCCGTGGGGCGGCACGGGCAGCGCGTCCCGTGCCGGAGGGATCCTGGTCGCTTCAGGATTGAACACCAGAAGCACTTGGTTGCCGCAGCGATAGAAGAGGTGCCGTCCCGGGACCGACGTGAACGGCTCCATGCCGAGCACATCGCGATAGAAAACCTCAATCGCGGCCAGATCCCCTGCGTAGATCACCGTTTCGAGTATGCCCTCAGGGCTCATCTTCAGGCCGCTTCTTGGCTCGGGCTTTGCGCTGCCCGTCAGGTCACCGTCAGCTTCTGCAGCGAGATCAGCTCGGCGATCCCCTTGCGGGCCAACGCTATCAGTTCGTCGAAGGTTTCCTGCGAGAACGGTTTTGTCTCGGCCGTACCCTGGATTTCGACGATGCCGCCTGAACCAGTCATTACGAAGTTTGCGTCCGCGTCGGCGGAGGAATCTTCCGGATAGTCGAGGTCGAGGACGGGTGTGCCCTTGTAGATGCCGCATGAAACGGCCGCCACGTGGTCGCGCAGCACGCCGTCACGCACCATGTCGCGCGCCTGCATCCACTTCAGGCAATCGTGGAGCGCGACCCATGCGCCCGTGATCGCGGCCGTCCGCGTGCCGCCGTCCGCCTGGATCACATCGCAGTCGATGGAAATCTGCCGTTCCCCAAGTTTCTGCAAGTCGACAACCGCTCGCAGGGAGCGTCCTATGAGGCGCTGGATCTCCTGCGTCCGGCCGGAGGGGTGCCCCGCATTGGCCTCGCGCCGGTTCCGGTCTGTTGTGGCGCGTGGCAGCATGCCGTATTCCGCCGTCACCCAGCCGCGTCCCTGCCCCTTGAGCCAGGGGGGAAGTCGCTCCTCCAGGCTGGCCGTGCAATAGACATGCGTGTTGCCGAACTTGATCAGGCACGAGCCTTCGGCGTGCATCGACACCGCTCGGTCGATGGAGACAGGCCGAAGCTCATCGGATTTGCGTTTGGAGGGGCGCATTCAGGGTCCTGTTAGGGCGGAATTTGCGCGCACCCTAAGCGACTGCGCCCTCATCCAGCAACCGCAAAAGCGGAGCAGGCTCGGCATGCGAGGCAGCTTGCGACGACGCGTTTGACGCTTGCAAAGCCTTGCCTCTAGAGTCGTGTGAAACCACCGTGAGCCCAATTGTTCATGACCGCTGAAAAATCACATGAGCAGGCTGGAGTGGTTAGCTCCCGCGACCTGCAGAAGCTCAACGAGCGCTCGCGGGCCATCTTTCGCGAGATCGTGGAGAGCTACCTGTCCACCGGCGAGCCGGTTGGGTCGCGCAATCTCGCCCGGCAGCTGCCTATGACGCTGTCCCCGGCCTCGATCCGCAACGTCATGTCGGACCTGGAGGCGCTGGGCCTGATCTACGCCCCCCATACGTCCGCCGGGCGACTGCCAACGCAGTCGGGTCTGCGCCTGTTCGTCGACGGCCTGCTCGAGGTTGGCGACCTCGCCGAGGACGAGCGCCGCGTGATCGAATTGCAGATCGGCGTGCAACGCGAGCAGGCGCTGGAGCACGTGCTTGCCGAGGCGGGAGAGATGATCTCCGGCCTGTCGCACTGCGCCGGGGTCGTGCTCGCCGACAAGCAAGTGGCCCGGCTCAAGCACATCGAGTTTGTGCAGCTCGAACCAGGCAAGGCGCTGGTGGTCCTCGTCGGCGAGGACCAGGATGTAGAGAACCGCGTTATCACCCTGCCGCCTGGCCTGCCGCCTTCGAGCCTTGTCGAGGCCGCGAACTACCTGAACGCGCGTATCCGGGGACTCACGCTCAATGAGGCCAAGGCCAGGATCGAGAGGGAGCACGCGAGCGCAAAGGCAGAGCTGGACCAGCTTACGCAAAAAGTCATCGAGGCCGGGCTGGCGACCTGGTCCGGGGCGCTGGACGGCAGGCAAAGCCTGATCGTTCGCGGCCAGTCCAATCTTCTCAAGGACGTCGACGGGGTCGAGAATCTGGAGCGCATCCGTCAGCTCTTTGATGACCTCGAAACCAAGCGCGATCTGGCCCAGCTCCTGGGGCTGGCCGAGCGCGGGGATGGGGTGCACATCTTTATTGGCTCTGAGAACAAGCTGTTCTCGCTCTCGGGCTCCTCCCTCATCGTTGCACCGTTCGAGAACGAGAAGCGCAAGATCGTGGGGGTTTTGGGCGTTATCGGGCCTACGCGCCTGAACTACGCACGCATCATCCCGATGGTGGACTTCACCGCCAGGCTGATCGGGCGCGTACTCGCTTGATTTTGCCGGCGGCCTGTCCGATATCGCGCAGTAACGGTGAGCAGGCGGATGGGCGCGCTTCCCGCAGCAACCTGTCCTGCTTGGCAGACGCGACACTCGTCGTCAGCAGAACCGATGCCAGGAACGGACAGTAATCAAGATGCAATCCAACAATTCCGATCCCAAGCCGAATGACTCCGTCGCCGGCGGCGAGACAGCAATGAGCGGCGCGGAGGCCGGCGCTGGCGGCCAGTCCGGACGTACGGTCCACGAAGTGATCGCCGCGCTGCAAGCTGAGGGCGCGGAGTTCAAGGACAAGTGGCTGCGGGCCCACGCGGAGATGGAGAACATCCGCAAACGTGCGGAGAAGGATAAAGAGGACACGGCCAAGTACGCTATTTCCAGGCTGGCGAGGGACCTCGTTGGGGTAGGCGACAACTTCCAGCGCGCTATCGAAGCGGTCCCCGTGGGAGCGGCCGACGAAGATCCGGCGCTTAAGAGCTTCATCGACGGCGTAACGCTCATCGAGCGCGAGCTTCTCAACGCTTTGGAACGGCACGGCATTAGGCGCATGCAGCCCATGAACGAGCCCTTCAATCCTCATCTGCATCAGGCCGTTATGGAAATCCCCCGCAGCAATGTGGCCTCGGGTACGGTTGTGCAGGTTTTTCAGCCCGGCTACATGATCGAGGAGCGCGTTTTGAGGCCCGCCATGGTGGGGGTCGCCAAGGGCGGACCCAAGCTGCCGACCGTGTCGGAGGATGGTGCGCCCGGTTCCGAAGTCTGGTGAGGATGCCCGGTCCTAGCGTGGCAAGCTGTCTGTTGTGGCAGGTGACGCAGAAAACCCTGCTTTCAACGGAAGAGGAAGGCATGCGGGTGTGGCCTGCCCACTCCGATCAACAACTTCAGTCGCTCCTGCCCAATTCAAGGCGACTCAGCCCGTTGCAGGCCCATACACCCCCCACTATATAACGCCAGAACTAAGCAAATCAGCTCTTAGGGGACCGTTTCCGGAAGGCGGGGGCCTTCCAGAAAGACGGACGCCGTCGTAGTTGGGTCCGTACGGTCTGCCGCTGGATAGAGGATAAAGGCATGGCGAAAGTCATCGGGATCGACCTCGGCACCACCAACTCGTGCGTCGCCGTGATGGAAGGCAGCAAGCCCAAAGTTCTGGAGAACTCCGAGGGGGCGAATATCACGCCCTCGATTGTTGCCTTCACTGACGACGGCGAACGCCTCGTGGGCCTGCCCGCCAAGCGGCAGGCGGTAACCAATCCGACCAACACGCTCTTTGCGATCAAACGTCTGATCGGCCGGCGCTACGACGACCCGATGGTTGAAAAGGACAAGGGCCTTGTCCCCTACACGATTGTGAAAGGACCGAATGGCGACGCGTGGGTCGAAGCCCAGGGCAAACAATATTCTCCCGCGCAAATATCGGCCTACATCCTTCAGAAGATGAAGGAGACGGCGGAGGCCAAGCTGGGCGAGCCCATCACGGAAGCCGTCATTACGGTTCCTGCGTACTTCAACGACGCGCAGCGCCAGGCCACCAAGGACGCGGGCAAGATCGCCGGTCTTGAGGTTCTCCGCATCATCAACGAACCGACCGCGGCTGCCCTCGCTTACGGCCTGGACAAGAAGCAGCTGTCCAAGACGATTGCGGTCTATGACCTTGGTGGCGGTACGTTCGACATCTCGGTGCTTGAGATCGGCGATGGCGTGTTCGAGGTCAAATCGACGAACGGCGACACGTTCCTCGGTGGCGAGGACTTTGACATGCGCCTCGTCGAGTATCTTGCCAACGAGTTCAAGAAAGAGAACCAGATTGATCTGCGCGGCGACAAGCTGGCGCTGCAGCGTCTGAAGGAAGCCGCTGAGAAAGCCAAGATCGAGCTTTCCTCCTCGCAGCAGACCGAGATCAACCTGCCGTTCATCAGCATGAACCCACAGACGCAGTCCCCACTGCATCTGACGATGAAGCTCACGCGCGCGAAGCTCGAAAGTCTGGTCGACGATCTCATCGAGAGGACGAAGGGACCGTGCATCCAGGCGCTCAAGGATGCAGACCTCAAGGCGGCTGACATTGGCGAGGTGGTGCTTGTCGGTGGCATGACGCGTATGCCGAAGGTGCAGCAGCTCGTGAAGGAGCTGTTCGGCAAGGAGCCGCATAAGGGCGTCAATCCAGACGAGGTGGTCGCGGTCGGCGCTGCGATCCAGGCCGGCGTGCTCAAGGGTGACGTCAAGGACGTCCTGCTCCTCGATGTTACGCCACTATCGCTGGGCATCGAGACGCTCGGTGGCGTGTTCACCCGTCTCATCGATCGCAATACGACGATCCCGACGAAGAAGAGCCAGGTGTTCTCCACCGCGGAGGACGCCCAGAACGCCGTCACGATTCGCGTCTCTCAGGGCGAGCGCGAGATGGCTGCCGACAACAAGCTGCTCGGCCAGTTCGACCTGGTCGGCATCCCGCCGGCACCGCGTGGCATGCCGCAGATCGAGGTCACCTTTGACATCGATGCGAACGGCATTGTGCATGTGTCCGCAAAGGACAAGGCCACGGCCAGGGAGCAGTCTATCCGTATCCAGGCGTCCGGCGGCTTGAGTGATGCGGACATCCAGCGCATGACGCAAGAGGCCGAACGCTTCAAGGACGAGGACAAGAAGAAGCGTGAGCTGGTCGAGACCCGCAACGGCGCCGACGCCCTGATCCATTCCACCGAGAAGTCGATCAAGGAACTTGGCGACAAGGTCGCGGCCGCCGACAAGACGGCCATCGAAAGTGCCATCACCGCATTGAAGGACGCGATGAAGGCCGACAACGTCGATGACCTCAAGGCCAAGTCCACGGCCCTGGCGCAGGTGGCAATGAAACTTGGCGAGGCCCTCTATGGCTCCCAACCCGGGGCGGATGGCGGACCGGATCAGGCCGACGGCACCGCCGCGGGACCCAAGTCGGGCTCTGGCGACAACGTCGTCGATGCCGACTTTGAAGAAGTGAAGGACGACAAGAAGAAGTCTGCGTAGTCGTTCCGACGGAGAACCGAACATGCAGGCCCTCTCCCAACCGGTCGTGGCAAACAGGAACGTGCCGGACCGGTAGAGGGCCTGCCTTGCCCGGGTGTGCGTGAACCTCCACTTCGCGGCGACGGACATACCTGGAAATTGCTGATGGCCAAGCGTTGCTATTATGAGGCTCTCGAGCTCGAACGGGGCGCCAGCGAACAAGAGATCAAGGCAGCCTTCCGCCGTCTCGCCAAGGATTGCCATCCCGACCGGAACGGTGGCGACAAGACCGCCGAGCAACGCTTCAAGGAGATCAATGAAGCCTACGAGGTCTTGAAGGACCCTCAGAAGCGCGGCGCCTATGATCACATGGGGCATGCCGCCTTCGAGGCGCATGGCCGCGGCCAGGGCTTTGGGCCCGATTTTGCGTCGTCCATGTCCGATATCTTCGACGATTTGTTCGGAGAGTTCATGGGCGGCCGGCGCGGCCGGCAGCGTTCAGGGCGCGAGCGCGGCGCCGACCTGCGCTACAACATGGAGATCACGCTGCTGGAGGCGTACTCGGGCAAGGCAGCACAGGTCCGCGTTCCGACGAGCGTGACGTGCACGACGTGCACCGGTACGGGCGCCAAGGCGGGCACCCGCCCAACCTCCTGTCCGACGTGCGGCGGTCACGGCAAGGTGCGTGCGAGCCAGGGCTTCTTCACGATCGAGCGGACATGTCCAGCATGCCAGGGCCGCGGCGAGATCATCAGCGATCCGTGCGGCTCCTGTCAGGGTTCGGGGCGCGTGATGAGGGAGCGCACGCTGTCGGTGAACATACCTGCGGGCGTCGAGGACGGGACAAAGATCAGGCTGGCTGGCGAGGGCGAGGCTGGGTTGCGTGGCGGGCCTGCGGGCGACCTCTACATTTTTCTTTCCATCAAGCCGCACGAGTTCTTTCAGCGCGATGGTGCCGATATCTTTTGCCGCGTGCCGATTTCCATGACGACGGCGGCCCTCGGCGGCCAGATCGATGTGCCGGCGATCGACGGCGAGAAGTCTCGCGTCGAAGATTCCGGAGGGGACGGAGAGCGGCAAGCAATTCCGGCTCAAAGGCAAAGGAATGCCGGTACTGCGCTCCAAAGTTCTGGGCGACATGTACATTCAGGTCGAAGTCGAGACGCCGAAAAATTTGACGCGCAAGCAGCGCGAACTGCTGGAAGCGTTCGAGCGCGAGAGCAACCGCGAGACCTCGCCTCAGTCGTCCGGCTTTTTCACGAGGGTGAAAGAATTTTTCGAGGGCAAGGCAAGCTGATCCGCGACAAATTTGCTTGCGATCTCGACTTCCACCAGAATTTCCAACGGCAGCGCCGTCTCCCGCAAAAGCCGCCTATCAACAGCCTCAATCTTGATTGAGACAGCCGCGTCGTTTTCGTGCCTCGTGCGCGCTTGCGGTGAGGTGCGGCGGGCACCAAACTCGTGCGGCCATGACGACGGGCAGATGCGGACCTGCCTGTGACTGAAGCGAGAGGGATAGTTGAATGTTGCGTAGAGGGCTCAGGCGCGGGCAACGTGTTCTTTTGTTTGGTGCAATGATCTGCTTGGCGATTCCGGGGTCGATGCGGGCGCATTCGGCGAGCCTGGCATGGGAGCTGCGCGGTCCTTTCGAAACCTGCCTCCAGTCGCGAATGGAGCAGTGGATCAACGCTCAGGCCGAGCGGCTGGCCAACGAGGATCCCGCAGCAGGTGACCTGGACGACCCAAATGTGGCGCTCTGGGCTGCGGGCGCCATTGAAACCTGCGAAGGGCAAGCCGGACGCGGCAGTGCCAATTCCGAGGTGCGGTTCGTTCGGCACATGGCGCACTGGCGGGAGCATATCGATGCTGTCGCTCAGGACATCCGCCAGCGCGGTCGCGTCGATTGACGGGCGCAGCGGCTCAGTTCTGATCCTCGGGCAGGATAGGCAGCGGGAAGAACTCGATCCCCTCTTCCCGCAAGGCATGAGCCTCATCGCGCGTTGCTTCCCCATGGATTCCGCGTGCGGGCGTTTCCTCGTAGTGGATCTTGCGCGCTTCTTCGGAAAAGCGGGGTCCAACGTACTCGGACTTGGCTTCCACCTCCGCCCTGAGTTTGCGCATCGTCTGGGCCAGTTCGCCATGGGCGGCGACGCGGTGTGACTCAGGCGGTGGCGCCGCTGGTTTCTCCGGAAGCTTGCGTTTGCCAGACTTCGCAACGCGCGGCGCCATCAACGCCTTTTCGATCTTTTCCGATCCGCAACGTGGGCACGAGATCATCCTGCGCTTGGCCTGGCGGTCAAAGGCACTGCTGCTGGGAAACCAGGCGTCGAACTCATGGCGCCTTTCGCATTTGAGCCTGTATCGGATCATCTCTCGTTCCTGGCGGCATCGACCGCTCTGATCCCGTAGGGCCGATCGTGCTGCAAAGATGGGATGCGCTGCCGCGCTTCCAACACCGCTCTTGGGTCGATATCGGCGACGACGACACCCGGTTGGGCGCCGTCACCCTCGGCAATGATGTCTCCCCATGGCGAGACGATGAGGCTGTGGCCAAAAGTCTCGCGCCCGCTCTCATGCTTTCCCGCCTGAGCGGCTGCCAGGACGAAACAGCCATTCTCAATGGCTCGGGCCCGCAGCAGCACGTGCCAGTGCGCCTCGCCCGTCTTCCGGGTAAAGGCCGATGGGATCGCTAGAAAGTCTGCCCCGCCCTTCGCCAGCGCCCGGTACAGATGAGGAAAGCGCAGGTCGTAGCAGACTGTCATTCCCAGCGTGCCCCATGGCAGGGCGGCAAGCACCGCGGTGTCGCCAGCCTGGTAGTTCCTGGACTCCCGGTAGGTCTCCCCGCCGGGCAGCTCCACGTCGAACATGTGAATCTTGTCGAAACGCGCGTGAACGTCGCCGTCAGGCCCGAGCAGGAAGGATCGGTTGGCTATCTTTTCGTTCTTGAGCAGCACAGCCATCGACCCGATGTGCAACCAGATGCCCAGCTCCTTGGCGAGGGCGGAGAAAATGGAAACGGCAGGGTTGCCTTCCTCGACGCGGATCGCCTCGAACAAGCGCTTTCGATCCAGCTCCATAAGAGTGGTAATTTCCGGGGTCTGGACGTACTGCGCGCCCTTCTCCGCTGCCTCCCGAACCAAATCGGCGGCATCCGCAAGATTCTTGGCTACGTCTCGGCCCGAGCGCATCTGGATAAGCGCAGCTCGGAAAGTGCCGGCGATTTGTTGCGACATCGGTCCCCAAGGCATTCGGCAGCCTCGAATACCATTATGTAGCGATTTGTGTTGGTTTCCCATAGGGGTTAGGTCGCGCCTGCCGCCTGTGGCGAGGCGTGGCTGGGCCATCGGAAGAGAGCCAGGGCCGTCGCGGGTTTCCCGGCTGCCAGGGACGGGCTATCCCTACGGCCACCAAATCGGCGGCGGGTAGTATGGGGCGAAACCAGGCGAAGCGTCAGAGGCGAAGCGACATACCTCCGGCGGGCACCGAGGTGCCCAAGTCACCGGAGGTGGCGGTGGAAGCTTTCGCGTCTCCTGCGGCGCGCCAGCTTTCCAACGAGGGGGGCGCTCGGCCCTTGCCGCCCGGCGGACCCGCGCAGTCCGGCGTCACGCCCTCGATGGCGCAATTTCTCGAGATCAAGGCCGCAAATCCGGATTGCATGCTCTTTTACCGCATGGGGGATTTCTACGAGCTGTTCTTCGAGGATGCCGTAGCCGCCTCCGACGCCCTCGGGATCGTTCTCACAAAGCGCGGCAAGCACCTCGGCGAAGACATTCCGATGTGCGGTGTGCCGATCCATCGCGCGGACGAGTATTTGCAGCGGCTGATTGCAAGCGGCTTCAGGGTGGCCGTCTGTGAGCAGCTCGAAGACCCCGCCGAGGCAAGGAAGCGGGGCTCCAAGGCCGTCGTCCACCGCGATGTTGTACGTCTGGTGACGCCTGGCACATTGACGGAGGACACCCTTCTCGACGCAAAAGCACGAAACTATCTGACAGCCATTTGTAGAGGCCCCGAAGCATGCCGGAGAGGTGCTCGCACTCGCGTCGCTCGATATTTCGACGGGCGAATTCGAGGTCGGGGAAGCACAGGCCTCCGATCTGCCGGGCGAGATCATGCGGCTCTCGCCGGGAGAGGTGATCGCCGCCGACCCACTGCTCGCCGACGCTGAGTTTCGCAAGTGGGTAGCCATCGCGCGGGCCGCCCCAACGCCGGTACCCTCCGCGAGCTTCGACAGCCTCGCCGGGGAGCGCCTTCTCAAGGCCCACCTCGGCGTGGCGGAGCTGGGTGCGTTCGGCGACTTCTCGCGCACCGAGCTGGCCGCCATCGGCGCCCTTCTCAAATATGTCGAGCTGACGCAGATCGGCAAGAAGCCCTGCTTGCGCGCTCCCCGGCGCAGCGGTTCGCGCGCGCATCTTCTGATCGATGCACCATCCCGGGCGAGCCTTGAACTCGTTCGGTCACTCTCCGGAGATCGGAAATCGACGCTGCTCTACGCGATCGACCGCACGGTCACAGGGCCTGGTGCCCGGGAGTTGGCGAGCCGCTTGGCGAGCCCGCTTTGCGATCCGGCAGTGGTCGGTGCACGGCTTGATGCCGTGGGCCTCCTCGTCGACAGGGAGACATTGCGCGAAGATCTGCGACGCGACCTGCGGCATTCTCCGGACCTGGCGCGAGCCATTTCGCGGTTGGCCCTGCAGCGCGGTTCACCGCGCGATCTTTCTGCGGTGCGCGAAAGTCTCGACGCCGCATCGCGGTGTGCCCGCCTTCTCAGCGCTGAAGGGCAGGGCATTGGTCTTCCAGACGCGCTCGTTTCCATATCGGCCCGGCTGGAGGGATGTGATCAAGACCTGGCGCCCTTGCTGGCGCGCGCGCTCGTCGACAATCCTCCCCACCTTCGCCGCGAAGGCGGCTTCGTGCGCGAGGGCTACTCCTCAGAGCTGGATGAGACGCGGGCGTTGCGGGAGAACAGCCGGCAGGTGATGGCTCGGCTGGAGCAGGAATACCAGCAGCAAACCGGCATCAAGGGGCTGAAGGTCCGGCACAACAACATTCTCGGCTACTACATCGAGGTGTCGTCAACCTCTGCAAAGCCGATGCTTTCACCTCCGCTCGCCGATAACTTCAGGCACCGGCAGACGATGGCAGGTGCAGTGCGGTTTACGACGCCGGATCTGGCGGAGACCGAGCGCCGCATCCTGTCGGCGGGCGAGCGGGCGCTTGCACTTGAGCAGGAGACATACAGCCATCTTTGTGATGCCGTTGCCGCGGAGGAAAGGGCGCTCGGCGATCTCGCCGCTGCCCTGGCCGAGCTGGACTGCTACGCTGCCTTGGCGGAGCTTGCCGTCGAATGCAGCTATGTTCGCCCTGTTGTGGACGACAGCTTGGCATTCGAGATCAACGGCGGGCGTCATCCGGTTGTCGAGCAGTCCTTGAAGGTCGCGAAAAGCGCGCCGTTCATTGAGAATGACTGTGTCCTGGTCAGATCACGCAGCGACACACCTCCCGGCTTCGATGATGCGGATGAAGCGCGCCTTTGGCTCGTGACAGGCCCGAACATGGCCGGCAAATCCACGTTTCTTCGCCAGAATGCGCTCATCGCCGTTTTGGCGCAGATGGGATCGTTCGTGCCGGCTCGATCGGCGCACATCGGGGCGATGGACCGATTGTTTTCGCGGGTCGGTGCAGCAGATGATCTGGCCAGGGGCCGATCGACGTTCATGGTCGAGATGGTTGAAACGGCAGGAATCCTGAACCAGGCGACCCAACGTTCCTTCGTGATCCTCGATGAGGTCGGGCGGGGAACCGCAACGTTCGATGGCCTCTCGATCGCCTGGGCCGTCGTTGAGTACCTGCACAACGTAACGGCATGCCGCGCCTTGTTTGCAACCCACTACCACGAGATCACGGCACTCGCCGGCCGCCTCCCGCACGTTGCTAACTTCACCATGGATGTGCGCGAGTGGCGCGACGAGATCGTATTTCTCCACAAGGTCAGGAGCGGTGCAGCCGACCGTTCGTACGGCATTCAGGTTGCCAAGCTGGCGGGCCTGCCCAAGTCGGTTACCAAACGCGCGGGCGAGGTACTGGCAACGCTGGAGGCGACGGATCGAAAATCCGGCGGGGCGGCGACAGCTTTGACCGAGTTGCCCCTTTTCGCCCTGAGTGAAGGCTAAGGCACCTGATCACGCCGCACGCCTTTCTCCCCTTCAAGAAGCTCTGGCGGCCGCAAATCCTGATGATCTCTCGCCCAAAGCGGCGCTGGAGATGCTTTACAGGCTGAAGGATCTGGCAAAGCCGGAACATGATTAGCGGCGCTCGCGGCGAACGGCGTATATATCGCCAGATTGACCCGGCGGATCGAATGGACAAAAGCGTTGGAGCCAAGGCGCCTTACTTCGACAGGCGCGAGGTGGGTGGCGAACTGGTCGCGCTGGTGGCCACGCATGGCAACGCGACGAACGCGCGTCCCGCCGTCCTCGAGCGCCTCAAGCGCCTCCTGAAGTTTGCGCGCGAAGAGGCCGACCGGCATCTGCTGGAGGATGGCAACGGTCGCCGCTGCGCCGAGGGTCTTTCCAACTTTCAGGATGAACTAATTCGCACTCGTCTACGGCTTCGCGGTCGGGCAGGTCTACCGGGTCACAAATCCGTCAGATGCCGAGCACATGGCCGTCGTTGCAACCGGCGGCTATGGGCGTCGGTTGCTTGCTCCCTACTCCGACGTCGATCTGCTTTTTCTGTTGCCTTACAGGCAGACGCCCTGGGGTGAAAGCGTCGTCGAATACGTGCTCTATCTGCTGTGGGACCTCGGGCTCAAGGTGGGCCACGCTACACGAAATGTCGAGCAGTCGCTGAAGCTCGCGCGCGCTGACGTCACGATACGCACTGCGCTGTTGGACTCCCGTCTCATTCTCGGCGACGAACCGCTTTTCAAGGACCTGATGCGGCGCTTCGAGCGTGAGGTCGTCCACGGCACCGCCAAGCAGTTCGTGGAAGCGAAGCTCGCGGAGCGGGACGAGCGTCACCGCCGGGCCGGCGAGTCGCGCTATCGCGTCGAGCCGAACATCAAGGATGGCAAGGGCGGCTTGCGCGATCTTCACACCCTGCATTGGCTAGCCAAGTATCTCTACGGCGGGGGGCCCGGTGAGGTTGCTGCGGAGAAGACGATCTTTACTCCCGAGGAACGCGCAACGTTCCGGCGCTGCGAAAGCTTCCTATGGGCAGTGCGCTGTCATCTCCACTTCCTCACTGGACGCGCCGAGGAGCGGCTGACATTCGATCTGCAGCAGCCGATGGCGGAGCGCCTGGGATATTCCGACCGGCGCAGCCTGCGCGCCGTCGAGCGCTTCATGAAGCACTACTTCCTGATGGCCAAGGACGTCGGCGATCTCACGACGATCCTGTGCTCGGCTCTCGAGATGGAACAGGTGAAGGCATCTCCCGGGCTCAGTCGCTTGCTGAACCCGATGGGTTGGCGCACGCGCCGCCAGATACGCGTCACCACCGACTTTCGCATCGACAATGGCCGGCTCAATGTCGCCGACCCGGGTGTTTTCGAGCGTGATCCCGTCAACCTGATTCGGTTTTTTGCCAGGGCCGAGCAGACGGACTCATTTTTCCATCCGAACGCGGTGAGGTTGTTGCGCCGGTCGCTGCGGCTGATCGACGACCGCCTGCGCAACGACAAGGAAGCCAATCGCATCTTCCTGGAAATGCTTTGCTCGACGAAGAACCCGGAGCCCACGCTGAGGCGCATGAACGAAGCCGGCGTTCTGGGACGCTTTATTCCGGACTTCGGACGCGTCGTGTCGATGATGCAATTCAACATGTATCATCACTTCACGGTCGACGAGCATCTCATCCGGACGATCGGCGTCTTATCGGACATCGAACGCGGGGAGGCCGCGGATTCCCATCCGCTTTCCACCCGCATCATCAACACCGTGCAGCATCGTCGTGCGCTCTACGTGGCGGCCTTCCTGCATGACATCGCCAAGGGCAGGGACGAGGATCACTCGATCGTCGGCGCGCGCATCGCCCGCAGCCTTGGTCCCCGCCTGGGCCTGACTGCGGCGGAAACAGAAACGGCCGCCTGGCTGATCGAGCAGCATCTCACGATGAGCCAGGTCGCCTTCAGTCGCGACATCGGCGACCCCAAGACGGTGCGTGACTTCGCCAACATCGTGCAGAGCCCGGAGCGCCTGAAGCTTCTCCTGGTCCTGACCGTCGCCGATATCCGGGCCGTCGGGCCGGGCATCTGGAATGGCTGGAAGGGTCAGCTTCTGCGAGCGCTGTACTACGAAGCCGAACCTGTCGTTGCCGGTGGCCACACCCAGCTTGGCTCGAAGGCCAGGGTCGAGACGGCACAGGAACGCTTCAGAACTGCCCTCTCCGACTGGTCCGCTGCGGATGTTCAGCGTTTCATCGATCGATATTATCCGGATTACTGGCTGCGCACCGACACGCGCAAAGCCGTCGAACAGGCGAAAATGGTTCGCACGGCGGAACGGGCAGATCGAAAGTTCGCCAGCCATTTCTCGACGGACGCCTTCACGGCCATCACCGAGCTTTCCGTTTTTGCGCCGAACCACCCCCGGCTGTTGGCTCTTTTCGCCGGTGCCTGCGCTGCGGCCGGCGCCAATATCTCGGGAGCGCACATTTCGACGACCCGGGACGGCTTCGCGCTCGACACGTTCCTGCTCGCACGCGAGTTCGAAGCCGACGAGGACGAGTTGCGCCGGGCGCGACGGATTGCCGAGTTCATCGAGAAGCTTCTGAAGGGCGAGGTAAGACTTTCCAACCTTATGGCCAATCGGCACACGCGCCGCAGCAGCCGCATCGGTGCATTTACCGTCGCCCCGGAGGTGCTGGTCGACAATACCCTGTCCAATCAGTTCACGGTTGTTGAGGTGTCGGGGCTCGACCGCCCGGGCCTGCTCTATGAACTGACGAACACGCTGTCCGATCTCAATCTGGACATCACGAGCGCGCACATCACGACCTTCGGCGAGAAGGCCGTGGACGTGTTCTACGTGACCGACCTCACGAACAAACAGATTGCGAGCCCGCAGAGGCAAAAGGCCATCAAGGCTCGCCTTATGAGCGTGTTGGGTGCTCCAACGATGCAGTAGGACGCGGTGCGCTGGTCTTGAAGACGGCTCAATCGCACGCCACTTCTCGCGCGATGTCGATCCTTCGCCTTCCCATGATGATCTTTGTGTTCGGCTTCCTCGTCCCCCTGGCGGCGCATGCCGCCTGGTGGCTGTCCCACAACGAGGCCGTCGCGTGGCACGAAGCCGACTGGTCGAGCGTGGGACTGTTGCCGCCCGCTCGGGCCGACACGGACGCAGAGGTTTATGTATTCGCGGCTCGGACTGGCCGCTGGAAGGGCATATTCGCGCACCACTCCTGGATCGTCACCAAGGAGCGCGGCGCCTCTCGATACACCCGTTACGACATGGTGGGGTGGGGTAATCCTATCAAGGTCAACAACTGGGCGCCCGATGCGCGCTGGTATGGGGATGCTCCAACACCCGTCGGCATCGTGCGCGGTGCCGAGGCCGAACGATTGATCCCAAAGATAGAGATTGCCGTGGCGCAGTTTCCCTATAGGCGCTACGGGGACTATTCGGTTTGGCCGGGACCAAACTCCAATAGCTTTATCGCGCATGTTCTGGCGGCGATCCCCGAGGCAGGCATCACATTGCCGCCGACTGCGATCGGGAAGGACTGGCGTGCCGACGGCCAGATCGTCGGGCTGTCGCCGAGCCGAACAGGCGTTCAACTCGCGTACGCAGGGTTGCTCGGCGTGACGTTGGCCTGGGTAGAGGGCGTCGAGATCAACGTGCTCGGCCTCGTCCTCGGCGTGGATGTCAGGCGACCCGCGATCAAGCTGCCGGGCTTCGGGCGAATTGGAATGGCAACCGCCGAGATGCCTCAGCGGGTGCCGGACCTATCCCGGAGCAAGAAAGTGAGCACGAAGCCTGCCACGAACCCGCCGACGTGAGCCATGTAGGCCACGCCGCCGGTGTCCTCTGTTTGGGCGGTGTTGGCGATCGATCCGACACCGCTGAAGACCTGAAGGACGATCCAAAGTCCCAGGACAAAAAGGGCCGGCATCGCCACGATCTGGTTGCCCATCAGAACGCGGACGCGCGCGTGGGGAAACAGCAGCAGATAGCCGCCGAGCACACCGGCGATGGCGCCTGACGCGCCAACATTCGGAATGTTGGAGTTCGGCGTGACGGCAAATTGGGCGAATGTCGCCGCAATCCCGCACACGAGGTAGAAGATGAGAAACTTGATGGGGCCGAAGGCATCCTCGACGTTGTCCCCGAAAATCCAGAGATAGAGCATGTTGCCGCCCAGGTGCAGCCACCCACCGTGCATGAACATGGCCGAAAAGATTGTGTGGGCATCGCCTGCCGGATCGGCTCCGAACCGTCTCGGAATGAAGGCCCATTGGCGGATAAACGCGTCGCCCCCGTTCAACTCCACGAGGAAAAAGATGACGTTGAGGGCGATGAGCCCGAAAGTGACCACGGGCAAGGAGCGGCGCCCCTCGTTATCATCTCCTAAAGGGAACATGCTCGCATTCTCCTCAGGTCGCCATCGCCACCAAGCACGCGCCCTTGTGGCGGGCAAGTGATGCTGCATCCTGGGTCGCTCCGGCGCTTGCCCTTGTCCGACACGTTGGGGTAGGGCTCGTGCGCCATGAAGCTTTATCGTGCATTCGCGACCGTCGGCGGCCTGACAATGGTCAGCCGCGTGTTTGGTTTCGTGCGCGACATGCTTATTGCGGGCGTGCTTGGCACCGGGGCCGTCGCGGACGCGTTTTTCGTGGCGTTCCGCTTCCCCAACCTCTTCCGGCGCCTGTTCGGTGAAGGCGCCTTCAACTCCGCCTTCGTGCCGCTCTTTGCCAAGCGCTTGGAAGGCGAAGGCCAGTCAGCGGCGCGGGCCTTCGCCGAGGAAGCACTCGCAGGCCTGCTTTTCGTACTCCTGCTGCTGACGGCTCTGGCAGAGATCGCCATGCCGTGGCTGATGTATTTGCTGGCGCCTGGTTTCAGCAACACGCCGGACAAGTTCGATCTAGCGGTTCTGCTGACGCGCATTGCGTTCCCGTACCTCATCTGCATGTCGTTGGTGGCCCTGCTATCCGGTGTCCTCAACTCAATGGGCCGCTTCACAATGGCGGCGGCCGCTCCGATCCTGCTCAACGTCGTTCTCATTCTGGCCATCCTGCTGGCGGCAGCCTTGGGGTTGGGCAACACGCCGGGCTCTGGAGTCTTGCTCGCGTGGGGGGTGGCGGCCGCAGGTGCGATCCAGCTCGCAGCGCTTTGGATTGCGGTAAAGCGGGCCGGTATCGATATCCGTCTCCGGCGTCCCGTCTGGAATTCTGATTTGAGGCGGCTGGTCAGGCTCGGACTTCCCGGTGTCATCTCCGGCGGCGTCACCCAGATCAACATCGTGATCGGGACCGTCATTGCTTCCTTGCAGGCCGGGGCGGTGTCTTACCTCTACTACGCGGACCGGCTCTATCAGCTGCCGCTTGGCATTGTCGGCGTCGCCGTAGGCGTTGTCCTGTTGCCCGATCTGGCGCGCAGTTTGCGGGCGGGTGACCATCGATCTGTGATGGACAACCAGAACCGGTCCATCGAGTTCGCATTGTTGCTCACGCTGCCGGCGGCGCTGGCTCTGGCCGTGGCCGCTGAACCTATCATTCGCGTGTTGTTCGAGCGGGGAGCCTTCGGTGTGGCCGATACGCGCGCGACCGCATGGGCCTTGACGGCGTTCGCGATTGGGCTGCCCTCCTTCGTTTTGATCAAGGTGCTCCAGCCGGCATTCTTCGCGCGCGAGGACACCCGCACGCCGATGCGCTACGCGGTCTGGAACATGGTGCTCAACGTCGCGGGTTCCATCGCATTCTTCTTCATCTTTCAGCGGGTGGGGCTCATGCCACACGTGGGGATTGCGCTCGCGACCTCGCTTTCGGGGTGGGTGAATGCTGTCTTGCTTTGGCGGGCACTCGACAAGCGCGAGCACGTGACGGTCGATGACAGGCTGCGGCGGAACCTCATGCTGATCGTGCTTGCCAGCGTCGGAATGGGGGCCTCCATATGGGTTCTGATCGCCTTGTTGGCGACTCCCCTCGCGCCTGCCGCTGACGTAGCGCGTCAGGCCGGCGCCCTTGCGCTTGTGTTGACTGTTGGCCTTGTGGTCTATGCGCTAATCATCCAGATGGCCGGTGTGATGCGCTGGGGCGACTTCCTTCGGCGCTTGGCCCGGCGAGAGCATGAATCGTGAAGGAAGCCGCATGACGGCAGGCAAATTCAAACCGCGTGTCCTATCGGGCATGCAGGCGACGGGCAATCTGCACCTCGGGAACTATCTCGGGGCGCTGACGCGCTGGGTCGACATGCAGAACACGCACGAGTGCCTCTATTGCATCGTGGACATGCATGCGATCACGACGTGGCAGGAACCGAAGGAGCTGAAGGATTCGATCCGCTCGGTGGCCGCAGCCTACGTAGCGGCCGGCCTCGATCCGCGACGCAGCATCGTCTTCAACCAGAGCCAGGTTCCAGAGCACGCCGAACTGGCGTGGGTGTTCAACTGCGTGGCGAGACTGGGCTGGCTCAACCGCATGACGCAGTTCAAGGAGAAGGCAGGCAAGGATCGCGAGAACGCCTCGGTGGGCCTCTATGACTACCCGATCCTGATGGCGGCCGACATTCTGATCTACCACGCCACGCATGTGCCCGTGGGTGAGGATCAGAAGCAGCACCTCGAGCTGACGCGCGACATCGCGCAGAAGTTCAACAATGACTACGCAGATGCTATTCGCGCGGCTGGTTTCGAGGGCCCCTATTTCCCACTGCCGGAACCTGTAATTGAAGGGCCGGCAACGCGGGTGATGTCGCTGCGCGACGGCACGAAGAAGATGTCAAAATCGGATCCCTCCGACCTCTCGCGCATCAACATGATCGATGATGCCGATACCATCGCGAAGAAGATCCAGAAGGCAAAGACTGATCCCGAAGCCCTCCCCTCCGAGGAAGCAGGGCTCGAAACTCGCCCCGAGGCCGACAATCTCGTCGGCATTTACGCCGCCCTGGCGAACGTAACGAAAGCCAAGGTGCTGCAGGAGTTCGGCGGTGGGCAGTTCTCCAACTTCAAGAAGGCCCTTGCCGAACTCGCGGTCACGCGTATCGGACCAGTTAACGCCGAAATGACGCGTTTGCTCGCCGACCCGGCCGCTATCGACCGGATACTGGGCGATGGCGCTCAGCGCGCACGGGCGCTCGCTGCGCCCATCATGAACCAAGTTAAGGATATCGTGGGGTTCCTGCGAGCCTGAGGGGCTGCACTGTTGCGCGTGCCCAGTGGAAGCGCGCCTTGTCGTCTATTGTTGATGGTCACAAGCCGTGGCAGCATGAGCCATGTCCAAGAGACGCCGGGTCTTTGAACAGGGCCACGATCGCAAGCTGCTCGTCATAGTCGACGAGTCGCCGGAAGTCGAAGGCGCGCTGTTCTACGCTGCGGGGCGTGTAACGCATGCCGCCGGCGGGCGTGTCGTTCTGCTTTTCGTCATCGAGCCCGACAACCAGTTCTGGGACGCCGTACGGCAGGTGCAGCTCGACGAGCAAACCACCAAAGCGAAAGCGCTCTTTCGCCTCTTCCGCCGCAAACTCACAAATGCGGGCTACGACAACGTCGTCCTGGAAGAGGTGATACGGGAGGGCAAGTTGTTGGATGCCATACAGCAACAGATCGAAGAGGATGAGGACGTCGCCGTGCTCGTGCTGGGCGCCTCCAAGGATGCCGCCGGTCCCGGTCCGCTGGTGTCTTCGTTGGCCGCAGGCAACGCCGCAGGCAAGTTTCCCATACCCATCACGATCGTTCCGGGAGACCTATCCCTTGAGGAAATCCAGGCGCTTGCGTGAGGTCTGGAACTTTGACCGCCCCGGCCCCATCTACTAGAGTGATTCTAAGTTGATCCAGCGGAGGCTCCGCGCATGTTTATCCAGACCGAGCACACGCCTAATCCGGCGACCCTGAAGTTCATCCCGGGCAAAAGCGTGCTCGGGGACGGCAGCGTGGACTACCGGTCCAAGGCGGAGGCTACCGGATCTCCCTTGGCTACAAGGCTGTTCGAGATCGACGGCGTAACCGGCGTGTTCCTCGGCTCGGATTTCATTTCCGTGACCAAGGGCGATGCGGAGTGGCCTCACATTCGGCCTGCGATCCTGGGCGCCATCATGGAGCACTACATGTCGGGTGCGCCGATGGTGGACAGCGCGGGAGCCGCCGGGGAGGACGAGGAAGAGAGGCACTACGACCCCAAGGACGAGGACACCGTAAAAACCATCAAGGAATTGCTGGATACGCGCGTGCGGCCCGCCGTTGCGAATGACGGCGGCGACATCACCTTCCATGGCTTCCGTGAGGGCGTTGTGTTCCTGCACATGCGGGGAGCGTGCGCCGGCTGTCCGAGTTCGACCGCGACCCTCCGGCATGGGATCGAGAACCTGCTGAAGCATTTTTGCCCCGACGTGCAAGAGGTACGGCCGGTCTAGCCATTTCACCGCCCTGAACGGCATAGTGGCCCTGCCCGCCCGGCGAGCAGGGCCTTTTGCTTTGTGGAGGACATGATGCCGAACCGCCTGGACGAGGCTGCGCTCAAGCAGCTCTATCTCGATGCGCGCACGTTCAGGGCGTGGCAGCCACGCGATGTACCCGACTCCTTGCTCAAGGAAATCGTGGACCTCATGAAGATGGCACCGACCGCAAACAACGGCCTTCCGGCGCGCATTCTCTTCGTCAAATCCAAAGGGGCGAAGGAGCGTCTTCGGCCTCACTTGAGCGCGGGCAATGTGGACAAGACGATGTCGGCGCCGGTTACGGCCATTGTCGGATACGACCTGAAATTCTTCGCGCATCGACCTGCAGGGGACGAACCCTTGAAGGGGTTCGACGACAAGCCGGATCAGGCGCGCACGGTCGCGTTTCGCAACGGAACCCTAGCCGGGGGCTATTTCATCCTCGCCGCACGAGCCCTCGGGCTCGACTGTGGGCCGATGTCCGGCTTTGACAACGACGGCGTGGATCGCGAGTTTTTCGCCAGCACTGACACGAAATCCAACTTTCTGTGCAACCTGGGCTATGGAGATGCGGCCGGGATGCGCCCGCGGGGTCCGCGGTTTGCTTTCGACGAGATGGCGAAGATTCTCTAGGGACGGCCATGAATATCCTGGCGTTCGACTGTTGCTTTGGCGCGGTCTCCGCCGCCGTCCAATGCGCAGACGGCCGGTCGCAAGCCGTGCGCTATGAGCTGCTCACCGGGGGAAATGCCGAGCGCTTGTTCCCGCTTATCGAAGAGGTGCTTGCCGAAGCCAATCTGCCCGCGGACAAGGTCGATCGCATCGCGGTCACGCTGGGGCCGGGCACCTTCACCGGCGTTCGTGTTGGCGTCGCCGCGGCGCGCGCCTTTCTCTAGGGCTGCGCAAGCCGGTAGTGGGGATCACAAGCCTGGCTGCGATGGCGCATCGCGCCAGTCAGCTCCTGAAGCCGGAGCATGCATCCTGGCCAATGGTTGTTGCCGTCGATGCCCGGAGAGGCATGATCTATCTGCAGTGTTTCGACGGTGCTTCCGGCAGCAGCACAGGTGATCCTGTCCTTCTGACGGCTACCGATGCGGCTCGGGTGCTTGCGTCGCCGAAAACGAGAGACCCGCTGCTCGCCGTTGGCTCCGGAGGCGAGGTTGTCGCTGAGGCCATGCGAGCGGCCGGGAACGACTGTCGCGCCGAACTTCCTGATCTTCAGCCACACGCCGGTTCCATCGTGGAGTTGGCCGCCAGCCTGCAGCCTCTCGAACGACGCTGCACCGCTGTATTTGCGCCAGCCGGACGTCACGGTGCGGGAAACGCCATCGTTGGTGGGAGGCTAGGTGTGAGCGCACCGGAGCGACTTAGCATCCTTTGGGCGCGCGTGAATGACGCTGCGGAACTCGCGGCGCTGCACGAGCAACTCATCAGCCCGGCCTGGAGCGTTGCGTCTTTCGAGCAGATGCTCGCGCATCCCGCGTGCACGGGGTTGATCGCGCGGGCAGGTGAGCCGATGCAGACGGCAGGCTTCATCGTCGGCCAGTTCGCTGCGGATGAGGCCGAGATCCTGGCCCTTTGCGTGCGGAAGGAATTTCAGCGGCATGGCATCGGGCGAAGCCTTGTCGAGGCGCTCACCCGCGCAGCCCGCAAGGCCGAGGTGCGCCGTCTTTTTCTGGAGGTCGCCAGCGACAACTCGGCGGCAATGTCGCTCTACGGGAAGTTGGGGTTCGAGCAATGCGGGCGGCGCAAGGGCTACTACCAACGCGACGGGGCCCAAGCCCAGGATGCGATCAACCTGGCGCTGACGCTCTAGGTGGAGATTTCATCAGTTCGCCCATGGTCTTTCTTTACGGCGTGGTGCCGCCCAGCTAAATCGTCGCTTCAAACCGTAACTTGAAGGCAAGATGAACGCCCACCGTAAAGTCCACGTAAAGACGTTCGGCTGTCAGATGAACGTCTATGACAGCGAGCGCATGGTGGACCTGCTTGCGCCGCTCGGATATTCGCAAACCGAAACTTTGGAGGATGCGGATGTCGTCATCCTCAACACGTGCCACATTCGTGAGAAAGCGGCCGAGAAGGTCTATTCGGACCTGGGACGCGTGCGGCAGGTCAAACGCCACCGCAGAGCGAACGGCGAGGAGACCATCGTCGCCGTAGCGGGTTGTGTTGCGCAGGCGGAAGGGGCGGAGATTCTGCGCCGCGAGGCCAGTGTCGATGTGGTCGTCGGGCCGCAGAGCTATCACAAGTTGGCTGACGTCATCGGTCGGGTGCGCGCGACGGGGCAGCCTGTGGTCGACACGGAGTTTCCCGGAGACGCCAAATTCGCTGCTCTGGGGAAGCGCGTCGGACCTCGAACCGCAACCGCCTTTCTCACGGTGCAGGAGGGCTGCGACAAGTTCTGCGCTTTCTGCGTCGTCCCCTACACGCAGAGGCGCCGAATACTCGCGTCCTGTCGTGGAAGTGGAGGCAGAAGCGCGCCGTCTTGCGGAGGCAGGCGTCCGCGAGATCACGCTGCTCGGCCAGAACGTGAATGCGTATCACGGTGACGGACCCGATGGTCGGCCCTGGTCGCTCGCGCGTCTTGTTTCACGGCTGGCGTGCATCGAAGGCCTGGAGCGGCTCCGCTACACGACCAGTCATCCGCGCGACATGACCGACGACCTGATCGCCGCTCATGGCGATGAGGCAAAGCTCATGCCGTTCCTGCACCTGCCGATACAGTCAGGTTCGGACCGCACTCTGGCTGCAATGAACAGGAAGCACACTCGAGAGGACTATCTGTCATTGGTGAAGCGCATTCGCTCCGCTCGCCCGGATATTGCCCTCTCGACCGATATCATCGTCGGTTTCCCCGGCGAGACTGAGCAAGACTTCGAGGACACGCTGGACCTGCTGGAGCATGTACACTTCGCGCAAACCTACTCCTTCAAGTACAGCCCCCGACCGGGGACGCCTGCCGCCGCCATGGCGCAGCTTCCTGAGCCGGTCAAAATCGAGCGCCTACAACGCGTCCACGACGTCGTTGCCAGGCAGCAATTGGCCTTCAATCAGGGCTGTGTGGGGCGTCGGCTGCGGGTGCTGTTTGATAGGCCGGGGCGCCGCCCGGGCCAATTGGCCGGTCGTTCACCTTACCTTCAGGCCGTCCACGTGCAGGGTGACAATTCGTTGATTGGCTGCAGCCTGGAGGTTGAAATACAGGGAGCTGGCCCCAACAGCCTGTCGGGAACTATTGTGGGCGGAGCTCCTTGAGGGATATGGATCAAACCATGATAGGCTATGAACTGAGGGATGGATTGCTTCGGCTAACGATGGAGGCCGACTAGTTGACGGGCGTGCGCGGGCCAGCAGCGTCGGGACTTGCAAAGACGCTCAAAGGGGATCAGGCACGCTTGGTCGTGCCGTTCGAGGATAATAGGCACCTCAACCGGCTGCTGGGTGAGTACGATGGCCACCTCGCACTGCTCGAGGAGCGCCTCGGTATCGAGGCGCATGCCCACGGCAACGTCGTAACCCTGACGGGGCCGGCGGAGGCGTGCGAGGTTGCGCGCGAGGTTCTGGAAAAGCTCTACATGCGGATTCGACAGGGCGAGGACATCGGCCCCGGTGATATCGATGGGCTCTTGCGGCACGCCAGCGCGGAGGCGCCCCCGGCCGATGGTCTTGGACAAATCAGGACACGTCGGAAGGTCATAACCGCCAGGTCACCCAACCAGAGCGCCTACATCAAGGCGCTCGACCGCGTCGACCTGGTTTTCGGGCTTGGGCCTGCCGGCACGGGCAAGACCTATCTGGCCGTTGCCTACGCCGCCCAGTGCCTCGAACGAGGCCAGGTCGAGCGGATCGTCCTATCGAGGCCGGCTGTGGAGGCGGGGGAACGACTGGGCTTTCTCCCGGGCGACATGCGGGAGAAGGTCGACCCTTACCTACGGCCGCTCTACGACGCACTTTACGATGTACTCCCCGCCGCCAAGGTGGAGCGGGACCTGACGACTGGAGTTATCGAGATCGCACCCCTCGCGTTCATGCGCGGCCGGACGCTGGCGCATTCCTTTGTCATCCTGGACGAGGCACAGAACACATCCGCGATGCAGATGAAGATGTTTCTCACGCGGATCGGCGAAGGCTCAAAGATGGTGATCACTGGGGACCCGAGCCAGATCGATTTGCCACTTGGGCAGGAGTTCGGATTGGAGCAGGCGGTCTCCCTCCTGAGTGATGTGAAGGGAATCGAGACAGTAAGGTTCAAGTCCGCTGACGTCGTCAGGCGCGATCTCGTGGCACGCATCGTCGAGGCCTACGACAAGGCCGGACAGATTCGCTGATCGGTCGGACCCATGGGCGTCGCAGGCGAAAGCATTTCCGTTCCGGCAATCACCGATGTCTCGGAAGAGACCAGGGAGCCTCCTGAACATTTAAGGCTCACCGTCGTCGAGGAAGCGGGCGATTGGAGCGGGATTCCTGCCCTTGTCGATATCGTTCGCGAGTTTGCAAGGGCCGTTGCCAATCATCCGCGCTGCGCGAAGGCGCGCGGGCGTGAGGCAAGTATCGTGCTGGCGGACGATCCGCTGCTCCGCTCACTTAACCGCACGTACCGCGGCAAGGATGCTCCTACCAACGTGCTGTCATTTCCGTTCCAGGCTGGGCCTAGTGAGGATAGCGAAGCGTATCTGGGCGATGTCGTCCTCGCGGCCGAGACCGTTGCGCGCGAGGCCGCGGACCAAGGCTCGCCGCTCCGCGACCATTTTCAGCACCTGGTGATACATGGCGTCCTGCACCTGTTGGGGTTCGATCACGAGACCGATGCCGAGGCAGCCGTGATGGAGCGCATCGAGATCGAAGTGCTGGCGGGGCTCGGCATCGCCGATCCCTATTCAGTGTCTGAACCGCACGCATGACCAAGCAGGCAGAAGATAGCGAACGCACTCCTCAACCCGCTCCGGATGGCGGGGGAGAACCTTCGCAAGGCTGGCTGGCTGCGTTGAGAGCGAGGCTCGGGTTGGCGGGTGCGCCAACTCTTCGCGAAACGCTCGAGCAGGCTCTCCAGAATGCGGCGGAGGGACAGGCCATCTCCGCTGAAGAGCGGGAGATGCTGCTGCGCACGCTGCGGTTCGGGGCGCTCAAGGTGGAAGACGTGATGGTGCCGAGGGCCGACATCATCGCGGTGGAGCAGAACCAACCCATCCGCGAGCTTCTCAAGACATTCGATGCAGCGGGCGTTTCCCGCATCCCGATCTACCGGGAAACCCTCGACGATCCGCAGGGCATGGTTCACGTCAAGGACGTGCTGCGGTGGCTGATGGGCGCTGCGCTCGGTCGGCCCGCGACGGAAGGCTATGTGCCGCCTTCCGCAATCCGTCAGGCCGTGCCGCCTCCGGATCTTGCGCGCGCAGATCTTTCAAAGCCGATCTCCGCGGCGAAGCTGGGGCGGCCCATGATCTTTGTGCCGCCCTCAATGCCGGCCGCAAATCTGCTTATAAGAATGCAATCGACGCACAATCACATGGCCCTGGTGGTCGACGAGTACGGTGGCACGGACGGGCTGGTGACGATCGAGGATCTCGTCGAGCAGATCGTGGGCGAGATCGAGGACGAACATGACGAGGCGGCGGCCGCCAACATCGCGCGCGATGCTAAGCTGGGCCTCGTTACGGCGGCGCGCACGCCGGTTCGCGAGCTCGAGCAGCACCTCGGCCTGAAGTTGCTGACGGCGGAAGAGGAAGCCGAGATCGATACGCTCGGCGGCCTCGTCTTTTCTCTCGCGGGCCGCATGCCCGTACGAGGCGACATCGTCAAGCATCCCGCAGGCGTGGACTTCGAAGTGCTGGATGCCGACCCGCGCCGCGTCAAGCGGCTTCGGATCCACGTCCACCGGCCCGAACTCTCCTCTGACGCTTCCTGAGACTTGACTTGAGCGCAGCCGCCGGTGCTTTTCCGTTCCATCGGGGGACGAATGCCATCCGCACCGACGCCAACGTTCGCCGACCGGCTCAGCCTGCTCACCGGCTGGCGTAAACGAGCTGTCGCACTCGGGGCCGGCGCCTTGTCCGTGCTGGCTCTTGCCCCGTTTTTCCTGGCGCCTGTTCTATGGCTCTCGCTGCCTGTCCTGGTTTGGCTGATCGATGGAGCAATTGCCGGACCGACGAGCACCGGGCGAAGGCGCTGGTACGCCCGTCCCACGATCCTGGCGGCAGAGATGGGCTGGTGGTGGGGTTTTGGATATTTTCTCGCAGGTCTCTTCTGGATCGGTGAAGCCTTTCTCGTAGAGGCGGAGAGCTTCGCGATCTTCATGCCGTTTGCGGTGCTGCTGATGCCGGCCGGTCTTTCGCTGTTCTACGCAGCCGCCGCCGCTCTTGCGGTCCCCTTCTGGCGCACGGGTGCCTGGCGCGTGCTTGCCTTGGCCTTGACGCTTTCAGCCATGGAGTGGTTGCGCGGGCATGTGCTGTCTGGGTTTCCCTGGAACGTGCTCGGATACGCGCTGACCTATCCGCTGCCATTCCTGCAGAGTGCCTCCGTACTGGGGCCTTACGGACTGACGTTTGCGACCGTCCTGATATTCGGCCTTCCGCTGGTCTTGTTGTCGGCCCGCGGAGATCGCAGGCGAAAAACCGCAGCGCTGGCGATTGCCGTCTTGCCCTTGATCGCGATCGGCGGCCTCGGCCAGCTGCGTCTGTCGATGGCAACTGCCGAGACCCTTTCGGGCGTCAGATTCCGCATCGTGCAGCCGAGCATTCCGCAGCGGGAGAAATGGATCGCGGGAAACCAAGAGCCCATTTTCAACGAGCATGTCGGCGCTCTCCCTGCGCGATGGGTCCGGCAAAATCGACAATCTTGCAGGCATCACGCACGTGGTCTGGTCCGAGGCGGCGATGCCCTTCATGCCGCTCGACACCCCGCCTGCGCTTGCCGCCATAGGCAAGATGCTCCCAGAGGGGACGCTGCTGATCGCAGGTGCCCTGCGGGCGGAGCGAGCCCCGCCACAATCGCCACGCCTTCGCAACTTCTTCAATAGCCTGCTCGTGTTCGGCAAGGGCGGGCTGTTGCTGACCCTCTACGACAAGATCGACCTTGTGCCATTTGGCGAGTTCCTGCCATTGCGATGGCTTCTTGAAACCATCGGCTTGCGGCAACTCTCCCACACGATGGGCAGCTTCGAGTCCGGCTCTACCCCGCGTCCCCTGCTCCAGATTCCCGGCTTGCCGCTCGTCGTGCCTCTCATCTGCTACGAGGCGATCTTCCCAGGGGCAGTCGTTCAAAGTCCGGTACGGCCGGGGGTCATCATCAATGTGACCAACGACGGGTGGTTTGGGAACACGACCGGTCCCCGCCAGCACCTGCACCAGGCGCGCGTGCGCGCCGTTGAAGAGGGGCTGCCGCTGATCCGCGTTGCCAACAACGGCATCTCGGCCGCCTTCGATGGTTACGGCCGCCTTCTCGGCCGTCTCGAACTCGACCAGAAGGGAGTTTTGGACGTCCCGCTGCCCGTCGCCTTGCGGATGCCACTCTATGCGCGATTTGGAGATTTGCTGTTCTTTACGATCTGGTTACTCGGGGCGGGCATTCTAGGATGGGTGGTGTGGCGTCCGCCGCACACGTGATTATGCGTAAGCCGCGGTTGGTCTTGTGCGCAGCACCAAAGTGGCGCTTATGTCGGCGGAAACCATTGACTGTGTGCTGAACTAAGGCGCGGGACTCGACATGCCAAGACCGACCGGGACCGCCGACACCGTGGGTGGTGAGGACAAAGGTCAGCGCCGTCCTAATCCCATCGATGTGCACGTCGGCAGCCGCGTCAGGTTTCGCCGCATGCTGCTCGGCATGAGCCAGGAGAAGCTCGGCCAGAAGCTGGGACTGACCTTCCAGCAGGTGCAGAAATACGAGAAGGGCATCAATCGGATCGGTGCCAGCCGCCTGTTCGATTTGGCGCAGGTGCTGGGAGTAACGGTACAGTTTTTCTACGAGGAGGCTCCGGCCGGCGAAAGTTCGACCGAAGATGTCGAAGGTCTGGCGGAACGGCCTGACGAGCACTCCATCGTCGAATTCCTCCGTAGCCGGGATGGCCTGGAATTGAACAGGGCATTCGTACGCATTTCGGACGCCAAGGCGCGCCGCGCCATCGTAGAGCTGGTACGCAGTCTCGCCAACGAAGATGCAGCCGAATAGCGCTGCTTCTTGGGCAGCTTCCCCGCCCTTAGGCGTTCGCGGCCCACGCCACAAATGACGCGGCTCTGTGGGAGGCCGCGCATCTTGACCCCCGCCTGAAACACTGCAAGAACGCTGGCGATTTCTGTTAGCCAAGGGGTGTGCCAAGTGTCGCGCAAGTCTTACCTGTTCACCAGCGAGTTGGTCTCCGAGGGGCACCCCGACAAGCTGTGCGACCGGATCTCGGATGAGATCGTCGATCTGTTCTTCAGGGAGGGCCCGAAGGCCGGCATCGATCCTTGGCAGTTGCGCGTAGCCTGCGAGACCATGGCCACGACAAACCAAGTCGTGATCGCTGGTGAGACCCGCGGACCCAGGACGATTACCAAGGATTGGGTCAGTCACGTGGCGCGCCTCGCCATCAAGGACATCGGCTACGAGCAGGACGGCTTCCACTGGGAGAAGGCCGACATAAAGGTTCTGTTGCACCCTCAATCGGCCGACATCGCCCAGGGTGTCGACAGCGGCGGCAACAGGGATGAGGGTGCGGGCGACCAGGGCATCATGTTCGGCTACGCCTGCCGGGAGACGCCGGAGCTCATGCCGGCGCCCATCTACTACAGCCACAAGATATTGCGCCTCATCTCCGAGGCGCGGCACTCCGGCAAGGAGGCCGTTCTCGGCCCGGATTCCAAGAGCCAAGTGACGGTTCGCTATGAAGACGGCAAGCCGACCGGCGCGACCCAGATCGTGGTCTCGCACCAGCACCTCGTCGAGTCGATGACTTCGGCGCAAGTGCGCGAGCTGGTGGAGCCGTACGTCAAGAAGGCGCTACCCTCCGGCTGGATCAGCAAGGATACGGTCTGGCATATCAATCCGACCGGCAAGTTTTTCATCGGCGGGCCCGATGGCGACACGGGTCTCACGGGCCGGAAGATCATTGTCGACACCTACGGCGGCGCGGCACCCCACGGCGGCGGCGCATTTTCGGGCAAGGATCCGACCAAGGTCGATCGCTCCGCCGCCTACGCAGCGCGCTATCTCGCAAAGAACGTCGTGGCTGCCGGCCTCGCGGACCAGTGCACCATCCAGCTGGCCTATGCGATCGGTGTCGCCAAGCCGCTGTCGATCTATGCCGATATCGGCGAGAACCCCAACAAGATCGATGCGGCAAAGCTGGAGACTGTGCTTGGCGAACTCATGGACCTGTCGCCGCGCGGCATTCGCAAGCATCTCGACCTCAACAAGCCGATCTACGCGCGCACTTCGGCTTATGGACATTTCGGACGCGATACGGACAAGGACGGCGGGTTCTCATGGGAGCGGACCGATCTTGCCAGCAAGCTCAAGTCAGCGATGGCGTGAGTTTCATTCCCAAGTTCGGGAACACTGACGTGGCCTCCCGCGCCCGGCCGGAAGGCGCGCGCCGCAAGCTGATAGCTTTCGACGACGAAACTTGGCAGGCGCTGCACCAGCTTTCGCTCGACAGTTTGAAATCGGTGCAAGAGCTTGCCGATGAGGCGTTTGCGGACCTGCTCAAGAAGCATCGCCGGCCGGTGACGCTCAAGGATGCGTTGCGCGAGAGCGCGAGGCTGCTCCCAGCGAATGATCCGGCTGCTCGGCGCAAGGCCGGCAAGACGCCGCGCAAGCGCTAACTCCGTCCGCACCTGGAGTGCGAAGTGACAGACAGAGATGCAGGTGAGCGCGAGCTGCCGTCTTATGGACGCCGTCGCGGAAGGCGGCGGAGCGGGAAGCAAGCCGAACTTTGGAGCGAGGTCATGCCCCGGTTCGCGCTGGCGGTCGACGAGGGATCGACGCCCGATCTGCCGAACCGCTTCGATCCGCGAGTTAGGGAGGTTTGGCTCGAAATCGGCTTCGGTGGCGGCGAGCACCTCATCTGGCAGGCTCGGACGCACCCCGATGTTGGAATAGTCGGTTGCGAGACCTACGAGGATGGCGTCGTCAAGGTTTTGAGCGCGCTCGAAACAGAGCGCCAGACCAACGTCAAGCTATGGGCGGCCGATGCACGTGAATCTAATAGGACAGCTTCCCGCAGTCTGCCTTGGACGTGTGTTCATCCTGTTCCCGGACCCGTGGCCGAAGAAACGGCACCATAAACGCCGGCTCGTCGCAGCACGGATGGTGAATGAACTGGCACGTGTGATGCGGCCCGGTGCCGAGCTGCGGGTCGCGACTGACATCGGCGAATACGCGACGGCCATTCTTCTGGCCGCGGCTTCGCATCCTTTCTTCCGTTGGTCCGCAACTGCGCCGGCGGATTGGCGGGAACGCCCGTCTGATTGGCCTTCGACGCGCTATGAAGCGAAAGCTCAGGCGGCCGGACGCCGCTGCTACTACTTTCGTTTTGAACGGAAATAGTTAAACCGAGCCATGTTCCGTTACTGTTCTTGTACTTGACGCTTGCCAAGAGGGCACCGGACGCCTACTATAAAGGCGCTCATGATCATCTCAACTCTGAGAGTGGGCCCTCGGGGTCCGCTCTTTTTGTTTTGTAGCGGCCCATGAGCGCCCATATCCAACTACCAGAGTTATGCTCGCGGGGCTGAGAACAGTGACCGGCGCGATTTCTGAGGCGCGCTTCATTCGTGAGACCGGCGTGGCGGCAGAGGTTGCGGCGCTCATCGAGGCGCCATTGAACGATCTCGGTTTCCAGCTGGTGCGAGTCACGGTTTCGGGTCGTAATGGAATAACTGTCCAGATAATGGCGGAACGGCCTGACGGCACCATGACGGTAGAGGACTGCGCGCTTGCCTCGCGCAATATCTCCCCGCTCCTTGATGCGCACGATCCGATCAAGGGGCAGTACACGCTGGAGATTTCCTCGCCGGGGATCGATCGCCCGCTGGCACGGGCATCCGATTTCGAGGCCTGGGCGGGGCACGAGGCAAAGATCGAGACCAAGGACCTGATCCAGGGCCGCAAGCGGTTTCGTGGCCTCTTGCAGGGGCTGGCCGGCGACGAGGTCAGTCTGGCGCTGACTGCGGACCAGGGCGGCGGCACGGTAAATCTTCCGATCGAAGGGATCGCCGAGGCACGTCTCGTGCTGACGGATGACCTCATTCGAGAGACGTTGCGACGGGTGAAGAAGGCAGCGGCCGCCGCGAGTGCGGCTGGCGAAGTTTGAGTGGTGTGGAGGGTGCCAAGTTATGGCGCAACCAGGTGTAAGCGCGAATAGACTTGAGCTTTTGCAGATCGCCGATGCGGTCGCGCGCGAAAAGTCGATAGACCGGCGGATCGTGATCGAGGCCATGGAGGATGCGATCCAGAAGGCCGCGAAGTCTCGTTACGGCGCCGAGAACGATATACGTTGCGAGATCGATCCCAAGTCGGGCGAGACCAAACTCACGCGCGTGCTGGAGGTTGTCGAGCAGGTCGAGAACGATGCGACCCAGCTCACCGTGGCAGACGCCAAGCGGCGCAATCCCAATGCCAAGGCCGGCGACATGATCGCTGAAACCTTGCCGCCGCTGGATTTCGGGCGTGTCGCGGCGCAGAACGCCAAGCAGGTCATCGTCCAGAAGGTGCGGGAAGCGGAGCGCGAGCGGCATTTCAACGAGTACAAGGACCGTATCGGCGAGATCGTCAACGGCACCGTCAAGCGCGTGGAATATGGAAACGTCATCATCGATCTGGGCCGCGCCGAGGGTATTGTGCGGCGGGACGAGATGATCCCACGCGAGAACGTGCGTCTCGGCGATCGGCTGCGGGCCTATATCTATGACGTGCGGCGAGAGCCGCGGGGCCCGCAGATTTTCCTGTCGCGTGCGCGGCCGGAGTTCATGTCGCTGCTGTTCCGGCAGGAAGTGCCGGAAATCTACGACGGCATCGTGCAGATCAAGTCGGTAGCCCGGGATCCTGGCTCGCGGGCCAAAATTGCCGTGATCTCGAAGGATTCCTCCATCGATCCCGTGGGCGCCTGCGTCGGCATGCGCGGCGCGCGCGTGCAGGCGGTGGTGGGCGAGCTGCAGGGCGAGAAGGTCGACATCATCCAGTGGAACCCAGACGCCGCGACCTTCATCGTCAATGCGTTGGCACCTGCCGAGGTCACCAAGGTGGTGCTGGACGAGGAGTCCAACCGCATCGAGGTGGTCGTGCCCGAGAGCCAGCTCTCGCTCGCCATCGGCCGGCGTGGCCAGAACGTGCGTCTCGCCTCCCAGCTGACGGGTTGGGACATCGATATCCTGACGGAGCAGGAGGAGTCCGAGCGCCGTCAGAAGGAATTCACGGAGCGCTCGCAGCTCTTCATGGAGGCGCTCGACGTCGACGAGGTCATTGCTCAGCTGCTGGCGACCGAGGGCTTCGAAACGGTGGCCGAGGTGGCTTTTGTTGACTCCGGCGAGATTGCTCACATCGAAGGCTTCGACGAGGACACCGCGAAAGAGATCCAAACACGCGCGCGCGAGTTTCTGGAACGGCAGGAAGCTGAGCGCGACGCACGGCGCAAAGAACTGGGCGTCGCCGACGAACTCGCAGCTGTGCCTGGCGTGAACACCGCCATGCTGGTTGCCTTCGGCGAAAACGACATCAAGACGGTCGAGGACCTTGCGGGGGCTGTCCCCGACGATCTGATCGGCTGGACCGAGCGCAAGAAGGAAAAGGACGTGGAGCCCGTCCGTCACAAGGGAGCGCTGGACGGCCTCGAGGTCGGCCGCAAGGAGGCCGAGGAAATGATCATGGCGGCGCGCATAGCCGCGGGTTGGGTGACGGAAGAGGACCTTGAGCGCATGCGAAAAGAGCAGGAGGCGGCGGCAGCCGCAACTGCTGCAGCTGCCGAGGCTGCCAAAGAGGCTGCTCTGGCGGCGCCTGTGGCCGTCAAGGCTTAGGGCGATGGCGCGGCAGGGACAGAGGCGCGATGGGCGTGGACGCGACAAACGGCGAGGAGGATCTGCATTCGGCGGGTCCGATGCGCCTGTGCGCGGTCTCCCGCACGCCTGCTGATCGAGACGACCTCATTCGCTTCGTTGCGGGCCCGGATGGCTCGATCGTTCCTGATCTCGCCTGCCGGCTGCCTGGGCGGGGGGTTTGGGTCGGCGGAACCCGGGTCCGTTGTTGAGGCGGCTGTACGCCAGAAGATGTTCAGCCGCAGCCTGAAGCAGCAGGTCGTTGTCCCGGAAGACCTGCCGGCCAGGATCGATCATCTGATGGCCAGGAGGTTGGCGGAGGCCGTCAGTATCGCGAACAAGGCCGGCCTTCTGATCGCTGGTTTTGCGAAGGTCGATGCCCTAATTACTGCGGGCCGCGCGGCAGTTCTCATTCACGCAGCGGATGGTGCGGCGGGGGGTGCCTCGAAACTCGACCGCAAATACAAGGCTCTGGTGGGCGCGGAACAGGCTGAAAATACAGCGGTGAACGAATTGACCGGGCCTGAATTGGACTTGGCCATCGGCCGGTCAAATGTGGTACATGCTGCGGCGTCCGAAGGTGGCGCCAGCCTGAGGATTCTGCAGGAAGCCCGGCGCCTCCGGCGCTACCGGTCAGGCGAGGCTCTGAAGGCGACGAATTCGAACACAGGACGTGCATGAGCGAGACGAAAGAGACGGCTGATAAAACCCTTAGCGTTGCCCCGCGCAAGCCCCTGAGCTTGAAGCGGACCGTTGAGTCCGGGCACGTGCGGCAAAGCTTCAGCCATGGCCGGTCGAAGTCGGTCGTCGTCGAGAAGAAGAAGAAGCGCACCATCGCGTCGCCCGGCGAAGGTGACGGCCAGCTCGCGTCGGCGGACGCCGGCCAAATCGACTCGCTTCTCCCTGGCGGACTATCGACCGATGAGATGGATGCGCGCCGCCGCGCTCTCGAGGGTGCCAAGGAACGCGCCGAGGTGGAGGCGCTGGAGCAAACGAAGCTCGATGCTCAGCGCGCCGAAGACCTCACGGAGCACGCCAAAGCGCCGCCACAGCCGAGCACCGACGGTCCGGCGGCCGAGATGGCGCCGGAGTCCTCGCCGGCCGTAGCAAAAAAGCCCGAGCCGGTCAGAGGTCCGATCGTCGTGCTTCCTTCGGCCGATAAGCCGAAGACCGATATGCGCCGGACCGAGGCAGCCCCAAAGCGCAAGCTCGACGTCGAAGTCGCAGACGACGACGATGCGCGCTCCAAGAAAAAGGGTGCCAAAGTCGCCAAGGCACCTGTGCGCCCCGGTGACGAGCGCCGCGAGCGCGTCAAGCTTACGATCAACAACGCATTCGACGAGGCGCAGCGCCAGAGGTCACTTGCATCGCTGCGTCGCAAGCGCGAGCGTGAAAAGCTCAAGCAGGCGGGCATTCAGCAGCCGCGCGACAAGGTTATGCGCGAAGTGATCATCCCCGAGGTGATCACCATCCAAGAGCTCTCCAACCGCATGGCCGAGCGGGCGGTTGACCTCATCCGCCTGCTCATGTCGCAAGGCGCGATGCACAAGATCAACGACGTCATCGACGCCGACACGGCCGAGCTGTTGGTGCGCGAGTTCGGTCACACGCCCAAGCGCGTGTCGGAGGCGGACGTAGAGGAAGGCTTCATCGGCATGGCCGATGTTGACGAGGACCGTCTTGCACGGGCACCGGTCGTCACGATCATGGGCCACGTGGACCATGGTAAGACCTCGCTTTTGGACGCCATCCGGCAGACCAACGTCGCGGCCGGCGAAGCCGGTGGTATCACGCAGCACATCGGCGCCTACCAGGTGACCGTGCCGGGCGGCCAAAAGGTCACGTTCATCGATACGCCTGGCCACGAGGCCTTCACCGCCATGCGCGCGCGGGGTGCCAAGGTCACGGACCTCGTGGTGCTGGTGGTTGCTGCCGACGACGGCGTGATGCCGCAGACGGTGGAGGCGATCAATCACGCCAAGGCCGCCGGCGTGCAACTGATCGTCGCGATCAACAAGATCGACAAGCCAGGGTGGCGATCCCCAGCGCGTGCGCACAGCTCTGCTGCAGCACGAAGTGGTCGTCGAGAGCATGTCCGGCGAGACGCTCGATGTCGAGGTCTCCGCGCTCAAGAGGACCGGCATCGACAGGTTGTTGGAAGCCATCCTACTCCAAGCCGAGTTGATGGACCTGAAGGCCAACCCGAACCGAGCGGCTGAAGGCGTCATCATCGAGGCCAAGCTGGAGCGCGGCCGTGGGCCCGTGGGCACTGTTCTGGTACAGCGCGGCACCCTGCGCGTCGGCGACGTCATTGTGGCCGGATCGGCGTGGGGTCGTGTGCGCGCGCTGATCGATGATCAGGGTGAGCCGGTTTCGGACGCCGGTCCGTCGGTTCCGGTCGAGATATTGGGCTTCGATTCCGCACCGGAGGCGGGTGACCCCTTTTCGGTAGTTGAGAACGAGGCGCGCGCCAGAGAGATCACCGACTATCGCGTAAGAAAGCGTCGTCAGACCCTGGGCACGGCGGGCACTGCACGCACCCTTGAGCAGATGATGCAGCAGCGCAAGGAGGCTGGGCGCAAGGAATTCCCGCTGGTCGTCAAGGGCGATGTTCAGGGGTCCG
This sequence comes from uncultured Alphaproteobacteria bacterium, assembly GCA_963782855.1. Taxonomy (GTDB): domain Bacteria; phylum Pseudomonadota; class Alphaproteobacteria; order Rhizobiales; family Hyphomicrobiaceae; genus AWTP1-13. The sequence continues at coordinate 87,015 of CAWALW010000009.1, read as the reverse complement.
TGGAGGCCATCCTCGGTGCGCTGAGAAAAATCGGCAACGACGAGGTGGAAGCCCGGATCGTGCACTCCGGCGTCGGCGGGATAACGGAGTCCGATATTTCGCTCGCTTCCGCGGCGAAGTCGGTCGTGATCGGGTTCAACGTACGCGCCAACGCGCAGGCCAAGTTGGTCGCGGACCAGGGTGGCGTGGAGATACGCTACTACAACATCATCTACGATCTGGTGGATGACGTGAAAGGGGCCATGTCGGGCCTTCTGGCACCGTTGGTGCGCGAGATATTCCTCGGCAACGCCCGCATTCTGGAGGTGTTCAACATTTCCAAGGTCGGCAAAGTCGCCGGCTGCCGCGTGATCGAGGGCAAGGTGGAACGGGGCGCAAAGGTGCGCCTGATCCGCGACAACGTGGTCATCCACGAGGGGACCCTGTCTACGCTCAAACGCTTCAAGGACGAGGTTCGAGAGGTCCCGGCTGGCCAGGAATGCGGAATGGCATTCGCCAACTACCAGGACATGCGCGCCGACGACGTGATCGAGTGCTTCAACATCGAGACGGTCGCCCGTTCGCTGTAGGTCAGGTATTCCAACCTCCGGGCCGGACGGCACTGCAGAACTGATGGAGACATGGCGACAGGCCCGGGATGGCCGGCGCCCGCTTTCATGGCTAGTCGCCGCAACGAGAAGAGTAGCGGACCGTCACAACGCCAGTTGCGCGTGGGCGAGTTGATCCGCCATGCTCTTGCAGAGATGCTCTCGCGCGGCGAGATCTATGACGACGTCCTCGCGTCGCATGTGGTGACCGTACCGGAGGTGCGCATGTCGCCCGACCTCCGGCTCGCCACGGTCTATGTCATGCCCCTGGGCGGCAAGGACATAGAGCCGGTACTGACTGCGTTGGACCGGCACAAGAAATACATCCGCGGCGAGATTGCGCACGAGGTCAACCTCAAGTTCGCGCCCGACCTCCGCTTCATGGCCGACGAGACGTTCGATGAAGCCGAGCGCATCAATCGCCTGCTGTCCAGCGACAGGGTGCGCAAGGACTTGGCCAAGTAGTCATGGCGCGACGCAAGAAGGGCAAGGCGGTCCACGGCTGGCTTGTTCTCGACAAACCTGCGGGCATGACATCGACGCAGGCGGTCAGCGTAGTGCGGAGGCTGTTCGATGCCCAGAAAGCCGGACACGCCGGCACTCTGGACCCCCTTGCGACGGGAGTGCTTCCCATCGCGCTTGGGGAGGCGACCAAGACCGTCCCTTACGCCGTGGAGGGAGAGAAGGGCTATCGCTTCACGGTGCGCTGGGGTGTGGAGACTGATACGGATGACGCCGAGGGTCGCGTCGCCGAGAGCTCGGATAGCCGCCCTGAGCGGCGCGCAATCGAAGGCTTGCTGCCCCAGTTTGTCGGCGAGGTCCTTCAGAGGCCGCCGGCCTTCTCCGCCATCAAGGTAGAGGGCGCCCGCGCTTACGATCTGGCGCGCGCCGGCGAAATCGTGGAATTGGCGGCTCGGCCTGTTCAGATTGCTTCGCTTACCCTGACTGCGATGCCCGACAACGAAACTGCAGTCTTCGAGGCCGCATGTGGAAAGGGCACCTATGTTCGTGCGCTGGCGCGTGACATGGGGCGGCAACTTGGCTGCCTGGGTCATGTCATCGAACTGAGGCGCACGCGCGTGGGGACCTTTCCGGAAGCCGATGCCGTCGCCATGGCATCACTGCAAGCCGCCTCCGAACAGGGTGAAGACGCGCTGGGAGCACTGCTGCTGCCGGTCGAGGCGGCACTCTCCGGGCTGGCTGGGTTCGACGTGGCCCGAAAGGATGCGGCGCGGCTTCTGCAGGGTCAGCCCGTGATCATACGCGGCCGCGACGCGCCTTCTGAGCTCGCGGCCTGCTATACGATGTGCAGTGGTCAGCTGATCGCTCTGGGGCGGGTGGAAAAAGGCCAGCTTCTTCCGATGCGTGTGTTCAACTTTAGTGGGGAATAAACCCATTCCCGCGGGCCGAGAAAGCCCAGTTTTCCCTCGCATTCAATGGCCGCTGGTGTATAAGGCCCCGTCCCGCGGGCCGCATGCTGTGCAAACGCGGGGTTCGAGCGACCTGTGCTGGACGACATCCCGGCCGTGGCCGCAATTCTCCTCAATCACAATGAGAAAGGTGCCCGATGTCGCTTAGCTCAGAGCGTAAGCAGACTATCGTCAAAGAGTTCGCAACAAAGAAGAACGACACAGGCTCGCCGGAAGTGCAGGTGGCACTCCTGACCGAGCGCATCAACGGCCTGACAGAACACTTCAAGACACACAAAAAAGACAACCATTCACGTCGCGGACTGCTCAAGATGGTGAGCTTGCGCCGCCGGCTCCTCGATCACGTCAAATCCAACGACGAGGGGCGTTACCAGAAGATCATCGAGCGCCTTGGAATTCGCCGTTAGCGGGAGCGCCTTGCCTGCATCCCGGTGCTGCTCATGCCCGCGGATGTTCGGTGCTGGTGCGCGACCGCAGTGCGCGCGGCGTGATGGGATTCGCAAAGAGAAACGAGACACGACATGTTCGACAAACAACGCGTTGAAATCGAGTGGGGCGGGCGCAAGCTGAGCCTCGAGTGCGGGCGCATGGCACGCCAGGCTGATGCTGCAGTTTTCGCCCAGTACGGTGAGACCAGCGTGCTGGCGACAGCGGTCGCCGCGAAGGCAGCTCGCCCCGGTATCGATTTCTTTCCGCTGACCGTGAACTATCAGGAGAAGACCTTCGCCGCCGGCAAGATTCCCGGCGGCTTTTTCAAGCGCGAAGGCCGCCCGAGCGAGAAGGAGACGCTGACCTCGCGCCTCATAGACCGGCCGATCCGGCCGCTTTTCGTCGAGGGGTTCAAGTACGAGACACAAGTGGTCGTCACCGTCCTGTCGCACGACATGGAAAACGATCCAGACATTGTTGCGCTGGTCGCCGCGTCGGCGGCTCTTACGCTTTCGGGTTTACCTTTCCTTGGGCCGATCGGTGCGGCACGGGTTGGTATCATCGGCGGTGAGTTCGTGCTGAACCCGATGATCGACGAGATGGCCAACAGCGACTTGGATCTCGTTGTGGCCGGCACCGGCGATGCGGTGATGATGGTTGAATCCGAGGCCAAGGAGCTTACCGAAAAGCAGATGCTAGAGGCCGTCATGTTCGGCCAGCGTGGTTTCCAGCCGGTCATCGATGCCATCATTAAGCTGGCCGAAAAGGCCGCTAAGGAGCCCTGGAACTTCCAGCCGCCGGATGCGTCCAAGTACACGGACAAGGTCAAGGCGCTGGTCGAGGCCGATCTGCGCAAGGCCTTTGCAACGCCCGAGAAGCAGAAACGGCAGGAACTCGTCAGTGCCGCGAGCGCCAAGGTGAAGAAGGAGCTGCTTGCTCCCGACGCGGATGCCAACGAGCAGGTGCTGCTGTCTTCCGTATTCAAGGCACTGGAATCGGACGTGGTGCGCGGAGACATCATTCGCACAAGCCGTCGGATCGACGGCCGCGACCTGACGACGGTGCGCCCCATCACTTCGGAAGTGCATGTTCTGCCGCGGACCCACGGGTCAGCACTGTTCACGCGCGGGGAGACGCAGGCCATCGTCGTCGCCACGCTGGGAACCGGCGAGGACGAGCAGTTCATCGACGCGCTCGAGGGCACGCGCAAAGAGCGCTTCATGCTCCACTATAACTTCCCGCCATACTCCGTCGGCGAGACGGGACGCATGGGTTCACCGGGCCGGCGCGAGATCGGCCACGGCAAGCTCGCCTGGCGCGCGGTGCGCCCGCTGATGCCGTCGCAGGAGGAATTCCCCTACACGGTGCGGCTGGTTTCCGAGATCACGGAATCCAATGGCTCTTCCTCGATGGCGACCGTATGCGGAAGCTCGCTGGCCCTGATGGATGCTGGTGTGCCCCTGAAGCGGCCGGTGGCGGGCATTGCCATGGGGCTGATCAAGGAGGGCAACAGCTTTGCCGTCCTGTCGGACATCCTTGGCGACGAAGACCACCTCGGTGACATGGACTTCAAGGTGGCAGGCACCGAGAAGGGCGTGACCGCGCTGCAGATGGACATCAAGATCACGGGCATCACCGAGGAGATCATGCGGGTCGCCCTGGATCAGGCCTACGCAGGCCGAATGCACATCCTCGGCGAGATGAACAAATCCATCACGGGCTCCCGCACGGAACTCGGCGAGCACGCTCCGCGCATTGAAACGATCAAGATACCGGTCGACAAGATTCGCGAAGTGATCGGCTCAGGCGGTTCCGTCATACGCGAGATCGTTGCGCTGAGCGGCGCCAAGGTCGACATCGAGGACGACGGCACGATCAAGGTCGCGGCTGCCAAGCGGGAGGCGATCGAGGCGGCACTCGCGCGCATCAAGGCGATCGTGTCCGAGCCGGAAGTCGGCACGATCTACAAGGGCAAGGTCGTCAAGATCATGGAGTTCGGCGCCTTCGTGAACTTCTTCGGCAAGCAGGACGGGCTGGTGCACATTTCTCAACTTACCCAAGGCCGGCCGGAGACCGTCGGCGAAGTAGTGAAGGAAGGCCAGGAGGTCTACGTGAAGCTCCTTGGCTTCGACGATCGCGGCAAGGTGCGCCTCTCTATGAAGATCGTGGATCAGGCGACGGGAGCTGAAATCCCACGTCCCGAGGGCGAGCCCGAGGAACAGTTCGAGAGCCGGCCGCCACGTCGGGACCGCGGCGGCGACCGGGGGGGCGGTCGCGAGCGTCGGCGCGGTTGAGCGAGCCGGTCTGCCGGATTTACGACAAGTCGGCCGAGCCTGGACTTTCAGGCTCGGCGACAGAAAGCGTACAGCTATCGCTTCTGGATTGTGACGCTCGGGAGCTTGATCTCGACGGTGTTGCGCTGGCGCTCCCAGTACAGGTAGCCGAGCACAACGACGGCCACCAGCAGGCCACCGATCATAAGCGATTTGATATCGGTCATGTTTGCTCCCGTGAAGTAGCGGCACGAGGCGTTTCCGCCGCCCGGTGTTGTCACAAGCTTGAACGCAGCCGCCGTGCTTGCGGTTCCGTGAACAAGGTGGTTTCAGCGTCTCTCCGGCGTGCCGCACTCGGTGGCAACCTTGCCGGAACTGTCCATGGAGGCCAATCTGCGCAGCAACGCGCGCACGCACTCCGGCAGTTCAACCTCGATGATATCGCGAGAACTCCTCGCGCAATTTTCCGCCGATCCGCTTGATTATCCTGTTGGTGCTCATGTCTCTCAGTGCGCCTCTTGCTAACATAACGCAGCTGCGGACTCTGAAGTTCCGATCGGGTATATCGCTGGGTTTATTGCCAATCAGAAGCACGGGCCTGCTAAGCTAACGCTTTGCTATCGAGGACTAATCCATGCGCCGCCAATCGCTGATCGAATACGCCCAGCCGTTGCAGGGTACTGAGGTTCCGACACCGACGCCCTCGGGAACGGAGGTGTTGTTGCGCGTCACCCATTGCGGCGTGTGTCACTCCGACATTCACCTGCAGGACGGCTATTTCGATCTGGGCGGTGGTCAGAAGCTGGACGTTCGCGGCGGCCGGCCGTTGCCGTTTACCTTCGGACACGAAATCGCAGGCACAGTTGAGTCCGCCGGCCCCGACGCGAAGGGTGTCGATTTCGGCAGGCGCTATGCCGCCTATCCCTGGATCGGATGCGGCAAATGCGGGCTGTGCGCGCGCGGCGACGAGCACATGTGCAATGCTCCGCGCGCGCTCGGGATCACCGTCGACGGCGGCTACGCCACGCACGTGCTGGTGCCGCATCCGCGCTACCTTCTCGACGTGGACGGGATTGCGCCCGAGATTGCGGGCCCGCTCATGTGCTCGGGGCTTACGGGCTACGGCGCGATCAAAAAGGCGCTGCCGTACCTCCATGCGGGTCCCTTGCTGATTGTCGGGCTCGGCGGCGTCGGCATGATGGGGCTGCAGTTTGCGCGCGCGCTGACCGACCAGCCGATCTTTGTCGCCGACATCGACGCGAGCAAGCGCGAGGCAGCAGTCAAGCTCGGCGCCAAGGAAGCCTTCGACCCGGCCGATCCAGCCGCGCGAAAGGGCGTCTTCAAGGCGACGGGTGGAGGCGTCGGCGCGGCGGTCGACTTCGCTGGATCGGACAAGTCGCTCAATTTCGCTCATGCCGCAGTGGCCAAGGGCGGCGCGGCCATCATCGTGGGCCTGATTGGCGGCAGTTTTACGCTACCCGTTCCCATGTTCCCACTGCGTGCGCTCACGATCATGGGCAGCTACGTCGGTTCGATGGCGGAAGCGCGCGAGATGCTGGATTTGGTGCGGGCCGGGAAGATTGATCCGATCCCCGTCGAGAAGCGGCCGCTTGATCAGACCAACCGCACGCTCGACGATCTGCGTGCGGGCAAGATTGTCGGACGCGTCGTCATCACGCCATAGGAAGGCACGGCAATGAAAATCGCGGTGATGGGGTCGGGCGGTGTCGGCGGCTATTTCGGTGCGCGTCTGGCGGCGTCCGGCAACGACGTGACGTTCATCGCGCGGGGCGCGCATCTGGAAGCGATGCGGGCCAAAGGATTGCTGCTCGACAGCGACATTGGCCGCCTGCATCTGCAGCCGGTCAAGACTGTCGCCGACGCGTCGAACGTGCCGGAGGCTGATGCAATCATCTTCGCGGTGAAGATGCGCGACACGGAAAGTGCCGCTCAGTCGCTGCGCGGGTTGACGGCGAAGGGAGCGACGGTTTTCACGTTCCAGAACGGGGTTGAAAGCGCGGCGCGCGTGGGCGGCATTGTCGGCCGGGACAAAGTCGTCGAGGGGGCTGCTCGCATTGCTGCAAGCATCTCCGAGCCCGGAGTTATCAAGCAGATCGGCAACTTTGCGCGCATGGAGTTCGGCGATGCCGGCGGTGCGCACGGAGCCGCTACGAGAGCCTTCCACGAGGCCTGTGTCGCAGCGGGAATTGATGCGGCGCTATCGGACAACATCGCACGCACCATCTGGCTGAAGTTTGCGATGCTGGCTCCGATGGCAGGCATGACGGCGCTTACCCGCGGGCCCATCGGGCCGGTGCGCGACGCAGCTGCTTCTCGCGCGCTTCTTGAGGCTGCGGTCAAAGAGACGGTTGCGGTCGGTGTCGCGCTCAAGGCCGGGCTTGAGATGGAGGATGCGGCCAAGACGATGCGGCTCATCGATGGCCTGCCCAGGGCCATGATGGCGTCGATGTGCCACGACCTGCTGGCGGGCAAGCCTATCGAGATTGACGGGCTTTCCGGTGCTGTGGCGCGGCTGGCGCAGGCGAACGGCGTCAGTGCGCCGACGCATGCGTTCATTGCCGGGGCGCTGGCGCCCTTCAGGGACGGGAAGCCTGCGGACTGAGGGACAGACGGGTGCGATTGCTGCCCTAGTGCGGCACCTGGCTGAACTCCGGCGCCTGCGACCAGAAGATTCGCGCGGTTCCGTTGACGTGTTCCGGTTCTCCGGTGGTGAGGAGTTCCGGGACGGGGCGGCCGTTGCCCGCTGCTTCGCCCCCGATAAAGTCGCGGCGCCTGTTGAGGTAGTCCTCCAGGCTGTCGGCGACGATTCCCGGCTGGGAGAGGAGCTGCGTGAACGCCGGCAGGCGGCGGCGGAACAGGTGTTCGACCAGCGGGTAGTGTGTGCAGCCGAGGATGGCACGGTGAGGCGGCGTGCCGCCTGTCTGCGCCAGCAAAGCCGCAACGCACTGTGCGATCATGCCATCTAGCTCAGCCTCGGGAGCGCCCCTTTCAATCCCACCCACCAGCTCGGTGCAAGTCTGCTGCACGACTGTAACTTTGGGGCAGCGCTTTCGGATCTCTTCCGGATAGGCGTGGGAGGCGATGGTTCGGGTGGTGCCGAAAACCGCGATCGTGTCGGTGTTGTACTTCTGAGGGTATTGAGGCTCCGTGACTGCCCACGGCGTCTGGGTAGCCGCCTCCACCGTTGGGGCGACGATGCCGAGGATGTTGTGGCCGGGCCAACCGCTGACCGGCAACCAGTCCTTCTGGAGTGTGCGCGCGGCCACGCACGTCGCGGTATTGCAGCCGAGCAGGACGAGCTTGCAGCCGCGCCGGAAGAGGGCCTCTACCCCCTGTCGCGTGAGGGAGACGATCTCGTCCGAAGGCCGGTCGCCGTAGGGTACGTGCGCGTGGTCGCCGAGATAGACGAAGCTGATGTGCGGGAAGCGCTCAACGAGCGCGCGAACGATGGTAAGTCCGCCGTGGCCCGAGTCGAACACCCCGATCATGCGATTCAGATGCCACTATATCAGCGGTAGCGCAATCGCCCGGGCGGCGCCTACTCGGCAGCCTCGGATGGCGGGCGTCCGGCCCCAGCCTTGAGCTGCTCCTGAGCCTTCAGGGCCTCGAGCGTCGGCATGGAAACGGCGTTGTAGCCGCAGTCGACGTAGTGGACTTCGCCGGTTACTGCCCCAGACAATCCCGAAAGCAGGTACAGACCCGCGCCGCCTACTTCATCCAGCGTCGGTGTGCGCCTCATCGGCGCGGTCTCACCCTGGAAGTTGAAGATGCTGCGCGCGTCCGAGATGCCCGCACCGGCCAGTGTGCGCATGGGGCCCGCAGAGAGCGCGTTGACGCGAATGCCTTGCGGGCCGAAGTCGGCGGCGAGATAGCGGACGCTCGCCTCGAGCGCGGCTTTCGCGACGCCCATGACGTTGTAGGACGGCACCACACGCTGCGACCCGCCGTAGGTGAGGGTAAGCATCGAGCCGCCGTTTGGCATCAGGGCGCCGGCACGCTTGGCGACTTCCGTGAAGGAGAAGCAGGAGATCACCATCGTGTTGGTGAAATTGTCTCGCGTGGTGTCGGAGTAACGCCCCTGCAGCTCGCGCCGATCGGAGAATGCGAGTGCGTGTACGACGAAATCGAGCGTGCCCCAGGTCTTTTTGATCTCGGCAAACGGTGTCGTCGACCGTCTGGAGGTCGCCGACGTCACAGCTGACGATGATCTCGGAATTGACCGACTGCGCGAGCGGGATGGCACGCCGGCCGAAAGCTTCGCCCTGGTAGGTGAAGGCCAGCTTCGCGCCGTGGCCAGCAAGCACCCTGGCAATGCCCCAGGCGATCGAGCGCTCGTTCGCGACGCCCATGATAAGGCCGCGCTTCCCGGCCATGAGCGGCGCCGGCTTGGCGATGTCTGTGTTCGTCATGACGTTTGATCCGTGCGCATGTCTGGAACTCGTCCGCCCAGTTTCGGCGCTCCTCCCCGGTGACGAGGCCCGGCATTCTTATCGTGTGGCGCCATCTTTGATAGTCGCCCCCTCTGTAATGGTTGATCGGTCCGCCGGTTCTCTAGGAGCCGCAGCGCCCGAATATAAGTGTGGCGTTGGTGCCGCCGAAACCAAAGCTGTTCGACATCACGCATTCGAGCGCTGCGCCATCCTTGCGCTCGCGCAGGATGGGGACGTCGGCGAATTCGGGATCGATTTCCTCGATGTTGGCGCTTTCGCACAGGAAGCCGTTGTTCAACATCAGGAGCGAGTAGATTGCCTCCTGCACGCCGGCAGCGCCCAGCGAATGTCCAGTAAGGGACTTGGTCGAGGAGATTGGCGGGATGGCTTTGCCGAAGACTTGACGGATCGAGTCGATCTCCACCTTGTCGCCGACTGGCGTGGCTGTGCCGTGGGGGTTGATGTAGTTGATTTCTGCCTACGCCCTTGCCGTCGTTGCCCTGCATCGCCATGCGCATGCAGCGGACGGCGCCGTCGCCCGCCGGTGCGACCATGTCGTAGCCGTCTGATGTTGCGCCGTAGCCGATGATCTCGCCGTAGAGCTTGGCGCCGCGTGCCTTCGCCCGTTCCATGTCTTCCAGCACGACGACGCCGGCGCCGCCGGCAATGACGAAGCCATCGCGGTTCTTGTCGTAGGCGCGGCTCGCGCGTGCCGGAGTCGCATTGTACTTGGAGGACATGGCGCCCATGGCATCAAACAGAACCGACAGGGTCCAGTCGAGTTCCTCACAGCCGCCGGCGAACACCACGTCCTGCTTACCCCACTGGATGAGCTCCGCACCATTGCCGATGCAATGCGCGGAGGTCGCGCAGGCGGACGAGATCGAATAGTTGACGCCCTTGATCTGGAAAGCGGTAGCAAGGGCGGCCGACGGTCCCGAGCACATACCTTTCGGCACCTCGAACGGGCCGACCTTCTTGGGGTCTTTCTCGCGCGTGATGTCTGCGGCACGAACAATCGCCCGCGTGGAAGGCCCCCCAGAGCCCATGATAATGCCGGTGCGCTCGTTGATCACATCGCCTTGCTCCAGGCCGGCATCGCGGATTGCCTGGTCCATGGCGATGTAGTTCCAGGCGACGCCGGCTTCCATGAAGCGCCGCGGCTTGCGCGGGATCATGCCTTCCCATTCGAGGTCGACGGCACCATGCACCTGGCAGCGGAAACCCAGCTCGGCGTATTTTTCGGCGCTTACGATTCCGGACTTGGCCTCCCGGAGCGAGGCAAGGACTTCCTGGGTATTGTTTCCGATCGACGAAACAATGCCCATGCCGGTGACGGCCACCCGTCTCATGCAGACCTCACTTCGCCTTCTGGTGCCGTTTCTGCCCTAGGATGATGGCAAATGCGCATGTGCGACCGCGCGGACATCAAGCGGTCGCGGGTTGCTCGCCGGGGGCGAACAAGCCAACACGCAAATCGGTCGCCTGATAGACGACCTGGCCATCCGCTGTCATCACACCGTCGGCGATAGCCAATTTCAGCCTGCGTAGGATGATGCGCTTTACGTCGACGACGTATTGCACGCTTTTGATCGACGGCACGACCATGCCGCTCAGCTTGACCTCGCCGACACCAAGTGCGCGGCCCCTGCCCGGTGCGCCGAGCCAGCCCAGGAAGAAGCCGGTAAGCTGCCAGAGCGCGTCGAGGCCCAGGCATCCAGGCATCACGGGGTCGCCCTTGAAGTGGCAGGCCCAGAACCAATCCAAAGCAGGGTTACCGGCAACCTTGAGTTCGGCCACAATCTGGCCTTTGCCATGGGCGCCGCCGGTCTCGGACACGCTGGAAATGCGGTCAAACATCAGCATGGGCGGTAGTGGTAGCTGGGCGTTGCCGAGCCCGAAAAGCTCGCCACGGCCACAGGTCAAGAGGTCTTCGTACTCGTAGCTGCTAGGGCGCTCCGCCATGCGCTGCCTGGGTCCCCATCCCGCTTGATTGTCAGGGTTCGAGACCCTGTTCCCGCTATGAGGATTTCCTAACACACCCAACCGCCACCCAAAAGCCCGTCGCGCCCGGCGGCGGCACGCCGTTGCGGGGAGGAAAAAGCCGGTCTATATTGATTATTCAGCCAATTTGGAGATTGTGCGACGAATTGCTGAGTTATTATGCCCGTCTCGGACTCTATACTGATCGTGACCTCTGGAATGACCCCAGTGACGCCAATGACTGCGACAGATGTCGGTGAACGGCTGCGCCAAGCCGGGCTTCGGCCGACTCGCCAGCGGGTGACCCTGGCAACGCTGCTGTTTGCCAACGGTGACCGGCACGTGACGGCTGAAATCCTCCACGAAGAGGCCGTGCGGGCCGGCGAGCGGGTGTCGCTCGCCACGGTTTACAATACGCTCCACCAGTTCAAGGGCGTTGGCCTTCTGCGGGAGATCGCGATCGGCGGCCAGCGCGCCTACTTCGATACGAATACGTCCAACCACAACCACTATTTCCTCGAAGCGGAAGGAACGCTCATGGACATCCCGAGCGACGCCATTCGCGTCGATGGGGTGCCCGAGCCGCCGGAGAACCTCAAGATTTCGCACATCGACGTGGTTGTACGGCTGGTGCGCAAATAGCTACTTGATGAGTTCGTTGGGGTTGGTGCCCCACAGCTTGGATTGCTCCACGAAGCCGCGGTAGTCCCCGATCGAGATGCGGCACCAGCCGTTCTCGCAGCTTATGATGCTGACAAGCGTGCCCGCCTCCACGCGCGCAATGGCGTTGGAGCTTTCGCGGTCATCATCATGGAGCAGTGCGGACGCCCGCGCCGGTTCCCCGTCCTTGATCTCCCAGGGAAGAACCAGAGCGGTTCGGCGGCGGCTGAGCAGGCTGCCGTGCACCCAGCCGACGGTGCCCGACGAATTGCGGATCTCCCGCCAAACTTGGTGTTCGCGGAGGATTTCCACGGGCAGACCGGTGCGCTTGAATACCCATGACGCCGGGTACTCGTTGCCTGGCCCCTCGCGGAGCTGGACCCGATCGGATTTGAGGCTGACATAGCGCTTGAGGGCTCCACTACCCGCTGCGGGGGCTGGGGGCTTGCGCTTGAGTTGAGGGGGCGCCTGCCGCAAGGCATGCGGCAAGGAGGCAAGTCACCAGCAGGCTCGGCGTCCAAACGGTCAAGGACGGCTCCACTTTGCTTTCGGGAATGCATGATTTGGCATGCCATCGCAAGCCGGCATCCCCGGCCGAACTCTGCGAAGCCCGGCCGATGACTCAGGAGGGTGCCGGATTTTGTCATCGTCATGGTATCTGATACACAGTGCCGGGCCTCCGTTCCGAGCGTGCGGGTCCGACCCATCCACAATTGCGGCGAGTTCTCCGTGGTCATGCCGACTAACGCCAAGAAACCCCTGGTGATCGTCACGCGCAAGCTGCCGGAGGCAGTCGAGACCCGCATGCGCGAGCTGTTCGATGCGCGTCTCAACGTCGATGACCGGCCGATGTCGGCGGCGCAGCTGGCGGAGGCGGTCAAGACGGCGCACGTGCTGGTGCCTACCGTGACCGACCGGATCGACCGGTCGCTGGTTTCACAGGCCGGTCCCCAGCTGAAGCTGATCGCCAACTTCGGCAATGGCGTGGACAATATCGACCTCGATACGGCGCGTGTACGCGGCATCATCGTGACCAATACGCCCGGCGTACTGACCGAGGACACCGCTGATATGACCATGGCGCTGATCCTGGCCGTGCCGCGGCGGCTGGCGGAGGGTACCGCCGTCCTGAAGGATCCCAAGAACACCTGGACGGGGTGGTCGCCGACTTGGATGCTGGGCCGCCGCATCTATGGCAAGCGCCTCGGGATCATCGGCATGGGCCGCATCGGCCAGGCGGTGGCCCGGCGCGCCAAGGCCTTCGGCCTGCAAATCCACTATCACAACCGCCGCCGCCTCGGCGAAGAGCTGGAGCAGGAGCTGGAGGCGACCTACTGGGACAGCCTCGACCAGATGCTGGCACGCATGGACATCGTCTCGGTCAACTGCCCGCACACGCCGGCGACCTATCATCTGCTGTCGGCGCGACGATTGAAGCTGCTGAAGCCGACCGCCTATATCGTCAACACGGCGCGCGGAGAGGTGATCGACGAGAACGAACTCGCGCGGATTGTCGAGGCCGGACAGATCTCAGGGGCGGGGCTCGACGTGTTCGAGAACGAGCCCGCGATCAATCCCAAGCTGCTGGCGAGCGATCGCGTCGTGGCGCTACCGCACATGGGCTCCGCCACGCTGGAAGGCCGCATCGACATGGGCGAGAAGGTGATCATCAACATCAAGACATTCCTCGACGGCCACAACCCGCCGGACCGCGTGCATCCGGCGATGCTCTGAGGGTTGCTCCGCGCATGGCGGGCATTGCCGGCACTTCTCCCGCGGAAGCAAATGCGCGGACGTTGAAGGCGGCGGCGGGGCTGTACCACGCGTATTTCACCGGCTTGATTCTGACGCTGGTGACGCGCCGAAGCGCGCGCGATGCGGCCGAGTGGGTGTTTCGCGTTTTCCGGCACCAGCATCATGAGAAATTCCTGTCGAGCTTCGACAAGCTCGGCCTGCGCGGCATGCCGGATGCGGTTGCGTGTGCGGCGTACCACTATCTCTCCAACAGCGTCGGCGGGGTTACTGTCGAGTTCATGCGCGAGAGTGACCGCAAGGCGTGGGTGAATTTCGTGCCGCCGCGCTGGATCTATCCGGGGGCCAGCATCTGCGGTGTGCCGAGCGAGGTGTCGCGGGCGTTTCTCCAGGGGTGGTACGCGCAGAACGGGGTATCGCTCGGCAATCCGCGACTCGGATTCGTCTGCACGGCGCAGACGACCGACGGCCAGCATGGGCTTTCGGGCTATTTCATCGAGCACGATCGCGAGCTTTCGCCGGAAGAGCGGCTGCAATTCAGGCCCGGCGAACTGCCGCCCCCGTTCGATCCCGCCGCGGCGCCGAAGCTGCCCGCCGAGGGCTGGCCGGCCGAGCGGCTCGCCAAGGCCGAGCGCAACTATGCGATGGAGTACATCCGCTCGGGACTCCCGCGGCTCTCAGAGATTTTCGGGCCGGCTGAGGCGAGTCACCTCGGACGCGTCACGGGCAGGCTGGTCGGCGCCCAGCTCTACAGGGAGACGGCGGAGCTGCTGGGTATCGCCTCGGGCGGCGCGGAGGCATTCGGTGGCTTCATGATGCGGCTCGCGGCGGGTGAAGGCGATGAGGCGGAAGCCGCGCAGCAGAGTGATGCGGTGCTCGTGCGGCGCGCCACGTGGCGGCTGATGCGCGGGCTCGAGCCGCTATCGCCGGCGGTGTTCGAGGCGTGGAACGGGCTGCTGGAGGGCGCGCTCGCCGTGCATGACCGCTATTGCGTGCTGGAAGTTCTGTCGCGGCAGGACTACGGCGACGAGGCCTTTGTCTGGCGTATCCGGCGACGCGCCACGCCTGCCGCCTAGACGGGAAACTTCAGGAGAAGCGGCGCGCGTTGGTGCGCTCGGCAACACGGGCTGGGCCTATCACTTCGGCGATGACGCTTTCGAACCAGCGCCAGGGGCAGAGATAGGCCCAGCTTTCGCTGGTAGCGGGCACGCGCTGGCGGGCATGCCGGGAGCCGGTCGCGCGGTTCCGCGGGCTGACGGTGGGGCAAGGCGTGGCGCATTCGCGGGGCCGTCCGGCCTTGCGAGAGGCGGCGCGATATTTAGCTGATTTCGGCGCTGTCGGCTTGGCGCTGACCTCCATGATGCCGGCGTCGCGCCCCTTCGCGGATGCAGGCGTTATCGCCGCCCCGACCTGGCGGCGTTCGATATCCAACCGCTGCTTCATCGAGGCCTGCACAACCTCGGCTTGGCGCACGCGCTCTTTCTCGAGCTGGCGGACCGCTTCGGAAAGCCGGCGCTCCTCTTCAAGCTGCCGCTGCCAGGCGGCCACCTTAGGCTCAGCTTCGCGACGATGGCGCTCTTGTTCGGCGAGCGGGCGATCCTTCGCAGCCTTGGACTTTTCATTCTGACGGTGCTTGAGGGAGGCCTGTACAATCTCCACCTGGCGCAGGCGCTCCTTTTCCAGGGCGCGCACGGTATCGGCCAGCCGGCGATCCTCCTCGTCCTGGCGTTGCTTGCGCTCGGCCTCGCGCCGCTGCCGTTCCTGCTCGGTCAGGCGCCGGGCCTCGGCGAGCTGTCGTTCCTCCAGCAGCTGCTGCTTGAGCGCGACCTGCTGGATGACCTCGTGGCGCTGGCGTTCCTTCTCTGCCCGCTGATCGGCGACGAGGGTGCTGGTCGTGCGGTTCTGCGCCGGCAAAGTCATCAGCCAAAACGCCGTCAGCGTCCCGGTGACCAGGATGCCAAAGCCAAGAATGACGAATATGCGCTTGCCGGTCATAACCGTTCGTGCCCGCAATCTTCCTATCAATTAAATGACCTGTACTGATTTGCGTGTCCTGGCAAACTGCAAAGCAGCGATATAGCGGCCGGTGTGTCCTTTATTTTCAATGTTTTATCTACCAATCCATTTTCTTATTCCGAGTTTTGTTTGCAACGGCTTTTAAAAGCCGGACGTGGCCAAGCGTGAGGGAGCTGAATGCCGGTCAAAGCTGTATTGTTGAGCGCGCACCAAACCAGTGCGCGGCATGGGCCGTCAAAACTCGCTTAACGTGCTGATGTTATCTTGATCAGGATCAGTTCTGCGTCGTTGCCCGGCTCGCCACGTATGGGGATGCCGATTTAGATGGCTGCCCATGCAAGTCCATTCGACTGTCATTATCGTCTTGCAAAAGCCACTCGCGGCCTGCGCGACCGGCTGGCGCCACCTGAATACGCGCAGATTATCCGCCTATAGGCCCGAAAAGCATTATATGCGGGGCCCTGGCCCGAAATGCCGCGAGAAGCTCGTGCGGACGCGGGTGTCCGGTTCTGCGGCGGATGCGGTGATGCCCTTGGGGCTATCGCTGGAATTCGGGCAGGCCCGGTAGGTCGTTGACGCTTTCAACGATGATGTGAGCCAGGCCTTCGAGATCTTCTCGCGAACTCGTTCCCGATAGAACGCCGATGGCGAGACCGGCGTTCGCCGTGCGACCCATGGCCAGGTCATGGATGGCGTCGCCCACTACGGCAACCTCACCCGGCAGAATGCCGACGCTGGCGCAAAAGCCAGCCACCATGCGGGGGTCCGGCTTGGCCCCGTATCCGGAATCGCAACCCGCCGCGAAGTCGAGGAGCGGCAGTATCCCATGCTGGGCGAGGGAGGCTTCCAGGCCTGCGACGGAATCATCGGTGGCGATGCCGATGCGAAATCCGCGCCGTTTCAGCTCGACCATTGTTTCCAGTGCGCCGGCGATCAGCGCCGAGTGCACCGCGCCGCCGGCGAGGAAGACCCGCTCGATCACCGGAACGATCTCGGATGCGGGCGGAGCTTCCGGATGGGCAGCGAAGGCGCGCGCAATATCCTCGAAGTCGCCGGCCGCCAGCGGCGCGCCCGGCTGCACCTTGTCGGTATCCGGATCGTGTCCGCCGAGACGCAGCAATTCGCGCGCGAGGCGCTCGTTTCCTGCGGCGACTGCGAGCGCGGCCTGCCGATTGATCGGCACCCAGGTGCGCCAATAGTCGAGGAGAGTGCCATCCTTGTCGAATAGGATGCCGCGAATGGCCACCCGCTGCCCCCGCTGAATTGCCCCGCCTGAGGCTTGGTTAGCCCCGCGTGGGGAACCTAGCACAGCGGGCGACGCCGCAGCGAATGGCTAGGCGACGCAAACGGGGTCTGCACCCGCGCCCGTGTGGACAGACAGATCGCGAATGGTTGGATTGGTGCCCGACAGCGGGTTTGCCGGGTCCCAGGCGACCTTGATGTCGTTGAAGCGCACAGCGCGGGCGTCGTAGAGCAGCAGCCGGCCCGCGAGGCTGTCACCGATGCCGACGATCTCCTTGAGCACTTCGGTTGCCTGCAGAGTTCCGATGACACCGACGGCGGCGCCAAGGACACCGACCTCGGCACAGTTGGCCACCGTGCCGGGCGGCGGCGGTTCAGGGAAGATGCAGCGGTAGCTTGGATTGGGTTTGCCGTCGGGGCCGGTCTCGTGCGGCTTGAGCGTCGTCACGTAACCGTCGAAAGGCCCGACCGCGGCGAAGACCAGCGGCTTCCGCGCGAGATAGCAGGCGTCGCTGACGAGGTAGCGCGTGGCGAAATTGTCCGAGCCGTCGGCGACGATGTCGTAGCGGGAGATGACATCGAGCGCATTGCCGGCGTCGAGGCGGGCTTCATAGGTCTCGACCCTGACATGCGGGTTCAGGCGCGCGATGGCCTGGCGTGCGCTCTCGACCTTTGGCATGCCGACCGAGGGCGTGTCGTGCACGATCTGGCGCTGGAGGTTGTCGAGCGATACGTGGTCGTCGTCGATGATGCCGAGCGTGCCGACGCCGGCAGCCGCGAGATACATGAGGACGGGCGAGCCGAGGCCGCCCGCGCCGACCACCAGAACGCGGGCGGCCTTGATCTTCTGCTGGCCCTGGCCGCCGACCTCGCGCAGGACGAGGTGGCGCTTGTAGCGGTCGATCTCCTGGGCGGTGAGGGCCATTCGCGTGTCCGGTACGCCTGATGATCCCTACTATATAGGGAAACGGCTCGCCGGTTCAGCCTCCCGCGGCGGCATGGTTTCGGCATTCGCAAAAGAATGAAGGCTCGCACGGGGGCGAGCCTTCGACAAACGGCGGACCACGCGGGGCTGCGCGCCTACATCTTGGTGTGCAGTCCGCCCGAGTGCAGCAGGCCGTTCGGAACCTGGCGGCAATTCTGTGCTCCGAACTGGGATTTCTGCGCCCATTCCGAGGCCGCCCTGTTCACCTCCGCCAAAGTCTGGCGCGTTGTAATCTGGGTCGTCCACTCGCTGCCGCGCTGGCAGAATTGAATGTGGAACCAGGTATCGCGGCGGACCACGACGCCGCGCGAGCAATCCTGTTTGTCAGTCGACTCGCGCCGGCATTCGTCGGCGGCCAGGCGCTCAGCGTCCGCGCAATCATCCATCCCGTAGGCGGCGCCGAAAGCGCCGTCAGCCGTGTAGGCAACAGCGCCGCACCGATCCGCCGTCCTGGTCGGGGCCCGGTCGGGTGGATCGCGTGGAGGCGTGTCCGCGCGCGGCGGCCGCTCGTTGCCCGGAGGCCCCTGCACGCGAGGCGGGGGTGTCGTCCTGGGACGGCGGAGCGCCCTCGACGCGCGGCGGAGGCCCGTCCTGGCGCGGCGGGCCGCCACCTTCGACACGTGGTGGCGGAAATTCCACCGATGGCGGGCCCTCTTGTCCCGGAGGCGGTGTCTGCTGGGCGTGCACTGTCGCCAGGATCAGCAGGACGGAGGCACAGCAAGCTGCAAAGCGGGTGAACACGGCTGTTTCCTTTCCGCTTGTTGGATATCGATCGCTTTCGATCATCTGAAAGCCAACCATCGAGCGTCATCGTTCGGAGGGTTCATCGGCCGCCGCCAATGCAGCCGCCGACAATGCGCTTGCTGTCGCAGCGATATCCGCCGCGCCGGCACTGCTGGAGGGCAAGGTCGCGCGTTGAGCCGCGACCCCAGGTGACTCCGCCCTGGCGGGTGCCCGGAACGATATAGAGGCAGCCGGTGGAGACGGCGAAAGGCTCGCGGCAGCGCACCCCGCGGCCGTAACCGTCGCAGGCGCGCAGCGCGGCGTCCTCGGCGCCGTTACGCGTCGACTGGAAACCCGAGTAGCCGACGCCCACGTTCTGGCCCTTGCCGTCGAAGCCGCCCACCACCGCGATCCAGGTGGCGCGCTGGTCGGGACCCTCGGCCTGGCGCCGGCCAGGGGGCTCGTCCTGCGAGCGCAGGCCGGGCCGCTCATCCTGCGACCGGAGTCCCGGCCGTTCGTCCTGGGAGCGCAATCTGGGCGAATCCGGCGGACCGCGATCGGGGCCTCCCGGGGGCGCCCTTGATGACCTGCGGCGGCCCGCTCATGACGCCGCTCTGCGCAAGCACCTCCGGCAGCGCCAGCAAGGCAGCGCCGGAGAAAGTCAAGGCAAGGAGAAGGGCGCGTCTCATTCCGTCCTCCGAATTGGACAAAGAAGTATGCTCAGGCCGGCCGGAAACAGTTCAGCACCTCGACGCAGCGCGGCCGCAACGGCCCCGGCTTTGCCATCCCGGCGCCTCCATAACATGGATCACTGCGACCCCGCATCAGGGGTGCAAAACTTGCGTGGAGAATGTGAGAATCCTGCCGCAGGTCACCCCAGCGGGAGGCGACGACGGGGAGGGCCGGCAAGCCGAACCGGTCCCGCTACCAAGCCTCTCGGCCTTCAGGAATGCTTACTGGCCTTCCACCTTGATCTTGGCGTCGCGGATCACCTTGCCCCACTTGTCCAGCTCGGTCTTGATGCGCGCCGCGAACTCGTCCGGGCTGTTGGCGACGACCTCGAAGCCAAGCTCGTCGAGGCGCTTTTGCACGTCGGGAAGCGCGACGATCTTGACGATCTCACGATGCAGGGTCGCCACGATTTCCTTCGGCGTGCCCGCCGGGGCGAGCATGCCGGTCAGCGTATAGGCCTCCTGGCCGGGAAGCCCGGCCTCGGCCGCGGTCGGCACGTCCTCGAAGCCTTCGACCGCGCTTCTCGCTCGTCACCATCAGCGCGCGCAGCTTGCCGTCCTTGATCTGCGGGGCGGCCGGCGGGAAGGCGGTGAACGCGACCGGCGTGTGGCCGCCAAGCGTCGATTGGATCGCGGGGCCGGCGCCGGTGAACTGCACCGTGACCATGTCGATGCCCTGCGAGATGCGGAAGATCTCGCCGGAAAGATGCGGCGTGCTGCCGACGCCCGGCGCCGCGAAGCTGTACTTGCCGGGATTGGCCTTCACCAGCTCGACCAGCTCCTTGACGGTCTTCGCCGGCACGGAGGGATGCACGGTCATGACGTTGGGCGAGACGGCGACCATCGCTGATGGGCGCGAAGTCCTTGACGGATCGTAGGGGACCTTGGCGAACAGGCTCGGATTGACCACGAAGCCGGTGCTCACGACGATCAGCGTGTAGCCATCGGCGCGGCGAGGTCGCGACCTGCCCCGTTCCGGTGTTGCCGCCGGCGCCGGCGCGGTTCTCGACATAGAACTGCTTGCCCAGGCTGATCGACAGCTTGTCGGCGACGATGCGCGCGATGACGTCGGTGGGACCTGCGGGCGCGAACGGCACCACGATTTTGACTGGCCGGTCGGGATAGCCTTGCGCGAATGCGGCGCTCGCGGCCGCGGCCGCCACGGCAAAACTGAGAATTGCTCCTGCGATGCGCTTCACCGGTTCCTCCTGTTGCGCTTGTTGTGGTCGGCGTCTCTTCGGGCGCCTGTCATTTCAGTCGGGAGCGGGGAGAAACTGAACGCTCAAAATGTTTCACGTGAAACATTTTCGATGTTCAGTGTTAACCATATCGCGCCGAGTCACGACGGCGTGATTTGACGACCGCTACGCGCCGGCCCTGGTGTATCCGCGGCCCCCATCGCCCATCGCTTCGTAGCCCTTTTCCGTGACAAGCACCGTGTCTTCGAGCTTCACAAAGCCGCGTTTCGGATGCCCCATCGTCGTCTCGATGGACAGCACCATGCCCGGTTCAAGCGGCTTGCCCGCGTCGTAAGCCTCGTAGGAGAGGCGCGGGATGTTCATCAGACGCGGCGCTTCATGGCTCACGAGTCCCATGCCATGCGCCATGTAATGGGTGTACTTTGCATGCGCGCTTTCACGCACCATGCGCTCGCCCAGCTCGATGACATCGCCGCCCTTTGTGCCGGGCTTCACCAGCCTTCGCGTGGCCTGTTGCACGTCCTCCACGAACCCCAGCAGGTCCTCCAGCTCGGCGTCGGGCGTGCCAAGCATGCCCATGCGGCAGAGGTCGCCGATGTAGCCTTTGTAGTTGCCGCCGCTATCGATCGACATGATGTCGCCGGCCTTCAGCTTCTGCTCGGACGGCGCGCGGTTGAGGCTGGTCCCGGCCGTGATCAGGCAATAGTCGAACACCAGTCCGCGGTTCACCTCCTCGCGCCGCAGCGTCTCGACGATCTCGGCCTTGGTCTTGCCCGGTGCGCAGGCCTTGAACGCGGCCATCATGGAGGCGACCACGCGGTCCGAGGCCTCGCGCAGATATTCGATCTCCTCCGGCGTCTTCGTCACCCGCAGCCGCTCGAGCGGGACTACGGCGTCCACAATGTCGACGTTGGAGAGCCCCTGCCGCAGCACCGCCTCGCCATCCGCCGGCAGGAACGGGGCCTCGACCGCCACCCGCCGCACGCCGCCGAGCTTCTTGATATGAGCCACCGCCTGCTGCATGGCAGCCTTGCTGCCCGTGTCGCCCAGGCTCAGGGCGGACGGCCAGAACCGGTCGAGCTCCTTCTCGAAGTTCTCCATCGCGCAGCCGATGTAGGCGGCCTGCTCCGGCTTGCCCTTGCGATAGACGAGCGCCGGCAGATACCGGCTGGTCCCGATCGCATCCATGCTTTCGAAGAAGAAGAATTTGTAGCCGCCGAGCAGATACTGGACGTTATGCTTGGACGTTGCGATCAGCACGTCGATGCCGGCTTCGTCCATCAGCCGGTCGAGCTTGCCGGCATCGAAGGGCAGCGGCTTGCGGGTGGCGACTTCTGCGACGGCCATCATTCCTCTCCTCGGTGTGCAAATTTTTGTGCCAGTGTAGCATCGGCCTCCAACTCTTCACAGCACATCCAGGGACAAACGCCGCATGCCTGACCAGCAGCCGAAGAAGAAACTGACCCGCCAGGACCTCGCCGACGCGGCCGAGAAATACAAGAACTGGGGCAAGTGGGGTCCCGACGACGAGATCGGCACCCTCAACTACACGCAGCCCGAGGACATCGTCGCCGCGGCCAGGCTGGTGAAGAAGGGCAAGGTCATCTCGCTCGCGCTCAACTACGACGA
Source organism: uncultured Alphaproteobacteria bacterium (assembly GCA_963782855.1). Taxonomy (GTDB): domain Bacteria; phylum Pseudomonadota; class Alphaproteobacteria; order Rhizobiales; family Hyphomicrobiaceae; genus AWTP1-13. Next base: position 64,925 of record CAWALW010000009.1, on the reverse strand, counting down.
GAAGGGTCCGCAGGGCGCCAAGACCACCTATCCCTCGCTCGGCCGCATCAATCCGCTGCACGTCATGCTGCGCACCGGCACCGACGCCTACTCCGGCGTCCTCGACAAGCGCGGCATCCGCGCCGCCGACGACATGGTCGTGCTGCCGCTGCAGAGCGGCACGCAGTGGGACGGCCTCGGCCACGTGTTCTACGAGAACTACATGTGGAACGGCTACGACTGCCGCGAGGTGACGTCGTTCGGCGCGCAGAAGTGCGGCATCGAGAAAACCAAGAACAAGATGGTCGGCCGCGGCGTGTTCCTCGACGTGGCGCGCTTCAAGGGCGTGGAGTGGCTCGAGGACGGCTACGCCATCACCTGCGAGGACCTCGACAACACGGCCAAGAAGCAGGGCGTCGATTTCAAGCGCGGCGACTTCATCGTCGTGCGCACCGGCCAGCTCGAGCGCTGCCTGAAGCAGGGCAGCTGGGACGGCTACCCCGGCGGCAACGCGCCGGGCCTCGCCTTCGAGACCCTGGAGTTCGTCCAGCGCACCCAGCTTGCCGCGCTCGCCACCGACACCTGGGGCGCCGAGGTCCGGCCCAACGAGACCGAGCCCGGCATCAACCAGCCCTGGCACTGGATCACCATCCCCATGATGGGCATGACCATGGGCGAGATCTTCAACGTCAAGGAACTGGCGGAGGATTGCGCCGCCGACGGCGTCTACGAGTACTTGTTCGTCGCCCCTGCCATCCCCATTACAGGGGCGGTCGGCTCACCCGTGAACCCGCTGGCGATCAAGTGACGTCGGCGGATTGTCGCGCTCCCCGTGCTGGCTGTGATAGCGCCGAGCGCTGAGGCGGACGGTCATCCTTGCGACGCTGGTTGCAGAGAAAGTCATTCCTCTGCCCGCTCGCGGGGAGAGGGTCGGGGTGAGGGGCAGCCATTATGCGAACGCTGGAGCATTGTTTTGCCCCTCGCCCTAACCCTGTCCCCATGAAGTATGGGGAGAGGGAATGTCAGCAGACGCTTCGCTCAGCGCAGACGGCGGCGTAGACTGCTCGCACATGAGCCTCATCGACACCCTCGCCTCCCTGTTCGTCAGGTCCCGCGCGGACACAGACAAGGAACCCAGCCATGGACACCAAGGAGTATCCCGTCACCCGCACCGACGCCGAGTGGCGCAAGCTGCTCACGCCCGAGCAGTACGCCATCATGCGCCAGCATGGCACCGAGGCGCCGGGCAGCTGCGCGCTCAACTTCGAGAAGCGCGCCGGCACCTTCACCTGCGCGGGCTGCGACCAGGAGCTGTTCGTGTCGAAGAAGAAGTTCGAGAGCGGCACCGGCTGGCCGTCCTTCAACGATCCCGAAGCCGGCGCCGTAGAGAACACGGAAGACCGCAGCTACGGCATGGTGCGCACGGAAGTGCACTGCAGCCGCTGCGGCAGCCACCTCGGCCACGTCTTCCCCGACGGCCCCCCGCCCACCGGCCAGCGCTACTGCATCAACGGCGTCGCCCTGAACTTCAAGCCGGAGTAATCGCTGTCATCCCGGGACTTGTCGCCCGGCGATCCATCCGGGACCCAGGTGCTCCGCGACAGTCCGCCTGGATTCTGGATCCCGGCAACGAGTCGCCGGGATGACAAGAGAGAGGTCTTGGAAATCGCTCAATGAAACCCACCATTCTCACCTGCGCCGTCACCGGCACATTCCCGACGCGCGCGCACAATCCCAACCTCCCCGTCACGCCCGAGGAGATCGCCAACGCCTGCATCGGCGCCGCCAAGGCCGGCGCCGCCATCTGCCACATCCACGTGCGCGAGCCCTCCACCGGCGCGCCCAGCATGAAGCTCGAGTACTACCCCGAGGTGGTGAAGCGCATCCGCCGCAGCGACACCGACCTCGTCATCAACCTCACCGCCGGCCCCGGCGGCCGCTTCATGCCGAGCGACGACGAGCCCGCCAAGGCCGGACCAGGCACCATGCTGACCACGCCGGAGATTCGCACCGCAGCATGTCGTCGAGCTGAAGCCGGAAATCTGCACCCTCGACCTCAACACCCAGTGGTTCGGCGGCGGCGCCGTCATCAACTCGCCGCGCAGCATCAAGATCATGGCCGAGCGCATGTACGCGGCGGGCTCCAAGCCGGAGCTGGAGATCTTCAACACCGGCGACATGATGCTCGCCCACGACCTGATCGCCGACGGCACGCTCAAGAACCCGGCTGCTGTTCCAGATCGTCACCGGCATCAAGTACGGCCTGCCCTCCACCCCCGAAACCATGAGCCTGATGAAATCCATGATCCCGGCGGGCAGCGAGTGGGCCGCCTTCGGCGCCGGCCGGCATTCCTTCACCATGCTGGCGCAGGCCTACATCCTGGGCGGCCACTGCCGCATCGGCATGGAGGACACCGTGCACCTCGCCAAGGGCACGCCGACGCCCAGCAACGCGGCGCTGGTGGAGAAATCCGTCCGCATCATCGAAGCCCTCGGCGCCAAGATCGCCACCGTCGCCGAAGCGCGGCAGATGCTGGGGCTGAAGCCCAAGGTGCGATAGATTGTCATCCCGGGCCTTGCGCGCCGGCGATCCATCTTTCAGGCTCGTTCGGGCGCTCGTTCTTCGCTGGATCCCGGCAACGCGAGGCCGGGATGACAGATAGCCTAACCTCGCCCCGGCAGATACGTGAACGCCCCGCCCTTCTCACTCACCCGCCCGATGTGCGGCCCGGCGAAGTGCTGCGGATAGACCAGGCTGCCCTTGCCCGCCGCATGCTCCAGCACCTTGCGCCGCGTGCGCCGCGCCTGCTCGGGGTCGGAGCAGAAGGCGCTGCTCCACTGCGGGTGATAGATCTGGATCGGGTTGTGCATGATGTCGCCGATGAACAGCGCTTCGGTGCCCTTCGAGTTGAGCGTGATCAGCACGTGGCCCGGCGAATGCCCCGGCGCCGGCGAGATGGTGATGTCGTCGCCCAGCTTCGTGGTTGCCGTCGACGATCATGTCCTGCCTGGCTTCCAGGATCGGCAGCACGCTGTCGTTGAACACGCGCGCGTGCGCCTCGATCTTGCCGCCGGCGCCGCGCGTCGGATCGAAGTAGTCGCGGTCGGTCTTGGAGAACACATACTTGGCGTTGGGGAACGTCGGCACCCAGCGGCCGTTGTCGAGCCGCGTGTTCCAGCCGACGTGGTCGACGTGCAGGTGCGTGCACAGCACGTAGTCGATGTCCTCCACCTTCAGTCCGGCCTTGGCGAAGTTCTCCATGTAGGGCCGGTTCGAGCATGTGGAAGCGCGGCTGGCCCGGGCGCTCCTTGTGGTTGCCGACGCAGGTGTCGATCAGGATCGTGTGATGCTTCGTCTTCAGCACCCAGCTGTGGATCGAGGAGACGATCTTGTCGACGGCCGGGTCGTAGTAGGTCGGCGCCAGCCACGGCAGGTGCGGCTCGATATCCTTCGCGTTCCAGTCCGGCAGCAGCACGTTGGGCTGGAAGCCGTGCCCGAGGCTTTCCTCGACCCGCAGAATCTCGACATCGCCCACGTTGAACATTTGCGTTTCCCTATCCTTGACTGATTGTTCGGACGGACGCGGTCAGCCCGGCGGCGCGACGGACAGGCCGCGCACCTTGTGCTTCTCGATCAGGCGCCCGACGAACCCCGATGCCTTCACCTCCTCGACGAAATCGCGCAGGAAAGCGGCGCCGGCCGTATTCTTGCGCGCCGTGCCGATCGGCCTGCTGCACCGCCATGAACTTGCCGTCGAGAATGCGCGCGCCGGGCATCTTCTCGACGTCCGAGATCAGCCGCGGCCGGAGCCCGGCGAGCGCCTCCAGCTTGTCGCGCACGAACTGCTCGGTCGGCGCTGGCGAGCGTGTCGGATCGCACCAGCTCGGCGTTCTTGATGTTGCGCTCGAGCCAGAGCCCGTAGGCCGCGCGGCCCGTCACGGCGATGCGCACGCCCGGCCTGTCGACATCGGCGATCGACTTGCAGCGGCGAGCCCGCCGGCACGAGGTACGTCGCCTCGATCTCCACGTAGGCCGGGCGTGAACGCGATCTTCTCGGCGCGCTGCGGCTCGGCGCCGATCAGCCCGATGTCCCAGGCGCCGGTCTCGGCCGCATCGGCCAGCTCGCCCGGCGTCTTGAAGGTCACGTAGCTTCACCGGCACGCCGAGCCGCCTGGCGATCTCGCGCGCCATGTCGGGCGCCACGCCCACCGGGTCGCCGGCCGTCGGCTCTTGCCCGGTCACCAGCAGGAAGTTCGACAGATTGATGCCGGCGCGCAGGACGCCGGTCGGCGCCAGCTCGGCTTTGACTTGTCCGACACCGGCGTCCTCCATGTTCGGCGCATTTGTCGCCCGACGCCGCGACCTTATCGCCTCGTCTAGCCGGAGCGCCATCGCCGACGTCCGAGGCTGCACCGGCGTGCGCTAGGGCTGCACCTGCGTGCTGCGCCGGCTCCAGCAGTTGCGCGCACCCGCGCGCGCAGCTCGTCGATATCGCGGGTCGTGCAGGCCCAGCAGGTCGAGCCGGTCGGCGAGGTTCTCCAGGTACTCCAGGCAGGTGCCGCGCAGGCCGCGCCCCGTGGCGATGATGCGCGCCGTCTCCTCCAGGTCGAGGCGCACGTAGCGGCTCGAGTTGCGGTTCATGACGAACGTCAGCGCTTCGATGTTTCCCTGCGGCGTCTCGATCGGCACGATCGTCGGCACGTAGCTGCCGGCGATCATCTCGCGCATCCAGAGGATTTCCGTCTCCCGATCCACGTGTTCCGCCGGCACGCGAAACGCCAGGCCCGTGCATGCGCCGCCGTCATCGAGCCCCGCCATCAGCGCCGGCTTGTCGCGCGAGCCGCGCCCGATATGCGACTCTGAAGGCAGAACCGGCGATGGAAGCCCTGCAGCAGCCCCGTCCTGATCTCGACGATGTGGATCGCCGGGTCCCACATCAGCGAGCCGTAGGCGAACATCCACAGGTCGCCGGTTGGCCGCCGAGCAGCGCGCTCCGCGTCGCCTCGCGCGCTTCATCCGTCAGGCGCCAATCTGCGGGGTATCCGTTCTCCCGCGCGGCGCGATCCAGCTCGTTGAGCCGCTCGTGCGACAGGCGGAAGAACGACTTCTCCGGCTCGAAGATTTTTCCCGCCAGCGCGGGCACATGCTGGAAGGCTTCGGGCGGCAGGAGCATCGGCGGCAGGGATTGGCAGCGTTGCGGGATACCGGCCTTGAAGAAACGCCCCAAAGCCGGACACTGGCCATTACTATGGCGCCGCCGCCGCTTGGCAAGATGTATCGCTGCCTCAGGCCGGATGGGAATACGAACCATGAGTTCCGCTGCAGGCGCGACCCGAAGACGATGCCGGCCTGGCCGGCAAGGTCGCCATCATCGCCGGCGGCGGTGCGGCGGGCGACGGCATCGGCAACGGCCGGGCCGCTGCCATCCTGCTGGCGCGGGCCGGTACGCGCGTCTTCGTCGTCGATCGCGAACTGGCTCTGGCCGAGGGCACCGTGGACATGATCACGGCCGAGGGCGGAACCGCCGTCGCCCATCAGGCCGATCTCACCGACAACGCGCAATGCAAGGACATGGTGGCGGCCGCCGTGCGACCGCTTCGGCCGGGTGGATTTCCTCGACAACAACGTCGGCATCGGCAGCCGCGGCACCGTGGTGGAGGAAGACCCCGAGGTCTGGCGCCGCGTCATGCAGGTCAACGTCGAGACCATGTTCCTCGCCGCCAAGCATGCCATCCCGGCCATGATCAAGACTGCCGGCCGCGGCGCCATCGTCAACATCTCGTCGATCTCGGCCCTGCGTCCGCGCGGCCTCACCGCCTACTCGGCCTCGAAGGGCGCCATGATCGCGCTGACGCGCGCCATGGCCGTCGACCACGCCGCCGACGGCATCCGCGTCAACTGCATCGCGCCGGGGCCCATGTACACGCCGATGGTCTACGCGCGCGGCATGAGCGACGAGGCGCGCGAGCAGCGGCGCCGCGCCTCCGCGCTCGGCATCGAAGGCACGGGCTGGGATGTCGGCCACGCCGTGCGCTTCCTGCTGTCGGACCATGCGCGCTACATCACCGGCCAGACGCTGGTGGTCGATGGCGGCGTACGCTGCAGGCGCCGGCGCGCGACAGCCAATCGCACTGAACCGAGGAGACCACGATGGCCCGCGTGCCCTATCTCGACTGCAAGACCTCCCGCCCGAGCATCAGGACCTGCTCGCGCGCCGGGCCAACATCTATCGGGCGCTGGCGCACAGCCCTAACGGCCTGCGCGCGTTCAGCACGCTCGGCGGGTTCATCCGGTTCAAGAGCAAGCTCGATCCCGCCTGCGCGAGCTGGCGATCCTGATGGTCGGCTACCTCACGCGCGCGCCCTACGAATGGTCGCATCATGTCGAGATCGGCAAGAAGTTCGGCGTATCCGACGACGACATCCGTGCCTTGATGGACGAGGCCGAAGGCCGCCCAGCTCGCTCGAGCCCCTCGCCAAGGCCGTGCTGCAGGCGGCAAGCGAGATGACCGAGGACCTTGCCATCTCGGATGCGACTTTTGCCCAGCTGCGCGACGGTCTCGACAACGAATGCATCGTCGATCTGTCCCTGACCATCGGTTTCTACAATGGCGTCGTGCGCGTGCTGGCTAGCTTGCACATCGATGTCGAGGAAGACTACAAGCGCTATCTCGACCAGTTTCCGCTGCCGCAGCGCCAAGGATAACCCGCATGAGTGATGCAGCCAAGACGCCGGTCCCGGCCCGCCCCGCCTCGACCGTGGTCATCCTGCGCGACGGCACCGACGGCATCGAGGTGTTCATGGTGGTGCGCCATCACCAGATCGACTTCGCCTCCGGCGCCCTGGTGTTCCCCGGCGGCAAGGTCGACAAGGAAGATTCCGACGCGGCCTGGTCCGGCCTGGCGACGCAGCCGCCGGCCAGTCCCGATCGCTCGTTCTTTGTCGCTGCCGGCCGCGAGACCTTCGAGGAAGCCGGCCTGATGCTGGCGCGCCGCCGCGGCACGAGCGAGATCATCGACGCCGACGCCGCGCACCGCCTGGTCGAGACCTACCGCGCGGCGCTGCTCAAGGGCGAGACCACCTTCGTCGACATCGTGCGGCGCGAGAACCTGGCTGCTCGCCGCCGACCTGATGGTGCCGTTCGCGCACTGGATCACGCCGGAGATGGTGCCGAAGCGCTTCGACACGCACTTCTTCCTGATCGCCGCGCCGGTCGTCCAACTCGGCGCGCACGACGGCGGCGAGTCGGTGGAAAGCATCTGGATCACGCCGCAGCAGGCCCTCAGCGAAGCCGAGGCGGGCACCCGCACGCTGGTGTTTGCCACCCGCATGAACCTTAGCAAGCTGGCACGCTACGGCACGGTGGCCGAGGCCGTGGCGGCGACGCGCGCACGCCCGGTCGTGACGGTCGTACCCAAGGCAACCAAGACGCCCGAAGGCCGCAAGCTGCAAATCCCCGCCGAAGCCGACTACGGCGTCACCGAGGTGTTCGTCGAGGAAGGCTCCCGCTTCGGCACGGCGGCGTACCGTGGTTGATCTTCCCCTCCCCTTGCGGGGAGGGTGGCGCGAAGCGTCCTGGGTGTGGGGAGGCTGCAGCAAGCTCGACCTCTCCCTTGGTGGACCCCCACCCCTAACCCCTGCCCCGCAAGGGGGAGGGCGAACTCGGTCGAGGACAGTCAAACCGTCGTCGTCTTGATGTCGACGAACCTGATCTCGGGGTTGCGCTCGGCGACCCATGACAGGTTGAAGGCCGAGGTGGCCAGGAACACCTGCGCGCCGTCGAGATCGGTGGCCACGGCCGACCGGTTCTTCTCGACGAAGCGCGACAGCGCGGCCGGATCGTCGGATTCGATCCAGCGCACCGTATCGCACGGCGCCGGATCGAAACCGCTCTGCAGGCCGTACTCGTGCTTCAGGCGATCGGCCAGCACGTCGAGCTGCAGGCTGCCGATCACGCCGACGATCGGCTGCGTGCCGTCGATCGGATTGAACAGCTGCACCACGCCCTCCTCCGCCATCTCGCGCAGTGCCTCGCGCAGCTTCTTGGCGCGGATGGCATCCTCCAGCCGGATGCGGCGCAGGATTTCCGGCGCGAAGCTCGGGATGCCCAGGAAGGTGATGTCCTCGCCCTCCGTCACCGCATCGCCGATCCGCAGCGCGCCGCGGTTCGGGATGCCGACCACGTCGCCGGCGTAGGCCTCCTCCGCCAGCGAGCGGTCCTGCGCGAAGAAGAACTGCGGCGCGGCCAGCGCCATGGTCTTCTCCGTGCGCACCACCTTCACCTTCATGCCGCGCGTCAGCTTGCCCGAGCACACGCGCATGAAGGCGATGCGGTCGCGATGGTTGGGGTCCATGTTCGCCTGGATCTTGAAGACGATGCCCGTCATCGCCTTCTCGGTCGCCTCCACCGTGCGGGTTGCGGCCTTCTGGTTGCGCGGCGGCGGCGCATGCGCGATCAGCGCCTCCAGGATGTCGCGCACGCCGAAATTCTTGAGCGCGCTGCCGAAGAACACGGGCGTGAGCGTGCCGTCGCGGAACTTCTCCAGGTCGAACTTGCCGCACGCGGTCTCCACCAGCGCGATCTCGTCGCGCCAGGCGGCCGCAGCGCCATCGGCCCAGCAGCTCGTCGAGCAGCGGATCGTCCGGGCCCGGATACCGGCTTGCCCTCCGGCTCCTGCTCCACCTGCCGGATGCGCGGCTGGCTGAGAGATCGTAGGTGCCCTTGAAGTCGCGGCCCGCGCCCGACCGGCCACACCATCGGCGCCGTCTGCAGCGCCAGCACGCTTCTCGATCTCGTCGAGCAGCTCCAGCGGCTCGCGGCTCTCGCGGTCCATCTTGTTGATGAACGTGATGATGGGAATGTCGCGCAGGCGGCAGATCTCGAACAGCTTGCGCGTGCGCGCTCTCGATGCCGCGCGCGCGCGTCGATCACCATGATCGCCGAAGTCGACCGCCGTCAGCGTGCGATAGGTGTGATCGGAGAAATCCTCGTGGCCCGGCGTGTCGAGCAGGTTGAACACCGCCCCGCCGTACTCGAACGTCATCACCGAGGTGACGACCGAAATGCCGCGCGCCCGCTCGATCGCCATCCAGTCCGAGCGCGTGTTGCGCCCGTCGCGCTTGGCCTTCACCTGGCCGGCGAGCTGGATGGCGCCGCCGAACAGCAGCAGCTTCTCGGTCAGCGTGGTCTTGCCGGCGTCGGGATGCGAGATGATCGCAAACGTGCGCCGGCGCGCGATCTCGCTGCGCCAGCGGGCTCGCTGCCGCTTTCGGCGGCGTGCTGGGCTGCGTGCCGGCGCCTTCGGCCACTGTGCTGTCGTCCATGGTTCGCTCTCGGCTGCGGCGGGCGCTTCGTATAGCACCGTTCGCCGGATCTGGCGCGCAACCGCCGGAATATGGGTGCTGATCAGCCGGAGTGCTACCTCGCTCCGCAAGCGTCCCAGCCCTAGCGTTCCGGCCGGAACGCAAGCGCCAGAGCCGGGACCTTCCCGGCTGCAACGCGTCGTCTGCGAACTGGATCCCGCGATAGCCTCCGCCAAGGCGTCGGCTTCGGGGATGACGGGTGGAACGCTACTTGCGCTCCTGCGCTCGCCGCATGGCTGCAGCGAAGGCGCTTTCGGCGGGAGTCGGAGGACGTGGCGGTGGAGGTGCGCTGCTGCGCGACTCGCCGATTGAGGCGGCGGGCGGCTCCCTCGTCCCGGCAGTCCGGTCGATCGCGCCCGACTTCATGGTCAGCGCGATGCGCTTGCGGGCGACGTCCACCTCCTTCACCCGCACCTTCACCACATCGCCGGCCTTCACGATCTCGTGCGGGTCCTTGACGAAGCGTGTCGGCCAGCTCGGACACGTGCACCAGCCCGTCCTGGTGCACGCCCACGTCCACGAACGCGCCGAACGCCGCCACGTTGGTCACCACGCCCTCGAGCTGCATGCCGGGCTTCAGGTCGGTGATCTTCTCGACGCCCTCCTGGAAGGTCGCGGTCTTGAACTCGGGGCGCGGATCGCGGCCGGGCTTCTCCAGCTCGGCGATGATGTCGGTGACGGTCGGGATGCCGAAGGTCGCATCGGCGAACTGCGCCGGCTTCAGCGACTTCAGGAACGCCCTGTCGCCGATGATCGACTTCAGCGGCCGGTTGGTTGCCGCGGAAATCTTCTCGACCACCGGATAGGCTTCCGGGTGCACGGCCGAGCCGTCGAGCGGGTTCTTGCCGTTCATGATGCGCAGGAAGCCTGCCGCCTGCTCGAAGGCCTTCGGCCCCAGGCGCGGCACCTTCTTCAGCGCCGTGCGCGCCTTGAACGCGCCGTTCTCATCGCGGAAGGCCACGATGTTGGCGGCGAGCGTCTGGTTGAGGCCCGACACGCGCGCCAGCAGCGGCGCCGACGCCGTGTTCACGTCCACGCCCACCGAGTTCACGCAATCCTCCACCACGGCGTCGAGCGATTTGGCCAGGCCGCCCTGGTCGACGTCGTGCTGGTACTGGCCGACGCCGATGGCCTTGGGCTCGATCTTCACCAGCTCCGCCAGCGGGTCCTGCAGACGGCGCGCGATGGAGACGGCGCCGCGCACGGTCACGTCGAGCCCGGGAAACTCCTTCGCCGCCAGCTCGGAGGCGGAATAGACCGATGCGCCGGCCTCCGACACCATCACCTTGGTCAGCTTGAGGTTCGGCATCTTGGTCGTCAGTTCGGCCACCAGCTTGTCGGTCTCGCGGCTCGCCGTGCCGTTGCCGACGCTGACCAGCTCCACCTTGTGCTTCATGCACAGCGCGGCCAGCGTCGCCAGCGAACCGCGCCCAGTCGTTGCTTGGGCTCGTGCGGATAGATCGTGTCGGTGTCGACGACCTTGCCGGTCTGCGTCCACCACCGCGACCTTCACGCCGCTGCGGAAGCCCGGATCGAGCCCCATCGTCGCGCGCGGGCCCGCCGGCGCCGCCAGCAGCAGGTCCTTCAGGTTGCTTGGAGAACACCGAGATCGCCTCGGCGTCCGCCCGCTCCTTGAGCCGCGCCAGCAGGTCGGCGGCGATGGCGCGCGGCCATGCGGCTCTTCCACGCCAGCCTGCGCCGTGTCAGACAGCCATTTGTCGGCCGGCCTGCCGCGCTCGGCGATGTCGAAGGCGACCATGACCTTGAGCGTCGGCCGGATGCGGCTTGCCCTCCTCGTGCGGCACGTCGAGATCGAGATCGAGCACGCCCTCGTTGCGGCCGCGCAGCATCGCCAGCGCGCGATGCGAGGGGATGTCCCTGATCTTCTGGCCGAAGTCGAAATAGTCGGAGAACTTCGCGCCCTCCTCCTTCTTGCCCTTGATGCACCTTGGAGGCGAGCACGCCCTCGCCCCACTCCCACTCGCGCAAGGTCCCGACCAGCCGGGCTCCTCGCCCATGCGCTCGATCAGGATGTGGCGCGCGCCATCGAGCGCCGCCTTCGCATCGGCGACGCCCTTCTCCGCGTCGATGAACTTCTGCCGCCTCGGCGTCCGGCAGCAGCCCGGGGTTGCCCAAGAAGCGCATCCGCGAGCGGCTCCAGGCCAGCCTCGCGCGCGATCTGCGCCTTGGTGCGGCGCTTGGGCTTGTAGGGCGCGTACAGGTCCTCCAGCGCCACCTTGGTTTCCGCGCCATTGATGGCGTAGGCCAGCTCCGGCGTCAGCTTGCCCTGCTCCTCGATGCTCTTGAGCACGGTTGCGCGGCGGTCCTCCAGCTCGCGCAGGTAGCCGAGCCGCTCCTCCAGCTTGCGCAGCTGCGTGTCGTCGAGGCCGCCGGTCTTTTCCTTGCGATAGCGCGCGATGAACGGCACGGTGGCGCCTTCACCCAGCAGCTCCACGGCCGCGGCCACCTGCGCGATGCCGACGCTCAGCTCGGTCGCGATACGCTGATTGATCCTGTCCATGCTGGCCTTCCTGGCGAGTTCCTGCGATCGAGGCGCCGCTACATTGCCAATTCTCGAATACGCCGGAAGTGTGGTCCGCGCTCACGCCGCCATCGCCCCCAGCCGCGCCTTGATGATGGCTTCGGCCTCGCTGACGATGCGCTCCACCAGCTCCTTGCAGCTCGGGATGTCGTTGATGAGGCCCATGCTGGTGCCGGCCGACCAGATGCCGTGCTCCATGTCGCCGGTCTCGTAGACGACGCGGCCCTTGGCGCCGGCGACGTAGGGGCCGATCTCGGCGATGCCCTTGCCTTCGCTGCTCCATCGCGATCGCCTTCTTCGCCACCGAGTTGCCGAACACGCGCGAGGTGTTCTTGAGCGTGCGCAGGATCAGCGCCGTCGACCGCTCGTCCGCGCCGACGATCGCCTCCTTCACCTTCTGATGGATCGGCGCTTCCTTGGTCGCCATGAAGCGCGTGCCCATGTTGATGCCTTCGCAGCCGAGCGCCAGCGCCGCCACCAGGCCGCGTGCATCCGCAAGCCCGCCCGAGGCGATCATCGGGATCTTGATGACGTTGGCCGCCGCCGGCAGCAGCACCAGGTTGGGAACGTCGTCCTCGCCCGGATGCCCCGCGCACTCGAAGCCGTCCATGCTGATGGCATCGACGCCGATCTTCTCCGCCGAGATGCCGTGGCGCACGCGACGTGCACTTGTGGATCACCTTGACGCCGTTCTCCCTGAACTTCGGCAGGAACGGCTTGGGATTGTTGCCGGCCGTCTCCACGATCTTGATGCCGGACGAGATGATGGCGTCGATGTATTCGCCGTAGGGGCGCGGCACGAGCGTCGGCAGGATCGTCAGGTTCACGCCGAACGGCTTGTCGGTCATCTCGCGGCAGCGCGCGATCTCCTTCACCAGGTCCTCCGGCGTCGGCTGCGTCAGCGCGGTCAGGAAACCGAGCGCGCCGGCATTGGCGACGGCCGAGGTCAGCTCGGCGCGTCCGACCCACTGCATGCCGCCCTGCACGATGGGGTGCTGCACCCCGAACATCTCCGTGAATCGCGTGCGGATCATCGCGCCTTGACCTATGCTTGCCCTGTCCGGCCGGGAACATAAGGGCTCGGACATCGAAAGGCGAGGGAGGCAAGGCCCATGTTCGAGAAGGGGCTGCTGGCCGGAAAACGCGTGCTGATCACGGGCGGCGGCACCGGCCTCGGCAAGAGCATCGGCCGCCGCTACGTCGAGCTGGGCGCCGACCTCGTCATCTGCGGCCGGCGCGAGGCGATGCTCGCAGCCACGGCCGCCGAGTTCGAGGCCGAGCTTGGCGCACGCATCGAGACGCACGCTTGCGATGTGCGCTCGTCCGATGCGGTCGAGGCCATGATGGAGCGCATCTTCGCCAAGGCGCCGCTCGACGTCCTGGTCAACAATGCCGCCGGCAACTTCATCGCCCAGACGCACAAGCTGTCGCCGCGCGCCATCGACGCCGTACTCAACATCGTCCTGCACGGCACCGCCTACTGCACGATCGCCTGCGGCCGCCGCTGGATCGAGGCCGGGCGGCCCGGCACCGTGCTGTCGATCCTGACGCTCTCGGCCCTGCAGGGCGCGCCCTTCACCGTACCCTCGGCCATGGCCAAGGCCGGCGTGCTGGCCATGACCAAGAGCCTCGCCGTCGAGTGGGGCCCGAAGAACATCCGCCTCGTCGCCATCGCCCCTGGGCCCTTCCCGACGCCGGGTGCCTGGGGCCGCCTGATGCCGGAGGAGCGCCGCGCCGAGGCGCACAACCAGATCCCGCTGCGCCGCTACGGCGAGCACATCGAGCTCGCCAACCTCGCGAGCTATCTCGTTTCCGATCAGGCGGCCTACATCACCGGCGAATGTGTCGTCATCGACGGCGGCAAGCGCTATCTTGGCGGCGCCGGAAGCTCGGCAGCGTCGATGCTCGACTGGACCGACGCGCAATGGGCGGCCGTGCGGGAAAAGACCAGGGGAGACAAGGCATGAGCTGGCAGGAAATCCTCTACGGCGTGAACGATCGCGTCGCGACCATCACGCTCAACCGCCCGGACAAGCTCAACGCCTACACCCAGGTCATGTCGGGCGAGCTGCGCGAAGCCTTCGCCAAGGCCGACGCCGACGAGAACGTGCGCGCCATCGTGCTGACCGGCGCGGGCCGCGGCTTCTGCGCCGGCGCCGACATGGCGCGCCTGTCCTCGGCCGCTGCCGGCAAGATCCAACCTGCAAGAACGACGGCGACTGGCCGACCGAAGGACTCGCCGCCAACTTCGCCCAGCGCTGCAGCTATATCCTCGGCGTGAAGAAGCCGATCATCGCCGGCATCAACGGCGCGGTGGCCGGCATCGGCCTGGTGCTCACGCTCTATTGCGACATGCGCTACATGGCGGCCGGCGCCAAGCTCACCACCGCCTTCGCGCGCCGCGGCCTCATCGCCGAGCACGGCATCTCCTGGATGCTGCCGCGGCTGATCGGCCCCATGAACGCCATGGACCTGCTGCTCTCCGCGCGCACCGTGCAGGCCGAGGAAGCCGCGGCCATGGGCCTCGTGCGCGTGCTGCCGGCCGAAGGCTTCGCGGAAGCCGTGCAGGCGCGCGCCTCGGAGATCGCCAACCTGTCCTCGCCGCGCTCGACCCGCATCATCAAGAAGCAGGTGTACGAGGCGCTGTTCCAGTCGCTGGCCGAAGCGACCGTGATTGCCAACCGCGAGCAGGAAATCTGCCGCGACACCGAAGACTTCCGCGAGGGCGTGGCGCACTACGTCGAGAAGCGGGCGCCGAAGTTCACGGGTCGTTGAAATCGGATCACTTCTTCACCAGACCCATATGGACCGCTTTCGTCTTCGGGTCCTCGAAGGTGCCGGTCGTCAGGCACCATTTCTTTTGCTCGTCGCATTCCTTGGGCACGACGGCCGACTGCCCGCTGCACGCCCGGTAGGCGTCGGTGCATGACTTGGGTGCTTTCTGCGACCACGCCGAATTTGAGATCAAGCTCCCGCCGGCGATCGTCGCCCCGGCAACAACGGCTAAGGCCCAGCACTTCTGCATTGCGCACACCTCCCGGCGAAGCGGGCCTCTATATCAGATCGCGACTGCGGCCACTCCGTTCCGCGCTGCAAAACGCTTGATCACGAACCATTGTTCGCTCTCAATTCACCAAAGCTCCGTCGACGCTCCAATTGTCGGCGACAACCTCCGCGCGCAGGGCTACACTGCCATCGAGAATTGCCTTGCGGGTCGCGGCTCGACGTGACCACGTCGCACTAGGCGTTAGCGCGTGGCGTCGCGGCCCCTGAACCAGAGTTCAGGAGGACAGGTCATGGCGCATGCAGCAGATGTCATCCTTCCCGTACAGCCGGCCTCCGCGCTGCCTGTCGTACGCTCCATTGGGCTGGGGGACCTCAAATATGCCTTGGCCAAGGGCCTGGACGACTTCCGGGCCATGCCGACGCATGTGATCTTCCTGAGCCTCATCTACCCCATTGCCGGCTTGGCGTTGTGGCGCGCCACCTACGGCTCGGACCTCGTTCCGCTGCTGTATCCGCTCGCCGCAGGCTTCGCCCTGATCGGGCCGTTTGCCGCCATCGGTCTCTACGAGCTGAGCCGCCGTCGCGAGATGGGCCTCGATACGTCGTGGAGACACGCCCTTGATATCCGCCACTCGCCCTCGCTGTGGTCGATCCTGGCGCTCGGCTTCCTCCTGCTTGTCCTCTTCGGCGTGTGGCTGGCCGCCGCCAATGGCATCTACGTTGCCCACTTCGGATACCACCAGCCCGCGTCGTTGTCCGACTTCGCCAACATGGTGCTCGGCACGGGCCAAGGCCACAATCTCATCGTCGTCGGCAACGCGGTCGGCTTCCTCTTTGCCCTGCTCGCCTTCGCGCTGAGTGCCGTGTCCTTTCCGCTCCTGCTCGATCGCAACGTCGGCGTGCCCGTTGCTATCGCCACGTCCGTCAAGGCGATCCTCCGGAACCCCTTCACGATGGCTGCGTGGGGTCTGATCGTTGCGGCGGCACTCGCTTCTGGGCTCGCTGCCGCTGTTCTTCGGCTTGGCCGTGGTCATGCCGGTGCTCGGGCACGCAACCTGGCATCTCTACCGGCGAGTGGTCGAGCCGGATGCCGGCCCCAGGCCGGAATACCATCCCCAACCAAAAGCGCGCCGTTACGCGGCCGACTTCCCATCCTCGCTGTTCGCTGCTTTCCGGCCTAGGGAACGGCGCTGACGGCGAACGGGCAATCCGGATGCGGCACCGCCTACGCTTCCAAACGCGAGAGGCGGGAACCGGGCGTGATCGCTGACGTTTCACCGGGCGCTTCCCTCTCGCCCGGAGAATCCCCATGAAGACTCTCGCCGATGCTTTCGAGCACACCCTGCAGGATGTCTATTACGCCGAGAATGCCATCACCAAGGCCCTGCCGAAGGTGATCGACGCCGTCACCAACAACGACCTGAAAACGGCTCTCAAGGACCACCTCGCCGAGACCAAAGGCCAGATCAAGACCCTCGACGCGGTCTTCAAGTCCATCGGCAAGAAGGCATCCGGCGAGAAATGCGACGCAATCGAGGGCCTGATCAAGGAGACGGAAGGCGTCATCGAGGAAGGTAAAGGCTCCGTCGCCAAGCATGCCGCGATCATCGGCTGCTGCCAGGCCGTCGAGCACTACGAGATTGCCAGGTACGGCACCTTGCGCGAATGGGCCAAGGCGCTGGGCGAGACGGAAGCCCACGATCTGTTCTCCGGCATCCTCGACCAGGAGAAGGCGGCCAACCACAAGCTGACCCACCTCGCGATCTCGGAGATCAACAAGGCGCCCAAATAGAACCGGTGGAGCGCCCGCATTTCTTCCGCTACATGGATAGAAAAGGCCATGCAGGGGAGGAGCGGGATGCTGCCGCTGACCGGAGTCAAGGTCGCTCGAGTTCGCCAACAACATTGCCGGTCCCTACGCCGGCTATATCCTGGCGATGCTCGGCGCGGACGTGCTCAAGATCGAGCGTCCCGGCACCGGCGACGATGCGCGCGGCTGGGGCCCGCCGTTCTGGCGCGGCACGTCGGCGACCTTCCATGCTCTCAACGTCAACAAGCGTGGCGTAACACTAGACCTCAAGCAGTCCGACAACATCGCCTGGGTGAAGGACTACCTCGCGGGCTGCGATGTGCTGTTGCACAACATGCGCCCCGGCGTGATGGACGAGATGGGTTTCGGCAGCGATGCGATGCGTGCCGCCAATCCCCGTCTCGTCTACTGCAACCTGTCGGCGTTCGGACCCGCCGGCCCGATGCAGCGCAACCCCGGCTACGAGCCGATGGTGCAGGCCTTCGCGGGCTTGTTCTCGATCAATGGCTACCCCGACCGGCCCGGTGCGCGCATCGGCACCTCCGTGCTGGACCTCGGCAGCGCCGTGTGGGCTGCGCTCGGATGCATGACGGCCCTGTACCAGCGCGAGCGGACGGGCAAGGGCTGTGTCGTGGATGCGTCCCTCTATGAAACGGCCTTGGGCCTTCTGACCGTGCATTTCGCGCGCTACCAGGCGAGCGGCACGCTGCCACCGCGCCATCCGAGCGGCAGCCTCGCCGTGGTGATCTTCGAAGCCTTCGATACGGCAGACGGGCAGGTCATCCTGGCAGCTGCCAACGATCGCCTGTTCGCCAAGTTCGCCACCGAGGTCGGCCACCCTGAGTGGGTCAGCGACGCGCGCTACAAGACCAACGCCGATCGCCACGCCAACTACGATGCCCTCATCCCGCAGGTCCGCGAGATCATGCGCGGGCAGCCAAGCGCGGTATGGGTCAAGCGTCTCGAGAAGGTCGGCGTGCCCTGCGCGCCGATCAACGACATGAGCCACATGAAGGCGCATCCTCAAACGGCAGCACTCGGCATGGTGCAGGAGCCGCCGGAAGTGGAACTCGGGCTCATGAGCCTGCCGCTGTCATTCGACGGCAAGAGACCCGGTATCCACACGCGCGCGCCGAGGCTTGGCGAGCACAATGCCGCGTTCGGCCTTCCCAAGGTCGATTGACGGCTGGGGCGGAACCTCAGGACGTCTTGTCGAAACTGAGCAGCGCCGGAATTGTCCGGATCAGGATCCAGAGGTCCAGCCCGATCGACCAGCGGCGCGCGTAGAACCGGTCAAGCGCGATCCTGGTCGCGTAGCCAACCCCGTTTCTGCCGCTGACCTGCCACATGCCGGTGAGCCCGGGCTTTGCGCGGAAACATTCGGCGGCATGCCTTCCATAGCAAGGCAGCTCAGGGGTTACGATCGGGCGCGGCCCCACGATGCTCATCTCCCCGCGCAGCACGTTGAACAGCTGCGGCAGCTCGTCCAGGCTCGATTTGCGCAGGACGCTGCCCAGGCAACCGACGCGCGGGTCGTTTCGCAGCTTGCGGGTCTCGCGCCCATTCCCTTGCGGCCTCGGGATTGGCGAGGAGATGCCGCCGCAAGATCTCGTCCGCATTCACCGGCATGGTCCGGAATTTCCAGCAGGTGAAGCGCGAGCCGCCCACGCCGATGCGTTCCTGCGAGAAAAGCACCTGCCCGCCCATCGACACGCGCACAAGCGCCGCGACGAGCAGCAGCAGGGGCGCCAAAGCCAACAGCGCGATTGACGCAATGACGATATCCATGGCGCGCTTCGCCCCTCCCCCGACGGCCGCTGGCACATGGTCTGGTGCAGCGGTCTCGCGCAGGAGGACGTACGTGCGTCTGCACGCGCGCGGCGTTCGCCACACGACTTGAGCCTTTGCCGGGAGAACGGTTTGGCAGAGAGCGCGCGAGAAGGCCAACGGAGCCGCGCAGGGCCGAAATATCGGGCCGAATCTGAACTTCTAAACTCATGACGCACTAACCTGTTACGCATTGCCACAAAAATTGCCGGCCAGACAGGACCGGAAATCGCGCGCACTTAATGCAGAATTCAGGCTGCCGCCAGAAACAGCGGCATTCACGGCTGCGACTTGAAAAATTGCCCCCTCGTTGGTGCAGCCGCCCCGCACGGGCACGCGGGCGAACTATAGGAGCGCCGCATGACGGTCGCTACAGGCGCTCTGCCGCACGCGGCTCAATCAGAAGAATACGTCCAGCGTCACGTCTCTTATACGGCAAAAGCGCCGATTTTCACTGGGCTTCTGGGCAGGCACCAACGCACTTCTCAGGACGTGGCATTTGCGCAACGTAGGCGCGATATTCGCGACGCCAACCTGCCCCGGCCTAGCGGCCTTTCCAGTTCGGCTTGCGCTTCTCGGCGAATGCCTTCGGTCCCTCGACCGTATCCTCGCTGCTGGCGAGCGCCACGAAGGCCGGATAGCTCAAGTTGCGGCCCGCCATCTCCAGGGACGGGACGTCCAGCGAGCGCGTGACCACCTGCTTGGTCGCGCGAATGCTCATCGGCGAGCATTCCAGGATCTGCCCCGCCCAGCGGCGCGCTTCCTCCATCAGCTTCTCGTGCGGCACGACGGCCGTGACGAAGCCGAGCTCATGGCCCTCCTGCGCCGAGACGTGACGGCCGGTCAGCATCATCCCCATCGCCTTCTTGAGAGGGATCTGTCGCGAGAGCCGCTGCATCCCGCCCGCCCCCGCGGCCAGGCCGACGCGCGGCTCAGGAAGCGCGAACTTCGCGCGATCGGACGCGATGATGATGTCGCAGGCGAGCGCGATCTCGAAGCCGCCACCCATGGCCACGCCGTTGACCGCGGCGATCACGGGCTTGTCGAGATCGAAGCGGCTTGTCAGGCCGCCAAAGCCCTTGGGCGGGCTGACCGGCCGCGCGCCCGTCCTGGCCCTCAGCTCCGCATGATACTTGAGGTCGTTGCCGGCCGAGAAGGCCTTGTCTCCCGCGCCCGTGATGATCGCGACCCAGAGGTCGGGGTTGGCGGCGAACGCGTCGAAGGCGTCGGACAGCTCCTGGTTCGCCATCGGATGCAGTGCGTTGTAGACCTCGGGCCGATTGATGGTGACGACGAACAGGTGCCCGTCGGTTTCGGTCTTGCTGTACTCGCCCATGGCGCGTTTCCCTTGTCCGTTGCAGCCTGATTGCTAGCGTTTCGCCGGCTCCGGGCCGAGCTTCACCTGCATCTTGCCGAAGTTGTCGCCGCGCAGCATGCCGATGAAGGCGCGCGGCGCATTCTCGATCCCGGCGACGATGTCCTCCCTGTACTTGATGCGTCCGGTGCGCACCCATTCGCCCATGCGCTGCATCGCCGGTCCGTAGCGCGTGTTGAAGTCCCACACGATGAAGCCGCGTGCCGTGACGCGCTTGCCGACGAACGTGCCAAGCCATCGCGGCCCCGCTTCCGCGGTGTTGTATTGGGAGATCGATCCGCACAAGGCGACGCGTGCGAAGAAGTTGAGGTTGCCGAGCACCGCGTCGCTCACAGGTCCGCCGACATTGTCGAAATAGACGTCGACGCCGCTGGGGCAGGCGGCCTTCACCGCGGCCGCCAGGTCGCGCTCGGCCTTGTAGTCGATGCAGGCGTCGAACCCCAGCTCATCCTTCACGAAGGCGCACTTGCGGGCGCCGCCCGCGATGCCGACGGCGCGGCAGCCGGCGATCTTGGCAAGTTGGCCGACAAGCTGGCCGACGGCACCTGAGGCGGCGGAAACGACCACCGTCTCCCCCGCCTTCGGCTGGCCCACCTCGAACAGGCCGAAGTAGGCCGTCATCCCGGGCATGCCGAGCACGCCATTGGCCGTGGAGATGGGGGCGAGCGAAGGATCGACCTTGCGCATCGCGGGCCCAGGCCCGATCGCGTACTCCTGCCAGCCCAGGCGATCCTCGACGATGTCGCCGGCCTGATACGCGGGGTGATTGGACTGCACCACCTCGCCGACCGTCCCGCCGGTCATCACCTCGCCGATACCGACGGGAGACGCGTAGGACGCGGCATCGCGCATGCGACCGCGCATGTAGGGGTCGAGCGAGAGGTAGATCACGCGTACCAGCACCTCGCGCGGCCCCGGTTTTGGGACAGCGACCTCCTCGACCCGAAAGTCCTCGTTGACGGGCTCTGCGGCAGGGCGACGCACAAGCACGACTCGGCGGCACGTCTCGGGGATCATGGTCGCTCTCCGGATCACGAAAGGCTTGGCTAAGGCAGCCTAGCGTAGCTGCGCGGTGCCCCGCGAGGGAAGCCGTTGCGCGGGCGCGCGCTCGATTGGCCGCGAGGCCCCCTTGTCTTACAGGTTGCGAGATCGCGAATTTTGTGGCTTTTGGGGGCCGAGATTGGCCGCGGGCCAACGTTTCACCCACCTTTGCCGAGGCGTCAGGGCCATGAAGGTCAGGAACTCATTGAAATCGCTGCGCGGGCGTCACCGCAACAATCGCGTCGTGCGCCGGAAGGGCCGCGTTTACATCATCAACAAGACCAACCGCCGCTTCAAGGCGCGTCAGGGCTAGCCGCGCCCTGCTTTTGACGACGCGGGGGCTATGGCGCTATCGTTGCGTCCATGTCCAAAGCGAATCTGAGGCTGCTCGCGCTGGCCGGAACCGCGGCGCTCTTTCTGACGGCCGTTTGGCCGCCTCCACCGGCTCTCACGCAACCTTCGCCTCCCAAGGCTGACAAACGCACGCCTTCGGCGCTGCCGAAAACGCCGGCCGAGCGCGATCGCACCCTCTCCGACCTCTACGCGCTGCTCGCGACCGCGGAGGACGAAGGGACGGCCAGAGCCGTTGCCGAGGGCATCGAGCGGGTCTGGACCCACTCCGGAAGCGCCACGGTCGACTTGCTGCTCGGCCGGGCGACAAAGGCCGTGTCGCAGAAGAACTACGACCGTGCGCTCAAGCTGCTTGACCATGTCGTCGAGCAGGCACCGGATTTCACGGAAGGATGGAACAGGCGCGCCTACGTGCACTTCCAGCGCAACGAACTCGCGCAGGCCCTTGGCGATCTGCGACGCACGCTCGCGCTGGACCCCAACCATTTCAAGGCACTTGACGGCCTGGCCCAGGTCCTCCGCGAGATCGGGCAGAAGAAGGCGGCGCTCGATGTGCTGGAGCGCCTCAACGACGTGCATCCATACTGGCCCGGTGCCGCGCACGGCCATCGAGGAACTTTCCCGCGAGGTCGAAGGGCAGCGCACCTGAGCAGGCTGGTGCCGACCCCCACGATTCGGTTGACAACCTGTGGGCTGCCCGCACGTGCGCGGTCCAGCGCGGCTAGTGATCGCCGCCGCTGCTTGCTAAGCACGTACGGCAAACCTGCTTGGGACACCGCGGTGCTGAGGGTCGACTACCTGTCCGTTCCGGGCCTGCCCACTTTGTCCTTCGAGGTTCCGTCGGGCGAATGCCTTGCCGTGGAGGGGCCAACCGGCTCGGGCAAGACGCGCGTGCTGCGCGCGATCGCCGATCTTGATCCTGCTGATGGCTACGTGCTGCTCGATGGCGTCGAGCGGCGCGAGGTATCCGGTCCCGAATGGCGCAGGCGCGTTCGCTTTGCTTCCGCCGAACCGGCGTGGTGGGCTCCCACGATGCGCGAGCACCTGCCGCATGGCGTCAAGGTGGACCGGCTGCTCGCCGCGCTGGGGCTCGACAAGGCGGTGCTCGACTGGCCGCTGGCGGAGCTGTCGACCGGCGAGCGCCAGAGGCTCGCCTTCCTGCGCGCCATCGCCGACGAGCCCCGTGTCCTCCTTCTCGACGAGCCCACCTCGGCACTCGACGCGACCTCCGTGGCCGTCGTCGAGGAACTGATCAAGTTCCAATTGCTCGCCGATCGCATCGTGCTCCTCGTCAGCCACGACCCCGGGCAGATCGCGCGACTGGCGCACGCACGGTTGCTGCTTGCGGGCTCCGGGCGTTTGCACCGCGCCGAGAGCGCCGCCGCATGAACGGCGCCGCGCTGTCCTACGCGGACCTGGCGCTGGCGGGTGCCCTGCTGCTCGTGAACGGCATCATCTCTGTGGCGTTCGGCTTGCGCCTCGAACGCAGCCTGGCGATTGCCGCGGTGCGGATGGTGGTTCAGCTGGCGGCCGTGGGTTTCGCGCTGAAGTTCGTTTTCGCGCAGGCGTCCCCCGTCTGGACGGCGTTGCTTGCGGTTGCCATGGTCGTCTTCGCCGGCCTGGAACTCGCGCGACACGACGGCAATCGCCTTCGCGGCTGGTTGGTGCACGGCCTCGGAAGTGGGACGCTTCTGCTGGTCGGTGGTGCCGCGACCCTGTACGCGCTGCTCGTGGTCGTCGGCCCCGAGCCGTGGCACTCCCCGCGTTATGCGCTGCCGATCCTGGGCATGGTGCTGGGCAACGTGCTGACCAGCGTCAGTCTCGCGCTGCAGACCCTGGGCGACGGCGTTGCCCGGGAGCGCGCCGCCATCGATGCACGACTGGCGCTCGGGGCCTCGCGCTTTGCGGCATTCAGGGGCGTCCTGCGCCGGTCGCTCAGAACCGCCGCCACTCCGCTTCTCAACACCATGGCCGTTGCCGGCGTCGTAACGCTGCCGGACATGATGGCTGGTCAGCTCCTGGCCGGAGCCGATCCGGCCGAGGCTGCCAAGTATCAGATCATGATCCTGTTCGTTGTCTCCGCCGCTTCGGCTCTCGGCGCGCTGGTGGCCGCGCTCGGCAGCGTTCTTCTGCTGACGGATCGCCGTCACCGCCTGCGGCTGGAGCGCCTTCGCGCGCCCGCGCGGGAAGGCGCCTGAGACGGCCTCACGCGGCCGCCAGGCATGCCTTGAGATCGCGCGCGAGGTTGCGCAGCAGGGTGAAGTACAGGTCCGGCCCCGGCTCGATTTTGGCGCCTTCGGGATCGGCGGTTCCGGTACGCGCACGCGTGCCCTCGACGAGATTGGTCACGAGCCGCGGGTCGAACTGCGGCTCCGCCATCACGCAAACGGCGCCGAGCGAGATGATCCTCTTGCGCAAGGTCGACAATCGCTGCGCGCTGGGAGGCACATCGGGGTTGACCGAGATCGATCCCACCGCACGAAGTCCGAAGCGGCGTTCGAAGTATTGCAGGGCGTCGTGAAAAAGGATGAAGGGCGTCTTGGCAACTGGCGCAAGCTCGCGCTGTAGCTCGGCGGTGAGCTCGTCGAGCTTGGCCTTGAGGGCTTCGCCGTTGCTCTTGAACGCCGCCGCGTTGGCGGGGTCCTTCGCGCTCAGGACCTGGACGATGCGATCGACGATCACCTTGGCATTCACCGGATCGAGCCAAGCGTGCCCGTCCATGGTGTCGTGGTCATGGCTGTGACCATGGCCATGCTTGTGATCGTGGTCATCCTGCTCGAAGGTTGCGCTGGTGCGGCGCGGCAGCAGTTTGAGCCCGCGGGCACTCTGCAGGGTGACCACCTGCACGCTCTTGGGCAGGGTGTTCGCCAGCTTGGCGGTGAAGGCCTCCATGGTCCCCGACATGCGAAAGACGCACATCGGCCTTGTTCAGCTTGCTCGCATCCGACGGCTTGAGGGAATAGGTGTGGGCCGAAGCTGCGCCCTGCACCAGCAGATCGGGAGAGCCCGTGCCCGCCATGACGGCGGCGACAAGCGCGTGCAGCGGCTTGATGGTAACGACCACCTTGGCGTCGGCCATCGCAGGGGTCGCCAGGGCCGCCAATGCGGCAGCCAGAATGAACCTGGGTCGCAGTGCTGACGGTTGCATTTCACTACCTCGCTGGCTTCGCGCGCCCGGCAGGAGGGCGTACGAACTATCGCCGCAATGTTATATTGTATCTTTCAGCAAGGTGGCAGGAAAGTGAACGGCCCCCATCTTGCTGTATTGTCGCGACTAATAGAGGAAAGCCGGGGCCTGACGGCGTGGTGGTGCCATTTTGGTTGCCCCTTGGCCGGATGACGAAGAGCAACGTGAGGTCGATATTGAGGACGAGGGCAGCAAATCGGCTCTTGGCTGGTCTGGCCTGGTCCGCTCTGGTCGCGGGGTTGGCTGCTCCC
This sequence comes from uncultured Alphaproteobacteria bacterium, assembly GCA_963782855.1. Classification (GTDB taxonomy): domain Bacteria; phylum Pseudomonadota; class Alphaproteobacteria; order Rhizobiales; family Hyphomicrobiaceae; genus AWTP1-13. The sequence continues at coordinate 40,192 of CAWALW010000009.1, read as the reverse complement.
GTCCAGGCGCATCCCCATCTTCTCATCACCGTTGAAACGACCGTGCTCTACGACAAGGGCGCCTTCATCGGGCTGCGGCATCGGTGGACCTTCGACGAAATGAACTCCGCCGCCGAGACCGAGGGGCTCGATACGAACAAGGATGGAAAATACGACCGGGCCGAGCTGCAGCCGCTGGCTGATCTCTACGTGGAGCGGCTCAAGGCCGCTTCTTACTTCACCTATCCGAAGCTGGCAGGCCAGCCGCTCCAATTCGGCGCCGCCAAGGACCAGTGGGTCGAATACAAGGACAATGCCGTCATCCTGAACTTCACGACGCTCTTTGCGAGTCCGGTTCTTATCGAGGCCAAGGGGCTCACTTTTTCCGTCAGCGACCCGTCCTACTATATTGCTTTCAGCATGGCTGAATCCCCGCAGGCGGTGAAGTTTGGCGAAGGCACGCCGGCAGGCTGCGCATGGAAGGTGGAGGCACCGGCGTCGCCCCAGGCATCGGCGCTGCAGGAATCTTTCAGCGCGCTTGGTGGATTTGGCATAGGCATTCCGAAGACAATCGCGGTGGAGTGCAAAGGCCCATGATGGCTTTTCCGGCGGTGCGGCTATTCGCGCTCGTCGTGGCGGTCGTGCTGTTTGCGCTTCCGGCACTCGCTCAGCAGCAGCAAGGTCCGGCAAGAAACACGTTCGGAATTGGAGCGAGCCCGGCTGCCGAAACGGCGAAACCGGCTTCGCCTCCCGGCTTGTTCACGCGCATGTCTGCCTGGGTCACCGAGAAGCAGGTGATGGCGCATCGCGAGCTTTCAGGTGCCGTGCGCCGTTTCAGGAGCTCCGATCCGATAAGCGCGGCGTTGTTTCTTGCCATGATCAGCTTTGCCTATGGCGTGCTGCACGCCGTCGGGCCGGGCCATGGCAAGGCGGTGATTTCGTCCTATGTGCTGGCCGACGGCCGGACCATGCGCAGGGGCGTTTTTCTGTCGTTCCTTGCGGCAGGTATTCAGGCCCTTTCCGCTCTCGTCCTGGTCGCGGTGCTCATGCTGGCCCTGCGTGCGACGGGAATGCAGATCAGGGCGATGGAGGCGTGGCTGGAGACGATCAGCTGGGGGCTGGTGGCTCTCGTCGGCGCGTGGCTCGTCTACTACCAGCTGCGCGGTATGCTCGCTTCGGCGGGCGCTGCGCCGCATGGCGCGGGCGGCCATGACCACCATCACGACCATGCTCTCGGACATGGCCACGACCATCACCATGGCGATGCCTGCGAGGTCTGCGCGCACCTGCCGGCTCCCTCGGAGCTGCAGGGCGATCTGTCGTGGCGGCGGGCGTTTGCGATCGCGTTTGCGGTCGGGATACGCCCCTGCACCGGTGCCATTCTCGTTCTGGTCTTCGCTATCGGCCAGGGCCTGTGGTGGGCGGGCGTGCTTTCGACGCTTGCCATGGCCGTCGGAACCGCGATCACCGTGTCGGCCCTGGCGGCGCTGGCCGTCGGCTCGCGTGAGCTTGCCAAGCGGCTTGCGGGCAGCGGCTCCTCGAAGTGGGCGGACCGCGTTCAGCTTGTTGCGGGCTTGGGGGGCGCGAGCCTCGTCTTGCTCCTCGGCACCTTGTTCTTCGTCGGCTCGCTCTCAGGCCTCGGTGGTATCTGAACGGTTAACGTGTTTCCGTTTAGGACGCTGGTTTACCCATTGCTCAGACTTTGCTTCAGAGGCGCCCCCGCCGGGCCTAGGTTCGCGACAACGCGAGGGCGACTTGGCGCGTAAGCGAAAGGTCCCGCCCCGCCATCCGACCTAGGGGCGTTGCAATGCGTCTTATTCTTTCGGCAGCAGTTGCCGGCCTGATCGTAGCCCTGGCCAGTTTCGGTTCCGGCAGCGCCGCGGTTGATCTCGCCAAACCCGGCAGCGCACGTATGGAGCTCGTCATTTTCGAGCACCCGGACTGCACCTACTGCCAGGTTTTCCGGGCCCGGGTCGTGCCCCGGTACATGAACTCCGACCATGCGAACGAAGCGCCGCTGCGCTTCATCGACATTGCCACCACCGGAGCCAATACCGGAGCACGCGGCGTCACCCTCAACGGGCCGATCACGATGGTGCCGACGGCCGTTCTGGTGAAGCAAGGTCGCGAGGTTGACCGCATCCCCGGCTATTGGGCGCCGGACAACTTCTTCAAGATGGTGTCGTTCCTGATCAGCAAGGCCGAGTAGCCTCGCATTCCGCGGGCGACGCGCCCTAGAGCCCGCGCCCGGCATTGCGTTCGTCTGCGGTGAGTTGGGCTTCGTCTTCGGCGCGATCTGGCTGGCTGCTGCGGCCGGCTGGGACGCCAGTTCCGCTTTCAGGAAGACATCGACCCGCATCCCCGGCAGCAGCTGCGGCTGCCCAGTCAGATCGATGATCACCTCGAGAACGTCGATATCGGTCGGCCGGCGGGGACCCCGTTGGCCGAGCTTGCTCGGCCCCAGCGCCTGCGCCAGCGTTGAGACGCGTCCTTCGAAATCCTTGCCGGGGAAGGCATCGGAGCGGACCACCGCCGCCTGACCCACACGTACCTTGCCGATATCGCGCTCCTCGAACTCGGCGCGCACGCGCAGCGAGCTGACGTCACCGATCACGACAAGGATGTTTTCAGGCGAGGGAGCGACGATCTCCCCGACCTTGGCATTCACCTGCAGGATGTGCCCGTTGGAGGGCGCTCGGATGCGCCCACGCTCGAGTGCCGCCTCCGCCAGCGTGAGCTCCGCGCGAGCCGCCGTCAGGGCCGCCTCCAGGCGCGTCTGAATCGACGTGTCGTTCGCGAAAGCCTTCTGCAGCGCGGACCTGGACTGATCCAGTTTCTCCGTATTCGTCTTCACCGTCTCGCGGGCCTTGTCCAGATCGCCTACGGTGCCGGTGCCGCTGCGCTGCGCCCTGATCGCGCGATCCTGCTCGGCGCGGGCAAGCGAGAGCTGCCGCTCCGCGTCGGCGAAGCTGTCCTCGGCCGTCCTGCGTCCCTGAGCCGACTTGTTCACGGTCTCGTTGTCGCGATCGCGCTTGCGCACGGCGACCTCCGCGCGCGTGGCAAGCACCCGCGCGACAAGTTCATCGTCGGCGAGCTTGATCAGCAGGTCCCCGGCCATGGCGCGATCGTTCACCGCCGCAAGCACCTCGGTGATGCGGCCCGGCGCCTGGCCGGAGATGCGTACCTCCCCGCCCATGGGCTCGACGCGGCCCGGTGCGGACGCGGCCCACGTGGCTTTCGGCGCCGGGGGAGGTGTTTGGGCCTGTGCAGGGGGCACGATGGTTTGCCCGTCCGCTTTCGTCCTATCGGTAGACTTCTGGCTGAAGGTCTGGGGGACCCAGTAGCCGATGCCGAGCGCCAGCACAGCGGCGACGACCAGCATGTTGAACGAGGAATTGGCTTTAGGCATTGGCCTTCCTCTTCCGGTTGCGTGCAAGTTCATGAATGGTATCGACCCCTTCGGTGCGGCGCTCTTCGCCGACGATCAGGCCGTCCTCGATGCGCAGGATTCGATCGGCGAATGGCACCGTGCGCGGATCGTGGGTGACCGCGAGCACGGCGCGCGTCTTGTCCTTGGCGAGCTGCGAGAGCAGCGCCATGACCGCCAGACCGTTCTCGCTGTCCAGCGCGGCGGTCGGTTCGTCGGCCAGGATCACCGACGGCGATCCCGCCAGCGCCCGCGCGACTGCAACCCGCTGCTGCTCGCCGCCGGAGAGATTGCCGGGGTAGGACTTCAAGCGATGGCGCAGCCCGACCTGATAAAGCGCGCGCTGGGCGTTGACGACAGCCTGCGAGCCGCGCCCGCCGCGCACGTCAAGCGCAAGCCGGACATTCTCCTCCGCGGTCAGCGTCGGGAACAGGTTGTAGGACTGGAAGATGTATCCCACGTGCTGTCGCCGCAGTGCTGCCAGCGCCTCGGGGGAAAGGCCTTCAATGGAATGACCGGCGATGGTGAGCGTGCCTGCGGTCGGAGTGAGAATGCATCCGACAATCGAGAGCAGGGTCGTCTTGCCGCTGCCCGATGGTCCCATGAGCAGGGTCAGCTCGCCGGCATTGAGCGAAAGGTCCACGCCCTTCAGCGCGCGCACCTTGCCCGCGCCGCGGCCGTGTTCCTTGACGATGCCCTTGGCCTCGAGAATGACGTGGGGCGCGACGACGGCCGGGTTTACGTCCGGCTCTGTTGCGGTTGCTGCGACTGTCATTTGCTGAACACCATTGCAGGATCGATACGCATGACCTTGTTGATCGCGGCAAGTGCGGAAATCGAGCACATGGCCACGGTGAGGCCGAGCAGCAGGGCGGCAAGGCCGGGTGACATGATGATGGGAAGCGCCGTGTGCTCGCTCAAGTAGACGATGGTGAGCGCTATCGCCATGCCCAGCACGTAGCCAAGCAGCGCGCTAAGTCCGGCCTGCATCAGGATCACCTTGTTGATGTAGCCGGACGAGGATCCAAGCGCGCGCAGGGTCGCAAACTCCGGCAGATGATCCTTGGTGCTGGAGTAGAGCGTCTGCGCGACGATCACGGTGCCCACGATCAAGCCGAGCGCGGCGCCGCCCAGCAGCGCGACGCCGGCACCCGTGGCGAACAGCCAATGGTTGAGGCTGCGCTCGCGGAACTCCGCGCGCGTGAGAACCTCGTTGTCGGCCGAGAGCCGCGACTTCAGGTCCGCGCGCACCTTCTCGATGTCGGCCCCAGGGGCCAGCTTGGCAAGCACGTAGGTGATGTTGTCGGTCGGCATGTCGATGAGCTGGCGCGCACGATTGAGCGTCGTGAACACGAAAGGCGTGACCGTGAACGAGCGAATGCCTTCGGTCAGGCCCGTGACGCGCACGCGCGATGAGCCCACTTGCGCGGTATCACCCACGCCCTTCACGCCAAGTTCTGCGAGGTAGGTCTTGTCGATGATCACCGCGTCGCGGACGCCGAGGCCGGTGACATCGCCCTCGACCATGTTCCAGGGTGCCAAGCCACCGTTCTCCGGATCGGCGCCGACCACGACGATGAGCGTCGAGCCACCGGTCGGCTTGCGCCAATCGGTGAAGGCCGTGACGAGCGGTATGGCGTTCTCGACGCCGGGTGTGGCCAGCGCCACGTACCGCTCACGCGCCCGGATCGGTTGCGCTTCCTCGAAGTTCTTCGTGCCGTAGGCCATGATCCAAAGGTCGCCGTCGGCCCGGTCGATGGTGGCGATGATCATGCCGCGCGCGCCGAGATACAGCCCGAGCTGCACCGCGACGAGCACGATGGAGAACAGGATGCCGATCAGCGTCACGGCGAGCCGGACGCGATCGTGGAACAGGTTGCGGAAGGCGAGTGTGAGTGTCATCGAAACCGGATTGTTCTTTCGCCAGGATTTCCGCGCCGGCTGCGCTGCGTGCGCGCCCAGGCCGCTCTCCGCCGCCATGAGGGACCAAATTGTGTTCATAGTGCGAACCCCGTCACCGCCGCATTTTCTCCGCATATGGGATGCATCTGGCGCGAAGCCAAACCAAGCTCCAGCATGGAGGGTGCATCTCTATGCATGTATCGGATTATAAGAGGAAATTCCTCGTCAGCGTCTGCCCTCGTTCTGGCCGTCGGAGTGCTGCTTTCGCAGGCAGACGCTCAGAACACTGCAAAAGGGGTTAACGGCGTCTGGATCGATCATACGGGTCAGGGCGCCGTCGAAATCGCCCCCTGTGCCGACAAGGTCTGCGGCCGCGTGATCTGGCTCAAGAACCCTTTGCACAAATCCAAGACCGGCAAGCTGATCTGCGGGACGCAGGTGCTCGGCGATCTGCGGCAGCAGGCGGCCAACGCCTGGGAGTCCGGCTGGATCTTCAACCCGGAAGACGAGGAACGCTTCAGCGCCGCGCTGCAGCTCACGGGACCCAACACGTTGCTCGTGACGGGATACCTTGGCATCAAGCTGCTCGGCGAGACGTTCACCTGGAAGCGCGCAGCCACACTGCTCGATCGCTGCGCGGCTGCCAATCCGCCGTCCTGATGCCATCACACTGCGAGGCTGGTCGTCGCGCGAGGTCATTCGACCGCCGCGCCCCGCGCGGCCTGATCGCGGCTGCTGCGCGCGGCTTCGCGGGTTGCGACCCAGTCCACGAAGCGTTCGGTACGCTCCGCCACGATGTGGCGCTGCTGGTCCAGCGTGACGATGTGATAGCTGTCGTCCAGCACCAGCGTCTCAACGAGTCCGCCAAGGTGTGACTGCAAGTGCTGCGCGTTCTTGAGGCTCGCCATGTCGTCGTCGCGCGGATGCACGATGAACGTCGGCTGCTTGATCTTGCCGAGATTGGGCCTCACCGCCGCAACGACACAATTGAAGTTCGCGAAGGAGCGCACCGGCGTGCTGAAGATGCCCGCGGCTCCGGTATCGCCGCTTTGCATGCTTGAAAGGACGAGGCGCCGAACGCGCTCGTCCTTGAGGCCATAGGGCTCGCGCTCGGCAAGATCGATCTCCAGCCTGATCGGCAGCGGCCGGATGTACTGCAGGAGCTTCGAGTGCCACGGCATCGACCAGCCGTCGAGCTTCAGAGTGGGCGCGAACAGCAAAAGTCCCTGCACCTCCTCCGGCCTGTTGTGCGCGAGATGCAGTGCGAGGATGCCGCCCATCGAAAGGCCGCCGGCGAGGATGACGTCGCAATCCTGCTTGAGGCGATCGTGCGCTTCCTCGACGCTGGCGTACCACTCTTCCCAGGTGGAGCGGCGCAGTTCCTCCGGCGTGCCGCAGTGGCCCGCAAGCTGGCAGCAGTAGACGGTGTGTCCGGCACGTCCGAGCGCCTGTGCCACGAAGCGCAGCTCGACTGGCGTGCCGCCGAGGCCGTGGATCAGCAATATGCCGACGCGTCCCCCAGGGATAAACAGGCTCTTGTCTTCGGTCACGGTATTCATAGCGCTATGACTTCTTTTCAATTCTTGTTGCGGCGCCTGTTTGCAAGCACCCGGGCACCCGTCACCTCAGTTCGTTTCCGCGTTCTCCCCGAAGACAGCTTGGCTCGGCCTTTTGTGGGTTTTCCCCTTGGCGGTAACACTGGGACCGCCTTCTTGTTCCGGCCGTTACCTTCGCTCAGCTCACGCGCCGCATGACCTGGTCGAGCAGCTTCAGTGCCAAATCCATTTCGTGCTTGGTGATGTGCAGGCTGGGAGCCAGCGTAACGACGTTCTTGTGGTAGCCGCCGATATCCAGCACGAGGCCCATCTTTTCGCCGTCGACCTCCAGGTCGCCCTTGAGCGCCTCATCCACCATGCGGTCGACGATCGCCTTGGATGGCGTGAAGCTGTCGTGCGGCTCGCAGATCTCCATGCGCAGCGCGAGGCCGAGGCCATCGACGTCGCCGACGATCTTGTGGCGGCGCTTGAGGTCCTGCAGGCCTTCGAGCAGATAGGCGCCCTTCTCCATCACCATGGCTTCGTAGTTGGTCTCGCTCATCATCTTCATGGCTTCGAGCGCGACAGCGGTGCCCATGGGGTTGGCGTTGAAGGTGGAGTGCGTGGAGCCCGGCGGGAAGGTGGTCGGGTTGATCAACTCTTCGCGCGCCCACACGCCGGCCAGCGGGTTGAGGCCGTTGGTGATGGCCTTGCCGAACACGATGGCATCGGGCTTCACGCCGAAGTGCTCGATCGACCACAGCTTGCCTGTGCGATAGAAGCCCATCTGGATTTCGTCGACGACAAGCAGGATGCCGTGCTTGTCCAGCACGCGCTTCAGCTCGACGAAGAAATTCTTGGGCGGAATGATGTAGCCGCCGGTGCCCTGGATCGGCTCGACGTAGAAGGCGGCGTACTCGGCCTCGCCGACCTTCGGATCCCAGACGCCGTTGTACTCGCTCTCGAACAGGCGCTCGAACTGCTTCACGCAGTGGGCGCCGTGCTCCTCCTTCGTCATGCCCTTGGGGCCTCGGAAGTGATACGGGAACGGAATGAAATGCGCCCGGTCGCCGAAGTGGCCGTAGCGGCGGCGGTAGCGGTAGGATGAGGTGATGGCGGAAGCGCCGAGCGTGCGGCCGTGATAGCCGCCCTCGAACGCGAACATCAGGCTCTTGCCCTTCTTGAAGTTGCGCACGAGCTTGAGTGAGTCCTCCACCGCCTGGCTGCCGCCGACGTTGAAGTGCACGCGGCCCTTCTCGCCGAATTTCTTCTCGGCATCCTGCGCGATGATGGCTGCAAGCTCGATCTTCTCGCGATGCAGGTACTGGCTCGCCACCTGCGGCAGCCGGTCGAGCTGGCGGCGCGTCGCAGCGTCAAGGCGCGCGTTGCGGTAGCCGAAGTTGACGGCCGAGTACCACATCTGCAGATCGAGGAACGGGCGTCCCTCCAGATCGAAGACGTAGGAGCCCTCGCACCGCTCGAAGATCTTCGGCGGGTTGGTGTAGTGCACCGTGTCGCCGTGCGAGCAGTACTTGTCTTCCAGCGCCAGCAGCTCGGCCTCGGACAATCCGGCTGTTTGACCCGCTGTTTGCGCATCCTGAAGGGGGGCGTGGCTTTGGGGCCAACGAACTGGCTTCTGCATCCTGATCTTGCTCTTTTCCGGCTATTCGGGTTTGGAGGCGCGCGCCGACACGGCGGGCTCGGTGACGTTCTCGGCAAGCCAACCGGCGAGCAGCACGGTGGCATGTTCAAAGTTGTCGAAGGCAATGTGCGGCAGGTCGTTGGCGCGGCAGTGCTTCAGAAGGCTGCTCTTCGCCAGCACCAGGTCGGCGCGGCCGGCAAGGCAGAAGTCGGAGCGGCCATCGCCAACCAGGACCTTCAGCTGCCGGGGTTGCCCCTCGGCAAATGCACATTTGCAGTTGCCTGATAGCGCCGAGCAGTCGCTCCTGGCGTGCGGGAAGGAAAGCCGCCAGCGATCGCCGCCGCGCCACTCGAGATGATTGGCGAAGTGCGGAATGTCGATGTCGTTCCGCTCGAGCACGTTGTTGATGGTGCGGTCGAGCCCGTCGGATACGACAGCAACCGAATGGCCGAGCCGCTCAACAAGGTTAACGAAGCGGGCGAAGCCGGCGTCGATCTCCAGGCCGTCGATGAAGCCATCCATCTGGGCAGGCGTCGCACGCACGAGGTCGATCTGGCGCACGAGACACTCGCGCGAACCGATGCGGCCCGCCTTCCAGTCCTCCTCGATGAGGCGCCATTCAGGAAGCGCATAGGTCTCGAGGAGAAGATCGGTTGTATCGATAGGTGCGATCGTGCCGTCGAAATCGACCAGGACGCGACACTTCACACGCGCTGTTGACACGATTACAGAACCCATTGATTTAAAGTCCGCAGCCCCGGCCTCGGAGGCGCCCCTGGATGGGCAAGCCTCTTTAGCGGCGACTTAACGCGGTGCCAATGCTTTTGGTTCACAACTTCGTTAAGCCGCTCGCCTATCGGTTGTACCGATAGATAGTGCCCGCGAAGCGCAAACGCCGCTGTTCGAGCTTGCGATTCAAGCCCAAAAACGGCTTGCCCCTAGGTTGGGACGAAACGGTGGCATCACCACCCTTGCGAGACACATGGCCGCACGCGGCGAAACTGCCTGCCTCTCGCTAAACGATGTTTTGATGCGGTTTGCCGCCGGTTTGGTTAACGGCCGTTGACGGACGTTTGAACCCGAGGCTCGAGCACTGCCGCCCCCAGATAGCCGACGAGGGCCGCCAGCAGGCCGAGCAGATAGGGCGTGCCGATACCCAGCACGTACTTGCCGCCGGCCCACACGATCATCCCCGACGCGACCGATACGTATGCGCTGACCGGTCCGCCGATCCGCGTGAACAGCGCGAACAGCGTGGCGACGAAGATGCCGGCGCTGCCGAAGGCTGATGCCGTCTCGATCAGATCCTTGATGCGCTCCGAGCTGAAAGAAATGAGCGCGGCGACAACGCTGAGCACCAGCACGGTCATCCGCACGGACCACAGCTTGCCGCTGTCGCTGAGCTTCGGGTTCATCGGCTCGATCAAATTGTGAGAGATCTGAGCTGCCGGCGCGTGCAGCGCGGCGTGCACCACGGAGAGAATGGCCGAGATGATGGCTCCTATGAAGACGATGTAGAGAGGCCCCGGCATATAATGCTCTGCCAACCTCGCGACGATCTGCTCCGAATCCGCAACATTGGGCATCAGCTGCGCGCCCATCAAGCCGAGAAAAACGGGTATCAGGCCGACTGCAAGATAGATGCTGCCGCCGAGCACCGTGCCCCGCACAGCGACTTCGGCCGATCGCGCGCCCAGGAATCTCGAGATCAACTCAACCGCAACGATCGTCCCACAGATCGGGATGGCGATTTTTTCCAGCGTGCCGAACACGCCGTCGTCCGAATTGTAGGGCGCGAGGCGAGCGGGCTCGACCGTGGCGAGCCCGGCTGAAACACCGCCGACATGTCCGGCGACGACAGCGCCGAGGATGACCATCCCGATCAGGACCACCAGTCCCTGCACCACATCCGTAATGGAGTCGGCGAGAAGGCCGCCGACCACCGAGTAGCTTCCCACCAGCACGGCCGCGATCACGATCGCGCTCTTCAGCCCCATGCCCGAATTGGCCTCCATGACCTGCCCGAAACGCGCGGATCTGCACGGCCGCCCAGATGACGGAGCCGGGGATCAGGACGATTACGACCAGCCGTTCCACGCCCGGCGAGTAGCGCTGCCGGAACAGGTCGGCAAACGTCGTGAGATCCGCGCGACCAGAGCGCTCTCGCGAACAACGAACCGACGATGATGAGTGCAACGGCATATGCGAGGGGGTCGACGAGCGCTCCGTTGAGGCCGTTTTCGTAGACCGTGCTGCCGGTTGCGACGATCGCCTCGGAGCCGAAAAAGGTGGCGAACACAGAGAACGCCACGAGCCCAGGGCCAAGCTGCCGGCCGGCAAGGATGAAGTCCTGGGCGGAGGCTATGCGCCGCGAGACCCACACGCCGATGGCAAACTGGATGAGAACATAAGCAATGATGGAGAAGAGAACCGCATTCATTGCATGCCCCTCCCGGCGCATCGGCCCGCAACGCCATGCCGGCTGGCGCCATCAAAGATGTGAGCGGTCGGCCTGCGCGATATTCGGTGCCCCATTTCGCCGCTTTTCTATGCTTTAGCTCGCAATTGAGCAAATGGGAGACGGCACCTATATCTCTGCGTTCTACCGGAGGGTGCCCTGTGGTTGGTCAAGTGCGCGGTGATACCAACTTCCTGCGGTCGGCTGTGTCCTGTCTGGCGGCGGCGGCCTTGCTCGTTGCGCAGGTTGCTCCGTCTTTCGCCCAGGCCCCACCCCCGCACGCTGCCGGCTCTTCCCTGACACGCGCCGAGTATGAGGCCTGCCAGGCCCAGGACGAGCAGGGGTTTCGCAGTGCCATCGAGGCGCTGACGCTCAAGGGACTGCAGGCCGGCCTCGCGACCTATGACTACCGGCCGGTGATTGCCGAGCAGTGGCGCCGGCACAACCTCGATGATGTCATCGACAAGCAGGTCGACGAAGCGATCGGCCAGGTGCGCGACGAATTCGACGTGGTTCCAGCTCTGGTCGTCGCTCGCCTCACGCGATCGGGCGCAGGAGCTTGCCACCATGGCGGCCGAGCGCGTCTATCGCTCCGATGCGGTCAAGAAAGGCCTGGAGCAATTGGCGACGGGCGTGGGCCGCGAGCTCGGCAAGCGCATCGAACTGGCGGTGGTTGATACTGCGGGCCCGGCGACGCGATGTATCGAGGCCTTCCTCGGCCGTCGCTACGGCAGCACCGTCGCTGCGGTGGTGAGCGCGGACGCCGGCAAGGAGTATGTCGATCCCGCCAAGACGGCGGCCGCCGTCGGCACCGGCCAGGTGCTCGCCGAAGGCAGCGAGGCCGTTGCAGGCACCGTCGTCCTGGTCGTGCGGCGTCAGCTCTCGCGCATGGCGGCCCGCATCGGTCAGCGCATCGTGGGCTCGATCCTGAGTCGCCTCGTTTCCGTCGTGGCGGGCGGCGTCGGCATCGTGCTCATCGCCAAGGACATCTGGGATTTTCGCCACGGCGTGCTGCCTATCATCGCCGAGGAGATGAAAGCGAAGGCGACCAAGGACAAGGTGCGCGAGGAAATTGCCTCCACGCTCTCCGACCAGATGAAGGACGGCTTGAGAGAGATCGCGGAGAAGACCGCGGACCGCGTCGTGGAAATCTGGCTCGAGTTTCGCCGTGCCCACGCCAAGGTGGTCGAGTTCGCCGGCCGCAACGAAGGCTTCAGGGAGTTCCTGAACACGATCCGGCCGCCGGACCTGCCTCGCCTCGACGAAGTGGTTTCCATAGTCCTGGCGAGCGAGGGCGAGGCAGGGCTCGTCCGGCGCCTGGGCGATGGCACGCTCAACGTGGCGGTCGCGGTCATGCCGCCCGTGGCGCTGGATATTGCGCGCGAGGCTGGCAAGCTCGATACCGCGCTGAAATGGTCGGCGATTGCCGGCGGCGACCTGCCGAAGGTGGTCGAATACGAGATACATCGGCGCGCGACGCCCGACACGATGACGAAAGCGGGCCTCAAGCGGCTGCTCGCGTTGAACGATCGGCTGGCGATCGGGAGGCTGGCGGCGCTGCAGCCTGCCGCTCGAGACGCGCTGTTCGAATTGGAAACCGGACCGTTGGTGCGGCTCGCCCGCAGTCTGGACGAGGCGCAGCTTGAGAGCCTGTCGCGATACCTGTCGGCTTTGGATCGCACGTCCGCGCAGCGTGTTCTCAGCGTGGTGGCGAACTCCCCAGCGCGCATGGCCGAGCTAACTAGTCCGCGTGTCCGCGAAGGCATCATCTGCCAGTCGCGATCAAGCTGCGGCGCTTGGAATGATGCTGCAGGTCATCTCTTGGACAGATCCCGGTGCCGTGGCGTCGCACGTCCGCCTCGTGACGGACGGCCGCGTGAGCCCCATCCTGCTGTGGGAGAAGGATGGTGGCGCGCTGATGGTGGTGGGACTGCTGGCGCTCATGCTTCTTCTGCTGCTTAAGAGGCTCCTGTTCGGGACAAGGCCTAAAGTGATCGTGCAGCACGCGGGTCGCGAACGAGGCTACCGCTGATGCTCCTGCTCACGACGGAGATGCCGGATCGCCCGGTCGAGCACGGTGAAATCGTTTTCGCTGTGGCGGTGAGCGGCGCCAACATTCTGCGCGACATGCGCGAGGCCGTGGTCAACACCATCGGCGGTCACATGACCAAGTATGAGGCGCTGCTGGACAAGACGATCGCCCGTGCGCTCGACACACTGTCGGAGCGCGCGAAGGCGAAGGGCTACGACGGCGTGCTGGGCATCCGCATCAGCCATCCCTACATCACGAGCGGTGCCATCGAGGTCGTTGCGACCGGCACCGGCTTTCGCTTCGCGCCCACACAGCACTGAATAGCGCCTGTTCGCAACGGCTTAGCCAACCGTGGCGGAAATCATACGATGTTCCATTCGTCTTGCCGGCGGGCTGCCGGTTGCGGGCCAAGCTGTTATGCTTATTTGCTCGCTCACGAATCACTTGGGGATGCTGTAGGGGTGAGCGCAGGAAGCCAGTTGGGGAGGCATGTGGCAATGGCACTGAAGGCGCCCGGAATTCTCATCTTTCTGTTATCGATCATTCTGGCGTTGGCGGTACTCTTCACCAAGTTTTTCGGCGCGACCGTTCCGATGCTCAGCGGCGAGACCACTCAGTTCTACGGCATGCTGCTCGCCTACGTGATCCTCGTGTTCGGCTGCATCATGCGCGGTCTCTGAAGGCCGGCGAGACACATCAATCTGTGTGCCGTTCTGTCGCGCGGCCAATGGCGCCCTGGTGGGGCCATGGCTGTAGCGTCTTTATCTTGCGATGGAACAGCCCGGTATCCTCGATTGGATCAGGCGACTCGGAACGGAACGCAGGACACGTGAAGTCCTCATGGCCGTTCTGCTGACGATCGCTGCGATGGTGTTTCTGGCAACCGCGATTTTCGGGCGCGACGCGGCAGTTGACCAGGCGGCCCACGACGAGACGCAGACCGCCGTCAAACACGTCAACCAGTAGAAGCCGCTACTGCGCTGTCCAGCCGCCGTCGATGGTGTAGTTCGCTCCGGTAATGGAGCCCGCGTCGTCGCTTGCGAGAAACGCCGCAAGCGCAGCCACTTCCGCAACCGAAACGAAGCGATTGGTCGGCTGGCGTGAAAGCACCTGACGCTTGGCCTGCTCCTCTGTGATGTTTTCCGACTTGGCGAGGTCGGGAATCTGTTTCTCCACCAGCGGCGTCCAGACAAATCCGGGGGAGACGGCATTGCTGGTAACCCCCGTCTCGGCAAGCTCGAGCGCGACCGCCTTGGTGAAGCCGGCCAGCCCGTGCTTGGCAGAAACATAAGCCGTCTTGAACGGTGAGGCCCTGAGGGAGTGCGCCGAGCAGATGTTGATGATCCGCCCCCATTTGCGCCGCTTCATGCCGGGCACGGCGGCGCGCACGGTGTGGAACGCCGAACTCAGGTTGATGGCAATGATGGCGTCCCAGCGCTCGATCGGGAAGTCCTCGACCGGTGCCACGTGCTGGATGCCCGCGTTGTTGACGAGAATGTCGACGGCGCCGAAGTCGCGCTCGGCCTTCTCGATCATCTCCGCGATCTGGTTGTGCCGCATCATGTTGGCCGGGTCGAAGGTCACGCGCGTGCCGGACGCGGCGATCTCGCGGATCGCCTTCTCATTCTCCTGCTCGGTGCCGAGGCCGTTGATGACGATGTTGGCGCCCTGCTTGGCGAGCGCCAGCGCGATGCCGTGACCGATGCCCGAGGTGGAACCGGTGACAACTGCAGTTTTTCCTTTGAGTGACATGGGCAGCCTCATGTGGAAGCGTGTTCGACGTGCGCCCATCCTGCCGTAAGGGTTAGAACTTGAACATGCGCGTTTTGTTCAGTGACGCCCAAAGCGGCAGCACGTTAAAGTTCGGCAACGAGCGTGCATGACGGGAGGACAGGATGACGCCTGAAGCAAAACTGACATCGATGGGCCTGAGCCTGCCCGTGCTGCCGACGCCGGTGGCCAACTACGTGCCGTTCAAGGTGAGCGGCAACACGCTCTATCTCTCGGGGCAAGGCCCGCGGCGGCCGGATGGCTCCTCTTTCACGGGCAAGGTTGGCAAGGACGTTACGCCCGAGCAGGCCTATGAGCACGCCAAGCTGGTGGGCCTGGGCCTGCTGGCGGCTGCAAAAGCGGCAGCGGGGGAGTTGTCGCGCATCGAAGTGCTCAAGGTATTGGGCATGGTCAACGCGGTGCCGGAGTTCACCGATCAACCCAAAGTGATCAACGGCTGCTCCGATCTGTTCGTCGCAGTGCTTGGCGAGCGCGGCCGGCATGCGCGCTCAGCCGTGGGCATGGCTTCGCTGCCGATGAACATTACCGTCGAGATCGAGGCGGTGCTGCGTATCCACGACTGACCTCAGGGGACGAAGCCCTTTTCCAGGTCCAGCGACTGGCGCTGCAGTTCGCGTCCCTTGGCGTCGGTGACAGCGAGGCGCCACGTGATGTTGGTGCCGGCGTCGTACGATGTGGTGGAGCGCAGCCGGGCGGAGAGCGTCTGGCCGGGCTCGAGCAGGATGGGCGTCAGCACGGGCAGATACAGCTGCTCCCAGTGCGTGCGCGGGTCGAGCGGGCCGGTTGAGAGCGAGACGCCGGTCACCAGCTCTGCCGACCACCAAAGTGCCAGGCCGTAAACGGTGACGCGCTTCCTTGCGGTCCACGCCGCCTCGCCCGAGCGGGTTGGTCTGTTGCTGCGATCGAAAGTGAGCTTGTCCCATGACTTGGCAGCCGCAGCCTCGGCGAGGAGGTCGCTTGCTGCGAAGGTGCGGACATAGATGTTGTTCAGCGTCATCGCCTTGGCGGGAGCGAAGTCGAGGCCGTAGCCCACATCGTCCCAGGCCGCCAGTTCGCGGTAGAAGCGCTCGCTTGTGACCGGGCAGACGAACTGTTCGACCGCGTGGGGGATGATGATGCCGCCGGGCACCAGGAAACGCTCACGCGCATCGTTGAGTGTCCCGACGATGTTCTCCTCGAAGGGATAGTTGCCGAGCGTCTCCGACACGATGACGTCGACGCGTTCGGGATTGGCCACATCGGTGGAGTGCAGCTCCGCGATCCGGCAATTCTGGAGGTTATTGTGGCGCAGCAGTTTGTGCGTCACGGCAGCAATATCGGCCGTTTCGTAGAGATCGACGCGCATTGCGCCCAGCCGGGCGGCCAGGAAACCGAGGAAGCCGGTACCCGCGCCGATGTCGGCGACGGTTGTCTTTCCCGCCACGACCACGCGTTTGAGCGCCGCGTGGAACGCGTCGTTGCGGATGCGGTCGGCGAGCAGGGTGCGGTGATATTCGATGCGCATTGGCGGCGAGGCAACCTGTGGTGGACCTGGAGTAGTTAGCAGAGTTCGGCCGCGTTGTGCCGGGCGCATTTCCTGGCAAGCCCATTCCGGCGGGCCGTGATGTCCTTGCGCCTTGCGCGGCAGCCGGGGCTCGGCGATACAACGCCCATGTCCGATCAGGCTTCCTCCCAGATCATGAGCAGTGCCGCGGTCTGCTCCGGCATTGCGGCCGTCGATGCATACCTCGATGCGGGGTATGCCACCGTGCCCGGCATGTCGTCGCGGTTCGCGGCGGCGATCTGCGCGGGGCTCATGCGCATCCAGGGGGAGCTCGGCGTCAGCGGCCCTGTCGCGGAGATCGGCGCGTTCGAGGGTCGCTTCTTCATCGCGCTCGCCCACGCGCTTGCGGACGGGGAGATTGCGCTCGGCATCGATCTCTTCGATTGGCCCAATCCGGAGGTGATCGATCGCTTCGCAGCGAACTGCGGCAAGCATGGCGTGCCGAAGGAGCGGCGTATCATCTGGAAGGCCGACAGCCGCACGATGCAGCCCGCGGAGCTCCTGGCGAAGCTCGGCGGGAGGCCCGTGCGCTTCTTTCACGTCGATGGCGAGCATTCGCGCACGGCGCTGGCGCAGGACCTGGAGCTTGCGACCGCGGTGCTGGCCCCGGAAGGGGTGATCGTGCTCGACGATATGCTGCACCCCGGCTACCCGACCCTCATGGTCGCCGTACAGGAGTATCTGGTCCGCCATCCGGAGATGTGCGTCCTGTGCATCATCGACCGTGAGACGATCGTCGCCGCTACCAAGTTCGTCCTGTGCCGGCAGGACTGGTTCAAGCGCTACGAAGAAAAGCTGCTCGCGGCCTACAAGGACAACGTCTGGCCACTGGGCGCGGATTTCGAACCGCACTGGTGCCTGGTTCTGTCGCTGGATACCCGGCTGGCTGCCATAGTGTAACGCGCAGCAGAGTTGCGGCGTGCACAGCGGACGGGCGCGTGGCCGCGCTTGGCCAATTTTTCGGCAGTGGTCGATCCGCCGGCACTAGACCTTTCCAAACCTTCACTCTTTGCCAAGCGGAAGCTTTGCTAGGTTCCAGTGAGCACACTGTTGCTCAACGACACGTGATCGGGTCGATTATTGTGGAGCCGTGACATGTCCCATGGTAGGGGGCAAAGCTTCATCGAACTCTTGGGTTGTGGGGAAGAGCGATGACTGCGGGGCATCGGGTCGAGACCGACTCGTTCGGCAATATCGAGGTTGCGTCCGACAAATACTGGGGCGCGCAGGCCCAGCGTTCGCTCGGCAATTTCAAGATCGGTTGGGAGAAGCAGCCGCAGCCGATCGTGCGCGCGCTCGGTATCGTCAAGCGCGCTGCGGCCGAAACCAATATGGCCCTGGGGAGGCTCGACCCCGCGCTGGGCAAGGCTATCGTGGCGGCGGCCCAGGAAGTCATCGACGGCAAGCTCGACGAGCATTTTCCGCTGGTGGTCTGGCAGACGGGCTCCGGCACGCAGTCGAACATGAACGCCAACGAGGTGATCTCGAACCGGGCGATCGAGATGATGGGCGGGGTGCTGGGCTCGAAGAAGCCCGTTCACCCGAACGACCACGTCAACATGAGCCAGTCGTCGAACGACACCTATCCGACGGCCATGCACATCGCTTGCGCGGAGGAGATCCATCATCGACTGCTGCCCGCGCTGCGCCATCTGCATAAGGCGCTCGACGCGAAAGCGAGGGCGTGGGCGGAAATCATCAAGATCGGTCGCACGCACACGCAGGACGCCACGCCTCTGACGCTCGGTCAGGAATTCTCGGGCTACGCGACGCAGGTTGCCAACGGCATCATGCGCATTGAGTCGACGATGCCCGACCTGATGCAGCTCGCGCAGGGCGGTACGGCGGTCGGCACGGGATTGAACGCGCCGAAGGGCTTCGCCGAGAAGGTCGCGCAGCGCATCTCGGAAATCACGGGCATGCCGTTCACGACCGCGCCCAACAAGTTCGAGGCGCTGGCCGCGCACGATGCGATGGTGATGAGCCACGGAGCGATCAACACGGTCGCGGCCTCGCTGTTCAAGATCGCCAACGACATCCGTTTCCTCGGCAGCGGCCCCCGATCGGGACTTGGGGAGCTGGCACTGCCGGAAAACGAACCCGGCTCCTCCATCATGCCGGGGAAAGTCAACCCGACGCAGAGCGAGGCGCTCACGCAAGTTTGTGTGCAAGTTTTTGGTAATCATTCTGCGCTCACATTTGCCGGCAGCCAGGGTCACTTCGAGCTGAACGTGTTCAATCCGGTGATGGCGTACAACTTCCTGCAATCCACGCGGCTTCTGGCCGACGCGAGCATGAGCTTCGCGGACAATTGCGTCGTGGGGATCGTTGCGAGGGAAGACAACATTAAAGCCGCAGTCGAACGATCTTTGATGCTGGTGACCGCGCTGGCACCGAAAATCGGCTATGACAACGCGGCCAAGATCGCTAAGACCGCGCACAAGAATGGGACGACCCTGAGAGAAGAGGCGCTCAAGGGCAAGTATGTCTCGGAGGAGGAGTTCGACAGGCTGGTCGACCCCAAGAAAATGATCGGACCGGAGGCGTGATGGGAAGCGTCATCAACCTGAACCGCTACCGCAAGGAGAAGCAGCGGGCCGAGCGCGAACGGCGGGCGAACGAACGTCGCGTGCGGTTTGGCATTCCCAAGAGCGAGCGGGCGAAGAGCGGGGCGGATCGTAGGCTCGAGACGCGCCGGCTGGATGGCGCCCGTCGTGAAGAGAGCGGCGACGACCGGGCTTCCTGAGCAGATCAGGTTCTGCACTTCTCGAGGAGTTGGCATCGTGCACGCGCCGCAAGGTGAGCAGGGCAATGCCGAGACCCTGCGCCGGGCCTCGAACCGGCCGGTCAAGCGCTCCTTCACCATCGATGGTCATCGCACTTCGATCTCGCTGGAAGCGCCGTTCTGGGAAGCATTGAAGGCGGCCGCCGCCCGCGAGAAGGTCCCGGTTTCCAAGCTTATTGCGCGCATCGATGCCGGACGCCAAGGCTGCGGGCTGTCGAGCGCCGTGCGCGTGTGGCTGCTCGAGAAGTCGCAGCCGGCGATAAGGCGCGACTAGTCCTGATCTTCGGGTGCTCGAAGAGAAACGGGTGAGCGCCGCTTTTCGGCGCTCACGGATCGCACCAGCACAACGGCTTCGACCTTCGACTAGACGCGTTCGATGACCGCGGCGATGCCCTGGCCGACACCGATGCACATCGACACCAGCGCGTAGCGGCCGCCCGTACGCTGCAGCTGGCGGGCTGCGGTCAGCGCGAGCCGCCCTCCGGAGGCGCCAAGCGGATGACCCACGGCGATCGCCCCGCCGTTGGGATTGACGCGCGTGTCGTCGAGCGGGAGGCCAAAGCCTTTGAGGCAGGCAAGAACCTGCGCGGCGAAGGCCTCGTTGATTTCGATGACGTCCATGTCCTTGAGCTGCAGGCCGGCGCGGTCGAGGGCTTTCTGCGAAGCCGGCACCGGTCCAAAGCCCATGATGCGGGGCGGCACGCCGGCGACGCCGGTCGCAAGGATTCGCGCAATCGGCTTGGCTCCGGCCTTGTCGCCGGCGTCCCGGCTGGCGATGACGAGCGCCACGGCCCCGTCATTGATGCCCGACGAGTTGCCGGCGGTGGTCACGCCCTGTGCGAAAAGGGGCTTCAGCTTCAGCAGCTGATCCATGGTGGTGGTGGGCCGCGGGTGCTCGTCCTCGTTCACGCTCAGGTCCGGCTTGCCCCTTGCCTTGAGGCACGGCGACCGCATGGATCTCGCTCTGGAAGAAACCGTCCTTGCGGGCAGCTTCATACTTCTGCTGCGAGCGCAGCGCGAACAGATCGCATTCCTCACGCGACAGCTGGTGCTCGCGCGCAAGATTGTCGGCGGTCTGGGGCATCGTGTCAGCGCCGAAGTGGGTTTCGATCCTCGGGTTCGGAAAGCGCGCTCCGAGAGAAGAGTCGAAGACGGTGAAATTCTTGGTGAAGGGCTGCTCGGCCTTGCCGACAACGAAGGGCGCCCGCGTCATGCTCTCGACCCCACCTGCGAGACACACATCCGCCTCGCCACAGGTGATCGCGTGCGCGGCGCTGAGGAGCGCATTGAGGCCGGAGCCGCACAAGCGGTTGTGCACGGAGCCGGGCGTTTCCACGGGGAGGCCGGCCAGCAGCAGCGCGTGGCGCGCCACGTTGCGGCTATCCTCTCCGGCTTGCGACGCGCAGCCGATGGAGACGTCGTCGATGGCCTCGATGTCGAAGCCCGACCGTGCGGCGGTCTCCTTGACGACGCCGGCGAGGAGATCGTCTGGGCGCACGTATGCGAGCGCGCCGCCGTGGCGGCCGAAGGGTGTACGCATCCCACCGTAAATGTAGGCCTCGAGCATTGTCTTGCTACTCCTTCAACCTTGGGTGCGGAATGTATCGTGTGGCGGCGGCGCCCGCCGCTTACGCCGGACGGAAGACACGCGGGCCGCGCAGCGCCAGCACCACCTCGGCCATGATCGAGATGGCAATTTCCGGCGGACTGTGCGCCCCGATGTTGATCCCGATCGGCGAATGGATGCGAGCGATCTCGGTCTCGCTGAAGCCGGCAGCCTTTAGGCGCTCGGTGCGCTTGGCATGGTTGCGCCTGGAGCCGAGTGCGCCGATGTAGAAGCAGTCGGAGCGCATGGCGAGTTTCAGGGCCTCATCGTCGATATGGCCGACATGGGCCAGCGCCACCACCGCGGTGTAGGGGTCCAGGCCGATCTTCGGGATCGTGTCCTGCGGCCATTCCGTGTCGAGGCGGATGCTGGGAAAGCGCGCCTCCGCCGCGAATGCGGTTCGAGGGTCGATCACGATCACTTCGTGGCCGGCGAGCATGACCAGCTGCGCCAGTATCTGCCCGATGTGCGTTGCGCCGATGATGAGCACGCGCGCGGGCGGCACCAGCGTGTGCAGGAAAACCTCACCGTCGGGCGTCTCCTGCAGTTCGCTCTCGCCGCTCTCGAAGTGCTGCCGGACCAATGAGTCGGCCTTGGCCTCGCCCTGCTCGAAAATCTGGCGCTGACCGTCGCTGAGCTTGGTCTTCACGAGGATGCCGCGCCGGCTTGTCTTGGCGTCGATGGCGCGGTCCAGAAGCTCGGGGCCGTTGCTCTTGTCGAGCCGCTCCAGGAACACCTTGATCTGTCCACCGCACGGCAGGCCCACCTGCCAAGCCGTCTCATCCGCAACGCCGAATGTGAGGGTCTTCGGCTTGCCGTCGGCAAGGATGTCTTCGGCCTCGGCGATGACCTCCCCCTCGACGCAGCCACCGGACACCGAGCCCTCGAAACGGCCGTCCGGCGCGACGACCATCTGGCCGCCGATGCCGACGGGCGCCGAGCCCCACGTCCCGACCACGGTAGCCATGGCGACCCGGCCCTCGGTGTCGATCCATCGGCGTGCCGCCTTCAGCACGTCGTGGGTCTCCGGCTGGCGACTGGATGGGGTAGGCTCGGACATTCCGCTTGGCTCCGGCTCGTGCAGGCAGCGGCTGCTGGCTCTGCCGATCGTTGGGGCGCCCAACATAAACGGCGGCGGCGCTGAGTGCCAGCGCCGCCGCCCTTCTCACGCAGGTTTGCTCGCGTCCTTCAGACTTTGGCGAGCGCCCTGTCGAACAGGTCCAGCACGGCTTTTCGTGCGGTCGGCCGGTGACCGTCGTTGATGGCGATCAGTTCCTCGAAGGCCGAATAGGCATTGTCCCGCTGCATGATCAGCATCGCGGCCTGGTCGGCGAGGCGCTGAGCCCGGTCCGGGTGGCCGGCAACATCGTGGGCGGCACGGAGGATGGCGCCATAGGCGCAAAAACGTGCCGCCTTGGCATCGTCGGGTTCGCACAGGCGATTATTGCGGGTGCGGGCGATGGCGTACTGGGTCCAATTCTTTGGGTCCTCCAGCAGCCTCCGCGCCCACTCGGTGACCTGCTCTACCAGTGGCTTTGACATTCGCTTTCTCCCTGGTGACGACGGACTGACAACCGGCGCTGCATTGGTGTTTTGTTGTCTCGGCAACGCATTGAGATTGAGGGCGACATGAACGGACAGGTCAACCCCCTGTGTTGCCTTGAGCACTTGGATTATTCTTCCACTTCAACAATCTAGTGCCTCGGTTCCGTCACAATCGGGACCCGCCCGAGGCTCCCGAGCCTTGCTTTCGCCCTTGCAAGGACATGCGAGTCATGAAGATTCGCATGTATGAGACTAACAATTTCGCATACAACTCGAACCCTGGTGGCGATCGCGCTGGCGGCGAGTGTCCTTGCGGCAGGGAGCGCAGCGGAGACCCCACGCCCAAACGTGTCAGACGCGCATGGCGCGCTTGCGGGCCCCGCCACTGTCATCGACGGCGACACGCTGGCGATTTCGGGGCTGCGCGTGAGGCTTGAGGGTATCGACGCGCCCGAAGCGGGCCAGACTTGCGGAAGCGCCGTGGCCGGACCCTGGCGCTGCGGTACCGAGGCGTCGGGGGCGCTCGCGCGCTTCATCCAAGGCAAGGACCTGCGTTGCGAGTCCCGGGGCCTCGACAAGTACGGGCGAACGCTGGGAGTCTGCTTTGTCGGCGACCAGGACGTGAACGCCTGGATGGTGCGTCACGGCTACGCTTGGGCCTTCGTGAAATACTCGACGACCTACGTGAAAGAGGAAGCGGCGGCGCGCGCCGAGCGGCTTGGGATTTGGCAGGGCGAGGCAATCCCCGCATGGGACTATCGCGCGCAGCGCTGGGCCAGTGCCGAGCCCCAGGCGCCTAAGGGTTGCGCCATAAAGGGCAACGTGACCGCCAACGGCAAAATCTACCATATGCCGTGGAGCCCCTGGTACGCGCAGATCAAGATGGATGCCGAGCGCGGCAGGCGCTGGTTCTGCTCGGAGGCCGAAGCCGTTGCGGCCGGCTGGAGGCCGGTCAACGTGCATTAGTTCGCAACAAGCGGCGCCGCGAGCCCCGGATAGGGCTCGTCGGGCCGGCCGCTCGATTTCAGGTCAAGGCAGGCGAGCGAGAGCGGCGTTGTAGCTGTCCGCGCCGCCGTCGATGCCGCCGGCAACGACGAGGGCAAGGAAAACCATCACGGCTACGGTCACGGCGATCTCGATGTAAGGCGGGCGCTTAGGCATCTAGGTGGCCTCCCGATTTCTCTCGGCCCAGGCAGAGGAACCACTTTTCCCGCGGTTCGGTTCCCTCATGCAGCAGACCACCCGCACAGCTTCAGTCTGCACCGGAGTCGGTGGTCGAAATGGGGCAAACGTCAGCTTTGCCGAACGTTTTTAACGCTAGCGGATGGGCGGTGGCGCTAGCGGCGGGGGCTGCTGAAGCCGATCCATCGGCGCTGACAGCGACGGCTGCGGGCCGACGTAGTTGCGCTCGTGCGGCGGAGGCGGCGCCCGATACAGAGAAGGATCGTTGATGACCAACGGAGGCCGCTGCGGTGGCGGCTTCTGCGGTGGCTGTTGAGCGGCAGCCGGTATCACCGCCCAAAGGGCGCCAGCGATTGCGGCAGCGGCTCGCAGGTGAAACGTCATCTGGCTACCCCGAAAGGTGGCATCGACCGAACGATATATAGGTATTGATCCGGCGGGTTTGGAGACGGCAAGCAGCCGGCTAGTTCTGAAAGACGTCCGCCCAATCGGGGTGCTTCTTGCGTTCGGCGTTCACGAATGGGCAGAGCACGTAGATTTTCACGCCTTCCTTGCGCGCATCCTCGACCAGGCGGGTGGCGAGCAGCCGCCCGATCCCCTGGCCGCGGAAGACGTCCGGTACGTCGGTGTGATCGGCGATGATCAGCGTCGGACTGGAGCGGCTGTAGGTGAGCTCTGCCTCCGCATCGATACCGTCGACGCGAGCAACGTAGCGGCCCTTGGTTGGACCTTCCTCGCGCGTGATTTTTACTTCGGCCATGAGCACGGTCTCCGCGACTGCGTTGCTTTCGGGTTCGAGTTTAGCAAGTCGCCGCAGTTCAGGCGCGGAATTGAGACGCGATGGCCCAGCGGCCCTCAGATCAGCTCCACCCGCAGCAGCGTCCCTTGCGCGGAGGCGACGCGTACCTGAGCCCCAGCTGGCGCGTCTGGCCCCTCCGCAGTCCATAGCGTATCGCCGACGCGGACCTTGCCGCGGCCGTGCTCGATCGCCTCTTCGACCCGCACGATCATGCCAACGAGCTGCGCTCCGCGCCGGTTGAGTTCCGGTTGGTCCGTTTTCAGAACCGAAGGATGCGCCCAGACGAAATCGATCAGGATGTCTGCGATCAGGAGCGCGCCGCCGGCCGCTACGTACCACCAGCCAGCGCTTTCACCGTGTGCGACTTGCCAGAACCCCGGCGATCGCGAGGACTGCGGCGGCCCACGGGAGTATCAGACTGATGAACGCTACGGACCAGGCAAACGCGCTGGGTCCGCGATCATGCGGCTCCACGCTCGACCACCAGCACGGTGCCCTTGGACCCCGTGACGGTCACGCGCGAGCCCGCGGGCGCGTCAGGTCCCTCGACGGCCCACAGTGAGTCACCGAGGCGGACCTTGCCGCGGCCGTTCTGGATCGCCTGCTCCACCACGAGGGAGCGGCCGATGTACTGCTGGCCGCGCACGTTGAGGTCGGGCTGGTCGCTGATTGCCACGTCGGGGCGAGCATACTTGCGCACCCAGAATACCGTGGCCACCGACAGCAGCGCGAAGGCGAGGACTTGCCATGGCCAGACGATGCCGGTCGTAACGCCGAGGAAGCCGATGATGACGGCAGCAATCCCGAACCACAGGAAATGGACGCCCGGGATCACGGTCTCCAGGGTGAGGAGGACCACCGCCAGGATGAACCAGTTCCACGGTCCCAGGCTGTATAGGAGTTCCATCGCGTCTCGTTCCCCAATCCCCACCGCAGGCAGGATACTACGTCAGCGGAACGCTGCCTGCCGAGGGTCGCGTCGTCTGGCGGGAATTCGACGCGGCGCCGTTCCTGCCAAAGGCTTCGCTGGTGATCTCTGCGAGGCCGGCGAGCGAGCCTATCACGCTCGCAGCCTCGAGCGGCATCATGAGGATCTTTTGGTTTGGCGACTTGGCAATGGCTTCCAGGGCCTTCACGTAGTTGTTGGCGACGAAATAGTTGATCGCCTGCACGCTGCCGCCGGCAATGGCGTTCGACACCACCTCCGTCGCTTTGGCCTCGGCCTCGGCGAAGCGCTCGCGCGCCTCGGCGTCGCGGAAGGCCGCTTCCTTGCGGCCCTCGGCGGCCAGCACGACCGCCTGCTTCTCGCCTTCGGCTTTGAGGATGGCGCCCTGCCGCAGGCCCTCGGCCTCGAGAATCAGTGCGCGCTTCTCACGTTCGGCCTTCATCTGCCGCGCCATGCTGTCGACCAGGTCGCGCGGCGGTGCGATGTCCTTGATCTCGATGCGGGTGACCTTGACGCCCCACGGTTCGGTCGCGGCATCGACGACCTGCAGCAGGCGCGCATTGATCTGATCGCGGTTGGCGAGCAACTCGTCGAGGTCCATGGAGCCCATCACGGTGCGGATGTTGGTCATGGTCAGGTTGACGATCGCTCCGCGCAATTGGTCGACCTCGTAGGCGCCCTTGGCGGCGTTCAGCACCTGGTAGAAGTTGACGCCATCGACCGTCACCATGGCGTTGTCCTTGGTGATGATGTCCTGCGAAGGGATGTCGATCACCTGCTCCTTCATGTTCATCTTCGCGCCGAGGCGCTCCATGACCGGGATCAGGATGTGCAGCCCGGGCGCCAGCGTGCGGGTGTAGCGGCCGAAGGTCTCGACCGTGTAGTTGTAGCCCTGCGGGACGATCTTGACCGTGGTCCACAGCGCGACCAGGGCCAGGATGACAACCAGCACCACGAAGATTTCAAAACCGCCGGAGAAGGGGTTCATGGGTTCGTCTCGCGTGTTGTATTAGTCATGTAAGTGTCGGTTTCGAATCTCGATTATTTAAATGTAAGGAACGCAAATACTGGTAAACAAGTAGTTTATATTGAATAAGTGCTAGAATAATAGGAAGTACAACTATATATAATATTTGCAGCCGAACTGTGGCTTCGGGCCGCCAAGCGGGCTTGGCCGGTCAGCCGTTGCGGGGGGCAGCGGTCGCGATCCAGATGCCGGCCAGCACGGCCGCGAGGCCCAACACCAAGCTCGCTGTGATCGGCTCTCCCACCAGCGTAGAGGCCAGCAGCGCGGCAGCGATCGGATTGACTGTCATCGTGTTTGCGACGCGGGTTGGGCTCGACCGCTCCAGGGCCATCACCCACAGCACAAACGCGAGTGCACCGCCGGCAACCCCAAGATAGATGCCGGCGATCCACTGAGGACTGTTGAACGTCGACAGCACGGCAAGGCGGCCGGAGAAGAAGCCGACGGCAATGAGAGCGAGGGCACCCGAGGCCATGCCGGTGGCTAGGTAGCCGAGCGCGCTTGAGCGCACGATGAATGGGCGCGACCAAACATTGTAGGCGGCCATGCACAGGACCGCGCCGGCCATGATGAGCTCGCCTCGCCAAGCCCCCTCAGGTGCCGAGGCCAGCCCCGCGGAGAGGGCGGCCAATACGCCGCTGGTTGCGACAAGCACGCCGATGGTCTTGCGCCGCGACAATGGTTCAATGCCGAGCGCAGCGCCGACGACCATGGTCTGCAGAGGCAGGGTCGAGAGCGCGAGGCTGGCGCGTGCTGCCGTCGTGTAGCCAAGAGCCAAGTTATAGAGGACGAAGAAAAGTCCGAAGTAGCAGATGCCAAGGCCGGCGACGGCGGCCAAATCCTGGCGCTGCGGCCACCGCACCTTCAGCAGGAGCGCCGCCGGCAGAATGCAAAGTACGCCAATGCCCCAACGCAGGACGGCGAGCGTCACGGGGTCGGCGCCTGCCACCAGATAGCGCGTGACGGCGGCAGCCGTGCCGCCGAGCGCGCTCGAGACGAGAGCGAGCAGAACTCCTGTGACCTCACGCATCGCCTTCGTCCTGTACTTGGTTGGAGGACGTGCGATCTTGACCATCGGCGTCATGCCCGCAACTACCTGGCAGGTACTATGGAGCGCATCACGGATTTCGCGTCGAAGCTGCGCTGGTGGCGGCAGCACCGGGGTCTGTCGCAACTCGAACTGGCCGCTCGTGCCGGGCTCTCCCAACGGCACTTGAGCTTTCTGGAGCTGGCGCGTGCATCGCCGAGCCGACAGATGGTGCTGCGGATCGCGGAGGCGCTCTGCGTGCCTCTGCGCGAGCACAACGCGCTGCTGGTGGCTGCCGGCTTTGCACCCGTCTGGAGCGAAAGGGCCCTTTCTGCGCCGCAGCTTGCGCAGGTGGCCAGCGCCGTCGACTACATCTTGGACAAGCAGGAGCCCTATCCGGCGGTCGCGATCGACCGGCGTTGGAATCTGCTCAAGGCCAACGGTGCGGCGGTGCGGCTCGTCGAGTTTCTGGTCGGCCCCCTTGCGCCGGGGACCGCGGTCAACCTCGCCGACGCATTGGTTGCGCCCGACGTGCTCCGTCCCTTCCTTGTGAACTGGCGCGAGGTTGCGCGCTACTTTATCCGCAGTGTGGAGGCAGATGCGGCCGCCGATGGCAGCGAAGAGACGAGTGCGCTGTTAAGACGCCTGCTGGGCTACAAGGGCGTGCAGGCAACGATGAAGGATCCACCGCCTGAGGAGGCCACGACGCCGGTGGTCGCCATGCATTTCCGAAAAAGCGACATCTCGCTGGCCCTGTTCACGACCATTGCAAACCTGGGCACGCCGCAAGACGTCACGGCGCAGGAGTTGCGCATCGAAAGCTTTTTCCCGATGGATGAGGCAACGGCGCGCATCCTGCGAGGTTGGGCATTGAGGGTGCGCAAGAGCAAATGACCTCGCTGATCAGGCAATCCACAGTGCGCGACCGCAACGTCACCGCCCTCTGGTTCGGGCGGGACGAATGGGTACCCAACAACGCGCGGCTGCCAGTGCTGCTCTACCGCGGAGCCGTGGCTTCCTCCGGCTGCGATCCGGCAGCGGCGTTCGAGGAGGCGTTTGCGCGCAACGGCTGGCCGCCGGAATGGCGCAACGGCGTTTATCCTTTCCACCACTATCACTCCACGGCGCATGAGGTGCTTGGCTTTGCCGCGGGCTGGGCTCGGCTCGTCCTCGGTGGGCCGCATGGGCACGAGATCGAGGTCAGCTCCGGTGACTGTGCACTGCTGCCGGCCGGCACGGGCCACTGCCAGCTCGACTGCAGTGAGGATTTTCTTGTCGTCGGCGCCTATCCGCCCGGGCAGGACTGGGACCTGTGCCGTGGTCTCATCTCTGACGCGGCCATCGCGCGGATGCAGACGATCACCTTTCCGCTATCCGATCCCGTGCTCGGATCGACAGGTCCGCTTATTCACATGTGGACGCTGCCGACCTAAGCGCTGCCGAACGCGTCACATCCACCCGCTCAGTTCCCGCCGGACGATCGCCTCGATCATCTGCATGCCGCCAGGAGTGTCGTTGAGGCAGGGAACGAAGGTGAACCGCTCGCCGCCGTGCTCGAGGAATTTGGCGCGGTTCTCCATGTCGAGTTCTTCAAGCGTCTCCAGGCAGTCGGCGGAGAAGCCGGGAGCGACAATGGCGAGGCGCTTGACGCCCGACGACGCAAGTTTCTCGACAGTGTCGATCGTATTGGGCTGCAACCAGAGATCCCTGCCGAATTGCGATTGGAAGGTCATGTGCCAGCGATCAGCGGGCCAGTTCAGGGTTTCGCGCAGGAGCCGCGCAGTCTTCTGGCACTGGCAATGATAGGGGTCGCCCTGCTCAAGGTATTTCTGCGGCATCCCGTGGAAGGAGGCGATCAAGGCGTCCGGCTCGAAGTCCAGCGTTGCGAGATGCGCCCGGATGGAAGCCGCGACCGCGTCGATATAGCCGGCGTCTTCGTAGTAGGGGTGGGCGACGCGCACCGTTGGCTGCCACCGCATCTGCATGAGGACACGGAAGGCCTGGTCGCAGGCGGTTGCCGTCGAGGCGGCGGCATACTGTGGATAGAGAGGCACCAGCAGGACACGGTCGCAGCCTTCGCGCTGCAGATGCGTGAGGCGGTCGGCGATGGTTGGATTGGCGTAGCGCATCGCCCAGTCGACGACGATGCGCTCATCCCCCAGAGCGGCCGCAAGCTTCTCGGCCTGCGAGCGCGTGATGGTCTTCAACGGCCCCTCGTTGCGCTCCTTGTTCCAGATTTTCTCGTAGTCGCGGCCTTTGCGTCCGGGTCGGACCGTGAGGATGATCAGGTTGAGGATCAGCCACCACTTGAGGCGCGGCTCCTCGATGACGCGGCGATCCGACAGGAATTCCTTGAGGTAGCGCCGCATGGACCAGTAGTCGGTGGCATCCGGCGTGCCGAGATTGAGGAGCAGCACGCCGATGCGGCCGCTGCGAACCGGCGGATGACCGACGGGCAGGTGGCGTGGATCGGGCCGGTCTTTCATTTGGCTCGGGCGCGTCCGACCGCGGGCCGGCCGATGCTGACGTAGGTGAAGCCGGCCTTCGCCATGTCTGCCGGCCGGTAGATGTTGCGCAGATCGACGACGACCGGGCGGGCCAGCGCCTTCTTGACGCGCGCGAGGTCGAGCGACCGGAACTCGTTCCACTCCGTCATGATCACCAGCGCTGCCGCACCTTTCGCACACGCATAGGCATCGCTTGCGAACTCAACTCCGTTCAGCACAGACTTGGCGTGCTCCATGCCTTGCGGATCGTATGCGCGCACCTTGGCGCCAGCGTCTTGCAAGGCGGCGATGATCGTAAGGGCCGGCGATTCACGCATATCGTCGGTGTCGGGCTTGAAGGTGAGGCCCAGGACCGCAACCGTGCTGCCACGGATGCTGCCTCCGCAGGCAGCGATGATCTTGCGCGCCATGGCGCGCTTGCGCTGATCGTTGATGGCGATGATGGTCTCGATCGAGCGGATCGGCGTGCCGAAATCGATGCCAGCCTTCAGAAGTGCGAGCAGGTCCTTCGGGAAGCAAGAGCCGCCGTAGCCCGGGCCCGGATTGAGGAACTTCGGCCCGATGCGATGATCGAGGCCGATGCCGTGCGCCACTTCCAGCACGTCCGCGCCGGCCTGCTCGCACAGATCCGCGATCTCGTTGATGAAGGTGATCTTCGTGGCCAGGAATGCGTTGGCGGCGTATTTGATGACTTCGGCGCCGCGGCGCTCGGTGAAGATGAGCGGCGCTCCCTTCTCGGTCAGGGGGGCGTAAAGTTCGCGCATCAGCTCGCGGGCGCGCTCGTCCTCGGTGCCGACCACGATGCGATCCGGCTGCATGAAGTCGGGAATGCCTGCACCTTCGCGCAGGAACTCCGGGTTGGATACGACCGCGACCTCGGCATCCGGGCGCATGTCGGCAACAATGCGGGCGATCTCGTCTCCGGTTCCGACCGGCACCGTCGATTTGGTAACGACCACGGTGTAGCCGTTGAGGACACCTGTGATTTCGCGCACGGCGCCGTAGACCTGAGAGAGGTCGGCAAGGCCATCGGTGGGGCGCGAGGGCGTGCCGACGGCGATGAAAACGGCCGCAGCTCCCTTCGTCGCCTCGCCGAGATCGGTGGTGAAGGACAGCCGGCCCGCGTGCGCGTTCCTCGTGATCATCTCGCCAAGGCCAGGCTCGAAGATCGGCACTTCACCCGCCTTCAGGGCGGCGACCTTGTCCGCATTTTTATCGACGCAGACGACAGTGTGCCCGAGCTCGGCGAAGCATGCGCCAGATACCAGGCCGACATAACCGGCACCGATCATCGCAATACGCATGTGTCCGATATCTCACCCGATTGGGAGCTGGCGGCCGGCGCCGGGACGACAGCGCTCGACCGGGAAAAGAGCGCGAAAACAGGCGCTTTGCCAACCCGCCCGCAGCAGTTGGCCACAGGCCTCCGGCGCATGTGTTCACACAGTTCGCGCTGCGGTTTAGACTTGCGAAGCTATACAATCAAGAGGCGATGCGGGCGGGGTCGGCGGCGGTGCCGCCGTTAGCGGGTGTGGGAAGACAAGCGCGCGTGACGGCGTTTGCGCTTTGGGTCGTGGGCCTTCCACGATACGCGAAGCGGGTCATCCTTGTTGCCAACGATCTGGCGCTGTTCGGTGTGGCGCTATGGCTCGCCATGTCGTTGCGCCTCGGCGAGCCATTTGTTTCTCCTACGCCGTTTGAAGTCCTGCTGCTGGGCGCCGCGCCCTTTGTCGGGGTTACCACCTTCTTCCAGCTCGGTCTCTACCGGGCCGTTACCCGCTACCCGAACGAGCGCGGCGCTGGAATGATGGTCGCGGCCATCGGGCTTTCGACCCTTTATTGGGGTCTGCTGCTCCTGCTTGCCGGCGCGCACAGCATTCCCCGCTCCGTCGTGCTGCTCTACCCGATGCTGGCGACGCTCCTGATCCTGGGCAGCCGGCAAGCGGCCGCTATTTTCCTGAAGATCGCGGGCGCGCGTGCATTTCGGCTGCCGGGCCGTATGAAGCGTGTGCTCATTTACGGAGCAGGCATGCCCGGCATACAGCTTCTGGATGCACTGCGGAGTGCCGGCAACTATCAGGCGGTAGGTTTCATCGATCCCGGCCCCACGTTGCGGGGTCAGTTCCTGGGTGGCGTGAAGGTCTATCCGCCCGATCGTATCAGTGAACTGCAGAGACACGGCGTGGATGAAGTGCTTCCTGGCCCTGCCGAAGTCGCATCGCCGGGATCGGCGCATGGCGCTAAGCCACCTCGAGGGTCTGAAAGTGCGGGTGCGCACGCTTCCGGCGATCGAGGATGTTGCGGCCGGACATTACACGGTGAGCGACCTTCGCCCGGTGGAGACGGAGGATCTGCTCGGCCGCGATCCAGTACCCGCGGATCCCATGCTGCTGGCCCGCAATATCGCGGGCAAGAGCGTGATGGTGACGGGGGCAGGCGGCTCCATCGGCGCCGAGCTCGCTCGCCAGGTCGTGAGGCAGAGGCCGGCGCGGCTCGTGCTTGTGGAGATGAGCGAGGCTCACCTCTACGAAATCGAGCTGGAAGTGGAAGAACTGCTCGCCAAGCTGCAAACCGATCTCGAAGAGAGGACCGCAGGTCGTTGCCGTGCTCGGCTCGGTCCTCGACGGCGCACTGATGCGCTGCGTGCTCGAGCGAGAATGCGGTTGAGACCATCTATCACGCGGCGGCCTTCAAGCATGTGCCCCTGGTCGAGCACAATCCGGTGGTCGGCCTTCGCAACAACACCTTTGGTACGACCTCGTTGGCGGATGCCGCGATCGACGCTGGGGTGGAGCGGTTCGTACTGATCTCGACCGACAAGGCCGTGCGGCCGAGCAGCATCATGGGCGCGAGCAAGCGGCTCGCTGAAATGGCGCTACAAGCCCGCGCGGCGGAACCGGCGGGCAAAACCATCTTCACCATGGTCCGCTTCGGCAACGTGCTCGACAGTTCAGGATCGGTGCTGCGCCGCTTTCGCCACCAGATCGAGGCCGGCGGTCCGGTGACTGTGACGCATCCGGATATGGTTCGGTATTTCATGTCGATACCGGAGGCGGCCGGTCTCGTGATCCAGGCCGGCGCCATGGCGTCGGGCGGCGACGTGTTCGTCCTCGATATGGGCGAGCCCGTGAAGATTCTCGATCTCGCGCGTTCCCTGATCCGCTTGATGGGCCAGGAGGTGCGCGACGCCGAGCATCCGGACGGAGATATCGCGATCAAGTTCGTCGGCCCGCGCGACGGGGAGAAGTTGTACGAGGAGCTGTTGCTCGGCGAGAATGTGGTGGCGACGGAACATCCGCGCATCATGCGCAGCCTGGAGCCCTTGCTGCCGAAGAGTGTTCTAGAGAGCCTGCTGCGCGATCTGGAAACTCATATGAACGACGGCAACATCGACACAATTCGCGCCACGCTGGCGCGTGCGGTGGAAAGCTACCGGCCAGAGCCGCTCGAGGCTTCCTTGTCGCGCGAAGCGACGCGCAACGCAGCGGCGCGGCGCGTCTTTGGGGACGTCGCCTTCGGACGGCCGGCCTTGTCCGCGCGAGGCGGTTCACGCTTCGACATTTCTTCCGCGGCGGACCAGTAGAGCATCACGCGCGCGCTGAGGTCGCGTGCCGGTTCGGCAAACAGGCGCGCACCGCGTGGCTTTGCCAGATCGCGCAGCTCCGACTGCCACGCACGGCAGTGCCCCACGAGCTTGCGGCGGCCGTCCGCCGGAAGGTCGCTTGCGGCGGAGCTTTTCCGCGAAGGCTGCGAGCACGGCGAGGTCGTGGTCCTCGCCAAGCAGGCGCGAAAGTTCCCTGGCCTCGCTCGCGCGGCCGCCAAGCACCGCGGGCCATGCACGAGACATCAGCTGCATGTGGCGCCAGTGCTGCTGCGCCGCCTTGCGCCAGGCGTGGAAAGCCTCGTCGCTGGGCTCCCGATAGCATTGGCGGTACGCCCGTCGCGCCCGGCGATAGGTGCGCTCGATACCCTCGCTCAGATGCGCCGGGTGATGCGCGTTCGCTTGAGACGTTTGAAGAAGTCTCCCGCCTGCTGAAGCGCCGCGACCAGTTCTCTCCGGTTCCGAACCTTCGCGCCGCGAGCATTCGATCGGGCCAGGCCGGCCAGCAGGGCTCTGAGGCGTTCGGGGGCATCTTTCGGCAGAGCGCCAAATCTGCTTTCGATCTTCGACAGCGTCTCATGCATGACGGCGCGGTCGCGCTCAGGTGCCAGCTTGCGCCCGATCTCGGCCAGGCTCTGCGATTGGCGGCGATAGTCCCCCTCCGAAAGCGCGCCCCGGATGAGGCGGAGCAGCGCGCGCAGCCGCTTGAGGCAACGGCGCGCGTCGTGGATTGCCGCATGGGGGTCTTGCCGGCTCGTGAGGCGCTTCACCGCCATCTCTAGTTGCTCGATGCCGATGCGGCTGGCCCCGTCCGCAATCGGCTCCCCCAGCTTGAAACGGTACGTCATCGCGACCCGCTAGCGCCTACATGCCGCCGGGGGCTTCAAAGCCGGCCGGAGCTACTCCATGAGCAGCCTAGCAGCGCCGCGTGTCACAGTCCTGTCCGGCCGCGTTAATCATGAGAGGCAGATTTGCGCTGCTTTTCAGCCCATTGCAGCCACTGGCGAACCCTGCTTTCCGGATCGGGGTGGGTGAAGAAATCCGTAATCACGGCAACGCTGTCGGCGCCAGCGGTCACCACGTGATCCGCCCGCTCCGGGCGTTATACCGCCGATGGCGACGAGCGGCAGGGCGCCAATGCGGCGCTTCCAGTCGCCGATGCGGTCGAGACCCTGCGGGGACCATTTCATGACCTTGAGCTTGGTCTCGTAGATGGGCCCGAGCGCCACGTAGTCGGGCTTTGCGGCGATCGCGATCGCCAGTTCCTCGTGGCTGTGCGTGCTGATGCCGAGCCGGATGCCAGCCTTCTTGATGGCGGCGATGTCGGCCACGGCGAGGTCTTCCTGTCCGAGATGGATGTAGTCAGCGCCAAGCTCGATCGCTTCCCGCCAGTAGTCGTTGACGATGAGTTGGCAGCCGTGCCGTGCGCAGACATCCAGACTGGTGCGTATCTCGCGCAGGACGACATCGGGGGCAGCACCCTTGAGGCGGAGCTGGACGGTCTTGATACCGAGCGGCACCAAGCGCTCGAGCCAAGCGGCGTCGGGGACGATCGGGTAGAAGATGTCGAGCCCATGCCGCGGGCGCGTCATCGATTCTTGTCCAGATCGAAGAACGGCGTGCCGGCAACCGGCGTCGACGGAGCTGCCATATCACGCGCCTGCATCAGGCCGGCCTCGAAGGCGAGGCGACCCGCGTCGATCGCATCGGCGAAGGCTTGCGCCATGCGCACGGGATCGATCGCGGTCGCAATCGCCGTGTTGAGCAGCACGGCGTCGAAGCCCATCTCCATGGCCTCGGCGGCGTGCGACGGCGCACCGATGCCGGCGTCGATGACAAGCGGAACGTCGGGAAAGTACTCTCGCATGGAGCGCAGCGCGTAGCGGTTGGCGAGCCCGCGGCCCGTGCCGATCGGCGCACCCCAGGGCATCAAGACTTCACAGCCCGCCGCCATCAGGCGGTCCGCGGCGACAAGGTCCTCTGTCGTGTAGGGGAAGACCTTGAAACCGTCCTTCGTCAGCGCTGCCGCGGCCTCGACGAGTCCGAACAGGTCCGGCTGCAGCGTGTCGTCGTTGCCGATCACCTCGAGCTTGACCCAATCGGTGCCGAAGATCTCGCGCGCCATCTGAGCCGTGGCAATCGCTTCCTTCGGCGTGCGGCAGCCAGCGGTGTTGGGGAGCACGCGCACCCCCAGCTCCTTGATGAGCTCGAAGAAGCGCTGCCCGGTATCGGCACGCGCCATCTCGCGCCTGCAGCGACACCGTGACGATGGCCGCGCGGGAAGCCTTCACCGACAGGCTGAGGACGTGCGGAGAGGGAAAGCGCGCCGTGCCGATCAGCAGGCGCGACGGCATCTCCTCGCCGTAGAAGCGGAGCGGCTTGGCAGTGGCCTGCTCGGGCTGGTGAATGTTCATGGCCGTCTTTTATCAGCCGCCCTGGCGAGGCGCCACGATCTCGACCTTGTCGCCGTCGCCGAGCTGGGTTGCAGCCCGCTTGTCTCGCGCCACGAAGTCGCCGTTGAGGGCCGTCGCCACCTGCGTCTCGGCAAAGCCAAGGCTCGCGACCAGTGCCGCCACCGTGGCAGCATCCGTCTCGGTCGGCTCGCCGTTGACGATCAGGGTCCTTCGCTGTGGCGGTGTCAGTGAGCATGGGGACTTTCCAAAAGGTCCTGCAATAGTATTTGCGCTGAGAGGCAGCTCGTTTCAAGCCGAGGTTTGCGGCGGAGTTGCGCCGGGTCCGTCAAGTTCCTTGATTCGTCCCTATTCATCGGCACCTAATGGAGGGGCGTAGCGGCATCCGGTGCTTCGGCGACCGGGGCGGGAATGCCGGACGGCGCGGGCGATACCGGGGGACTGATGTTCAAGAGCCTGATGACGTCGCGCCGGTTTGCACCGCTGTTCTGGTGCCAGTTCTGCTCGGCGCTCAACGACAACTTCCTCAAGAACGCGCTGGTCATGCTGATCCTGTTCGGGCTCGGCGGCGCGGGGGGCTACGGGGAGGGAAGCGCGACCCTGGTGACGCTCGCAGGGATCGTATTCATTGCGCCGTTCTTCATTCTCTCTGCACTCGGCGGGGAGATGGCAGATCGCTACGACAAGGCCTTCGTGGCTTCGCGCATCAAGCTGGCGGAAATCCCGGTCGCGGGGCTCGCGGCCATCGGCTTCTATCTGCATTCGGTGCCGATTCTGTTCGTGACGCTTGGGCTGTTCGGGATCATCGCCGCCCTGTTCGGGCCGGTGAAGTACGGGCTGCTGCCCGAGAAGTTGCAGACGGCTGAGCTGCCGGCCGGCAATGCGCTGGTGGAGGGCGCGACGTTTCTTGCGATCCTGATCGGCACCATCGGCGGAGGGATCGCGGTGGCGGAGGCGAAGTCGCCCGAGTTGGTAGTGGTCATCATTCTGGTGCTGGCCCTGGGCTCCTGGTTGTTCGCGCGCTCCATTCCGCGGGTCGGCCCCGCGGCACCGGAGCTGTCTCTGACGCCCAACCCGTGGACCTCGACGATTGCGTTGCTGCGGGAACTGCGGCCGGACGCGAGGCTGTGGGGTGGTGCGCACATCGTGTCCTGGTTCTGGGTGGTCGGATCGGTGGCGCTGTCACTGCTACCGGCCCTGGTGCGGGACGTGATCGGCGGGACCGAGGGCGTCGTGACGCTCTGCCTGACGGTGTTTGTCATCGGCATCGCCGCCGGCTCGGCGCTGGCGGCGCGGCAGAGTCATGGAACACCAAACCTTTCCCTCGTCCCGCAGGGAGCGACCATGATCGGTCTGTCGGCTCTCGTACTGGGAGGTCTGGCCATGCTGACCTACCCGACGACTCCGGCCATCGGCCCGTGGGAACTGATCGGCACCGTCAGGGGCCTCGCCCTGCTGGCCGCCTTGCTGACCTTGGCAACGGCGGGCGGCCTCTACATCGTGCCGTCCTTCGCCTCGGTACAGGCCTGGTCGCCGCCGGACCGGCGGGCGCGGGTCATTGCGGCGGTCAACGTGATGAATGCCGCGTACATGGTGGTGGGCGGCGCGGTCGTCGCCGGGCTGCAGGCCGCCGGGCTGGGAGTTGGCGTGCTGTTCGCTGCGCTTGGCGGGCTGACGTTTGCGTTCATGGCCTACGTGCTTCGCGGGTGGCTTGCGGACATCGAGCGTGTCCGTGCCAGTGAACCTGCGAGCGCCTACACGGCCGCGAAGCAACCGAGCCTGCATTGAATACCTAGGAAACCTCTGAACAACCCCTCGATCATGGCACACTGGTGCTGTTGATTCGAGGGGGCAGGCATGGGGCAGCTCAGCTTTGCGTCGCTCGACTTCTCGGCGAAGAAGAAGCGCACGAAGCGGGACGTGTTCCTGTCGGAGATGGCGGCGGTGGTGCCGTGGGGAGCGCTCGAAGGGGTGATCGAGCCGCACTACCCCAAGATCGGCCCGAAGGGCGGGCGGCGACCGTTTCCTGTCGGCGTGATGCTGCGCATCTACTGCCTGCAGCAGTGGTACACGCTCTCCGATCCCGGCGCCGAGGAGGCGCTCTACGACATCCAGTCCATGCGCGCATTCTGCGGCCTTGAGCTTGGTCGCGACGCCATCCCTGACGAGACCACGATCTTGAACTTCCGCCATCTGCTCGAGCGTCATGACTTGACGAAGGCGGTGTTTGCGGCCGTGGCGGCGCATCTGGAAGCGCGCGGCGAGATGCTGCGCGGCGGCACGATTGTCGGACGCCACGCTGATCGCGGCCTCGCCGTCGACGAAGAACGAGGCGGGCAGGCGCGACCCCGAGATGACGTCCTCGAAGAAGGGCAACCAGTGGTATTTCGGCATGAAGGCGCACATCGGCGTCGATGCCGAGAGCGGGCTCGTTCACACGGCGGGCGTGACGACGGGCAAGGTGCACGACGCCAAGGTGATGGACCGCCTGATCCGCGATGACGACGTGGCAGTCTACGGCGACAAGGGCTACGCGAACGACGCGAAGAAGCGCGCGGCGGAAGAAGCCGGCGTCACGTGGGCGGTGAAGGAGAAGGCCAAGCCGGGCCGCGCACTGACGCAGCGACAGCGGGCGCGCAATCGCCGCTTCGGCAAGGTGCGCGCCAAGGTCGAGCACGTGTTCCGCGTCGTAAAGTGCCAGTTCGGCTATCGCCGCGTGCGCTATCGCGGCATCGCCAAGAACGGCGCGCAGGTGTTCGCGCTGCTCGGCGCTCGCCAATCTCTATCTCGTCCGCGGCCGGCTTGCGCCTATGCACTCCACTGCGCCGCCTGAGAATCTACGTGCGCGTGTATGGTGAAATCACGTAGGACACATGGGACACGCGTTGGAAGTGTGGGTTGGGATTGGGGAAAGGGTGTCCCATGTTCGGCCAAAAAAAGGTGGGACAAGGGTAGGACACCTAGGACGTGGGGCGACCGTCGGAGAGAGAGCGGCGAGATCATCGTTTCGCCTCCGGTCGGGAGTAGCCGTAGGTGCGGTTGTCGGTGGTGCCCTCAGCCTCATCGTCTTGATCGACACGGCGGCGGCCGTCGATCGAACCGATGGCGTGCATGCAACGGCCGACCCTGGCTTGGACGTTCGAGTCCCACTTCTCGCGGCGAAGGTCGAGCGCGTCGCCGAGAAGGTCGGCCATCGTGACGAAGCCGGGGGTCGTCGGCTTAGCGAGGTAGCGTTCCAGTTCGCCTTGCCACGCGTCGCGCTGCAACCGCTCTTCCTGTGCCTTCTCGCAGAGCCTGACCTCGGAACCTTCGGGCCACCAGATCTCGTGATCTTGGAACATTGCGAGCGCTTCCGCCCAAAGCAATTGGCGATCGCGCGCGAGAGCGGGGATATCGATCGCGCCGCACCGGACCGGCCAGAAGCGACGGTTTCCGCTCGCATCCTTGAGGTAGTCGTATTCGTTCGTGGTGCCGACGAAGACGCAGCGTCGGGGAACCTTGACGTTGCTTTTGCCGTACGGCGGGCGGAAGTCGTCGGTCTGCGACGAGAGAAACGACTTCACCCGGGCAATCTCGGCGCGGCCTAATGCATCAAGCTCCGCAAACTCGTGGCACCAGTTGCTCCGAAGTCCGACGAACCGATCTTTGCTGTTCAAGTCGAGCGGCGTGTCACTGAACCACTGCTCGCCGAAAAGCGTCCGCTGCGACGTGCTCTTTTTCTTGCCCTGTGGTACCTCAAGACCCGGCATGCAATCGAACTGGCACCCTGGTTGATAGACGCGCGCGACGGCGCCGACGAGGAATGCTCGGCCAACGAATTGCGTGTAGGCGTCGTTTGCAACTCCCATGTACGTCGATAGCCAGGTGGGCACGCGCTTCTTGCCGTCCCACCTCAACGACTCGAGCCATTCTCTCGGGGGATTGACGACGTGCTTTTCGGCGAGAACCAGGGCTCCGGCGTAGATCGTCTCGGCGCCGACCTTGAGGCTGTGTCGCGTGCAAGCCAAGCCTGGGTGCGGGTCGTGTCCGGAATGATCCAGGCGCCGGCCCTTGAAGACGTGGGAGCGTCACCTTTGATCCCAAGGCGGCACCCGAGACGTCACAATCGTCTGCGCGAAGTCGTCCCATCGAAAGAGATCGCGCCACTCGTTGCTCAGAATGACGATCACATTCGCGACCGTCGGCTCGATCAGACCTTGGCGCGAGTAGAGGATCGCGTCCCGCCAATCGCCCGTCGGTTGCCTTTCCTGCTTCGGTTTGCGTGCCCGCTTAGCTTTCGCCTCGGAGATCTCGATGACGTTGTCTCCCTCCACTGTCATCGCTTCGAGCGAACTTTCGTCGGGGTCGCCGAACGGCGGCATGTCGGGAGGATTCTTGAGGGTCGATCGTCACGCGAAGCCTCCGCCACGATGCGAGCCAGTCTTTGAACGTGGTGGAGCGACCGCAA
>CAWALW010000008.1:0-127818 GCA_963782855.1 uncultured Alphaproteobacteria bacterium | reverse complement strand
GCAGCAGGGCGCGCGCCCTCGACCAACGCCGTTCCTCCGCTTCCGGAGCCGGTCGGCGACCTGCGGCCGCATCTGCGCGAGCGGCCGCGCGGCGTGGCGCTGCACAAGCATCCGGGCGTGAAGGCGTGGGCGAGCGGCAACCGAAATCCTGCAGGCCGTGCCCGGCCTGTGGCGCTGGTCGACCTCAAGCAGCCGGCGGTCGGGCTGCAGAGCATCAACCTCTCGGTGCTGCCGGCGCTACCGCCGCGAGCTGGAGCTGCGGGAGCTGGAAGCGGCGCGGGACGCTGATATCGATGCGCTGGTCACGGTCTACCACTCCGACCATCGCTCGCTGTGCGCGCACGAGCGCGACTGGCCGTTCCAAATCGTCAACCTGCTGGAGATCGTCGGGCAGAGCATGGGCCTCGCGCAACACGATCGCTTCAAGGAGCTGAAAATCCTGCAGGACGCGGACCTCATCGTTGCGGAATGCCGCGATCTGATCGCCAAGCATTCCCTCGATGCCGCCGTAGCCCGCGACGTGATCGCCAAGGCCATGCTCGCGGAGCAGCCGGTGCCGCTTGACGGTGGGGGCCGGTCGGCAGGAATGGGTGGCCGGCCGTAGCATCGGGCCAACTGCTGGGCAGCAGTTCTGGAAGCAGACCATCCGCCCGAATGCGCGTATGCTTGCCCCTTGGCGACGGGTGATCCGGGGAGGAAGTGCCATGTCCCGCTACGCCGTTCTGATTTTGCTCGGGCTCGCTCTGGCGTTGCCAATTTCGACGTCGGCGCAGGCGCCGGCCAAGGACGAGCGCCGGGCCGTCGCGCTCACAGAGCCGACCTTCGTCTACGTCCTCACCGAGATGCGCAACCTGATGGACGCGCTGCAGGGCGTCATGGAGGCCGCAGGCAAGGGCGATTGGGACAAGGCGGCCGCCGCGGCCGACAAATCCGGCATGAAGGCGTCCAAGGCCACGCCGAAGGACGTGACGGCGGAACTGCCCGACGACATCAGGCAGATGAGCCGGCAGATGCGCCTGGCCTTCGATGCGGTCGCGGAAACGGCGACGAGCAAGCGTGATGCGGCGGCGCTCAGCACCAAGCTGGCCGAGACCATGCAGTTCTGCAACACCTGCCATCAGGGCTATCGCTTCACGCAGAAGTAGCGGCGGCGGGTTGCGCGTGGCACATTTTGGTCCGAAGGCTGTTGCCAGATCGGGACTGGATCCGGTTCATGCCGGACCCAAGATAAGCGGGCCTTTCGCGTGAGCCGTACGGGGTAGTGACCGATGTTGACGCTCGACGACGTCGCGGCGGTTCCCTTGTTCTCCGCGCTTCCGGCGGCCGAGCTGGAGCGCCTCGCCCGCACGTCCGCCGACCTCCACCTCGCCCCCGGGGAGTTCGCCGTGCACGAGGGCGGAGAGCGCGCGCTGTTCGCCGTGCTCTCCGGCAAGATCGAGGTCGTCAAGACGATCGACGGGATCGAGCGCACGCTCGGCTGGCGCGTGCCCGGCACGATCTTCGGCGAGGTGCCGATCGCGCTCGGCACGCCGTTTCCCGGCGGCTACCGCGCCGCCGAGCCGTCGCGCGTGATGCGGATCGAGCCGCAGCAGTACTACGCGATCGCGGCCGTCGTCGCAGGAGCGTCTCGCTGAAGGTGAGCGCGCTGGCGCGCGAGCGCATCGGCGGGCTGCAGAGCATCGCCGCCGAGCCGCCGAAGCCGCGCGTGACGCGTGGTCGGTCACCGCTGGGACACGGCGTGCGGCGACTTGCGCCGGTTCCTCGCGCGCAACCAGATCTCCTTCGACTGGCTGACGCCCGACGCGCCGGAGCTCGCGGCGCTCTGGCCGGAGCGCCGCCGCGCCGACGGCGACTGCCCGGTGCTGCGGCTCGCGGACGGCAGGTGCTCGTCGCGGCCGGACGTGCGCGAGCTCGCCGATCGCCTCGGCCTGCAGACCAGCGCCGCGCTGCGGACGAGTACGACGTCGCGATCATCGGCGGCGGGCCGGCCGGCCTCGCGGCGGCGGTCTACGGCGCGTCCGAAGGGCTGCGCACGATCGTCATCGAGCGCGAGGCGCCCGGCGGACAGGCCGGCACGTCGTCGCGGATCGAGAACTACCTCGGCTTTCCGAACGGCGTCTCGGGCGACGAGCTCGCCAGCCGCGCGCTGCAGCAGGCGCGGCGGCTCGGCGCGGAGATCCTGGTCACGCGCTCGGTCGCGCGCATCGATCCGGCGACGCGCGAGGTCGTTCCTCGACGGCGGCGACGTCGTGCGCGCGCGGACCCTGATCCTCGCCACCGGCGTCTCGTGGCGGCGCCTCGCGATCGACGGCTTCGACCGGCTGATCGGCAAGGGCGTCTACTACGGCGCCGCGCGCAGCGAGGCGGGCGCCACGCACGGGCTCGACATCCACCTCGTCGGCGCCGGCAACTCGGCCGGCCAGGCGGCGCTGTACTTCGCCAACCACGCGCGCAAGGTCACGCTGGTCGTGCGCGGCGACTCGCTGGAAAAGAGCATGTCGCACTACCTGATCGAGCAGCTGCGCGGCAAGTCGAACGTCGCGGTTCAGCTGCGGTCGGAGGTCAGTGCGCGGTGCACGGCGACACGCACCTGACGGCGATCGACATCCGCGACAGCGACCAGACGAGGTGCGCCGGCACGAGTGCGGCGGCCTGTTCATCTTCATCGGCGCCGACGCGGAGACCGAGTGGCTGCCGGCCGAGATCGCGCGCGACGCGCGCGGCTACGTGCTGACCGGCGACGACCTGAAGAAGGCCGGGCGCTGGTCGCACGGCCGCGATCCCTACCTGCTCGAGACGAGCGTGCCCGGCGTCTTCGCCTGCGGCGACGTGCGCCTGAGCCCGGTCAAGCGCGTCGCCGTCGGCCGTCGGCGAGGGCAGCATGGCGATCGCCTTCGTGCACCAGTACCTGGCGCAGGAGCAGGCGCGCGGAAAGTAGGCATAGCGGCTCTGTTCTCCGCCCGGGCCTCGTCATGAGGCCGACAATGGTATGATACTCTTTCAGCCATGCACCTAAGCTCCCCGCCCTATTTGAGGCGCTACCTTCGCTCTGCAATTGCCCCCGTCTTTGCGTCAACGGCGCTTTTTGCCCAGCCCTCCTCCGCCCAACTCGCTTCCCTCACGCGAGAGCAAGCGGCCGCCCAAGCCACCTACGACACCGCCCTCCGCGCCTTCCGCGCCATCCTCGCCGAACGCCGCGCGCAGATCGCGGCGAAGCAGCCGCTGCCGACGCGGCCGGGGCAGGCGCTGTATCTGGCGCGGGTGGGGATGATGTCGGCGTACAAGGACCTCACGGATGTGGTGCCGAAGCGGATCGGGCGGGGCAACAAGTTTGCCATTCCGCCGGCGTACTTCGATGCGGCCAACGAGGCGCTGATCGACGAATACGTGGCGCTGTTCCAGGTCATGCACGCGCCGCCGGCGGGCGCGCAGGTCGTCCAAGACGCCGTTCAAGGATGTCGCCGACCTCGGCACGGCGATCGCGCGCGCGAGGGGGCTCGACGCCGCGGGCGCGGAGGCCGCGGGGCGCATCGCGCTCGGCATCTTCTTCGGCGAGACCAACGGCAACCAGAACATCCAGAACGCGCGCTCCGACAAGTACAAGGGCAGCATGCAGGCGGGCGTGGCGGAGGACGCGAACGGGCGGCGCGCGTGGGCGGCGCTGCTGCCGCGCATCGCGCAGGTGGCGCCGGCGGTGGCCAGGCGCGATGCCAAGCGAGACGGCGCGCATCGGCACGGGCGATCAGCGCTTCAACCATTGGACCGCGGTGCGCAACGGGCTGATGAATTCGCACGCGGAGCTGTTCGCGCGCATCCCCGAGATCGTGCGGATGCTGCCCGACGAGATCGACCAGATGAAGGTGTTCCAGCTGATCCAGATCATCCCCACGCCGACGCGACGCGCGCTGGCGTCGGGCAATTTCGCGGGCACGCGCATTTCCGATCCGCGCATCATGGGCTACCTGCGCAACAATTCGATGTTCGCCTTCGGCAAGGCCGACCGCGCGCGCACCAGCGCCACCTTCCGCGAGATCCTCGACGCCATGTGGCTGTTCACCGAGAAGTTCGAGCGCGCGCGGGCGATCTACGCAGAGATCAGGCAAGGCCGCGCGCAGTAGCGGCGAGGCTCGACCAAAGGCGCCGTGCATTGCGGCGCCGTGTTGTGGCATGATGGCGGGGTGCGGTGCGACGGGAGCGACCGATGACGACCACATCCCGCCACGACGCCTGGCAGGCCGGCGACAGCTACGAGCAGTACATGGGGCGCTGGAGCCGGCAGGTCGCGCCGCGGTTCCTCGACTGGCTGAACGTCCCGGCTGGATTGGACTGGCTTGAGGTGGGGTGCGGCACCGGCGCGCTCTCCTCGGCCATCGTGGATCGGTGCGCGCCGCAAGAGCCTCGTGTCCATCGATCCTTCGGAGGGGTTCCTCGCCACCGCGCGCGCCAACGTGCCGGATGCGCGCGTCACGTTCCAGGTGGGGGATGCGCAGGCGCTGCCGGTCGAGAGCGCGAGCAAG
Organism: uncultured Alphaproteobacteria bacterium; assembly: GCA_963782855.1. Taxonomy (GTDB): domain Bacteria; phylum Pseudomonadota; class Alphaproteobacteria; order Rhizobiales; family Hyphomicrobiaceae; genus AWTP1-13. The sequence continues at coordinate 123,301 of CAWALW010000008.1, read as the reverse complement.
GATGTCGTTGCATCCGCGCTGGTGCTGAACTTCGTGCCGGACAGGGTGCGGGCGCTCGGCGAGATGAAACGCGTCGCTCGTCCCGGTGCCCGGATCGCCTTCTACGTGTGGGACTACCCCGGCGGCGGCATGGAGGTCATGCGCGCCTTCTGGCAGAGCGGCGACGGAGTTCGATGCGGGCGCGGCCGATTTGACCGAGGACAAGCGCTTCCCCTTCTGCACGCCAGACGGTTTGCGCGCGCTGGTCGACGGCGTGGGCCTGGCGGCAGAGGTCGCGGCCATCGAAGTGCCGACCGTGTTCAAGGACTTCGACGACTACTGGCGCCCCTTCACGCTGGGTGCGGGACCAGCGCCCGGATACTGCGCGAGCCTCGCGCCTGACGCACGGGAGCGGCTGAAGGAACGGCTGCGCGCAAGTCTCGCCGCGCGCGACGATGGCGCGATCCACCTCACCGCGCGGGCGTGGGCGGTGCGGGCAACCGTCGCTTAATTGGGGTCTCGTCATGCCCCAGCGCAGTGCAGGCCTCATGCTCTATCGCCGCAGCGGAAGCGGCATCGAGGTGCTCCTCGTGCATCCGGGCGGGCCGTTCTGGGCGAGGAGGGACGACGGCGCGTGGAGCATCCCGAAGGGGACCTATGAACCGGAGGCGGAGGACGGGTTCGCCGCGGCGAAGCGCGAGTTCGCCGAGGAGACCGGAACGGATGCGAACGCGGCGATGAAGGGCGAGCCGGCCGCTCTCGGCAGCTTCCGGCAATCGTCCGCCAAGACCGTCGACGTGTGGGCGGCGGAGGGCGACCTCGATCCGGCCACGCTCGTCAGCAACACCTTCCAGATGGAGTGGCCGTTGCGGTCAGGGCGGATGATCGAGGCGCCGGAGGTGGATCGGGCCCAGTGGTTTGCGCCCGAGGCGGCGGCAAGCAAGATCCTCAAGGGGCAGCGGCAGGTGCTGGAGGCGCTGCTGCGGCACCTCGCCAGCGGCTAACCATCAGCGTCGATTTTCCCGGCATCGCGCAACCGCTTTGCGAGCTATGCTGGCCGGCAAGCGTTGGGAAGAGAACCAGGCCATCCGATGTCGAAGTCCCTAGCCGCGCCCTTCCGTGTCGAACCCGGAAAGCGCTTCCAGCTCGCCAAGATCGATCCGCGCGATCAGTCCGCCTTTCCGGACCGGAAGGCGGCGGAGGCGAAGAGCGAGGACGATGCCCGGGCCATCAACGAGCTGCAGGACAGGCTGTTCGCCGAAGGCAAGCGCGCGCTGCTGGTGATCCTGCAGGGCACCGATACGGCCGGCAAGGACGGCACCATCCGCCACGTGTTCAACGAGACGGGGCCGCTCGGGGTCAACGTGACGAGCTTCCGGCGGCCGAGCGAGGAGGAGATGGCGCACGACTATCTCTGGCGCGTGCATCAGGTCTGCCCGCGCCGCGGCGTCATCGGCATCTTCAACCGCTCGCACTACGAGGACGTGCTGGTGGTGCGCGTGCGCAAGCTGGTGCCGGCCAAGGAGGTCGAGGCGCGCTACGAGCAGATCAACGCCTTCGAGAAGATGCTGACCGAGAACGGCACGACCATCCTCAAGTTCATGCTGCACATCTCGAAGAACGAGCAGGCCGAGCGGCTGCAGGAGCGCCTGGACGAGCCCGACAAGCGCTGGAAGTTCGATCCGCGCGACCTCGAGGAACGCAAGCTCTGGGACGACTACCAGGCCGCCTACGAGCATCGCGCTCAACCGATGCTCGACGGCGTGGGCGCCGTGGCACGTGATCCCGGCCGACCGCAAATGGGCGCGCAACGCGGCGATTGCCGGCATCGTGCGCGAGACGCTGGAGGCGATGAACCCGCAGTATCCCAAGCCCGACTGGGATCCCGACGAAATATCAAGGTCGTCTGATGGCCGCGCTCGACCTTTCCGCCATCCAACCCGGCCTGACGGGGGCCGCCGAGATGACGGTGGGCCCCGAGCACACGGCCCCGCGCGTCGGCTCGGGGCGCATCGCGGTGCTGGCGACCCCGGTCATGATCAACCTGATCGAGGCTGCGGCGCTGGCGGCGGTGGAGCACCTGCTGCCACCGGGTCATCAGAGCCTCGGCATACAGCTCGACGTCGGCCACTACGCGGCGACGCCCGTCGGGCCTGCATGTCGTCGCGGCCGCCGAGGTGATCGAGGTGGAGGGCCGCACCATCACGTTCCGCGTCGAGGCCCGCGATGCACGCGAACGATCGGCGGCGGCACTCACAAGCGCGTGGTGGTGAACGTCGAACGCTTCGATGCGCGCGTGCAGCGCAAGCTGCGGCGGCCGCTAGGCGTCGCCGCACGTCAGGATGCGGCGAATGCGTTGCATGACGCGGCGGCGTTGGGCCCGCTCGGCGACGGCAGTTCCAGCGGTTGCACCTCGGCCTCGAGCGATGCGCTGCGCCGTGAGTCGCATGAAGGCCTCGACCCTGCGTGCGTCGTGGTACTCGTCCGACCGCGCGCGATGCGGCCGTCCTTGCAGCGTGATGCACCATGACGCTTGCTGCCGGCGATAGGCCGCTGCCCGGTGCCGGTGGCGATAGATGAAGCGCACCTGGACGCGCACGGCGTCGTCTTCGACGCGACGGATGTAGCGGCTCGTACTGCAGGTAATCGAAGTCGGCGAGGATGAGCGTAGAGCACGTTGCGCGAGTTGGCCTTGCCGTGCGTCTCGCCGCGCGATCGGGAGCGTGACAGCCATCCGTAATGCCAAGCGCATCCGTGTACGACGATGCGGTCGGCGGCGAGCGCCGATCGAGCCAGTGTGAGCGCCGATGCCCGCGAGCGTCGCCAGCGCGACGCGCAGGTGCTTCAACGACGCGCTCTAGCTGCCCGTCGCCCACGCGCTTTCGCTATGCGCGTTCGATCTGCGCATCGCGTCGTTCGCGCCACGCGGCGTGCTCGTCGAATCGGCAGTCGAGATCGCTTCTGCGTAACGGCTTCTCGTCGCACCTTCGCGAGGCACGTCGCGGAGTTCGCCTGCCACGGGCTGATCGCGATGCCCTCAAGACCTTCTCCTGCTCGGCTTGCAGCTTCGCGTCCTTTTCCGTTGCGCGCTTGAGCGCAGGGCGCTCGTTGAGCCGGCCGACGTAGGCCGTGAACTCCGGCCGGTCGCGGGATCAGCTTGAACATCGTGCCCCAGCGCAGGCCGGAGCCGATGATGACGTCGGCGGCGGTGAACTGTTTGCCCATGAGGTAGGGGTCGGCGGCTGCCGACGCCCTGGGCCAGCACGTCCATCACGGTGTCGAAATCGCCGAAGCCCGAGCGCGGCGCGCGGCGGCGGCTCCTTGCGCGGGAAAGCCGTCTCGCTGATGGCGGGCTCCACGCAGCTCGGCCCGAAGAACAGCCATTTCAGGTAGACGCCGCGCTGCGGATTGCCGATCGGGAATGTTGAGCTTGGCCTGCGGGAACTCGTCGGCGAGATAGGTGCAGATGGCGGCGGCCTCGGTGATGACGGTGTCGCCGTGCTTGAGCGCCGGCAGCTTGCCCATCGGGTTGATGGCGAGAAATGCCGGCTGCCGGTTCTCGCCCTTCTTGAAGCTGACGAGCTGGATGTCGTAGGGCTGGCCCAGCTCCTCCAGCATCCAATGCACGATCGACGAGCGCGACGGGGCGGCGTGGTAGAGGGTGAGCTTGGGCATCGGTCGGTTCCTGGAGGTTGCGCACGCGGTTGCCGGTCGTGCTAGCTCACGTGCGGATTGCGAGCGGTCTGAGGAAGCCGGGAAACCTGCCGGCGCACTGGGCGGGATATTTCCGGGGAGCTCGGCCATGCTGGCTGGTGCCCGGCCATACTTCTTCCCCAGGTATGTCATGGCGACTGACGCTATCGGCGGCGACGCTGGCTGATCGGCCGCGCGCTGCGCGGCCGCTGGCTGTGATCATGGTGCCGCTCGTCATCCCCGCGGTTCTGGCCGGCTCGCATTTGCGGCGGCTCCAACCTTTGGCCGATCTCTGATTGTGCTCGTTGCCCGTAGCCTTCATTTACCTGCTGATCGTTGCCGTGGCGCGCGCGGTTGCCACGCGGTAAGGCCAGGACCTCGCATTGGTGCGATTTCCCGCGCCGGCGTAGGCAAAATGAGCCGGCACGTCCCACAATCAAGAGCTCTGCGATGAGGCCCGCGTTCCTCTTGCAATTGGGCCTGAACGGTTCTATGTGAACCGCCATCGAAGTTGGCCAGACGAGGGGCCGTTACGCCGCGGGCTTAGCCGGGCGCACGATCAAGCTCTCTTCCTAACATCGACGAGCCGAGTCTCTGGCCGCTTGCGGCGGGTCAACACCTATCTAGCATCGCCTCGAGAAGGACGTTCTATGGAAAGCGGCACTGTCAAATTCTACAACGAGCAAAAGGGTTACGGCTTCATTCAGCCCGACAACGGCGGCAAGGACGTGTTCGTTCACGCAACCGCGCTCGAGCGGGCTGGCATGAGCAGCCTGCGTGAGGGCCAGAAGGTGCGCTTCGACACGCAGCCGGACCGTCGCACCGGCAAGATCGCCGTCAACAACATCCAGGCCGCGTAAGGCCTGCTGCAGGGCGCCGGAAATCGGCGTCTTGCCACTTGGCTGGTAGGGGTGTGCCGGCCGAGGCACGCCGCCCTTACGCATGGGCGCTCCGCCGGCTCTCGTTGACACCGGACTATCAAGTCATCGAAACTATCGAAGGACTGGCATGAGGGGTTTCAAGGAAAAGACATTCAAGGATCGCCTGAGCGAAGCTTCGACCGCCCGCCAGGCCGCGTTGGAGCGGTTCAAAGCGCGTCCCAGCGCCGACGATCCCGAAGTGATCCGCCGCAAGGAAGAGAGACTGGCCATCGCGCAAGCGCGCGAAACGCGCGAGGCCGAGCGCAAGGTGCGCAAAGAGGAAGAGGCGCGACTGCGAGCCGAGCAGGAGGCGAAGGAGAAGCTCGAGCGCGAGGCGCGCGAGAAGCGGGAAGCGATCGAGCGGGTCATCCGCGAAGCCTCCGAAGCCACCGAGCGCAAGAAGGAGCGCGACGCGCGCTACGCGGCACGCAAGGCGCGTCGGTCGGCAAGCGGTAGACGCCTGCTGCGGCGGGATATCGCATTAGCCAACCCGGAACCAACCCGGCCGCGGGAGCATCTGGCGACCCCGCGCCAAAGCTGTCATATCTCCGAGGGGAAGCGGGGCTTCGGCAACGGAGCCGGGTGATGTTCGGTATTGCTGCGCGCGCAAAGACGAGCGGCGCGCTTCTTCCTGTCCATGGCGCTTGTTGTTGCGGGTTGCGGCACCGGCCCGCCGCGCATGCCGGTTCCCGCTTCACTGGTATCGGACGCGTCCATGCCGGACATGGAAGGTGTGCGCGCCTGGGGTGATGCGCCCTTCTCGCGTGCGCTCATCGCGCCAGAGTTCCCGAAGCTGAAAGCCAGCTACCACGCGGCTGCGAAGGCCGGCAAGCCCGTTACAGCCGACCTGCTTGCACTCTCCGGTGGAGCGGACGACGGCGCCTTTGGCGCGGGCCTTTTGGTGGGATGGGGCAAGCGGGGCGACCGCGCCGCAATTCGCTCTCGTGACCGGCATCAGCGCGGGTTCCCTGATTGCTCCGTTCGCATTCCTGGGCAGTGAATACGACCGCGAGCTGGCGGCTGTGTTCACCACCTACAGCGGAGGCCAGATCTACCAGGCCAACATTCTTCCCGGGCTGCTGGGGGGAAGCGCGCTCGCAACTCCACGCCGCTCAAGCATTTGATCGACCGGTACGTCGATGCGCGCATGCTGCGACGGATCGCCGAGGAGCGCGCGAGGGGCCGCTTCCTTCTGGTCGGAACGACCAACATCGATGCGCAGCGCCCGGTGTACTGGGACATGGGCCGGATCGCGCAGCGGGGTGACGGGGTACTCTTCCGCAAGGTGCTAATGGCGTCGGCGGCACTGCCAGGCCTGTTTCCGCCAGTGCACTTTCAGGTCGTGGCCGGGGGCAAGCGCTACGAGGAGATGCACGTCGATGGTGGCACTTCGCACGGGGTGTTCTTCAGCCCCGCGGAGTTCAGCTTCAAGGAGATCGACCAGGCGGTCGGGGCCAAGGTGAAGCGCCGGCTGTTCGTGGTACGCAACGGCAAGCTCGCGCCCGAGTACAAGGTGACGAACGAGACGACGCTCGCGATTGCGCAGCGCTCGCTGGAGACGCTTTCGCGCAGCCAGGGCATCGGCGACCTCGCGCGCATGTATGTGAAGGCGCAGGCCGACGGCATCGAATTCAGGCTCGCGTCGATCCCGGCCGATTTCAACGCGCCGCGCCCGGCGCCCTTCGACAACGGCTACATGAAGGCGTTGTTCGCGCTCGGCGAGACACTGGGTCGCCAAGGTTATCCCTGGGCGTCGGTGCCGCCCGAGGTGAGGGTTGGGAGCGCGCGCTGAGCTGATGACAACGACCCGCAAGCCGCTCCCTCCCCACTGCGCCAAGATCGGACTGGTGCTGCAGGGCGGCGGCGCGCTCGGCGCCTACCAGGCCGGCGTCTACGCGATGCTGGCGGACGGCGGCTACACGCCCGACTGGATCGCAGGCGTCTCCGTCGGGGCCATCAACGGCGCGATCATCGCCGGCAATCCGCCGGAGCACCGAGCGGCGCGGCTGCGTGCGTTCTGGGAGGAGATCACCGATGGCGTGCAAGTGCGCCCGTTTGCCGAAGGCGACATGGTGCGCGGAGCCTTCAACGAATGGAGCGCACTGGCCAGCGTGACGGCCGGCGTGCCCGGTTTTTTCAGGCCGCGCTTTCCGGCAGCCTGGCTGCTGCCCTGGGGAACGGAGGGGGCGCTGAGCTTCTACGACACGGCGCCTCTGCAGGCGACGCTGCTCAAGTATGTCGACTTCGATCTGCTGAACGCTGGCCATCCGCGGCTCAGCGTAGGCGCGGCCAACATCCGCAAAGGCAACTCGGTGTATTTCGACACGCGTGAGCGCACCCTTGGGCCGGAGCACATCATGGCGAGTGCTGCGCTGCCGCCGGGCTTTCCGCCGATCGAGATCGAAGGCGAGTACTACTGGGACGGGGGCGTCGTGACGAACACGCCGCTCCAGTATCTCCTGGACGCCGAGCGCGAGGCGAGCATGGTCGTGTTCCAGGTCGACCTGTTCAGCGCGCGGGGACCGATGCCGCGCAACCTGCCCGAGGTCTACGAGCGCCAGAAGGACATTCTTTATTCGTCGCGTACCCGGCTCAATACCGAGGCGGCACGCATCTCCCAGCAGCTGCAGCGTGCCGTCGAGCGGCTCATCACCAAGCTGCCCTCAGATCTCGCTGATGACCCGGACGTGCAGGTCATCATGCAGCACTCCAAGCCCAGTGTGTCCCTGAGCATCGTGCACCTCATCTATCGCGAGAAGAACTACGAGACGCATGCCAAGGACTACGAGTTCTCGCGCGTCTCCATGGAAGATCACTGGCAGGCCGGCACCAATGACACCCGCCGCACCCTCCGGCACGAGGATCTGTGGCTGCGGCCTCCCGACAGCATGACGCCGGTCAGGACGTTCGACGTCACCCGCGATTTCGACTGACGGACCGGCTGATCGCTGGGATGGGGCTTGATATTGCTTGTGTTCTTCCGGACGGCCCGCTAGACAGCCGCCATCACACACGCAGAGCGCTTTTCGCCGGGCGGATTGAAAGCCCCGCACGGCGACCGGTGGCCGGGAGACCGGCTTCGTATGCTCCGCGGAGGACCAACCGGAAAGGACTACACGATGCTTCCCGCATACAATATGCGCCAGCTGCTCGAAGCCGGCGTTCACTTCGGCCACCAGAGTCATCGCTGGAACCCGAAGATGGCGCCCTTCATCTTCGGCGTGCGCAACAACATTCACATCGTCGATCTCGCACAGTCGGTGCCGTTGCTGCACCAGGCGCTGGTGAAGGTGAGCGACGTCGTCGCCCAGCGCGGCCGCGTACTGTTCGTCGGCACCAAGCGGCAGGCCTCCGATGCGATTGCGGAGGCTGCCAAGCGCTCGGCGCAGTACTACATCAACCATCGCTGGCTCGGCGGCACGCTCACGAACTGGAAGACCATCTCCCAGTCGATCCGCCGCCTGAAGCAGCTCGAGGAGCTGCTTGGGGGCGAAGCGCGCGGGCGCACGAAGAAGGAACTGCTGCAGCTCACGCGCGACCGCGACAGCCTCAACAAGTCGCTCGGCGGCATCAAGGAGATGGGCGGCCTGCCCGACCTGCTGTTCGTGATCGACACCAACAAGGAAGAGATCGCGATCGCGGAAGCCAAGAAGCTCGGCATTCCGATCGTGGCCGTGGTCGACACCAACTGCAATCCTGATGGTATCGACTTCGTCATCCCCGGCAACGACGACGCCGGCCGCGCCATCACCCTCTACTGCGACCTCATCGCGCGTGCGGCTATCGACGGCATCGAGCGCGGCCAGGCGCAGGCGGGTGCCGATCTCGGCGCGTCCGAGGCGCCGCCCTCAGAGGCTCTGCCGGCGGTGTTCAAGGGCATCGAGGCCCCGCGCGGCGAAGCGGACGATCTCAAGCGCCTGCCGGGTATCGACAACAAGCTGGAGCTGCGGCTCAACGATATCGGCGTCTACCACTTCTGGCAGATCGCCGACCTTGAGCCCGATTTTGCCGAGGCGCTGGACCGGCAGCTCAGGCTGAAGGGCCAGATCGCTGCCGAGGGCTGGATCGCCGCCGCCAAGAAGCTGGTCGAAGCCGCAGCTGCGTAGCCGGCGTATCCCGTCGATGCCGCCAGCCCGGCCACGCGCCGGGCCGCGGCAGCAATTCAAGAGGATGACATGACAGTAACCGCGAGCATGGTGAAGGCGCTGCGCGACAAGACCGGCGCCGGCATGATGGACTGCAAGAACGCGCTCACCGAAGCCGTCGGCGACATGGAGGCGGCGATCGACTGGTTGCGCAAGAAGGGCCTCTCCAAGGCTGCGAAGAAGTCCGACCGCATCGCCGCGGAAGGGCTGATCGGCGTGACCGTGAAGAACGGCGTCGGCGCCGTGGTGGAGGTCAACTCCGAGACCGACTTCGTGGCGCGCAATGACCAGTTCCAGGACATGGTGCGGGGCATTGCCTCGCTGGCGCCGCAGGCCAAGGGCGACCTCAAGACGCTTTTGGCCACGCCCTATCCCGGCAAGAGCCTGCCGGTAGAAGAGCACGTGCGGGAAATGGTCTCCACCATCGGCGAGAACATGAGCGTGCGGCGTACGGCCGATGCGTCCGTCTCCGACGGTGTGGTCGCCGAGTACGTGCACAACAAGGTCTCCGATGGGCTCGGCAAGATCGGCGTGCTGGTCGCGGTGGAAAGCAAGGGCGACAAGGCGGCGCTCACGGGTATTGGCCGGCAGATCGCCATGCACGTGGCGGCCGCGAGCCCGGCGGCGGTGAGCGCCGACCAGCTCGACCCCGCAATCATCGAGCGGGAGCGGTCCGTCTACGCCGAGCAGGCCAAGGCCTCCGGCAAGTCCGACGACATCATTGCCAAGATGGTCGAAGGACGCCTGCGCAAGGAGTTCTACCAGCAGGTGGTGCTGCTGCAGCAGACGTTCCTGGGCGCGGGCGGCGACGGCAAGGCGACCGTCGAGCAGTTCCTGAAAGAGCAGGAAAAGGCCGTGGGCGCACCGATCAAGGTCACGAAGTTCGTGCGCTTCGCTCTGGGTGAAGGCATCGAGAAGAAAGACGAGGACTTCGCCGCAGAAGTTGCGAAAGTGGCTGGCCAAACCACAGGCAAGGACACCGGGGGCAAAGAGACCGCCCCCGCCTGACGATTCGAGCCTTCGAATCGCTCTAAGGTCGCCGCGTGGCAAACTGCGGGCGTTTGCCCGCGGGCGCCAGTCGGCATAAGCTTGGCGGGTGACCTCATGAGGCTGCGGCGATGACTTCGGCAACCGGCTTCCGCTACGGACGGCTGCTGCTCAAACTTTCCGGCGAAGCGCTGGTGGGCAAGGCGGGCTACGGCATCGACGTCGATGTCGTGATGCGGCTGTGTCGCGACATGAAGGAAGCCGTCGACGCGGGCGCCGAGATCGCCGTCGTCGTCGGCGGCGGCAACATTTTCCGCGGTCTCGCGGGGGCTGCGAAGGGCATGGACCGGGCCACCGCCGACTACATGGGCATGCTGGCGACCGTGATGAACGCGCTTGCGCTGCAGAACGGCCTGGAACGGCTCGATGTGGAAGCGCGCGTGATGTCGGCGATCCCGATGCCGACGGTGTGCGAGTCCTTCGTGCGCTCCAAGGCGTTGCACCATCTTTCCTGCCGGCGGATCGTGATCTTTGCGGCAGGCACCGGCAACCCGTTCTTCACCACCGACACCACGGCGGCGCTGCGGGCGGTCGAGATGAACTGCGTAGTGCTCGCAAAGGCCACGCAGGTGGATGGCGTGTATTCGGACGATCCCAGGAAGAACGCCAAAGCCACCCGTTTCGATAGGCTGAGCTACAGCGAGGTTTTGGCCAAGGATTTGAAGGTCATGGACGGCGCGGCCATTGCGCTCGCCCGCGACAATGGTCTTCCGGTCGTCGTATTCTCCATTGAAGAACCTGGTAATCTTCTTAAGGTCTTGCGGGGCGAGGCGCGGGCCACAGTCATCGAGGGCTCGGGTTAGGCAGGGAGCGAACGCGCCGCCTGGCCGCACAGTGAAGGAGCAGCCCATGACCACCGGCAATTTCGATATCAAGGAACTCGAGCGCCGCATGCGCGGCGCCATCGATACCCTGAAGAAGGAGTTTCACGGTCTCCGCACGGGCCGGGCAAGCACCCACCTGCTCGACCCGGTGGTGGTCAACATCTACGGCGCCCGCATGCCCATCAACCAGGTGGCGACCGTGTCCACGCCGGACGCGCGCACCATCTCCGTGCAGGTGTGGGACAAGAGCCAGGTTTCGGCTGTCGAAAAGGGCATCCGCGAGGCGAACCTGGGTCTCAACCCGGTCATCGATGGCACGCTGATCCGTTTGCCGATCCCGACCTTGAACGCGGAGCGTCGCCAGGAACTCGTCAAGCTCGCCCACAAGTATACGGAGCAGGGCCGTATCGCCGTGCGCAACGTGCGCCGCGACGGCATGGAGCTGCTCAAGAAGGCCGAGAAGGACGGCAACATGAGCAAGGACGAGCACCACAAGAATTCAACGAAGGTGCAGGAGCTGACCGACCGGCTCATCAGGGAGGTCGATCAGGCACTCGCGGCCAAGGAAACAGAGATCAAGCAGGTATGACGGTCACGCGGCGCCGGCCGCCCGGCTTCGGCACGCCGCGACTTGGGGCGGTGCGTGGACCAGCGGCGCGGTCGACATGAACGAGCACCATCAGCCGGCCCAGTGGGGGCGGACGGGGCTGCCCAGCCACATCGCCATCATCATGGACGGCAACGGGCGCTGGGCGCAGAGCCGCGGGCTACCCCGCACCGCCGGCCACCGGCATGGCGTGGAGGCCGTCCGGCGCACGGTGCGCGCCACGATGGAGATCGGCATCCCCTACCTGACGCTCTTCAGCTTCTCCTCGGAGAACTGGGCGCGGCCCGCGAGCGAGATCGACGACCTGATGCGGCTCGTCAAGCGCTTCGTGCGCCGGGATCTGGAAGATCTGCACAAGAACAACGTGCGCGTGCGCATGATCGGCGAGAGAGAGGGCGTGGATCGCGATCTGCTCGCCATGATCGACGAGGGCGTGGCGCTCACCCGCGGGAACACGGCGCTCAATCTCGTGATTGCCTTCAACTATGGCTCGCGCGCAGAAATCGCCAAGGCGGCGCGGCGGCTCGCCGAGCGCGCGATCGAGGGAAGCATCCAGCCGGGAGACATCACGCCGGAGCTGCTTTCCAGCGCACTCGACACACAGGGCCTGCCCGATCCGGACCTTCTCATCCGCACGAGCGGAGAACTTCGCCTGTCGAACTTCCTGCTGTGGCAATCGGCCTACACCGAGTTCGTGTTCCTCGAGGCATGCTGGCCTGACTTCGGCCGCGAGCTCCTTCTCCAGGCCATCGAAGAGTATCGCCGCCGCAATCGCAGGTTCGGCGGCCTGGTCGAGCGTTCGATCAGGTAGGCGACAAGCGACAGAGAAACAGGCGGCGCATGGACGAACATGGTGACACTGCGCGGGAAGAGAGCGCCTGGGCCGGCCGGCTCGGTGGCGATTTTCGCGCGCGCCTGTTTTCCGGATTGGCGATGGGCATCGTTGCCCTCTTGCTGACGCTGGCGGGCGTGATCCCCTTTGCGGTGCTGGTGGTTGCGGTATCGGTCGTGGTCGCCTGGGAATGGGGCCGGCTCGTGCACGGCAGCGAGGAGCGGACGATCCTCGCCGTGCATGTCGGCACGACGGCTGCCGCGGGTCTGCTTGCCGCGCTCGGTTACGTGGGGCTCGGCCTGCTGACGCTGCCAATCGGCGCGATCCTCGCGACAGTGCTAAGCCTCGGCCGCAACAGCATGTTCTCGGCTCTCGGTGTCTTCTACACGGGCTTTCCAGCCGTGGCCCTGATCTGGCTGCGGTCCGATCCGGCGCTTGGGCTGCTGGCGACGGTCTTCGTAATCGCTGTCGTGGTTGTTACGGACACTGGGGCGTTCGTCAGCGGGCGGCTGCTCAAGGGGCCGCTGCTTTGGGCGCGTGTGTCACCGAAGAAGACGTGGGCCGGCCTCGCCGGCGGGGTGATCGCGAGTGCCGTCCTGGGTGCACTGTTCTGGTTTGCCATACCGTACGCCTCGTCGCTGCGCCTCGCTGCAACGGGAGCGGTGCTTGCCGTCGTCGCGCAGGCGGGGGATCTTGCGGAGTCGGCGCTGAAGCGCAGGTTCGGCGCCAAGGATACCAGCGCCATCATTCCGGGCCATGGGGGCGTGATGGACCGCGTCGATGGTCTCATCGCGGCTGCGTCCGCTGTCGCGCTTGCGGCACTGGTGATAGATATGCATTCGCCAGCGCGTGCGCTTCTCTACGGATTGTGATGGCGGGAACCGACGTGGCGCGCGCGCAAGTTGAAGTGAAGGTGGCGGCCAGCGGGCCGGCGCGCTCCCCGGTGCGGGACGGAAGCGGCGTGCGCACGGTCAGCGTGCTGGGGGCCACAGGCTCGGTCGGCGAGAACACGCTCGACCTCATAGGCCGCAATCCCGCGATGTTCGAGATCGTGGCACTCACGGCCAACGGCAATGCGGCCAAGCTTGCCGAACTCGCTTTGAGGCACCGCGCCGAATTTGCCGTCGTTGCAGACGAGCGTGCCTATCGTGAGCTGAAGGAGAGGCTGGCGGGCAGCGGCATCGAGGCGGCCGCCGGCCCCGGCGCTCTCTTGGAGGCGGCGCTGCGGCCCGCTGATTGCGTGATGGCCGGGATCAGCGGCGCCGCCGGCCTCAAGCCGACGCTCGCCGCCGTGTCGCAAGGCCGTCGCGTCGCGCTCGCCAACAAGGAATGCCTGGTCTGCGCGGGCGCCATGTTCATGGAGGCCGTGCGCAGCGCCGGTGCCGAGCTGATACCAGTCGACTCCGAGCACTCCGCCGCGTTCCAGGCTCTCGCCGGATCGGACCGCGAGGCGATCGAACGCATCGTTCTCACGGCCTCCGGCGGTCCGTTCCGCACCTGGAGCCTCGAGCAGCTCGCGGACGCCACGCCCGAGCAGGCGTTGGCGCACCCGAACTGGTCGATGGGACCCAAGATATCCATCGATTCCGCCACGCTGATGAACAAGGGGCTGGAGCTGATCGAAGCCTACCATCTGTTTCCGGTGCGCCCGGATCAGCTCGAGGTGGTCGTGCACCCGCAGTCGATCATTCACGCGCTCGTCGGCTATCGCGACGGTTCCATGCTGGCGCAGCTTGCGATGCCCGACATGCGCACGCCGATTGCAGCGAGCCTTGCCTGGCCGGGGCGCATGGACGCCCCGACCAAGCGTATCGATCTGGTGGAACTCGGCGCCCTCACCTTCGAGCGGCCAGACGAGAAACGCTTCCGGGCGTTGACTTTGGCGCGGGAGGCGATGAACGCAGGGGGGACGGCTCCGGCGGTTCTGAGCGCTGCCAACGAAGTTGCTGTGGAGGCCTTCTTGACCCGAAGGCTTCCTTTCCTTCATATCGCCCAACTCGTGGCGGAAACGCTGGACATGGCAGGCGGACGCGGACTGCTGTCGAGCGCGGGCGATCTTAACGCTGTTATGGCGGCGGATGCCGGTGCCCGTGAGTTGGCGCTGATCTTGCTCGAAGAGCGAAAGCTGAAAGAGCGAAATTGATGCTGTCGGAGCGAGCCTGGTGCCGCTGCAACGGCAAGGCCGGGTTCAGGCTCAAAAAGACCGCTTGATGCCTTGGTACGGCGCTGCCGGCGCCGTCAAGTATGCTGGAGGCAATGCCGGAAATGGAGTTTCTGCCCACCTACATCTTGAAGCCGTTGGCTTTCCTGTTCGTGCTGACGGTGGTCATCTTCATTCACGAACTCGGACACTTCCTGGTGGCGCGCTGGTACGGCGTCAAGGTGAAGACGTTCTCCATCGGTTTCGGCAAGGAGGTCTTCGGCTTCTACGACCGCTACGGCACCCGCTGGCGCGTGGCTTGGCTTCCGCTTGGCGGGTACGTCAAATTCCTCGACGACGAGAACGGTGCCAGCGTCCCATCGCGGGACGCCTTGCAGAACCTTTCGCCTGAGGAGCGCGAGGGCGCGTTCCAGAGCAAGCCGCTGGCGGCGCGGGCGGCCATCGTGGCCGCGGGTCCTATCGCCAACTTCATCCTTGCGATCCTGGTGTTTGCCGCGACGTTCGCGCTGGTCGGGATCAACGTGACCGCGCCGCGGGTCGACGAGATCGTACCGGACGGCGCCGCGGCGAAGGCGGGCTTCCAGGTCGGCGACGTGATCGTGGCCATCGACGGCCAGCCGATCGAAACCTTTTCCGACATGCAACGCGTCGTGAACGCGAGCGCCGACCGCGTGCTGGCGTTCGACGTCAAGCGTGGCGATGCCCTGCTCACCTTGAAGGCGGCGCCCGACCGGCGTGAGATCTCCGACCGGTTCGGTAACAAGCTCAGGGTCGGGGTGATCGGCATCAAGCGCAACACGACCCAGCAGGAATGGCAGTTCAAGCAGTACGGGCCAGGCGAGGCGGTCGTTATGGCCGTCAAGGAAAGTTACTTCATCGTCTCGCGCACACTGGGCTACCTCTACGACGTCGTGACGCGGCGCGAATCGGGCGACCAGCTCGGCGGTCCGCTCAGGATCGCGGATATCTCCGGGCAGGTTGCCACGCTGGGCTTCCTGGCGCTCATCAACCTGACCGCGGTGCTCTCCGTCAGTATCGGACTGATCAACCTGTTCCCGATCCCGCTGCTGGATGGTGGTCACCTTATGTTCTATGCCATCGAGGCGGTGCGGGGCCGTCCGTTGAGCGAGCGGGCGCAAGAGTTTGGCTTCCGCATCGGGTTTGCGATCGTGCTGCTGCTGCTGGTCTATACGACCTACCAGGACCGCATGATTCCGCTGCGCTGGATCGGGATCGGCTAGGCCGGAAAAGCGCCGGTCGCGAGCCAGCGAAATGGGGTGCGCAAATCGCCTTCGCGCACCCCGCAGAGCCATGTCTTTATGGCCCTCAAAGCAGCGAATCAGCTAACATTGTGGCGACTGATATTTCGTGGAACCGTGGGTTAATATTGCCACTTCCAAGGCGCTGACTCAGCAGTTAAACAAGTCGTCACGCAAGAAGTGCTTCGGGTTCAAAGGGGGCTCGAGGCGGGGGAAGCTTTGAGCCGGTTTCTGCAGCCGGTTCGTTCATTGCGAAGCGCCCATCCGACGTCGGCGGATAGGGTGCGGCAGGGGACCGGCGAACCGAAAGGCAGACGGGAAGAATGCCACAGCATTGGATGTGCAAGTCGGGGGACTGGCACTTCATCATCGCGGCGGCGTTGGCGCTTTTGACGCTGTCCGTCGAGCCGGTGGTCTACTCGGCGCAGCCTGCCCATGCGCAGGCTGGCGCGATCCGTGAAATTCGTGTCGTCGGCAACCGCCGGGTCGAGCCCGAGACGGTCCGCACCTACCTGCGCTTCAACGCGGGCGATCAGTACAATCCGGGCAAAGTCGACGAGTCGATCCGCTCCCTGTTCGCGACCGGTTTGTTCTCCGACGTTCGCATCGACCGTGACGGTGCCGCCGTCGTCGTGACCGTGGTCGAGAACCCGGTCGTCAATCAGGTCGCCTTCGAGGGCAACCGCGAGGTCGACAAGGCGACGCTGACGAGCGAAGTGCAGCTGAAGCCGCGTTCCGTGTTCACGCGCGCCAAGGCGCAGGCCGACGTGCAGCGCATTCTCGACATCTACCGGCGCCAGGGCCGCTTTGCGGCTTCCGTCGAGCCCAAGATCATCGATCTCGAGAACAACCGCGTAAATCTCGTGTTCGAGATCAACGAGGGCATGGCGACGAAGGTTCAGGCGATCAACTTCATCGGCAACAGGGCCTTCTCGGACTCCCAGCTCAGGGACATCATCACGACCTCGCAGTCGGGCCTGTTCGACTTCATCAAAGGCACCAACATCTACGATCCGGACCGGCTGGCCCTGGATCGGGAGCTGTTGCGCCAGTACTACCTGAAGAACGGATACGCCGACGCGCGTGTCGTCTCCGCCGGCGCGGAGCTCGGTCGCGAGGGCGACGGCTTCTACATCACCTTCGTCGTCGAGGAAGGCGAGTTGTTCACTTTCGGCAAGGTGGACATCGAATCTCCCTTCCCCAACGTCGACACCAAGGCGCTGCGGAGCGAGCTGCTCACGTCATCGGGTGCGACTTACGACCAGTCGGCCATGGACCGCACGACCGAGCGGCTCACGCTGGTGGTGTCCGAGCAGGGTTTTGCCTTTGCGCGCGTGCGGCCTCGTGCGGTGCGCGCAGCCGGGCACCCGCATCATCGACATCACCTATGTGATCGACCAGGGTCCGCGCATCTACATCGAGCGCATCAATATCATCGGCAACCTGCGCACGCAGGACCATGTCATCCGCCGGGAGTTCCGCCTCGCGGAAGGCGACGCCTACAACCCGCTGCTGGTCGACAAGGCGCGCAAGCGGCTGCAGGGGCTGGGCTTCTTCAAGTCCGTTGACGTGAAGCGCAGGGCCGGTTCGGCACAGGATCGCGTTGTTCTCGACGTGGAGCTGGTCGAGCAGTCGACGGGCGAGCTGTCGTTCGGTGCCGGCTACTCCACCAGCGAGGGCGTGATCGGCGACGTCAGCATCACCGAACGCAACCTGCTGGGCAAAGGCCAGTTCCTGCGCCTGCGGCTTGCGGGCTCCATGGAGCGGCTGCAGGTCGACTTGAGTTTCACCGAGCCGCGGTTCCTCGATCGCAACCTGGCGGCGGGCTTCGACCTGTTCCACAAAGACGTGAACATGTCGCAACTCTCGGCCTTCCGCAGCCGGACCTCGGGCGGTTCGCTGCGCCTCGGCTTCCCGCTGGCGGAGAACCTCTGGATCACGAACTCCTACACGCTGTCGCAGGGTGAGATTTACGACGTCAGGAGGCTGTTCGCGTCGAAGGCCATCCAGGAGTCTGCAGGGCACCGCCATCACCTCGGCCGTTAGCTCGAGCCTCGCCTGGGACAACCGCAACCATCCGAAGACGCCGACCAAGGGCACCTACTTCCAGGTGGGCACCGACTTCGCCGGTCTCGGCGGCGACGTGCAGTACGTGCGCTACACCGGCGAAGGTCGCTTCTACTACCCGATTACGGAGAAGATCACCTTCGTCGGCCGGGCAACCGGCGGTCACATCATGGGCTGGGGCGGCGACGACGTGCGCCTCATCGACCTCTTCTACAAGGGCGGCGAGACGATCCGCGGCTTCGAGCGCGGCGGCTTCGGCCCGCGCGACCTGAACACCGACGATGCGCTGGGCGGCAGCACGTTCTGGGCGACGACGGCTGAGGTGCGCTTCCCGCTGCCGTTCGTTCCCGACGATCTCGGGATGGGCGGCGCCGTGTTCGTGGATGCCGGTTCGTTGTTCGGTGCTGGGGCGTTTGCGAAGAATTCGCCGCAGCTTTGCGGCTGCAACCTGGCGACAACAACGTCATTTGCTTGGCGGACGACAAAGCCATCCGCGCTTCGGCAGGCTTCAGCATCCTCTGGAACTCGCCGCTCGGGCCGCTGCGGCTGGATATCGCCAAGGCGTTCCTGAAGCAGACCTACGACTCCGAACAGCTCATCCGGTTCGGCGCGTCCACCAAGTTCTAGGTCCGATCCGGGACTTGTCGCGCTCGCAATGCTAGTTTCAGGCCGCGCCGGTCAAACCGGGCGGCCTTGTTTCTTTGGTGCAGGACGATCGGCATGGAGCATCCGGGTTTCTTCGAACGAGCGCGCCCCGGTGCGTCTCGGCACGCTCGCCGAGAAGCTTGGCGCTCAGCTCGGCTGAGGGGGCGGACCCTGACCTCCAAATCCGCGATGTGAAGCCGCTGTCCGATGCAGGGGCCGGCGACGTCTCCTTCTTCGACAACCGCAAGTACCTGGACCAGCTCGAGGCCACGCGGGCGTCCGCGTGCCTGGTCGCTTCGGCTTTCGCCAGCCGCGTCCCGCGGGGCACGGCCGCCTGCGTGGTGCCGGCGCCCTATCGCGCGTTTGCGATGGCGCTGCAGCACTTCTATCCCGAGGCGATGTTCTCCAAGGCCGCGATGGGTGCGGCCGGCGATCCGCTCGTGCACCCGACGGCGATGCTGGAGGACGGTGTTCGCATCGAGCCCGGCGCGATCGTGGGGCGCGAAGCGCAGATCGGCCGGGGCACGGTCGTCGCCGCCGGTGCCGTAGTGGGCTATCGCGTGACGATCGGCCGGGGCTGCTACATCGGCCCCGGCGCGAGCGTGATCCACGCGCTCGTGGGCGACCGCGTGATCATTCATCCCGGCGTGCGCATCGGGCAGGATGGGTTCGGTTTCGCCATGGGCGCCAAGGGTCACCTCAAGGTGCCGCAGGTGGGGCGCGTCATCATCCAGGACGATGTGGAGATCGGCGCCAACAGCTGCGTCGACCGTGGCGCGCTGAAGGACACGGTCATTGGCGAAGGCACCAAGATCGATAACCTCGTCCAGATCGGGCACAACGTCGTCATGGGCCGCCATTGCGTCATCGTGGGCCAGGTCGGCATCTCCGGCTCCGCCGAGCTCGGCGACTTCGTGGTCATGGGCGGCCAGTCGGGCGCCGTCGGTCACATCCACATCGGCAGCGGTGCGCAGATCGCCGGCGGGTCGCATGCAACAGCCGACGTGCCGGCGGGAGCGCGCATGGGCGGCACGCCGGCTGTACCGATGATGGAGTTCGGCCGCCAGATCGCCATCCTCAAGCGGATGGGGCGGCGCGGAGCCAAGGGCAAGGACGAGTAGAGGCTACCGCGCTCCGAACCGTCTGCGTGGAGCGGGTACGAGCCTTCTCGGCCTCGACCGCCCGGTCGCGCGGCGGCGCGTGCGTAACGAGGGAATGCAGAAGCTCGTGGGCCGCCGCGGTCACGCGATCGACCGCCAGATCGAAGGCGGCTGCGTTCGTCTTCGAGGGATGCGTGGAGCCGCTGAGCTTGCGCACGAACTGCAGCGCGGAGGCGCGGATTTCATCCTCGGTGGCAGGAGGCGCGAAGTTGTGGAGCGTCCTGATGTTGCGGCACATGGGCAGGTCCTTGCCTCGTTATCGCGTCTGGCGACGCCTGAGCCTGAAGGTTAACGCGAAGGTCGCACAAGCAGGGAGCATGGGGCAACCTTGGGCGACCGTGCCGGCGATCATCCATCCGCGGGCGATACGCCATATGCCGCTGCCGGGTGCCGTGCTTTTGCTTCAAAACGCTCAGGATTTGCTCTAGAGCAAGGTGGCCAGGGGAAGCTTTGACGGCGCGTGAAGGAGCGCATTTGCGATGGATCAGCGCACCAGTGCGGACAAGGGTGGCCTCGGCACAGCGGACATCAGGCGTGTTCTGCAGCTGCTGCCGCATCGCTATCCCTTCCTGATGGTCGACCGCATCGTCGATATGAATGGCGACGAGAGCGCGGTCGGCATCAAGAACGTCACCATCAACGAGCCGTTTTTCCAGGGCCACTTCCCGAGTTTCCCGGTGATGCCCGGGGTGCTCATCATCGAGGGTCTGGCGCAGACGGCGGGCGCGCTGTGCGTCAACCATCTTGGCGCCACGTACAAACCGCAACTCGTCTATTTCATGGGGATAGACCGGGCGAAGTTTCGCAAGCCCGTGCTGCCCGGCGACCAGCTGCACTACCATGTGAAGAAGATTCGCAGCCGCGGCCGGGCCTGGCGCTTCTACGGGGAAGCCAAGGTGAACGGCCAGGTCGTGGCGGAGGCGGAAATAAGCGCCATGATCCTGGATCAAGCCGATGTCGAGGTTTAGCGCGCACGCGACGGCTATTGTCGACGCGCGTGCCAGGATCGGCGACGGTGCCGAGATCGGTCCCTACTGCACAATCGGCCCGGACGTGGCCCTGGGGCGCGGGGTCACTCTCGTCAGCCATGTCGTCGTCACCGGCCGCACGACGATCGGCGAGGAGACGCGGGTCTTTCCGTTCGCCTCGCTCGGGTCGGAGCCCCAGGACCTGAAGTTCAAGGGCGAGGAGACCACCCTGCAGATCGGAGCGCACTGTACGATCCGCGAAGGCGTCACCATGAACCCCGGCACGGCCGGCGGCGGTAACGCGACGACGGTGGGCGATCACTGCACGTTCCTGGTGCACAGCCACGTGGCGCACGACTGCAAGGTCGGCAACCGGGTCATCTTCTCCAACAACGTCATGCTTGCCGGGCATTGCACGGTCGGGGACTACGCGATCCTCGGCGGCGGCGCCGGCGTGCACCAGTTCGTGCGCATCGGTCACCATGCGTTTGTCGGCGGCCTCGCCGGCGTCGAGAACGATGTCATTCCCTATGGCATGGCGCTCGGCAATCGCGCCGGCCTCGCGGGCCTGAATATCGTCGGTATGAAACGCCTCGGCTTCTCGCGCGAGACCATCCAGAGCCTGCGCCATGCCTACCGGCTGCTGTTCTCCAACGAGGGCACGCTCGTGGAGCGTATTGCGGATGTGGAGTCCGACGACATCGCCAAGGACCCTTACGTGCGTGAGATCCTCGATTTCATCAAGGCGGCGTCGGACCGTTCGCTCTGCGTCCCCCGTTCGGGCTGAGCGGACGCGACCTGTGCCGCTGACGCTCCGGCGCGTGCTCACCCCATGAACAGGATCGGTATCCTCGCGGGCGGAGGCCGGCTGCCGTTGACGATTGCCGAGAGCGTAACGCGGCGCGGCGGCCAGGTGCATATCGTCGGGATCACCGGCGAGGCCGACAATGGCATCACCCGCTATCCGCACACGTGGGTGAACTTGGGCCAGGTCGGCCGCATGGTCACCACGTTGCGCAGCGAAGGCGGCGAACTGGTGATTGCGGGCAGCGTGCGCCGTCCCAACCTGTACAAGCTGCGCCCCGATACTCAGTTTCTTCAGGAGCCTGCCGCAGATCTTGGGTCTGCTCGCGGGCGGCGACGACTCCGTGCTGTCGCGCGTGGTGCGCTTCTTCGAGGCCAACGGGCTCGTCGTGCGCGGTGCGCATGAGGTTGCTCCCGACCTGCTGGTGGGGGAGGGGGCGCTGGGTGCGATGGCGCTGCCACCGGAAGCCCGCGCGGATGCGGCCATCGGCTTTGCCGTGCGCGCGGCGCTGGGTCCGCTGGATGCGGGCCAGGCGGTCGTGGTGTCTGGCGGCAAGGTGCTCGCCATCGAGGGAGCAGAGGGCACCGACGCGATGCTCGAGCGGGTTGCGCAGCTCCGGGCGAGTGGGCTGGGCGTGAACGGCTCCGGCGTTCTCGCGAAGGGTCCCAAGCCCGGCCAGGAGCTGCGTGTCGACATGCCGGCCATCGGGCCGCGTACGGTGGATCTCGGCGTCGCGGCGGGGCTGGCGGGTCTCGCGCTCGAAGCCGGTGGCGTTCTTCTGCTCGACCGCGCCGAGGCGATCTGGGCCGCCAATGCGAAGCAATTCGCCGTCGAGGGCCTGCCGGCAGGCAGTGTGGGCTCGGTCGCCGGATATCGGGATGAAGTTCGCCTCGCCGGGCGGGTGATGAGCCGGCGCCGGCCGGGCAGCCGCGATCGTCTGGACCTCGAGAAGGGCATTGTGGCGGTCGAACGCCTTGCGCCCCTCGGCACCGGGCACGGGGTGGTCGTCGCGTCCGCCTATATCGTGGCGCTCGCGGCTGCCGAAGCGTTGCCGCAAATGCTCCTGCGCGTGCGTGCGCTCAGGCAATGGGGTGTCGGCGAGCGCCGGCGGCGTGGAGTGCTGGTTTGCCGCGCGCGTGCTTGCGAGCCGGAGACGTTCGCTTCGCTGCTGGCGCAGGCGGCTGCGCAAGGGCTGTCCGGGGTGGCTATGGCAGGTACGGCGGACGAGCTGGCCCCGCTCGAAGATGCCGGACCGGCCCTTGCGGACGCGGAGGGCCTGTTCCTGGTAAGCTGTCACCGCCCGGACATGCCGGCACGCCCCGAGAGCTCCCACCCCCTGTAGCGTTCCCGCGTTCATGAGCAGCGATGTCGTACAGGCCAGGATGGTTGGCGCCGAGGGGCGGGATCTGCGGCTGTTCGTCGTCGCCGGCGAGCATTCGGGGGATGCGCTGGGCGGCAAGCTGATGGCCGCCCTCAACGCTGCGCGGCCGGGGCAGGTGCGCTACCTCGGGGCCGGCGGCCCGTTGATGATGGCCCAGGGTTTGGTGTCACAGTTCCCGCTGGAGGAAGTGGCGGTCATGGGGCCGGGTGCCATCGTGGCGCGGCTGCCGACGATCCTGCGGCACATCAGGGCTACGGCCAAGGCAGCGGTGACGGCCGAGCCGGACGCGGTCGTGATCATCGACAGCCCGGAGTTCACCCACCCGATCGCCAAGCGCATCCGGCGCCTGACGCCTTCGATCCCCATCATCGACTACGTCTCGCCCAGCGTGTGGGCGTGGAGGCCCGGCAGGGCGCGCAGGATGCGGCCCTACATCGATCACGTGCTGGCACTGTGGCCCTTCGAGCCCGAGGCCCACCGGCGCCTCGGCGGTCCCGCGTGCAGCTTCGTCGGACACCCGCTGATCGAGCGGTATCCCGCGATCGTCGCTCTCGATCCGGCGCCGCTCGCGCAGCGTCTTGGTTTGGCGGGTGACGTGCCTGTGCTGGTCATACTGCCGGGCAGCCGCACAACCGAGGTTTCAAGGCTCATGCGACCGTTCGGCGAGACGCTGTCTCGCCTGCTGCAGGACGGGCGCAAGCTTCGAGGTCGTCCTGCCCGTCGTCAGCTCGGTGCGACCGCTCATCGAGGGCGCTCTGGCGGCGTGGCCGCTGCAGCCGCACCTTGTCGAGGGCGAGGACGACAAACTCCGCGCGTTCAAGCTCGCGCGCGCTGCTCTCGCGGCCTCGGGCACCGTCACGCTGGAACTGGCGCTTGCGGGCACACCTATGGTGGTGGCCTACAAGGTGGGTGCAGTTGCGGCCCCGTTCCTGCGCCGGCTCATCAAGGCGCCGTCCGCGGTGCTGCCCAACCTCGTCCTCGGTCGCAATGTCGTCCCGGAGTTCCACCAGCAGGACTGCACGCCTGCCAGGCTCGCCAAGGCGGTCGGCGATCTCCTCGACGATGGCCCGGTTCGCGCGCGCCAGCTCGAGACGCTGGCGCGGATACCTGCGGCACTGCAGGTCGAGGACAGTTCGCCGAGCGAGGCGGCAGCCCGCATCGTCATCGACTACGCCGAGAACGGCCGCGGCTGGCCGCGCGTCGCGCCGCGCGCCAGCGACTGAACCCGGTAGGGGTTCACACTGCGCACTTTGCGGATCTCGGTTTCACCCTCCACTTGGCGAGCTGAAGATCGCGTCCGAGGCTCGCCGTCACGCCCTGCCGGGCGGTCTCCTCCGCGCGAAAGACGACATTTTGCATTTCGCCGTCCCGACCCTTGCCGGCACACGATGGGCCCGCCTCCCGCAGCTGCCTGAGGTGCGCGCGATTTCGAACGACCGTCTTGTGGTCAGCTCCGAAATGGGCTTCGCCGATCTCCAGTGCCCTGAGAACGAGCGCCTCAGCCTCGCCCGTGCGGTCCGTGGCCTGCAGGACATTGGCCAGGTTGCTGAGAATCGTTGCCACATCCGGATCGTCGGGACCGCTGAACCGGGCGGGCAAATGCATTCGTATCCAAATCTATTCAAAACACACGGTCCCCGCTGATAAAGGACCGACGTTTTCAACGTACGTTGCAGTTTAATCTCAGAAAAATAAGTCGGGGATGGCGCGGTTCAAGTGTCACGGTCTGCGCTGCCTTCGGTCCCTACTCCGGCAGTGGCCCTTAGCGGCTGCTTGATTGCGGGAACAGACACAGGAGGCAGGTCAGGAAAAGCTCTCTTTCCGATTTCTCGGGAGCAGCCGCCACCGAGCGCTCGACTCCAATGACTGCATAGAAACAACGAAGGATTGATTGTCATGAACCTCCGACCGATTCTCGCCGGTGTTGCGCTGTCCGCCGCCTTGTTCGCAGGCGCCAAAGCTGCATCCGCGCAGGACTACGGCATCAACATCATCAACGATACCGGCACGACGATCGAGTACTTCTACTACTCGGCCTGCCGGGACAACAACTGGGGTCCGGACCGGCTCGGCAATCAGGAAGTGATCCGCGACCGGCAGAGCCGCTTCTTCGACATGCAGGATGGACTTCGCAACTGCTGCCGCGACATGCGCGCGAAGCTGGTGAACGGCGCCACGCGCCAGCGGATGGGAGTCGACGTGTGCAGGGAGTCGCAGTGGGTCGTGCGGTAAGTCTCGCCGCGCCACAAATTTCGAAGGGCGCCTCCGGTCTCGGGGCGCCCTTTTTCTTGTCAGATCGAGACTGTCTCAGCCGCGGCGGTCGACCTGCACATAGGGCCGCTCGGTGGCGCCGATGTAGAGCTGGCGCGGACGGCCGATCTTCTGCTCGGGATCCTCGATCATCTCCTTCCACTGCGATATCCAGCCGACCGTGCGCGCAACCGCGAACAGCACGGTGAACATCGACATCGGGAAGCCCATCGCGCGCAGCGTGATGCCTGAATAGAAATCGATGTTGGGATAAAGCTTCTTCTCGACGAAGTAGTCGTCCTGCAGGGCGATGCGCTCCAGCTCCATCGCCACCTTCAGGATGTTCTGGTCCTTGACGCCCAGCGAGTCGAGGACCTCGTGGCAGGTCTCCGCCATGACCTTGGCGCGCGGGTCGTAGTTCTTGTAGACGCGATGGCCGAAGCCCATCAGGCGGAACTCGGAGTTCTTGTCCTTGGCCTTCTTGACGTACTCCGGCACGCGGTCGACGGTGCCGATCTGCTCCAGCATCTTGAGTGCGGCCTCGTTGGCGCCGCCGTGCGCCGGGCCCCACAGGCAGGCGATGCCGGCGGCGATGCATGCGAACGGGTTGGCGCCCGAAGAGCCGGCGAGACGCACCGTGGAGGTGGATGCGTTCTGCTCGTGGTCGGCGTGCAGGATGAGGATGCGGTCGAGCGCGCGCGAGACGATCGGGTTCACGACGTAGGGCTCGCACGGCACCGCGAAACACATCTGCAGGAAGTTCGAGGTGTAGTCGAGATCGTTGCGCGGATAGATGAAGGGCTGGCCGACGGAATACTTGTAGGCCATGGCGGCCAGCGTCGGCATCTTGGCGATCAGGCGGTGGCTGGCGACGATCCTCTGCTGCGGATCGTTGATGTCGGTGGAGTCGTGATAGAACGCCGATAGCGCGCCGACGGACCCGCACATGATCGCCATGGGATGCGCGTCGCGGCGGAAGCCCGTGTAGAAGCGGGTCATCTGCTCGTGCACCATCGTATGGCGCGTGATGGTGTCGTCGAACGTTTCAAGCTCCTTCTTCGTGGGCAGTTCCCCGTAAAGAAGCAGGTGGCAGACTTCGATGAAGTTCGATTGCTGCGCGAGCTGCTCGATGGGGTAGCCGCGGTAGAGCAGCACGCCCTCGTCGCCGTCGATGTAGGTGATCCTCGACGAGCAGTTCGCGGTCGACGTGAAGCCGGGGTCGTAGGTGAAGCAGCCGGTGTCCCGGTAGAGCCGGCCGACGTCGATCACATCGGGTCCGATGCTTCCCGATCGCACCGGGAGATGGGAGGTCTGGTTACTGCCGAGGGCGAGCGTTGCGGTCTTGCCGGCGTCCTTCGCGTTCATCGGATCGTCCTTCCATCAGAGGCCCGGTGGCGGGCCTGCTGCAGCGCAAACGCTGCGAATCTCCCCTCTCGGAAGGGGTGCGGCGGCACCTGAGTATTATACATTTTGCACTGCGACAAGATATGCCAAGGGGGGATGGGAGACCTTTGCCCAAGGGCCTTCAACCGGCCTTTCGCAGGCCTAGCCGGCCTGGTCCCCGATGCGGGCCAAGGCTTCTTCGCGGCCGAGCGCGGCCATCACATCGAATACAGGCGGGGAGACGGTGGAGCCGGTCAGCGCCGCACGCAGCGGCTGCGCGACTTTGCCGAGCTTCAGGCCGCCCTTCTCGGCATGGGCACGGACCGCAGCTTCGAGTGTGGGGATGTCCCATGCAGCCACGTTTGCGAGAGCAGGCAGCAATCCGCGCGAGCACGGCTTTGCCTTCCGGATCGAGAAGCTTGGCGGCCTTCTCATCCGGCTGCAGCGGGCGCGCAGCGGTCAGAAAAGCGGCACCGTCGACCAGCTCCTTGAGGGTTTTCGCTCGCGTCTTGAGGGACGGCAGCGCGGCGGCGAGCTTGCCCCAGCCAACCCTTTCGAATTGCGAAAGGATAGCGGGGCCGCCTTCCGCTTCGGGCAGGAACTCGCGGATGCGCCGGATCAGCTCCTCGTCGCTCGCCTGGCGGATGTAGTGACCGTTGACGTCCGCCAGTTTGGCGAAGTCGAGCCTGGCGGGCGCCTTGTTGACGTCGTCGATATCGAACCACTCGATCATCTGCGCGGTGGCGAAGATCTCGTCATCGCCGTGGCTCCAGCCGAGGCGGGCGAGATAGTTGCGCAGGCCCGCGGGCAGATAGCCCATGGCGCGGTAGGCCTCGACCGCGGGCGCGCCGTGCCGCTTGGAGAGCTTGGCGCCATCGGGTCCGTGGATCAGCGGGATATGCGCGAACGCCGGCAGCTCCCAGCCCATGGCCTTGTAGATCAGCACCTGCCGGGCGGTGTTGGTGAGATGGTCGACGCCGCGGATGACGTGGGTGATGCCCATGTCGTGGTCGTCGACGACGACGGCGTGGTTGTAGACCGGGTTGCCGTCACTGCGCAGGATGATCATGTCGTCGAGGTCGGCGTTCTGCCACACG
This sequence comes from uncultured Alphaproteobacteria bacterium, assembly GCA_963782855.1. Lineage (GTDB taxonomy): Bacteria > Pseudomonadota > Alphaproteobacteria > Rhizobiales > Hyphomicrobiaceae > AWTP1-13. The sequence goes on along the minus strand of CAWALW010000008.1, from coordinate 96,078 downwards.
ACGCGGCCTTGAACGCGATCCTCCACCACGGTCTCGCCCTCGAGCGGCGCCTTGAGGCGGATGACCGGCTTGACGCCGGCGGGCGCGTCCTTGGGATCGCGGTCGCGCCAGCGGCCGTCATACATCTTCGAGCGGCCGGCCGCGCGCGCGGCCTCGCGCATCTCGGTCAGCTCCTCGGGGCTCGCGTAGCAGTGGTAGGCCTTGCCGGCGGCGAGCAGCTGGAGGGCCACCTCGCGGTGCCGCTCGGCGCGCGCGAACTGGAACAGCGGCTCGCCGTCCCAATCGAGCTCCAGCCATTTCAGGCCGTTCAAAATCGCCGCGATGGCCGGTTCGGTGGAGCGCTCGCGGTCCGTATCCTCGATGCGCAGCAGCATCTTGCCGCCGGTGTGGCGGGCGTAGAGCCAGTTGAACAGCGCCGTGCGGGCCCCGCCGATATGGAGGTAGCCCGTGGGCGAAGGCGCAAAGCGTGTGACGACAGGCTTCGTCATGGAGTGGCGCCGCGGGGTTGGTTCCTGATGCCGGGCGATGTATCACAGCGGCGGCGTCCCGTCATGGCGGCTGGGCGCCGATGCGGTCCCGTAGCTCAACTGGATAGAGTGCCGCGCTTCGAACGCGGAGGTTGCGGGTTCAAGCCCTGCCGGGATCGCCAATTTCGAATGCAGGACGAGGGTATGGCGGCAGACGAGCACGGCGACACGCGAGGCGGGGCAGGATTTCATCCGCGACATCGTGCAGGCGGACCTGGAGGCGGGCCGGCACAAGGGCGTGGTGACGCGCTTTCCGCCGGAGCCCAACGGCTACCTGCATATCGGCCACGCCAAGTCGATCTGCCTCAACTTCGGCATCGCCCAGGAGTTCGGCGGCCGCTGCCACCTGCGCTTCGACGACACCAACCCGACCCGGGAGGAGCAGGAGTACATCGACGCCATCGAGCGCGACGTGAAGTGGCTCGGCTTCGACTGGGGCAAGCACCTCTATCACGCGTCCGACTACTTCGAGACGCTCTACGGCTGGGGCGAGCACCTCATCAAGGCCGGCAAGGCCTATGTCGACGACCAGAGCCAGGAGGAGATGCGGGCGGCCCGCGGCACGCTGACGGAGCCGGGCCGGAACAGTCCGTTCCGGGACCGTGGCGTGGATGAGAACCTCGACCTGTTCCGCCGCATGCGGGCCGGCGAGTTCCCCAACGGCGCGCGCGTGCTGCGGGCCAAGATCGATATGGCCTCGCGGCAACATCAACCTGCGCGACCCCGTGCTCTATCGCATCCTGCACGCCCCGCATCCGCGCACGGGCACGACGTGGAAGATCTACCCGAGCTACGATTATGCGCACGGGCAGTCGGACGCGATCGAGCACATCACGCACTCGATCTGCACGCTGGAGTTCGAGGATCACCGGCCGCTGTACGACTGGTTCATCGAGAACCTCCCCGTGCCGTCACGGCCGCGCCAGTACGAGTTCGCGCGTCTCAACATGACGCACACCGTGCTGTCGAAGCGCGTGCTGAACGGGCTGGTGACCGGCGGCCACGTAGCCGGCTGGGACGACCCGCGCATGCCGACCATCGCCGGTTTGCGGCGCCGCGGCGTGCCCGCCGAGGCGATCCGCGATTTCGTCAAGCGCATCGGCGTCGCCAAGGCCAACAGCGTGGTCGATGCGGCGATGTTCGACTTTTCCGTGCGCGAGGCGCTGAACAAGACCGCGCTGCGCCGCATGGCCGTGCTGCGCCCGCTCAAGGTGGTGATCGAGAACTACCCGGAAGGCCAGGTCGACGAGCTGGACGCCGCCAACCACCCTGAAGATGCCGCCGCGGGCAGCCGCAAGATCAAGTTCGGCCGCGAGATCTATGTCGAGCGCGACGACTTCATGGAGAACCCGCCCAAGAAATTCTACCGCCTCTCGCCCGGCAAGGAAGTGCGCCTGCGCTACGCCTACTTCATCACCTGCAAGGAGGTGATCAAGAACGCGGCCGGTGAGGTCACCGAACTGCGGTGCACCTACGATCCTGCGACGCGCGGCGGCAACGCGCCTGATGGCCGCAAGGTGCAGGCGACGATCCACTGGGTGTCGGCGGCGCATGCGGTGGAGGCCGAGGTGCGTCTCTACAACCCGCTGTTCGCCAATGCTTCGCCCGATGCCGGCAATTTCGCTGCGGAGTTGAGCCCCAATTCGCTCGAGGTGATCGGCGATGCGCGCCTCGAGCCCGCGCTGGCCGAGAGCAACGCCACCGACGGCGTGCAGTTCGAACGGCTCGGCTACTTCTGCCGCGATGTGGAGTCCAAGCCCGGCCGCCCCGTGTTCAACCGCACGGTCGGCCTGCGCGACACGTGGGCCAAGGTGTCGGCGGGTGGCGGTGGGAAAGGTTGACGTTTTTGCGAAGCGAGTTGCATCCCGCGAACGCCGGTAGGTACACTGAGCGTGAACGGTGTAGCGAGTGCGGGCGCGATCATGTCTGCGGTCACAGTTGAGTTCCTGGAAGCCTTCGCGCAGGCGTGGAACCGCCACGACACCGATGCCATCATCGGCATGATGACGCCGGACTGCGTGCTGCGTTTCTCGGCGGGGCCGACCAGGGAAGGCTCGCGCTTCGACGGCCGCGAGGCCGTGCGCGCCGCGATCGAGAACCTGTTTGAGCGGATGCCCGACGCACGCTGGGAAGGCGCGCGCCATTTCATCAGCGGCGACCGCGGTGTGACCGAATGGACGATGGTGGCGACCCCGCGTGACGGGCGCCCGGTCGATGCCGACGGCTGCGACGTCTTTCGCTTCAGGGATGGCAGGATCGCGTTCAAGGACAGCTATCGGAAGTTTCCGGCCTAGGGTGCGTTCGCGCGCCTTCTTTGCGGGAGAGGTGGCGGCTTCTCCCTGAGAGTGTCGAGGTCGACGGCCGGCTGAGGGTGAGTGGTGGCGCGGGCCGGCGGCATACCAATCGGCTTGGACGCGGACGGGCTGGCGTTGGACCGCCCGGTCCGGCTGTCCCTCGCGCGGCGGTTGGGGCACCAGCTCGAAGCCGAATACGACCGCTGGTTCCTCTGGCTGCCTGTGGTGTTCGGTTCCGGTGTTGCGGCCTATTTCGCCCTGCCGTTCGAGCCGCCGCTGCTGGTTGCCCTGTTGCCGGTGGTGGCGGTGCTGGCGCTTCGTATCGGGCTCGCGCCGAGCGGACTTGCGGCGATGACAGCGAGCGCGCTCCTTGCGGCCGCCCTTGGCTTCGCGGCGGGGAAGTTGCGCACGGAGTACGTCAGGGCCCCCGTGGTGCAGGAGCGCATCGGGCCGATCGACGTCTTCGGCTTCGTCGAGTTGGTCGAGCCGCGGGCCGGAAGGGGCCAGCGGCTCACCGTTCGCGTCACGGCAATGGAGAAGCACGAGGCCGGCGACGTGGCCGGAGAGAGTTCGCGTGCGCACGCTCACGGGCAGCACGCTCAAGCCGGGCGATGCCGTGCGCGTGCGAGCGACGCTCAACCCGCCGCCGCCACCTGCGCTGCCCGGCGGCTACGACTTTGCGCGCACGGCGTGGTTCTCGGGCCTGGGTGCCGTCGGCTTCACGTCCGCGCCGGTCGAACTCCGCCCTGACAGCGCCGAGGCGCCGCTGTCCCTGCGCGTCTTTGCTGCGATTGCGCGCGTGCGCCAGGAGATCGGCCGGCGGGTGGTCGAGGCGCTGCCCGGACAGACCGGCGCCATCGCCAACGCGCTCATCACCGGCGAGCGCGGCGCCATCACGGAAGACACCAACCAGGCGTTCCGCAACTCCGGCCTGTTCCACATCCTCTCCATCTCCGGCCTGCACATGGTGATCATGGCGGGCGCCGTGTTCTTCTCGATCCGGCTCCTCCTCGCGGCGATCCCCTCGATTGCGCTGCGCTACCCGATCAAGAAGTGGGCGGCCGTTGCGGCCATGGTGGGTGCCCTCGGCTATCTGATGATCTCCGGGGCCGCGTCGGCGACGGTTCGTTCCTATCTCATGATCACGATCATGTTCCTGGCCGTGCTGCTCGACCGGCCCGCGCTGGAGCTGCGCAACGTCGCGCTGGCGGCCCTGCTGATCCTCGTTGGCTGGCCGGAAAGCCTGCTGGACCCCGGCTTCCAGATGTCGTTTGCGGCTGTTGTCGCCCTCGTCTCGGCCTACGAATGGCTGCGCCACCGCGATGAGGGCAGGGAGGCGCCGCGCCGCATGGGCAGCAAGGCGATGCTGTTTGTCGGCGGCATCGTCACCTCGACGCTTGTTGCGGGCCTCGCGGTGGCGCCGTTCGGCATCTACCACTTCCACAACACGCAGCAGTTCGCGATCCTGGCCAACCTCCTGGCCATTCCGATCTGCAACTTTCTCGTCATGCCGGCAGCGCTTGCGACCCTGGTGGCGATGCCGCTCGGGCTCGAGGCGATGCCCCTCGCGGTGATGGGATGGGGCATCGCCGCGATGGTGTGGTGCGCGGAGACGGTGGCTGCGTTGCCGGGCGCCGTCGGCCGCGTGCCGGCGATCCCGACCTCCGCCTTCGCGCTGATGGTGACGGGCGGCCTCTGGTGTGCACTCTGGAGCCGGCGCTGGCGTGTCCTCGGCGTGGCGCCCATTGCGCTCGGAATTGTCCTGGCCCCCTATGGTCCGCGACCCGACGTTCTCATCGGGCGCAGCGGGGATCTTGTCGCGGTGCGTGGGGAAGATGGGAAGCTTTCCGCGCTCGCTCAGCGCCCGTCATCCTTCGAGCTCGGACGTTGGCTGGAGCACGTCGCGGATGCGCGCGCGCCCGCTGATGTCGCCCGCGCGGAGGCCTTCAGCTGCGATACCCAGGGCTGCGTTGCGCAGGTGAAGGGGCTGCGCGTTGCCGTCGCTACGGCCCTATCCGCCCTTCGCGACGATTGCAGTCGCCCGGGCATCCTCATTCTCAGGTTCGCCCGTCCTGGCGCGTGCGGCGGACCTCAGCATGTCCTCGATACGGCCGCTCTGGAGAAGTTTGGCGCGCATGCTCTCACCATTGAGGACGGAAGGGTGCGCGTGGAGACGGTAGCCGGCTCACGCGGCGTGCGTCCCTGGGCGCCGAGCTCTGCCATCGGACAATGAGGAGGGTGCTGAGCGGTCGAGGTAGAGCCCCCGAACCCTCCACCGGATGGCTGCCGAAGAATCTCTTCTGTTGCCCGAAAAGGCTTCGCCGGCAATGGGTGTCCCTGCTAACCTAGCCGCTCTTTCTTACATTCTATCTGTGTTCAACAAATACTTTGGGCGGGTTGAGATGTTTCCACGCGTTGTGACCCTGGGTCTGGCGCTCATGCTGGCTGCGTGCGCACAGACAAACGTCGGCGATGGCGAGGGGGTTGTCACCGGCTCCACCCATGCGGCAAACGAGAAAGCCAAAACCGAACTGCCACGATGCACGCAACCGCTCGCGACCGTGGCGCTGGTCGAGCGGCGTATCGCGGTGCTCGAAGAGCTGGAGCTGACGAGCCCGCTGCCCGTCGTCAACGCCATGATCTCCGAATCAGGATGTTTCCAGATCGTCGACGAGGTCGCCTCCGACATCGCGCGTGGTCGCGGCGGCAAGCAGAAGCGGATCGTGCCGGACTACACGATTTCGGCCGACATCCTGGCGCAGAACCCGAACGCGGGCAGCTTCGACACGAGCGCGTTGAGCGCGTTCCTGCCGGGCATGTCGGGCAAGGTCGCCGGCTCGGTGTCCGTGCGGGTTTCCGAGGTCAAGACGATCCTTTTCCTCAGCGACACGAAGACCGGCCTGCAGGTGGCGAGCGTGACGGGGCAGGCCCAGACGGCCGACTTCGGCGGTTCGGTCTCGCGGTTTGCCAACACCAAAGTGAAGATTGGCGTCTATGCCGACACGCCGATCGGCCAAACCGCCGCGGCGGCGTTCCTGGACGCCTACATCAAGCTGGTCAACCGGATGAAGGCCGCGCCGCCGAAGGTGGTGGCGAAGCGGTGAGGCGACACGCAGCCGTTACCCGGCTGGTGTTGTTGGGTCCGCTTGCAGCGTTGCCTGCTCGGCTAATTCGTAATCCTCGCTGGCGCTGAGCCACTCTCGCCTCCGCCGCCGCACGCGCGCGCTCCAGATTGCCCCGTTCCCGCGATAGCGCTTGCGCACCGGCGGGGTCGCGGGTGTAGAGGGCGGCATCCGCGAGCGCCTTGTCTGCGGCAGCGATCTTGCGCGCGAGGCGGTCGATCTCGGCTTCGGCTGCGACGACGGCCTTCCTCAGGGGTGCAAGCTGCGCGCGCCGGTCTGCCGCACGACGGCGCGCTTCTTGCGGCGTGGGTTTGGCACCGTCGCCGGCTCGCGACTTCGCGCGCGGCGCCGCGGGGTCGGCGCTGCGCTCGGACAGGCACTCCGTGCGGTAGCTGTCCATGTCGCCGTCGTAGGGACGCACGGTGCCGCCGCGGACGATCCAGAGGCGGTCGGCGCAGGCGTCCATCAGGTGCCGGTCATGGCTGATGAGGATGACGGCGCCTTCGTAGTCGTTGAGCGCGCGCACGAGCGCTTCGCGGGCATCGACGTCGAGGTGGTTGGTCGGCTCGTCGAGGATGAGAAGGTGGGGACCGTGGAAGGTCGCGAGCGCAAACAGCAGGCGCGCCTTCTCGCCACCGGAGAGGTTCTCAGCCTTGGTGTCGGCCTTCTCCACGCCAAAGCCGAGTGCGCCAAGCTTGCCGCGGCGCTGCGCCTCGGTGGCATCAGGCATCAGGTCCAGCATGTGCTGGTAGGGCGTCTTGCCGGCGGGCAGGTCGTCCATCTGGTGCTGGGCAAAAAAGCCGACGATGATCTTGTCGGACGCGTACCGCTTGCCGGCCATGGCGGGGAGGCGGCCGGAGAGCAGCTTGGCGAAGGTGCTCTTGCCGTTGCCGTTGGCGCCGAGCAGGCCGACGCGGTCGTCGGCGTCGAGGCGCAGGTCGAGATCCCGCAGGACAAGCTGATTTGACGTGTAGCCGACGCCGGCGCCTTCCAGGCGGATCAGCGGACTTGCGAACGGCTTCGCGGGATTGGGAAACAGGAACGGCGCCACGCGCTCCTCGATCTGCTCGGCGATCGGCTGCATGCGGGCGAGCACCTTCATGCGGCTTTGCGCCTGGCTCGCCTTGGAGGCTTTGGCTTTGAAGCGTGTGATGAACGCCTCGATGTGGCGGCGCTCGTCGTCCTGCTTCTTCCTGAGCTTGAGATCGAGACGCTGCTTCTCGCGACGCGCGTCCTCGAAGCGGTCGTAGCCGCCGGTGTAGAGCGTGAGCCGGCCCTGCGCGAGATGCAGGATGGAGGTGACGGAGCGGTTGAGCAGCTCGCGGTCGTGGCTGACGATCAAGACGGTGTGGGGGTAGTCGCGCAGGTAGTCCTCGAGCCAAAGCGTGCCCTCGAGGTCGAGATAGTTGGTGGGCTCGTCGAGCAGAAGGAGATCGGGCTCGGTGAACAGCATGGCGGCAAGCGCCACGCGCATGCGCCAGCCGCCGGAATACTCCGCGCACGGGACGCTGCTGGGCTTCCTCGTCGAAGCCAAGGCCGGAAAGGATGCGTGCGGCACGCGAGGGCGCGGCATGCGCGCCGATATCGGTCAGGCGCTCGTGGATCTCGGCGATGCGATAGGGATCGTGCGCAGTCTCGGCCTCGCCGAGCAGCCGCGCGCGCTCCTTGTCGGCCGCGAGCACGAAGTCGAGCAGGCTGTCAGGTCCGCCGGGGGCTTCCTGCGTCACCCAGCCGATGCGGGTCGTGCGCGGGATGTTGATGCCGCCGCCGTCGGGATGGATCTCGCCGGCGATCAGGCGCAGCAGCGTGGTCTTGCCCGAGCCGTTGCGGCCGACGAATCCGACCTTGTGGCCGGCAGGAATGCCGGCCGTGGCCTTGTCGAAGAGGACGCGCCCTTCGATGCGGTAGGTCAGGTCGTTGATATGCAGCATTGCGCGAGCCAATAGCGCATGCGGCCCGGCCTGTCATGGCGGCGTAGGTACGCGGCGCTCCGGCGTGCCAGGACGGCGGGATCAGAACTTGCGGATCAGGCCCACCAGCCTGCCCTGGATGTCGACCTGATCGGGGCCGAAGATGCGGGTTTCGTAGGCGGGATTGGCCGCTTCCAGGGCGATGGAGGCGCCTTTCTTGCGCAGGCGCTTGAGGGTTGCTTCTTCCTTCTCGACGAGGGCGACGACAATGTCGCCGTTCTCCGCCGTGTCGCACCGGCGCACGATGACGATATCGCCGTCGTTGATGCCGGCATCGATCATGGAATCGCCGTTGACCTCCAGCGCAAAGTGCTCGCCCTTGCCGACGAGATCGGGCGGCACGCCGATGTCCTGGGTGTGGTTCTGGATGGCGCTGATGGGTACGCCCGCCGCAATGCGGCCCATGAGCGGCACGGTCGCCCCGCCCATCTGAGAATAGGAGGGCGGCGGCGGGGAAAGCTGCGGCTCGCGGCGCCCTCCACCTTCCACCACGGTCAGGCCGCGGCGGGAATCGGCAACCGCATCGGGTAGTTTAATGACTTCAATGGCACGGGCCCGGTGCGGCAGGCGGCGGATGAAGCCGCGCTCCTCCAGGGCCATGATGAGGCGATGCACGCCGGACTTGGACTGGAGGGCAAGGGCCTCCTTCATTTCCTCGAAGGAGGGAGGCACGCCTGTCTCTCGAAGACGGGCATCAATGAAAACGAGGAGCTCTTTCTGCTTTTCCGTGAGCATGTGTGCAGGCCTTTGTGGGCAGCGACTTGCGATGTCCGTACAAATCAGGAACACGTATAGGTGTTCGCGTGATGTTCCGCAAGCCGCGAATGGAGATGATCCCCTTTCGACAAGTAGGACATTGCGGATACAAGAGCGAGTTCGACTGTCTCCTATTGGATACGAACGCTGCTATCAGCGTTCGCTCATTGGATTATTCGCCGAGAGCCATAGAGTTCGGCGGCATGATTTCGATTCTAGAGCGGGAGCCGCACGGCGTGCCGAGGATAGCCGACGATGTGACTGAGGGTGCGTTCTATCTCTACCCGGACCGGCCTACTGCCGAGGCCGGGGCGGAGATGGGGGGCACCGGGTTCTTTGTCTCGCGCGCGTGGGAAAGTCCCGCGCTGGCGGGGCGCGGCGTCCTGTACGCCGTTAGCAACTACCACGTCGTCGAGAAGTCGGGGGCATCGGTCATTCGCGCTATGAAGGCCGACGGATCGCCCGACATCATTGAATTGATGCCCGATGACTGGGAGAGGCACCCGACCGCTGACCTCATGGCTGTTTGCCTGCACGGCAAAGTTCAACGCACGACCCACAAGGCCAAATGGGTTGAGTTTGAGCGGGGGCTTCTGACGAAGGAAAAAGTTCAGCGCTACAACGTCGGGATCGGCGACGATGTGTGCATGGTGGGACGTTTCATCGGACACGATGGAAAGAAAGTGAATCGTCCTAGTCTTCGGTTCGGCAACATCAGTGTGGACGTGGCCGGTATCTTCAACCCCGAAACCGGACGCGTTGAAGAAAGCTACGCCGTCGAGATGCGCTCGAAGCCTGGGTACTCTGGGTCGCCTGTGTTCGTACTGGGCACGCCGGAATTCATGCATGAGAAGGCAAACCAGAAACGCCGATTCTTTCAACTGCTTGGAGTTGAATGGGGGCACATCTACGAAGCGCAGCCGACACGCAACAAAGACGGTTCAGCCGCGGGTCAGCACACCTTGCAGCCCACAGGCATGAACGGTGTGGTTCCGGCGTGGTTCTTGGAGGAGCTACTTGGCACGGGCAAGCTCCAAACTGAATTCGAGGCCGCCGAACAGGCGATGTTGTCGCAACTTGGTCGCGCAGCAATTATCCCGCAGGCAGCCTCACCTCCGGCGAAGGGAACTAGACTGCCCAATCCTCGACACCGAGAGGATTTCAAGCGTCTGGTAGACGCGGCAGTGAAACAGCCAAAATCATCCGGTTGAACATCTCCTCCGGCTGCTTGCGCATGTTGTAGCGGTACGAGAATTCGCTGACATACTTCCACAGGTGCTTCTCTGAGACGTGGATGTGCGTGCCTTTGATGCTGTTCTTCAGGCGGCTCCAGTAGCCCTCAATGGTGTTGGTGTGCACGTCACCACGACCGTACTCCCCTTCGGAATGCCTGATGACGGAATGATCGAAGCCGACGCGGCCGAGATGGCGGTAGGAGCGGTGGTCGTCGGTCGATACCCGAGTGCCGGGACGCACATTGTGGCTCACTGAGCCTTCGAGATAGGTCAACGAGTCGGTCGGGATCACGCCAGCGCGCACATTGCCGTCGCGCTCAACAATGCCGAGCACCATCGTCTTGTTGACGCGGTAATTGGCGTTCTTGCGGCCCGTCTTCGGGTTCTTGAGCACGCCGCCAATCAGGGTCTCGTCGACCTCGACGTGTTTGCCTTCGCCGCCCATTGGGCCACGGAAGTCGGCAGTGGACATCAGCTTGCGCAACTCATGCGCCATCCGCCACGCGCACTTGTAAGTGACGCCTAGCTGCCGCTCCAGTTCGCGAGCAGGCACGCCGTGGCGCGACGCCGTAAACAGGTACATCGCGTAGAACCACTTGGTCAGCGGTGTGCGCGACTTCTCGAACACGGTGGCGACGCAGGGATAGACGTGGTCGCCGCACCACTGGCAGGCGTAGGCTCGACGCTTGGCGATCCGGTGGAACTTGGACTGCTTGCGACAGTGGGGGCATTCGAACTCGGTGCCGCCGTAGCGCATTCGCATGATCTCATCCAAGCAAGCGCCATCGTCGGGGTATTCCCGGTCGAACTGGGCTTTGGTGTACTTCGGCTTGGCCATGGCTACGTGTCCCTGTGGTATACTTGTTATATGGTACATAGCAGGTACTTGTCAAGAAGGGATCATCGCCCCGCGAGTTTTCGGTAGGCCTCAGAAGTCGAGGGGAAGGATGGGCACCAGGGTGCCTGCCGGGGCCGCCGGTGCGCGTACGGGGCGGATGAGGAGGCAGTCGGCCTCGGCTAAGGGCGACAGCAGGGAGCTGTCCTGGGAGCGCACGGGGGTCACGGAGGGGAGGCCGTCGGCGCTGGGGGCCAGGGCGGCGCGCATGTAGTGCTCGCGCGGCCCGTTGCCCTCCAGCGGGACGGCAAGGCGAGCCTGGGAGGGACGCTCGGGTCCGGCCGGCTGGCCGAGCAGCGCCCGGATCAGCGGCACGAGAAACAGGCGGCTGCAGATCAGGGAGGAGACCGGGTTGCCGGGCAGGCCGAGGACGCGCGAGGCGCCCAGCGCGCCGAACATCAACGGCTTGCCGGGCCGCATGGCGATGTTCCAGAACGACAGGGCCATGCCGCGATCCTGGAGTGCGGGTGCGACGAGGTCGTGGTCGCCCACGGAAGCGCCGCCGCTGGTGACAATGATGTCGGCGCCGGCCGCCTTGGCAAAGTGCGCGTCGAGGTCTGCGCGGGTGTCGCGGGCGATGCCGAGCTGCTGGACCTCGGCGCCGGCGGCCTCGCAGATGGCGCCGATGCCCAGGTGGTTGGAGGCGATGATCTGTCCCGGGCCGGGGCGTTGCCCGGGCGGCACCAGTTCGTCGCCGGTCGACAGGATGGCGACGCGCGGGCGGCGGCGCACGGCGACCGCGCGGTGACCCATCGCAGCGGCGAGCGAAATCTCGCGCGGCCCGAACTTGCGTCCGGCCGCGAGCAGCATCTGGCCCTCGCGGAAGTCGAACCCCTTGGCGCGGATGTGGCCGGTCTCCGGCTTGCCGTCGCGGACGATAACCGTGTCGCCGTCGCGCGCGGTGTCCTCCTGGATAACGATGGCGTCGGCGCCCTCGGGTACAGGCGCGCCCGTGAAGATGCGCACCGCCTGGCCCGGGCCAACGCGCCCCTTGAAAAGATGACCTGCCGCAGCCTCGCCTGTAACGGTGAGCTTTGCGGGGAGCGTCGCAAGGTCGGCGGCGCGGACGGCATAGCCGTCCATGGCGGAGGCATCGAACGGCGACTGGGTGACGAGGGCGCTCAGCGGCTCGGCCAGAACGCGGCCGCGCGCGTCCTCGATCATGATGGTTTCGGCGGGCGTCGGCGCGACGTTGTCGAGGATGCGGCGCAGGGCGTCCTCGACCGACAGCAGCGCCATGGCTACGGCCCCTTGCTTTCGTCCGCGCGGTATGTGCCGGAGCGGCCGCCGGTCTTTTCGATCAGGCGGATCGGCCCGAGCGTCATGGCTTTGTCCGCCGCTTTCAGCATGTCGTAGATGGTGAGGCAGGCGACCGAGACGGCGGTCAGCGCTTCCATCTCCACGCCGGTCGGGCCCGTGACCTTCACCTCGGCGGTGACGCGGATGCCCGCGGGATCGCGTGACGGCTCCAGATCGACGGTGACCTTGCTCAGGGCGAGCGGATGGCAGAGCGGGATCAGCTCGTGCGTGCGCTTCGCCGCCATGATGCCGGCGATGCGCGCGGTGGCGAGCACGTCGCCCTTCTTGGCTTCGCCCTTCTCAACGATCTCCAGCGTGGCGCGCGACATGGCAACGAAGCCCTCCGCGCGCGCGGTGCGCTGGGTCGCGGCCTTGTCCGAGACGTCGACCATGCGCGCCTCGCCCTTGTCGTTGAGGTGGGAGAGCCTCTCATCTCCGTCTCCCCGCTCGCGGGGAGAGGGCCGGGGTGAGGGGCAGGAACAAATGCCAACGCTGGAGAAGCCCCTCACCCTAACCCTCTCCCCGAAGAATGGGGAGAGGGGACATCGCGGCGATTCTGCGCGTGAATCTTCATGCACCCCCCGTCCCCAGCAGCGCCTTGGTTGCGGCCGTGACGTCGGGCTGGCGCATCAGGCTTTCGCCGACGAGGTAGGCGTGCACGCCGGCTTTGGCGAGGCGCTGCAGGTCGGCGTTGGTGGCGATGCCGCTCTCGGCGATGATAAGCCGGTCCTTCGGGACGCGCGGGGCGAGGCGTTCGGTGGTTTCCAGCGTGGTGTTGAACGTCTTGAGGTCGCGGTTGTTGATGCCGATCAGCCGGCAGTCGAGCGTGATGGCGCGATCGAGTTCTTCCTTGTCGTGCACCTCGGCAATCGCATCCATGCCCCAGGCCTTGGCGTAGGCGGCGAGCGTGCTGGCGGTGGTATCGTCGACGCAGGCCATGATGATGAGGATGCAATCGGCGCCCCAGGCGCGGGACTCGGCCACCTGGTAGCGGTCGAGCATGAAGTCCTTGCGCAGCACGGGCAGGCCGGAGGCGGCGCGCGCTTGGGTGAGATAATCAGGCGCGCCCTGGAACGAGGGACCGTCGGTCAGCACGGAGAGGCAGGTGGCGCCGCCCGCGGCGTAGGCTTCGGCGAGCGCAGACGGGATCGAAGTCGGCGCGGATGAGGCCCTTCGAGGGGCTCGCCTTCTTGATCTCGGCAATGAGGGGGAAGCGCCCGGCTTTGGCTGCAGCCTCCAATGCGGCAGCAAACCCGCGCACCGGAGGCGCAGCGCGCGCCGCCGCCTCGATGGCTTCCAGCGGCTTGGCGGCTTTCGCGGCGGCGATCTCCTTGACCTTGTAGGCGGTGATCTTGGTGAGGATGTCGGTCATGGGGAAAGCTTACGACGGGACGGGTGCTTTCGCCACCGGGTGCGCCTTCGAGCGTGAACTGCGCCTTCGCCTGAAGAAAAGGGCTCGCCGGCGCGTCATCGTTAATCGGCCACCGCTCCTGCAGCGTCATGGCGATTTGGGCGCGCGATGCAATGCGCAGCAGCCTTCGTCTCCTCAGCAGAACAGGATGAAATCCGTTTCCTGACGTGCGACCAGCGGATGGCGCCGGTCGACGGGGACGAGTTGGCAAACCTTCGGGTCGTGATGGTCCGTGAGGAACAGGGCCTCATAACCGATGTCGAGCAGGGTGCCGACCACATCGGCGCGCTTCTCGCCGTTGAGCAGCTTGTCCTTGTGCAGCTCCAGCATGATCGGAGGCCGGTGCTTGGCAAACGTCTCGATGCCGCCGCGCAGCACCTTGCCTTCGTAGCCGTCGACATCGATCTTGATGAGGTCCGGCACGATGCCTCGGACGGCGGCAAGATGATCGATGCTCGTCAATTCCGCACGGGTCTTCACCAGTCCGCGGTTGCGGTTGCGCAGATAGAACTTGATCCGCCGCCACACAGGTTCCTGATACTCGCTCTTCTCGGGCTCGTGCTCGAAGAGGCGGGTGCGCGCGAACCAGAGATCTCTCTCGCCTTGGTGTGCTTCCGAGAGTCCCGCCATGTGCGGCGTCACGATCCCGTCGAAGCCCGCTGCGGCAACCCGCTCGCGCATGATCTCGTGCGCTTCCGGTCGCATGTCGAAGGCATGCACGTGCGGTGGCGAGGCAATATGCGACAACGCCAAGCAGGTATAGTCGCCGCTGGCCGAGCCGACGTCGAAGAATACGCGCGGGCGGAACTTCGTGATGCAGGAAGCTCAGCAGCAGGATGACCGCATTCTCGCGATTGCGTCCTGCCGTCGTGGGCCATGCGACCGGCAGATGGCCGTCGATCACAAGGAAATCGCAATCGCCTTTGGGCAGGGCCAGAACCCTGGAGGACGCGATGTGGTCCGCGATCTCCTCGCTCAGAGTCTTGATTCGCGCGGCCATTGGTTCGTGGCCAGATGCTGAGAATGTTTCAAGCATGACCAGCGTGCACCTCTTCCGAACTTGCGCCCACCTGCGGCAAGTCGCACGAAATGACCTGAGTCGTTGGGTGTATGACAACCGCTAGGTGAATAGGACGCACTAGCCCACAACTGTTCGATGACTGTGCGAGCTTGTTGGACAGAGCGTTGGCGGGCGCTAGCTTTGTCCATGCGGTCTCGCCGCAACCCGGAATTGGAGTGACGCGTTCGAGATGCCGTGCGGCTGGAGGTTGGGCTGATCGAATAGCCGCTGGAGGCTCGACCTCTGCGCGGCTCTACGCCGATTTCGTCAGCAGCACCCACTCCTTGCCGGGATGCTGCCACTCCTCCTTCACCATCGTGCGCCGGCCAACCTCGCGGTAGCCGTTGCGCTCGTAGAGCTGGCGGGCGCCGGTGTTGGTGTCGGAGACGATGATGCTCAGGCCGCGCTTGTTCGTGTCGGCGGCGATCTGGTCGGCGATGGAAAGCAGCGCGCCGCCGAAGCCCCGGCCGCGGTGCTCGGGGTAGGCGGCGAGCACGTTCACGTACCAGGTGCCGGGCGCGAGGTTCTCCAGCTCCTGCAGCGGCCGGAACATCGCGGGCATGTCGGCCGGGGTCGGCTCGGGTCTGTCGGCCAGCTCGTAGCCGATGAGGCCGGCGGCAGGGCGGCCGCCGTCGTCGCGGATGATCGCGTTGCGCCAGGTGAAGGCGCCGGTGTCGCGGCCGGCGCGCTCGCGCCCGAGCGCCCAGGGATCTCCATCCGGGCCGGCCATCCTGGTCCACAGGTAGAGGGCGAGGCCCTCGCTGGCGAAATGCACGAAATCGGCGAGGGCTGGCGCATCCGCCGCGGTGGCGCGCCGGAAGGGGGCGGAGAAGGTGATCATGGGCGCGACCTGTTCGAGACGCCCGCGGCTGAAGCCGGGGCCATCGGGTTAGCAACAGCGCAATGCACCTCCCCGTCAAGATGCGTTGTCGCGGGCAAGGGTGCGGGGCTAGTTTCGCGCGACAATTGGGGAGGCGACCGATGACGGGGGAGACGGGCGGGCTCATCACCTTCCTGGGCGCGTTCTATCCGCGCGACTGCGACCACATGGGGCACGTGAACGTCGCCGCTTACGGCGCCAAGTTCGACGAGGCCAACTGGGTGTTCTTCTGCCGGATCGGGCTGACGCCGTCCTACCTGCGCGGCGACCGGTTCGGCATGGCGGGCGTGCAGCAGAACTTCACCTACAAGCAGGAGGCCTTCGCCGGCGACGTGATCGAGATCCGCTCGCACCTGCTGGAGTTTGCCGAGCGGCGCCTGCGCGTGCGCCACGACATGCACAACGTCGAGCAGGGTGGGCTGGTGGCGTCGTGCGAGCTCACCGCGGTGCACCTCGACAGGCAGGCGCACAAGTCGTGCCCGTTTCCCGATGCGATCCGCGCAATCGCCGAGGCCGTGCTGGCGGGCAAGACCTAGATGCTCGGCTCGTTCGCGCTTTCGGTGATCGCCGTCACGATCCTGGCGACGTCTTTCGTCTCGGGCATTTTCGGGATGGCGGGCGGGCTGATCCTGCTCGGCGTGCTGCTGGTGTTCATGGATGTGGCGCCGGCGATGGTGCTGTTCGGTACGATCCAGACGGCGTCCAACGGCTGGCGCTCGGCGCTGTGGCTGCGGCACGTGAACTGGGGGATCGTGTGGCGCTATCTCGTCGGCTCCACGCTGATGTTCCTGGTGCTGCGGCTGGTGGCGGTGCTGCCGAGCAAGGCGACGCTCTACATCGGCCTGGGGCTCATTCCGTTCGCCGCCGACCTGCTGCCGCGGAAGCTGACGCCGGATATTACCCGTCCCGGTGCGCCCTATATCTGCGGCGCCTTCATCATCACGCTGCAGCTTCTCGCCGGAGCCGCCGGGCACATCCTCGACATCTTCTTCCAGAAGAGCCAGCTCGACCGCAAGACCATCGTCGGCACCAAGGCGGTGACGCAGGTGACGGGGCACCTCTACCGCATTGTCTATTTCGGCTCGTTCGAGTTCGCCTTCGACATCAGCATTCCCTGGTGGGCGTACGGCGGAGCCATCGCCCTGTCGATCATGGGAACCTCACTCGCCGCGCCGGTGCTGCTGCGCATGAGCGATGCCGGATTTCGCGTCTGGAGCCGGCGGCTGACGATGACGATTGCGTCGGTCTATCTGGTGCGCGGGCTCTGGCTTCTGGTGTGAAACAGAAAAGGGGCGCCGAAGCGCCCCTTTCGCAGACAGTTTCCGTCGGCGCTCAGCGATAACGGGCGCCGGCGTTGAGGGAGACGAAGCGCTGGCCGATGTCGACGTGGATGTGCGACATGCGGGCGTAAGTCATCGTCCCACCGGTGTGGTGATTTGCGATCAGCCAGCGTACGACGGCGCCCTTGCGGCCGCCTGCACTGAAGTCGACTGCGTTGCCGCTCGCGTGCCGTGAGATGCGCCCCGTGCCCGCGATGCGTGCGCCGGGACGGCACGTGGAAATCACCTGCACGGGGCCGAACTGGCCCTCGATGCGGGCCAGCAAGGCGCGGGCCGGACGTGTGAGGCAGGCGCGTGACGTGCCAGGGCCACTGCGCAGGAAGGCGGTGGACGGGCGTGTCCCGCGCCCCGTCGGGGCGTAGCGCGAACGCGTCACGCGGCGCGCGTGGGGGCGCATGACGGCACGGCGACGGTGTGGGCGTGTACCGGCCTGCCGCCTGTAGCGGTGGGCCGTGCCGCGGCGCGTGGGACGTGCCACGACGGGACTGCTGTCGCTGAAACTGTACCAGCGGTTCTGCCCGCCGGTGGTCGTGAAATCGTCGGTGCGGGCCTGGGCGGGTGTCGCCAATGCGACCAGTGCAAGACCCGCAGCCGCGGTGAGGAGCCGTCTCATGGTGTGCTCTCCTGATTTCGGGACTGGTTAATTGGTTACCGGCAGGCGCCCGCGTGGCGGGTGACTGCCGCGCTTCCGGCGGTGGTGAACGCGAAAACTCTCAATCGATCCCCCGTTCCGGGCCCGTCCCTCTTCGAGCCGCGCTGGCCAGCCGCTCTCCCCGCGGTTTGC
The DNA here is from genome assembly GCA_963782855.1 of uncultured Alphaproteobacteria bacterium. Lineage (GTDB taxonomy): Bacteria > Pseudomonadota > Alphaproteobacteria > Rhizobiales > Hyphomicrobiaceae > AWTP1-13. Next base: position 78,505 of record CAWALW010000008.1, on the reverse strand, counting down.
CAAAGCCGGATTGCTCTCGGGCGGCGACGTGTGTCAGCAACACATGTGGCGGGAATGAGGCCCGAATACCCAGGCGCATCAAGCAAGTTCCGCGCCCAGTGAATACGGCGAATGAGCATGAAATGTCGCAGCAGGGGCGGTTAACGTTCACTTTTGGTTAGTGCTGCGGCCCCCTCTCCCCGGCTAACTCACCGCCAAACCTGGACTATTGCCGCATTCGTTTGCATAGCTTCGCCCCGTCGCGACGGCAGGGGGGTGAGGCCGGGCATGCAGCTTGCGCCTATGCGCTACACGAAAATCGACGGCACGGCCGTGGCGGTTTCGGTCACCTCTGCGGCCGAGGCCAAGGCTGCGCTCAAGGAGCTGCGACACAAGAAGCGCGAGCTGAAGTTCCTGCGCAGCGCTCTCGCCAGACGTCAGAAGTCGACCCGAAGCACGGAGAAGGCCGTCTCCACCAAGAAGGCCCGCCACTCCCTGCCGCGACGCTTCTTCGGCGGCCTCTGGCGCTTCATCGCCTGGCTGATCGAACTCGCCACCGTGACGAAGCAGGAGCGGCGCGCCCGCAGCCCCGTCGAGATGGAGCGCGAGCTGCACCGCATCGACGAGACGCTGCACAACATCGACGGCTGCATCCTGCAGCTGGAAGGCAAGATGCTGACGCTGCGGTGACCGTGCGCGCTCGCCGCTATTCCTGGTGCTGCACGACCGGGCGGCCGCCCCGCGGATGGAGCGCTCCGAACCCAAGATCGTCCTGCGGTGCCAGGCAGGCCTCCGGCCCGCCGATCTGAACGTGCCGCCAGATGCCGAACACGTCGACGGGCACCACGATCGCGGCTGCGACCATGGCCCAGTGTCGATCGGGGTGCAGAAGAACGACGAAAGCCACCGCTGCAAGCCCGATCGCAGCGGAAGGTCGCCGGCAAGACCGCCCACGAAGCGGCCGAACATGGCGAACGCGACGCCGCTGGTGCCGATGAAAACGAGCAGCGTGGCGACAACCTGCGGCCAGCCGGGGTTCACCACCATGTCGGAGCGGGTGAAGATGGCGAACGTCATCAGCGTGATGGGCGCGCAGATCTTGCAGCGCCTCGTACATGGTGCGCATGAACGAGGCCTCCGCGATGCGCGCGGAAACGGCGGCCGTCAGCGAGGTCGGCGGCGACAGCTCGCCCCAGACCGACAGCAGGAACACGAAGAAGTGGGCGATCCACGGGTTGACGCCCAGCTCCTGCAGCGGACGCACGATGACGATGGCGCCGATGATGTAGGTGGCCGTCGGCGGCAGCCCCGCGCCCGCGAGCCAGCCGAACACGTAGGCCATCAAGATCACGCCGATCATGTTGGAGGCGCCGAGGTCGAGGATCATCGCTCCCATGCGGTTGATGAAGCCAGTCACCGTGAACAGGCCGATCATGATGCCGAGCGTGGCGAGCAGCAGCGTCAGGTAGGACGTCATGTCGGCGTGCGTCTCGATCGCGCGCGCGGATGCTGCCCCACAGCGTCTCGTCCTCGAGCGTGGGGTCCTTGAGGCCGTACTTGAAGACCAGGAAGGCGATGAGCAGCAGGCCGAACAGGAAGACGGCGGTGTAGAGAGCCGCACAGCAGCTCGCCGGTGCCCACCCAGCCCATCTGGTAGAGCAGGAAGAGCACGGCGGAGAAGAAGATGGTCGTCCTCACCTGGTCGTAGGCCGGCACCTTCGGCGTCGCCGACCTGGTCGCGCGGCAGCAGGCGCACGCAGATCAGATAGATGGCGAAGGCGATCGAAGCGTAATAGACGAAGGCGAGCGCGAAACCGCGCTTGACGACCTCCCAGTAGGAGACGTTGAGGAAGTCCGACATCAGGAAGGCGCCGACGCCCATCATCGGCGGCATGATCAGGCCGCCCATCGAGCCGGCCGTCTCGGCCGCCGCGGCGAATGCGCCGCGGCACGCCGTAGCGTTTCATCAGCGGGATGGTGATGGTGCCGACCACGGCGGCGTTGGCCGAGCCCGAGCCGCTGACCATGCCGATGGACAGCGAGCCGAGCACGGCCGTCTGCGGCACGAGCTGGCGCGAGCGGCCGGCGAGGCGGCGCATGACCTGGATCATGGCGCTCTGGGCGCCGAAGCCGTTGGCGGCCGCCGCCAGCAGCAGGAAGGCCGCCACCAGCGTCAGCGCGAGCTGGCCGTAGATGCCGTAGATGCCGGTCGACAGCTCCACCGTGCTCGACGTGACCACGCGATAGAACGTGGTGCCGGGGTGCCAGAAGAAGTCGAGCGGGCTCAGATAGCCATACAGCGTGTAGAAGACGAGGAAGAGGTTGACCCAGAACAGCGTCGGATGCGCGATGCCGCGACAGCTCCATCACCAGCAGGAACATCAGCAGGCCGACGATGAAATCCTGCCGCGTGTAGGAGCCCTGCCGCCAGATCGCGATCTGCTCGAACTCCAGATAGAAGTGGATGAAGGCGTAGACGCAGATGGCGATGTAGATCGCGACGATGACGTGGTTCGCCCGGGCCGGCAGGAAGCTGATAGAGATAGTCCTGCTGATACATGAACAGGATCTGCAGGATGATCGCGATCGACAGGACGTGCGCCACCAGCTCCTGCGGGCCGCCGTAGCCGGTGTAGTAGTACCAGAGCAGCCAGACGAGCTGGATCATGCCCGAAGACGAAGATCGCGTTTCTCAGCGTGAGAGCTTGCGGAGCCGGTTCATTCATCCTGAATCGTCCGACCAGGAGTGCGGCTCCCCGGTCTGCAATTCGCGTTCGGACGATCAGCCGGCACGATGCGCCGAGGCGGGGAGCCGCGCTTGCTACTGCGCAGCGCTTCCCGCCTCGAGCCATTCGACTCGGCTCAGCGATCAGCTGCCCTTGGCGACCGTCCACTTGTCGTTCCAGGCCTTCTGCTCCTTCAGGAACTTGGCCAGGCCCGCGTGCACCGGCACCTGCGGGTTGGCGTTGATGCCGGCAGCCTGCATGCCGACGAAATCCTTGGCCAAGGCCCGAAGCCCGGATCGAGCGACGCCAGCTTGTCGCGGTTCTTGTAGAACGCGCTCAGCATCTTGTAGACCACGTCCTCGGGCATGTCGGCGCGCACGTTGTAGGCGAACAGGATCGGCACGCCGAGGATCTCCTTGACGCCGACGTCCTTGCTGAAGGCGCCCTTGGGATCGACCGTGGTGATCGACGAGCCCTGCCGCCTTCAGCTTGGCGACCTCATCGGGGCACGGATTGATGACGCTGACGTCCATCCGCACCTCGGTCTCCTTCCAGTACGGCGCCAGCGACTTGCCCGACACGGTGTAGGCGACCGAGCCGATGATGGTGCCGCCCTGCATGGCGTCGGAGTTGGTCTTGGCGTCGATCTGGACGTGCTTGAACTCGTAGCCCAGCGTCTTGTACATGCGCTGGAAGTTCAGCCAGTTCATGAAGCCGGCGGTGGTGTAGAACACCGGCTTGCCGCTGAAGTCCTTCAGGCACTTGTATTTGGCCGCTTCCTTTGCCGGCGCCGCCATGAAGGATTCCATGGGGTAGGCGTACCAGGTGTGGACGAGCTTGCCCTTGGCGGGGTTGTAGTCCTTGAAGCCGCCGACGCCCTCGTAGAGCTGGGTCATGCCGATGTCGGCGGTGTAGCCGATCTCGGCGCCGTCCTCCATGGCCGCCTTGGTCGCGGCGGTGGTCTGCGGGTAGGGCTGCACGGTGACGATGTACTCGCCGCCCAGGGCGTCCTCGACCATCTTGGTCATCGAGGCGGCCACCTTGTAGCCGTAGGAATCCACGCTCGACGTGGCCCAGCGCAGCGACTTGCGCTGCTGGGCATCGGCGGCGGGCAGGCTCCAGTACGAAACGGCGGCTACGGCTGCGACGGCGCCGAGAATAAGGCCTAGTCTCCTCTTCACGTCTTCCTCCTTGGCCTGCCCTTTGATGGGCGTGGTCTAATAGCTTTGGGCGCCCGGATGGTTCCACCCGCGCGCCGCCTTCATTGCCGCCTGCATTTGATCCTGCGCGGCCGCACCCTGTCAACGCATTAGGGCGACTGTTGCCGCCATTCGCTCGCGGTGATGGGCTGTATGCCCTCAGGATGACCCGCCGGAGATCGCCACCAGCCGCTCCAGGGCCAGCTTGGCGGCGCCGGACTCGATCGCGTGCGCAGCCATGGCGGCGCCGTCCGTGAGGTTGGCGGCGAGGCCTGCAACGATGAGCGCAGCTGCAGCATTGAGCACCGCGATGTCCCTCAGCGGCGTCTTGGCGCCCGCGAGCACATCGCGGATGGCGGCCGCGTTGAACTTGGCATCGCCGCCCTTCAGGTCGGACAGCTTTGCGGGCTGCAGGCCGGCGTCCGCGGGTGTCACCTCGAACACCGTCACCTTGCCGTCCTTCACTTCGGCAACGTCGGTGGCTCCCGTCGTCGTCAGCTCGTCCAGTCCGTCGTGGCCGTGCACGACCCACACATGATCGCAGCCGAGCTTGTTGAGCACGTGCGCGATCGGCTCCACCCACTGCCAGGAGAACACGCCGACGATCTGGCGCCTGACGCGTGCCGGGTTCGAGATCGGGCCGAGCAGGTTGAAGATCGTGCGGATGCCGAGCTCGCCGCGGATCGGTGCCCAGTGCTTCATGGCCGGGTGGTGCTGCGGCGCCCACATGAAACCGACGCCGGCCTCGTTCACGCAGCGCGTGATGGTCTCGAACGGCACGTCGAGCTTGACGCCGAGCGCGGCCAGCACGTCCGAGGCCCCGGAGAGCGACGAGACCGAACGGTTGCCGTGCTTGGCGATCTTGGCCCCCGCGCCGGCGGCAACGAGCGCGGCGCAGGTCGACACGTTGAACGTCCCCGTCCCATCGCCGCCCGTGCCGACGATGTCGACGGCACCATCGGGAACGGACACGCTCTTCATGCGCGCGCGCATCATCTGCGCGGCGCCGGTGATCTCCTCCACCGTCTCCCCGCGCACCCTGAGCGCCATCAGGAACGCGCCCATCTGCGCGGGCGTCGCCGCGCCCTCGGTCATCAGGTCGAGGGCGGTGCGGATTTCGGTCTCCGTCAGCGAATTGCCGCCCGACACCTTCTGGATGAGGTGGCGCAGTTCCTGCGAGGGTTGGGCGTCCATGGCTCGGCTCTCAGGCGGCGTGGCGCGCCGGTTTGACGTTGCGGCGGCGCGGCGGCGATTCCCGCCAGTTCCAGGAAATTGGCGAGCAGCGCGTGCCCGTGCTCGGAGGCGATGCTCTCCGGATGGAACTGCACGCCATGCACCGGGTGCGATCTTGTGCTGCAGCCCCATGATGATGCCGTCCGAGGTCTTGGCCGTCGCCACCAGGCTGTCGGGCAGCGTCTTCCGGTCGACGATCAGCGAGTGGTAGCGCGTGACCTCGAACGACTTGGGCAGCGACTTGAACACGCCCTTGCCCGTGTGCGTGATCTTCGACAGCTTGCCGTGCATGAGCACCGGCGCGCGCACCACTTTGCCGCCGTAGGCCTGCCCGATCGCCTGATGGCCGAGGCAGACACCGAGCAGCGGAATCTTCGGGCCGGCCTTGGCGATGAGATCGAGGCAGATGCCGGCTTCGTTGGGGGTGCAGGGGCCGGGCGACAGCACGATGCCCTTGGGCTTCATCTTCAAAACTTCCGCCACCGTGATCTTGTCGTTGCGGAACACGCGGCAGGCCGCGCCCAGCTCGCCCAGGTAGTGGACGAGATTGTAGGTGAAGCTGTCGTAGTTATCGATGAGGACCAGCATCGTACGGGTTTAGGAGAGCCCCATGGCGCAGGTCAAGGCAGTCGCTTGGGCGACATGAAGACCTTGAGGCGCCCTTCGCCCGGCTTGATGGCCTTCCAGCCCTTCGTATCGAAGTACAATGACCGCAAGCCCCGCGGTCGGAAACTTGGCCGCAAGGACACCCAGCAGCTCCGGATCGCCCGACCCGGCGAGCCTGGTGGCAAGCCCGTGCATGCCGGGGTCATGCCCGACCAGCATCAGGTGGCCGACGTCGCCCGCCACCGCTCGAACGCGCTTCAGCATTACCGAGGCCGCCGCCAGGTAGAGCCCGTCCTCGTATTCCACCTTGGTCGCCCGCGGCAGATGCGGGCGCACCAGCTCCAGCGTCTCCCGCGCCCGCACGGCGGTCGAGCACAGGATCAGGTCCGGCGCGAGCTTCTGCGCGGCCATGAACTTGCCCATCGCCGGTGCGGCTTCCATCCCGCGCTCGTTGAGGGGCCGGTCGAAATCATCCTGCGACGGCTCCGCCCAGCTCGACTTGGCATGGCGCAGGAGGGACAGCGTGAGCATCGACTGCGCTCACCGATTGCCGCGCCGCGCATGCTGCGCGAAGCGCACGGCTTCCTCGGCGGCCTTGAACAGCGCCTTGGCTTTGTAGCCGCATTCGGCCTGCTCGGCCTTGGGATCGCTGTCGGCGACGACGCCCGCGCCCGCCTGCACGTACATCACCCCGTCCTTCACCAGCGCCGTGCGCAGCACGATGCAGCTGTCCATCTCGCCGTCGGCGGAGAAGTAGCCGACGCACCCGCCGTAGGGCCCCCGCTTCTCCTTCTCCAGCTCGTCGATGATCTCCATCGCGCGCACCTTGGGCGCACCCGAGAGCGTGCCGGCGGGAAAGCCGGCCATCAGCGCATCGACCGTATCGTGCTTCTTGTCGAGCTGGCCGACGACGTTGCTGACGATATGCATCACGTGGCTGTAGCGCTCGACGGCGAAACTGTCGGTCACCCGCACCGTGCCGATCTTGGCGACGCGGCCGACATCGTTGCGGCCGAGGTCGAGCAGCATCAGGTGCTCGGCCCGCTCCTTGGGGTCTGACAGCAGCTCGGCCTCCAGCGCCCTGTCGGCTTCCGGAGTGGCACCGCGCGGCCGCGTCCCGGCAAGCGGCCGGATCGTCACCTCGCCGTTGCGCACCCGCACCAGGATCTCCGGCGAGGAGCCCACAAGGGAAAACGCCCCGAAATCGAGATGGAACAGGAACGGCGACGGATTGGTCCTGCGCAGCGCCCTGTACAACGCAAAGGGCGGCAGGCTGAAGGGAACCGCATAGCGCTGGGCCAGCACCACCTGGAAGATGTCGCCGGCGGCGATGTACTCCTTCGCCCGCTCCACCATGCGCACGAAGTCTCTTGTCGGCGTGTTCGACACGGCGCTCCGGCAGCGCCAGCACGGAACTCGACATGGCGGTCGCGTGCGGCAGCGGCGCGTCCAGCGCCGTCACCACGCTGCGCAGCCGGTCGTTGGCCTGCGCGTAGGCGGCGCGCGCGTCCACCCCGGCCGCCGGCCGGACCGGGCGTGACGACGATGATCTCGTCCTTCACCGCATCGAACACGACCATGATGGTCGGCCGCACGAACAGACCGTCGGGAACGCCGAGCGCGTCGGCCGGCACATTCGGCAGATGCTCCATCAGCCGGATCGTGTCGTAGCCCATGTAGCCGATGACGCCGGCTGCAATCGGCGGCAGCTCCTCGGGCAGCTCGATGCGCGATTGCGCCAGGAAGGCGCGCAACGACGGCAGCGTCTCGAGTTCATCGGGCGCGAATGCGTCCGGCGCTCGCAGCGCCTCGCGGTTGATCTCGGCCTTGCTCCCGAACGCCCGCCACACCGTGTCCGGCCGGAGACCGATGATCGAATAGCGCCCGCGAACGGTTCCGCCCTGCACCAACTCGAGCAGGCAGCTCATCGGCTCGCCGTCGCTCAGCTTGAGCATCGCCGAAACAGGCGTCTCGAGATCAGCGACCAGGCGCGTCCACACGACCTGGGAGGCGCCGGCGCTGTAACGCTGCGCGAAGCGCGCCAGGTCGGGCTCCAACAGCAGTCCGCCGGCGCCGATGTCGAGTTTGGTCATGGCCCGTGCCGGCTCGTGGCGTCACTCGTCAACTTCCGTGGGTTCCACCGGCGCCGTCGACTGCGGACCCATCGCTTGCGCAAGCGCCTTCTCGTTCACGGTGAAACCGTAGTGCGTCCGCAGTCCGGCGACATATTGCTCGAGAGCGTCGATCCTGAGCTGCTTCGTCAGGTCGGCCCCCAGCGCGGTTATCTGCTCCTTCGTGGGCGGGCCCGCCGGCGTGACCTCGGCGACGCGGTAGATCGTGCGCGACTTCCCATCCGCTGAGGCCGACGAGGAAACGCCGCCCTTCTGCAGCGCAAAAATCTCCCCGAAGGCGATCGGCGTGAATCCCGGCGGCGTTGGTCCGCGTTTCAGCCCCTCCGCCCGTTCCAGCTTGGCGCCCAGCGCCTTGGCGACAGCCGCCATGCTCTCGCCGCCCTTGACGCGCTCGACCTGCGCGGCCGCCGAGGCCTCGATCGCCTTGCGCTTCTCGCTCTCGAGATAGCTCTTCTTCACGTCGGCCTTGGCTTCCTCGAACGTGCGCTGGCGCTCGGGCGTCACCGAAACCAGCTCGAACCACGCGTAGCCGCCGTCGGCCAGGTCCAGCGCCTCCGTTTCCACGCCGGGCGTGGATTCGAAGATCGCCTCGGCGATGCGTCCCGCGTCGGCATGGTCGATTGCCGGCTTGTCCTCGCTCGTACGCCCCGTTCGGGTGATCTCCGGCACCTCGCGGAACGCCAGCTTCAATTGCTCGGCGATCTCTTTGAGTGGGCGCCCCTTGGCACGCTCCGCTTCCGCCTCGTCATGCAGCGTCGCCAGCACCTGGCCGATCCGGTCGCTCGCAACGCGCTCCTTCAGTTCGCCCTTCACCTCATCGAAGGTCTTCTGCTTGCCGCCCTCGATGTCGGTGACGCGCAGCAGCGCGATCGAGAACTGGCCCTGTACGGGCTTCGACAGCTCGTTCTTCTTGAGACCGAAGGTTGCCTCCGCGATCTTCGGATCGATCATTTCGGGTCGCGTCAGGAATCCGAGGTCGATCTCCTTGGGCGGGAAGCCGAGCTTCGTTGCCGTCTCGTCGAAGTTCTTCGCCTTCGACAGCTCGGCATAGGCCTTCTCCGCAGCCGCCATGTCGCCGAAGCTCATCTGCGACACGCGCCGCTTCTCGGGCACGTTGTAGCCTTCCTTGGCCGCTTCGTAGGCGGCCTTCAGCTCCTCATCCGTCACCGTCACGCGCGCTATGGCCTCCTCGCGCCGCATCAGCAGCACGTTGGCCTTGCGCGTTTCCAGTGCCACGTACTGGCGCTTGTTCTGCTCGTAGAAGCTCGTGAGGCTCGCATCATCAGGCTCGGGCACCTTGACGAGCTTCTCGAAATCCGGCGTGAAGTATTCGACCGTGCGCTTCTCTTCCTTGAAACGGTGAACGACCTCGATCACGGGTGCCGACGGGACCAGACCGACACCCACCGTTTCGGTCAGCTGCTCGCGTACGATGTCGCGCTTGCGGTCCTGGATGTACTGGGCCTCGCTGCGGTAGCCGAGCTTGCTGAGCTGCGCCCGGAACTTCTGCCGGTCGAACTGCCCGGTCAGTCCATGAAATGCGGGGTCGCCCTTTATGACGCCGCCGATGATGTTCTCGTTCACTGTGACGTGCAGGTCGCGGGCGCCGAGATCGAGGGCAGCAAAACCGATGAGCCGCGCGAGCGCCCGTGTGTGGACGCCGAGCAGCTTCGCCTGTTCAGGCGTGAGTTTGCGGCCGAGACGGCGCGCCACCGACTGCGCCTCGTCGTCGTAGGCCTGGCGGAATTCTTCCGCCGTCAGCTGCGTCTTGCCGACCGTGGCGATCGGCCCGCCCGCTTGGTTGGACCGGAAGGCAATGTCGCCGATGCCCCAGACCGCGAACGCAATCACCAGCAGGCCAAGGAGCAGCTTGGTGAACATGTTCGTCACGCCGCGGCGCATTTGATTGAGCATGGGCGATATTCCAGTTTGCTGCCGGGCAGGAGGCGCACCGGCAATTTCCGCCCGTCTTACCGGGGGCGTGGCCGATGTCCAGATTTTTCGCGCTGAATTGTGGCGCGGCGTATTATGTGTTCGGTTGCGGCCCGCGCGGAGACGCTGGCGGGTCCGCCCGGAAGCCACGCTGGCGGAGGAATCGCTCGAAGCATGACCGATCGGAAAGGTGTGCGGCCGCTCATTGCGGGGAACTGGAAAATGAACGGTGTCGCCGCCTCGCTGGACGAGGCGCGGCGCGTGTCGGAGGCCTTGTCCCAGCCGGGCGACGCCGACGTGATGATCTGTCCGCCGGCAACGCTCATATCGGCGATGGCCGCCAAGGCGTCCGGCTCACGCCTCCTGATCGGTGGCCAGGACTGCCACGTCGCGGCAAGCGGTGCGCATACCGGCGACCTGTCGGCCGAGATGCTGAAGGACGCAGGCGCCGCGGCGGTGATCGTCGGCCATTCGGAGCGCCGGAGCGATCACGGCGAGACGTCGGCGGAAGTAAGGCGCAAGGCGATGGCCGCCCATCGCGCGGGCTTGATGGCCATCGTGTGCATTGGCGAGACCGCAGGCGAGCGCCGCGCCGGTCTGACACTGCAGGTCGTCGGGCGCCAGCTTGCCGCGTCCGTGCCCGACTCCGCGACCGCCGCCGACACCGTCGTCGCCTATGAGCCGGTCTGGGCCATCGGCACGGGGCTCACGGCCTCGACGCAGGACGTGGCCGAGGTGCACGCGCACCTGCGCACGGCATTGGTCACGCGCTTCGGCGATAACGGAAGAGCCATGCGCATCCTCTATGGCGGTTCGGTGAAGCCCGACAACGCGCGTGCGCTGTTGGCGGTCCCGGACGTGAACGGGGCTTTGGTCGGCGGCGCGAGTCTCAAGGCCAGCGATTTTCTTGCCATCGTCGCGGCGTGCGGTGCTTGACCCGATCGCCCGAAAAAAGGCTTAGTGCCGCGCGATAGGCGCTGAACACTCTCCTCCCCGCCGCACACCGACATGATCGCATGACCAGCAGCCGTATTCTCCTGTGTTCGGCAGTGGCCCTCCTGCTCGCGCTGCAGGATTTGCGTGCCGCGCCTTTGGATGCCGATACCTGCAGCAAACTCGATGCGGAGCGGCTTCAGCTGGAGTTTGCCGGCGCGCGCACCAACATGGCCAAGGGGCCGGAGTCGGCCAAGGCGGCGAAGCTTCCCGCCGATACCCTCAATCAGGTCCGTCGCCTCATCGACGTGGACGCGCTGCTGCTGTTCCGGTGCACCGGCGGCGGTCTCGTGAACCTGCCGGCTGATGCGCCCGATCCTGAACCCGCGGGGACGCCGCGCGAGCCGGGTGAAGAGGGCAAGGAAACGCCGGAGCAAGCCGGCAAGGAGACTGTACCTCCCGCGAAGGCCAAGCCGGATACCACAAAAAAGGCCGCGACATCGCCGCCCGGCAAGGCCCCTGACGCCAAGACCCCGTCGGCAAGCAAGGGTCAGCCGGCAAAGAAGACACCAGCCGACAAGGACAAGGGGCCGGAGAAGAAGGCAAAGACCGATAAGGCTCCGGCGCCCCAGGCCAAAGGCCCCGCACCCAAGGCCAAGCCGAAGACCGACGATGCCTACAAGCCGCCTGCAGCGCCCGACCCGAACTCCAATCCCTTCGCGGGCAAGGCGGCGCCCCCGGCGAAATGATCGCAGTAGAAGCTGTGGCGCGAAACAAAGCCCTGGTGTAGAAGCCGCCGCATTCCCAAGTGTTGCGGCACCCGACCAAAAAGGCCGAGCATGGCGACCGTCATTCTCATCATCCACATCATGCTGGCGCTCTCCCTGATCGGCGTCGTGCTGCTGCAGCGGTCGGAAGGCGGCGCGCTCGGCATCGGCGGCGGCGGCGGTGGCTTCATGAGCGGACGCGGGGCGGCCAATTTCCTGACCCGCGTGACGGCCGGCCTCGCGGCCGGGTTCTTCGCGACCAGCCTCGTGCTCTCGATCATGGCAAGCCAGCCGACCGCCCAGCGATCGATCCTGGATGCGCCGACGGCTCCAGGACGGCCCGGCCAGCCCCCGCCCGCCAGTGCGCCTCCGCCCGCGCCTTCAGGGCTGCCGCAGATCAACCTGACACCCGGCGCGCCGGAACCCTCCAAGGTCCCGCAGTCCAAATAGCCGACGAACCGCTTCCCCTAGTGGTGAGCCTGTCGAACCACGGGTTATTGCGCGTAGCCCGTCCTTCGACGAGTTCAGGATGCGGTTGGGCTTGCGGTTAGGCTGAAGGCGAAACGCCCCAGCCCGGCTCCGGGAACTCCACGACGCGGCCCTGCTCGTTATCGAGCAGGATGAGCAGGTCGAAGTACTGGCATGTCGGGTCCGAGCCCGTGCGCGCCTTCACGGACGCGCGCCAGTCCGGCCCATGCGCCGCTTCCGCAGCCTCGCGCGACTTCCACAGGTAGACAGCACCGCCCGTAGCGCCGTCCTCGCTGCGCATGAAGTGCTTGCGCAGCAGATCGGGATTGGCGCGCCATTTCGCCACGACGGAACGCGCGCCTTCGAGCTCCTTGTCGCGCGCCAGACCCGGCGGGTTCTTGAAGGTGACCAGTTCCAGGATCATGGGCTTGCTCCTCCGCGGACGCCACGCCGCCTTCGCGCCAGATGATAGCGAACGCCGACGAGGACGTGCGCGAAACGCGAAGCAAGGTGAGAGATTTTGGCTGGGGCAAGGCCTTCCGGTCAGGTCCGCCGCTCCCTAGGGAGCTCGTGGCTTCATTCGACGCCCAAGCACCCGAAGCGGCGGCTGCGCGACGGGAAAGATCCCGTCGGGCCTTGCCCCAGCCAAGGTTCACCGTTCTGTCGCATTGGGGCCAAACTGTGTCAGCAGTTAAGACGTCATGTGAAGATGGCGCTGCGCGTGGCGCGATTGCTCCCGTCCCGGCATTCGTTTAGCTTCGCCGCTCGCCCTTCCGAAAAATCTTCACGGGAACCGAGATGATCGATCTCTACACGTGGTCGACGCCCAACGGCCGCAAGGTCTCCATCATGCTGGAGGAGTGCGGGCTGCCCTACACGCCCCACGCGATCGACATCTCCAAGGGCGACCAGTTCAAGCCCGAGTTCCTCAAGATCAGCCCCAACAACCGCATCCCCGCCATCGTCGACCGCGACAACGGCCGCTCGGTGTTCGAGTCCGGCGCGATCCTGATGTACCTCGCGGAAAAGACCGGAAAGTTCTGGCCGCAGGACGAGGACACCAAGCTGGCGGACGATGGAATGGCTGATGTGGCAGATGGGCGGGGTTGGGCCGATGTTCGGCCAGGTCCATCACTTCGTGAAATACAACCAGGGCAAGGCGCCCTACGCCGAGGAGCGCTACCTGAAGGAGGCCCACCGCCTCTACGGCGTCCTCGACCGCCGTCTCGCCGAAGCTGAATACGTCGCCGGCGCCTACACCATCGCCGACATGGCGATCTGGCCCTGGGTCTCGCGCTTCGAGTGGCAGACCGTCGATCTCAAGCAGTACCCGAACGTGCTGCGCTGGTACAAGGCGATCGCCGCGCGCCCCGCGGTCCAGAAGGGCTACCATGTGCCGGTGAAGCAGCCGGGCATTCCGATGCCGGCAATAGAACACGCTCACGCACGCAAAGAGAGGGTCACCCATGCAGAAGAAAGGCAACTTCTCCGGCGTCATCGCGCCGGTTCTCACGCCGTTCGGCGAGGACGGCAATCCCGACGCCGAACGCTTCGTCGATCATGCGCACTGGCTGATGGAGGAGGGCTGCACCGGCCTCGCGCCGTTCGGCACCACCAGCGAGGCCAACTCGCTCGGCCTCGACGAGCGCATGGAGCTGCTCGAGGAACTGGTCGACGGCGGCATCGAACCCGCGAAGCTGATGCCCGGCACCGGCACCTGCTCGCTCGCCGACACCATCGTGCTCACGCGCCACGCGGTCGACCTCGGCTGCGGCGGCGTGCTGATGCTGCCGCCGTTCTACTACAAGGGTCCGAGCGAGGAGGGCCTGTTCCGCTACTTCGCCGACGTGATCGAAGACGTGGGCGACGACAAGCTGCGGGTCTACCTCTACCACATCCCGCCGGTCGCCCAGGTCGGCTTCCCGCTGCCGCTGATCGGCCGGCTGGTGAAGGAATTCCCCAACATCGTCGTCGGCCTGAAGGACTCCTCCGGCGACTGGTGCAACACCACCGCGATCCTCGACGCGTATCCCGACTTCGAGGTGTTCCCGGGCTCCGAGATCTTCCTGCTCGACGGCCTGCGCAAGGGTGGCGCCGGCTGCATCTCGGCGACCTGCAACGTCAGCCCGAAGCGCATCCGCGAAGTCTACGACAACTGGCAGGGTCCGAACGCCGACAAGCTGCAGGCCGACATCACGGCGTTGCGCAAGGCCGTGCAGGCCTATCCGATGATCCCGGTGCTGAAGGCCATCATCGCGCACTATCGCGGCGATCCGGGCTGGGCGAAGACGCGTCCGCCCTTCACCGACTCTGCCCGCTGCGGAAGCCGAGAAGGTCGTCCGCACGCTCGCCGACGCGCACGGCTTCAAGCTGGACTTCGCCAAGGCGGCGTGACGGCCGCCCGCGCGGCGCCTATCTTCAATAGAAGGCCGTCTGGCGCTGCCGGGCGGCCTTTTCGCTTCCGGGAGTATGAGCATGAAGGCCGTCGGATACCAGAAGTCGCTGCCGATCAGCGATGCCGAAGTCGCTCGTCGATATCGAGCTGCCGAAGCCCGAGCCCGACGGGCCGCGACCTGCTGGTGAAGGTGCAGGCGGTCTCGGTCAACCCGGTCGACACCAAGATGCGCATGCGCGCCGAGCCGCCGGCCGGGCGAATGGCGCGTGCTGGGCTGGGACGCCGTCGGCGTGGTCGAGGCCGCCGGACCCGACGCCGAGCTCTTCAGGCCGGCGATGCACGTCTACTACGCCGGCACGCTCAACCGGCAGGGCACCAACGCAGGAGTTCCACCTCGTCGACGAGCGCATCGTCGGCCCAAAGCCCAAGTCGCTGTCGAATCGCCGAAGCCGCCGCGCTGCCGCTCACCGCGATCACCGCCTGGGAGATGCTGTTCGACCGGCTCGACGTGAAGCAAGCCGGTGCCGGGGCCGAAGAATGCCATCCTGTCATCGGCGGCGCGGGCGGCGTCGGCTCGATCGCCATACAACTCGCGCGCGTTGCTGACCGACCTCACGGTGATCGCCACCGCATCGCGGCCCGAGACGATCGCCTGGGTGAAGCAGCTCGGCGCGCACCACGTGGTCGACCACGCCAAGCCGCTCGCGGCGGAGGTGGCGAAGCTCGGCATCGGCGCGCCGGCCTTCGTGTTCTCCACCACCCAGACCGGCACGGCATCTGCGACCAGATCGTGGAGCTGATCGCGCCGCAGGGCCGCTTCGGCCTGATCGACGATCCGGATGCGTTCGACATGCCGCAAGATCAAGCGCAAGAGCGTCTCGGTGCATTGGGAGTTCATGTTCACCCGCTCGATGTTCGAGACCGCCGACGTGGCTGGAGCAGAACAAGCTGCTGACCGAGGTGGCGCGGCTCGTCGACGCCGGCAAGATCAAGACGACGCTCGGCGAGACCTACGGCCGGATCAATGCGGCCAACCTCCGCCGCGCGCACGCCCTCATCGAGAGCGGCACGGCCAAGGGCAAGATCGTGCTGGAGGGCTTCTGAGGCTTCCGGTCAGCCGACCCGGGGGCTTGGCGAGATATTCTGCAGCCTGTGACGAGGATCACAAGGAGCTGAAACGGCCTCCCGTAGATTGAACGCATCGGAAGCGACAACGCTGATCCGAAAGTGTTCAAACCAACGGGAGACTGTCATGTTCGCCACCAGCCAGAAGACCGAAGCCAACGCAGTTCGCAGCCTGAGCCTGAACGAGATCGAAGCCGTGGCCGGCGGTCTCTATACGGCCCCCTTTCAGCCGATCGGCGATCGCCGAGTCGTCGGTTGCGGCACGATGGTTCTCATCGACCGCTTGATCAAGTGGACGAGCGGTCAGCGGCTGTACTGATCAGACGTTGAGATGACATTGAGCAGGGAGCGCACGGTAACAGCCGGCGCTCTTTTTGCGTTTGGCAGCGCGGTAGGACGTCTCGCCACAAGAAATGTGATGGCAGGGAGGACGCCGATGGGCGCTTTGCTACACGGCCAAATCGCGCC
Organism: uncultured Alphaproteobacteria bacterium; assembly: GCA_963782855.1. Classification (GTDB taxonomy): domain Bacteria; phylum Pseudomonadota; class Alphaproteobacteria; order Rhizobiales; family Hyphomicrobiaceae; genus AWTP1-13. The sequence continues at coordinate 62,542 of CAWALW010000008.1, read as the reverse complement.
GCCGTCGGTTTTTTTCTTGTTAATCATGTGAATTCACTATGTTTTTAGCTCACTCAGGATGTGTGAGCGGGCGAAAGCCAACAGGTCTGTGTTCGGGTTCGTGGGATCGCCTTCGAAGCTACGGATTGGGTGTTAGAGCCGATGTCTGCTTCCTGACGTGGTTCAGACGCACCACCGCGTCCCGCGAGAGGCAGATCCTGACCCTGGCTGCGTAAAAACGTGTACGGAGCAAAAATCGCTAGAATCTCATTCCAATTCGCCAGCAGGTCGCGCAACGTAGTAGGATAGGTCGAGGCACGAGCCACACACTGAAGTGCGGTGTTTGCGGGTTCTTCTGCTGCTCTCGACCAACGCCCCCTCGAAGCGAGCCTCGCGCGAGGGGCCAGAACGGTCGGCTAGTGAGAACATCTTTCTACCGTGTCCTAGAAAGCCGGCGTTTTCACGCAGCCAAGACCCAACTCGGACATTGGCCGCGCGACATGACGTGTCAGCCTGGGCCAATGCGTTTTGCAAAAAAGGGAACATTCAAGCCCTAGGCTATCGCGAACACATCGCAGCATAGTTCTATTCATCGGATGTTTAACATCGGATGATTGCGCCGGCAACCGGATCGGTGTATGGCTTGAACGCTGCCAGCCGGCCGAAGAGCCGGCGGTCGGGAGCGAACAGATCTTGCGTACCAAGCGCGCCAAATCCGCTGAAAAGCGTTCGAAGCCGGGCCGCATTCACGCGGTGCTGACGACACTCGGCCGCGAGATCGCTCAAGGAGATCATCCCGGCCGGCGCGGTACTGCCACCCGAATACGACCTCGAAATTCGCCTCGGCGTCGGCCGCGGCGTGGTTCGTGAGGCGATCAAAACGCTGTCGGGAAAAGGGCTAGTCAGCGTCCAGCCGCGCCACGGCACCCGTGTGTTGCCGCGGCGCGATTGGAGCCTGCTCGATCGCGACGTGTTGAACTGGCTGGTCGGCCAGGACAAACCCGACCGCGAGTTGCTGCTGGCCGTCCAGGAAGTCCGCTCGATCATTGAGCCAGCCGCTGCCGCGCTCGCTGCGACCCGCGCCACCAAGAAGGACCGGCAGCGGATCAATGCAGCCCTGGGAGCGATGGAAACCTCGGACAATCAGGCCACCGCAACCGCCGCGGACAAGGCGTTTCACCTCGCTATTCTGGACGCCACGCACAATCCGGTGTTGCAGGGCTTTCGCGGCGCGATCGACACAATTCTGAGCGCGGTGTTTTTGGTCGCCGTCGACAGCGTCGATGGCTGGTTCGATGACAACCTTCCCAACCATGCCGCCACCGCTCGCGCCATCGAAGAAGGGGACGCCAAAAAAGCCCGCAACGCCATGGAGCAGGTCCTTGGCTACACCCAGTCCAAATTGTCTAATCAAAATGTCGGCGCCGGTCACCGGGATGGTCGGCTAAGCGGCCCCCGCGATCTGAGGCAAACGTGATGCGGCACTGGCTCTCTTCGGCGCTTTGGTTCTGCGCTCCCTTTGCAGTCCTACTCGTCCTCTGGGCGGTTCTGGTCCCGTACTTCGACGTCAACCCTCGGTTGTTTCCTCAGCTCACCTCTGTGGTCCAGGCTGGGATCGAGGGAATACAGGACGGCACCCTTATTCAGCACATCGGTGCGAGCCTGCTGCGCGTCGCCGTCGGCACGGTGCTCGCGCTATTGGTCGCCATTCCCCTGGGCGTCGCCATGGGCGTCAGTCCGGTTGTCTCCAGCTTCCTGACACCGCTGTTCAGGTTTTTCTCGGTGCTGGCTGGCATCGCGTGGATCCCCATTGCGACGCTGTGGTTCGGCTACGGCTTCGGCGCCATCACCTTCGTGATCTTCAATGCCGTGTTCTTCATCGTGACGTACAACACGCTGCTCGGCGTCTCGACCATTCCCCTGCACGTGCGCAATGCGGCCGCATCGCTCGGTGCGGGGCGATGGGCGATGTTGACCGAGGTGCTGCTGCCGGGCGCGCTTCCCAACATCGTCACTGGCATACGCACCGGGCTTGGGCTTTGCCTGGCGCGGGCTGATCGCAGCCGAGATGATCGCCACCAACGTCGGCCTCGGTTACATGCTGTTTGTGGCGCGCGACTTCTACAAGACCGAAGTGATCGTGCTCGGCATGATCGTGATCGGCGTGCTGTGGCTGCTGCTCGACCGGCTGCTGCTGGCACCGATCGAGCGCGCCACCATCGAGCGCTGGGGCATGGTGCAGCGCGCATGAGACCATTTCTTCTCAAGATATGGAGCCACTACGTGCGCCTGACGGCGCGCTGGCCGTCGATCGGTTCCATCGTGCCGTTCATTCCCGTGATCGCGGCCTGGTGGATCGTCACCGAGCTGCAGATATTTCCACGCGTGTTCCTGCCGGGACCGGTGGAGGTCGTGCGCTCGTTCGGCTCGCTGGTCTATACGGGCATCCTGCCGGAGTACCTGCAGGACAGCATGGTGCGCCTCGCCGTCGGTGCGTTCTGGGGCATCGCGCTCGGCATTCCGCTCGGTATACTGGTGGGCCTCAGCCCGCGGGCGCACACTGCGCTGTGGCCGCTGCTGCTGTTCTTCCAGGCCATCGGCGACATCGCCTGGCTGCCGATCCTGGTGATCTGGTTCGGCTACGGCCTCACCACCATGACGGTCGTCATCGTCTACACGGTGATCTTCCCGGTCGTCCTGAACACGGTGCTGGGCGTGCGCTCGATCCCCATCACCATGCATCGCGCCGCCCTGAGCCTCGGTGCCTCGCGCGCGCGCATGCTTTGGGAAGTGGTGTTGCCGGGCGCGCTCCCCAACATCGTGACCGGCCTGCGCAATGGGCTTGGCTACGGCTGGCGCGCGCTGATCGCAACCGAGATCATCGTCGGCACCAGCGGCATCGGCTTTCTCATGTTCGATGCGCGCCGCGCCGGCTCGGTCGTCGAGATCCTGCTCGGCATGATCATCCTCGGTATTCTCTGGTACATCGTGGACAGCTGGATCCTGGCGCCGATCGAGCGGGCCACCGGACAGCGCTGGGGGCTGGTGACGCGGTGAAAAATCTGATCATCCGCAATCTGTCGAAGACCTACTTCGACCTCTATGCCGGCACCAACGTCACGGCCGTGCACGACGTATCGCTGGACGTGCAGCAGGGCGAGTTCGTCTCCATCGTGGGGCCGTCGGGCTGCGGCAAGACCACCATCCTCAACATGATCGCGGGCTTCATTCCGCATCACGGGCGGCGAGATCCTGCGTCGACGGCCGGCCGGTGAAGGGTCCGGGGCCCGACCGCGGCGTGGTGTTCCAGTCGTTCGCGCTGTTTCCCTGGCGGACCGTGCTGGAGAACGTCGCCTTCGGCCCAAAGATGCGCGGCGTCGGCAAGGCCGAGCGCGAGAAGATCGCGCATGAATATCTGGCGCTTGCCAAGCTGACCGAGGCGGCAGGGCGCTATCCCAACGAGCTGTCGGGCGGCATGCAGCAGCGTGTCGGCGTGGTGCGCGCGCTGGCGAACGAGCCGGACGTGCTGCTGATGGACGAGCCGTTCGCGAGCGTCGACGCGCAGACGCGCATGACGCTGCAGGAGGAACTGACCCGCATCTGGCAGGAGAAGCGCCCTACCGTCATCTTCATCACCCATGATGTTGGAGAAGCCGTGTTTCTGGCCAACCGGGTGGTGGCGCTGTCCAAGGGACGCGTGCTGGAAGAGATTGCCGTGGACTTGCCGCGGCCGCGAGTCGTGGGACGAGCTGAACGAGGATGCACGGTTCAAGGAACTGACGGGGCGCGTTCTTCAACTCGTGCGGTCGGCCTGAACCATGCTGGGCGATGCCCTCAGATCGCGAAAGACGCATATCCTGCTGGCGGTGGCGGGCTGCTACCTTGCCTGGCAGCTTTGGCTGACCATCGCCGCGCCGCACAAGATCGCGGACTTTGCAAGCGGTCCGGAAAAGGTCAACGTACTGATTACCCTGCCGTTCCCGCCGGAGCGTTTCCACGTTCAACTGTTCCAGACCTACGGCAGGGTGTCTGGGACACAAGAAAACGCCGTTGAAGTTCGGGGAGTGAAACGAGCGGACCTGACGACCGTCGCCCGCCCTTACTGGGTTACGCGCGTCGAGCCGCTTCAACCAGGAGGATGACTGAAATGCGACGAATTATGATGCTGCTCTGCGCCTTGCTGCTGCTGCCGTCACTGGCACTGGCGCAGGCCAAGGATCCCATAAAACTCAAGGTCGGCATGGTTGCCGCCGTCGACATGCTGGCGCTGCCGATTGCAGTCGAGCGCGGCTTCTTCGAGAAATACGGGCTCGACGTGACCATCGCGCGCCCCTACGCCACCGGCGTCGATGCGCTCAATGCTTTGCAGGCGGGCGAGACCGACATGGTGCAGGCCGGCGTGCCGTCCATCGGCGCCATCCTGCGCGGCATGGATCTGGTGTTCTTCGGCAACTTCAGCGGCAACGCCACCAAGCTTGGCTCCGATGCCACGCTCGCCCTGATCGCCAACGGCGACTCTGGGATCGTCAAGGGCGACCTCAAAAGCCTCAAGGGCAAGAAGATCGCGACCTCGTTCGGCACGATCAACCATCTCTACATTCTCGGCCTGCTCGAGAAGGCTGGCCTCGCGCCGACCGACGTGACGCTGGTCAACACGCCGCCGCCGGAGATGAACGTGGCGTTGCTTGCCAAGGGCGTGGACGCGTTTGCGTGCTGGGACCCGGTGCCGGTGATCGGCATGAAGGACGTGCCGGGCGCGATCGAGGTGATCCGCGGCGGCGATGTCATCTCCTACCTCGGCTTCAATATCGCGCTGCGGCCGTGGGTGGAGAAGAACGGGCGCGACGATCGAGAAATTCCTCGCGGCCGTGTCGGAGGCCGACCAGTGGATGCGCAAAAATCCCAAGCAGGCCGCCGCCATCGGTACGCGCTGGATTCCCGGGCTTGAAGCTCGACGTGGCGGAGACTGCGATGCAGTACAACATCCAGCAGGTGGACCGCCGCATTTCCGCTCACAACTATCGTGCGCTATGGAAGGCACAGGACACGCTGCAACGGCTGGGCGTGATCAAGTCGGTGTTCGATGTGAACAAGCACATCGAGCCCAAGTTCATCCTCAACGTGATGAAGACATACCCGGATCTGTTTTCAGACCTGCAGCCTATTCCTGCGGACGTGGCGATTGCACCGGGCTTCGTGTTCAAGCCGTAGCGTAAGCGGGAGGGTCAGGCCTGCAAGGGCCTGACCTCGCCTACCCGATTAGTACCGCCGCCCCGTGCCGGCACGGTTGGAGTCGAGTTCGCGCAGGCTCTTGCGCTGCGCATTGAACAGGCTGGGCGCCGAGGTGGACGGTGCCGCGCCCATTGCATCGTACTGTTTGCCGAGATCGATGAGCTGCATCGAGGTCGTCGGCACTGCTGCGGCATAGCCCTGGATCTCCGCGGCATTCTGGAGCAGAAGCTGACGCGCCTGGTCGTACTGGCCCTTGTCGCGCAGGGCGACGGCCTCGCGCGCTCGTCCTCGCGCAACCTGCTCCAGCACGACCTCGCCGACCTTGGTGTCGAGGCCCGCCTTGATCTCGTCATCCGACGCGGTGAAGCGGCCGATGATGCGTGCATCGATCGTCTGGCGGCTGCTTTCGCCGGGCTTGGTGTAGCCGACCTTGACGACGCCGAGGTCCTGCTCGCCCGCGATTGCGAGCTGCGGGTCCAGCTCCACTTCCAGCAGCACGTAGTGCTCGGTGGCAGCGTACACCTGGTTCATCTTGAACTGGGCCTTGCCGCCGGCGATCTGCCGATCGCGCGAGACGGCCTTGACCGCCCGCACGCCCGGCTTCAGGTCGATGTCGATCGACACCGTCTGCGCGCAGGAGGCGAGCACGTCGTTGAACTCGCGGTTGAAGATGTTGATGAGGTCGGACGGATCGCGCGCGAAGGCATGGTTGCCGTCGCTGGTGAGGGCGAGTTCCAGCATCAGGTCCTCGTTGTAGCCGAGGCCGAGACCGATCGTGCTGACCGACACGCCCTGCGACAGCAGCATCGCGCCGAGCTTGTTGAAATCATCCACGCGCGAGGGGCCGACATTGGCCTGGCCGTCCGACAGCAGCACCACGCGGTTGAGGCGGCGCGGCTTCTTGTTCTTGAGAACCTGGTCGCTGCCGCGCAGCACGCCGTCGTAGATGGCGGTCGAGCCGCCGATGTTGATCCGCCGGCACGAGGTCGGTGAAGAGCCTTGGATTGGTGACTTGCTGCGCCGGGACGAGAACGTCGACGCGATGATCGAACACGACCACCGACGCGATGTCGTCGGCCTTCAGGCGATTGATGGCCATGATCGCGGCGCTCGCGCGCCTGCGCGATGCCGGTCCCCGTGCATGGAGCCCGAGCGGTCGATGACGAACGCCACGTTGACGGGCGTGCGGTTGTCGTTGGGATCTGGCCTGCAGCCGGTGAGCGCCGACCGCAGATAGTTCTTCTGCGCGATGCCTTCCTTCATGACGGGCTGCGCGAGACGGGCATCGAGCGTGATGGCCTGGTCGGCCCGCAGCATCTGCGGCGATGCAATCAGCCAGGCGAGCGCCGCAGCGACCGCGCCCAACGTGCGATTTGACATGAAAATGATCCCCACTCCATGGAAATAGCCTCCGCCCATCAACGCTTGAGCGTGAGCGGTGGCGGAAGTGGGGAAGGATCGTGACGATCCCGCGTGTTACGCGCCCGTAATCTGCAAGCGGAGTGTAAGGCGAGCCGTAGCTCGCCTACGCGGAATTGGCGCCGCGGGTCCGGCGCGGCGGCTCTCGACCTCGCCGGCGAGAACACCGAAGTCACTCGACTTGGAGCCGGCTTTCGCTCCTGCGATCCCGTTGACGCCAAGGCCGCGTCGCAGAATTTCCCGGATCGCCGACGCGCGGCTCGGCATGCGGTTCTTGAAGCGAAAATCCTCCAGCCCCGCGAGTTCTTCGGGGGTCAACATGATCTGCAACCGTTCTCCGCGCTCCCTGGAACCAGCCATCTGCCTCACTCCGATTGAGGGGTTTACATCCAGTACGGCTATATAGCGAGATACTAACAAACCCACAAGAGGGTTTAGTGCCTCTGATTACCTATTGCCCGCTGATGGCCGCTGGACGCTGTTGGCATACAAGCGGTTCAATTAATAAAGCATTGTTTTTTAAGAGAAAACGCTTGACCCGGACCAAGGTGAGCTTTGCTGTTTGCCGGGGCGGTGTCAGCCAGGGCCGCGGTGCGCCCTTCAGGGCAGGGCATTCGATGAAAGCGCGAAATCTTCTGAGCGGGGCTGCCTACGGCCCTGAGCGGCTGAAGGAGATCTACCAGGCGTTCGACGAGGCATGGAAAGTCATCGAGCCGTTGGTGGAGGACACCCCGCTCGCGCGCGAGGCGGCGCGGCTCAAGTTGGCCAACATGATACTGGCGGTGGCCCAGAGCGACGCGCCCGCGAGCGGTGCGAAGAGCGCGTAGCTCACACTCATTCCTGCAACCCGGTTTCCCTGGCGGCCTGATCCGCCGCGCTGTATTTCCGCGTGCTGTTCACGTGAGCCACTAACGAGTGACACGAGAACGCATCGTGCCTGCAGAGAATCTTCATTGGGCGCTTCTCGTCTTCGTGGTGGTGACACTGATCACCCCGGGGCCCAACAACGCCATGCTGATGACAACCGGCCTCAACTTCGGTTTTCGCCGCGGTCAGCCGCACCTGTGGGGCGTCGCGCTCGGTTTCGCGGTGATGGTGTTCGCGGTGGGTCTGGGCCTCGGCGCCGTGTTCGCGGCCTATCCAGCGGTCTATACCGTGCTCAAGTTTCTCGGTGCCGCCTATCTGCTGTATCTCGCCTGGCAGATCGCGACGGCCGGCCCGATCGAAGACGGCGGCGAGACCGGCGGCCGGCCGATCACTTTTCTCGAGGCTGCCGCCTTCCAGTGGCTCAACCCGAAGGGCTGGGTCATGGCCGTCGGCGCGGTGTCGGCCTACGCCGGGGTCGCCGCGTTCCCGTTGAACATGCTCCTGATCGCCTTCCTGTTCGGCAGCCTCGGCATCCTGTCGAGCGCGACGTGGCTCGGGCTTCGGCACGGCGCTCAAGCGCCTGCTCACCAGCCCACGCGCTGTCCGCGTCGTGAACATCACGATGGCCCTGCTGCTCGTGGCCTCGCTGTGGCCGATCTTGAACGATGCGTGGCACTAGCGCAGCGCACAATCCAGCGCGCGCCCGCTAGGCGTGTTCTAGAAAGTCCAGGTCAGGGTCAGCTCGAAGCTATGGCCCTCGCTCTCGCGAACCCGCTGCTCGTCGCCCGCACTGTTGAAGAGGTCATACCCGTTCACATGCTGAAACCGATAGCGTCCGCCGAGTTCCAGGTTGGGCGTGAGCTGGTAACCCAAGCCGGCCATCAGTTGCCAGCTGAAGGCGCTCGCCGCATCGTTCGTCTCTCCGCGGAACACCAACGAAGCCGGCGCCGTGGGAGGCGACGCGGGTGTAGCCGATGCCGGCCCCGATGTACGGGCGCAGCCGGTCCACGGGCAGGCTCGCGTAGCCATTCACCATGCCGCTCAGCGTGGTCGCACTGCCCTTCGCAGGCAGCGGTCCGGTGCCGGCCGGGAAAGCGAAGGAAACGGCATCCAGCGTATCCAGGCTGTTGCGCGTGTAGGAAAGCTCAACCTCACCACGTAGGTAGCGGTTGAAGATATAGCCCACGGCGCCACCCACGCGATAACCGTTGTCGGCTTCGGTTGTGATTGTGCCGACGCCGCCCGGCAGTCCAGGCGAGTCGAACTCGCTGATGGTCTCGCGCGGCACGTTGATGCCGCCATGCAGGCCGACATAGAAGGCCTTGCGATCGAGACCCTGAGCGCTGGACGGAACGGACGTGACGAACGCGGACACACCGACGACGCACAAACAATACGCGATCGCCCGCACGGGCGTGGATACGCTACGCAACATGTTTTACCCCAGCACCAGAAACGCAGACGTAACGATTATTAATATCAATTCGCACCCCGCAACGCATGTGAGTCATGTGCACGACGTCGGCGAGAGGATTGCTGCGTGGCAATCGAGCAACTCGCTGATTATCTGCGTACGTCTTCGACGGAATAAAGGTGCTTCACCATCAACGCACTGGATGAGTTAACTCACGCGTTGCGTGAGAGCGAATTGGGTTGCGATTCGCGGTACGGAAACGGTCCGTGCGCGCCTTGTGAGTTTGCGAGATAGGAGAATCATCGAGCTTGACTGTGCTCATTGCGCAACGGCATGCTCGCGCGTCGTGACGGCGGAGCAAATCTTCGCAGAAGAGCCGCGCGGAGCGGCATTCCTAGCGGTTTGGACCTTGCCGGGCGCGAGCCGACCCGCTAGGCGTCTACGCCGCAAACGCAGCAAGCCCTAGATCTGGAAGAGGAAAGCCATCGCAATGCGCGTTTATTACGACCGTGATGCCGACATCAACATGATCAAGGGCAAGAAGGTGGCCGTCGTCGGCTACGGCAGCCAGGGTCACGCCCACATCCTCAACCTGCGCGATTCCGGCGTGAAGGATGTCGCCGTGGCGCTGCGCAAGGGCTCCGCCGGCGTCAAGAAGGCCGAGGGCGAGAAGCTCAAGACCATGGAGGTGGCCGAGGCCGCCAAGTGGGCCGACATCGTCATGATGCTGACCCCCGACGAACTGCAGGCCGACATCTACCGCGATCACCTGCACGCCAACATGAAGAACGGCGCGGCGCTGATGTTCGCGCACGGCCTCAACGTGCATTTCAACCTGATCGAGCCGCGCGACGACCTCGACGTCGGCATGATCGCGCCCGAAGGGCCCCGGCCACACCGTGCGCTCCGAGTACCTGCGCGGCGCCGGCGTGCCCTGCCTGCTGGCGATCCACCAGGACAAGAGCGGCAACGCCCACGACCTGTTCCTGTCCTACGGCGCCGCGATCGGCGGCGGCCGGGCCGGCATCATCGAGACCTCCTTCAAGGAGGAGTGCGAGACCGACCTGTTCGGCGAGCAGGCCGTGCTGTGCGGCGGCCTCGTCGAGCTGATCCGCGCCGGCTACGAGACGCTGGTGGAAGCGGGCTACGCGCCGGAGATGGCCTACTTCGAGTGCCTGCACGAGGTGAAGCTGATCGTCGACCTCGATCTACGAGGGCGGCATCGCCAACATGAACTACTCGATCTCCAACACGGCGGAGTTCGGCGAGTACGCCTCGGGCCCGCGCGTCATCACGGACGAGACCAAGGCCGAGATGAAGCGCATCCTGAAGGACATCCAGACCGGCAAGTTCACGTCCATGTGGATGCAGGAGTACCGCTCGGGCCTGCCGCGCTTCAAGGCCACCCGCCGCCTCAACGACCAGCACAACATCGAGGTGGTCGGCGCCAAGCTGCGCGCCATGATGCCCTGGATCAAGGAGCGGGCGCTGGTCGACAAGAGCAAGAACTAGGAGGCTGGAGCGCTCCGCTTTGCGCGGCATCGTCGGAGGCAGCGCCGAGCCAGATACGCGTTTCAAGCGCGTTGTGGTTTCAGCGCTCTATGCGTCTCCCGCTGTGCAGCCGAAGATGCAGGTCGTGTTGTCCGCAGCAGGAGTCTGCCATGAAATCCGCTCTCCTCTTTGCCGCCCTCGCCGCCGCCGCCATCGCCTTCACCCCGACCGCACCGCTGGCGCAGCAGAAGACACCCGCCGTGAAGGCCGGCAAGGGCGAGAAGGTCTGCCGGGTGACGTTGAAATATTCAGGCGAGAAGAAGACCTGGATCTGCAAGTCGGACCAGCCGTGCTGCGTCTGGCACGAGATCAACTACGTCAAGTGCGGCACGACCTTCTCGGGCTGCCTCTAGGCCCTCGCCTGTCATCCCCGAAGCCGAGCCGAAGCGAGGCTCTCGGGGATCCGGCGCGGCGCCTCAGAACTTGTAGTTCAGGCCGAAGCGCACCGTATGCATCGTGGTGTCGAGGTTCACGTTCGAGCCGGGGACGAGCGGACCGGACGTGCTCTCGCTGCCGAAGTCGTAGTAGAGGTACTCGACGCGCGCCGTCACGTTCTGCGTGAGCGCTCGCTCGATGCCGCCGCCGATCACCCAGCCGAACTGCGTCGCCGAATGCCCGCCGATCGCGGCGTAATCGATGTCGGCCCAGGCGCCGCCACCCGTGACGTAGTACAGCGTGCGATTGTCGTAACCCGTCATTCCCAGCCGGGCCCGCACGGAGGAGAGCCAGTCGATGCTGTGATCGCAGCAGCCCCTTCCGCCCTCGACCCAGCTGTTGGTGATGTCGGCCTCGACACCGTAGACGAACCGACCCGCCTGCCAGTTGTAGCCGATCTGCGCGCCGGCAAGCGCACCGTCGCCGTCGTGGCTGCCGTTGAAGGCCGGCACCTCCTGCCAGTCGACGTTCGACCAGCCGTAGCCCAGGTGCGCGCCGACGTATAAGCCGCTCCAGGTGAACGCGCGCCTCCTCGTAGGCGGGCGGAGGTGGCGGGGGCGCCTTGCGGCGCGGGCCGCTGCCGAGATCTGCCGCGGTGGCCGCAGACAAGGCGGCCAGATTTGCAGCGAGAGCCAGAAGCAATGTCCGCAAGGTTTTCATCGTGCATCCCTTGTTGGCCACTTGCCCGCACCTGGGGAGGTGGGGCGGCAGAGGTGCGGGGTGCCCTGCCGCCCCTCCGAAAGCGCGCTGTTATTCCGCGCTCCCGGTTTAGAGGCATCCGCATCCCCGCCGTGGCGTGCACGGCGGTGAATGCGAAGACATCGCGCGAGAAGCCGGCAAGCCGTTGTGTCACAGGCCAAAAATCGCAAGCTCGCGCGAGGTCATAGGCACGCTGAATTTCGGCTGCAGCGTGGCTCGCGTGCGGCGGCTGAGGCGAACTGGCGGCGCCAACGCGGCGAATGCCGTGGCGACCTCAAGATTTGACCGGAGGCAACAAGCCGCAACGAAGTTGATCCGGAGCGAGACGGCTTTCCCGCTCCTCGAAGCGCCGCCGGCTTGGACCGCTCCCCGGAATGCGGCACATTGCGAACCGCTTTCCGGCAACACGCGAGCCTCCATGCGCCTCCCCTATCACGTCCTCGATGTCTTCACGGACAAGCGGTTCGGCGGCAACCCGCTCGCCGTCGTGCTTGGAGGGGATGGGCTCGACACCGCGCGCATGCAAACCGTCGCGCGCGAGTTCAACCTTTCGGAGACGGTGTTCGTCCTCGCGCCGCAGAACAAGGCGCACAACGCGCGCGTGCGCATCTTCACGCCTACGGCAGAGCTGCCGTTCGCCGGACACCCCACCGTGGGAACCGCGGCGTTGCTGGCGATGCTCAAATCCGCCGAGCTGCCCGCGCCCGGCGACGCGCTGATCGTACTCGAGGCCCCCATCGGCACACTGCGGGTCGGGGTGCGCTTGCGTGCCGGCAGTGCTCCCTTCGCGGAATTCGACGCGCCGAAGCTGCCGGAGGAGAAGGCCGAGCTGCCACCGCGCGACCAGCTCGCCGCCGCCCTCTCCCTGATCCCCACGGAGATCGGCTTCGAGAACCACCGTCCCGCGCGCTTTGCCGCCGGCAATACGGTGGCGTTCGTGCCGGTAGCCTCGCTCGAGGCGATCGCCAAGGCGCGGGTTGCCACCCATCATTGGGACGCCGCGCTCAAAGGCCAGGGTCTGCTCGGCGCATTCCTCTACTGCCGGCAGACGGTGCACACGACGTCCGCGTTCCACGCACGGTTCTTCGGACCGGACTTCGGTGTGCCCGAAGACCCCGCCACCGGCTCGGCCGCCGTTGGTTTCGCGGGCGTTGTCCATCGCTTCGACGACCTGCCCGACGGCCAGCACAAGCGCATCATCGAGCAGGGTTTCGAGATGGGCCGGCCAAGCCTCATCACCCTGTCCCTTGAAGTGACCGGCGGTAAGCTGCATGCCGTCCGCATCGGCGGTCACGCCGTGCGCGTGGCGGAGGGTGCGATCGAGATTTGAGGGCTACACCCCGACGGGCCAGATCCACGGCACCAGAACGATGGCGATCACGTAGATCAGGAAGGTGAGGGGCAACCCGACGCGCGCGAAGTCGGAGAACTGGTACTTGCCCGGCCCGTAGACCATCAGGCAGGCCGGCTCCAGCGGCGTCAGGTAGGAGGTGCTCGCCGCCACCGCCACCATCATGGCAAAGCCGCGCGGATCGCCGCCGAGTTCCACGCCCGCCTGCCAGGCGATGGGCAGGACGACGAGCGCCGCCGCCTGGTTCGACATGGGCTGGGTCAATGCGACGGTGAGCAGGAAGAAGCACGTGAGCAACCGATAGGGTTCATTGGCGCCCACGACGGCGATGATCTGCTGGGCGAGGTACTTCCCCGTGCCGGTCGCCTCCATGGCCACGCCGAGGGAGAGCAGCGAGCCGATCAGGATCAGCGCCTTCCATTCCACCTGCCGGTAGGCCTCATCCGGCGAGAGGCAACGCGTCGCCAGCATCGCGAAGGCGCCGGCCAGCATGGCCACGGGCAGGGACGCGAAGCCGAAGGTGACGGCGGCGATGGCGAGCGCAAAGATCGCCGTGGCCAGCGGCGCGCGCGACCGGTTGAGGCGCCCGGGCTCGATGCCGCCGAAGATGTTGAACAGATTGCCCGTCTCCAGCGCCTTCATGTCCTCGGGCAAGCCCTGCAGGAGAAGAACGTCGCCCATGCGGAGCCGGGCGGCGCTGATGCTCTTGGGCACGCGGCCGGCGCGATTGATCGCCAGCGCCTGCAGCCCGTAGCGCTCCTTGAACTCCAGGCTGCGCAGGCTGTACCCGATCAGCGGGGAGCGCGGCAGCAGCACGGCCTCGACAATCATCTCCTTGGCCTGCTCCTTGTCTTTCTCCGCGTCCTTGTCCTTGTCTTTGTCCGGCTCCTTCTCGCGCTCGGATATTTTCTCGTCGCCCTTGAAGTCGAGTCCCGGGATGTCCTTGATCTTGAGAAGCTCGGCGCGGAGCCCCTCGATGATCAGCTCGTCGCCGGCCTGCAATTCCATGTCGGATATCTTCTTGGGACCACGCACCGTCTCCTCGCCGCGAATAAGCTTGGTCGGCTTGAGGTCGCCCTCCGAGGCGATCTTGGCGTCGCTCAAGGATTTGCCGATCAGCGGGCCGTCCGCAGCCACCACCACGTCCGCCTGGTAGGTGCGCTCGCCGATCTTCTCCTCGGCCTTCTGATCCTCGCGCTGCGGTATGAGGCGCACGCCGATCAGCCAAACATAGAAGATGCCGGCAATCGCAATCGGAATGCCGACGGGCGCCAGCTCGAACATGCCCATCGCCGGCTGCTGAGACCGGGTCAGGAAGCCGCTGACGACGAGGTTGGTCGACGTGGCAACGAGCGTGACCGAACTCGTGAGGATGGATGCAAACGCCAGCGGCAGCAGGAACCGCGAGGGGCTCACCTTGATCTTGGCCGCGTAGCCCATCACAAGTGGAACGAAGAAGGCGGTTGCGGCCGTGTTGCTCATGAACGCGGAGACAACGGCCACTGAGACCATGATCACGGGCAGGAAGACCGCGGGGTTCCGTCCGGCAACGTCGAAGATATAGCGCCCCGTGATTTCCACCACGCCGGTCTGGATGAGACCCGCCGACATGATGAGCAGGCCCAGGATCATCAGGACCGTATCGCTGCTGAACCCGGCGAAGGCCTTGTCGGGCGGCAGCAGGCCGGTCGCGATGACAGCCAGCATGACGCCGAGCGCGATGACGTCGGCCGGGATGCGATCCCAGGCAAACAACAGCACGGTCGCGGCCAGGATCGCGAGGCAGATCGCTATATCGGGCGTCATGGCAGCATCATAACCGATGATGAGGAAGGCCTCGAACTCCAAGCTGAGTCCCGGCTCGGCTGCAACCCCTTCATTCCGGTCGCACGCCGTCGGGTTCGCGCACGCCGAGCAGGCAGAGAATGCCGCAGAGGCCGCACGCGACGACGGACAGAAAGGCCGTGCGGAATGCCGCCGCGTCATAGACGCGGGCCCCCTGCACGATCACGCCGGACCAGGCAAGGTCCAGCAGCAAGCCCACCAGCGGCTGGAACAGCGCGCCGGCACCCGTAACAGCTCCGTTGAGGAAGCCGATGGCCGTGCCGCTCAGCGCGGATGGATGATTGTCCTTCACCAGGGCGAAGCACGTGATCTGTCCGCCGCCGAAGAAACCGATGAGGAAGCAGAGAGCGGTAATGGCGACACCCGAGAGGTCGGGAGTGTAGACGAGCGCGGCAAAGCCCGCGGTCTGCAGCACAAGGCTCACCATCAGTGGAGGACGTCTGCGGCCGACGCGGTCGGATATCCAGCCGATCAGCGGCGCGCCCACGGCCCAGCCTATGAACAGAACTGAAGTCGTCGCTGCCGCCGAGGTACGGGAGAAGCCATAGGCCGTCTCCAGGAAGGGCACGCCCCACAGCGCGGCGAACCCGAGCAGCGGCGCGGAAGTGCCGAGCCCCGCAATCGCGATCAGCAGCGTCTGGCGGTGCGTCACCACCGTCGCCAGGCCTGAGAACGCCCGCCCGATCCCGCCGGTTCCGCGCCAGCGGTCGCGCACGGTGAGCCAGCAGGCGATGGCCAATGCTCCGCCACCGCCGGCAAGAAGCAGGTTGGCGTAGCGCCAATCGGAGGCCTCGATCGCAAGGCGCAGCGGCGCTTGGCCGAACACGCCGCCCATCATGCCGAAAGCCATCGCCACGCCGGAGAGCAGGGCAAACCGGTTCGGCTTGAACCACTGGCCGGCGATCGCCATCGCGCTCACCAGGCTGAAGGACGCGGATGCACCGATGAGGAACCGCCCCGCAGTCGCCGTGGTCAATGTCGCCGCATAGGCGAACAGCACGCAGCCAAGCGCACAGATTACAGCGGCGATCGTCGTCAGGCGGCGTGGACCGAACCGGTCGATCATCAGGCCCACCGGGATCTGCATGCCGGCATAGCCGTAGAAGTACGCCGCCGAAAGATGCCCGAGCACGCCGGCGCCGACCGCGAAGTCGCGCATCAGCTCTTCGACCATCACGCTGGGCGCGACACGCAGAACCCACGCATAGAAGAAGAAGACGGCGCACGACAGCCAGCCGAACAGGGCCAGCAACGAGACGTCCGTATCAGCGGTGCTTTGCGTTTCTTTTTGCATGGGCGGCGCATCGAGGGAGCCTGCACCATGCCGCTACGGCGGAAGGATGCAAGGCCAGACCGCCCGCAACCTGAAGCGCCGGGCAAGATACCCGGTCGGCGCAAGAGCGCCGGCCGGAGGTCAGCAAGGAAATGTCAGGAAGGCCTACCGCTTGCCGCACTTGCCTTCGAGTTCATCGGCCGCGGCGTAGAATTCCTTGGCATCCGCCGATTTCTCATCGAGATCGTCGGCGGCCGCGAACGCCTTCTCGAAGTCCGGCCCAAGTTGCTTGGTCATGGCATCGATACGCGCCTCGGCTGCGGCATCTTCCTTCTCGCCCAGCGCTTCCGAGGCGGCTTGCAGATCACAATAGACCTTCAGCTTGCCCGGATCGCTGCCGATGGCGCGGAGCGTCTTCATGGCCGACTCGACCTGGGGGCTGGCAGCCATCACCAGGGTCGCGCCGAGGCCGACCGTTGCTGCCACAGCGGCAGCCACAAGATTGCGCTTCATACGGACCTCCTGACTATTACCTGCATACTTTTCCCCCGAACGGGGCTCCCATTACTCTTCCGTCTGCTCGGTGTCACTTGTTCTTGTGTCGGTCAAAAGGCTGGCAGCCATGCTTTTTGCGCGGTGCGCCTCGCGCGATCGTGATTGCTCTTGCCATCAAAGGGTCGCTCCGGCATTAGTAGCCCCTATCAGGGATTGCGTGCATTCAACGGCGCACGCCGAATTAAAGTCAGGCCCGTGAGCAAGACGTGCTCCATTAATGCGCTGCCAAGCCAGGGGATTTCCCTGGGGCTGGCTCCGCTTGGCCTAGACGCGCTGCTCCTTACCAGCCCCTGAGTTCCGACAGTCCCGCGCAAGCCGGGACGGGTGCTCAGGGGGTTACAATCCAACCTCAGAACCGATTCACGCCAGCGCCCTGAGCGGAGCGCGGCAAGACCAAGGACCTAAAACCCATGTCCCAGCAGCAAAGCCAAAGCTCGGCGGCGGACGAGCAAACCACGGCCAACACCGACCGCGTCTACATCTTCGACACGACCTTGCGCGACGGCGAGCAGTGTCCCGGCGCCACCATGACGTTCGAGGAAAAGCTCGAGGTCGCCGACTTCCTCGAGGCCATGGGCGTCGACATCATCGAAGCGGGGTTCCCGATCGCGAGCGAGGGTGACTTCTACGCCGTCTCGGAGATCGCCAAACGCATCAAGAACTCGGTCGTGTGCGGCCTGTCGCGTGCGGGCGAAGCCGACATCGATCGTGCGGGCGAGGCGGTGAAGCACGCTGCGCGGCCGCGCATCCACACCTTCCTCTCCACCTCGCCGGTGCATCGCAAGCACAAGCTGCAGAAGTCGGCCGAGCAGGTGCTGGAGATGGTGCAGTTCCAGGTGACGCGCGCCCGCAACTGGTGCGAGGACGTGGAGTGGAGTGCGGAGGACGCGACGCGCACGGAGATCGACTACCTGTGCCGCTGCGTGGAGACGGCGATCAAGGCCGGCGCCACCACCATCAATCTTCCCGATACGGTCGGCTATGCGACGCCGGAGGAATACTTCCAGATGTTCCGCACGGTGATGGAGAAGGTGCCGGGTTCGGAGAAGGTGATCTTCTCGGTGCACTGCCACAACGACCTCGGCATGGCGGTGGCGAACTCGCTGGCGGGCGTGCGGGCGGGCTGCCGGCAGATCGAGTGCACCATCAACGGCATCGGCGAGCGGGCCGGAAATGCCGCGCTGGAAGAATTGGTGATGGCGATCAAGACGCGCGGCGACGTGCTGCCGTTTCATACCAACATCGATGCGGCGCAGCTCAACCGCGCGTCCAAGCTGGTGGCGGCGGCGACCTCGTTTCCCGTGCAGTACAACAAGGCGATCGTCGGCCGGAACGCGTTCGCGCACGAGAGCGGCATCCACCAGGACGGCATGCTCAAGCACACGCAGACCTACGAGATCATGCTGCCGGAGTCGGTGGGCGTGTCCAAGACCTCGCTGGTGATGGGCAAGCACTCGGGCCGCAACGCCTTCCGCACCAAGCTGAAGGAGATGGGCTACGAGCTCGGCGAGAACGCGCTGGAGGATGCCTTCAACCGCTTCAAGGCGCTGGCCGACCGCAAGAAGCACGTCTACGACGAGGACCTGGAGGCGCTGGTCGACGAGGAGATCGCCACCGCGCAGGACCGCATGAAGGTGGTGGCGCTGCAGGTGATCGCCGGCACCATGGGTCCGCAGTCGGCGACGCTGACCCTCGACATGGGCGAGGGCCGGCAGGAGACGGTGCACGCGACGGGCAACGGCCCTGTCGATGCAACCTTCAACGCCATCATCAAGCTGGTACCGCACAAGGCGAAGCTCGCCCTGTACCAGGTGCACGCTGTGACTGAAGGTACGGACGCGCAGGCTGAGGTGTCAGTGCGTCTGGAGGACGGCGCTGAGGAAGGCGGGCGTGCGGTGACTGCGCGCGCAGCCGATCCCGATACGCTGGTAGCGAGTGCGAAGGCGTATCTCAGCGCGCTCAACAAGCTGATGGCCAAGCGCGGCCGCCTGCACGCGCAGATGGGGGCTTGATCCCTGTTGTCATCCCGGAACGCGCGTTCGCGCGTATCCGGGACCCAGCCGCTGATGCGTCGGCTCTCAAACGCGAGAGGCGGAGCCGCTTGGCGCTATTTGCGCAGATAGCCGGCCTGGTCGGCGACCTTGCCGCGCCCTCCTGCTTCCAGCGCGGCGCGGATTTCAGGGTCGATCGCCAGCTTCGTGAAGGTCTTAGGGCTTACCCGCACATAGGTCGTTTCCGTGGTGGCAAGCACCTGCTCCTCTCCGGCACGCTGCATCTGCGTGTTGAGGACGAACGACGTCGTGCCGATGCGGCTGACCCAGGTGGAGATCTCCAGGACGTTGTCGAAGCGCGCCGGCCCCTTCCACTCGATGAGCTGCCGCACCGTCTGGATTTCAAACGTCCCGTCCATGCCGTCCGTCGGCCGCGGCAGCGCTGCGCGCATGAACTCGAACGAGGCGATGTCGGCATAGTCGCTGTAGCGCGAGTTGAACACGACGTGCTGCGCGTCGCATTCCTGATAGCGAACGCGGACGATAGAGGCGAAAGCGATTGTCCATCTCGGCGGAGTCCTAGGTTTCGAGCCGCCCCGTACGGCGATGGTGGGTCAGGCGATCGCCCGAAAGCTTGCGATCGAGCGCAAGCTGCCAGCGTCTCGCATCGTCGAGAACCTCGAGGCCCCTGTCGCCGAACGGCTTCCGCCCCTGCGCGCCCAACGGCTCCGTGCCGCGACCGATGACGACCTCGT
Source organism: uncultured Alphaproteobacteria bacterium (assembly GCA_963782855.1). GTDB lineage: Bacteria > Pseudomonadota > Alphaproteobacteria > Rhizobiales > Hyphomicrobiaceae > AWTP1-13. Next base: position 43,176 of record CAWALW010000008.1, on the reverse strand, counting down.
CTGCCAGATCGGCCTCCAGGAATGCCGACGCGATCGTCGGGCCCGCCTCGACCAGAATCCTTGTCACGCCATCATGCGCCAGCGATTGCAGTACGGCTTCGAGGTTGAGCCCTCCACGCGGGCCGGCTGAGACGACCCGCGCCTCCACGCCGGTCGGGTAGCGCGGCGGGGTGTTGTCCTCTGCACCGAAGATGATGACGGGGACGCGGTGCGCCGTCTGGAACATCTTGAGCACCAGGCGAAATGCGAAACGACGAGTCGAGAATGACGCGCCGCGGAGAGCGGCTCGCGAGCCCCGGCAGCCGGCACGTGAGCTCGGGGTCGTCGTCCTCCACCGTCTTGCGGCCCACCATCACGGCATCAGCATGCGCGCGCAGCAGGTGCGCATAGGCCCGCACGTCCGGTCCGGTAACCCAGACCGGGGCGCCTTCGCCGGGCGCGATGAGCCCGTCGCCTGATACCGCGACCTTGAGCTGCACGAACGGGCGGCCCTTCGTCATCCGCAGGATGTGGCCCGCAGCGATCCATCGCGCCTCCGGCCCGCACATCCCTATGTCCACAGTCACGCCTGCCGCGCGCAGCACGGCAATCCCACCCCCGGCAATTTCAGGGTTGGGGTCCTCGGTCGCGACAACGACGCGGCGAATGTCGGCAGCAAGGATCGCCTCCGCGCAAGGCAGCTTCTTGCCGACGCGGGGATAGGTGCGGCCATGGTAGGAGCAGGGTTCCAGCGTGACGTACATCGTCTTGCCGCGCGCCGCCTCGCCGGCCGCTGCCAGCGCGTGCGCCTCTGCATGCGGCCGGCCGCTGATCTGCGTCCAGCCCCGCGCAATGACCTCGCCGGTCGCCTCGTCCGCAATGACGGCGCCGACGGCCGGGTTCGGCGCGGTCTGGCCGAGGATGCGGCGCGCGACATGCAGCGCCAGCGTCATGAAGCGGCGATCCTGGTCCGTAGTCACGGCGCGCGTCGGCTCACTGGAGACTCAATGCTTCTGGCTCGCGGCTTTGTCCGCGGGAACGCCGGGCGCCATGGCGATCTTGCTCTCCGAGCCATGCCTGTCGCCCGCAATCTCGCCCAGCACCTCCTGGAAGTCCGCCGCCTCGCGGAAATCGCGGTAGACGGAGGCAAAGCGAACGTAGGCCACCGGGTCCAGGCCCTTCAAGGCCTCCATCACCAGTTCGCCGACGGCAGAGGACGCCACCTCCTGCTCGCCCATGCTTTCGAGCTGCCGCACGAGCCCTGACACCATGCGCTCCACGCGCTCGGGCTGCACGGGGCGCTTGCGGAGCGCAATCTGGATCGAACGCGACAACTTCTCGCGGTCGAACGGCACGCGGCGGCCGGACCGCTTCACCACGATGATATCGCGCAGCTGCACGCGCTCGAAGGTCGTGAACCGCCCGCCGCAATCCTCGCACACCCGCCGCCGCCGGATGGCAGCATTCTCCTCCGTGGGACGGCTGTCCTTCACCTGCGTGTTGCCGCCGTTGCAGTACGGACAGTGCATAGGTTTCCGTTCACCCGTCCTGGGAAGGCGCAGCCACGCTATGCATAGATGGGAAAGCGCCGGCACAGTTCCGATGCCTCGGCCTTCACCTTCGCTTCGACCTTGCCGTTGGCCTCGTCGCCGTTGGCCGCAAGTCCGTCCAGCACTTCCGCGATCATGCGACCGATGGCGCGGAACTCCGCGATGCCGAAGCCGCGCGTGGTACCGGCCGGCGAGCCGACGCGAATGCCCGAGGTGACCTGCGGTTTTTCCGGATCGAAGGGAACGCCGTTCTTGTTGGTCGTGATGTTGGCGCGGCTCAGCGCCTTCTCCGCCCGGTTGCCGGTGAGCTTCTTCGGCCGCAGATCGACGAGCAGCAGGTGCGTATCCGTTCCACCCGAGACGAGATCGAAGCCCGAGGAGGACAGCACCTCGCCCAGCGCCTTGGCGTTCTCGGCGACGGCGCGCGCGTAGGCACGGAAGTCGGGCTGCAGCGCTTCGCGCAGCGCGACCGCCTTCGCGGCGATGATGTGCATCAGCGGCCCGCCCTGCATGCCGGGGAACACCGCGGAGTTGATCTTCTTGGCGAGGTCCTCGTCGTTGGTGAGGACCATCGCGCCGCGCGGACCGCGCAACGTCTTGTGCGTGGTGGTCGTCACCACATGCGCGTGCGGGAACGGGCTCGGGTGCACGCCGCCGGCCACCAGCCCGGCGAAATGCGCCATGTCCACCATCAGCCTCGCCCCGACCTCGTCGGCGATCGCGCGGAAGGCGGCAAAATCGATGGTGCGCGGATAGGCGCTGCCGCCTGCCACGATCACCTTCGGCTTGTGCTGGCGGGCAAGCGCGGCCATCTCGTCCATGTCGATGCGATGGTCCTGCCGCCGCACCGTGTAGGGCACCACGTTGAACCACTTGCCCGACAGGTTCACGGGCGAGCCGTGCGTAAGATGTCCGCCGGCCGCCAGCGAAAGCCCCATGAAGGTGTCGCCGGGCTTCATCAGCGCCATGAAGGCGGCCTGGTTGGCGGTGCTGCCCGAGTGCGGCTGCACGTTGGCGAACTTGCACTTGAAGAGTTGCTTGGCGCGCTCGATAGCCAGCAGCTCTGCCTCGTCTACGTACTGGCAGCCGCCGTAGTAGCGGTTGCCCGGATAGCCCTCCGCGTACTTGTTGGTGAGGGCCGAGCCCGCGGCCTCCAGTACGGCGCGCGAGACGATGTTCTCCGAGGCGATGAGCTCGATCTCATCCTGCTGGCGCTTCAGCTCCTTGCCGACCCAACCCGCGATCTCGGGATCGCTCTGCTGCAGGGTGGCGGAAAAGAAGGTCTGTTGCGGCGCCTCAGGGCGCCCGGCTGCAGTGGCCATGGGATTGCTCTTGGCTCGATGAGTCGCGCCCGATTGCGCGCGGCCCTCTTATCACGCGGTTCGCATCTGCAACAAGCGCCGCAACTCATTGTTTGTTGAGGGTGGCAGCCTCCCCGGCGGTGGGAAGGCTCCTGCACCAAGGCAGCGGGCAGCTACCCAAAAAACAGAATGCCCGCGGCAGGGCCAGCGGGCATCCGAATAGGCGCAAGTCGCCGTGCTGGTTCAGGCCGGGCGTTAGCTTCCCGGCCCGGAGTCGAAGCCGACCTTATCCACAAGCTCGGACGCCTGCTTGCGGTACTTGGCGATGTTCTCCAGCGGCAGCGCATCGGCTTTCAGCTTGCCCCAGCCCTGCACGATCGCCGACGCCGGCACGAGCGGACTGACGGGGTACTCGTTGTTGGCCTCGGCGTAGAGCTTCTGCGCCTCGTCTGAGGCGAGGTACTCCATCAGCTTGATGGCGTTGTTCTTGTTGGGCGCGTATTTCGCCAGCGCCATCCCGGAAATGTTCACGTGCGTGCCGCGATCGTTGGCGTTCGGGAACAGCACCTTGATTGCGTTGGCCCACTGCTTTTGCTCGGGGTTGGTCTGCATCAGAGCCATGTAGTAGGTGTTGCCCAGCGCCAGATCGCACTTGCCCGAATGAATGTCGCGCGCCTGCTCCCGGTCGCCGCCGGCGGGCTTCTGCGCAAGGTTGGCTTTAAGTCCCTTCAGCCAGGTCTCAGTGAAGGCCTCACCCTTGTGCGCGATCATCGTCGCAAACAGCGAGGTGTTGTAGACGTGCTGGCCGGAGCGGATGCAGACTTTGCCCTTCCACTTCGGGTCGGCCAATTCCTCATAGGTGATCGCGTCCTGTTTCACGCGCTCCTTCGAGGCATAGACGACGCGCCCGCGCATCGTGAGGCCGAACCAGTGATGGTCGGGGTCGCGGTAGGTGGAGGGTATGGCCGCGACAAGCGCCGGCGACGTGACGGGCTGGGTGAGCCCGGCGTCCTTCGCCTCGGAGAGCCGGCCGGCGTCGACCGTGAAGAGCAGATCGGCGGGACTGTTCTTGCCCTCGGCGGCGAGCCGCTCGTTGAGGCCCGCGGCCGCGTAGACCACGTTGGCCTTGATGCCCGTCTTCTTCGTGAATGCCTCCAGCAACGGGTTGATGAGCTGGGGCTGGCGATAGGAGTAGACGTTGACCTCGCCCTGGGCGAGGCCCGACGCTGCGAGTCCCCCAAGTGCAACCGCCGCTAACGTCGCCCGCGCGAAAAACCTTGAGACGCGCTGTGACATGCTAATTGGCCTCATGCTGGTTATCAGGTTGGAACGATCCATTGGATGAGCGGCAAATGCCGTCTGCTCTCGCGCTCTGTCCGTGTGCACTTGGCCTAAAGTAGAGTGCTGTTGTCAAGTATCTAGCGGTCTCCGTGCTCGCGTCCATGAGCCATCTTGGAATTGTTTTAATTCTCGACCTCCCACGGCTCGAATGACGTGATGGACGGCGCCAAAAGCCAACCTAGGGGCGTGTGTCCGCCACCGGTGTCCAGAGCACCTGCTCTATGTGCGTGGCGCCGGTCGCCAGCATGACGAGACGGTCGAAGCCCAAGGCCGCGCCACTGGCGGGCGGCATGTGCGCGAGCGCTGCTATGAAGTCGCTGTCGACGGGATAGCGCTCGCCGTAGATGCGCTGTTTCTCCGCCATCTCCCTTTCCAGTCTTCGGCGCTGCTCGACAGGGTCCGTCAGCTCACCGAAGGCGTTGGCGAGTTCCACGCCGCACGCATAGAGCTCGAAGCGCTCCGCCACGCGTGCGTCGCCGGGCTTGGGCCGCGCGAGCGCGGCAAGGTGTGCAGGGTATTCCGTGAGCAGCGTGGCGCGACCATTGCCGATCGCGGGCTCCACTTTTGCAACGAGAACGCGACTGAAGATGTCCGCCCACGTGTCGTCGTCTGCCGTCTTGACGCCGGCGCCATGTGCGGCCGCGGCGAAGACGTCACGGTCGGGCCCGGCGCCCTTGAGCGTCGCCTCGATGTCGATCCCCGCAAACCGGTCGAAGGCCTCGGCGACGGTCAGGCGCTCAGGCCGCGCGCGTGGATCGGCATGGCGTGTGTGAAATCTGAACTCGGTCGTTTCCACCGCGTCCGCCGCCAAGCGCAAGCAGTGACGCGCAATCGTCCATCAGCGCTTCGTAAGGCGCGTTCGCCCGATACCACTCGAGCATCGTGAACTGAGGATGATGCAGCGCGCCGCGCTCGCGGTTCCGGAACGAGGGAGCGAACGTGAAGATGCGTTCCTCGCCGGCCGCCAGCAGCTTCTTGCAGGCGAATTCCGGCGACGTGCTCAGATAGAGTCGGGCGCGTTTCGCCATCGGGCGCGCGCAAGCTCGGTCGCGAAGGCATGAAGATGGGTCTCATTGCCCGGTGAAACCTGCAGGAGCGCCGGCTCGACCTCGATGAATCCGTGCTCCTGGAACCAGCTGCGCAATGCCTGCTGGATACGATTTCGAGCCAGCAGGAACGCGCGCCGGTCGGCATGTCGGCCGTGGTCCCACCATGGGCTCTTTGGGGTCGTGTCCGGCACTTTCGCTTGTTTCTTGGCGATAGGGGAAAAGGCCTGTAGAAGCCAAACGACATGGCGAGCCCGCCGCCGTTCCGGCGCGTTCTGGGCTCATTCAGCCTTGAAATGCGGAGAAATCGACGGTGGCGAAGCTTATCGCAAGCTCGGTACGCAAAGGCAACGTGCTGGAGGTCGACGGCAAGCTGTGCGTGGTGATGAAGGCCGAGAACATCCATCCCGGCAAGGGCACGCCCGTCACCCACCTCGACATGCGCCGGATTGCCGACGGCGTGAAGATCACGGAGCGCTATCGCACCACGGATCAGCTCGAGCGCGCCTTCCTGGAGGACAAGACCTACAACTTTCTCTACGAGGACGACATGGGCTACCACTTCATGGAGCCCGAGACGTTCGAGCAGATCCAGGTGCCGAAGGACATCATCGGCGAGCAGTCCGTCTACCTGCAGGAGAACATGCCGATCAGTCTCAGCCTGCACGAGGGCGTGCCGATCTCCGCCGAGCTGCCGCAGCGCGTGACGTTTGAGATTGTCGAAGCCGATCCCGTCGTGAAGGGCCAGACGGCATCCTCGTCCTATAAGCCCGCCATACTTTCCAACGGCCTGCGCGTGATGGTGCCGCCGCACATCTCGGCGGGCACGCGCGTCGTCGTCATGACCGAGGACGGCTCCTACGTGGAGCGCGCAAAGGACTGACGGCTTCAGGCCGCGTCCGCTTCCATACCCTGGGCTCTGCCGCGCACGCGGCCGCGAGCGGCGGCCGATGTCGCGTCCGGTTCGTCGGCGGCCACGGAGGCGATCTTCCAGCCGAGCACGATGAATCCCAGCGAGGCGATGCCCACGAGCGCCGCGAACCCGAGCACCAATGCCTCCCATGGCGTGCCGGGTAGGACCATCGATTCCAGCAGGTACCGGCCCGCCGGAATAGTCAGGGCAGCAAGCAGGAACAGGAACCCGAAGCCGAGCACCAGCCTCCCGTGGTCGCGCACGGCTTCGAGGGCGCGCTCGGGCTGCGCCGGATCGTCCGAAGTCGCGCGGGCGCCATAAGCACCCTGCCCACTCGATGCGTAGGAGAGTTTCGGTCCCCTGAATGGCACCACCGCTGCCGGAGGGCCCGAGACGAACGCCGCCACCGGTCCACCGAACGCGGCAGACGGCAGCCAGTCGGGTGCCTCCTGCTTTTCGTTCGCCCGCTCGGGCCGAGCGACGACGGGCGGAGCGGCTGACCCCGCGTGGGACGAGCGACTGACCGGACTCCGTGGGCCTGGCCGCGCCTTGGGCGAAGATGCCCTTGGCGGCAGCGAAATTGCTCTTGCGGTGCTCCAGCCCGTTGAGCCCGCCGTTGATGCGCTTCGTTATGCCTTCCAGGTCGTTCCTGTCCGCATAGCTGTTGAGATCGCGATTGTCCCAGAACGCGGCGGCCGTCATCAGGGCGTAGAGCGGCTGGGCCGCGAGATCCGGATTGGCCTCCAGGTCGACGCCGATCTTCCTTCCCATGTCGCGGTAGTTGGCGCGGCCGGTGATCTGCATGAAACCGCGCCCGCGATATCGATAGCCGTCGCCGGGCTCGGTGTTGCCGAGCCGGCGCGCCATGGTCGGATTGCCAAGACCGTAGATGCGCTCCGCGAAGGCCGCCTTGTTCCCGGCTAGGCGCGGGGCTTCGGCTTCCGTGATGCGGGCGGAATGCTTGCCGGGGCCGAACACCTGCACCATGCGCGCGGCCGAATAGTTGAGGTTCTCTTCCGCTACGGAGAAGCCCGCGCACTCGTGCGACACCTGCGCCAGGAAATGGCACATGCGGCTGGCGTTGGCGTTGATGGCGAAGCGCGCGAGAATCTCGTTGCCCTTGTCGGCGATGACAGCGACGAGTTCGGGCTTGGCGCGCGGCGCGAAGCGTTTGAAGGTTTCAGCCGTGAGAAGAATGCCCGGCCGCTGCACGGGCGGAGGTTGCGGTCCAAGCCCAGGGCGCGGCACAGGCTCCGGCGCGCCCTCGGTTAGGGGACCGGGCCATGCGGTGCTGTCCTGGGTGGGCGCGGTGGTGCTGTTGGCACGCGGTTCGGCAGACATGAAAGCCCCTCCGTCCTGCCCAACGCTCGAACGAATCAAGGCGAAATGCCTGCTTGTTTCCTCCCACGCGGCGAGCGCCGCGATAAGAAGGTTTCGGCTCCGCCCTGCGATGGCCTGTGGGCAACCGCGCGAGCGAGCAGATACAAGTCGGCGTCGCGCGTCGGTAGATCAGTTGAAGGTGACCGGGGGCATCGGATCGCGTTTCACGGCAAGCTGGAAGATGTCGGGTCGTGCGTAGTGACCGGTGACGTCCAGCGACCGGCGTGCGGCAGCGGCGCGCTCCGGATCGATGTCGGCGTAGAGGATGCCCTTCTCGCGATGCAACGGCCCCGCCAGCACCTTTCCTGACGGCTCGATGACCACGGCGTCCCCGTCGCACAGCCAGTCGTCCGCCTTGAAGAGGGCGTCCCGGTTCGGGAAAGATGCCGGCACGTCGCTGCCCTGGATGGCGGTGGCGAGGCTGATCACCCAGCAGCCGCCTTCCCTGGCGATGTGGCGCATGGAAGCGAGCCACGTCTCCCCGCAATCCCAGGTCGGCGCGACGTACACGTCGAGGTTCTGCGCGTAGAGAGCGTACCGGGCGAGCGGCATGTAGCTCTCCCAGCAGATCAGTGTCCCGATGCGGCCGGCGGGTGTCGAGACCACCTTGAGGCCCGCGCCGTCGCCAGGACCCCAGACCATGCGCTCGGGATTGGTCGGCATCAGCTTGCGGTGCCGGTTGAGAATGACGCCATCCGGACCGATGGTGACGACGCTGTTGAAGAGCGTGCTGCCGCTGTAGCGGCTGTCGATCTCGCTCATGCCGCAGACGACTGTGACCGCATGCTTGCGCGCCGCTTCGCACAGCGGCGCCAGGTCTCCCCTGTCGATGTCGATTGCGTTCTTCCGCAGCCTGGAATGAATGTCGCCCGACAGCGCCATGTCGCCGCCAGGGCGCAATCGCCAGATCCAAGTCGGATAGCCGGGCAGGTAGGCCTCGGGGAAAACCACCAGCTTGCTGCCTTCCGCTGCAGCCTCAGCGAGGCTTTCCACGGCCCGCGCCATTGTCGCCTCGCGATCGAGGAGTACGGGCGGCTTCTGCACCACGGCGACTTTCGGCTCATCGCACAGCTCCGCGCGTTAATCTTCCGCGAGCGCAGCCTCGGGTCGTCGGCTGGCGGGGATGGACGACATCCTTGAATTCCGGGAACGTCTTCCAAACCGGTTCCACGGGGTCGATGCCGGGTTGCGGCGTATAGACCGAAGGCTCCACCAATTCCAGCTTCGGAATATAGCGGGGGCAGTTCGGGAAGATGGCCTCGGCTTCAACGCGAACGATGAGTTGTGCGCCGACCGTGTGAGCCAGCAGGGGATCATCGCGCGAGACTTTCGCCTTGCCCAGCACGCGCAACCGCTGCGGCCTGCCGTGCATCGCGATGAAGAGCATGCCGACATGCGGGTTGACCGTCATGTTGCCCAGGCTCTTGAACATGCCGTTGCCGTCGTAGTCCGGAAAAGCGAGTTCGTTGTCCGCGGTGACCCTGACGAACCCGGGTGACCCCCCTTTGAACGAGCAGTCGGGTCGCCCCTCCGCATCTGCCGTCGCGATGAAGAAGTAAATGCAGGACTCGATAAAGGCGCGATCGTCAGCCGTGAAAGCGACGCGCGTGAACTCGCTCAGCCGGTCGGAAATGCGCCGGCTGTCGAATTCATCCTGCAGTCGGCGATTGCCTTCATGGAACATGGGTCTTTGCAGCATGGCTTTCGCCTCCATCGCGACGCGCCGTCACAGTCTCGTTCGCTTGCGGTCCTATCGGGATACGCAAAAACACGCACATGGCTTGCCGCGAACTTTCAACGATTAGGTAAATTATTGCGCGGGGCTCCAACCCCCTTGCTCAGTCTAACCCAGGTGGGCTACCAAATATCTGGTATACCAGCTAAAGCAGCCGGCCCGGGCGCAAGCATTCAAAAAGAAGCCCGGCTCAAGGCTCGGGAGGAGCGGCAGGGTGATGAATGAAGTTGGCTCTCGCCTCGCTGACACGGCGGTGGCTGAGCCCGCTCGGGCTTCCGTCGGCAAGCGTCCGGCCGCCCCTCTGCTTGAAATCGACAACCTCCATGTGCAGTTCGTAACGAGCCACGGCACTGTAAGGGCCGTGGAGGACGTGACCTATGCGGTCCACCCCGGTGAAATGGTGGCGATCGTCGGGGAATCCGGGTCCGGCAAGTCCGTCTCCGCGCTTGCCGTGATGCGCCTCCTCCCCCAGGGGACCGCGCGCATACCTTCGGGTTCGATCCGCTTCGATGGCAGGGAACTCCTGACGCTGTCCGAGGAGGAGATGCGCCGCGTGCGCGGCCGGGAGATCGCCATGATCTTCCAGGAACCCATGACCTCGCTCAATCCCGTCCTCACGGTGGGATTGCAGATCATGGAACCCCTCTTCATCCATTTGAACATGGATGAGCAGGCTGCGCGGGCACGTGCCACCGAGCTGCTGACGCTCGTCGGCATCACCGATCCGGAAAGCCGGCTGAACCAGTATCCGCATCAGCTCTCCGGCGGCATGCGCCAGCGCGTGATGATCGCGATAGGCCTAGCCTGCAATCCCAAGCTGCTGATTGCCGATGAGCCCACCACTGCGCTCGACGTGACCATCCAGGCGCAGATCCTCGAGCTGATGAAGGACCTGTCGCGCCGGCTCGATGTCGCCGTGATCCTCATCACCCACAACCTCGGCATCGTTGCGCGCTACGCCGACCGCGTGAACGTGATGTACGCCGCGCGGCTGGCCGAAAGCGGCACGGCGGAGCGCGTGTTCGCCCGGCCTCTGCATCCCTACTCGCGCGGATTGCTCACCGCGGTGCCCCGGCTCGACCGCGGCCGCAGCGCCAAGCTCGCCACCATCGACGGTGCGCCGCCGAATCTGCTGGCGCCGCCTTCGGGCTGCCGCTTCCGTCCGCGCTGCCGTTTTGCGATCGACAAATGCAACGTGGTGCCGCCGCTCGCGTCCACCGAGCCCGGCCATCTGGTCGCGTGCCATCGCGCGTCCGAAATCGAGGCGCTCGATCCTTTGAACGAGCGTGCAAGCTCGTCGAAGGTCTCCGCCAACGGCAGCGCCGAGCCCATCGTCGACATGCGAGGCGCCACCAAGTTCTTTCCCGTCAAAGCGGGTCTTTTCGGAAAGACACGACAGATCCGTGCCGTCAACGACGTGACGCTGCAGGCCAGGCGGGGTGAGACGCTCGGGCTCGTCGGCGAGTCGGGGTGCGGAAAGTCGACCCTGGGCCGCCTCCTGCTGCGGCTCGATGACCCCACCGGCGGGGAGATACGCTTCGAGGGCATCGACATCGCCAAGCTCGAGCGCGGCCAGATGTTGGCCGTGCGCAAGCGCATGCAGGTGATCTTCCAGGACCCCTATTCGTCACTCAATCCGCGCATGACCTGCGGCCAGATCATCGCCGAGCCGATGCGCGTGCACGACATCCTGCCCAAGGAGCGGATTCCCGGTCGCGTCAGCGAGCTGCTGCAACTCGTCGGGCTCTTCCCCTACATGGCGGACCGCTATCCGCATGAGCTCTCCGGCGGCCAGCGCCAGCGCGTCGGCATTGCGCGCGCCCTCTCCGTAAATCCCGAGGTGATCGTGTGCGACGAGGCGGTGTCGGCACTGGACGTGTCGATCCAGGGCCAGGTGATCAACCTGCTTGAGGATCTGCAGCAGAAGCTGGGCCTTACTTACATTTTCATTGCCCATGACCTCGCCGTCGTGCGGCACATCTCGAGCAGGGTGGCCGTCATGTATCTCGGCCGCATCGTCGAGTTCGCGCCCGCCGACGAGCTGTTTGCCAATCCGAAACATCCCTATACGCAGGCGTTGCTCGCCGCGGCGCCGATCCCCGATCCCGTCATTGAACGCACGCGGCCGCGGCGCATCATCAAGGGGGAGCTGCCGAGCCCGCTCAACCCGCCGGTCGGCTGCGTCTTCCACCCGCGCTGCCCGCAGATGACGGAGGAGTGCAAGAAGGGCGTGCCGCCCGATCGCGAGCTCGGCCCCAACCACACCGTCGCGTGCATTCACGCGACGTAGGCGTCCCGCTCCGCCGGCATATTTCCCTCACCTTGGGGGCGTGGACGTAAGGCATACGGCCGCGCTGGTCAGGGCGACTTTGTCGTGGGAGCAAGACCCTTTGTCCGCCTCTTCGGGGCCTCTTTGCCCCCTTCCATCGTCCGCTACGCCGCGTCTGCGCGGAGCAGGCGTCAAACCTCCAGCGCCTTGCGCACCTCGTAGATTTCCATGATGCGCTTGCTGCGGTGAGGCCAGTCGCACACGAACTGCCACGCGCCGTCGCTGTAGGTGTCGCACACCTTCACGCCCTTCACGACCACCCAGTGCCCCTCCTTGCCGACATGCAGCGCAATCACGTAGTGGATCCACGAGTTGCGCGGCTTCTGCATCCAGCCGCCGTAGAGCGAGGGGCGTTCCTTGCGCGGCCGGTTCATGTAGCTCTCCTTGAGCTGCATGGAATAGCCGTAATGGGCCAGAGCGGCGGCGACCTCCTCGGTGTAGGTGCCTTTCACGATCGGCTTGCTGTCGGGGCCGATGTTGCGGAAGGCGCGGATCTCGGTCTCGACCTTGCTCACCGGAAAGCCGGTGATGGCGGACACCACGATGGGCCCACAGTACGCCGTGCGCCCGGTGTCGTTGTTGGCCTCGTGCAGTGACGATGAGAGGCGCGCGGGCGCTTCCTGGAGCGCTGGGGGCATTGCGGACGATCCGTTGGTGGAACGAGTTGGTTAAGCGAATTTTTCCATGCGTTGCTTAACGAAAGGTTGCCAGGTGATCGGCCGTGCTAAACTCGCGGCCACTTCCAGCGCGTGAGGCGACATGAGCACGACCGACGGCAATTCCGAGCGCGGCTTCCTGCGTGGCCTGCAGAACTATGGCGACCGCGACTTCTCCATCTACATGCGGCGCGCGTTCGCCAAGTCCATGGGCTACTCGGGCGACGAGCTGAAGCGCCCCGTGGTCGGCATCGCCTTCACGCACTCCAAGTTCAACCCCTGCCACCGCCACTTCCCCGAGCTGCTCGAGGCGATCAAGCGCGGCGTGGCGGCGGCCGGCGGTCTCGCGCTCGAGTTCCCGACCATCTCGCTGCACGAGTCCACGCTTGCCCCCAACTCCATGAAATTCCGCAACCTCATGGCCATGGACACCGAGGAGATGATCCGCGCGCAGCCCATGGACGCCGTCGTGCTGATGGGCGGCTGCGACAAGACCGTGCCGGCGCAGCTGATGGGCGCGGTGAGCGCCGGCAAGCCCGCCATACAACTCATCGGCGGCCCGCAGATGACCTCGCGCTACAAGGACGACCGCGTCGGCGCGTGCACCGACTGCCGCAAGTTCTGGATGCAATACCGCGCCGGCAAGATGGACCAGGCCGAGATCGATGCGGTGGAAGGCCGCCTCGTCACCACGGCCGGCACCTGCGCGGTGATGGGCACCGCCAGCACAATGGCCGCGATCGCCGAGGCGCTCGGCATGATCCTGCCGGGGACCGCAGCCATTCCCGCCGTGCACTCGGATCGCCTGCGCGCGGCGGAGGCAACCGGCGTGCGAGCGGTGCAACTGGCGGGCTCCGACCTGACGCCGGACAAGATCATCACGCAGGCGTCCGTCGAGAACGCGGTGCGCGTGCTGCTGGCGCTGGGTGGCTCCACCAACGGCGTGATCCATCTCGCCGCCATCGCCGGCCGCGCGGGCGTCAAGCTCGACCTGAAGCGGCTGAACGAGCTGTCCGACACGACGCCCGTGCTCGCCGCCGTGAAGCCGGTTGGCAACGAGTTCTACATGGAGGACTTCTTCGCCGCCGGGGGCATCGGCGCTGTCATGCGCGAGCTGAAGCCGCTGCTGAACCTCGACTGCATGACGATCACCGGCGAGCCCCTGCGCGAACGCCTCGCCGGCGAGGAAGGCCACTACGTCGACCGCCGCGTCATTCGTCCCGCGTCGGATCCCTTCGAGCCGCATGGCGGCCTCGTCGCCCTGTTCGGCTCGCTCGCCCCCAATGGTGCCATCATCAAGCGCTCCGCCGCCACGCCGTCGCTGTTCGAGAAGACGGGCCGGGCGGTGGTGTTCTCCTCGCTCGACGACCTCAGCGCCCGGATCGACGATCCCAAGCTGGATGTCACCGCCGACGATTTCCTCATCCTGCAGAACGCGGGCCCGCGCAGCTCCGCCGCCATGCCGGAAGCCGGCTTCCTGCCGATCCCAAAAAAGCTCCTCGCAGCCGGCGTGAAGGACATGGTGCGCATGTCGGACGCGCGCATGTCGGGCACCGCCTACGGCACCATCATCCTGCACATCGCGCCAGAGGCTGCCGTCGGCGGCCCGCTGGGGCTGGTGCGCACCGGCGACGAGATCAAGCTGTCGGTGAAGGACCGTACCCTCGACCTGCTGGTGGACGACGCGGAACTCGCCAAACGCCGCGCCGCAACCAAGCCGCCGGCGTCGGAGGCGATGCGTGGCTACGACAAACTCTTCCGCGAAACCGTCATGCAAGCCCCCGACGGCTGCGATTTCGAGTTTCTCGTGCGGTGATGGATTTCTCCCTCTCCCGCGTGCTGTGAGAAAGAGCAGGCACTGCCCTGCCGCTCGAAGGATTTCTGCTGGTGAGCGCTTCTGTCAAGCTCCTGTCCACCCTCGCTGTTCAAGGTGCACTGCCGGAGGTGGTGGCGCGCTATCAGGCTGCGACTGGCAACGCCGTCGATATTCACTTCGCGGCAACGAACGGCATCCTGGAGCGCCTGGCGGCCGGCGAGACTGGCGATGTGGCCATCGTCACGCGCGCGAGCGTTGGACGACCTCGCGGCCAGGGGCGTGATGCGTCCGCGATAGTTTGACCGATATCGCGATCTCCCATGTCGGCATCGCCGTGAGGGCCGGTTCTCCGAAACCGGATATCTCCTCCGTCGACGCGCTGAAAGCCGTCCTGCTCGCCGCCAAATCCATCGCCTATTCCCGCATCGGCGCCAGCGGGGTGTTCTTCGCGGAATTGATCCGGCGACTTGGCATCGCAGATGCTGTGAATGCAAAGGCCATCATCACCGCCGGCCTTACCGGCGAGGTTGTCGCGCGGGGAGAGGCAGAACTTGCGGTGCAGCAGATCAGCGAGCTGATGCAGGTGCGGGGTCTCGACATCGTCGGGCCGCTGCCGCCCGGCGCGGAGAGCATCACGATGTTCTCCACCGGCGTGTTCAGCGCATCGGCCCAGGCCGACGCAGCGCGGCAACTGATCGCCGCGTTCCGTTCGCCCGACGCCGGAAAGGCGCTGGTTGCGGCGGGCCTGCAGCGGCCCGCCTGACGAACTCATCGCTCCGCCATCAGCTGCGTCGCGTTGATGATGGTCACGCGGCGGTTCAGCCGCTCCGGTCCTTGCGTGTCCACCTTCGGAAATTCTTCCCCGTAGCCTTGCGTGACGAGGTTCTCGGGTGGCACGCCAAACTCGTCGGTGAGAATATCCGCCACCGCTGAGGCGCGCCGATCCGAAAGGCTCAGGTTGTCGTCGTCGGAGCCCACCAAATCGGTATGTCCCTCGATGAAGAACACTGAGTCCGGATTCCGATCGATCACGCGAAGCATGATCCGTGCGATGCGCTCCAGCTGCCGATACTGCTCAGGCGGCACTTCCCAAGCACCGGACTCGAAGGTGATTGTATCGAGGTCGATGCGCGGCATGTACGAGCGCAGTTCGTGGCTGTAGCGAATCTCGTCCAACGCGTAGGCCCGGTCGAGGCTGTCCACCGGAGGCGCAATCAGCGCGTCGTAGAGATCATCGTCGGAGGCGCGGTCGTAATCGACGATGTAGCGGTCCCGCGGGATCGTGATGCGCGGCCGGGCCAGGTTGAGAGCGATGATGGTGCCGACGCCGATCCCGATGCCTATGCCGAGGTTGCGGTAGAAGCGCCGGTTGTCGATGATGTTGTACTCGCGGCCGTCCCGACCGCGCCGGTAGCGCCGGAGCAGCCGGCCGTTGTCATCGACGATGGTGATGATGCGCGATCCGTCCTTGCGGTCGTAGTACGTCTCGTTTGTGCCGTCACCGCGCCGCACCGTCTTGGCATCAGGCCGCCGCCGGAAGCGCTCGGACTCGTCGTGGCGGATAATCGCCCTGTTGCCTTCCTTGACGATCAGGCGGTTGCCCGGCTCCTGGATCACCTTGCGGCGTCCGCCATCCTCCACGCGCTCGTGGCGCCCCTTCTGGATATCGTCGAACCGTTTCGGCGCAGGACCTGCGGACGGTAGGCGCAATCCCGGCGGCGCACCCTCCGGCGATGGTCCTTTGGCTGCCGGCGGCCGCCGGAACTCGTCCTTTGGCGCAATCGGTGCGGATTCGAATTTCTTGGGACTGCCGTCGCGCGGTGGATCGCCCTGCTTGAGCACTGGAGCCCCAGGGCGCTTGTCGGTCGGCAACGTCTGTCGGTCGCCCGCTGGCGGCGGTCCGTCCTGTTTGAAGCGGGTTCCCTTGTCACCGCCTGGCGGCACCTTTGGCTCATCGCCACCGTCTCGCCTGAAACGTGGATCGCGATCGCCTGACGGGCGCTGCATATCGCGCGGCGGTGGTGCGCTGTCCTGGCGAAACCGTTGCTGGGGAGGCTGCTGCGGCCGGTCGCTCCAGTTTGGGGGCCGGCGTCGGGGGGAGTGGGGACGCCGGTCGGGTTGGCGTTCCCTCCCCTTGTCGTCCTTGCGACCCTTCTTGTCATCGTCGGTCTGTGCTTGGGCCCGATCGGCGAAGTCGAACGTCGGGGTTGCCAAGCCTGCCGCCGCTACTCCAGCGGTCAACAGAACAGCGTGCAGGCGGTTGCGTGGGCAATGGCTCATGGAAATACCGAGAGTTCCGGGGTTGGGTTCGGCGCTTCGGCCGGATGGGTGTTCGTCAACTGAGGTCGCCGGAGTTTGAGGCGGCAGCGAGGCCGAATTTGCGCTATTCGTTCATCTGGAGCATTCGTGTGTGCCTATGGCGGCGCAGATACCAGGAACGAGCGAGCCGATGAAAACCGTCGAGATCGTCGAAGTCTCTCCGCGCGATGGCTTCCAGTCCGTCAAGCCGTTCATACCGACCGAGCGCAAGATTGCTCTGATCGAGGAACTCGCGGCCTGCGGGTTCCGCCGCATAGAGATCGGTTCGTTCGTAAGCCCGAAGGCCATTCCGCAGATGGCTGACACACCGGAGATCCTTCAGCGGGCGCACCTGCCCAAGGATATCAGCGTTATGGCGCTGGTTCCGAACGCCAAGGGCCTGCAGCTGGCCAGGAATGCCGGCGTGAAACGCGTCGCCTGGGTGGTGTCGGTGACGGAAAGCCACAACCGCGCCAACGTCAACCGCAGCGTCGATGAAAGCTTCGCCAACTTCAAAGCGGCCTGGAGTGAACTCGGTCAGGACAAGCCTAAGCTTCGCTTTGGCCTCTCAACCTGTTTCGATTGCCCCTGGGAAGGGCGCGTGCCGGAGGAGGCCGTCATCCGTGCAGTTGAACGCGTCCTGGAAATTGCGCCGGACGTCGAGATCGGCATCTGCGACACGACCGGCCGTGCCGCGCCCGACCATGTCGCCAAAGTGTTCGGCATGGTGCTGCCGCGCTATGCCAGCGACCGCGTCGTCTTCGCCTACCACGGCCACGACACCTACGGCCTCGGTGTCGCCAACGCCATCGAAGCCTATCGCCAGGGCGTGGGCATCTTCGACGGCGCAGCGGGTGGCCTCGGCGGCTGTCCGTTCGCGCCTGGGGCCGCCGGCAACACGGCGAGCGAGGACCTCGTCTTCGCCTTCGAGCACATGGGCGTGAAGACGGGCATCGACCTGTCGAAGCTTCTCACCGCGGCGGATCACGTCGCCGGCGTGGAGCCTGGCCAGGCCGGCGGCAAGCTCAGGACCGTGCCGCGCAGGCGCGCGCTGTCGGGCTTCGGCCACGCGACCCAAGGTCTCGGCGCGTAGTCTTGCGGTCTGGAGAATTAGACCGGCTCGCCGGGACGGGGCTTGCGTCGCAGCGTTGCCGCCTGGGTCGGGACCAGCGGGTTGATGACCTGTGCGCGCTTGGGCGCAACGATGCGCGCCGCACCGAGGAACCTCACGCCGAGATCGCTTTCACGGCGCCAGACGACCTCGCAGTTGGCCTCCAGCCCATCGAGCGGGATGAGCAACTCGAAGGTATCGGGGGCGGTCACCGAGCCCTCGACGCGCAGACGTGCGCCGGTCGCCGAGATGTCCCGAACCGAACAGCCGAGCGTGACGTGACGATCGCTGTAGGCGATCTTGGCCGACTTGAGCATGCGCCGGCGCGGAGCGATGCGCGCATCGTCCGACTTCGGCGCAAGCGCAGTGTTTCCCACCGTATGAAGGTGGATCACGCTGCCGGATGTTCTGTGCCAAGGCGGCCAAGGGATTGCTCCGTGCTTGCGGGCAATATGGGCGCCGTTAGTAAATCGACACCCAATTGCTCGGGCTCACAGCGATTAACTTCTCCGCCCTGGTTAACTTTCCTCACTTTTGCGCGCGGCCGGTAAGGTCTGCTCAACCATCCTGTCGTGCCACGTCGAGCCGGTGGACGATACCTTGCGTGGCGGAATTGAGCGCGGGGTACCGCTTGAGAACCAGCGGGTCGTGCCCCGGCACCACGTGCTTGGGCGAGGCACCGAGCTTCAGCAGGCGCTTGTAGCCGTCGAGCACGTCGGCGATGTCGACGGTGATGGGGAAGATCTTCCCCTTCTCGAAGTTCTCGTAGAAGTGCGACGCGTCCGAGGCGAGCACGACCGGTCCCGTTGCGGTGGCAACCCGCACGCATTGCAGGCCCCGGCTGTGGCCGCCGACCTTGTGCACCGTAATGCCTGGCGCAACTTCCGCGTCGCCGTCATGGAACTCCACCCGGCCCGAATAGACCTTCTGCACCATGGCGCACACGTGGTCGGCCGTGAACGGGTAGCGGATGTGCGGGTGGCACATGCAAGGCCCGGTGGCGTAGGCCATCTCGGCGGCCTGCAGATGAAACTTCGCCTTGGGGAAGGCATCGAGCGTGCCCGCGTGGTCATAGTGCAGGTGCGTAACGATCACATCCTCGACGTTGCCTGCGCCGACCCCCATCAGCTCCAGGGCCGCGGCCGGTGTACGCGCAATCTTGCGCCCGCGCTTTTCGCCTTCCGCCGCGTCAAAGCCCGTGTCCACGACGATGGTTCGCTTCGCGTTGCGGATCACCCAGACGAAATAGTCGATTGGGTGCGGCGCATCATGATCGTCGGCGGCGATGAAGCTCTCGAAGCGCTTGCGGGCAGCGAACTCTCCGTACTTCAGGGCGAAGATTTCATAGGTCTCACTGCTCATTATCGGGTGCTCCTGCAACTGGATTAGGCGCTCACAATGCGCATGAAACCATAGCGTGTCATCCCGCATGCACCGATCTGCGCGGCGCGACCCTTGCATGGCGGGGGCTGAGAAGTTGGCGCGCGGAATTGTTCGCAGGTGGCGGAATCGTCGTCACTTCGTTGCAATTCTGCGGGAACTTGGAGCGGGCGCGTCGCGTACCCATTTGAAGCATGGTCGGTCTTTCGCCTGATGGCTAGCCGCATGAACGTCTCGTTCCTCCAGGAACTCTTGAACTCCATTGCCGAGCAGGGCCGCCATCTGTTGCCCCGTTCGCTCGGGGGATCGGGGCGCGAGGACGACATCACCGAACTCGCGCTCGCGCTTGTCTCCAACCGCGGCGAGGCCTCCGGTGTTGCCATCGCGCGGGAACTGTTGCGCCGTTACCGGATGCTCGACATGGCCGGGCGGGTCGACTTCCTCGGATTTCTCGCCCGCACCATGCAGCCCGACGCGGGCGAGGCTGCGCGTGTGGCGCAGCTCTACCTATCGCAACCCGACCCGGCGTCGATGGCCGCGCTTCAGCGCGCGGTGGAAAGTCCGCGCCTCGAGTTCTTTCGCCGCCTGAACCTGGCGCCCGGCGCGACGGCTCAGATCGTCGCCATGCGCCGTGACCTGATCGCTGCCAACGATCCATCGCTGCGCGACGTCGACAACGACCTCCGCCATCTGCTCACGTCCTGGTTCAATCGCGGCTTCCTCGTCCTGCGCCGCATCGACTGGCAAACGCCGGCAACGATCCTCGACAAGATCATCGCCTACGAGGCGGTGCACGAGATCCAGGGCTGGGACGATCTGCGCCGCCGCCTCGATCCGGCCGACCGGCGCTGCTATGCCTACTTCCATCCCTCCCTTGTCGACGAACCGCTCATCTTCGTGGAGGTCGCCCTGACGGACGACATCCCGGAATCGATCGGGTCGGTCCTGCAGGAGGCGCCCAAGAACGGTGGATCGGAGGATAAGCCGACGACGGCGGTCTTCTACTCGATCTCGAATTGCCAGGAGGGCCTGCGCGGCATCTCCTTCGGCAACTTCCTCATCAAGCAGGTCGTCGAGGACCTCGTGAAGGAGATGCCGAGCCTGAAGACCTTCGTCACGCTCTCGCCGGTGCCGAATTTCGCCGAGTGGGTCCGTTCGGCCCGCACCGATGCAAGCACGGCCGGACTGCTGACCGACGCCGAGCGCGAGCGACTGGATGTGGTGGTCGATCCCCACTGGTCCGAGAGTGCCGGCGTCGCCGAAGCTCTCAAGCCGACGCTCTTGCGGCTCGCCGCGCACTACTTCCTCCTCGCCAAGGCGCGCGACGGCCGCCCGGTCGATCCCGTGGCCCGATTTCATCTCGGCAACGGTGCCCGGCTGGAACGCATCAACTGGCTGGCCGACGTCTCGCCCAAGGGAATGGCCGAAGCACACGGGCTCATGGTCAACTATCGCTACGAGATCCGCGATATCGAGAGAAACCATGAGGCCTTCGCCAACGAAGGGGTGGTCGCTGCCTCGCGCCAGGTGCACGGCCTCCTGAAGCGCGAGCGGGGGCGGCCCGAGGCCCGCAAGCTCCTGCAGATTGCCGGCTTGCGGGGCGGATCCCGGGACGAGGATCGCGAAACCAGCGACTAGTCTGGCTGGAACCGAAGCGGTGGCTTCGCCATTGCTCTTGCCGGGCGCAAGCCTTGGTGTTGAGATTGCTCCCACAACAGCCGCGGACCGGCCCAGGATGGCCGCACCGCTTCGGAGGACCGCCCCATGCGTTACGGTGAAGGCGACCGTGAAAGCGAAAATGTAGAAGACCGGCGCGGCGCGGGCGGCGGCCCCTTTGGCGGTGGTGGCCCGTTTGGGGGCGGCGGCGGGCGGCGCATCCAGCTTCCCATCGGTGGCGGGGGCATGGGCATCGGGACCCTGATCTTCATCGGCATCGTCTGCCTCATGCTCGGCATAAATCCGCTCACCCTCCTCACAGGCGGCGGTATCGAAATCCCCAACATGCCGATGCCCGATCGGCGCACGGGGCAGCCTGATATCGACGGGCTACCGGGCGGACGCGGTGGCGGCGTCCAGCGCAACAAGGACGATATGACGAAATTCGTCGGGCGGGTCCTGAAGGACACCGAGGACGTTTGGGAAGGCTTCTTCCAGAAGGCCGGCAAGCAGTACAGGAAGCCCACACTGGTCATCTTCGAGGGCACAACGCGAACGGCTTGCGGGGTCGGGCAGACCGCCATGGGTCCGTTCTATTGCCCGGTTGATCAGAAGGTCTACATCGACCTTCAGTTCTACGACGAGATGAAGCGCAGGTTCGGCGCGCCCGGCGACTTCGCCCAGGCCTATGTGATCGCCCACGAGGTTGGACACCACGTGCAGACGGTGCTCGGCATCGCGCGAGAATGTGCAGCGCCGGAAAGAGAACGCCCGGAGCCAGGAAGAGGCCAACGCCATACAGGTCAAGATGGAGCTGCAGGCCGACTGCTTTGCTGGCGTATGGGCGGCGGTAAACGATCAGCTCAAGAAGCGGCTGCAGCCGGGCGATATCGAGGAGGGTCTCAACGCTGCGTCGGCCATTGGCGATGATACGCTGCA
Source organism: uncultured Alphaproteobacteria bacterium (assembly GCA_963782855.1). Classification (GTDB taxonomy): domain Bacteria; phylum Pseudomonadota; class Alphaproteobacteria; order Rhizobiales; family Hyphomicrobiaceae; genus AWTP1-13. Next base: position 21,746 of record CAWALW010000008.1, on the reverse strand, counting down.
GAGACGATCAGGTCAGCGCGTCTCGCCGGAGTCCTTCACGCACGGAAGCTCGCAGCAGCGCGTTCGCTGGTTCAAGCGAGGTATGGATACCGGCAGTCCGCAGGCCTGCGACACCTTCAATGCGAACCCTTAGATTCGCGGACGTACGAGCCGCAGCCACCCTAGAGCGGCGATCCGGCATACGGGGTCGCAAAGCAGGCATTGCGCGGAACGGCCATGTCGGCACAGAGGCGATCCGCGTCGGCCTTGGTCTGAATAGGCCCGGCGACGAGCCTGTAGGGGCCGCCCGCGGAGGGCGGCGCTACGACGCGCGGCTGCAGAGCGGCCAGCGAGCCGTGCAGCTCGATGAGTTGCCCCCAGCGCTGACGTAATCCATCGAGAGACGGGCTGGCAGCGAGCTGTATCGCGTAGGTTCGCGCGTCGGAAGGCGTCACGACCGGCGCCCCGAACACGATCTCCTTGCTTGCCGATATGCTTCCCGTCTCGATAGGAGCTTCGGCTCTCCCTGCATCCTTGTTCGCGGGCGGAGGTGCATTGATGATCTGTGGCATCACGCGCGCCTCGGCACTCTTCCGCGGTGGCTTCTCGCTGGTTTTTGCCTTGGCGGGGGGCGGTGCGCTCGGGGGCGCATCGGCCGCGGCCACCTTCTCCTCGAGCACGCTCAACCGCGATTGCACGGCCTTGTCGCGCGTTTCGTGCTCAACCAGCACTTCCTTGAGGTGCGTCACATCCTTCTGCACGTCGGCGAAGCCGCGCCGCACGGCAACGCCCATTTCGGACAGCGATTTGGAAACCGCCCGCAACGTGGGACCACTGCCTTCGGGTTCCACGGCCTGCGGCGCGCTGCACCGGCTGCGGCGCCTGAAAGACGAGCAGCGACAGAGAGCCCAGCGCAGCCAGCGCAAGGAACGCCCATATCACCAAGTAGACCTTGATGAATCGGCGTGAGCGGGTAGGTGAAGCGATGTGCGCCGCCATGGCCGAAACGCATCCCCATTGGGTTGAGTTTGCGCAACGCGTGACGGAAAAGCGCATTCGAATCGTGGCTACCGTCTCAAACGCGGGGTATGCGGTCAACGAAGGCCGCTGAGTCGAAAAACTGGCCCTGTGGACATGTGCCTGGATGGCCATACTGTGTTGCTGATGAGACCCTACGCAGGGATGCCCGCTCTTCACCAAGATCGTTTTGGAATTCCGTCCGGAGGCCGCGTGTCCGCAGTTAGGCTATAGGATGCGCCTATCCGGGAATCAGGCGTTGTGCCCGGCTGGCGTCCTCGCAATCGAAGTGTGCTCATGATCCAAACTCCGCTGCTCGTTGTGGTGCTGGCCGCCGGCAAAGGTGTGCGCATGCAGTCGGACCTGCCGAAGGTGCTGCACCCGATAGGCGGCCAGTCCATGCTGGCGCACGTGCTCACCGCGGCGAAAGCCCTCGCTCCCTCAAGCATCGCCCTGGTTGTCGGACCTGCAATGACCAGCGTGGGAGCGGAGGCCACCCGTGTCGCCCCGGGCATCGAGATATTCGAGCAGGCGAAACCTCTCGGTACGGCCAATGCCGTTCTCGCGGCCGAACCGGCGCTCCGCCGTCACCAGGGCCGCGTCCTGGTGCTGTTTGCGGATTCGCCGATGGTCGAGCCGGAAACCTTGCGACGGCTGGTCGGCGCCCTGGACACGGCCGAGCTCGGTGTCCTGAGTTTCAAGCCGCTCGATCCGGCCGGCTACGGCCGCATCATTCTCGATCCCAGGGGACATGTGATCGCCATCCGGGAGGACAGGGATGCCAGCGCCGAGGAGAAACTGATCGAGCTTTGCAACGCCGGCGCGATGGCGTTTCGCGTGCCCGACCTTGCCGGTCTGCTCACCCGGATCAGCAACAACAATGCGAAGGGCGAGTACTACCTGACGGACGCTCCCGCGCTCGCCGCCCAGGATGGCTTGAAAGCGGTTCCCGTCGCCTGCCGCGCCGACGACGCGACTGGGATCAACTCCCGCGAGCAGCTTGCTCTCGCGGAAGCCATCTTCCAGCGGCGAGCCCGTAGCCTGGCGATGCAGCGCGGCGCCACTCTCATCGCGCCGGAGACGGTCTGGTTCAGCTTCGACACCGTAACCGGTCGCGACGTAACCATTGAGCCCAACGTGTTCCTCGGTCCCGGCGTGGTGATCGAGGACGGCGCGCACATCATGGCCAACTGTCACATGGTCGGCGCGCGCGTGCGGAAGGGGGCAAGGGTCGGGCCCTTTGCCCGCTTCCGGCCGGGGGCCGACATCGGACCTGGTGCGCGGATCGGCAATTTCGTCGAGGTCAAGAACGCGACGCTCGAAGCCGGCGCCAAGGCCAATCATCTGTCCTACATCGGTGATGGCCGGGTCGGAGAAGGCGCCAACATCGGGGCCGGTACCATCCTGTGCAACTACGACGGGTTCGCCAAGCACCGCACGGACATCGGCAACGGGGCCTTCATCGGCTCCAACACGTCCCTGGTGGCCCCCGTAAAGATCGGCGAGGGCGCCTATGTCGGATCGGGCAGCGTGATCACCAAGGACGTGGCCCCGGGGGCTCTCGCCCTCTCCCGCAGCCCCCAGGAGGAGCGGCCCGGCTGGGTTGCCAAGTTCCGTCACCTCATGCAAAAGCGCAAGAAATCGGCCTGAAATGCGGCCCGGTCCTTGCAGCAAAACCAGGAAACAGAGTGTGAGTTGATGTTCCGCCGTGCACGACGGTACTAACCGTGTGCGCTGCGTTGTGGCGTTAGCGGACGACAGGACGGACGGCCCATGTGCGGGATTGTTGGCATCCTTGGCAAAGGGGCGGTGGCTGAGCATCTCGTCGATGCCCTGCGCCGGCTCGAATATCGCGGGTACGATTCCGCCGGCATCGCGACGGTCGAGAATGGCCACCTCGACCGCCGGCGGGCCGAGGGCAAGCTCAAGAACCTCGAGCTGAGGCTCTCCAATCAGCCGCTCCAGGGCCGCACCGGTCTTGGCCATACCCGCTGGGCGACACACGGCAAGCCGGTCGAGCGCAACGCTCATCCGCATATGAACGAGCGGGTCGCCGTCGTTCACAACGGGATCATCGAGAACTTCCAGGAACTGCGCGAGGAACTCGCCGCCAAGGGTCACGTCTTCCAGACCGAGACCGACACCGAGACGATTCTGCATCTGGTCAGTGACCATCTCGACCAGGGCCAGGCTCCCGTCGAGGCTGCAAAGCACGCGCTGAAGCGCCTGCGCGGCGCCTTCGCGCTCGCCATCATCTTTGCCGGACAGGACAACCTGATGGTGGGCGCGCGCGAGGGTCCGCCGCTTGCCTTAGGTCACGGCGACGGCGAGATGTACCTCGGCTCCGACGCCATCGCGCTCGCGCCCTTCACGGACACCATCACCTACCTCGAGGACGGCGACTGCGCCGTTCTGAGCCGGGAGAAAGCCGAGATTTTCGACCGGGATGGACGCAGCGTTGTGCGCCCCAAGATCAAATCGCTGGCAAGCTCGCTCCTGGTCGACAAGGGCAATTTCCGCCATTTCATGGCGAAGGAGATTCACGAGCAACCCGAGGTCATCAGCCACACGCTCGCCAACTACATCGATCTGTCCGTTGGCCGCGTTGCCCTTCCCGACCTCGGCATCGATCCGTCGACCGTCTCGCAGGTCACCATCTCCGCCTGCGGCACAGCCTATTACGCTGGGCTCGTCGGCAAGTACTGGATCGAGCGCTACGCCCGCATTCCAGTCGAGATCGACGTCGCGTCCGAGTTCCGCTACCGCGAGCCGCCCCTTCCCAAGCAGGGGCTGTCGCTCTTCGTTTCGCAATCCGGCGAGACCGCCGATACCCTTGCCACGCTGCGCTACTGCAAGGGGCAGGGCCAGCGCATTGCCTCCATCGTCAACGTTCGCACCTCAACGATCGCGCGCGAATCGGACGCAATCCTGCCGACACTCGCCGGCCCGGAGATCGGTGTCGCCTCGACAAAAGCGTTCACCTGCCAACTCAGCGTCCTCGCGAGCCTGGCGATCGGCCTCGGCCGGGCACGGGGTACCATCACGGAAACGCAGGAGCGCGAACTCGTGCGCGCGCTGTCGGAAATCCCGCGGCACATCTCAACGCTTCTCCGCAACGAGCAGATCTACGAGGACCTCGCCCACGGGCTCTCGAAGGCCAAGGACGTCCTCTATCTCGGGCGCGGTACGAGCTATCCGCTCGCCCTCGAAGGCGCGTTGAAGCTCAAGGAAATCTCCTACATTCACGCCGAAGGTTATGCGGCCGGCGAACTCAAGCACGGTCCCATCGCCCTCATCGATGAGAACGTGCCGGTGATCGTCGTCGCCCCGCAGGACGAACTGTTCGAGAAAACCGCCTCCAACATGCAGGAAGTCGCGGCGCGGGGCGGCAAGATCATTCTGGTTACGGACGCCCCCAAGGACCGCGCCGGTTGCGCCCTTCACGCCCATATCCAGATGCCGAAGGTGCATTCCTTTGCCGTGCCGCTGCTCTACGCAGTGCCGGTACAACTTCTCGCCTACCACACCGCGGTCGTGATGGGCACGGACGTGGACCAGCCTCGCAACCTCGCCAAGTCGGTGACTGTGGAATAGCGGCATAAGCCCACAGGGAATTGCTACGAACCATGGAATTGTCGTAGTTTCGGCGTTAGCAGGGTGCTTCGCGTCAGGAAACGCAACGGGGAGAAGCATGGCTCGAAACTGGCGCAGGGTCGCGCTGGCGGTAATTGCCGCAGCGACGCTGGCTGGTGCCTGGGCTTCCAACGTTGCGGCGCAAGCCAAGCAGCCCGAAGGCGAGCAGGAAGCCGACACGGAATCGAAAGCACCCGCAAAAAAGAAAAAGCACGATCCGGCAGAAGCGCAGCGCGCGGTCGAGGCTGCTACAAAACTCCTGCACGGCGGCAAGACCGACCAGGCGGTGCAGTCTCTCTCCGGAATTTTGAACGCGGGCAATCTGCCGCCGTCAGTGATGGCGAAGGTTCTCTACACGCGCGGCGTCGCCTACCGCCAACAGAGCAAGCCGGCGCTGGCCATCTCCGATCTCACGAGTGCGCTTTGGCTGAAGGGCGGGCTCAACGAGACGGATCGCGCCGAGGCGCTGAAACAACGCTCCGGCGCCTACACCGATGCGGGTCTTACCGATGGGGGTGAGCCGCTCGCCGTGGCGGCAAAGGAGCGCCCCAGTGCGCCCGGCAAGGGTTGGACTGCAGTCGCTAACGAGCCATCCCAGGCACCGGTTTCCCAGCCGTCGACAGGCGGCAATTGGTTCCAGAACTTGTTTGGCGCATCGGCCGCGCCGTCGAAGGCGCCCGAGCCACCTCCTTCAAGGGCGTCCGAGCCTCCCACGGAGACCGCCTCGATAGAGAGAGCCGCGCCGCCGCAGCCCACCAGTGGGACAGCGCCGCGCATTGCCAAGGCATGGACCAGCAGCACGCATGTCGACCGCGTGGCCGCTGCTCCGCCCTCTCCCGCCGCGAAGGCGACTGCGGCACCAGCCGCCGCGAAGCCTGCGGGAAAGTACCGGGTTCAGCTTGCCACGGTCCGCACCAAGGAAGAGGCAAACGCGTTGGCCGCGAAAGCGCAACGCGAGCTCGCGGCTGTGCTTGCCTCACGGGAAGCGGAAATCGACCAGGCGGTGCTGGGCAACATGGGTTCCTTCTACCGCCTGCGATTCGGGCCGTATGCTACCGCTCAGGAAACGCAAGCTGTCTGCGCCAAGCTCAAGGGCAGTGGGTTCGATTGCATGGCGGTGACGCAGTAGCGCACGGCGCGGACCTGCTCTCCTCAGTCCCCAGGTTCCAGTGTTCGGTGGCGTCCGTTTAGGTTCGCAGCCTTGCCGCATGGGCGGTGCGTACCCACAATGGTATAGGTGTCTTGAGGCGGCGCTGTTTGCATAACGCGCCCTTTGGACCAGTGGACATATGCAGGACCATCGCGAGCCCCGCCAGGAGGCTGGGGCGCGGAACGATCTTACGGCAGAGGCGGCTTCGGACCAGCCGGGTGGCCTGAAGGAAGGTCTTGCCAAGCTGGCGCTCGATGTTCCGGAGGAGCCGCGTTTCGGCGCGCGGTTGCGCAACTATTTCCTGACCGGTCTCGTCGTCATCGGCCCGGTTGGCATTACGCTCTACATCGCCTGGAATTTCATCGCGCTTGTTGATGCGTGGGTGAAGCCCTACGTGCCGGCGCTCTACAATCCGGACAGCTATCTGCCCTTTGCGGTGCCCGGCGTTGGCCTCGTTTTCTCGTTTATTCTCCTCACGATCATCGGCGCGCTCGCCGCCAACCTGCTTGGACGGTCGCTCATCAGCGCCGGCGAGATGATGCTCGGGCGCACGCCGATCGTGCGCAACGTTTATCGCGGTCTGAAGCAGATCTTCGAATCCGTCGTTAGCGCGTCGACGCCCGGTCAGAGCTTCCAGAAGGTGGCGCTGATGGAGTTTCCGTCCAAGGGCATCTGGTCGATCGTGTTCGTCACCGGTGAGGCCGCGCGCGACATCGCCAAGGAACTGCCGGGGCAGGATCTCATCAGCGTGTTCATGCCGACGGGCATGCTGCCGCCATCGGGCTTCGTCTGCTTTGTGCAGCGAAAGGACGTGCTGCCGATCCGCATGAGCGTGGAGGATGCCGCCAAGATCATCATCTCGGCCGGTATGGTGAATCCGGAGACACAGGCCGCGCTCAAGGACATGGCCTTTCGCGCTCGCGGGGGGACGCGGCCAGTCAACGGCACTCCGCCCCCCCCGGCTTCGTAAGCTCTTACGCCGCCCGGAACAGCCGCACGGCCTCGTCGCATTCGAAGAGGTAGAGGAGCGTCCTGAGCGCTTCGCCACGGGCCGTTTTCAGCTCCGGATCCTGCGCCAGCACGAGCTTTGCGTCGTCCCGCGCCGCCGCCAGCAGCTCGGTGAAATTCGGCACCTCTGCCACGCGGAACCCGGGCATGCCGCTCTGGCGTGCGCCCAACACCTCGCCACCGCCCCGGAGTTCGAGGTCCTTTTCCGCGATCAGGAACCCGTCCTCGGTGCGCTCCATCATTTCCAGCCGCTCGCGCGCCGGTTCCCCGAGCGGCGTCTTGTGCAACAGCATACAGAAGCTTTCACGCGTGCCGCGGCCGACTCGCCCGCGCAACTGATGCAATTGGGCGAGCCCGAAGCGCTCGGCGTGCTCGACCACCATGATGTTGGCGTTTGGAACGTCGACGCCCACCTCGATCACTGTCGTCGCGACCAGCACTTTGAGGTGGTTGCGCGCGAACGCCGCCATCGTCTGGTCCTTCGTCGCCGCCGGCATGCCCCCATGCAGCAATCCGACTTTGCCCGCGCCGAAAAGTTGCGCCAGGTGGGCGTGCCGCTCCTCGGCTGCGGCCAATTCGGATTTGTCTGAACCTTCGATCAGCGGGCACACCCAGTAAACCTGTGCGCCTTCACCGAGCTGGACACGAACACGCTCGATCAGCCGCTCGATCGAGTCCACCGGGATCGCCTTGGTGACGATCGGCTTGCGGCCAGCCGGCTTCTCGGTCAGTCGCGACGACGTCGAGATCGCCGTAATGGGTCATCAGCAGCGTGCGCGGAATCGGCGTCGCCGTCATTACCAGAAGGTTGGCGCCGCCTCCGCCACCCTTGGTCTGCAGTGCGAGGCGCTGGTGCACGCCGAACCGGTGCTGCTCGTCGATCACCGCAAACGCCAGATCCTTGAACTCCACGTCCGCCTGGAACAGGGCGTGCGTTCCGATGAGAATATCCACATCACCCGCCTTCAGCCGCTCCAGCAGTTCGGACCGCGCGCGTCCCTTCTCGCGCCCCGTCAGCAGCCCGATGCGCAAGCCCGCCGTATCCGCGAGGGGCGCGATCGTCTCCACATGCTGCCGCGCCAGCACCTCCGTCGGCGCCATCAGGGCGGCCTGCGCGCCGGCTTCCACGGCGACAACCATCGCCATCAGCGCCACGATGGTCTTGCCGGAGCCGACGTCGCCCTGCAGCAGCCGCAGCATCCGGAACGGTGCCCCCATATCCTCCGCGATTTCTTTCAGCGCCTGTCGCTGCGAGTTGGTCAAGGCAAACGGCAGGGCATCGGCGATACGCGCTCGGATCGCACCGTCACCGCTCACGGGGCGGCCTCTCTGTTGCTTGAAGCTCTGCCGCACCAGCCCCAGCGCGAGCTGTCCGGCGAGCAACTCGTCGTAAGCCGCCCGCTGCCAGGGTGGCGACCCGGTCGAGACATCCGCGGCATCCTGTGGACGGTGGATGTGCGCCACCGCCTCGGCCAGGCCCGGCCAGCTCCGCGCCTTGAGCCAGGAGGCATCCTGCCATTCGGGCAGGGCGGGCACGCGATCGAGTGCCGCCCGCTCCGCCTTCAGCAGTACCTTGCCGGACAGCCCGGCCGTCAGCGGATACACGGGTTCCAGCATCGGTAGATCGTCTCGCGCTTCCGGCGCCACGATGTAGTCGGGGTGCGCCATCTGCTTCTTGTCGTTGTAGCTCTCGATACGCCCACTCACGAAGCGGATGGAGCCTTCGGGAAGCTGACGCTCGATGAACTTGCGCTCGGCGTGGAAGAACACGAGGTCGATCTTGCCCGTGTCATCCTCGCACGCGACTTTGTAGGGCGCCTTGTTGTTGCCCCGAGGCGGAGCCCGGTGTTTCAGCACGCGCAACTCCAGCGTCGAGATCGTCCCCGGTATCGACGCCGCCACGGTTGGTGTCGCGCGCCGGTCGATCACGCCGGTCGGCATGTGCCAGATGAGATCGATCACGCGCGGCTCCGTTACGCCCGGAGGCAGCCGCAGCGCCTTCTTCAGCAGGAGCTGCATGCGCGGACCGATGCCCGGCAGGTTGGTGGCCGACGCGAACAGCGGTGTCAGGGCAGGCGGCCGCATGATGTCCCAGTACGCAGTGCCGCGAATTGGTTGGCGTTCGATCCGCGCACACCAGCCATGGCGAGTAGATGCTTTTCCGATGCCCTTCGGCGGCTTATATGACGCGAGCGAGGCCGCACGTTGGCCAAGCGCGCCGGGGCCGTCAAGCAGCCCGCGGCGTTATCACCGTTTGGGCAGTCATGACCGACGACGTCGAAAGTCGCCGCCGGCGCGCCGCTTTTCGCGCGGGCCATCGCGGCACCAAGGAAATGGATTGGCTGCTCGGCCGGTTCGCCGATGCTCATATCGCAACGATGACCGAAGAATCGCTCACCCAATTCGAGCGCATGCTGCTGCTGCCCGATCCCGAGCTGCATGACATGATCGTCTATCCCGAAATTCAGCCCGCCGGTGAATTTGCAGAATTCGTGCGTCGGATGCGGATATTTCATGGACTGCAATGATCGCTGAAACCGCCAAAGCACTCGAAAAGGCCGCAGGGGCGCCGCGAGATCCTCGCCGGCGTACCCGATGGCGCCGTGCCCCTTGCCCTGCGCATGATCGCGGAGGAGCTGGCCGCCACGGCGAAGTCGCCGCCGCTCCTCCTGCACATCGCCCGTGACGACCGCAGGCTGGAAGCCATTGCCGAGGGCGTTGCCTACTTCGCACCCAAGTTGCGCGTGGTTCCCTTCCCGGCCTGGGACACGGTTCCCTATGACCGCATCGGACCCAACAACGAGATCCTGGCCAAGCGCATCACCGCGCTCGCCCGTCTCGCGGCGGCTTCCCGCAAGGAGCCGACACTCGTCATCGCCACCGTCAACGCTGCCGTCCAGCGCGTGCCGCCGCGCAGCTTCATCCGCGGCTCGCTGAAAACCATCGCGCCCGGCCAGCGCATCGACATGGGCGACCTGATCCGCCGCTTGAGCCTTGCCGGGTTCACGCGCACTGGCACCGTCATGGAGCCCGGAGAGTATGCCGTCCGTGGCGGCATCATCGACCTGTTTCCGCCGGGCCGCCTCAGTCCGGTCCGCCTCGATTTCTTCGGCGACACGCTCGAGCAGATCAAGGCCTTCGATCCCGAGACGCAGCGCACCGGCAAGATCGTGCAGCGCATGAGCCTGATGCCGATCAGTGAGGTTGCCTTCGGCGAGGCCGGCGAGAAGCTGTTCCGCCGCCGCTACGTCGAGCTGTTCGGCCCCGCCACTTCCGAGGACGCTCTCTACGAATCCGTCAGTGCAGGCCAGCGCTATCCCGGCATGGAGCACTGGCTGCCGCTTTTCCACGAGCACCTCGAAACCCTGTTCGACTATCTGCCCGACGCGCCCATCAGCTTCGACCACCTTGCCGACGAAGCCGTCGGCGAGCGCCTCGCTCTCGTCCGCGACCACCATCAGGCGCGTGTCGAGGGCCTGGAATCCCACAGCTTCGGCGCCGCGCCCTACAAGCCCGTCGCCCCCGATGCCATGTTCATCGCGGACGACGAGTGGTCTGGCCTGCTGGCCCAGCGCACCGTCCGCTTCCTCACGCCCTTCGAGCAGCCTGCAGACACCAAGGACCCCGTGCGCACCATGGGCGGCCGCGCGGGCCGGACGTTCGCAGCCGAGCGGGCCGCCGAGGGCATCAACCTCTACGCCGCCGTCATCGCCCAGGTCCGCGGCCTTCAATCCCAAAGCAAGCGTGTCGTCATTGCGTCCTTCACGCCGGGGGCTCGCGAGCGCCTCGCAACGCTTTTCCTCGAGCATGGCTTTTCCGACGCCCGAAAGGTCGCCACCGATGCCGAGGCAGAGGGCCTACGCGCCAACGAGGCCGCCTTCGCTGTCCTTGGCCTTGAGCAGGGCTTCGAGACACCCAACCTCGCCGTCATCGGCGAACAGGACATCCTCGGCGATCGCCTCGTGCGCCCGCGCCGCAAGGCCCGGCGCGCTGCCGACCTCATCACCGAAGCGACCAGCCTCGCCATCGGCGACTTCGTCGTGCACGCCGATCATGGCATCGGTCGCTTTGATGGGCTCACCACCATCACCGCGCTCGGCGCGCCGCACGACTGCCTGGAGATCGCCTATGCCGGTGGCGACAAGCTCTTCCTCCCCGTCGAGAACATCGAGCTTCTCTCCCGCTACGGCTCCGGTGATGTCGCCGCCCAGCTCGATCGGCTTGGTGGTGCGGCTTGGCAAAGCCGCAAGTCGCGCCTCAAGCAGCGCATCCGCGAAATCGCCTCCGAACTCATCAAGATCGCCGCGCTGCGCCAGCTCCGCGAGGCACCCTCGATGGCGCCGGCCGAAGGGTCCTTCGACGAATTCGTCGCCCGCTTCCCGCACGAGGAGACCGAGGACCAGGCCGCCAGCATCCAGGCCGTCCTGGACGACCTCGCCGCCGGCAAGCCGATGGACCGCCTCGTCTGCGGCGACGTCGGCTTCGGCAAGACCGAGATCGCTCTGCGTGCCGCGTTCATCGCCGCGCTCGCCGGTTACCAGGTCGCCGTCGTGGTGCCGACCACGCTGCTCGCGCGCCAGCACTTCGCCACCTTCACGGATCGCTTCAAGGGCCTGCCCGTCCGCATCGCCATGGCCTCGCGCCTCGTCAACGCCAAGGATCTCGCCGCGGTCAAAGCCGGTCTCAAGGACGGCACCATCGATATCGTCGTCGGCACACATGCGCTGCTCGGAAAGAGCATCACCATTCCGCGCCTCGGCCTGCTGATCGTCGACGAGGAGCAGCACTTCGGCGTGGCGCACAAGGAGCGCCTGAAGCAGCTGCGCGAGGAGGTGCACGTCCTGACCCTCACCGCCACGCCGATCCCGCGCACCCTGCAACTTGCGCTTTCCGGCGTGCGCGAGTTGTCCCTCATCGCCACGCCGCCCATCGACCGCCTCGCCGTGCGCACCTACATCTCGCCGTTCGATCCCGTCATCATCCGCGAGGCGCTCCGCCGCGAACGCTATCGCGGCGGCCAGAGCTTCTATGTCGTCCCGCGCATCGCCGACCTGGAAGACATCGCTGAGTTTCTGCGCGAGCAGGCTCCGGAGCTGAAATTCGCCATCGCCCACGGCCAGCTGGCTCCAGGCCAGCTCGAGGACGTGATGACGGCCTTCTACGACGGCAAGTACGACGTTCTGCTGTCGACCGCGATTGTGGAGTCAGGCCTCGACATCCCGAATGCGAACACGCTCATCGTGCATCGCGCGGATATCTTTGGCCTCGCCCAGCTCTATCAGCTGCGCGGCCGCGTCGGCCGCTCCAAGGTGCGCGCTTACGCGTATTTCACCACGCCTGACGCCAAACGCCTCTCCGAAGGCGCCGAGAAACGCCTCAAGGTGCTGCAATCGCTCGACACGCTGGGCGCCGGCTTCTCGCTTGCCAGCCACGACCTTGACATTCGCGGCGCCGGCAACCTCCTGGGCGACGAGCAGTCCGGCCACATCCGCGAGGTGGGCTTCGAGCTTTACCAGTCGATGCTGGAGGAAGCCGTTGCCACACTGAAAGGCGGCGACATGGGCAGCGAGGTGCAGGACCAGTGGAGCCCGCAGATCTCGCTAGGCACCTCGGTGCTGATTCCCGAAACCTACGTTAGCGATCTGCAACTCAGGCTCGGCCTTTACCGGCGCCTCTCCATGCTCGAGGATCGCGAGGACATCGACAAGTTCGCCGCCGAGCTGGTGGACCGCTTCGGCGAATATCCGGATGAGGTGCGCCACCTGCTCGACGTGGTGGAAATAAAGGGCCTCGCCAAGCAGGCCGGGCTGCAGCAACTCGACGCCGGCCCCAAGGGCGCCGCCATAACCTTCCGCAAGAACCAATTCTCCAACCCGGAGGGTCTCGTCGTCTTCATGGGCAAAACGAAAGGCAACGTTCGCCTGCAGCCCGACCACAAGCTCGTCTTCAAGTCCGACTGGCCAACGCCCGCCGAGCGCCTGCAGGGCGTGCGCTGGCTCGTGCGGGAGCTTGCGGAGATCGCTGCATCCGGGCGAAAGGCTGCCTGATAGTCGCGACCGTCACCGCCGCTCCGTCCACCATGTATCGAGGTCATATCCCGACAACGGCGCGCGCTTTGGAAACCGCAGGTGGCTGCTGTGCGCGACCCACACCTGCGGCAGGTAGAACAAAGGGATGACGTAGTCGCCCGATATCAGCACGCGATCGAGGGCCCGCACGGCCGCGACGAAATCCTCTTCTGCCTCCGCACGCAGAAGCGCCTCCATCATCGCATCGGCCGCAGGATTCTTGGCGCCGGTGAGGTTCAGGCTACCTGGGCTATCCGCGGCAACGCTGCCCCAGCGATTGACCTGCTCGTTGCCCGGAGAAAGCGACGCGCCCCAGGTCCATATGACCATGTCGAAATCGAAGGTTTTGAGCCGCGCATTGTACTGCGCACTGTCGACATGGCGCACCTTGAGATCGATGCCGAGCCGCGCCAGCGTGCGGCCATAGCTCAGCATCAGCCGCTCCTGTGCGCGCGTCTGGGCGAGAAACTCGAGCGTCAACCGTGAACCGCCTTTCGCCAGCCGCCCGCTCTTGAGCCGATAGCCGGCTTGCTCCAGCAAATCGTGAGCGACAAGGAGGTTCTCGCGGTTGTCGCCGCTGCCGTCGCTGTCGGGCAGGCTGTAGTTGCCGTCCATGATATCCGGCTTCACAAAGCCGGTGAACGGTGCCAGCAGCTTCTGCTCGCGTTCGTCGGCTCTCTTGCGATGAGAGGAGAGATAGGAGCGCTCGAAGAAGCTCTGCGTGCGGCGGTAGTGCCCGTTATAGAGGGAGCGATTGATCCACTCGCCGTCGAACATGTAGATCAGGGCTCGGCGCACGCGTACGTCACTCAGATGAGGCCGGCGCGAGTTGAGAACGATCGAAGTCATGCCCGCCGGCAGCTGGGTGTCGAACTCCTGCAGCAGGACGCGACCTTCTTCGACCGCCCGGAACCGGTAGCCGTCGGGCCATCGCGCCGGATCGTCCTCCAGGCGAACGTCGATCTCGCCGGCCTTGAAGGCTTCGAACATCGACGCTGAGTCGCGGAAATACTCGAGGCGTATCTCATCGAAGTTGAACCGCCCGCGATTGATCGCCAGGCCGCGCGCCCACCAGTTGACGTTGCGGCGATAGACGATGGAGCGGCCTGCATCTACGTGCGAGACGACATAAGGCCCGCTGCCGAGTGGCGGTTCAAGCGTTGTACGCTCGAACGTCTCGGACGTCAGTTTGTGACTAGGCAAAATCGGCATCAGGCCGATCAGCATTGGCGCCTCGCGGTCGCCGGCTTCGGAAAAGGTGAAGCGAACGCTGCGCTCGCCCGTCTTCTCTGCGCGCGCCACTTTTCCATAGTGGGAGCGATGAAAGGGCCAGCCCTTCTCTCGCAGAACCTGGTAGCTGAAGAGGACGTCCTCCGGCGTGATCGGCTGTCCGTCGGCAAATCTCGCCTCTGGCCGCAAATGAAAGGTGATAAAAGCGCGGTCCGCCGACACCTCTAGTGTTTCGGCGATCAGGCCATAGAGCGTGAACGGCTCGTCTCCGCTGCGGGTTAGCAGGCTTTCGAAAACATAGTCGCGCAGGCCCGAAGCTGCTGACCCCTTGATGATGAAGGGATTGAGGCTGTCGTATGCGCCGAGCACCCCAAGCACGAGCCGGCCGCCCTGGGGCGCCGTTGGATTGACGTACGGCAAGTGCTGGAAGCTGGATGGGTGCTTGGGTGCGCCGTGCATCGCCAACCCATGCACGGGCTCGGCGCGGGCGCCGATCACGAGGACCAGAAGCCCGAATAGAACCGCGGCAATTCGGCAAGGATGCGTCACTTTGCGTGCCGGAAAGTTTGGACCCCACCATGCGTGTCGTTGCAGTGTCACGGGTGGGAGCTTACCACAGCAAACCAGTGTATCCGCGGGCGCCCGTTGCTTGGTGGCAACGCCGACGCTCGCTGTAACGGCTTGCTCGCGAGCCTTCCACAGCAGGTCACGGGATTGCCGCAATCGGTCTCTTAGTGCGGCTCATCGCAAACAGACAAGGCCATCTGGGCCCACGCCGGCACAAGTTCGGCTCTTCAGGGGAAAGGTCGACGATCGTCATGGCTAACACGCTCATGCACGTTGGGGTTGGTGCACGTAGGTCGCCTCTCTTTGCCATCGCTGCAACAGTGCTGATCGGTATCTCTGGCGCGCTCAACTATGCATCCGCGCAGACGCCGCCGCCAGCCAAGAAGCCTCCGGCGCCACCCGCGGCGAAGACGCCGGCGGCAAAGGCGCCCGCTGCGCCAGCGGCAGCTTCCAATCCCTGGGTGAAGCTTTGCGAAAAGGCATCGGCCAACACCAAGGACAAGGACGGCAAGGAAGAGAAGAAAGAACTGAACATCTGCATGACCCACCACGAGCGGATCGACGGGTCCAGCGGCATGGTGGTCGTGTCCGCCGCTCTTCAGCAGCTCAAAGTCGAAGGCGAGCCGCAGGAAAAGAAGCAGTTTCTGATCATGGTTCCGACCGGCATGCTGCTCAAGCCGGGTATGCGCGCCACGGTCTTTCCGAAGGATCTGTGGGCAAAGGTCGAGAAGAACGAGAAGCTCGACAAGGCCGAAGAGGGCAAGCTGAAGGCTCTCCAACTCGACTATACGCTGTGCCACGCGATGGGCTGCACCGCTGAAATCGAGGCGCCGGATGATCTGATCAATAGCCTCAAGACAAGCGGCGGCCTGATGATATTCACGCTCCGCGCGTCGGGCGCACCGGTTGCTTTCCCTGTTCCCCTCGCCGGGTTCGAAAAGGCATTGGCGGGCGCACCTGTCGATCCCCAGAAATACGGCGAGGCTCGCAAGGCGCTGATGATGCAGATCGCGCAGCGTCAGCAGGAGCTTGCCGCCGAGGTCAAGAAGCAGAACGAAGGCTTGCAGAAGATGCAGGTGAATACGCCACCGCCGGCTGCACCTCCACCCGCGAAGAAGTAAGCAAAGCAATGACGGACAAGGCCGCCCCAAGGGGCGGCCTTTTGCATTGGAGCCCTACGCATCAGTGGGGGTTTTGCAGAAAGACCGCGCGATAGTCGCCATTGTCGCCGACCGTGAACATCTCCTTGATCTGAGGATGCCTCAGGGGCTCCCCGGATAGGTCGGGCAGCAGGTTCTGCTCCGAAACATAGGCGATGTATTCGGTCTCCGCATTCTCCGCCAGGAGGTGATAGAACGGCTGCTCCTTCTTCGGCCGTACCTCGGCCGGGATGGACTGCCACCATTCCTCCGTGTTGTTGAACACCGGATCGATATCGAAGATCACGCCGCGGAACGGGTAGATGCGGTGGCGGACGACAGCCCCCACATGAAATTTCGCCTGCCCTATGTTAGGCATGGCTGGCCCTCTGCAACAGCGCTAGCCTTCGTCGATATCCGGTGCGGCTTGCAGCCGTCAATGCGCCAATGGAAGCGCTCGACGCTTTCGGCTCCCTAGAGGCCATACAGAGCCTTGCGCTCAGGGTCGCGCGCGGCCACCAGGCGTGCGAGATCCAGGATCACCCTGGCCTGCTTCCACGTAGCGTCGTCCTGCATCTTGCCGTCGATCATCGCAGCACCGGTGCCATCCGGCATCGCCTCCACAATGCGCTTTGCGAAGGCCACCTCCGACGGCTCGAGGCTGAAGACGCGCTTTGCAATCTCGATTTGCGTCGGGTGGAGCGTCCACGTGCCGACGCACCCGTGCAGGAAGGCGTTGCGAAACTGAGCCTCGCAAGCCTGCGGGTCGGAGAAATCGCCGAAGGGTCCGTAAAAGGGCTTCAGTCCGTAGGCGAGGCAGGCGTCCACCATCCTTGCCAGCGTGTAGTGCCACAGATCCTGCTGAAAGAATGCCCGAGTTCCCCCGGCCGGGGTCGGATCAGCGAGCACGCCGTAGGCAGGATGACCGCCACCCACGCGCGTCGTTTTCATCCCCCGGGAGGCAGCCAGGTCGGCAGGCCCGAGGCTCATGCCGTGCATGCGAGGGCTCGACGCGGCGATCGCCTCCACATTGTTCACGCCTTCCGCCGTCTCGAGGATGGCATGAATGAGGATTGGCCGTTTCAGACCTTGCTTGGCCTCCAGTTGCGCGAGGAGCTGGTCGAGATAGTGGATATCCCAGGGACCCTCGACCTTCGGAAGCATGATGACATCCAGCTTTTCGCCGGCCGACGCGACAATCTCGATAATGTCGTCCAGTGCCCAAGGCGAGTTGAGGGCATTCACTCGCGTCCAGAGACCTGTCTGCCCGTAGTCGTGCGCGCGGGCCATCTCTATGAAGCCCCGCCGGGCGGCGACCTTGGAGTCGGCGGGCACTGCGTCCTCGAGGTTCCCGAGCACGACGTCCACCTGAGGAATGAGCTCGCCTACCCGCGCCCGGATCTTGTCATTGTGCGGCGGAACGAAGTGAATCATGCGTTCGAGCCGCACCGGCACCTGAGGAAGCGGCGTCGGTGCTCCGACGGCAAGCGGGCTGAAATGCTTGGCGGGGGTGCGGGTAGCGGCCATGGCGCGAGAGACCTTATTGCAACGCAGCATCGCACTCTAGAGGGGCGCTACGCGATGGAAAGGCCTCAGCTCCAGCGCCTATTGATCCACATCCATTGCTCGGGCGCGTCACGCACCCATTCCTCGAATTGCGCCTGCATGGCCTCCGTCACGGACCTGACATCGTCAGTGGGGTTGCTCCCGCGCGGCACCTTCAGTTCACGAAATTCGATCCGGAACCGGCTTTGCTTGCCGATCCGCACACACCTGCCGATCCAGATACGCGCGCCGACGCGCCGGGCGATGATGGCCGGTATCGTGACGGATCGGGCGGGCTTCCCGAAAAAGGGCACCGGCAGGCCGGTACGATCGTGCAAGTCGCAAACAAGACCAAGGCGTCCGCCTTGACGGACAAAATCCATAATCTGCCGTGCGGTCTTCTGGCCTTCCTCGATGCTGCCGTTGATCCGGCCCTTGCCGAGCAGTCCACCGGGGTAAAGCCCGCGTCGCAGGTTGCGCAGGTAGCGATCCACATATGGGTTCTTCACGGTGCGATACACAGCTGCCGGCTTATTGCCGGCAAGCGTCATTGGCCAGGCCGCGAGTTCCCAGTTCCCCATATGCAGGGTGACACCAATGGCGGCTCCCATCTTGCTCCGGTAGCGGTCGAATACACGGCTGGTTTCGGCAGACAACTCGACGCGGTCGGGATCCGCAATGATGCGATCGATCTGCATCGTCTCGGCCATGACCCGGCCGAGGTTCTCCCACATCGCGAGCGCGATCGCGTGACGTTGCTTCGGAGTTTTCTCCGGAAACGCGATGGTGAGGTTTTCGATCGCGCGCTTGTGCCGCCGATCGTAGGGCGCCACCAGCCGCCAGATCTTTCCTGAGACATTGCTTCCGACGTCGATAGGCGCGATGCGCACCAGCGCCGCGATCAGTCGGAGAGCCAAGTATTCGGCGCGATAGCGTACGTCGAGGATAAAGCTCGGCATCGACGGTTGCTTGGCCCTCTCGAAAGCGTCACGCGCGCTTGCCCGCATTCCACTGGCGTCAAGAGCCCAGAACTTGCGCATTCGGCCGCATGAGTACGGGGAGTGACTCCGAAGATCCCACGCCAGCCTCCATCAAGAGTCGGCGCAGCGGCTGGAATCCCGATACCGCGTGTAGCGCGAGACTGCGCAGGACTTCAACTGGGAGAAACTGCGTGAGTAAGGAGCGATTGAGCAGGTCGATGGAAAGCGAACGCGCAAAAACGTCGATGCCACGGGCCTTTTCATAGGCCGCAATGACCTCCGGTGATCCAGGGTCGTGACCTTTCGCGCCGGCTCTCGATGCGCAATCGGCCAATGCCGCCGCGTCCCGCAAACCAAGGTTCAACCCCTGGGCGCCGATCGGCGGAACGACATGCGCCGCTTCTCCAACAAGCGCGATGCGCGAGGCGCCCATGCGAGTGGCCGTCAGCCCCGATAACGGATGGACCACGCGCGGTGAGATCGCGCTGATGGAGCCCAGCAATCCGCACAACCGCTCTTCCAGCAAGTCGCCGAAAGCATGATCATCCAGCAAAGCGATCCGCTGTGCTTCCTGCACCGTTTCCGCCCAAACGAGACTGGAGCGGTTGCCGGGTAGGGGCACCGTTGTCAGCGGCCCGGCGCGCCGATGCAACTCGTTGACCGTGTCGCGATGCGGTCGCGAATGCGCAAAGCTGGTTGCGACTGCGGCTTGCGGATATTGCCAGCTTCGGACTGCGATGCCTGCGGCTGCCGGCGCAAGCGATGCGCGTCCATCGGCAGCAGCCAGCAGCGAGGCGACGATCTCGTCTCCGTTCGCGAGTGTGAGACGCACTTCGCCGGTGCCCGGTGAAATGGCGAGCACCTTGCTTGCAATTCGTGTGATGCGCGCCGTTCGATCGACTGCGGCCTTCAGCGCAGCATGCAAGACAGGATTGGGGATGTTGGCGCCGAATTCGGTCAGTCCAATTTCGGATGCGCGAAAAACCACTTCAGGGCTGCGGACCAGACCAGCCAGGTCATCGGCGATGCGAACGGCGGCAATTGGCGCCGCGTGAGGGGCGCACTTCGGCCAAACGCCAAGGTTCCTCAAGAACGCGACACTGGGGCCGATGAGCGCCGTCGTACGCTGGTCCGTGCTGCCATGCGCGGGCTCTTGAATTGGCGCAATCATTGCGACGTGAAAGCCACTTTCCGCAAAAGCAACGGCCGTCGCGAGGCCTACCGGTCCACCGCCGGAAACAGCTACTTGAGTGGTCGTTGACATCGAGACGCCCTCGAAAGCACCGCGCTCTTGCTGGCTAACAGGCCCGCCGTCAAATGGAAATGAGTGCCGGTGGGAGGAGCACCCAGAAAAACAGGCTAGATCAGATATTTAGTCTGCGCATACGAGCCCAAGATGCGGCGTCTCATGATCGGTTCCGAAGCGCTCCCATCGCCCGAATCAGGCCGCTTTGTGTCTTCAACACGACTCACTTCGTGTCTTTGTCGCAACAACACAATTAGAAAGGCGGGGATTATCGAGCATTCGTTGTTTACCACCTGTTAACACGTGCGTTAGGTCTTGCGGCACGGTCGGGCGGCACTTTTGACGGCAGTCGCACGCATCACCACCCGCCGGAGTGAATGGTAGTCGGTAAATTCAGTCACTGAGACTTGAATTCCGGTAGCGTTAGTCCAACGGAGAAGTTCGTATGATCGGGGGACTGTTGAAATCAGCCAGCACGGTAGCGTTGTTTGCCGCTGCTGGTTTGTTTGTGGGTGGCGTGGCGATGCCGTCTGCCAAGGCTGCTGACCTTGGTGGCGACTGCTGCGCAGACCTCGAAGAGCGTGTCGCCGAACTCGAGGCGACCACCGCCCGCAAGGGCAACCGCCGCATGTCGCTGACCGTCAGCGGCCAGGTCAACACCGCCGTGATGGCGTGGGACGAGGGCACTCGACAGACGCGGTGATGATCGTCGACAACGGCGTGAGCCGCAGCGGCTTCAACTTCGACGGCACGGCTCGGATCAATCCGAACCTGACCGCTGGCTTCCAGATGGTCATCGGCTTGGCCACGGGCGCCCGCAGCCATCAGACCTCGCAGATCGACGACGATGGCGGCGCGGCGACAGACGGCACGCTCGGCGTCGAGCTGGCCAACTGGTTCCTGCGCAGCGATACGCTGGGCGAGATCAGGGTCGGCCGCATCAACTCGGCTTCGTCCGGCACGACGCTGGTCGACCTCGGCGGCGCGGGCGTGATCGCCAACGCCAACTCGCAGTTGTGGGCTGGCAACTTCTTCGTCACGAACGGCGGGCGGTCCTGCTGCTACCCGGTGCTGACCCGCGCTGGTCGACCCTGATGGGCGGCGCGACGATGGGCATCAGCGGCCTGAGCCGTCAGAACGCCATCATGTACACCACGCCGACCTCGGCGGGCTTCAGCGCCAGCGTGGCCTGGGGTGAGCAGGATGCGGTCGACGATGGCATGTGGGACGTGGCCCTGCGGTATGCCGGTGAGTTCTCCGGGTTCCGCGTTGCGGCAGCGGTCTCCTACGGCAAGAACGCGGGCAACACCACGGACTGCCGAGGACGCCGGCTGCAGGTGCATTCCGCTTCGGCAATGGCGCTGACATCCGCAAGCTGCAGGGATCGGCCAGCGTCATGCACGTCGCGTCCGGCCTGTACCTGACGGGTGCCTATGCCAGCCAGTCCTACAACGGCACCTCGGCCGATCGAACTGATCACCGTCGGTGGTGGCGTCTTCGGCTGGCCAACCGTCCCGACACCACGATGTGGTACTTGCAAGGCGGCATCTCGAAGAACTGGACCGGCCTCGGCAACACGGTGCTGTACGGTGAGTACGGCCGTATCGAGATGGCGGCGCTGGTCTGGTCGGACGTCCCTTGGCGGCAATGCATCGACTCTTCACAGCTACGGAAGTTCCCTGTGGGGCGTCGGCGTCGTCCAGCACATCGACGCGGCTGCCATGGAAGTGTACCTGTCCTACCGCCAGTATCAGGGCGACGTTCGACAGCCTCGCGGCACTCTGCTTGGTGGTACGGTCAGCGGCTGGACGACCTGGGCATCGTCATGGGTGGCGCGCGCGTCAGGTTCTGATCGAACGCTCACTGCTACCGGAATTGGAAGGGCCGCCTCTCGGGGCGGCTCTTCTGCATTTGAGGCAAGGAGAACCGGTGCAACCCAGCCGATCCCCCCTTGAACGTAACCGCGACGTAACCCACCTTGGGGCGCAACCTTCGAACGGAGGTGTGAGCACGGAGCGGAAATTGGTTGCCGCCACCCGCACTCGCGCACGCTGAGATTGCGCTGCCGCCACCTCCGCGTGCAATCAGCGGCCGGAAGCCTTGCTCCGGGCATGGCGGCGGCCTGCCTTGCCCTGTCGCCTCCGGGGGCAGGCCATCACGAACTAATATTCTGCATTCCAATTC
>CAWALW010000007.1:0-7942 GCA_963782855.1 uncultured Alphaproteobacteria bacterium | reverse complement strand
AGAGGCGCGTAAGCCACGGTCGATATGAGTGGAATGCCTTCGAGCGAAGTGCTCTGCAGGGTGCCTGACTTGCCCGCTCTGAGGTGGGCAACCAGCTCCGGCACGAGCGGTCTCCCGGCAAATTTCTCATTCGCTTGCGAGCGTGCCAGATGGACGCCCACGCGGTCCACGATCGACACGATCCATTCGTTGGGTACGCCGGGCCGCTCGAGGATGCGCTTGAACTCGGCGGCCGACTGGATCGCTTGCAGCGTCCAGCCCTGGCCCAGGGTCGTCGTGGCCGGCACCACGACGCGCGCTACGGGGCTGCCGTTTCCTGCCGGCATCACATCGGTGACGATGAGGCGGCCTTCGGTGGCGCTGATCTGCGGGCCCATGGTTGGTGCGGCGCCGGCACGTTGGGCAACCGAACTCGCGCGCACCTGGCCCGATGCATCGACCAGCTCGACCCGGCGGCCTGTGCGCTCGAACGCGCCAGCCAGCTGGCGTGAGAAACCCTCCAGGTCGCCGTCGGCCAGCCGCGTGGAACTGGCGAGCGCAAACAGCATCGCCTGCGCGGCGGTGAACTCGGCATCGATCGCCCGCGCGACGCCCTTGGCGCTGTCCTCCAGCTCGACTTCGGCCTGGATCCGGGTCGTCTCGGCGTAGCGGTAGAGGACGAGGCCGCTGAAGGCCAGCGCCGGAATGGCGGCCAGGGCGACGATGGAAACAAGGATGGCGCGAATGGAAACGGGCGCCTTCATGAGCGCACGGCTCACGGGCCCAAGGTCGACGGGGGGATCATTGGGCACTCGCGGGACTTCCAGACACTGCGAAATAGCCCGCTTCTGATAGATGAGGCCCGGCGGTTCTGCAAATGGGCCGCCTTGCGTTCGTTAGCGCGGTGTCGTGCACCGGCTTCGTTGTCAGCGGCGGCCGGCTTGGATAAGAGAAGCCGCTAGGCGGCGGCCCGAGACGGTCCGGTGGGCTGCGACAGGGAAGGACGATCGGCAGCATGACGACGCCCGGCGGAGCCAAGGTGGCCGACAGCGAGATGGACCGCCTTTTCGCCAAGCCCCAGATCACGCATGAGCGGCGGCCCGACGGTTCCATTGTCATTGCCTCATCGCGTGGACTGGGGACGGTGCCGGCGTCCATCGGCACGCTGCTGGAGCGGTGGGCGGCAGAGGCGCCCTCGCGCGTGTTCCTGGCCGAGCGCGATGCCAAGGGCGGGTGGCGGAAGATCACCTATGGGGAGACGGCGCAGGCCACCAATGCCATCGCCCAGTCGCTGCTGGAGCGCGGGCTGGGGCCGGACCGGCCGCTGCTGATCCTGGCGGACAACGGCATCGACCATGGGCTGATGGTGCTGGGGGCCATGCACGTCGGCGTGCCGGTGGTGCCGGTGTCGACGCCGTACGCACGCATGAGCCAGGACTACGGCAAGCTGCGCTACATCTTCGACCTCATCAAGCCGGGCATGATCTATGTCGACGAGGCCGACCGCTACGCCAAGGCGCTGGGGGCTATCGGCGCGACAAGCATCGAGGTCGTCGCCAGCCGCGGCAGCCTCGGAGAGAGGCGCGCCACACCTTCTCGACCCTGACGGATGTGCGGCCGACGCCGGCGCGTCGATGCCGCTTTCGCCAAAGTCGGACCGGATACGGTGGCGAAGATCCTGTTCACCTCGGGCTCCACGGGCATGCCCAAGGGCGTGATCAATACGCAGCGCATGATGTGCGCCAACCAGGAGAGTGCGGCGGCAGCCTGGCGCTTCCTCGAAGCGCGGCCGCCTGTCATCGTCGACTGGCTGCCGTGGAACCACACCTTCGGCGCCAACCACAACTTCAACATGATGCTGCGCAACGGCGGCACGCTCTACATCGACGAGGGCAAGCCGGTGCCGGCGCTGATCGGCAAGACTATAGCCAACCTGCGTGACGTCTCGCCCACGGTGTACTTCAACGTGCCGCGCGGCTATGCGGTGCTGCTCGATCACCTGGAGAAGGACGAGGCGCTGCAGCAGAAGTTCTTCGAGCGGCTCGATCTGCTGTTCTACGCGGCTGCCGTGCTGCCGCAGACCCTGTGGGATCGGCTGGAGCGGCTCGGCGTGAAGGTACGCGGCCGGCCCGTGCCGTTCTTCTCATCGTGGGGGCTCACCGAGACGGCCCCGGCCGTGACCATGGTGCATTTCCCGATGCCGCGGCCGGGCAACATCGGCGTGCCGGCGCCTGGCACGGAGCTGAAGCTGGTTCCCGTCGAGGACAAGCTGGAGATCCGGGTGAAGGGCCCCAACGTCACGCCGGGTTACTTCAAGGCTCCCGATCTGACGGCCAAAGCCTTCGATGAGGAAGGCTGGCTCATTACGGGCGATGCGGTGCGCTTTGCCGAGGAGGGCAATCCTGCGGCAGGCCTGCTGTTCGACGGGCGCGTGGCGGAGAACTTCAAGCTCACCACGGGAACGTGGGTCAACGTCGGCATGCTGCGTCCGGCTGTGATTGCCGCCGGTGCGCCGGTGATCGAGGACGCGGTGATCACGGGGCACGATGGCGATGAGATCGGCGTGTTGATCTTTCCGAGCCTGGTGGGGCTCAAGGCGCTCTGTGAGGACCTCGGCGCCGACGCGAAATTGGAGGACATGGTACGGCATCCGGCCGTGACGGCGGCGCTGGTCGAAGGGCTGGCGAAGCACAATGCGCAGGCGCAGGGCAGCTCCATGCGGATCGCGCGCTGTTTGATCCTCACGGAACCGCCGTCGATCGACGCCAACGAGATCACCGACAAGGGCTACCTGAACCAGCGCGCGGTACTGACCAAGCGCGCCGCGCTGGTCGAGCGGCTGCATGCCGAGACGGCGGCTGAGGATGTGATCGTGATTGCATGACCGGGGAGCGCTGCGCCGACGATAGCTGTCATCCCGGCACTTGCTTGCCCTCGGACTTGTTCCGGAGGTTGCCGGGATCCATCCCTCGGCTTGCGCTAGCGCTCGCGGATGGCTGGATACCGGGGACAAGCCCCGGTATGACAATTGAGCTGGATGAAACTGAGAAACCGCCGAGCCCGAGATGAGCGACACAGAGCACGCGCAGACGATCAACTACGAGGACACCTGGCTTCTGGGCGGCGCCCGCACGCCCTTCGCCGACTACAACGGGTACGCTGCGCGATGTGTCCGCCACGGACCTCGGCATCAAGGCGGCACGTGAGGCGCTGGCCGCGACGAACGTATCGCCTGACAAGATCGATGCGGTGGTGACATCGTCGGTGGCGCAGACGAGCTTCGATGCGTTCTTCATCTCGCGCCATATCGGTCTCTATGCCGGACTGCCGATCGGCGTGCCGGCGCTGCTGGTGCAGCGGCTGTGCACGTCGGGCTTCGAGGCGATCCTGCAGGCGGCCGATCAGATCGCGCTCGGCAAGTCCGAGGCGGTGCTGTGCGTCGGCACCGAGTCCATGTCGCGCAACCCCATCGCGTCGTATTCGCACCGCGGCGGCTTCAGGATGGGGCAGGTGGAGTTCAAGGACTTCCTGTGGGAAGCGACCATGGACACGGCGCCGAACATCCGCATGGGCGACACGGCCGAGGAACTGGCGAAGCGCTACCAGATCACGCGCGAAGAGACGGACGTGTTCGCGGCGGTCAGCTTCGACCGCGCGAACAAGGCGCGCGAGGCGGGCTACTTCAAGAACGAAGTGGTGCCGGTCGTTGCCGAGCAGTTTGCGCGCGAGGGCTACCAGACGCGCGAGATCAGGCTTCCTCGTGGAGTGAAGGCGGTGGAAGCGGACGAGCATCCGCGGCCAACGCCGCTCGAAGCGCTCAAGGCGCTCAAGGCCGCGTTCAAGGGTGTGCAGACGGGCGGCAACAGCTCGGCGATTGTCGATGGCGCTGCCGCTGTCGTGGTTGCGAACGGAAAGATGAAGGGCGATGCGAGGCCGCTGGCGCGCATTGTCGCCGGAGCGACTGTCGGTGTGCCGCCGGAAATCATGGGGATCGGGCCGGCGCCGGCGATTCGCGCGGTGCTCGACAAGGCAGGCTTGAAGCTCTCCGATGTCGACCGGTTCGAGATCAACGAGGCGTTCGGTGCGCAGTACATCGCCGTGGAGCGGGAATTGGGACTCGACCGCGACAAGGTCAACGTCAACGGCGGGGCGATTGCCATAGGGCACCCGTTGGGGGCTACCGGCATTCGCTGCACGCTCACGGTGGCGCGCGAACTGCAGCGCTCGGGCGGCCGCTATGGTATCGCCACGGCCTGCGCCGGCGGCGGCCAGGGCGTCGCGATCCTGGTGGAGAATCCGGCGCGGACTTGAGCGGAAGAGTGAGAGCGGGTCCGCCGGGCGGACGCGCTCACATCAGGTCGCTCACATCACAATCGGCGGCTTGGGGTCGTCTCCAACGAACAGCTTGCGCAGGAATTTGATAACTCCGCGCAAGCCGGCACCAGACGCCGCGTCGATCTCGTCGAGCGAAAGCTCGCGAAAGTCAGGCATCATGTTTGTCTGCTTGTCCATCATGGTCTCCTATCGTTGCGTGTGTGTGACAAATCGGGTCAAGTGTAGGCTCCGATGCCGGCTACCATGGCTTGACCGGGCGAAGCGGGATGTGATTGCCCGCACTGACACGCAAATTCTTCGCAATCCCCACCTGCGATTACATCGATTGGCACGCCCACCTAAGCTGCTAAAACCAAACCGTTCGAGAATTTGCGAGAAGGCGAGGCATGCTCACCAGCAAGAGACTTATCCGCGTGCAGTGGGGTGATTGTGATCCGGCGGGGATCGTGTTCTATCCGCGCTATTTCGAGATGTTCGACGCTTGCACGATCCTCCTGTTCGAGAAGGCGACGGGGCTCACCAAGATCAAGATGCTGGAGAAATACAACGGCGCCGGGCTCGCGCTGCTGGAGGCGCGGGCGGAGTTCAAGGTGGCGTCCGCCTACGGCGATGACATCGAGATCGAAAGCGAGATCACCGAGTTCCGCCGCTCGTCCTTTTTCGTGCGCCACAGGGTGACGAAAGTCGGCGGACCGCTCGGCCTCCTAGGCTACGAGACGCGGTTGTGGACGGTGCGAGATCCCGACGATCCCAAGCGCCTCAAGTCCGGCACCATGCCGGCCGAAATCATCGAGGCCTTCAAGCGGGGATGACGATGGGACGGCGCCCAATGGGATGCCGCGCTGTCGCGTAGCCAACGGGCGCGCG
The DNA here is from genome assembly GCA_963782855.1 of uncultured Alphaproteobacteria bacterium. GTDB lineage: Bacteria > Pseudomonadota > Alphaproteobacteria > Rhizobiales > Hyphomicrobiaceae > AWTP1-13. The sequence continues at coordinate 2,761 of CAWALW010000007.1, read as the reverse complement.
CCGAACTAGATTGCTAACCCAACGAACACGGATACCGGAAAGAGTTGAGAGGAGTGACGCCCATGACGACCGGAACAGCCCCCTATCGCGCCGACGAGGTCGGCAGCCTGCTGCGCACCGCACCGCTGAAGGAAGCCCGCGCCAAGCGCGAGAAGGGCGAGATCACGCCCGCGCAGCTCAAGGCCGTCGAGGACGAAGAGATCAGGAAGATCATCGCCAAGCAGGAGGGCGTCGGCCTGCAGCTTGCGACGGACGGTGAGTTCCGCCGCTCCTGGTGGCACTTCGATTTCTTCTGGCACCTCACCGGTTGTGAGCGCGTCTCCACCAACCAGGGCATCCAGTTCCACGGCGTGCAGACCAAGGCCGAGAGCCTGAAGGTGACCAGCAAGCTCGACTTCCCGACGGATCACCCGATGATCGAGCACTTCAAGTTCCTCAAGGCCAACACCAAGGTCACGCCGAAGATGACGATCCCGTCGCCGTCGGTGATGCATTTCCGCGGCGGGCGTTCGGCGATCTCCAAGGATGTGTATCCGGAGATGGGCGCCTACTTCGAGGACCTCGGCAAGCTCTACGGCAAGGCCATCAAGACGTTCTATGACGCCGGCTGCCGCTATCTGCAGCTCGACGACACCGTGTGGGCCTACCTGTGCTCCGAGAAGGAGAAGCAGGGTGCGCGCGAGCGCGGCGAGGACGCCGACAAGCTCGCCGGCATCTACGCGGGCGTGATCAACGCCGCACTTAAGTCGAAGCCGGCCGACATGACGATCACCACCCACGTCTGCCGCGGCAACTTCCGCTCCACGTGGATCTCCGAGGGCGGCTACGAGCCGGTGGCCGAGCTGCTGCTCGGCGGTGTCGACTATGACGGCTACTTCCTGGAGTACGACAACGACCGCTCCGGCGGGCTTGAGCCGCTGCGGTTTCTCCCGAAGGGCAAGAAGCGCGTGGTGGTCGGCCTTGTAACGTCTAAGACCGGCGATCTGGAGAAGACGGACGACATCAAGCGGCGCCTGGACGAGGCCGGCAAGTATGCGCCTATCGATCAGCTCTGCCTGTCGCCGCAGTGCGGTTTCGCCTCGACGGAGGAGGGCAACATCCTCACCGAGGACCAGCAGTGGGCCAAGCTGAAGATGATCGTCGATGTCTCGAAAGAGGTTTGGAAGAACTAACCTGACCACCGAACCGCTATTCCGGTAGCGGCTCGCTTTCGAGCAACGCGTCGAGATCGCGAGCGCCATGCACGATCCGCAGGATCTGCACGCCTTCATCGCGCACGCGATAGACAATCAAGTAGTAGCCGTGAACGGCGATGCGGACGCCATCGCCCCATTCGGGGCGAGGCGGACCTGCGTGCGGAACTCGGTAATGCTCCGGCATCGCGCCTCGATCTCGTCGACGCAGCTGAGTGCGCAAACGGGATTGTCTTCCGCGATGTGCAGGGCGATGGCACGCAGGTCGGCATAGGCCTCCGGCGTGAAGCTGACTTGCGTCATGCGCCGGACTTGGCGGTTCTTTCCCTGATCTCGGATCGGAGGCGCGCAAACACTTCATCGGCAGGAATGAGATCGCCGCGATCTGCAAATTCCACGCCCTTGTCGATTTCAGCCTTCAGCCAGTCCTGCCGGGCCTTGCGGAGAAGTTCCTGGTCGCGCAGGAGCGACAGTGCATGCAGCACGACCTCGGACGCGCTCTCGTACCGCCCCGCTCTCGACCAACTCGCGGATCAGATCGGCGTATGGACCGCCGGCGCGGACATAAGCGTCATCGTTGCGCTTCGGTGTGTCCTGCATAGGAAGGAAGATCTACCACAAGTAGCGGGCGGGGTGAACGCCGGGAGCTTCCTGGTTTCTGGCCTCAACCAGATTTGGGGGCATTTGCCGGCCGGCCGCTTCCCTACCTAAAGTAGGGTTTCGCCTACCTTGGGCGGGGAAACAAACGAGGTGGTGCATGCCTTCTGCTCCCGTGACCATCGAGAAAGGCCTCGGCCCGGAGGGACGCGTTGCTGTCGTCCGGCTGGACCGCGGCGACAGGATCAATGCGCTGTCGCCGGCCGTGATGCGCGAATTGCGGGCGGCGGCGCTATCGTTCGAGGACGATACCGCGACATCGGTGGTGGTCCTGACCGGAAACGCACACGTCTTCTCCGCGGGCTTCGACCTGAAGGATGGCGAGGGCAAACGGCGCGCGGAGATGGGGCTCGGCGAACGGCGCGCGGCGCTGCGCGTCGGGCCGCGCATGTGCCGGGCGTGGTGGGAGATGGAGCAGGTGACGATTGCCGTCATCGAGGGGCCGTGCATCGGCGGTGGGGTGGCGCTGGCGGCATCGCTCGATTTCCGATTTTGCGGGACGGGCGCACACTTCCGCATTCCCGAGGTCGCGCTTGGCATGAACATGAGCTGGGGCTCACTGCCGCGGCTGCTGGCGCTGATGGGGCCGGCGCGCACCAAGCAGGCGGTTATCCTGGCGGAGGATCGCATCAGTTCGGTCGACGCGAAGGAGTGGGGGCTGGTGGAAAAGGTGGTGCCGGACGGTCAGGTACTCACGGAGGCGATGGCGTTCGCCGAGCGCATCGCGGCGCTGCCGCCGATCCCGGTGTCGATGGTGAAGACCAGCGTCAACCGGCTGTCGGGCGTGCTCGACGATCTCGCCGCGCACATGGATGGTGATCAGTTCGCGCTGACGAACCTCACCGAGGATCACGAGGAAGGGGTCACCGCGTTCCTGCAGCGGCGCAAGCCGCGCTTTCGCGGGCGCTAGT
>CAWALW010000006.1:0-285402 GCA_963782855.1 uncultured Alphaproteobacteria bacterium | reverse complement strand
CGCTGGAGCTGACGGGACGCGACATCAAGAATTTCAAGCTCGTCGTCAACGGCGCGGGCGCGGCGAGCATCGCCTGCATGGATCTCCTCGTGGCCATGGGTATGCCGAAGAAGAACATGTTGCTTTGCGACACCAAGGGCGTGATCTACCGCGGCCGCAAGGACGGCATGAACCAGTGGAAGTCCGCCTACGCGATGGAGACGAAGGCGCGCAATCTGGCCGACGCCTTGAAGGGCGCCGATGCATTCTTCGGACTGTCGGCGGCCGGCACCGTGACGAAGGAGATGGTGGCGTCGATGGCCGACAAGCCGATCATCTTCGCCATGGCCAATCCCGATCCGGAGATCACGCCGGAGGAGGTGGCCGAGGTGCGCACCGATGCCATCGTCGCCACCGGCCGCTCTGACTACCCGAACCAGATCAACAACGTGCTGGGCTTCCCCTTCATCTTCCGCGGCGCGCTCGACGTGCAGGCCTCCACCATCAACGAGGCGATGAAGATCGCCGCCGCCCATGCGCTGGCTGAACTGGCGCGCGAGGACGTGCCCGACCAGGTCGCCGCCGCGTTCCTCGGCCGGCAGGTGACCTACGGACCCGAGTACATCATCCCGGCGCCGTTCGATCCGCGCCTCATTACGCATGTTCCACCGGCGGTCGCGAAGGCGGCGATGGAGACGGGCGTCGCGCGCAAACCGATCGTGGATATGGACGGATACGTGGCGCGTCTCGGCGCACGCCTCGATCCGGTCGCCGGCTGGCTCGGCGGCATCCTCTCCCAGGTGCGCAATGCGCCCAAGCGCATCATCTTCGCCGAGGGCGAGCAGCCGCCGGTGGCGCGCGCCGCCAACTCCTTCCTCAACATGGGGCTCGGCCAGCCGGTGCTGATCGGGCGGCTGCCGATCATCAAGGAAGCCTTCGCCTCGGCCGGCATCGAGTTCACCGATGCCATCGAGACGCACGACACCAGCGGCGACGACCGCCGGCACGAGTACGCCGACTTCCTGTACAGCCGCCTGCAGCGCAAGGGCTATCTGCTGCGCGACTGCCAGCGTCTCGTGAACAATGACCGCAACGTCTACGGCGCATGCATGGTGGCCATGGGACACGCCGACGGCATGGTCACCGGCGTCACGCGCAACTGGCACACGGCCTACGACGACGTGCGCAAGGTGCTGGATTACCGCGCGGGACGGCACGTGATCGGCGTGTCCATCGTGCTGATCCGGGGTCGCGCCGTGCTGGTCGCCGACGTCTCCATCCACGACATGCCGGACGGCGAACAGATCGCCAACATCGCGGAGGAAGCCGTGCGCGTGGCGCGGCGGCTGGCCATGGAGCCGCGTGTCGCCCTGCTCGCCTATTCCACCTTCGGGCACCCGCGCGGCGAGCGTTCCGACAAGGTGCGCGAGGCCGTCCACATCCTCGACAAGCGTCAGGTCGATTTCGAGTACGACGGCGACATGGCGGCCGACGTGGCGCTCAACCGCGAAGCCCTGAAGAAGTATCCGTTCTGCCGCCTCAGCGACACCGCCAACGTGCTGGTGATGCCGGCGTTCCACTCGGCAGCCATCTCCACCAAGATGCTGAAGGAGCTGGGCGGCGCCACGCTGATCGGGCCGATGCTGGTGGGCCTGACGCACTCGATCCAGATCTGCCCGCTCGGCGCCCAGGACAGCGACATCGTCAACATGGCGGCGCTGGCGGCCTATGACGTCAACGGGTAAGGGGCGGAAGAGCTAGGCCGCCCTCTCGCCGCCCTCGTCGACGCACCAGCGCTCGAGCAGCCGGTGCAGGTCCTCGCGCTCGAAGGGCTTGGCGAGGTAGTCGTCCATGCCCGCTTCGAGGCAGAGGCGGCGATCCTCATCGAAGGCGTTCGCGGTCACCGCGATGATGGGCGGCGCCTTGAGTGGGCTGATCTCCAAGAGCTCGCGGATGGCGCGGGTCGCGACGATGCCGTCCATGACGGGCATGTGCAGGTCCATCAGCACGACGTCGACGGGCGCCTCGGTGCCGGCGACCATGCGGCGGAAGGCTTCCAGCGCCTCCCGGCCGTTGCGGCTCAGGCGCACCCCGCATCCGGCCTTCTCCAGCATCCGCCGCGCCACGAAGCGCGTTGACGTCGTTGTCTTCGACCAGCAGCACCTCTGGCGCCTTGCCGTGCCGCTGCGGCAGCGGTTGGAACGACGGCAGCGCTGGCGCTGGCGGCGCCGGCTCGGCAAAGCCGGCGCGGATGCCTTCCAGCAGCGACTGCGGACGTACGGGCCGCAGCAGGTAGGCGTCGTATCCTGCCCGCTGGAATTCCGTAAAATCCACCTTCGCTCCGGTATCGAGCACGACGATGCCGAGCACCTCCTTGCCCTTGGCGGCGGCTCTGGCGCGCAGGAGCAGCTTGGCGGCAGCGTCCGGCCCGCAGGTGCCGTCGACGAGCAGGGAGGTGAACGGTTCGCGCGCCTCGCAGGCCGCATCGATGAGGTCGCCGGCCGCTGAGACATGGCCGTGCTCGACCGGAACGTCGGCGCCTTCCAGCGCCAGGCTCAGCGCGCGGCATTCGAGCGGGCGCTCGAGCGCAAGCAGCACATGGCGATCGAGCGGCGGCGGGCTGCGGCGGCTTGGCAGGCGCGGAGGCCCGCTTGAGACGCAGCAGGGCCGTGAAGGTCGAGCCGCGGCCAGGCTCGCTGGCGACCCGGATATCGCCGCCCATGGCGCGCGCCAGCCGGCGCGAGATGGCGAGCCCCAGGCCCGTGCCACCCTGGCGCCTGCGTACGGCGGCCTCTGTCTGCTCGAACTCGCTGAACAGGAAGGGCAGGGCGTCGGGCTCGATGCCGATGCCGGTGTCCTCCACGGTGATGGCGATGGGAACCTCGTCGGAGGATGCCGGCCGGCCGGCTTCGTGCTGGCCGCCGACGGTGACGAGGACGCCGCCCGCATCCGTGAACTTGATGGAGTTGCCGACGAGGTTGGTCAGGATCTGCCGCAGGCGCACCTCGTCGCCGCGCATTGTCTCGGGCAGATGGGGATGCACGGCCCAGGCGATATCGATACCCTTCTCGTAGGCCTTGGGCGCAAGCAACTCCACCACGCTCTGCACGCAATCGGCGATGACGAGCGGCTCGGATTTGAGCACCAGCCGGTTGGCCTCGATCTTGGAGAAGTCGAGGATCTCGTCGATCAGGGTGAGAAGCTGCCGCGCCGAGCGGTCGATGGCGCGCGTGTAGGTCTGCTGCTCCGCCGTTATCTCGGTCTCGCCGAGCAGGCCGACCATGCCGAGGATGCCGTTCATGGGCGTGCGGATCTCGTGGCTCATGGCCGCGAGGAAGCGCGACTTGGCGCGGTTGGCAGCCTCCGCCTGCTGCCGCGCGTCGGTGAGCTCCGTCCGCGCGCGCCGGGCCTCGGTGACGTCGCGACCGACGCTCTGCACCTCGGAGACCGCGCCTTTCCCGGCCGGAACCGCGTGCTCCTCCCACTCGAACCAGCGCGGGCCGGCGGCGGTCTCGATCTCCTGCACCGTGCGGCGCTCGCGCACCTTGGCGCCGGGTGCCAGCGGCCCGACCCTGTCGCCGGCCAGAATGCGCGGCTTGAAAGGCTCGCCGAGCACGGCGCTTCGCTCCAGCCCGAACACCCGGCAGAAGGCGCGGTTCACGAAGGTAAGGCGCGCCGTTCGCGTCGCGCCGGAGGATGACGTCCGCCTGGGTGTCGAGCAGGTCGCGATAGCGGCCATCGCTCTCACGGATCTGCCACTGGAGGTCCTTGAGGTCCTCCAGCCCTTTCTCGAGGCGCTGGCCGACCTCCACGAAGCGGTCGATCTTGTCGCCGACATCGCGGTTGCGCCGGCCCCGCCCCCGCGCAAAGCGCAAGGTACGCAGCCAGGCTCTCAGCCGGCGCGGCAAGGAACCGGGATTGGACACGCTTACTGCTGCTCGATTATCGTTGACGCCCTCGGTGCCCAGACAACCATATCGGCATTGAGAAACGCTTACGTCGATCGTACACACCCTGGGCCCTTGGGCCCGACGCCATGCAGCAAATGGGTGCTTTGGGCTGCGCAGCAACGGAAAGGTAACCACGATGGGACCTCTCGCCGGTTTCCGCATCATCGAGATGGCCGGCATCGGCCCGGCGCCGTTCGCGGCCATGCTGTTCTCCGACATGGGTGCGGAAGTGATCCGCGTGGACCGGCGCGAGGCGACCGACCTCGGGCTGCCGGGGCGCGAACCGAAGTTCGACGTGCTGAACCGCGGGCGCAAGTCGATCGCCGTCGACGTGAAGGCGGAAGCCGGCCGCGAGGTCGTCAAGCGTCTGGTCGCCAAGGCCGACGCGATCATCGAAGGGCTTCCGCCCGGGCGTGATGGAGCGGCTGGGCCTCGGCCCCGACGTGCTGCTCGCCGCTCAATCCGAAGCTGGTGTTCGGCCGCATGACGGGCTTCGGCCAGGATGGCCCGCTCGCCAACGCCGCCGGCCACGACATCAACTACATCGCGCTCGCCGGTCCGTCTGCACGCGCATCGGCCGCAAGGGCGAGGCGCCGGTTCCGCCGCTGAACCTGGTCGGCGATTTCGGCGGCGGCGGCATGTTCCTCGCCTTCGGCGTCGTGTGTGCGCTGCTGGAGGCGCAGAAGTCGGGCAAGGGCCAGGTGGTGGATGCCGCCATGGTGGACGGCGCGGCGACGCTGATGGCGCCGATGTTCGGCATGTTCTCGCAGGGAAGCTGGAAGGACGAGCGCGGCGTCAACGTGCTCGACACGGGCGCGCCCTGGTACGACACCTACAAGACCAAGGACGGCAAGTGGCTGTCAGTCGGCGCCATCGAGGCGCGCTTCTACGACGAGTTCCTCGCAGCAGCTCGGCCTCGATCCGGCGACGCTGCCCAAGCAGCGCGACCGCAAGGGCTGGCCCGATCTGCGCCAGCGCTTCGCCGAGACCATCGCGAGCAAGACGCGCGCGGAGTGGGAGCGCATCTTCGAGGGCAGCGACGCCTGCGTTGCGCCGATCCTGTCGATTGCGCGAGGTGGAGAATCATCCGCACAACACGGCGCGCGCCACGTTCACCACCCGCGACGGCGTGCTGCAGCCGAGCCCGGCGCCGCGCTTCAGCCGCACCGAGCCCGAGATGGGGCGCGCACCGCAGCCGGCCGGCGCCGACACGGATGCCGTGCTCGCGCGACTTCGGGTTCGCGTCGGCGGAGATCGCCGCCTTGAAGGAGAGCGGCGCCGTCGGTGCGGGCAAAGCGTGAGGCGACCATGACGCTCTCGCTCACCCAGGCCCAGCAGGAAATCCGCGAGGCGATCTTCAAGATCTGCGCGCGCTTCGGCGACGACTACTGGCTGGAGCGCGACCGCGACGGCGGAGTTCCCGCACGCCTTCCATCGCGCCGTCGCCGACGGCGGCTGGCTCGGCATCGCCATGCCGGAGGACTGTCGGCGGCTCGGGCCTCGGCATCACGGAAGCGGCCGTCATGATGCAGGCGATCGCCGAATCCGGTGCGGCCTTCTCCGGCGCCTCGGCGCTGCACATGAACATCTTCGGGCTCAATCCCGTCGTCGTGTTCGGCACCGAGGAGCAGAAGCGCCGCTTCCTGCCGCCGCTGATCAAGGGCGAGGAGAAGGCCTGCTTCGCCGTCACCGAGCCCGACGCCGGCCTCGACACCACCAAGCTCAAGACGCGCGCGGTGCGCTCCGGCAACGGCTACGCCATCCACGGGCAGAAGATCTGGATCTCCACCGCGCAGGTGGCCGACCGCGTGCTGCTGCTGGCGCGCACGACGCCGCTGGAGGAGGTGAAGAAAGCCACCCAGGGCCTGTCGCTGTTCTACACCGCGCTCGACCGCAAGTACGTCGAGGCGCGCGTCATCGACAAGATGGGCCGCAAGGCGGTGGACTCCAACCAGCTCTTCTTCGACGGCCTGCCGGTGCCGCTGGAGGATCGCATCGGCGAGGAGGGCCGCGGCTTCGAGTACATCCTGCACGGCATGAACCCGGAGCGCATCCTGATCGCCGCCGAAGCGGTGGGCACGGGCCGCGTCGCGCTCGCCCGCGCCGCCGCTATGCCAAGGAGCGCGTCGTGTTCGGCCGGCCCATCGGCCAGAACCAGGCGATCCAGCATCCGCTGGCCGCGCGCTGGGCCGAACTCGAGGCCGCCAATCTGATGATGCTGAAAGCGGCCGCCCTCTACGACGACGGGCAAGCCCTGCGGTGTCGAAGCGAATGCGGCCAAGTATCTCGCCGCCGAAGCCGGCTTCCGCGCCTGCGAGACCGCGGTGATGACGCACGGCGGCATGGGCTACGCGAAGGAGTATCACGTCGAGCGCTACCTGCGCGAAGTCCTGATCGCGCGCATCGCTCCCGTCTCGCGCGAGCTCATCCTTTCCCACATTGCCGAAAAGGCGCTCGGCCTGCCGAAGTCGTACTAGGCGTCGCGCCGCGCTCGGTCCTCCGGTTACGCCCAATTCAATCGTGGCACGTTCGGCGCGTGTCTGATTTACTGCGTCATCGCTTTCCTGCAGAGGAGCGGCTGGATTGCACAGGGGTGCTGTGCGCCCGCGCGAGGAGAAGCGAATGCACCACGCCACGCCCTTGATCTCCACCATCGTGGTCGGGCTCGTCCTGGCGTTCATTCTCGCAGCCATCGCCAACCGTTTCCGCATCTCTCCGCTGGTCGGCTATCTGCTGGCCGGTGTCCTGATCGGTCCCTTCACGCCGGGCTACGTGGCCGATCAGCGGCTCGCGAACGATCTCGCCGAGATCGGCGTCATCCTCCTGATGTTCGGCGTCGGACTGCATTTCACGCTGGAGGACCTGCTGTCGGTCCGCGCCATCGCCATTCCCGGCGCCATGGTCCAGATCGCCAGCGCCACGCTGCTCGGCATGGGGCTGGCCTACCTGCTCGGCTGGTCCTTCGCTGCCGGCCTCGTGTTCGGGCTCGCCCTTTCGGTCGCCAGCACCGTCGTGCTGCTGCGAGCGATGCAGGAGCGACGCCTGATCGAGACCGAGCGCGGGCGCATCGCGGTCGGCTGGCTGGTGGTCGAGGATCTGGTGATGATCCTCACCCTCGTGCTGCTGCCCGTGCTTGGCCGGCGTCGCTGGCCGGCGATGCCGGCTCCGGCTTCGGTGCGGTCGCCGTGCCCCTGCTCATCACGCTCGGCAAGGTGGCGGCGTTCGTCGCCGTCATGCTGGTGATCGGCAAGCGCCTGATCCCCTGGCTGCTGCACTATGTGGCGCACACCGGTTCGCGCGAACTGTTCCGGCTCTGCGGTGCTGGCCATCGCGCTCGGCGTCGCCTTCGGCGCCAGCGTGCTGTTCGACGTCTCGTTCGCGCTCGGCGCCTTCTTCGCGGGCATGATCCTGAGCGAATCCGAGCTCAGCCAGCGCGCCGCCCAGGAGACGCTGCCGCTGCGCGACGCCTTCGCCGTGCTGTTCTTCGTCTCGGTCGGCATGCTGGTCGATCCCATGATCGTCATCGCGCGAGCCGCTGCCGCTGCTGGCGACCGTCTTCATCATCGTGTTCGGCAAGTCGGTCGCGGCCTTTTTCATCGTGCGCCTGTTCGGCTATCCCGACGTCGCATGCGCTCACGATTTCGGCGAGCCTCGCCCAGATCGGCGAGTTCTCCTTCATCCTGGCCGGGCCTCGGCGTCAGCCTCGCGCTGCTGCCGGAGCGCGGCCGCGACCTGATCCTGGCCGGCGCCATCATCTCGATCCTGCTCAATCCGCTGCTGTTTGCCTGCGCTCGACCGCTACCTTGCCAAGCCTCAAGCCGGCCGGCCGCCGAGCCGCGCCGAAGCCGGACGGCCAGGCCGCCGGAGAATCGCAACCCGCGAGCCCCTGCCAGTCCACGGCATCGACCGACCATGTCGTCCTCGATCGGCTACGGGCGCGTCGGTCGCATCGTCGGCGGCGACGCTCAAGGATGCGCAGTTTCCGCTTCTCCTGATCGAGGAGATCCGGCCCGGCGGCGCTGCAGGCGCGTCAGGCCGGCATCGAGGCGATCCACGGCAACGCCGACGAGTCCGGAAATCCTGCAGGCGGCCAACCTTGCCGAGGCGCGCTGCCTTCTTGTCGCCATTCCGGACGCGTTCGAAGGCGGCCAGGTGGTCGCGCAGGCGCGCGCGCATCAATCCGGCGCTGCCGATCATCGCGCGCTCGCACTCGGAAGAGGAAACCGAGCACCTGAAGAAGCACGGCGCGACCAAGGTCATCATGGGCGAGGAGGAGATCGCCCGCGCGATGCTGAGCAACCTATCCAGCGTCACGATTTAGTGCAGTAATGCCGGCTGGGTAGAACGACAGGCGGCCGCAGAGGGATGCGGCTTGGCGGCGATTGGAAATCTCGACGCCTATAGCGATGCGCTGGTCGTGCTCGGCACGGCCGGCATCGTCGTGCCGCTGGTGCGTCGCTTCGGGCTGAGCCCGGTGCTCGGTTATCTCGGCGCCGGCGCCATCCTCGGGCCGCTCGGGCTCGGCTGTTTCATCGATCAGTTTCCGTTCCTCTACTGGGTCACGGTCGTCGATGCCACGCACGTCTCCGCCTTTGCCGAGCTTGGCGTCGTCTTCCTGCTGTTCCTGATCGGGTTGGAGCTTTCCTACGAGCGCCTGCTCACCATGCGCCGCCTCGTGTTCGGCCTCGGCTTCCTGCAGGTCGCGCTCTGCACGGCCGTCATTGCCGGTGTCGTCGCGTGGGCCGGCAGCACGGGCGCGTCGGCTGTCGTCATCGGCTCCTGCCTGGCCTTGTCCTCGACCGCCATCGTCATCGAAGTGCTGTCCAACCAGCGCCGCCTGTCCACCACGACCGGCCGCACGAGCTTCTCCATCCTGCTCGCGCAGGACATGGCCGTGGTGCCGATCCTGCTGCTCGTATCCATCCTCGGCAACGGCGCGAACGGCTCGCTGGTCGGCGGCATCGCTCCTGGCGCTTGCCCAAGCCGGGTTCGCCTTCGGCGTCATCGTGCTGGTCGGCCGTCTGATGCTGCGGCCGCTGTTCCGCCTGGTCGCCTCCGACGGGCACCAGCGAGCTGTTCGTGGCCGCGACGCTGTTCGTCATCGTCGGCGCCGCCGTCGTGGCGGGCCTGTCCGGTCTGTCGATGGCGCTCGGGCGCCTTCGTTGCCGGCCTGCTGCTGGCGGAGACCGAGTTTCGCAAGGCCATCGAGACCACCATCGAGCCCTTCAAGGGGCTGCTGCTCGGCCTGTTCTTCTTCACCGTCGGCATGAACATCGACTTCCGCGAGCTCGCCCGCGAGCCGTTGTGGCTGTTCGCGGGCGTGGTCGGACTGATCGCGTCAAGGCGCTGCTGATCATCGGGCTTGCCCGGCTGTTCCGCGTGCCTCTGCCGGCGGCGATCGAGACGGCGCTTCCTGCTGGGCCCGGGCGGCGAGTTCGCCTTCGTCGTGATCGGCGTTGCCGTCGGCTCAATCTCGTCAGCCAGCGGCGCGGCAAGCTTCACGCTGGCCGTGACGTCGCTGACGATGGTGCTGATCCCGCTGCTGGCCATCGTGGCGAGGCGGCTCGGCTGCGCGCGTCGAGCCGAGCAAGCCGCTCGATCCCGGCACTGCTGCGTCGTGCCTCCGATCGACGCCAAGGGCCGCGCCATCGTCGTCGGCCACGGCCGGGTGGGGCAGGTGGTGTGCGAGCTGCTGGAGGAGCACCGCTTCCCGTATCATCGCGACCGACCGCGATCCGACCGCCGTCACCGCAGCAGCGGCGGCGGGGGCGCGAGGTCTACTACGGCGATGCCGCCAACCCCGCGTTTCTCAAGAGCTGCGGCGTGATGGAGGCGCGCCGCCGTGATCGTCACCATCCACGACCGAGGCGGCATCGACGAGATCGTGCGCGTGGTGCGCGAGCTGCGGCCCGACATGCTGATCGTCTCGCGCGCCCGCGACGCCACTCACGCCCGCCATCTGTATGCCATCGGCGTCACGGACGCGGTGCCGGAAACCATCGAGGCCAGCCTGCAGCTTTCCGAGGCGGCACTCGTCGGCCTCGGCGTGCCGACCGGCCCGGTGATCGCCTCCATCCACGAGAAGCGCGACGAGTTCCGCCACGAGCTGCAGGAGGCCGCCGGGCGCGAGGGCACGCGCGGCATCGGGCGAAGTCTGAGGCCGCCAAGACCACCTGAGCCATCCAGCCGATGCAATCACCGAACCGCAGGTTCTCCTCGTCCTGAGCCCGTCGAAGACGGCCGCGTGCTAGTGCCGTGGTCGACAAGCTCACACGCCGGCACGCGATCGAACCACGGCTGCGCCTGCTCGAGCTGTGCGGCAAGCTCCAGCAGCGTCGCCTCCTCGCCGTAGCGGCCCGCGAAATGCACGCCGACCGGCAGGCCGTCCGCCGTCCAGTGCAGCGGCACGCTCATGGCCGGCGTGCCGGTCGCGTTGTGCAGCGGCGTCACCGACAGATACGTGTTGACGCGCTCGGCGAAGGTCGACACGTCGCCGTTCTGGTCGAAGTAGCCGAGCTTCGGCGGCGGTCCGGCCAGCACCGTCGACAGGATCACGTCGTAGCTCGTGAGGAACGTGCGCCATCCTGCGCCCGGCCGCGTGCACCGCCGCGATCGCCTCGACGTACTCGACGCCGGTGACCTTCAGGCCGCGCTGGTAGATGGCCCACGTCGCGCGCCTCCACGTCGTCGGCGTTTGGCTCGCGTCCGAGCGCCTTCCAGCGCAGGTCGCAGGAGCGCGCGGTGTTGGCCGCCGCGATCCTGGCATTCATCGGCCGCAGCGCCACCATGTCGAGCTTCGGATCCGCCTCCTCGACGATGTGGCCGAGGCTCGCGCACAGCTTGGCGGCCGCGCGCACGGCCTTCTCGCATTCGGGATGCAGCTTGGCGCCGCGGTGATCCTTCAGCATCAGCGCGATCCTGCAGCTTGCCGGGCGGCCGCGCCAGCGCGTCGACAAAGGTGCGCTCCGGCGTCGGCGCCGCATAGGGATCGCCAGGCTCCGTGCCGGCCGTGCAATCGAGCATGAGCGCCGAATCGCGCACGCTGCGGCTCACCACGTGGCCGGTCGACAGTCCACCCCAGCCCTCGCCAGCGTCCGGCGCCGAACGACACCCGCCCGCGCGACGGCTTCAACCCGAACAGGCCGCACTGCGCGGCCGGAATGCGGATCGAGCCGCCGCCGTCGGTCGCGTGCGCCACGGGCAGGATGCCGGCGGCAACGGCCGCCGCCGCGCCGCCCGACGAGCCGCCCGGCCGAGTACTCGAGGTTCCACGGATTGCGGCACGGTCCCGTGCAGCCGCGGCTCCGTATTGGGGTTGAGACCGAACTCCGGCGTCGCGCTGCGGCCGAAGATCACGAGCCCCGCCTTCTTGCAGCGCGCGACGTAGGCGCTGTCGTGATCGGCCACGTAGTCCTTGAACAGGCTGCTGCCGAGCCGTGCCGGCTCGCCCTTCTCGAGGAAATGGAGGTCCTTGATCAGGTAGGGCACGCCGCCGAGCGGGCCGCCGGGAGCGCCGCCGGCCGCCGTCTTGCGCGCCTTCTCGTACTGCTTGTGCACGATGGCGTTGATCTTCGGGTTCACCTCTTCCGCGCGCGCAATCGCGGCCTCCAGCACCTCGCTTGGCGAGACCTCGCGCTTGGCGATGAGCGCGGCGAGCGCGGTGGCGTCGTGCTTGCGGTACTCCTCGAAGCGCATCGGGTCCTCGCTGTCTCTCGGTTCCGCCGCCTACTCAATCAGCGCCGTGCGACATCGGCAACCTGTCCCTGCGTGAGGCGCATCAGATCGGCCGGCGTGATGCGAAACACCGCGTTCGGCGTCCCGGCCGCGGCCCACACCGCGGCAAACGCTTCCAGATCGCGATCGATCAGCACCACCGGCTGCGTCGCGTGCGCCAGCGGCGGCACCCCGCCGATGGCGTAGCCCGTCGCCGAGCGCACGAAATCGGCATCCGCGCGCTCGATCTTCTCGCCGAGCAGGGCACGCACCTTCTTCTCATCGACCCGATTCGTGCCCGATGCGATCACCAGCACCGGCCTCCCGGCCGCCGTCCTGAACACCAGCGACTTGGCGATCTCCGCCACGCTGCAGCCGATCGCCGCCGCCGCATCCTCCGACGTGCGCGTGGACGCCTCGAACTCGACCACTTCGAATGCGGGCCCCAGCGCCGCCTGCACTTGCAGCGCGCTCGGTGCCGTTGCGGGTTTCATTTCAACGCTCACAACGACCGCGCCACCAGCTCCTTCATGATCTCCGTCGTGCCGGCGTAGATGCGGTGCACGCGGGCATCCGCATAGGCGCGCGCGATCGGATACTCCAGCATGTAGCCGTAGCCGCCGAAGAACTGCAGGCAGGTGTCGAGCACCTTCTGCTCCAGCTCCGTGAGCCACCACTTGCCCATCGCCGCCTTGGTGGCATCCAGCTCGCCCTTGAGGAACAGCTCCAGCGAGTGGTCGAGGAACACGCGCGCGATCGTCACCTCGGTCTTCACCTCGGCGAGCTTGAAACGCGTGTTCTGGAAGTCGGCAATCGCCTTGCCGAAGGCCTTGCGCTGGCGCGTGTAGTCGACCGTCCAGCCCAGCGCCGCCTCCATCATCGCCACCGCGCCGATGCTGACCAGCAGGCGCTCGCGCGGCAGCTGGTTCATCAGGCTGGCGAAGCCGCGGCCCTCCTCGCCCAGGATGTTGGACGGCGGCACGCGCACGTCCTCGAAGAACAGCTCGGCGGTGTCCTGCGCGTTCTGCCCGATCTTCTTCAGGTTGCGCCCGCGCTTGAAGCCTTCGCGGTCCGCTTCCACCAGCACCAGGCTCACGCCCTTGGCGCCGGCGCTGGTGTCGGTCTTGGCGACCACGATGATGAGATCGGCCAGTCCGCCATTGGTGATGAAGGTCTTCTGCCCGTTGACGACGAGCTCGTTGCCCTTCTTGAGGGCCGTGGTGCGCACGCCCTGCAGGTCGCTGCCCGTTCCGGGCTCCGTCATGGCGATGGCGGTGATCACCTCGCCTTTCGCCATGCGCGGCAGCCACGTGCGCTTCTGCTCCTCGCTGCCGTAGTTGTAGATGTAGGGCGCAACGATATCCGAGTGCAGGCGGAAGCCCGGCCCCGAGAACACGCGCTTGGCCATCTCCTCGATCATCACCGCGCTGTAGAGGAAATCCGCGCCCGCGCCGCCGTACTCCTCCGGGATGTCGGTCAGCAGCAGGCCCGCGTCGCCGGCCTTCTTCCACACCTCGCGGCTGACCTGGCCGTCCTTCTCCCACTGCTCGTAGTTGGGCGCGATCTCGCGCTCGATGAACGCCGCCACCGTCCGCCGGTAGGTCTCATGCTCGTCCTTGAAGATCGTGCTCGGCATGGACGTTCGCGCTCCTCGACTTGCGGTGTTCCTCGTGGCGACACCCTAGCGGAGCTTCGTCATTCCCGCCAAGCGGAGCGCAGAGCGGGAATCCAGCCCAGGGGTCGAAGCGTTCGCTGCTGGATTCCCGCTGACCGCGCTACCGCGCTCGCGGGAATGACGAGCGACCTTCTCCCTCTCCCCGCAGGCGGGGAGAGGGTCGGGGTGAGGGGCAGCCGCGCGTGACACCCCATCCATTCTACGGCCACTTCCCCACGCGGGGATAAGCCTCGCGTCCCCACAAACACCGAAACCCCCGCAGGCCGGAGCCTCGAGGCTTTGGGTAGGAGGAACAGGGCGTTCGGGCCTGCGCCCGAGGACCTGGGTGATCGTTATGCCGGCTACTGAGCGCAAAGAACGCCCTGCTCGGTCGCATCCGGGCCGCTTCAACGCTTGCTAGGTCATCACACCATGCCGAAGCGGATCGTCCAGTCACGACTTCGCGTCATCCGGACCCCACTCCCAGCGCTTGCATGATCTGTGCACCATGCCAGGCGAGGCGATCGGACTGCCGCCCTCGGCTCCTGTGCTGAGCGGCGGTTCCAGGATCGCCGACCGCTCATCTCCGAGGCACGCGCATCCCAGCACACGACACGGCGAATGTCATCCTCCGTGCACATACATAATGAAACCATATCCCCTATCCCCGCTGCCGGAACCTGTGCCTGTGCGCGCGGATTCGCATATGCCGCCACGCTCATTTGCACGTGCCCGCTATCCCCGCTTCCCGGCGCTGTCGCCCTCTCCCCGTCCTTGCGGGGAGGGGCTGGGGTGGGGGTCTCCGAGGAGAACGTCGGCGTCCGTCCCCCACCCGGCGCGGCCCCCTGGCGCCCGTAGCCTCCTTATCCCCGCTCGTTCTCTGCCGCCGTAACCTACCGCCATGACACACGACCCGCCCGACTACCCGCATTGCTCGCCCGCAGCACGCAGCCTCTTCGCTCACATCCACCACCACGGCGGCACGATGCGCATCGGCCCTTTCCTGCGCGGCTTCCACATGCAGCAAGTTCCTCTCGTCGACGCCATCAACGAGCTTGTCGAACGCCGCTGGATGAAAGTCGTCTGGCGCAAGTCCGCCAAAAACAGGCTAAACGAGGAGTCCCTGGCCATCACGGACGCGGAACGCCTCGTCACCACCCGTTGGGGCCGCCACCGCTACCGCTCGACGTGGGCCGCATAACCGAGCTGCTGCGCGATCGTGCGCGCGGCGCAACCGCCCACCTTACCGCTTCGACAGCGCCCGCAGCTCCTCATCGTCCAGCGCGCGCGCCTCTTCCGGCATCATGATGGGAATGCCGTCGCGGATCGGATAGGCGAGGCGCGCCGCGCGACTGATCAGCTCCTGCCGCGCCGCGTCGTAGGTCAGCGCGGTCTTGGTGCTCGGGCAAACCAGCAGTTCCAGCAGCCGCGGGTCCGGCCGCGCCGCCTGTCCGCCCTGCTCGCTCCCGCCCGTCATGCAATCCTCACTGCAGCGTCGTGCCCGAGCCGCCGGCGCCCGCGGCGGCCAGCTCCATCTCGGCCAGCGCCACCAGCATCTCGGCCCGCGACTTGAGGCTCGTGCGCCTCCAGCAGCGCCTGCTTCTCCTCCGGTCCGTAGGGTGAGGCGAGCGAGAGCGAGTTCACCAGCGACTCGTTCGAGGATTTCGACACCACCGACCAGTCCGCTTTCAGGTTGCGCGCATCGAGATAGGTCTTCAGCGCCTTCAGCAGGCCCTGCCTGTCGACGTCATCCTCGCCCGCGCCCGCGACGAGATCGTCGGCGAACTTCTCGTAGCTCACCGTGCAGATGCGATAGGCCTTGTCCAGCGGCACCTCGTCGACCAGGGTGAACCGTGCCACGCCCGTCAGCGTGACGAGCAAGCGCCCGTCCTCCAGCTCCTCGTAGGCCGTCACGCGGCCCGCACACCCGATCCTTCGCAACGGCACGTTGCCCGCCACGACGTCGTCCTCATCGGCACCTACCGGCTGCAACATGCCCAGCACGCGCGAGGTCGCCATCACGTCCTCGACCATCTGGAGGTAGCGCGGCTCGAAGATGTTGAGCGGCAGCGTTGCCCGCGGCAGCACGATGGCGCGCGGCAGCGGGAACACGGGGATGCGTTGCGGGAGATCCGCTGCGGTCCGATAGAGGTCCGAAAGCTTCGGCAAGCGCCCCCCTAGGAGAACAGGATTGAAGACAGCTTGCGGCGTCCTTCGAGGGTTGCCGGGTCCTTCAGCCCCCAGGCGTCGAACAGCTGCACGAGCTGCTTGCGCGCCGCTTCCTCGTTCCACTTGCGGTCGCGCCTGAAGCTCTCCAGCAGCTGATCGGCCGCCTCGCTCTTCTTGCCGCTGGCCGCGAGCGCCATGGCGTAGTCGATGCGCGCCTGATGGTTGGCTGGTTCGGCATCCACCTTCGCCTTGAGCTGATCGCTGTCGCCGGCCTTGCCCGCAAGCTTCGCCAGGTCGAGAGCAGCGCGAACGCTGGCCACCGCTCCCGCCTCGCGCTTGTCGGGCGGCACCAGTCCGAGCGTCTGCTCGGCCCGCTCCACGTCGCCGCTCTTCAGGTAGCAGCGCGCGAGGCCCGCAAGCCCCGCCACGTTCTGCGGGTCTTCCTGCAGCACCGCCGCGTAGATCTCTGCCGCGCCCTGCAGGTCGTTGGCCTCCAGCGCCGCATCGGCAGCCTTCAAGGCCTCCGCCGCATCCATCGCGGCTTCTTCGCCCAGCAGCCGCTCGACGAACGCCTTCACCGCGCTTTCCGGCTGCGCGCCCTGGAAGCCGTCGAGCGGCCGGCCGTCGCGGAAGGCATACACCATCGGAATCGACTGGATGCGAAGCTGGCTCGCGATCGTCTGGTTCTCGTCGATGTTGATCTTGACCAGCTTCACCTTGCCGTTGTGGGAGCGGACCACCTTCTCCAGGATCGGGGTCAGCTGCTTGCACGGCCCGCACCAGGGCGCCCAGAAGTCCACCAGCACCGGCACCTTTTGCGAGGCCTCGATCACGTCCTTCATGAACGTGGCCGCCGTCGCGTCCTTGATGGTGTCGGCCGGCGCGCCTGCGCCGCTTGCACTGCCGAGTGATAGGTCCATTGCGTTCTCCAGGCCGGTATCCGGGGCGCTAGCCCTCTTGCGAATTCGTCTCTGCGCTGACCGCGACCACGCGCGGCTCGTGCCCGCACGCGCGGATGAAGGCCAGCAGGTCCTCGCGCCCGATGTTGGTGGTGGCCGTGTTCTCCAGCGGATGGAAGTTGAGCCGTTCGTGCCGCATCATATCCGCATCGAGAATGACCGTCACGCGGCGCGCCTTGTCGTTGATCAGCGCGAACGGCGTGACCGATCCGGGCGGCACGCCCAGCACGTCCAGCAGCAGTTCCGGCTTGCCGAAGCTCAGGCGGTCGCACCCGAGCCTCTTGTTGACTGACTTCATGTCGATATGGGCATGGCCCAGCGCCACGACAAGAAACAGGGCGCCCTTCTTGTCCTTGAGGAACAGGTTCTTCGTATGCCCGCCCGGCAGCTCGCGTTCCAGCCTGGAGCTTTGCGCCACCGTGAACACCGCCTCGTGGTCGAGTGTATCAGTCTCGATGCCGAGTTCGGCGAGGCGCGCGAGGAGGTCCTGTCGGGTGGCGGGCAAGGGGCGGGAGACCTGCGTTTCGTCAACGTTTCGCAAGGCCGTCTTACCTGCCGCAAGGGGCCTTTCGCAATGACCCAGTCTCGCGCAACATGCCACTGCAATTCAGGATTCTGGCCCGGGGGCACCGCGTCTTGCCAACGCCGGACCTTTGCTGCATAAACCCGGCCTTATCCCAGGACGCGGGTGTAGCTCAGGGGTAGAGCATCACGTTGCCAACGTGAGGGTCGAGGGTTCAAATCCCTTCGCCCGCTCCAATAGGTTCCAAACATTCCCAACGATTACAGAGACCTATTGCATTTGATGGGTTCCCGCGCGACCGTCGTTGTGTTGACGTCCAACAAAACGTCCAACACGGTCACGCTCCATGCCCGAGTTCCTCACCCGCCGACACGGCACGTGGCACTTCGTTCGCCGGGTCCCTCTTGAATTCGCCGAGTTCGACGGGCGCGGCGTCATTAAGCACTCAACACGCATCCGCATTGACCACGATCGAGCTGGCCGTCGAGCCGCCAGAGTGGCCGAGAAATTCAACGAGCGGCTCGAGCTAACGTGGCGGGACCTGGCTCTTGGCCAAGGCAGAGCTGGGGCTACGCGCTATGAAGACGCCCGGCAGCGCGCCAGGTTGCTGGGCTACGAATATCTGGAAAACGCCGTTCTGCTGGAACGACCGTCCGAAGCGCGACTCGAACGACTTGAAGCGCTTGTGGCCAAAGGCATGGCAAATGATCCGAGTGCACGGGCGGCATTGCTTGGCACCGAAAAGCGGCCGTCCTTCAAACTTTCCAGACTCTTCACTGAATTCGAGGTCGCAACGATGACCCCATCTCGGTTACTTGACGTGCCACGCCACATCGGCTTTCGGACCCAATTGACCCTATGCGGCCGGACACATTCCGACATTTCTGCCCCAGCTCAAGCAATCATCGGCCAAGCTATAGCTGGGGTCCGGCATGCTGAAGCGCACGATCGGCTCGGCAAGGATCGACAGGCTCGCGCCGGTGTAGAGCACCATCAGCACGGTCATCGGATACAAGCTGCGTATTGCTGATTGTCTCGTCGGCGAAATCCGCAAGGCGACGATGTGCGCGAGATAGACCGCGATGATGTGGCCCACGACAATAGCGCCGATCGCCACGTACCAGATTGTGCGGGCATCTACTACGGTGAGATCCGGTTGCCATCCCGCCGTGCCGAACAGGTTCCAGCCGAAGCCGAACGGGTCCGACAGCAGTGCGAGAAACGCCTGCCCTTGGATCAGCAGGTACGAATAGTTGTGAGCAACGTTGTAGCCGACCGCGATCGGGACCAGCGTGAGGACGTAGAGGCGCGCCACCATGGAGGGCGATAAGTCCGCGCCAAGGAACCAGCTCATGGCGGCGCTAGTCATGAGGTAGGCGCCAAGGAAAAAGCCCCATGTTGCGATCAGACCGATGGTACTCGCGATCAATCCATCAGCCTGCTGCGGCAGCCACGGCTCGATGCTACGCCACAGGGCTGTGCCGAGGAGGCCATCGAAGAGCACAGACGACAGTAGAAGCAGGACCAGCGTAACCACCGCCATGGAGGGGGGTGCACCCTCATTACGCAAGGAGTCGGGCCATCCGCGCAGGATCAAGCCGCCGCGCGGCTTCCCACCATCCTTCGCCTGGCGCGCTGAGGCGATCGGCGCGAAGGTCCCGAGCATCCGGAACACGAGCGTGAAGACCTCTCCCCGCTCAAGCCAGGTCTCGCGGCCGAAGACCCACATTCCGGCAAATGTCACCGCCGAATAGGCGAGTGCCAGAATGGCCAGGATGAACGGCGAGGAACTGAAGGGAGAGACAAGCTCGATCCATACGAAAACGAAGAGCATACCCACAGCCGGCCACAGTGCCCACCGTTCCGGATAGGGCCGGCCGACGCACTGCCCTGTGACAGACTCTCCGGCTGCAAACAGGGTGCGCCAGGGGTTCAGCACCGGCCACGGATTGGCAACGCACGCGACAAATAGGCTGTAACCGCACCACCACATCACCCAAAGTAGCGTGGGCCCGAGGTTGCGCGCCGGGTGCTGGTTGCCGAACAGACCTGTGGCAATCACGGCAACCAGTGCAATGACACCGATAGTCTGCAGCAACGCTGCTGCTGCAGGCTGTGTCAAAAGCCGGGAACCCGGCAGGTGCACGCTGGCGGTGCGCCCATGAGCGCTGCCGGGAACGGCATAGACGAACACGGCGGTGATCAGGAACGTCGCGGCAACCACTGTCGTAGCGCCCGCAATATAGAATCCGAGCGGCACCGGCAGGTCGTAACGCTCCGCAATCGCATGCGCGAGGGCCGGCGAAAGGGGGGGAGCAATCGCGAGGGCGGCCAGCGCCGCAAGGACCGGTATCCGTGTCGGTCGGCGTGCATCCGGCCAGCTCGTCATTTCGGCATCACTTCCAGATAGGCGAGCGGCGGCCCGTGATGGTGATGGCTGCTCTTGGCCCCGGCCACATGGATCTCGATCGGGAATCGTCCGGTGGCGTGCGCCGGAAAGGTGAGCCTAGCCGGCGTGCCGGGATTGACGGCGAGCTCGAGCCTGAAGGCGTGAATGTGCATGACGAGCGCCCGGTCCGCCGTCACATCGAGGGTGACAGTGTCGCCGCGTTTGACACGCAGCGTTCTTTTCTCGGGCGGCAAGTGGTTGCGCTGGATGTCGAGGGCGAAGGTTCGCTCCCCCGCCCGCCCGTCCGCGGTTTGGACTGCTGCCGGCATCGCGCCAGCAACGATGCATGTAAGGACGATGCGGAAAACCCAGCTCGATATCACGTCAACACCCTAACTCTCTGGAAAATCAAAAACCCCGTGGCGCCGCGGGAGCGCCACGGGTGAGGCCGGTCATCTGATCTCGTAAGCCGAGGAGTCCTGCAGCACGGACAGAATGAACTTCTTGGCCGCGTCCATGTCGAAGTCCGCCTCCTGATAGACCTCGTAGATGCGGAAGTCGGACACGCGGCGAGAGCACGAACCAGGAAGCTTGTTGGACTCGAGCGATCCGGCCTTGAAGCCGAGGTCGACCGCGACCTGCTCGATGGCGTTGAGCGCCGTATGGCCCGCGATGTAGTGCGAGTAGGACCACGCGCCGTCGGTATAGGTCGAGAACCACCATTCGGCCATCTGCTTGCCGGGCTGCACCACGATCGGCGGCTTGTTGACGATCTTGGCGGCTTCGGCGAGCGCCGGGTTGAGGCCTTCGCCTTCCTTGTCGAGGTCCCAGTGCGGATCGAAGTGCGAGGCCGCGGTGGCCACGACGATCGATGCTCGGACGCGCCGCGCGCATCAGCTCGGCGTAGACGACCGCGCCGTGCTCGCCCATCCACTTCCACTTGGCCTTGCCGCGTTCACCGCCCCACGACGGCGGGTACCACGCGGCTTCACGACCTTGCCGGTCTTGCGGATCCCACTCGTACCAGACCTTGGCCCAGTCGTGCAGCACGAGCGCGGCCACGATCATGTCGCGGTCGATCTTCTTGACGCCGTAGACGCGCTCGTAGGTGTCGGCCCAGGCCATCGCGACCTCGATCCATTCCAGCGCGTGCACCGGCAGGCCGCCTGGATAGTAGTGGTGGCCGCGTGCCGCCGGCGGCCGGCGAGGCGAGGTAGGACTGCGTGGCCTTGGCCTTGTACACCTTCGATTCGGGGCGTAGCACCATGTCGAGTACGAGCTCGCGCGTGGCCTTGCGTCCTTGATGCCGTTGATGTGAACGAGCATGCGGTCGTAGGCGGACTTGGTCCAAGCGCCGGTGGCGGCCATCTGCTCGGGCGTCATCGCAAAAATGGATTTGAGCCTGGCATCGGGGATGGTCTGTGCATGTCCCGGCGTTGCGAGGATCATTACACACAAGACGCTCAGGGCGCCAAGAAGTCGTCGCATCGTCATCTCCTTTCACTGGAAACTGATTTCGTCATTTCCGAACCTGTCCTGATCATGATCGTGGGACTCTGCTTCTTGTCCTGTCTCCTCTATTGAAGATTGCCGTTCCCCCCATCAGCCTGGATGAAGAGCGCACGCACGGCGGCCTCCTCCAGTGGAACCGGGTTGGTTGATGCGGTCGGGTCGACGAGCGGCTGCACGGGCGATCTGGTCCGCCTTGCTGTCGTCGATGCCGAGCTCGGCGAGGGTCTGCGGAATGGCGACCTCGCGGCACAGCTCGTCGACCCAGCACGCAACGCCGTCGAAGCCCGGCGCCGGCAAGCCGAGCGCCTGCGACAGCAGGTCGCATCTTCTGCGTCGATGGCGGCGCGATTGAAGGCGAGCACATAGGGCATCAGCACGGCGTTGAGCAGTCCGTGATGGGTGTCGTAGATGCGCGCCGAGCGGATGCGACAGCGAATGGATGGCGCCGAGGCCCTTCTGGAACGCGATCGCGCCCATGGTCGCCGCCGCCAGCATGCGCGCGCGCGCCTCGATGTCGGCGCCGTCGCGACAGGCGACCGGCGAGACGCTCGCGGATCAGCCGCATGCCTTCCACGGCGATGCCGTCGGCCATGGGGTGGAAGCCCGGCGCGCAATAGGCCTCCAGGCAATGGGCCAGCGCATCCATGCCCGTCGCCGCCGTGATGGCGGGCGGCACGCCGACGGTCAGTTCCGGATCGGCGATCACGGCCACCGGCATGATGCGCGGATGGAAGATCAGCCGCTTGGTATGCGTCGCCTCGTCGGTGATGACCGAGACGCGGCCGACCTCCGAGCCGGTGCCGGCCGTCGTCGGCACGGCCACGGTGGGGGCGATGCCGGTCGAGGTCGGCGCGCCGGTCCAGTTGTCGCCGACATCCTCGAAATCCCACAAGCGGCCGCGTCTGGCCCGACAGGAAGGCGATGGCCTTGCCGGCATCGAGCGCGCTGCCGCCGCCGAACGCGATCACGCCGTCATGGCCGCCCGCGCGGTAGACCGCGACGCCGTCCTCGACGTTCGCCGCCGATCGGATTGGGCTTGATGTCGCTGAGAACATGCCGTCGAGGCCCGCCGTCCTCGGCGTTGCGGCGAACCGCGCTCGGCGATCATCGGCAGCCTGGCGAGGCCGGCATCGGTGACGAGCAGCGGCCGCCGAGATTCCGGCCGCCTTGCAGCACGTCGGCCAGTTCGCGATGCGGCCGGGGCCGAACCGGATCGGCGTCGGATAGTTCCAGTTGGCGGCAGGAGCTTTTACGGTCATCGTTCTGCTATGCTGTTGAGCGCGCAGGTGGAAGGATTTCGGCCGCGTCAGATGCTCGTAGCCGAGCGCGCGAGAGCGTGACGCCGCGGCCGGAATCTTCTTGACGCCGGTCCAGGCCAGTTCCGGGATCGAGGTAGTCGCAGCGGTTCATGAACCACGTGCCGGTGTCGACGCGGTCGCCGATGGCGATCGGCGGCATCGGCGTCCGCGGTCCAGATCGCCGCCGTCAGGCCATAGGCGCTGTCGTTCATCAGCGCTGATCGCCTCCTCGTCGGAGCTCAACCTTCATGATGCCGACGACCGGGCCGAAGCTTTCCTCGCGTCATCACGCGCATGCGCATGATCGACGTCGACCAGGATCTGGGGCGCGAGATAGGGCGTGCCGGCCTCGGCTGCGCTGCGAAACTCGCTCTCGTCGATCAGGGCGCGCGCGCCCTGCTTCACCGCCTCGGCCGTCTGGCCGCGGACGAAATCGGCCGCGGCGGTGCGCACCAGCGGCCCGAGCGTCGTCTCTGCCTCGCGTCGGATCGCCGAGCACGTAGCGTCGCGTCAGCGCGACGGCGCCCTCGACGAAGCGGTCGTAGACCGCCTGCGTGCACATAGATGCGCTCGATGCCGCAGCAGGACTGGCCCGCATTGAAGAAGGCGCCGTCGACGAGATTCTCGACCGCGTGGTCGAGGTCGGCGTCGGCGCGCACATAGGCCGGGTCCTTGCCGCCGAGCTCGAGGCCGACGCCGATGAAGCGTCCGGCCGCCGCTGCTCTCGATCGCCTCGCCGCCGGCGACCGAGCCGGTGAAGGCGACGTGACCGATCCTCGATCGATGCTGCCGATGAGGCGGGCCGTTGGCCTCGTGGCGTCATGTGCAGCGCTTGCAGCAAGTCCCGGCCGGGACAGGCCGCCGGCCTTGCGCCACGCGCCGGCCGCGAAGCCGCTTCGGCGCACAGCGGCGTCTGCTGGGCATGCTTCAGCAGTACGGCATTGCCGGCGATCAGCGCCGGCACGACCGCGTTGACCGCCGTCAGATAGGGATAGTTCCACGGCGCGACGACGAGCACGACGCCGACCGGATCGCGGCGGATGAAGCGTGCGAAAGCCCGCCTTCGGCCCCGACATCGATATCGGCGAGCGCCTGCTGGCGCCAGGCCGATCATCGTGCGCGCGCGTTCCTCGAAGCCGCGCACCTCGCCCGGCGTGTGGCGGCAGCGGCCGGCCCATCTGCCAGGTCAGTTCCTCGCGCGATCGCGTCGCGCTCGGCGATGAAGGCATCGACGAAGCGTCGTGAGCATCGCGCCCGCTCGGTCGAGCGGCGCGGCGGCGCCAGTCGCGTCTGCGCCGCGGCGGCCCGCGCCGAGCGCGCGGCGATCTCGCGGTCGCGAGGCCTGAGCCCGCTCGACGTAGACCGAGCCGTCGACCGGACTGATCGTCTTGAAGCATGTCCATGTGCGTGCTCAGATGATCTCGAAGTAGCGCGCCAGTTCCCAGTCGGTGACGTGCTTGCGGAACTCGCGCTCCTCCCACTCGCGCGTGGCGGCGAAATGGTCGACGAAGGCGTCGCCGAACAGCGAGCGCGCCTCCGCCGATGCCTTCAGCCGCTGCGCCGCTTCCCACAGCGTGCCGGGCAGGGCCAGTTCGGGCGACGGTGGCCTGGTCATAGGCATTGCCTGCGACCGGCGCGGTCGGCTCGATCTCGTTCTCGATGCCCCACAGGCCGCTGGCGAGCGCCGCCGCCAGCGCGATATAGGGATTGGCGTCGGCCGCGGCGATCCGGTACTCGACCCGCTGCGATGGCGGCGCTGCCGGGAATGGCGCGCAGCGCCGTCGTGCGGTTCTCGACGCCCCAGGTCGCGCTGGTCGGCGCCCAGAAGCCCGGCACGAGGCGCGAATAGGAGTTGACCGTGGACGGCGACCATCGCCAGCAACGCCGGCATCAGCCTCTGCTGGCCGCCGATGAAGTGGCGCATCGTGTCGCTCATGCCGTGCGGCGCGCCCGCCTCGTGGAAGACGGACTTGCCGGCGCGCGTCGCGCAGCGACAGGTGGATGTGGCCGCTCTGGCCCGGCCAGTCGTTCGACCATTTGGCCATGAACGTCGCCATCAGGCCGCGGCGCTGCGCGAAGACCTTGGTGAAGGTCTTGAACAGCACCGCCTTGTCGGCGGCCGCAAGGCCTCGTCGACGGCGATCGCCGCTTCGAGCACGCCGGGGCCGGTCTCGGTGTGCAGGCCCTCGATGGCCATGTCCATCGCCGCGGCAGAGTCGCCAGCAGGTCGTGGTAGAACTCGCGCGTGCACCGAGCTGCGCAGCACCGAATAGCCGAAGATAGCCGGGCGTCAGCGGCTTCAGGTCGCGGTAGCGCTTGGCGCGCACGCTGTCGGGCGTCTCCTCGAACACGAAGAACTCGTATTCGAACGCCGCCGCGGCGGTGAAGCCCATGGCGCTGGCCTTGTCGAGCACGCGCCGCGAGCACGCCGCGCGGACAGATCGCGCTCGGCCGCATCGGTCAGCTCGCACAGGAAGAACGGCATGTCGTTCTCGAACGGCAGCAGCCGGCCGGTTTCCGGCACGACGCGCGCGGCGCGTCGGGGTAGGCGGTATGCCAGCCGGTATAGGTGACGTTGTCGTAGAGCTGGTCGTTGGAATCCCAGCCGACGATCACGTCGCAGAAGCCGAAGCCCTTGTCGAGCGCCGACAGGAACTTGTCGCGGCGAGATGTACTTGCCGCGCAGCACGCCGTCGACGTCGGTGAAGCCGACCTTGACGTGCGGCACGCGATTGTCCTCGACATGGCGGCGGGCCGCGGCCGCATCGGCAAAGCGAACGGGTGGGGGTGAATCGCCACGCGACCTCGCTAGCGCGCCGGAAAAGGGATGATGTCACCATGCCGCACCGCCGTCGCTGACCCTGCCACCCGCCTGGCCGATGGTGGCCCGGTACGCAGGCGCGGGCAGGCGCACGGCCGTCGCGCCGCGGACGGTGCCTCGCCGAGCGACGGCCCAGGCGTCTGCCCTGTGAAGGGCGACCAAGCTGGCGCGGAAATGAAGCAGCGGCCGGCCGAACCGGCAGCGCCGCGCACCGCCAAGGCCGATGCTTCCTCGCCGCCGATTCCACCGTGCCGCCGCATGCCCGTCTCCGCAACCTGTCGTAGACAAGTTCCCCCAGATTTGCAAATCTCCACAAAACTCCACAGAAACGTTAACGTCAAACCGGAGCAGGGATCAGATGGTGAAGTTCTGGCAGGTTTGCGCCTTGGGATCTGATGCTGGCCGGCAGTGCCCAGGCGGGCACGGTGACGGCCTATACGGCGCTGGAAGAGGACGAGATCGCCGAATATGTCGCGGCGGCCAAGAAGGCGCTGCCCGGACGTGGATCTCAAGGTGCTGCGCCTGTCGACGGGCGATCTCGGCGCCCGCATCCTGGCCGAGGCTTCCAATCCCCAGCACGACGTGATCTGGGGCTGGGCCGTCACCAACATGCTCGACCCGCGCGTGCTGGCGCTGACCGAGCCCTACAAGGCCAAGGGCGCCGACAAGCTGAGCCCCGCCTACCGCGCCGCCGACGACAAGTGGTTCGCCGCCACCGGCTACATGGCCGCCTTCTGCGTCAACACCGAGCGCGCTCAAGGCCAAGGGCCTGCCGATGCCGAAGGACTGGGGCGACCTGCTCGATCCCAAAGTTCAAGGGCGAGGTGGTGATGCCGAACCCGGTGTCGTCGGGCACCGGCTACCTGCAGGTGGTCGGCATCCTGCAGCAGATGGGCGAGGAGAAGGGCTGGAAATTCCTCAAGGATCTCGACGCCAACGTGGCCCAATACATCAAGTCCGGCTCGCGGCCGTGCAAGGCGGCGCGCGCCGGCGAATACGCCGTCGGCACCTCGCTGGCCTTCGCCGCCATCCAGTCGGTCCAGGAAGGCTTTCCGGTGACGCATGGTGATCCCGGCCAAGGGCGCCGGCTACGAGCTGGAGGCCTCGGCCCTCATGCAGAAGGCCGAAGAACAAGGCCGACGCGCGAGAAATTCCTCGACTGGACGCTGTCGCCGGAAGCGGCCGCGATCTACGGTAAGTACAAGGAGATCGTCACCATTGCCGGCTACAAGCCGCGGCGCCGTGGCGTCAAGGCGGGCCTGCCGGAGGACGTGTCCAAGGCCCTGCTGCCGATCGATTTCGCCAAGTCGGCCAAGGAACGCGACGCCATCCTCGAACGCTGGCAGAAAGAGATCGGCCGCTGACGCGGCCGCCGCCGGCCATGCGGCTCGCGCTCTGCAATCCATCCGCAAGGCGTATGGACCCGTCGTCGCGCTCGACGACGTTTCCTTCGAAGCCGCGGCCCCGGAGTTCGTCTGCCTGCTGGGGCCGTCCGGCTGCGGCAAGACCACGCTGCTGCGCCTGATCGCCGGGCTGGCGCAGCCCGACTGCCGGCCGGATGCTGCTCGACGGGGCCGACCTGACGCCGGTGCCGGCGCGCCAGCGCGGCTTCGGCATCGTCTTCCAGGCCTATTCGCTGTTTCCCAACATGACCGTGGCCGACAATGTCGGCTACGGCCTGCAGATTCGCGGCGATCGCCGCGCCAAGCGCTGAGGCCGCGCGTCGCCGAAGCTGCTGGAGCTCGTCCGGCTGCCGAACCTGGCCGAGCGCTATCCCTCGCAGTTGTCGGGCGGCCAGCAGCAGCGCGTCGCGCTGGCCCGCGCGGTGGCGGTCGAGCCCAAGCTGCTGCTGCTCGACGAGCCGCTGTCCGCGCTCGACGCCAAGGTGCGCGCCGAATTGCGCGACGGAAATCCGCGACCTGCAGCAGCGCCTCGGCATCCTCACCATCATGGTCACGCACGACCAGGAGGAGGCGCTGACGCTGGCCGACCGCATCGTCTGCATGCGCGACGGCCGCATCGCCCAGATCGGCGACGCCGGACGAGCTCTATCGCCGCCCGGCGAACCGCTTCGTCGCCGACTTCATGGGCCTCAGCAACCTGCATCGAGCAGGACCGGTGCGGCGCTTCGCGGCGCAGCTCCTCAACGGCCATGTCGCCGCCGCGCGGGCCACATCGCCTGCATCCGGCCCGAGGACATCGTGCTCGTGCCCGGCGGCAGCGGGCGCCACGGTCGCCACGTGCAGTTCCTCGGCAACTCTCTCGCGTCTCACCTCGACTGGCCGGGCGGCGCGCTTGTCGCCGAACAGACGGGCGCGGACGGCGTTCGCCCGGGCGAGCGAAGTCGGCCTCGAGTTTTCGCCCCGGCGGACTGCGCATGGGTAGCGCCGCAATGAGCACCGTCGCCGCCCCTGCCCGGCGCGGCCGTCCGCGACAGCGATCGCGCTGTTCCTCGCGCTCTGCCTCGTCGTGCCGCTGGCCGCCCTGGTGCTGTTCTTCGTCTATCCGCTGGCGACCGTGGTCGTGCGCAGCCTGACCGAGCCGGACGGCCGCATCGGGCTCGGCAATTACGCCGCGCATCCTCGATCCGCCGAGCTTCTGGCGGCGCGACGGCGCACAGCCTGGTCATGAGCCTGGCGACCACGGCCGTGGCGCTGGTGCTGCGGCCTCGTCGTCGCCTTTGCCGTGCAGCGTTGCCGCATTCCGGGCCGGTCTCTCGTGACTGGGCGCGGTCGTCGCTGCCGCTGCTCGCGCCGTCGCTCGTGCAGGGCCTCGGACTGATCTTCCTCCTCGGCCGCAACGGCCTCGTCACCAAGGCGACTGGGCCTCGAGATCAACATCTACGGCTTCTGGGGGCTGCTCATCGCCAACACGCTCTACGCGCTGCCCCAGGCGGTGCTGATCATCGGCGCCGCGCTGCGCGCGGCCGATGCCCGCGTCTACGAAGCGGCGGAGGTGCTCGGCACGCCGCAGCTGGCGGCAGTTCGTCGACATCACGTTGCCGAACATCAAGTTCGGCCTGCTCAGCGCCGGCTTCATCGTCTTCACCGTGACGATCACCGACTTCGGCAACGCCGCCACCATCGGCGGCGACTACGCGATCCTGGCCACCGAGATCTACAACCAGGTCGTCGGCCAGATGAACTTCAATCTGGGCGCCGTGGTCGGCATCATGCTGCTGCTGCCGACCATGCTCGCCTTCTACCTGGAGCGCGTCGCCACGC
Organism: uncultured Alphaproteobacteria bacterium; assembly: GCA_963782855.1. GTDB lineage: Bacteria > Pseudomonadota > Alphaproteobacteria > Rhizobiales > Hyphomicrobiaceae > AWTP1-13. The sequence continues at coordinate 257,211 of CAWALW010000006.1, read as the reverse complement.
AGCGGCAGTTCGGCTCAGGCAGCGATTCGGCCGTTCCCCTCGCGCCAGCATGGAGTCCGGCGCGCGACATCCCCATGACGGTGGCCGCCTGGCTGATCGCGCTGCTTCCTCTCGTCACCATCGGCATCGTCGTCTACGCGCAGCTTCGTCTGGCTGTGGCCCTATCGCTTTGACCTGACGCTGCGCCATTACGCGGTCAAGATCGCCGGCGGCTACGAGCCGCTCTGGACCACTGTCCAGATCTCGCTGCTGGCGGCCTTCGTGGGCGCGACACTGCTCTTTGCTTTCGGCTTTGCGCTGCAGCGGCTGCCGCGCAGCCTTGTCAAGCCGATCTACTTCCTCTGCCTGCTGCCGGCTGCGGTGCCGGGGCTGGTGCTCGGCCTCGCCTATATTTTCACCTTCAACGTCGCCAGCGGACCTTGGCAGATGCTCTACGGCACGGCCGCGCTGCTCGCCATCTGCAACGTCATACACTACTGGACGCAGGGTTTCCTCACCACCATGACCGGGCTGCGCCAGGTGCCGGCAGCGCTCGAAGAAACGGCCGCGTGCCTGGGCGCCGGCTTCCCGCGATTGATGCGCGACGTGACTGGTCCACTGATGGCGCCGACGCTCGTATCTCGGTGTTCTTCTTCCTGTTCATGCGGTCGATGGTCACGCTTGTCGGCGGTGATCTTTCTCGTCACCGCGTCGGTGAGCGTTGCATCGGTATCCATCATGCGTCTCGACGAGGCTGGCTTCACCTCGCAGGCCGCAGCGTATGCCACCTGCACCATGGCCGTCGTCGTTCTCGCGGCTGGCGTAATGCGGCTGTGGCTATATCTCCTCGGCCGCCGGAGGTGATGACATGTGGATGGGCGAGCGCCAACACCGCATCTTCGTCTTCTGTCGGCTGCTGAGGGGCGCGTCGAAACCGACGTCTCGCCGACATCCTGAAGGTGTCGCGCGAGACCATGCGGCGCGATCTGCTGAGGCTCGAATCCGTCGGGCAAGGTGCGCCGCGTGCATGGCGGCGTCATCGCCGCGGGTATCTCCGCCGAGAAACCCTTTATCGCCCGCCGCCGGCTGAATGCGGAAGCAAAGCAGCGCATCGCCAAGGTGGCGGTGCGCCTGCTGCGGCCGGGCGAATGCTGCTTCATCGATGCTGGCACCACCACGGCTGCCTTCGCCACCGCGCTCTCCAACGCGCCCTTGGCTGAGGTCGTCACCAACTCGCTCGACGTGGCCTCGACCTCTGCGCAATGCTCAGCCTAACGCGGATGTGCTGCTGCTCGGCGGCCAGCTCGGCGCGGACGTCCCGGCGACCTACGGCGAGTTGACCATCAGCCAGATCGAGCGTTTCCGGCCCGATGTCGCGTTCATTTCCCCGGTCGGCGTCCATCCTAAGCACGGGGCCACGAACTACCTGCTACCCGAGGCGGAAGTCGCCCGCGCCATGATCGCCAACGCCCGCCGCGTGGTCATCCTCGCCGACCGCAGCAAGCTCGGCGAGGTCAGCCGCGTGCACGTATGCACCTGCTTGGAGATCGACGTGCTCGTGGTGGAGCGCGGCGGCCACTCACTGCTCGCTCAGCTGAAAAAGGCCGGCGTGCACAATATTCTGGAGGCGTGAAATGTCCGAACGCTTCAGCAGCAGTCGTCGTTTCCCGGTTGAGCGCAGCAAAGCCGAGTGCGGCCGTGAACGAGTAGATGGTGGCGACAAGCCAGATAGTGATGGGCGCCAGTGATCGGGCTTTGTGCAATCTCCAGGCTACTGCCGCGTATGGGAGCATGAGCTACTTTGTTACGTCGAGTGCCACTGAATAGGGTGCGAAGAACATCGACGATGCGCTCACTGTGATAGAGCCTGACCTCGGCCCGGATTACGTAAATCGTGATCTCGCCGTACTGCCTTCTTCGAGTTCAAAGCCTTCATGGTGAATGCGCAGCAGGAGCCAGGCAAAATCGTCGAGCGTTTGCTGAAGGTTGGTAGCCGAAAGATCGATGATCGTGCCGTCGACATCGAACGCGTCGATCATTTCCATTTGCCCGCTATCACCACAGCAATCATAAGCGATGGAAGTTTTTACAGCATGGATGGCTTTGAGATCGGCAACCACCCGCGCTTTCATCAAGGTTTAGCTGTCGCGCGCGCTCCTCCTCAAATTCGGTAAGCCAGTGGGAAGTCATGACAGCACCTCTCCTGCGCGCGGCGAGCGCTCGCGAAGGATGGTGCAGATTTCCGGCGCATACTCATCGGTATGCGTCGACAATTGCATAACAATCATCGAGATCGAGAGACCGCGTGAGGGCCGCATGCGCGGCCCTCGTTGCGGCAGCGAAGGTGCTGCGGGTCATTAGACAGCCTCCGTCGCTTGAGTATCAGCCGTTTCCTGCTTGGGCTCCGTCAGGACCAGCCGACCGTCGATAGGACAAGCTTCGAGTTCGATCGTGAAGCCCTTGCCGTTTTCGTGCGGCCAGGCGACCCCGATGCCCCGAAATTCTATGCGCCCCGCGCGCTTGCGCTGGGGGCCCGCCGTGTTGATCGCTGCGCATAAGGCACCGCACCGTGCGGAGCCGAAGAACTTGGAAGGAAACATCATGAGTAACAACAAACCCGCTCTCTACGCTTACGCCGTGAAGGATCGCGGCCGAAACCAGAAAGCCAACTCGACCCGCGCCGCTTCCTTCAGGTTCGGGCGGCTTCGTCATCGGCTTGGATCGCTTGGCGGGTCGGTCTTCTGGCTTCGAGATCACAAATCGAGTGCGTGAGAGAAGCGTTGCGATCGCCTGATCGGAAAAACGGAACTTGTCGGCGATTGGGCACTGATAGAGACCTCTCGCAAAGCCAGTGGCGTGTCGTGGTTTTTTCCTTCGAAGACAGGAGACCCCGGTCGAGAGCGTCCAGCATCATTTCGATGACGATGGCTCCAGCGTCGCCGACAGAGGAATGCAATGCTTGTTGATGCGCAGCGGCCAAGCGGCTGCGCATCTCATCCTTCGAGATGATGCCCTTCTCGACAAGAACATTCATCAGAACCGTGCTGACAGTTATGTAACCGGCATGTGCCGGGAGAGTGCGATGAGGCACAAGTCGTCTCCTACTCAAAAATGACAGGTGGAATGGCTCAACGCTTCCCTAGCAGGCTGTTGAACTTCTCGCCTGCTGACAGTGTTCAAGCGAATATGATTCCGTTCGGGCTCCAGGTCGAGGGGGCTCAGGCATGCGCGGATCGGATCGCAGACTCGGGATCACTGTTCTCCTACGTCGACCTGGAGGAGCGGGTGCCGGCGCAGCATCCGCTGCGCGAGATCAAGGCGATCGTCGACGACGTGCTCGTCTCGCTCGATGCCGAGTTCGAGCGGCTCTACGAGGGCACCGGCCGCCAGTCGATCGCGCCGGAACGGCTGCTGCGCGCCTCGCTGCTGCAGAGCCTTCTACTCGGTGCGCTCCGAGCGGCAATTGATGGAGCAGATCGACTACAACCTGCTGTTGCGCTGGTTCGTCGGGCTCGGCATCGACGACCCTGTCTGGGACCATTCGACGTTCTCGAAGAACCGCGACCGACTGCTCGACGCCGACGTCGCCGCGAAGTTCCTCGAGGCGGTTCTGCGCGCACCCGAAGGTGAAGCGCTTCCTGTCGGACGATCACTTCTCGGTCGACGGCACGCTGGTCGAGGCGTGGGCGTCGCTCAAGAGCTTCCGCGCCAAGGACGGCAGCGACGAGCCGCCCTCGCCTGGGCGCAACGGCGAGCGCGATTTCCACGGCGAAAAGCGCGCCAACGACACGCACGAGGGCACCACCGATCCCGACGCGAAGCTGTTCCGCAAGGGCAACGGCCAGCCGGCGAAGCTCTACTTCATGGGGCATGCGCTGATGGAAAACCGCAGCGGTCTCGTCGTGCAGGCGCATCTTGGCGCGTGGCCAGCGGCACCGCCGAACGCGAGGCCGCGATCACATGCTCCATCGTCAGTCGCCGGGATCGGCGCGGCGCATCACGCTCGGCGCCGACAAGGGCTACGACGCCGCGAGCTTCGTCGGCGATCTCAGGCAGATGGCAGTGACGCCGCACATCGTATAGGCTCCGATAAGAGCCCCGATACCACAGGAGAATTTGTCAGTGGCATCCGCACGGCACGTGAATGTAGGCCGCGCTCGCGAGATGGGTTCCCCAAAGAAGGAAAATGATCAGAAGGGTCCATTTGGTTCGCGTGACCCAAAGCGCGAGGACTTGCATGAGCGATCCTCCAACTGTTCCGTCGGGGAAGTACGACGCTCGCAGAACTTTCATGAAATGAAGTGCGGCGGCAATTGCACTCCTAGACAATACCAATTGTTCCGTCGCCAATGAGGGACGACGCGTTAGGGCAGCATGGTAGTTACACGCAGTATTCCGAAGAGAGCATTTGAGCGTAAGATGACGTCATTGCCTGGATCGACGGACGACCTAGACAAATCGTCACGACCTAAGCGAGTTCGACGCGCAATTCGCGGCCGAGCACGTGCGCCGCGCGGTGAAGCGTATCGAGCGTCACGTTGCCCTGCTCCGGATCAAGCAGGCGATCGAGCTGAGCGCGACTGGTCTTCATGAGCTCGGCCATCTTGTTCTTGGTGAGCTTGTTGTCCTTCATCGCCTTCTCGATTTGCCAGGCGATCACTTCCTTGACGGCGGCTGCGCGAAATTCCTCGAGAACGCCTTCCCTTTGAAGAAGGAGTCCAGCGTCGATCCGTGCCGGGGATGCTTTTTCTTCTTGGTCATTGGTCCAACTCCTTCTTGCGTTGCAGGGCAAGATCGATCTCGCCCTGCGGTGTTTTCTGGGTCTTCTTAATGAAGCCGTTGAGGGCCACCAGCTCCCCATCGTGGAAACAGAAGATCACGCGAGCGATGCGGCTGCTCGGCAGGCGTGTCCGCACCTCCCACAGTCCCTTGCCCAGCGGCCGTGCGAGCGGCATGCCAACCGGCCAGCGGTGCTGCACCCTTTAAGGTCTCGCCCGATTGCGTGCCTGTCTTCGACCGGTAGTTCTCTCAACCACTCACGGACCGGTTCGCGACCCGTCGTGGTGCGAAAGAAAACAAGAGAAATGCGCTCAGCCATTTCTTAAGCACTGTATCATATATAGTACTTCTCATCAAGGTGAAAGGGAGGCCTGAAAGCCCCAAAAAAACGCCTTGTGTGCATTATTCCGTGAACGTTTCACATTGGAGATAGCCCCGCTAGATTGGCTTTTTCTCGGGAGGCCTATTTGAACAATCAGGATGTTGCAGAGCGTGCTGCACTCTTACGGAGCATGGCAGACGAACAACTCAAAGATCAGATCAACCTGCACAAGGCAGATCGCTCCAACAACGCAATCGCTGTGGTGTTTTTGACGACGCTATCGACAGCTATGGCTGGCAATATCTTGCTGGCCAAATTTGGCTCTGGCGCTAGCCCCACCAAGTTGCTCGTAGGAGCGGTGGTGCTGAATACGTTGGCGTTGGGTGCAGGAGCCGCGGCTCTGGTCGGGCGAAGGCTGCAGCGCAAGCGGCGGGACATGGAAATTCGCATTCCGGTCCGGCACCGTCAGATACACCGCCTTGGCCGCAAGCTGGCATCAGGAACTCCGCTCGGAAACGCGTAGTCGGGATCTCCCCTTCCGCTAATCCCCGCGCACGTTCTTCAGTGTGTCGATGCCAGCCGCAAGCACAGGCGGCAGGCGCTTGAGAAGACGCTTGTCGAACTTCAAGTTGAGGGACTGGGTGGCGACGGCAGCAACCGCCCTTGCTTGTTGGGCATCGCGTGGCCGACTGGCCGGCTGGCGACTGGGTTGCTTGGAAAGCCACAGCTTATGCAGCGCGAATATGCGTGGATCGACACACACCATTGGAACGGGCATACCATCCTGGCCGATCACCATGGATTCAAATTTGGGCGCTTCAACGAGCCAATCGCTACCTGCGGTCGGAATGGGGTCGATGTCAGTCGAGGCAAGGCGTTTTGGTGGTGGCTCAATGTCCGGGCAAAAGAGGTCGACCGAATAACCGTCGGCATTCCGGGCTCGAAAACCGAAATCGTCGCCGCTGGAATAGGTCGGATCGGCCTGCTTGAGAACCCCTAGCACGCCTTCAGGCGTGATCTTGGAGACGGCAAGCCGAAGCCGGTCCTTCGCATCCCAGAGCAGGTCGAAGTCCGTCGTCGCCAGCAAGCCACTATCGAACAGGACGCCGGATTTGATTTCGTAGGCGTAAATGGAATTCGTGCCGATGACGAAGAGGTTATTGCCAAGCAACCCGGCCTCGTCCAGAGCGCGCAGTACGCGCGCGGCATCATGTGGAACGCGATTGAGACGAAGCGCGCGATTTACACGCGCCATGCCCATCAGCCGCACGCGGGTTTTCTTCGTACGCTCACGTGCGGCTTTGTGTTCAGCCATGAGCGCTTCCGTCTCTTTCGAACGGCGGCCGCGTGAGCGCTCGACCTGTCCGATTTTATGGTGCAGATAGTCCGTGCCACGGCGGGTCAGCCAGCGCATATGGCCCCGCGCTTTTTTGTGCGAACTGTGCCAGGCTTCAAAGACCTGTTGCACGTCGATCAATTGGCGGCGTTGTTCGTTGGTAAGCTCAACCGGCATGCTTCGAGTTCCCTCCCCGGCATGTTCCCACTTTTTAGAGCGTTTTGCAAGAAAAGTGGGAACAGTTGGACCGCGCGTTTCCGGCGGAACACATCGAGGCTGACGCCAGGGCGGCAAACCGGCCAGACCGATCAGTCAGATTCCGCCATTCGGCGCAAAGCAGAAAAATGGCGTGCAACAAAACGTCCAACATTTCGTCCAACACGGTCCTTGAACAGAAGATTTTCGTAGGCTATTCTTGTTTTAACTCAACGGGTTGCGGATCAGGAGGGCGCTCCAGTTGGCGCTCTTCGCCCGCTCCAATCAAATCAAGTACTTCTGGCATTCCTGCTCGCTTCGCGGACGACCGAAGCGGTCTCGCGTATTGATGGCTTGTATGTCCAGTGGCATTTCGCGATGGGTCACCACTAGTGATGCTCACACGTCTATTCGGGATCGCCTGCCTTACCCCTGAGCTGCACCGGCGCATGTATAGAGAGGCCAGACCTCTCCGCTAGGCCCTCGCTTTGCCACTGGGATACCCAGCGAGAGACCGTGCTTTCGGACACGTCCCATCGGTCAGCAAGGAAGACTTGGGAGTTGCTGGCCTTGAGAGCTTCCGGAAGTCTGCTGGGCATCTGCAAGAGTGAACACTTCCCTGACAATGACCTGAGCCTCTCCTTTCCTCCAGGAGTACTAGCCTCGAGAGGAGACGGAAGATAAGGCGTTCACGGCTCAGCAAGGAGCAGATCATCGGCATCGTGCAGGGAGCAGGAGGCCGGGAGCCCGACGGCGGTTGTTGCCTTCGGCGCCAACCACGGGTCAGGCGTTCCGCGGTCTAGCTGGCAGAGGGAAGCCGTGCGACCTCCGCTACCGCGAGGTCTGAGGAGACCTTGCGAATGGCGGTGAGCGAATCCTCGAGCGCCGTCCTGATCCTCACATAACCCGCGCGGCTCAGATTGAGATCGCCTTCGGGGGTGAGCGACTCCAGTTCGCGCAGGGCGTCCTCGACAAGTTGCGCAGGCTGCCCTCGGAGGGCCAGGCCAAGGCCGTGCGAGAAGGCGTCGTGCCGCTCAACGGAACGCACGTACGCGGCGCTGAGCCGCTGCCTCAACTTCTCATTCTGTTCGACGAGTTGGGAGATGCGCGCACCTGCTTCTTCAAGGGCGCGATGTTGAGCTTCGATCGTTCGCCCCACGCGTGCAGCGAGGATCAGGAGCACGACGAGGAAAATCGCCTGGAGAACGGCGAGCATGCTCGCAATATTGAGCGGGCTCGCAAGGACGCGATCGATCGACGGGCGGAGGAGAAATGAAGCCATTGGCTGCTTGCCGCCCGCGACGGCAGTGGAGATCGCAATCACCACGAGTGCGCAAAGCAAGTAGGTATGTAGACTGATCGGTTCCCCACGCTTCGCCCATGGATGGCGAGAACTTGAATCCCGAAGGGCGTGGGTATGAGCGAAGCATTGCCTGGCGTCCTTCTCTTCAATGAGAAGACGCGACGCGGCGTGCGGTCAACATGATCCGTCAGCAACGGGACGTTGGTCCCAGCGGCGTGACCTAGGTCCCGTATCGGTCCGCGAAGATTATCTCTATGAATTTTGCATCCACCAATTGCGGTTTTTGTCGCGCGTCCGCTGGAGAGATTCATGGCTGTACAGCTCATTAAATCCGATTTGGAATTCATTCTTCAGCAGATCCAAGTTTCCGAACTGCATGCCTCAGGAACTCCGCTGTCGGACATTTTGCCGAATTCTTTCGTGCCGTTCGGCCTGCGCACGGTCGATGGCTCCTACAACAACCTTGTGCCGGGTCAGCAATTCTTTGGCGCCGCCGACCAGCCGTTCCCGACACTGCTCGATCCGCAGTTCCAGGACGAGGGCGACGAGGTCCCGTTCTTCGGCGTGGCGAATACCAACTATGGCGCGACGGGCAGCGTCGTCGATTCCGATCCGCGCATCATTTCAAACCTGATCGCCGATCAAACGATCACCAATCCGGCCGCTGTGCAGGCCTTCATCGCTGGCGGCTTTGGTGTGCTGGTCAGCGGCGTGCTGCATTTTGTGAACGAGGACGGAAGCACTGGCGAGGCGGTGCAGCCTGGCGTCCCCCTCACCATTCCGAACACGGCGCCTGACGAGGGTCTCTCCGCAGGCTTCAACACATGGTTCATATTCTTCGGTCAGTTCTTCGACCACGGTCTGGATTTCATTCAGCGCAGCACGGAGATGGTGCTCATCCCGCTGCAGCCCGACGACCCGCTCTACGTGGAAGGTGCGCCCACCAACTTCATGGTGATCGAGCGCACGGTGAAGGATGAGAACGGGGCCGCCACCAACCACACGACGCCGTTCGTCGACCAGAACCAGACCTATACGTCGCACGCATCCCACCAGGTATTTTTGCGCGAGTACGCGCTCGACGAGAATGGAAGGCCTGTTGCCACCGGCGAACTGATCCAAGGCGCCAGCGGCGGCATGGCGACTTGGGCCGACGTCAAGGCGCAAGCACTCGATCTGTTGGGCATTGTGCTGACCGACCAGGATGTTGGCCGGGTACCGCTGGTGCTCACCGATGCATACGGCAATTTCATACCCGGAGCCGATGGCCTGCCGCAGCTGATCGACAGCGCCGGACCGCCGCCGGCATTTGTTGTACGCGATCCCGTCACGGGGCTTGCGAACGCCGCCGAAGCCGTTGCGACCGGGCACGCCTTCATCATCGACATCGCCCACGACGCCAATCCTGCCGGCAAAGCAGCTGATGCCGATGACGTGGTCGGCCTTGCAAGCCCAATCCCGCTACAATCCCGCTAACAAACAACAGTTTCGAAGCGGATTCGTTGGCGGATGATGGCCCGGGCGGCGTCGTACAAGAAAACTCGCTTGGCAATTTCGCGTTCATCGATCCCCAGGGATGGGACGTTACCGGCTTTGGCGGAATATTCGCGCCGACCGAAGCCGTGATCAGCGCCGCAGGCCACAGCGGCGGCAACGTCGTCTTCCTCGACAGCGGCGCCACGATGGTGCGCAACACCGGCGAGCTTCTCGTGCAGGGGAAAGTCTACGAGCTGACGTTCAACGTCGGCGACCGGCTGGATCAGGTCTTCGGCGGCGGTACGGCACGATTGGTGACTGTTGACGGCGACATTCTCGCCACGATCGCGCTGCCGATCCCCGCCGACGGACAATGGACCGAGGTGTCGCTGAGCACTGGGGCGATTTCGGCTGCAAACGCCGGCGAAGAGCTCAGAATAGAAATCATTCACGGCGGCAGCGGCCAGGTACTGGTCGACAACGTACAGCTCAGCGCGACCGCGGCAGGCGGCTACGACAACGAGCTGCTCGATGCGCACTTCATGGCCGGCGACGGCCGCGCCAACGAGAATATCGCGCTCACCGCTGTGCATCATGTGTTCCATTCCGAGCACAACCGCCTTGTCCAGCACACCAAGGAGATCGCGGTCGCATCGGGTGACCTTGCGTTCCTGAACGAGTGGCTGCGGATCGATCTGCCAGATAATACGGTTCTGCCGACGGATGCCGCTGGCCTGGCGGCTCTGATTGCGCAGCTTGATGCGGCCAACGCATGGGATGGAGAGCGCATATTCCAGGCGGCCCGCTTCGGCACCGAGATGCAGTACCAGCACCTGGTGTTCGAGGAGTTCGCGCGCAAGGTCCAGCCGAACGTCGACGCATTCCTCATGTACGACGCGACCATCGATGCCTCGATCGTGGCGGAGTTCGCACACACGGTCTATCGCTTCGGTCACACAATGCTGACCGAGACGATCGATCGCTTGGACCCCGACTTTGTCAACAGCGACATCGGTCTGATCGAGGCCTTCCTCAATCCGCTTGCGTTCGATGCAAACGGCACCCTCTCGGCCGAACAGGCCGCGGGCGCCATCGTGCGCGGCACGACGCGGGCACTCGGCAACGAGATCGACGAGTTTGTTACCGAGGCGCTGCGCAACAACCTTTTGGGCCTCCCGCTCGACCTCGCCACCATCAACTTGGCGCGCGGACGCGAGACAGGAATTCCGACGCTGAACGCCGCGCGCGCCGAGTTCTATCGCGGCACCGGCGACAGCCAGCTTAAGGCGTACACCAGCTGGGCCGACTTCGCCGTCAACCTCAAGCATCCAGAAGTCCATCATCAATTTCATTGCTGCGTATGGGACGCATGAGGAACTTCGAGCGACGGACGTCGATACCGTCGCGGAAAAGCGCGCCATCGCAACTGCCTTGGTTATGGGCGGCGTTGCAGTCATCAATGCTGGGAACGTGGGGGGTGTTGAGCGCACATTCGTCGCCGACAATGCAGATCGGCTCGACTTCCTGAACAGTACCGGCGCCTACGCCAACGGCGCGGCCGGCACGACCGTCGATCTCGACGGCGTCACCAACACCGGTCTCGGCAACGTCGACCTGTGGATCGGCGGGTTGGCCGAGCGGCAGATGCCGTTCGGCGGTCTCTTGGGCTCGACCTTCAACTTCGTCTTCGAGACGCAGCTCGAAGCGTTGCAGAACGGCGACCGCTTCTACTACCTGAGCCGCCTGGCCGGCACCAATTTCGTGACCGAGCTCGAAAACAATTCGTTCGCCAAGCTGATCATGGCGAATACCGACGCCACGCATCTTCCCGCAGACGTATTCTCGACCCCGGCTTCGGATTTCGAGGTCGATCAGAACCGGCAGTTCACCGGTCTCGATCCGGACGGCCGCGGAGACCCGACGGAAGGTGGCACCGAGCTGCGTCCGCTCGTCATTCGTGACAATCCGCTCACGGGTGGGCCTGACACCAACTACCTCGAGTACACCGGCGCCGACCACGTGGTGCTCGGCGGAACCGATGGCGATGACATCCTCATCGCCAGCGTTGGCGACGATACCCTCTGGGGAGACGCCGGCAATGACCGCCTCGAAGGTGGCGATGGGAACGACAATGTCGAAGGCGGGGATGGTCACGACATCATCACGGACCGCGGCGGAGACGATGTCCTCAAGGGTAACGCCGGCAACGATGTTATCCAGGGCGGCAATGGCCTTAACCTGATCATCGGCGGCACGGGTCACGACTTCATCATCACCGGTGAGGACATCTCCCTGACGTTTGGTGGCCCCGGCAACGACTTCATCCTTGGCGCCAAGACGGATGCGTTCCCGACGGGCAACGAGGGCGACGACTGGATTCAGCTGGGCACCCAGGACGGCGCGCCCGGCGACAATTTCGATCCGCTCGGACAGGATACGGTGTCGGGCAACGACGTGATCGTTGGCGGCGGCGGTTTCGACGAGATGCTCGGCGAAGGCGGCGACGATCTTTTTGTCGGCTCCGAGGGCGAGGATCACTTCGACGGCGACTCCGGGTTCGATTGGGTTACCTTCAAGAATGATACCCGCGGCGTCACCGCGGACATGCTGATAAGCGACATCATCGAGCCGCCGGTTGCGCCATCCAATGCCGGCGTTCTCGATCGCTACGCGTTCGTGGAAGGTCTATCCGGTTCCGCCTTCGCCGATTTCTTGCGCGGCGATGATGCGGATGCCGTGGACATTCTGGCTGGCGGTACGCAGGGCAGCGTGCTCACGCAAGAAGGGATCGCCCGCATTGATGGTCTTCAGGAACTGCTTGGGGCGGGTGTCACCACTTTCGGGGCGGGCAACATCATTCTTGGCGGCTCCGGCAGCGACCTCATCGAGGGCCGCGGCGGCAACGACATCATTGACGGTGACTCGTGGCTGAACGTGCGCATCTCCATACGTGCCGGCATAGATGCCAACGGCGATCCGATCGGCGCGGAGATTGGCACCACCGATGACATGAAGACGCTGGTATCCAGCGCCGATCCCGCCTTGAATGGCAAGACACTCGTCCAGCTGATGCTGGCCGGCACGCTCAATCCTGGCCAGCTCTCGATCGTGCGCGAGATCCTGACCGGCGAGGACGACTTCGACACCGCCCTCTTCTCCGGTCCTCTTGATGACTACGATTTTGTGATCGCCGCCGACGGCACCATCACCATAACCGACACTGTCGGTACGGATGGCACCGATACGCTGAAAGGTATCGAGCGCCTTCAGTTCGCCGATCAGTCGATCAATCTCGCACCCGAACTCAACTCGGATCCCGAAGGCCAGGCGACGATTTTCGATGCCGTCAGCGGTGCTCTTCTTGCGGCTGCGCCGCTGGAAGGCCAGCTGCTCCGGGCCTCTATCGCCGGCGTGACCGATGCTGACAATGCCGGCGGGGTCATAACCGGGCCCGTGTCCATCGTCTGGCAGTCCGAGGTTGCTCCCGGCACCGGCATCTTCGAGGACATCGTCGAAGAGGGAGGCGACAAGGCGGCAACGGCAAGCGGGCCAACCTTCCGCGTTTCTGACGGTCTCGCTGGCAGCGCCATCCGGGTGAAGGTGCATTATCAGGACGCCAATGGTGTCCTTGAGACAGCCTTCTCGGCAACTACGGCCGCTGTTGTCGATGTTGTCTTCAATGCTCCTGCAGCGCCTCCCGTGGAGTCGGCGACGGAGAGCGCCGGCGTCCACTTCATTCGCTCGGATCTGCAATTCATCCTCGATCAGATCAAGCTTTCTGAAGCGCATACGGCTGCCGGTGGCAGCGCGCAGGCTCTGGTCGACCTTCTGCCCAATTCGCGCGGGGCATTTGGCCTCCGCACGGTCGATGGGTCACTGAACAATCTCGTCCCAGGCCAAGAGGGCTTCGGCGCGGCGGATCAACCGTTTCCCAGTTTGCTGGATCAGGTGTTCCGCAATGAGGGCGATGACATCTTCCTTGCCGACCTGGATGGCCCAGGGCCCGGCGACCTCGTGCCGTTCGTCGTCAATAACAACTACGCTGCCGGCGGCGACGTGGTGGACTTCGATCCGCGTCTCATCTCCAACCTGATCGTCGACCAGACCATCAGCAATGCGGCCGCGGTGCAGGCCTTCGTGCAAGCCGGCTTCGGAACGATCGATGCGAACGGCGTGCTGCTCGATCTCGACGGAAACCCTATTCCGGCAGGCGAGCCGCTCTTCATCCCCAATACCGCACCGGACGAGGGGTTGTCGGCGGGCTTTAACTCATGGATGACGTTCTTCGGCCAGTTCTTCGACCATGGTCTGGACCTCGTCAACAAGGGCGATAACGGGATCATCTACATCCCGCTGCAGCCCGACGATCCGCTCTTCAATCCGCTGAGCCCGCAGACCAATTTCATGGTGCTCACGCGCGCTAGCAACATCGCCGTGCACGCGGGCGAAGACGGGATTCTAGACACCTCTGACGATGTCCATCTCCACAACAACCAGACCACACCGTTCATCGATCAAAACCAGACATATACGTCTCACCCATCGCACCAGGTGTTCTTGCGTGAGTATGTTCTGGTCGATGGACGCCCCATGGACACAGGCCGTCTGCTCGAGGGCGCCAACGGCGGCCTTGCCACCTGGGGCGAGGTCAAAGCCCAGGCGTTGACCATGCTCGGCATCCAGCTCGATGACCTGGATGTCCTGAACCTGCCGCTGCTGGCAACAGACCTCTATGGCAATTTCATTCCCGACCCCGACACCGGCTTCCCACAGCTCGTGACGGAGACGGGGCTACAGTCCGGCACCCCGGGCGCAGCCATAGACGCTTCTATCGCAGGTCGTACGAACCACGCGTTCCTTAACGACATTGCGCACGACGCTGTGCCGGTGGGTGACCTGGACCATAACCCGAACACGCCGCCGACGGCGCTTGTGGCGGATTTTGGCACGGCCGTCGGTTTGAACAAATATGCGCTCGCGAACGCCAGTTTCGAAGCGGATTCCCTGGTGGCCGACGGCGGCGGCCCGGTGCAGGAGGATGGCCTCGGCAACTACATCATCGGCAGTCCTCAAGGCTGGACGATAATCGGTGGTACCGGTGGCGTGTACGCACCTGCTGCCCAGATTGTCAGTCCAGTCGGCCACACGGGTGCCAATGTGGCCTGGCTCACCAATGGGGCGGCGCTTTCCAGCGACACCGGAGAGATTCTCCAGGAAGGTCGTGTCTATCAGCTGACGTTCAAGATTGGTGAGCGGACGGACCAGGTTTTTGCCGGCGGCAACGCACGTCTTGAGACCGTTGATGGAGATGTTCTTGCGACCGTCGCGCTCCCCATCCCGGCAGACGGGCAATGGCAGAGTGTGTCGCTGAGCACCGGGCCGATTGCTGCTGAGCACGCCGGTGAACAACTGAGGATCGTGATCGCGCACGAAAGTGGCGGCCAGATCCTGATCGACAACGTCGAACTCAGTAGCCCCGTCCAAGCGAACATGTACGACAACGAGCTTCTCGAAGCCCACTACATCACGGGCGATGGGCGCGGCAACGAGAACATCGGTCTCACCACCGTCCACCATATCTTCCACTCCGAGCATAACCGCTTGGTCGATCACATCAAGGATGTCGCGGTTGCCTCCAATGACGCTGCGTTCCTGAATGAGTGGCTGCGAGATGGTGTGACGCCGGTCACGTCGATACCGTTGGATGCCGCCGGCAAGGAAGCCCTGATCGCGCAGCTCGATGCGGCCGATGCATGGGATGGCGCTCGCATTTTCCAGGCGGCGCGGTTTGGTACCGAGATGCAATATCAGCATCTCGTCTTTGAAGAGTTTGCGCGGAAGGTTCAGCCGCAAGTCGATCTCTTCTTTGCGGCGACCCAGGTGTACGACACCGCCATCAACCCCGCGATTTTCGCGGAATTCGCCCACGTGGTCTACCGTTTCGGGCATTCGATGCTCACCGAAACGGTTGATCGTTTCAGCGCCGACTTCAATGTCGTGGGCGACGCCGATCCGACGAAAGCCGGCGACCAGCAGATCGGCCTGATCGCGGCCTTCCTCAATCCGTTGGAATTTGCCGCAAGCGGTCTCACTCCGGATCAGGCCGCCGGCGCCATCGTGCGCGGTACGACGCGCCAGCTCGGCAACGAGATCGACGAGTTCGTGACGGAGACCCTGCGCAATAATCTGCTTGGCTTGCCGCTCGACCTGGCGACGATCAACTTGGCCCGCGGCCGAGATGCCGGCGTCCCGAGCCTCAACGCTGCGCGCGCAGAGTTCTTTGCCATGACCGGCGATAGCCAGCTCACGGCGTACATCAGCTGGGTCGACTTCGGGGCTAACCTCAAGCACTTCGAGTCGCTGGTCAATTTCATAGCCGCCTATGGCAAGCATCCCTCGATCACCAGCGCTGACACGCTGATCGAGAAGCGTGCCGCCGCCTACGCCCTCGTCTACGGCGAGAACGGCATGGATGGCATTCCGAACTTCGGCGACGAGCCGACGGTTGGAGTGCCGATCGATCGCCTCGAGTTCCTCACCAGCACCGGCGACTGGGCCAACAATGCAGGCTTCGCCAGGGATCTCGACGGCGTCACCACCACCGGCCTCGGCGACGTCGACCTTTGGATCGGCGGCCTTGCGGAAAGGAAGATGCCGTTCGGCGGCTTCCTGGGCTCGACCTTCAATTTCGTGTTCGAGACCCAGATGGAGATGCTGCAGGACGGCGACCGCTTCTACTATCTGGAGCGCACCGCCGGCCTGAATTTCCTGACCGAGCTGGAAAACAACTCGTTCGCCAACCTGATCATGATCAACACGGATGCCACGCATCTTCCGGGCGACGTGTTCTCGACACCCGGCTTTATTCTGGAAGTGAATGCCTCAAAGCAATTTACCGGCATGACGGCCGGCTGGACGGAATTCAGGGTGACGATCTCACTACGCCTCTGATCGATGAAGGTGCCGATGACGTGTCGGCGACGGCAACGCGCATCGATCCCGAGGGGAGTCATTCGCAACAATCCGGCGATCGCAGGGACGGATAGCAACTACCTCGAATATACTGGCGGCGAGCACGTTGTGCTCGGAGGTACGATTACCTCAAATCCCAGCGGCAACGATATCCTCATTGCCAGCATCGGCGACGACACGGTCTACGGTGACGGCGGCAACGACCGCATCGAGGGTGGCGACGGCAACGACTTGCTGCGCGGCGGCGCCGGCGACGACATCATTACCGACAAGGGCGGTGATGACAATATCCAGGGCGGCGACGGAAACGATGTCATCCACGCGGGCAATGGCATCAACCTGGTTCTCGGCGGACACGGCAAGGACTTCATCATCACCGGCGAGGATGCTTCAGAGGCGTTCGGCGGAGGGGGAGACGACTTCATCCTCGGTGGCGTAGCCAATGAATTTGCGTTCGGCAACGAGGGCGACGACTGGCTCCAGTTCGGCATGGCCGACGGCGCCGCCGGCGACAACTTCGATCCCTTTGCTTCCGATCCGGTGTTCGGCCACGACGTGTTTTTCGGCAATGGCATCACCGACCGTATGGACGGTGAGGGCGGCGACGACATCATGATGGGCAACGGCGGCCAGGGCGACCGTTACGAAGGCATGTCCGGTTTCGACTGGGCGAGCTTTGCCCACGATGGAGCGGGCGTGTCCGTCGACATGCGCATTCGCGCGTTCGACGAGACGCCGCTGCCGCTGGGCAGCCCGGGTATCCTGGCGCGGTTCGAGCAAACCGAAGGTCTATCGGGCTCGCAGTTCAGCGACCTCCTGCAAGGTGATGACCTGACTGCCGATGCCCCTGCGCCGGCGGGTGTGCTCGGCCACGGCGGCGCTCTGGGCAGCGCACTCACGCAAGCGGGCATGCAGCGCATTGACGGCCTGGAGGGCCTTGTCAACGCACTGATCGGCCCGGTGACCTCGTTCTCCGCCGGCAATATCATTCTCGGCGGCGATGGCAGCGATATCATCATCGGCGGTGGCGGCGACGACCTGATCGATGGCGACCTGCGGCTCGACACGTACATCAGCGTGCGCGCCAATGCAGACGGGACGGGCGCCGAGATACAAAGAGCAGATGACCTGACGCAACTCGTTCCGTTCATGCTTGATGGCACGATCAAACCCGGACAACTCGTTATCGCGCGTAAGATTGTCGACGATACCCACAACGGTATTGATTTCGACACCGCGCGCTTCTCGGGCAATCGGGCCGACTACACGATCGCCATCAATGGCGTCGTGGTCGCCGATGCACGCTTGCCATCAACGACGACGACATCATTCGGTGACGGACAACGTCGGCACTGATGGCATCGACACGCTGCGACACATCGAGCGCCTGCAGTTCAGCGATGTTTCGCTGGTGCGGCAGGGCTTGAACAATGAGGCAGAGGGGCTGGCGACCATCGATGATGATACGCCGACAGAGGACCAGCTGCTAACGGCCTCTATCGACGGTATCACCGATGACGACAACGTAACTCCGGACAATCCAACAGGGGCCATCACCGGGCCCTTCACGATCTTCTGGCAGATGGAGACGGATCCGGGCATCTGGGAGGACATCTTCCTCGAAGATGCTCCCGGCTCGGGCGGGGAAACGCTGCGTGCCACGGGTGCGACGTTCAGGCCCGGCGATGCCCAGGTCGGCAGTGCGCTGCGTGTGAGGGTCGTCTACCAGGACGCGAATGGCGTGCTCGAGGAAGCGTTCTCGGCACCCACGGCCGCCGTCGCGAACGTCAACGACGACCCGGTCGGCACGGTTGTCATCAGCGACACGACGCCGACCGCTACACAGGCGATCCTGGCGTCCATCCTGTTCACGGATGCCGATGGCCTGACCGGCGCTGCGTTCACCTACCAGTGGCAGCAGTCCGCCGTCGGAGGCGGCGAGCCGTTCACGAACATTGCCAATGCAATGGGAGTAGCGTTCATTCCAGGCGCGGCGCAGGCGGACCGTCGACTGCAGGTCGTTGTCAGTTATACGGACGACAACGGCACGACGGAGACCGTGACCTCTGCTCCAACTGCCCTGACAGGCAGGGCCTTCCAGGGTAATAGCCAGGCCAATTCCTTCGTGGGCGGCGCCGGCGATGACATCGCTTTCGGCGGCGGCGGTAGCGACTCGCTCATGGGCAACGGCGGTGCCGATATCCTGAACGGCGAGGCCGGTACCGACACCATCCTCGGCGGCACCGGGAACGATGTGATAACCGGCGGAGCTGGCAACGACACCCTGATGGGTGAGGCGGGCAACGACACCTTCAACTACGCGATGGGCGATGGGGCCGACACGTTGGTTGACGGTGGCGCAGATACTGACACGCTCAACATCACGGGCGGTGCTGCCAACGATGTGCTCGACGTGGTCCTGAACGGAACCGCGCTGACCAGCATCGAGGGCGGCACGGTCATCAATGTTGAGAGGGTCAATGCCAACCTCGGCGGCGGCACGGACACGTTGAACTACTCGGCAACGTCCGCCGCCAACGCAGTGACCGTCAACCTGGCCACCGGAACGGCGTCCGGCTTCACCTCGATCGCCGGCATCGAAAACGTCACGGGCGGTGCGGGCAATGACTCGCTCACCGGCAATGGGCTCGCCAACGTGCTCTCGGCGGCGCCGGCAACGACACGCTCAACGGTGGTGCCGGCAACGACACGCTGACCGGCGGCGGAGGCAACGACGCGTTCATCGCCCGGTCAACTATGGCGACGGCACGAATACCGCGGGGCGGTACCGATACCTTCAATCTCTCGGCGCGACGGCCGGTGCCACCGCCAGCACGCGGTCCGCGAGCAGCCATGCCGGCTGTCGAGGACACTCTCAGCAGCAATTGAGAATGTTACCGGCGGCTCAGGGCGACGACACCATCACTGCCAATGGCGGTGCCAATGTTCTCGACGGTGGGCCGGCAACGATACGTCGAGCCGGCGGTAACGGAGCCGACAACGCTCAACGGCGGAGCGGGCAATGACACCATTGTCTGGACGTTCGGCGACGGCACTGACACGATCGATGGCGGGATCGGCGAGGATACGCTGCGCATACTCGGTACGGCAGCCGCCAACACGCTCGATGTCATCTTCGACGGCGCAGCCATCACCAGCTTCGAAGGCGGCGGCTTCACCGGCATAGAGCTTGTAACGGCCGACCTTCTGGGCGGTACCGATACGCTGACCTACGCAGGCACAGCTGCGGCGGTGTCAGTGGATCTCGGTGCAGGCACGGCATCGGGCTTCAGCTCGGTTGCGGGGATCGAGAACGTGGTCGGCGGCAGCGGGGCGGATACGCTGGCGGGTGCTGCGGGTGTCACGAACGCGCTCACGGGCGGTGCCGGCAACGACACGTTCATCGTCCACGATACGGCCGACACGGTCAGCGAGGCGGGCGGGGTAGGCGGCGGGGTCGACGAGGTCTTGTCGTTTGCCAACGCCTTCACGTTGGCGGATGCGGACGTCGAGAACCTGACCTTCGTCGGCGTCGGCAATTTCGTCGGCACCGGCAACGCGTCAGCCAACGTCATTACCGGTGGCGCCAGTCAAGACATCCTGAATGGTGCTGGTGGTACCGACACGCTGATCGGTGGTGGTGGCAACGACGTGATGGACGGCGGTGCCGGCAATGACATCCTGAACGGTGGCGCCGACGACGACGTAATGAACGGAGGCGCCGGCAACGACACCTTCGTGTTCGCGGATGATTTCGGCGACGACATCATCAGCGGCTTCGACGCCAACGGCAATGGAACCCTGACCAACCAGGACCTCCTCGATATCTCGGCGCTCGGTATCACCGACTTCGTCAACGAGGTGTTGATCGTCGCCGGCGGTGGCAACACCGTGATCACCATTGGTGACGACACCATCACCTTGTTGGGCGTCACAGGCGTGGGGGCGAATGTCGTCACCCAAGCCGACTTCATCCTGTAGCCGTCGCCATCGGGATGTTCGCCAGAAGCTGAAAGGAGAATACCGTGAGCGAACTAGCATTGGCCGCAGCGAAGAACGGGGCGGAAGCGCGCCGCTTCCCCAGGCTGCTAACGAGCCGAAAGCCGTGACGCGACCGAGAGAAGCGCGGCAAGCGCGAATGGCTCAGGCCTTTTCACAGGTCGTCGCGGTCCTGATGCGCGACACCAACTTCCGCAATTTGAAGATCGGCGACCTCGAATGGCTGGTCCTTCCGCCAATCATGGCCGGCCAATTCAGGCTCGGCCACGCGGCAAAGCCAGCGGACGAGCGGGTGCGCGAGGCGGGGCACAAGCATCCCTGTCGCGGTCGTCCTGTGGGCACGCGTCTCGGCACAGATCGACAAGGCGTTCTCGGAGGAGTTGGACAAGCCCATGCAGCTGCGCCCCAACCAATGGGCTTCGGGCGATAACATTTGGATCATGGCAACGGCGGGGGATCGCCGCGCCTTGCCGCATTTCTTGAAAGAACTTTCGCAGACCGTTTTCAAGGGCCAGACCGTGAAAATGCGCGCGCGGGGGGCCGAAGGCAAAATTTTGGTGAAGACGCTTTCAGCCGAATAGCAATTCTTGGGGTAGGGGAATCGACATGTACATTTCCGAAAAGGCATCCCGAATCCGTCAAAAGGAAGCTCAGAGAGCGAGGGACAATCGGGCCGAGATTGTGAAAGGCGCTTTCCATTGGCCAGATCAACCGTCGCGACCTCTTCAAATGGGGTCTCTTGACGACTACAGGGTCTGCTCGTCTGCAAGAACGGTCTCAGCCCCTTCGCGCGCAGCGCTTTCGCGGATGTGCCAACGGGAACTCCGCGTAGCCCGCTCTTCGGTGCGGCAAAGTTTTCGCAGCGCATGCCGCGCTTGTCCGTGCAGACACCGATTCCATTGACCGGGAATGCCGCTGGTGAAGCCGTGTTTCCGGCGGGCCTTGGCTACTCGAACGCCAAGCGGCTCTCTTATCACGAGGACTTCAACCTTTATAAGAACCAGAATCCGAACAAGCCCACCTCGGATAATCCTTTCCGCAATAAGATCACGAACAGAGGCCCGTGGAGGGTCGGCCGCCCGGTGAGTTTTTCGCGCACCAGAGGTGGGACGAGTTCTTCCCCAAGGTCGGGTACGTGATGTCGTGGGCCCAATGCGCGCAGCCGGGCAGCGTTGCCAGTTCAACGGGCACGAGGTTCCACCCGAACTTTGCGCCCCAGCAGGCGAACGCCGTTTGGTGCTACGGCGCCGGGAACACGCAAGTGGGGACAATGGCTCCGCCGCTCATCAAGGGGCGCTACGGCGAACCGATCCTGACCAGGATCCATAACAACACGCCCGTCGATCGCGCGCAGAACGGAGGATTTGGGCGCAACGAGACGCAGCTGCACTTCCACAACGCGCACAACGGCGCCGAAAGTGATGGTGCGACAGGCGCGCATCACTTCCCCGGCACGTTCTACGACTACCTATGGGGCACGACCCTCGCGCGGGCGCGACAAGATCAACATGAACGGCACGGACACCAAGGCATGCGGGCCCGACGGCAGTACGGGTCTCGTTAAGATTGCCGGCGATTGGCGTGAGATCCAAGGCAGCATGTGGGCCCACGACCACCGCTTCTTCTTCACCGCTGAGAATGTCTACAAGGGCAATGTCATGCAGGTGAACTACTACAGTGGCCGCGATCGGGGACACGAAGGCATCACGGCGGGAGGCAACCTGAGGCTGCCGAGCGGAACGAAGCTGCCCTGGGGCAACGTCGATTTCGACGTTAATCTCATGCTCTCGGACGGCGCAACCAGCCAGGATGGCCAGTATTTCTTTGATATCTTCACCACCGATGGCTTCGTTGGCGACCTTCCGCTGGTG
Organism: uncultured Alphaproteobacteria bacterium; assembly: GCA_963782855.1. Classification (GTDB taxonomy): domain Bacteria; phylum Pseudomonadota; class Alphaproteobacteria; order Rhizobiales; family Hyphomicrobiaceae; genus AWTP1-13. The sequence goes on along the minus strand of CAWALW010000006.1, from coordinate 234,979 downwards.
AACTTCGCCTACGCCCCATACTTCGAAGTGCTTCCGCGGAAATACCGCTTCCGGATTCTCAATGCGTGCATGTCGCGGTTCTGGCAGCTCGCCGTCGCCTGGGGCGGATCAGCTGTCCCCATCCAGGTGATTGCCAACGACGGCAATCTGCTCCCGCAGCCGGTTACGGTGACCGAACTCGACGAAATGGGGACCGCGGAGCGCTTTGACATCGTCGTCGACTTCACGAACATTCCAGCTGGAAACCGGCTTTATCTTGTCGACATGCTGGTGATGCGCAACAACGGCCGTGGGCCGAAGGAGAAACTGACCGTCGCTCAAGCGCTCGCCGGAGATCCGAAGGATCCCGTTATCGGCAAGATATTGGAGTTCCGCGTCGTAAGCTCGACGCCGAGCGTCGATGCGCCGGGAACGAATGTCACTGTGGCGAACAGCTGCGGCAGCAAAGACAAGAGCCAGGTCCTTGCGTCACTGACACAACAAATTCCCGTCGTGGCGCCGGTGCGCACGAGGATGGTGGAGTTCGGCCGCTCCGGCGGGGGCGACTCCCGCGATCTCGCAACGGGGCAGTGCACGCCGGATTGCGCTGAGAACATGCCGTTCCCCTGGACGGTTAAGATCAATGGCGAGTCCGCGCATTCGTTCAACGCCAACCGCATCTCATTGCTCATACCGAAGCCTGGAGAGGTGGAGCATTGGACGTACAGAAATACCGGCGATGGTTGGGATCATCCCATTCACCTGCATTTCGAAGAGGGTATCACCATGAACCGGGGTGGTGCACCAATGGCACCCGGCGAGTACCTAGCAAGAAAGGACGTATGGCGACTACGGCCGGAAGGCAGCGTTACCTTCCAGGTGCAGTTCGGCGAATTCGGCGGGTCCTACGTGAACCATTGCCACAACACGGTGCACGAGGATTTTGCGATGCTGCTTCGATACCAGCTCCTGGCCTCGCGCGGTATGCAGGTGGCGATAACGCCGACGCCCAATCCGACGCCGGACGGTGTCTACTTCACCACGCCTGAGATACTCTGCCTGAGGGTGATCCAAGGCCATCACAAACATAGTTGCCCGGACGACCCCAAGGCGCCGGCGCCTTGGGGTCCCGCGAAGGGCGAAGGCAATGCCGCGCACTCGGGATATGATTTCCCGTTTTCTGACCTTCCTTGTGGCTCTGCACATGTGCACGTGCGCAGCTCAGGCGTCGCGTTGGGGCAAGGACTACCTTCCCAACGTGAATGTCGTGACGCAGGACGGCAAGACACTGCGGTTTTACGACGATCTCATCAAAGACAAGGTGTTCGTCATCAGCTTCCTTTTCACGAGCTGCCGGCGACATCTGCCCGTTGATGGCCTCGCGCCTTGCCGAACTGCAGGAGAAGCTCGGCGACAGCATGGGGCGCGATGTCTACTTCTATTCGATAAGTGTCGACCCCGAGACCGACACGCCGGCCCGTCTGAAGCTATATGCAGATACGTTCGGGGCCGGACCCGGATGGCAGTTTCTCACGGGAAAGCCCGACGAAATCCAGGCCATACGCTACAAGCTCGGAGACCGAAGCAAAGTGCTGAGCGAGCACCGCAACGAGGTTCTCATTGGAAATGGAAGCTACGGGGGAATGGGCCAAGAATAACCTGCTCGGCGATCTCGACAGCGTGGCGATCGCAGTGCGGAGCATGGATACGACGTGGCGTCCGGTAGCCGGACCCGGAAGCAGCCTCAAAACCCAGCCGCTCGACATCATCGCCCAGCCGGGACAAGCCCTCTACAAGCGCCTGTGCGCGGGCTGCCACACCGTCGGGAAGGGAGATCGCGTAGGCCCTGACCTGGCGGGCATCGTCGGGCGAAGAGACGGCGCCTGGCTGACGAGCTTCCTCGTCAATCCCGAGAAAATGCGAAGAGAACGGGATCCGATCGCCCTGGCGCTCACGGCCAAATACCCACATGTGCGTATGCCGGGATTCGGACTGTCAAAAGGGGATTCTGTCGGACCTCTGACCTACGTCGCGAGGCTCGAGGGTCAGCAGGGAAACCGCGTCAGCGCCCGCTGGAACCGCTCCTGCGGCTGACCACACACGAAGGGCAGCGGCTTGCACCGGAAGCTCTTGCGCGATCAGCCGGTCGCCGTGTTCTTCGGCTTCACGCATTGTCCCGACGTGTGCCCGACAACGCTGCTCGACTGGTCGAATGTGCTCGGCAGCCTCGGGCGCCGATGGCGACAAGTTGAAGGTGGTGTTCGTCTCGGTCGACAGCGAGCGGGACACGCCGGAAGCCTTGAAAGCGTATTTGAGTTCCTTTGATCCACGCATCATAGGCGCTGTCGGGCGAGCGCCGGTGATGTGGCCGTGGCAGCGCGAACTTTCGACGCCTACTATGAGAGGGTCGCATCCGCGAGTAGCTTCACCTTCGACCACAGCACCAAGGTTTTCCTGGTCGGTCGCGATGGCCGGCTGGCCGGCACCATGGATTTGAACACACCGGAGAGCGACAGGCGCGCCAGGCTGGCGGAGCTGCTCGCGCATCACTGAAAAGGCGGGTGGGTCAGCGGCGCTTCCTGCCAGGCTCGGGACTTGGCGCATCCTCTGAGGCGCGGCGCGGCATGGCGAGCCCAAGCTCATGCGATCGTCCGCCGGATTCTACGACAATACTACGCGCGCTGATCTTGCGGAGCGTCCACCCGTCGAATTCCTCACCCTCGGCGATCCACTTGCCGGTCTGCGCATTCGCGGACCTAATTAACGCGCGGGGCGGCTGATCGCCCGCTTTCATCACGCCGATGAGCCTCAGGTCGCCCGGAGGCGTGTCTGGGTCGGTCGGCAGCGGCCGTTTCCCGTTTGACCGGCTTGCGGCTCGGATTGAAAAGTGGACGTTCAACCACCTGCCCGAACTGAGCAGCGGCCTTCTTGTCCAACGGCGTAGCAAGGTCAACGCTCGATGGAGGAGGCGCCTCCGCGTGACCGGGCTTGGGAGCAACGGGAGAAATGTCGACGGCGCCGTGGAGCATATGCCAGTTCACGGCCCCCAGCACGGCGACGATGCCGAGAAGCAGCGCGATGACTGGAGTTGTTTCGAGCCCGTTGCGCATCGCGCGTCTACCCCTTCCGGCCCGGTGTCGCGCCGAACACGTCCAGTCGCACGTCCAGCACGCCGGCTTGCTCGGGATCGCGCTGCGAGTAGGGAGATATCGGCTGAACTTGCAGTCCTTCGACGAAGAGGAACGGCCTATTTGTCTCGATACGATGCAGGAGCGCGCGAAGCTGCTCGATCTGGGCATTGAACTGTACGCGCACGCCGATGAATTGCGCTTCGCCCCGCTCCCGGGTGGGCAATGTGCGCGTGCTGGTGAAACGCACGCGGTTTGCCGCGCCGATTTCGGCGAGCACGCTTTGCAGGCCGGCTGCGATCAAGGCTTCACTCTCGCCTTTGAGATACGCACCGCTGGATAGCGAGGCGCGGCCGACACGGTCGTGATCGGCGGCCTCCTCCTCCCGCGAAGCGACCTGAGCAAAGCGTCCGAGGACAGCCCTCTCCGTTTCGATCTGATCGCGCAGCGAGGCAACGTGGGCGGCAAGGGGTATGACAGTGACGAGGGCGAGAAGGCCCAGCGCCATCACAAGCAGTGCGACGGCAGCAAGCCGGCGAACGGGCTTTGATAACTGTTCCATCATCCCTTTGGTGCCTTCTCGGCGGCTTCCTGAGATGCCGGTTGTTTGATCCGGACGCGAAGGCTGAAGCGTTCCTTGTCCTCTCGCGAATCCAGCGTCAAAGGCGCAGTCAGGGCAGCGTCGGCGAAAATGGTCGACTGCGCGAACAACGGCGGCAGGGCGGCGCCCGACTTTGCCAAGCCGGAGATATCCAGCGCGTCGCCTTCAAGGCGAAATTCCGAGAGCCAGACCGAGTCTGGGAGCACGCGCGAGAGCTCCTCGAGGACATCCAAGGCCGGGATTTGCGCGTGAGCTTCAGTTGCTGCAGCGCGCGAGATCGCCGACCGTTGCGTCGGCTCGATCCAGCACTTTGCGGACCGAGGTCGCGCGCTCACGCGTCTTGGAGGTCTCGGCCCGAATCCCGGCCAGGGCCGCTTCGTTTCGCCAGACAGTCAGTACGACGGATGACAGCACCAGGATGATAGCGGTGACCAGGAGGGCCCGCAGCGGAGTGACGAACCGGCCCTCCCCGCTGCTGTTGGTAGAAGCGTCAGGCTCCAGCAAATTCAACGGCAGTCCGATGGAAGGGTCCCTTTCCCAGCAGTCCACGAATGCGACGTCGAAGCCAGACGACCTCACGTCGGCGATGAGGGGATCAATGGCTTCGCGCTTGGCTACAAGCTGACGAACCCACACTTTTCCCCCGGCGCCGTCGCCTACCTCCACGTGTGCCGTGTAGACATCCTTCAACCTGAATGGCGTGACGCGCTCCAGGTCGAGATTGAGTATCCGCCGTGCGTCACCACGGGCGGCCTTGGGAAGCTCCACGCGACGGCTGTAGCAACGGCTGACGGGTACGCGTAGGCTCGCAATCACGTCGCCACCCTTCCGCGCTATCTCGGCGAGGAGCAGCAGCGCCTGTCCCCGGGCTAAGGTCTCTGGAGCGGGTCCGCTCCGGGCCCCGTCAGCCTCAGTCGTGAGGACCTGAAAGCCACCCTCGACCTCCGCAAGAACCACGCTTGGTCCCGCACTGGTCATCAGCCGCCGGCCGGATTCCGGCACCAACTCCCAAAGCTCCTCGCGCCACCAGCTGAGGAAGCGCCCCGCTGGACCCGTGAGCGACCTAAGGGGCAGCCCGTCGCCATGCATTGGGCGCCAACTCCTTCTGGAAATTGCTAACCGCCCCGCAAATGATGCCTTGGTCGGAGCGATCGCAAAAGTGTAATCTACTATAGTTACAGACGTTTTTCGCGAAAGTGCAGCTTCGATGCTGGACCAGCCTTCCGCCGCGCGCCCTCAGGCGCTCGATCCCTCCGGTGCCGCCTTTGTGGAGACGTTCGCCGCGTTTCTTGTTGGCCGGGGGGTGCTGGATGAACTCGCCGACCATCGGGCACGACGTGCCCAGGCGCAATCGGGAGAGCGGTTCGACCTGGTGCTCACCCGGCTTGGCCTCGTATCCGAGGCCGAGATGGCGCGTCAGTTGGCTGAGTTCCTGGACCTGCCGCTGGTCAGCGCCGCAGATTTGCCGGAAACGCCTCTGCTGGCCGACCGCCTGCAGCTCCAGTTCCTGACAAGCAACCGCATCATCCCTGTCTCCGAAAGCGGGGAGACGCTGCGGTTGGCTCTAGCCGATCCCTTCAACACGGATTCCGCAGCCGCCGTCGGCTATCTGCTGGGGCGCCCGATCGAGTACGGCATCATGCCGGCCGGAGAGATAGAGCGCGCCCTCGAGCGCCTCTATGGACGCGGTGGCGCAATCCCGGTGGATGCCGGATTGGCAGAACCCGGCCAGGCCAGCGAAGATGACGTCCGTCGGCTGGAAGACATGGCAAGCGAGGCCCCCGTCATCCGGCTGGTGCATGATCTCGTCACGCGCGCCGTGGAAGTGCGGGCATCCGACATCCATGTCGAGCCGTGGGCGGACAGTCTGCGCGTCCGCTATCGTGTCGACGGCGTCCTCTCCACCGTCGAGACGCTGCCGCTGTCGCTGCGCGCGGCCGTGACGTCGCGGCTGAAGATCATGGCGCATCTCAACATCGCCGAGCGCCGCATGCCGCAGGACGGCCGCATCCGGTCCACCGTGCGCGGCAAGGACATAGATCTGCGCGTCTCCACGGTGCCGACCATGCTCGGTGAGAGCGTGGTGCTGCGCATTCTCGATCGATCGAGCGTCCAGCTCGACTTTGCTGCCCTCGGTTTCCGAGGTGCGGCGCACGAGATCTTTTGTGAAACTGCTTGCTCAGCCAAACGGCATTATTCTGGTCACAGGACCGACGGGCAGCGGCAAGACCACGACGCTCTACACGGCGCTCAGCGTTCTCAACAAGACGGAAAGCAAGCTGTTCACCGTCGAGGACCCGATCGAATACCAGCTCGCCGGCGTCAATCAGCTTCAAGTGCAGCCCAAGATCGGGCTGACGTTTGCGCACGCACTCAGATCCATCCTGCGCCAGGACCCCGACATCATCATGGTGGGGGAGATCCGAGACCTGGAGACCGCGCAGATGGCGATCCAGGCGTCGCTCACGGGTCACCTCGTCCTGTCGACTGTCCATACCAACAGCGCCGCAGCGACCATCACGCGCCTGATGGACATGCGGGTGGAGGACTATCTCCTGGCGTCGACGGTGACCGGGGTTCTGGCGCAGCGCCTGGTTCGGCGCCTTTGCAGCCAGTGCTCCAGGCCCACGCAGGCGTCGGCTTTGATCCTCGAGAAGCTCGCCGGGCAGAACCATGATCTCAGCGGCCTGCGAGCGAAAGCCGGATGCGACGCGTGCCGCAACACGGGCTACAGCGGCCGGACGACGATTAGTGAACTCCTCGTCATGAACGACACCGTTCGTCAGCGCATGCTCCAGGCGGGCTCGGAGAGTGCCATCGAGGCGGCGGCGACCGAAGGCGGTATGGTCAGCATGTTCGACGACGGCCTCGGCAAGGTCCTGCGTGGGGAGACGACGATCGAAGAGGTGCTGCGCGTCACGAGGATGAACTGATGCCGCGCTTTTCCTACACGGCCTACGATGACGGAGGCGCACGCGGCAAGGGCGTGATTGACGCCGACAACCGCGAGGCTGCCATCGAGTCATTGTTCCGGCAGGGACGCTATCCGCTCGAGTTGATCGAGGGCAGCGCGAACTCGGCGCTGCACTGGTGGGAGCGCGAGCTGTTCGTGCGCGGGCTGTCCCAGCGCAATCTTGCCCTGCTCACGCGCGAATTGGCGACCCTGGTGAAAGCCGAGCTGCCCGTCGACGAAGCGCTGAGGATCGCGCGCCTGCAACCGCTGATGCCAAAGCGCGCGCAGCAGATCGTTGCCCGGGTGCTTGGGCGCGTGCTCGAGGGCGCGTCGCTGTCGGAGGCGCTTGAGGGGCAGGCCGGCGCCTTTCCAACCTACTATGCGCAGGTCGTCCGTGCCGGCGAAGCCGCCGGAACGCTCGGTCAAGCCTTGGACGACCTCGCGAGTTTCCTGGAGCGCGCGACGGAGTTCCGCGGCCGCGTGGGGTCGGCGCTGCTCTACCCGGCGCTCCTCCTGATTGCGGCCGTTGGCACGCTGCTTGTCATCATGACGATCCTGGTGCCCACCATTGCTCCCCTTTTCCAGGAGGCCGGGGCGCAGCCGCCGTTCATTGTGCAGGCGCTGCTTGGTGTGCAGGAGGCGATCGCCGATCACTGGCTTTTCGCGATCCTGATGATTGCAACCCTTGCCGCGGGTTTGGTTGCACTCGCTCGAAATGAGCGCTGGCGCCTATGGTGGGATCGCACGAAGCTCCGGTTGCCCCTCGTGTCGACCCTCCTGTGCAGCGGCCAGACCGCCACCATGGCGAGGACGCTCGGCACGCTCATTCGCAACGGGGTGCCCCTGCTTCAGGCCATCGAGGTGACGAGCGGCGTGCTCAGCAATCGCGCCATGGCTGCTGCAATGCGCGATTGTGCAAACGAAGTGAGGGAGGGCGCGGCGCTGGCAAACTCCTTGGGAAGATCCGGAGCGTTTCCAGAACTTGCACTACGGCTGACCGCGGTGGGAGAGCAAACCGGCCAGCTCGATGTGATGCTCGAACGAGTGGGTAGCATCTACGAGGCGGCGCTGCAGCAGCAGCTGCTTCGCCTGACCAATTTGTTGACACCCGTGCTCACCATCGTGATCGGCGTGCTGGTGGGAGGACTGCTGCTCTCGGTCATGGGCGCGATCGTCGGCCTCAACGACCTGGCGTTGCGATGACTGTCATCGACAGCGCGCGAGGCAGAAAGGGCGAACTCGGGTTCTCGCTGCTGGAAGTGCTCGTCGTCCTCGGCATCCTTGCCGTGGCCTTGGCTTTGGTTGCGCCGTCGTTCAATCGCGCGCGATCGGCGCTCGCTGTTCGTGGCGCCGCCTATGAGCTGGCAGCCCACCTGCGGGCAACGCGGGCCGCGGCCAACGCGCAAAGCATCCAGAAGATGCTGGTCTTCGATCAGACGACGCGGAGGTACTGGGCCGAGGGTGTCCCGCCTCGCGTGCTGCCTCAATCCGTCCGTGTCGGCCTCGTTGTGCCGGAGAGCGAGCAGGTTGGTCGCACCGCGCGTATTCGCTTTCTCCCGGATGGAAGCGCGAGCGGCGGAAAGATTGTGCTTCAGGACGGCAAAGCCACCTGGGCCGTCGTCGTCGATTGGCTCAGCGGTGACGTGCGCGTGTTGTCCGGGTCGTAAGGCAATGCAGGAAGACGGACCCAGCGCTGGCTTCACCTTGATCGAGACGCTGGTTGCGCTGGTGATCTTTGTGGCCGGCTACCTTCTCATTCACCAGAGCGTATCGCTCAGCTGGCATGGTGCCATGGTGGCGCACTCGGAGAAGGAAGCCCTGCGGTTGGCGCGGACGCGTTTGGTTGTCGCGGGCGTGGAGATGCGGCTCGAGGAAGGCCAGCAGACGGGTCAAACTTCCGATGGCTATCGCTGGACCACGTCCGTGCGTCGGTACAACCAGCCGGCTGCAGACATTGGTCCGGCGTCTCTCGCCGGTTACTGGGTCACGATTGATGTGATGTGGACCGAGGGAGCGTTGCGAACGGCGCGGTCGCTCCAGCTAACCACTGTCAAGCTTGGGTCCGGGCAATGAGCGTGAGCCATTCGGCGTCGCGCCGCGAGGACGGCTTCACGCTGGTCGAGATGCTCGTATCGCTGGTGCTTCTGGTCTTCGTTGTCGGCCTGCTTTCCGGGGCGTTGCAGTTCGCCCGCGGCACCTGGGACGCCGCTGCCAAGCTCGATCAGCGTGCCGGCTACGAGATGGCCGAGACCTTCCTCCGCGCCCGTCTAAGCGAGGCAACGCCGCTCTACGAGCAAGCGATGGGCGGCACCGTGCGCGTGGCCTTTTCGGGCACAGGCGACACGCTTAGCTTTGTCGCGCCGGCACCCAACGGTCCGGCCGGCGCCGGTCTCTACCAATACACGGTAAGCGTCGTGGCGGCTGCGGGCCAGAATGCTCTCGTCGTCGGGCTCTCTCCTTTCACGGCAAAACGCGCCGGACGCGATACCGACGTTGCGCGCGTAGACCACGAGCTGGTTGCGAACGTGAAATCCTTCGGTGTCCGCTACTATGGCCGCAGCGACCAGCGCGCGCAGCCGGCCTGGCTTGGCAGCTGGACGCGTGCGGATGCGATCCCCGAGTTGGTCGAGCTGACCGTTGAGCACGGCGAAGGCGCGTTCAGCCTGACGGTCGAACTGCAGCTGCGCCCCAGAAGGCTCTGAGGCGCGCGCCTAGCTAGCACGCGGGCAAGAAGCCTGGGTTCCGTGCGAAGCCTGAAGCCGTCCCTCGACTCCACCGGCGCAGGACGAAGGTGGAGGCGCTTGGGACCAGGAACTCGACGAGAGCCTCGCGTACGAAGATGGCGCCGGCCGGTGTTCGCGCTTGCGAGCGTATGGAGAATGCCCGGCGCGTAGACGCGGCCAGAAACTGCGGCGGAAGCGGTGCATCCACACTGCTTTCGGTCTCCGTATCCGGGTCGTCGCCCCTGCTTTCGCTGAACGTGCTGGCGCCACCCCGTTCGACGCCGCGCCTGACGATATCCAGCAGGAGTTTCGGCGCCACGCTCGTATCGATGCCTTGCTGCCCGGAATAGATCGTCACCAAGGGGCTCATGCGCTCGGCGTCGGCTTGTGTAAGGCCCAGAACGTTGGACAACTCCTCGATTGCCAGGAGCGGCCCGTTCTTTGGCCCACTTGGCCGGCCGGCCGCGCGGTATTCGGCTTCTTCGGCGCCTGAAGCTCTCCTCCTCCCGTCCTCGTCCCGATAGTCGAGAACGGCATCGACCGCTGATTCTCCTCCGCCGAGACCCAGGATCAACGCGCGGAGAACCTGCTCGCTGCCGATGTTCAGGTCGACCTTGCCGGCTTCGTCTTGGACAGAAATCGCAACGACGCCCTCATTGCCCATACTGCAACCGTGCGGGGTTGCATCGAGCGGAAAGCGCCGCGTGGGCGGCTCCTTCTCGCGCGTGGCGACGAGTTCCAGGATGGCAATATTCACGCCGGCGTCGGCGAGCGCCTCAGCGCGTGCGCTCTCACCGAAGGCCGCAGTGACCTTTACGTGGGTGCGCGAAGCTTGAGTGAAGGTGACGACAACGACCGACAGAAGGCCGAGCGTTGCGAGGACGATCAGCAGCACGAAGCCGCGTTGCGCTCTGGCCGGTTGCTGCTCTCCAGTCGCAGGCATGGCTTTACTCGATACGCGCGGCCAGCGGGCCGCGGACTAGCGCAAAAGCCTGTCGATCTGCTCCCTTGCGTCGGGCGGGGCTTGACGCTGCGGACGAGTCGTCAGGTTTATTCTGGAACGGAACTCCTCCGCGATCGCCCGCACCTGGGTGGTATCCTTAACGATGCGCGGTGTGATTGCCACCAGAAGTTCCGTTCTGGCAATCGTGTCGTCCTTGTTCTTGAAGAGGTTGCCAAAAATCGGCACCTGACCAAGGAGGGGAACCTGGCCGCGCTTGTTGTCGGCTCGATCCTGGATGAGGCCGCCCAAGACTATGCCCTCTCCGTCGTTGACGGCGACGGTCGTCTTGATGCGCCGCTGCTGAATTGTAGGTGAGTCAATCCCCGAGGTCGAAGTTGGAATGACGTCCGAGGCTTCCTGCTCGACATCAAGTTGAATGCGCCCTTTGTCGCCGATGCGCGGTGTGATGCTGAGTACAATGCCCGTGTTCCGATACGTGATCGAATTCACGATCGGCGAGCCGGGGGTGAGAATGGCAACGGCTGATTGCGTGGCGACCGGTACCTCGTTGCCGACTTGCAGGGTGGCCTTCTTGTTGTCCACCACCATGAGCGTTGGCGAGGAGATGATGTTGATGTCCGTGACGCTGCTCAGGGCATTGAGCACGACCTTGACGTTGGGGGTGCTGAAGAAATTCGAGAAGCCAGGGAAGGTCGGTGTAACCGCGCCAGCGGAGTTGTCGGTTAGGGTCAGCTTGTGATTGCCCATCTGAAAGAACCAGCGGACACCCATCTTCAACTCGTCATTGAGCTGAACCTCGGCGATGGTTGCCTCCAGCAGGACTTGGTTGGGAGCAACATCGAGACTTCTCGAGGATACGATGGACGCGCCTGTACTCGTGCGCGGTTGCGGTGATCACGAGAGAGTTGTTTGCTTCATCCGCAACTACGCCGATCCCTCCCATGCGATCGTCGCGGGGGCCATCGGCCGCCGAAGGGATGGTGACCGAAGGCGCGGCGGGAGGCTGAGCTACGTCCGCCTCGGGAGGAGGCGGCTGCTCGGGAGACGGCGCCGGCGGCAGAAAAGTCGGTGACGGAACGGATATTGGCGGGATTGCGCCCTTCGACGCGGCCTTCGCCGGATCCTGCTGCCCATAAACCCGCTGCAACAGACGAGCGAGCTCTCCGGCGCTGCGGCTGCGGACACGATAGACGAAGACCTGTTTGACGGTTTCGCGTGTCGCCGTGTCGAGACGATTGAGCCAGTTCTGCGCTCTTCGCAAATATTCAGGCCGCGAGGAGATCACCAGCACCGATTTCAGGCGGCGGTTCGGGATAAAGCGCACCATGCCCTTGGCAGGGCCGTCCCGGTCGTTGGCAAACAGCGTATCGAGTTCTTGCGCCACTGCCTCCGGGTCTGCGGATTCAACGGGATATATCCCGAAGGACATGCCCTTCATCCAGTCGACGTCGAACACGCTGACGACATCCATGATGCCGTCCAGGTCTGCGCGTGTGCCCGATACGACCAGCAGGTTGCGACTGTTGTCCGTCTTTAGGATGCTGGCATTTGGTGCGAGCGCCTTGAGGATGCGTTCCATCTCCGTGGCCGACACGTACTGCAGCGTGACGACATGCGTGCTGACGCCGGCCATCCGGCGATAGTTGGCACCTTTACCGTGCAGCGGCGCGGATGCGATGGCTTCGCTCGCAGGAACGATGCGATGGAGGTTGTCCTGAACCACGATGGCGGCGCCTTCACCGCGTAAGGCCGCCTCGAAAATGTCGAGAAGGGCCTCCTTCGGCACGGCCTTTGTCGTCTGTAGGGTGATCGAGCCTTTGACTTTCTCACTCACAGCGTAGTTGACCCCCAGTACGTCGCCGAGAATCGACTTGGCCGCTTCAGCTATCGTGGCATCGACCAGGTTGATCGTGACGCCGTTCTTTCCCGCGCTCGCGATCGGGCGCGGCAGCGGTTGCCCGGTGACGGAGCCCGTACCGATGACCTCCTGAGTTGCGTTCGTTGTGGATACCTTTGCCAGCGGCGCGCCGCCGTCCCGGTTTGATGCCGGTGCCGAAGCGGCTGGTGGAGGCGGGCTAGGTAGCTGCAACTGTTGCCAGGGCAAAGTACATCCGGCCAGCGCGGCGGCCACCGCGACAGCAAATGCCATCCGCGACAATGTAGCGATCGGTGGGACCACTACTCCAGACGAGCCTCCGCGATTCGATCTCTGAGCTAGCTGCCTGATTCGTATGGGTGAGCGCCATCCCTCAGTTCACTATCTTTGTGGGCCTGTGCTTTGCAGCAAGCTCCCCGGCGGGCATCAACTCAGCCGTCCATGAATGTTGGTGGACGTCCCTTGATCGGAGCCGGGTTGGGCCTCAGAATCCCGAATCATCGCCTGCCAACTGGTCACCACCGTGGAAGCGGGGACGGAGAGGCCTCATGCGGAAGTTGCTGCTTGCGATCGCCGCGCTGCAAGCACTCGTAGTGCCGCGCCATCGGGGTATGCGCAACCTTACGGACAGCGGGAAGCCAGAGTGCACGGTGTGGGCTGCTATTGGCACCGGGGACGGCACTACTGCAACCGCTACTGCTACAGGGAGGTCGACGGATATACTTTCTGCCAACCTCGCCTGCGCGCCGCCGGTTCGCAGGCTCCGCCGCCGGTTGAGTTCTACTGGGACACGGACGAGCCTCGTCCGCGCCGCCGTTAGCGTGGCATGCGCATGGCTGGCTGTGACCAATGGCGTGCGTTCATCTAGGCTGTCCCCCGCATGGTCAGTTTAGCGACGGCTCCTGGGTTCGCAGGAGCGGCCTTCTTCCTGTTCTACGCCCTGCTCAGCGTGCCTCTGCTGTGGCGGGGTGAGGCCCTGCCCGAGCTGGCTGGTGCTTCCCTCCTCCTCGCTGTCGCGCTTGCTGCCTTGAGCGCGATCGACCTCGTGCGTTATCAGCTGCCGGACGCGATAACCCTCCCGTTGACCGGTTTGGGCCTGCTCGTCTCCTGGTGGATCGGGACGATGCCGCTTTGGTGGTCAGCTGTGTCGGCTGCCGCCGGCTTCCTGCTTCTGGTCGTCGTGGGCCGCCTCTACCTCTACATTCGAGGACGAGTCGGGCTGGGGCTGGGCGATGCCAAGCTGCTGGCTGCATCCGGAGCATGGCTTGGCGCCGAAGGGATTCCCACCGTGCTCCTGTGGGCCACAGGGGCGGCGCTGGTTTGTGTTCTTGTGGCGGCCTTCCGCGATAGCGCGCTCTCGGGCGCGACGCGCATCCCTTTTGGACCCTTTCTCTGCTTCGGGACCTGGCTGGTCTGGCTCTACGGAGCGATGCATTAGGAAGTGAGTCGGGACATGCGCGGCTGGTCCGTCCGCCTTGTGGGGGCCGGAGCGTGGGTGCACAATACGAACTCTGAGCTGGGACTTTTGCGATGGCAGCGAGTGCGCAAAATGATGAACTGCGAGGGCGCGTCCACCCCTCTGCGCGAGCTTGCGTTCAGGCCGGGTTCACTCTCATCGAGCTCCTGATTGTTCTCGGCATCCTTGCTCTGCTCGCGGGCATCGTTACGCCACAGGTTTTGCGATATTTGGGAAAAGCGCGAACGGAAGCTGCCAAGGTGCAGATCAGCGCCATATCCAGCGCGCTGGAACTCTATGCGCTCGACAACGGCGGATATCCATCTGGTCAGGTTGGGCTTGTCGCCCTCGTCCAGCGGCCGCAGGGCGCGTCACGGTGGAGCGGACCGTATCTGAAGAAGGCCGAGGGACTTACCGATCCGTGGGGCCGTCCCTACCAGTACCGGCTTCCGGGGCGCTCGGGCAGCTTTGACTTGTTTTCTCTGGGGCGGGACAACGCGCCCGGGGGAACCGGCGAAGACGGTGACGTAACCAACTAGCCCCCTCAGCGCTCCCTGAAGGCGCGCGCCAGCTGATCCCTGACCGGTTTGACGAGGTAGGAGATGGCCGTCCTCTCGCCCGTCGCAATGAATGCCTCGACCGGCATCCCCGGCAGCAGTTTCAATCCTTCCCGCTGGGTCTCGTCGGGGCGAATGCGGGCGACGTAGAAGATGGCGTTCGTCTGGGCTTCGCGGGTGAGGTCAGCGCCGACTCGGATCACTGTCCCCGAAACCTCAGGGGTGGTGCGCTGGTTGAATGCGGTGAAACGCAGGATGGCTGCCTGACCGACGATGAACTTGGTCGATATCCGAGGTCGCGATGCGCACCTCGACGCTCAACTCCTCCGTGTTGGGCACGATCAACATCACCGTTTCGGCGGCGCCTATGACGCCGCCAACGGTGTAGACCGCAAGGTCATGAACGATGCCGGCCTGCGGCGCCCGAAGCACGATGCGCTTGAGCTGGTCTTCGGCGGCAACCCTGCGTTCCACAAGCTCGGCCATGCGCGCTTCCATCTCGCGCAGCTCCTTTGTCGCTTCGGTCTGCATGGTCTGGTCGAGATTGAAGATTTGCAGTTCCGTTTCGGAGATCTGACCGTTAGCACGAGCAATTTGCGCCACGAATGAGCCAAACTCGCCTTTAAGCCGAGTCAGGTCGCGCTGGGCCGACAGGATGCGATTGCTCGCCATCAAATCCTTCTTGCGAAGGTACTCAAGCCGGTCGAGTTCCTCGATCATCAGCTCGACTTCGGCGATTTTCGCGTCGCGCTGGGCCGTCTGCCCCTTGATCTCCTCGCGCAGCTGCCCCACGCGCTCCCTGAGCTGAGCGACCTGACCTTGCTTGGATGCACGGCGGAACTCGAAGAGCCGCCTCTCTCCTTCGGCGGCCGCTGGGCCATCGTCCTCCGCCAGGAAGTCCGCTGGAAATTTGATGGTTTCCGTCTGGTCGCGCTCAGCTTCGAGCCGTGCCTTGCGCCCCCTCAGCTGCACGATCTGTGATTGGATTATTCCCAGATTGGCACGGGCCTGCGTGTCATCGAGGCGCAGCACCACATCGCCGGCTTTTACCCGGTCGCCATTCCTGAAGGGGATCTCGGCGACGATGCCGCCGCCGGGATGCTGCACTTTGCGGACGTTGCTTTCCACAACCACGAGGCCCGATGTGATCACGGCGCCGGCGATGGGAGTGGCCACCGCCCACACACCGCAACTCATCATCAGGAGAGCAATCAGGAACAAGCCGAGCGCGAGGCGTTTCGCCAAAGCCGGCTCAAGCGAATCTCCACCACCAGACAGACGCCGCATTGAACGCGTCCATAAGTCGGCTGCCAGCGACCAAGCATGTCGCAGACCGTTGCCGAGCTGGCTCAAGCTTTCCGCAAACCTGCTCACCCGTTGGCCTCAACGGCAAGCGCCGCGGGCATCGAAACCGGCTGGCGCAGAATCTTGCGCAAAACCTCGTCGCGCGGTCCGAAGGCGGCAAGCTGGCCGCTGTTTATGGCGGCTACCTTGTCGGCGACGCTCAGCACGCTCGGCCTGTGCGCGACAACGATGACAATGCCCCCGCGTGCCTTCACCTTCGTGATGGCTGCGACGAGAGCCTTCTCGCCGTCCGCATCAAGGTTGGAGTTGGGCTCATCCAGCACCAGCACGAACGGATCGCCATACAGCGCGCGCGCCAGGGCGATGCGCTGACGCTGGCCGGCCGACAACTGCGAGCCGCCGTCGCCGACGCGGCTTTCGTAGCCGTTCGGAAGCCGCAGGACCATTTCGTGGACATCCGCAGTCATCGACGCCGCGATCACGCGCTGGCTGTCGGGGTTCTCCTGAAACCGCGAAATGTTCTCGGTGATGGTGCCGTCGAACAGCTGTATGTCCTGCGGCAGGTAGCCGATGTACTGGCCAAGGTCTGTCATGGACCAGCTCGACAGCGGTGCGCCATCGAGACGGATAACGCCGCGCTCCAGCGGCCACACGCCCGTGAGCGCGCGCGCCAGGGTCGACTTGCCCGCCGCGCTGGGGCCGACGACGGCCAGGACGGTGCCTGCCGCGAGTTCAAAGCTGACGCCCTTGATGGTCAAAGTCTTCGTGCCCGGCACCGCCACCGAGACGTTCTCGACCTTGAGGGACGAAACAGGGGGAGGCAGTGCCAAAGGCCTGATGGAGCTTGGCAGCTGTTCGAAAACCGCATCCAGCCTGTCCCGGGCCTTGCGGGCCGCGGTAAGGCCGCGCCAGTTGCCAATGGCCACCTCGATTGGCGCCAGCGCGCGCGAGGCGGCAATCGAGCAGGCGATGATGGCGCCGGCCGTCATTTCCCCTCTGATCGTGAGGTATGCGCCGACGCCCAGCAGCCCTGATTGGAGCATCAGCCGGAACACTCGAGACACCGTAGAAAAGCCGCCGGTGATATCGCTCAACCGCTCGTTGGCATTGATGTGCTCGGCATTGGCGGTCTCCAGCCGGCTCGTGAAACGATGGCCGAAGCCCATGGCCTGAAGAACTTCCGCGTTACGGTCAGAGGCCTCGACAACCGCCCACCGCTTCCTCGACGCTGCAAGCGCCGTCTCGCTGGGGCGCTTTACGAGCGTCTCGGTCAGCAAACGTGACTGCGATCAGGAACAGCGCGCCCCCCAGCGTAATTACGCCGAGGATCGGGTGGAGAGCGAACACGAAGGCCACATAGAGCGGCATCCACGGCATATCAAGGATGGCGATAGGACCCTGCCCGGACAGATAGGCGCGGATGGAATCCACATCGCGGATCGGCTGGGTAGCGTTGCCCTGCGCGCCGACGATGGAGCGTAGCCGCATCACTGCGCCGTGCGCCAGAGGTGTCAGCTTGCGGTCGAGCCGGCTCGCAAGGCGCACGAGAATTTGCCCGCGCACGACTTCGAGTCCGCCCTGGAAAAGAAACAGCGTGGCCGCGAGGAGCGAGAGCGCTACGAGAGACGGCATGCTGCGGCTGGTGAGAATGCGATCGTAGACCTGCAGCATGTAGAACGAACCGGTCAAAGCCAGGACGTTCACGAAGCCTGATAGCAGGATCAGTGAGCCAACGATCGGCCGCAGCACTCCTGCCGCAGCACGCACTTCGCTCTTGTTTTTCTCCCCAGGCACAACGCTTGACCCAGCACTAAACGGCTAAGCAAAAACCAGTCCGCCGTATCCCCCCAGCGTCCTCATTGCATACACAAGTAACTTGAGCCGCGCCACACGCAAATTGTGGGCGCTTGGCCCAAGCTAGAACTTGAAATCAGCGTCCATAAGCGACGACAGCGACACTCCCCGGAGCGTGATTGTGTGGGGGGCGTCAGGGTCGCCCAAGTCCAATGTTATGACCACGTCATCGCCGACCTGAGCGAGTGCCCCCGCGTCCATCAGCCGTTGGAATGCCGCGTAACCGGAGGAAGAAAGGTCCGGCATGCCATCGCTGTCGTTCTCGTCGTCCTGAGCGGCCGTCAACTCCACTCCACCGCTCTCAGCTTCGTTAGAGCCGCCAGCGACAGCGTAGGTGAGAGCGCCAGCCTCGGAGGCCGCGAGCGGTTTATTGGTTAACGACTGCACGGTGTCGAAATCGAGTTCGACGCCTCCCTTTAAATAGAGGGTCGAGTCGACGATCGTGAACATGTTGGCGTCAAGTCCGGCGATGGATAGAGCTTCAGTGCCGAGGCCCTGGCTGTCGCCGGAGAAATCGCCCATGCCGTGGTCGGTGGGAGTGGCACCCTCGGCAAGGCTCGTAGGCTGGTTGAAGGCAGACGCGGCAGCTGGCGTCCCGGCAGGCTCGACGCTTACAGTGATATTGCTAATGGTCTCGCCGCCGGTGGGTGACGCGACTGTGTACTCGAAATTGATCGGACCTTCGTAGCCGGTGTCGGGGCAAACCGTCAGCCAGCCGTCATCGCGCAATTGAACCCAGGCGGTACCCAGATCAATTGGTGTCGTGGCGTCAATGGGCTCACCGTTGACGCGGGCAATGTTCAGACCCGGGCCGGCACCGCTCAGGAGATCGATGGCAATCTCTTGATCAACCTCGGTTGAGTACTCCGTGGTTTCGGCAGCTTTGCCGGCCTTGATCTCGCCTGGCGTGTCTCGGGTCTGTTCCGTGCTCGATACATTCGGCGCACCGATTAACTCGCCGACGTCGACGATGTGAGCCGCAAGGTCGGTGTCGCCTCTTGATCCCTGTTCCGCATATACGACAACGATCTGACCATCAGTCAGGCCGGCGGCAGCCAGGCTGCTCGTGGCAAGTTGGGCATCCTGCGAGAGGGGCGCACGATAGTTTACGGATAGGGGTCCGCCCAGCTTCTCCCCGCTGATATCGTAACGCTGCGTGGTGATGCCGCCGCTGCCCTTGCCACTGCTGTCCTCCTCCCACGTCACCAGGATGGAAAGTCCATCCGCATAAGAGAGAGCGACAGAGTAGTCATCGGGCATTTCATCGAATGACTTGAGGCGGATAGCCTCATCCGGCTCGATCCACACGCCGTGACTGACCGAGTTCGTAAAGTGCCGCCATGACGACATAGTCGCCGTCATCACCGTCGTGCTGCAGCCAGCTGACAAGGATGTCGCCGTCCCCGGCGTCGAAAAGATCCGGTGTGGTTTCCCGGACGATGCCCTCGTCTTCAATCAGGTTCGTAAGATCGAGGCGCAGGATCTGGTCGCCATCCTGCTCGAGGACGCCGCCCCTGATCGTTTCCCTCGTGCCGTCGCTTTCCACCCAGACGATGGCCAACTCGCCATTGTCCAGGCCCGCAAGTGAAGGGGATCGTCCGACGACTGCGCTTGGGCCGTCAGGCGTCTCCATCATCAGCGGCGCGGGACTGTTGTTGCCGTCTTGGTTGCCGTCGAGCCCCAGCGGGACGACGTGCGGTTCGCCATCCTCGGTCACCAGGCCTAGGCGCTGGAGCAGGATATTGCCGTAGTGGTAGCCGCCAACACTGGCGGCCGGATCATCGTCCTCGACCGTGTAGGCGATGGCCAGTTGATGGTAGCTGCTGCCGCCCTGTTCAACATGGTTGGAGGCGGTTGCGATTTCATAGATCGTACCGATCGTGCCTGCGTCGACGACGGTTTCCTCACCCAACGGGGCGTAGTCCCCAGCATACGCCCTGACCACGAGCTGGCCGTCGTCGCCGTGCTTGTAGGCAACGGCAAAGCCGTCCCCGAACTCGGAAACCGCGGGAGGCGTGTCCGCAGCAACGTTGTCGCTGACTACGAGGACGGTGCTGCCATCGGGAAGCGCCTTTGCGATCCCATGCTCATCGTAGAGCGTCAACTTGAATTGGAAGATCCCATCGGAATTGCCAGGCGTCTGCCAGGCCACGACAAAGCCATTCCTGAGCGAGGTGACGATAGGCGCGGTTTCGTTCGTGCCGGCCTCGTTGGTGATTTTGACGGCCACCGCACCTTTCGGTGTGTTGGAGGCCGGTTCCTGATGCGCGTAGAGTTCTACAAGCTGGGTCGAGGCCTCGGTTCCAAGCCGGTGTGGGCCCTCGCCGTTTGCATGGATAGTCGCCAGCTCAAGGGTCGTGTGCCCGCCATCGTGCGGTGGTCCCCCGGCATGCGCCGTCGGGACGACAATGCACTGCGAAGTTTTTGCCGTTTCATAGGAAATAAGCAGCTGATCGGCAGCAGTGTCGACACGGAACCCCCCCGCAAAGCCGGGCAAGGACACATCTTCAATGGGCCGTTGTGTCCAAGGCGCGTCACCCGAAGAAGGGTTCCGATCCACGCCAGTGGGTAGAAACACCTTCCCGCGCGCGGCGAGGCCGCTTTCGGCGAGCGCAAGCCACATAACGGCGAACGTACCCGGCCGTGGCTCGACGGCCTGTACGCGACGGTCCCCATCCAGGGCTGGCACGACAGGGCCCAAGTCGCTCAGCGCGGCATTCACGGCCGCATATTCGGGAGGGCTGATCCAGCTGTCGTCGTCGTCGTCCCGTACCGGCCCGCAAAGGTGGCCGTGCGCGTGGCCGTCCAGCCCTACCCAGGTGAGCAGCGTTTCGCCGCCACTCAAACCGAATACGGCGGGCTCAAAGCCGCTTTCGCGGGCACCAGGTGCTTCGATTATCGTGTTGTCGTTGGCTGGAGCACCGAGCGCTCCCATGGGCACATGCTTGAACACGCCCTGAAACTTTGCTTCGCCGAGATCAAGTGCGGATGCGGGCACGATACGCGGGAAGGTGCTCGTCACACCAGTAGGAGTGACAGCATCATTGGCGTTACCATCGTCTGAGATGGTGTCGTCAGCCACGATACACTCCTACCATCAGGTGCCTCGTTCCAGTGGCGCGCGAGACACTGAACTCCCGACCATAGCCGCGAGTTCGAAGACCGCAGTTGCTTTAAAATATAGGTCGTTTACTGTTGGTTGCGCAACTATTTAGGCTTGCGGGCTCAGCGTCGAGCGAGCGTTGGACGCAGTGGTCCGGGGAGTCTTTGTATGTTTCTAGGCGTGCTGTCTGCGGTCCTTGCGCAATTTGGTAGCGCGAAGCTGCGCGTTGGGGCCGAGTGAACCATGGTTCGGCGTCTTCACGTTGCGCCCGTCACCAGCGAGAAGGACTTTAGTCCCGAGGATAGGGCAGTCGTCGCGCCGCGCGAGGCGAAGGGGCTGACGGTTGTCAGCCATCGCGCGTACGCTGAGTACGCGGGCCAGAGTGCGGCCAAGCAAGCGCCGGACATCGTGCTGCTTGGATATAAGCAAGCCTGGCGATGCGAGCGAAGCAGCTAAATCGATCGCCAAAGGCAGTCCGGGTGTAAGGACAATCACCCTGAGCTTTCCGGAAAGCGAGCGCTACGTCGCACAAGCCCTAGCGGCGGCAGCCAAGGCGTATCTCCCGAGCGGCACGAACGGTGAAGACATTCTCAACGCGATCATGGCCGTCTCGCAGGGTGCCTCGTACGTGATGGTCGGTGTGCCGGCGCACCTGCTGATGGAAGCGAGTCGACAGCAGGGGCCGCGGCGAGCCGACACCCTCCCGGATTGACCGAGCGGGAAGTGCAAATTCTTACGGAGGTTTCGCGAGGCCTCACCAACAAGGAAATCGCGAGAAACCTGGCACTCAGCGAGAAGACGATCAAGAACAGCATGACGCACATCATGCAGAAGCTGAAGGTGCGCAACCGCGTGGAAGCGGTGCTGTTCGTCCAGAACAAGAGTACGGTGCGGCCGGGTCCGTAGCTACCCATCCGTCGTCGGGTTGCCTAACCCAGGCCTGCGCCGATTAGGCCGCCCGCCGTCACGCTCAGCACGACAACAGCGACAGCCGACGCCGGAATGTCCGCAGGCCAGCGCCTGTCGACGATGGCTTCGTATGTGCCGCCGGCAATGATGGCGACGATCGCGGAAACGAGGACGGAAGTCGCAACGACAGCTACGCCGAAAAGCATGGCGCTTTCCTCTGGCTGATACGCTGCACTTGGTCGCCAGGAACGGCCAGACGGCATGGCGGTTCCACCAGCGCGGCCGCGCTTCGGCGTTTTGCACAGGCAAGTCGAGAGGAGCGGTCGGCAGCCGCCCCGCACCGCGTGCTCAATATTCAGCGCTCTGGCTCAAGCAAATGCGACAGCCGTCAAGCCACGCCCGCCCGCAGCAGATCGTGGATATGCACGATCCCCACCGGCTTGCCCTTGTCCACCACGAACAGCGCCGTGATCCGGGAGTCGTTGAGCATCTCCAGCGCCGCCGAGGCGAGCATATCCGGCGCGGTGGCCTTCGGCTTCTTGGTCATGATATCAGCCGTCCGCGCCGTCAGCAGGTCCTTGCCCATGTGACGGCGCAAGTCGCCGTCGGTGATGACGCCCACCAGCCGGCCCCTTGCCGTCCACCACGCCGAGGCAGCCGAAGGCCTTCTGCGTCATCGTGACGAGCGCGGCGCTCATCGGCGTGTCCTCGCTCACCAGCGGGAGCGTGTCGCCCGTGTGCATGAGGTCGGCGACGAACTTCAGCGACGCGCCGAGCGACCCGCCGGGGTGGAACACCTTGAAGTCGTGCGCGGTGAAGCCCTTGTGCTCCAGCAGCGCGATGGCGAGGCAGTCGCCCAGCGCCAGCTGCATGGTGGTCGATGTGGTGGGCGCGAGCCCGTGCGGGCAGGCTTCCTTCGCCCGCGGCAGCACCAGCACCACGTCCGCCTGCGTGCCGAGTGCGGAGTCGGCGCGCGACGTGATGGCGATCAGCGGCACCTTGAACCGGCGCGAGTAGGTGACGATGTTGCCGAGTTCCACGCTCTCGCCCGACCAGGACAGCGCCACGATGGCGTCCTCGCGGCGGATCATGCCGAGATCCCCGTGGCTGGCTTCGCTGGGATGCACGAAGAACGCCGGCGAGCCGGTCGAAGCGAACGTCGCCGCGATCTTCTGCCCGACGTGACCGCTCTTGCCGATACCCGTGACGATCACCCGGCCCTTGGCCGCCGCCAGTGTCGTCACCGCTCTGTTGAAAGCGGGCCCGAGCTCCTCAGCCAGCGCCGCGCGCAGCGCGGCCAGGCCCTCGGTTTCCAGATCCAGCGTGCGCGCCGCGGAAGCGGATGCCTGCGACGGGGAGGGTTCCACCACGTTGAGTTTGCGACGTACGGCGCTTGCGGGCATCGGTGTAGCCTCTGGGTGAGGGTGCGGCCCAGCGCTTCCTTTGGAGTCGGGCGAATCGCTCAAGCCGAAAAATCCTTACCAGAGGTTGTCGGTCCCGCACCTCCTAAGGCGGATTTCCGCACAGTTTCCCAATAATCTCAATGGGGGATCGGCGTGCAGACCGCTTTCCAGGCGCTGCTTGTCCAAACAAAAACGCGCCGCAGTGTTGCCGCGGCGCGCTTTCGGGTCGCTTGGGAAAGCTTGTGCCTATTGCGGCTGGGGAGCGCCGTCCTTCGGTGCGCGCGCCATGTCGTTCTTCACGCGCGCCGCGTAAAGGTCGGCCGGCGGACCGGACCAGTTGGCGAAACGGTTCCGCGCCTGGATGCCCTTGAGGTACTCCTGCCAGTTGTCATCCAGCGAGGCTTCGTCGCCGTAGCGCCGCACGGCCTTGCTGGCGGCGGCGGTCTCCATCGTGCGAGCGAGCGTGCGCAGATCGACACGAGCGGCCTTGAGGGCCCGGAAGAACGCAGCCGTCTGGCCGTAAGAGAAGGAATTCCCGATCACATCCTCGCCGATATAGTAGTTGATGTTATCTGCGATGTGGCTGGCATTGACGAGATAGTCCTCAGGTACGCGGCCTTCCTCGATCGCCTTCATATCGGGGAGATAGCCGCCATCCTTGGCGGCCGTCTTGAGCACGGGAACGAGCCTCGCGTCGAAACTCGCCCCGATCAGCTCGAGCTTCCCGCTCTTCGTCTCGAAGCGGTAATCCGAGAAACGGAAGAAAATCGCGATATCCCGGTGCCGTTCGGTCCGGGGCTCGAAATTGTTCGCCAGCTTGTAGCCGACCGTCCATTCCCGCGGCGGCAGCACGAGGTCGCCGAGGAAGTTGTCGGTCATCATCATCTCGACGGCGGCGTCACTCTCCTCGCGCATCTTGCCGTAGACGATATTGGTCTCTTCGCCGAGCGAGACGCCGACCCTGTCGTCGCCCGCAACCGCGCGCGCCAGCAGGGCGCCGGCCGTCGCGTCAACAGGCGAAGCGTAGGTGATGCGGCCGTCGAAAACGAAAGCGTTCGCCGCCGCGTCATAGCGGACCGACTTGAAGCGCGGCAGCCCCGTCGCTCCGCCTTCCAGCAGCAGGCCGCCGGGAATGCTGCGGTAGCGCTTGAGAACCGTGCGCGTCTCCTTCGGGGTGATGGCGCGAGCCTTGCCGCGGATCATGCCGTCGCCGGGGATGCTGTGGTAGCGCTTGAGGACCGTGCGCGTCTCCTTCGGAGTGATGGCGCGGGCCTTGCCCCGGATCATGCCGTCGCCGGGGATGCTGCGGTAGCGCTTGAGGACCGTGCGCGTCTCCTTCGGGGTGATGGCGCGGGCCTTGCCGCGGATCATGCCGTCGCCGGGGATGCTGTGGTAGCGCTTGATGACAGTGCGCGTCTCTTTCGGCGTTATGGCGCGCGCTTTGCCCTTGATCATCCCATCGCCCGGAATGCTGCGATAGCGTTTGAGAACGGTGCGGGTCTGCTTCGGCGTGATCTTGCCGGCCTTGCCTCTTACGAGCCCATCGACCTTGATGATTGCGCTGTCGGTTGGGACATCACGCAGGGGTCCAACCCCCGCAGCACCGGACAAGGCCGCGGCTGTCGGCAATGCGGCGAACATCGCAACCAGAAGAAGCGTTCGCGTGACTTTCATTTGAAACTCCCCAAGGCCCTCGCCTTTGACCTACGCGGTAAACGACTGCTTAAGCGCGAGCAATTCGGGGATGGGGTTAGGGTTATGCGGCAATGTTAATACCGCACGTTAGAAATCCCATGTTGTAGGGCGCCCGAGCAAAGCGTCGAGAGCCCGTCTTCGGAAACGCCCATTGACTAATGGGTAATTACCCATATCATCCTGTGATGAGCGGCACCGGCAAGTCCCTTCTGGCGGAAATCGAGCGGTTCCTGGCCCGCTCGGGGCTGACATCGACCAAGTTCGGGGTCGCGGCCGTCAACGACGGCCATCTCGTCGCCAACCTCCGCAAGGGCAACAGCGTCACCCTCAAGACCGCAGACAAGGTCCGCACCTACATGCAGCGGGAAGCTCCGATCCCGGCAAGCCTTCCGCGCGATGACGTCGCCGGCCGGCGTATCGTCCTCATCATCGGCGGCGGCATCGCCGCATACAAATGCCTCGACCTGATCCGGCGCTTGCGGGAACGCGGGATAGCGGTTCGAACCGTCATGACAAAAGCCGCCCAGCAGTTCGTGACGCCGCTGTCGGTCGGAGCGCTCAGCAACGAGCGCGTGTTTACCGACCTGTTCGATCTCAACGACGAGCGTGAGATCGGCCACATCCGCCTGTCCCGCGAAGCCGATCTGCTGGTCGTCGCGCCCGCCACCGCCGACCTGCTCGCCAAGATGGCAGGGGGCCACGCGGATGACCTCGCATCCTCGGTGCTCCTCGCCACAGACAAGCCTGTCCTCGTGGCACCGGCCATGAACCCGCGCATGTGGAGCCATCCCGCGACCCGCCGCAATGTCGAAACTCTGCGCAGCGACGGCATAAACTTCGTCGGTCCGGCCATGGGAGAGATGGCGGAGCGTGGCGAAGCCGGCGTCGGCCGCATGTCGGAGGTGCCTGAGCTGATCGACGCGATCGAGGCGCTGCTTCCCTCCACGCCGGCGACCGGCGTACCAGCGCTGCCCGGCGCAAGGCCCGCTAGCGCTCCCGCTTGCCGGCCGGCATGTGCTGGTCACCAGTGGCCCCACGCACGAGCCCATCGACCCCGTGCGCTACATCGCCAACCGCTCGTCCGGCAAGCAGGGCGCGGCCATCGCGGCCGAGGCTCTGCGCCAGGGTGCGCGCGTAACTCTCGTGACCGGGCCGACCACCGTGTCTCCGCCCGCCGGCGCCGCGGTCGTGAACGTCGAAACCGCCATGGAGATGCTTGCCGCCGTCCGCGCCGCGCTTCCCGCCGATGTTGCGATCTTCGCCGCCGCGGTCGCCGACTGGCGCGTCGCCGAAGCGTCCTCCGAGAAGATCAAGAAGGGCTCCAAGGGCACGCCCCGCCTCGCGCTTGTCGAGAACCCCGACATCCTCAAGACCATCGCGCACGACCGGCCCGGTAAGCGGCCCCCGCTCGTCATCGGCTTCGCCGCCGAAACCGAAAACGTGCTGGAGCACGCGCGCAAGAAGCGCAAGGCGAAAGGCGCCGACTGGATCGTCGCCAACGACGTGTCCCCCGAGACCGGCATCATGGGCGGCGACCGCAACACCGTGCACGTCATCACCGGGGAAGGCGTGCAGAGCTGGCCCGAACTCGACAAGGGCGAGGTCGCCCGGCGCCTGGTAGACCTTGCCGCGGAATGGCTCATCGAGCATACCGCCGTCGTATGAAACGGAAACCGCCGACAGTTTCGCGCCGGGTGCGCGTGGTGCGTCTCGCGCATGGCCGCGACCTGCCGCTGCCCGCCTATCAGTCGGAAGGTGCTGCGGGCCTGGATCTCCTTGCCGCGGTCGACAGGCCGCTGAGCTTGAAGCCCGGGGCGCGCGCCCTGGTTCCTACCGGGCTCATCATTGAGCTGCCGCGCGGCTTCGAGGCCCAGGTGCGCCCGCGCTCCGGGCTCGCGCTCCGCCACGGCGTCACCGTCCTCAACAGCCCCGGCACCATCGATAGCGACTACCGCGGCGAGGTGCAGGTGCTGCTGATCAATCTCGGCGACGCTCCCTTCGCCGTTCAACGCGGGGAGCGCATCGCTCAGCTCGTCGTGCAGCGAGTCGAGCAGGTGCGATTGACGGAGGTGAGGAAAGCCGCAGCCACTTCCCGCGGCGCCGGCGGCTTCGGTTCGACCGGAAAGAAAGCCGCGAAGCGGAAACCGGCCGCACATGCACGAAAGAGAAAGGGCGGCCCCTGAGCCGCCCTCTGCATCGTCGAACCTGTCTGCGGCTATTCGACCGAAGCGCTCTTCGCCTTGCTGCGCGTCGTCCGCTTGCGGGGCGGTGGTGCAACCTCGGCTTCAGGCTCGTCATCGCCGAAGATATCAAACAGTGAGCCGCTTCCCCCGCCCGTGCCACCGGCGTCCTTGGCCATCGGCGGAGCGGGTGCTGGCGTGCGTGCGCGCGCAATTGCTGCCGGCGCCCCGGTGAACGAATCCCATGTCACCGTAACCTTCGCGCCGACGTTGCACGCGCGGATAGAGGTCCAGCACATCCTGATTGTAGAGACGGATGCAGCCCTTCGACACGGCCGTGCCGATCGTCCACGGCGCGTCGGTGCCGTGGATTCGATACATGCTCGACCCGAGATAGAGCGCGCGCACGCCGAGCGGGTTCATCGGATGTCCGCCGGGCACCCAGCGCGGCAAGCGCGGGTTCTCCTTCACCATCGTCGGCGTCGGCGTCCACGATGGATTCTCGCGTTTCTGCGTCACCGACAGCACGCCCTGCCACCGGCTCTGCTCGCGCGGGATCGCGATCGGATAGCTGACAGCCTCGCCCGGCTGGGTGATGAGGTAGAGTTTGCGGTCAGAGAAACTGACGATGATCTGCCCCTTGCCGTACTGTGGGTTGAAGCGAATCACCTCGCGGCCGCTGCCGCCGACGGTCTTGCTGCCACCCCAATCCCAGAGAAGCTGCTGCGCCGATGCCGGCTGCGCCTGGACACCCGCAAAGAGGGCCAGCGTTCCTGCTGCCATGGAAGCCAGCTGCGACCTGCCGCGAACGTTCATTCCGTCGTTCCTTTTTGCTTTTCTTCCGCAGCCGCCAGCGGAGCTCAACGCAGCGCAAACGCTCACGAAAACGGCCCAGTTCCCGCTTGTCACGCACTCACGATGTTGAAAGTGACTAGAGTGTGGCGTTCGCGGTGGCGAGACGCAACCTCGCCGGCCGTCTTTGTGTGCGGCTGTGCGGTTTCAGCAACATACTCTTCGCCAAGCGAGATTCGCGAGAGATCATCGGCTATTGCCTACCGTGCAAACAGCTCTCCTCCAGATGTCCGGCAAGACCTTTCCCCTCCCGTTTCTGGTTCGCTGTCTGGCCTTGGTTGGGCTGCTTGCGACTTTGGTGGCGCCCCCCGTCCACGCTCAGGGAGGCGGCTCGGCGCGCGAGGGTCATCCGGAACCGGGCACGATCTGGGCTCCCTGGTCGCGGCCCGCTGCCCTGGCCCGCAAGCAGATGGTGGTCACGGCCAATCCCTACGCCAGCGACGCGGGATTGAGCGTGCTGCGCGCGGGCGGCAGTTCCGTGGACGCTGCAATCGCCGTACAACTGGTGCTGAACCTTGTCGAACCGCAGTCCTCCGGCCTGGGTGGGGGTGCGTTCGCCCTGCATTGGCGGGCCGAGACGAAGAAACTCACGAGCTACGACGGTCGCGAGACCGCACCTTCAGCAGCTGAGCCCGGCCGATTCCTCGTCGCCGGCAAACCGATGTCCATGGAGACCGCCATCTTCGGCGGCGCCAGCGTCGGCGTGCCGGGCACGCTGCGCTTGCTCGAGGCCCTCCACAAGGAGCACGGCCGGTTGCCGTGGGCCCGCCTCTTCGAGCCGGCCATTGCGCTCGCCGAGAACGGCTTCTCGATCTCCCCGCGCCTGAACCTGCTGCTCCGCTGGTACGGAGCGCGCAGCTTCTCGCCCGAGGCACGCCGCTACTTCTTCGATCAGACGAACAGCGCCTTCCCCGCTGGCCAGGTGCTCAGGAATTCTGAATTCGCGGCCACGCTGCGCCGGATCGCCGCCGAGGGTGCCGATGCCTTCTACAAGGGCGACATCGCGCGAGCGCTTGTCGATGCCGTGCAGAAGGCGCCGAACCACAAGGGCGATCTCTCGCTCGCCGATCTCGCCGCCTATCGCGTCAAGAGCCGCGAGCCGCTGTGCTTCCCCTACCGCCGCTACAGGATCTGCAGCATGGGACCGCCCTCCTCGGGTGGGCTCGCCGTCGGCCAGATCCTCTCAATGATGGAGCCGTTCGACCTCGGCACGACGCCCGCAGCCGCGGCCAACACGCGCGCGCTCCACCTCATCGCTGAAGCCCAGAAGCTCGCCTTCGCCGACCGCGACCACTACATCGGCGACCCCGACTTCGTGACAATCCCCTCCGGCCTGCTGGACCCCGGCTACCTCGCCTCGCGGCGCAACCTCATCAACCCGGAAACAGCGATGGAGCGCCGGCCGTCGCCGGGCATCCCTCCCAAGCTTGGCAGCATCGCACCGGGGATCGACAGCACGGTGGAGCGGGAAGGCACCAGCCACATCTCCATCGTCGATGCTGAAGGCAACGCCATCTCGCTGACCACCACCATCGAGGCCGGCTTCGGCTCGCGCCTCTGGGCGGCGGGCTTCCTCCTCAACAACGAGCTCACGGATTTCGCCTTCCGCCCTGCCGACAGCGAAGGCCGCCCGCTCGCCAACGCCGTGGCCCCGGGCAAGCGTCCCCGCAGCTCCATGGCGCCCATCATTGTCTTCGACGAGCAGGGAAGATTGTGGGCCGTGCTCGGCTCTCCCGGCGGCCCCCGCATCATCATGTACGTCGTGAAAACGCTCATTGCGCTTATCGACTGGGGGCTCGATGCCCAGCAGGCAGCCGCGCTGATGAACTTCGGCAGCCGCGGCCTGGCCTTCGAGCTCGAGGTCGACCGGCGCGGGTCGATCTGGCAGGCCTTGAAACTGAAGCAATACGGCCACCGCATCAGCACGGGCCTGCTAAACTCCGGCACGCACGTGATCGTCATGCGCGGAAACGGCCGGCTTGAAGGCGGCGCCGATCCACGCCGTGAAGGCGTCGCGCGCGGCGACTGACGACCAGGAAAGATGGCAAAAGAGAAAATCACCGTTGTCGGCGCCGGCATCGTCGGCCTCTGGCAGGCGCTGACGCTTGCGCGCACCGGGCATCGCGTGCGCCTCGTCGACAAATCGCCGGAGCCGTTCGCCGGCCGCCGCCAGCTCCTACGCCGGCGCGATGCTGGGGCCCTTCTGCGAGAAGGAGGTCTACGCCCCCGTCGTCCGCGACCTGGGCCTCACCTCCATCGGCCTGTGGCGCGACACCTATCCGGGAACCGTGCTCAACGGCACGCTCGTCGTCGCCGGCGCGCGCGACAAGGGCGAGGTCGACCACTTCGCCCGCCTGACGGAAGGTCACGAGCGCCTCGACGGCGACCGCATCGACCGGCTGGAGCCCGACCTCCAGGGCCGGTTCGCCACCGGCCTCTTCTATGCCGGGGAAGCGCACGTCGCGCCCGGTCCCGCGATGCAATTCCTGCTCGATGAGATCAGGCGCGCCGGCGCGGACGTCGAGTTCGGCGTCGACTGGGATGCGCGTCCCACCACTGGCGGTCTCGTCATCGATACCCGCGGTCTCGGCGCGCGCAACGAACTCGCCGGCCTGCGCGGCGTGCGCGGCGAGCGCCTCGTCGTGCGTAGCCGCGAGCTTCGCCTGCAGCGCCCGGTGCGGTTCCTGCATCCGCGCCATCCGATCTACGTCGTGCCCTGGGGCGACGGCCTGCACATGGTCGGCGCCACCGTCATCGAGAGCGACGACAGCGGGCCGATCACCGTGCGCTCGGCGCTGGAGCTGCTCGGCATGGCCTACGCGCTGCATCCGGCGTTCGGCGAGGCGCAGATCGTCGAAGCGGGCGCCGGCGTCCGCCCCTCGTTCCCCGACAACGTGCCGAAGATCATCGCGCGCGGCCGCACCATCTACGTGAACGGCCTCTACCGCCACGGCTTCCTGATGGCGCCGGCGCTGGCGCAGATGGTGGCGGCCTACCTCGACAACGGTGCCATCGACAACCGCGTGTTCGTCAACGAACGCGCGTAGCGCTACGCCGCGTCCGGTTGCGCCTCGGGCGCCGCCTGCGCGAACGCCGGCAGCGCGCTGCAAGCCTTGTCGATCGCAACCAGCCTTGGCATCGCCGTCAGGTCGGCCTTGAAGCGGCGCGCGTTGTAGATCTGCGGAACGAGGCACGCATCGGCGAGCGTCGGCTGGTCGCCGAAGCAGAACCTGGTCTTGGCGGCCGGCAATAGCGCTTCGCATGCCGCCAGCCCGTTTCCACCCAATGGCGATACCACGTGTCCACCGCCGCCTGATCGTGCCCCAGCGGAGCCTTGAGGTAGCTGAGCACGCGCAGATTGTTCAGCGGGTGGATATCGCACGCGATCGCCAGCGCAAACGCTCGAATCTTGGCGCGCTGCTCCGCGTCGCCGGGCAGCAGCGCCGGCTTGGGATGGACCTCGTCCAGATACTCCATGATCGCCAGCGACTGCGTGATGATGCGGCCATCGTGCTCCAGCGTCGGCAGCAGCGCTTGCGGGTTGACGGCGCGATACGCCGGCTTCGTGTGCTGGCCGCCGTCCTTGATGAGGTGCACGAACTCGGTTTCGTGCGCGAGCCCCTTCAGGTTCAGGGCGATGCGGCACCGGTAGGCGGCCGATGAACGGAAATAGGAATAGAGCTTCAGCATTCTCACCCTCTCGCGGCAGCGGCCGTCGCATTGGCCGGCATAGCTTCGACCTGCCGCGTCAGCTTGGTCAACACGCGGTCGAACGCAACGCGCTCGGCCGACGACAGGCTACCGCAACAGGTTCGCCTCCCATTCGAGCGCGAGCGCCGCGATCTGGCGGAACTGCAGGCGCCCGCGCCGTGTCAGCGTAAGGCGCACCTGCCGCCGGTCCGCGCTGACGACGGCGCGCTGCACGAGCCCGCGCGCCTCCAGCCGCTGCAGCGCGCGCGTCACCTTGGGCTTGTCCATGCTCGACCGCTCGGCCAGCTCGCCCGCGTTGAGCGGCCCGCAGCGTCCGAGGTTGGCCAGCACCCGCCATTCCGGGATCGAGAGCCCGAACTCCTTGGTATAAACCTCCGACAGCGCGCGGCTCACCGCATGCGCCGCCACCGCCAGCCGATACGGCACGAAAGCTTCGAGGATCAGCGCCGGCTCCGCCTGCGAAACGTCGTCCATGGCCGATTCCAGTTGATTTCGTTTCAAACGAAACTATCATCGCCAGCCAGCATTGTCATCCGCCCCGTCGCGAGGGCGGACACCAAGCAGCGGAGGACCCCATGGCAGACGGCAGCAAGCCCGCTCCGGGTGCAGGCACGGAGCTGCAGTGGACCAAGGCGACGCCGGCCGGCTACATGCCGGGCTTCGGCAACGACTTCGAGACCGAAGCGCTGCCGGGCGCCCTGCCGGTCGGGCAGAACTCGCCGCAGCGCACGGCCTACGGGCTCTACGCCGAGCAGCTTTCCGGCTCGCCGTTCACAGCGCCGCGCGGCACCAACGAGCGATCGTGGCTCTACCGCATCCGCCCGTCCGTGCAGCACACGCACAGAAGTTCAAGAAGACGGCGCTCCCCCTACTGGAAGACCGCGCCGTCGCTCGGCGAGCACGATCGCCCCATCGGCCAGCTGCGCTGGAGCCCGCTGCCGATCCCGAACGAGAAGCTCACCTTCCTCACGGGCATGCGCACCATGACGACGAGCGGCGACGTCAACACCCAGGCCGGCATGGCCGCGCACATCTATCTCGTCACCGCAGTCGATGGAGAACGAGTACTTCTACAACGCCGACGGCGAACTGCTGATCGTGCCGCAGCAGGGCGCGCTGCGCTTCTTCACCGAGTTCGGCCGCATCGATGTCGCGCCCGGCGAAATCTGCGTCATCCCGCGCGGCGTGAAGTTCAAGGTCGAGCTGCTCGACGGCCCCGCGCGCGGCTACGTCTGCGAAAACTACGGCGCCAAGTTCACGCTGCCGGATCGCGGGCCGATCGGCGCCAACTGCCTCGCCAACGCGCGCGACTTCAAGACGCCCGTTGCCGCCTTCGAGGACAAGGAGGCGAAGTCGACGCCTGACCGTCAAATGGTGCGGCTCGTTCAACGTCGCCGAGATCGGCCACTCCCCGCTCGACGTCGTCGCCTGGCACGGCAACTACGCGCCCTATCAAGTACGACCTGCGGCACTTCTCGCCCGTCGGCGCGATCCTGTTCGACCATCCCGATCCGTCGATCTTCACGGTGCTCACGGCGCCGTCCGAGACGGCCGGCACGGCCAACGTCGATTTCGTCATCTTCCCGGAGCGCTGGTCGGTGGCCGAGCACAGCTTCCGCCCGCCGTGGTATCACATGAACATCATGTCGGAGTTCATGGGTCTGATCTACGGCGTCTACGATGCGCAGGCCCGAGGGCTTCACGCCGGGCGCGCGTTATCGCTGCACAACTGCATGCTGCCGCACGGCCCCGACAAGACGGCCTACGATCACGCCACGCAGGTGCGAGCTGAAGCCGGTCAAACTGACCAACACGCTGGCCTTCATGTTCGAGACGCGCTTTCCGCAGCACCTGACCAAGTTTGCCGCCGAGCTGGAGACGCTGCAGGAGAACTACGCCGACTGCTGGACGCCGCTCGACAAGCAGTTCACCGGCAAGCCCTGAGTCGAGCGCGACGGCGGTCCATGAAATTCGCAACCCTGCGCGATGGCACCCGGACGGCAGCCTTCTCATCGTCTCCCGCGATCTGAAGAAGGCCGTCGTCGCCGCGAAGGTGGGAGGTCCTCGCACGCTGCAACTGCTGCTGGACAACTGGGACGCCTGCACTTCACGATATGCGCGCCGTCTACGACGACCTCAACGCGCGGCGCGCGACCAAGCTGCCGCTCAATCGAGATTTCCAGGAAGCGCGTGCGAGGCACCGCTGCCGCGCGCCTACCAGTGGGCGGACGGCTCGGCCTACGTCAATCACGTCGAACTCGTGCGCAAGGCGCGCGGCGCCGAGATGCCCGCCAGCTTCTGGACCGAGCCGCTGATGTACCAGGGCGGGTCGGACGCCTTCCTTGGGCCCGCGCGATCCGCATCGAAATGGCCGACGAGGCCTGGGGCATCGACCTCGAAGGCGAGATCGCCGTCATCACCGGCGACGTGCCGATGGGCGTCTCGGCGCCGAGGCGCGCCGCAAGCCACATCCGGCTCCTGATGCTGGTCAACGACGTCTCGCTGCGCAATCTCATCCCGGCCGAGCTGGCCAAGGGTTTCGGCTTCTTCCACGGCAAGCCGTCGACGGCATTCGCCGCCGTCGCCGTGACGCCGGACGAACTCGGCTCCGCCTGGCGTGACGGCAAGCTGCATCTGCCGCTGCTGGCTGCGCTCAACGGCAAGCCGCTCGGCCGGCCCAACGCCGGCGTCGACATGACCTTCTCGCTTCCCGCAGCTCATCGCGCACGCCGCCAAGACGCGGCGTCTCGGCGCCGGAACCATCGTCGGCTCCGGCACGGTCTCCAACAAGGAAGGCGACGGCCCCGCCCGGCCCGTCGAGCAGGGCGGGCCCGGCTACACCTGCCTTGCCGAGGTGCGCACCGTCGAGACCATTCTCGAAGGCAAGCCGCGCACGCCGTTCCTCAAGTTCGGCGACCGCGTGAAGCTCGAGATGCTCGACGAAGACGGCCGCTCGATCTTCGGCGCCATCGAGCAGCAGGTTGTCCGCTATACCAGCTGAAGCAACGACAAACGCCCCAGGGAGCTGCGCTCGCTAATGTCCAAGAACTTTGCCTCGACCGGCGATCTCGAGCGAGAAGATCGATCACCTTCAAGGAGATCGGGCGCGACCTCTACGCCTTCACCGCGCGAGGGCGATCCCAACAGCGGCATCATCATCGGCGACGACGGCGTCATCGTCATCGATGCGCAGGCAACGCCCGTGGCCGCCAAGCAGGTGATCGACCGCGTGCGCAAGGTCACCGACAAACCGATCAAGTACGTCGTGCTCTCGCACTACCACGCCGTGCGCGTGCTGGGTGCGTCGGCCTACGGCGCGCAGGAGATCATCGCCTCGGATACCTGCCGCTCCATGATCGCCGAGCGCGGCCAGGAGGACTGGGATTCCGAGTACGGCCGCTTTCCGCGCCTGTTCCAGGCCGCCGAGAGCGTGCCGGGCCTCACCTGGCCGACCCTGACCTTCAAGCGCAGCATGACGCTCTATCTCGGCAAGCGCCGGGTGGAACTGCGCTTCATCGGCCGCGCGCACACCGCTGGTGACATCGTCGCCTACGTGCCGGATGCCAACGTCGTGTTCTCCGGCGACATCGTCGAATACAAGTCGGCCTGCTACTGCGGCGATGCGCACTTCACCGACTGGCCGGCGACGCTGTCACGCCTCGACGGCGTCAAGGCCGACGCGCTGGTGCCGGGCCGCGGGCGATGCGCTCGTCGGCGCCGAGCACCGTGTCGGAAGCCATCGCGCTGACGCGCGACTTCCTGCGCGACCTCTACGAGCCGGTGAAGCGCGGCGTGGCGAAAGGAGCCTCCCTCAAGGAATGCTTCGACCAGACCACGGCTGCGATGCGCCCGAGCTACGGCTCGTGGCCGATCTTCGAGCACTGCCAGCCCTTCAACATCGCGCGTGCCTACGACGAGGCGCAGGGAATCGACACGCCGCGCATCTGGACGGCGGAGCGCGACCGCGTCATGTGGGCGGCGCTGCAGGGGTAGGCGCGACCAGGACGCTGCTCAGTTCTCGTCCATCTTCAGGGCGGCGATGAACGCCTCCTGCGGGATCTCCACCTGCCCGAACTGGCGCATCTTCTTCTTGCCCTTCTTCTGCTTGTCGAGAAGCTTGCGCTTGCGCGTGATGTCGCCGCCATAGCACTTGGCCAGCACGTCCTTCCGCAGCGCGCGGATGGTCTCGCGCGCTATGATCTTGCCACCGATTGCCGCCTGGATCGGGACCTGGAACAGGTGGGGCGGGATCAGTTCCTTAAGCTTCTCGCACATGGCGCGCCCACGGCTGTCGGCGCGCGCCCGGTTCACGATCATCGATAGCGCATCGACCGGCTCCGCGTTGACAAGGATCGACATCTTCACGAGGTCGCCCGTCTCGTAGCCCTTGATGTGGTAGTCGAACGAGGCATAACCCCGGCTGATCGACTTCAGCCGGTCGTAGAAATCGAACACCACCTCGTTGAGCGGCAGGTCGTACACCAGCATCGCGCGCGAGCCGACGTAGGTGAGGTTCTTCTGCCGCCCGCGCCGGTCCTGGCACAGCTTGAGTACGCCGCCGAGGTGATCGTCGGGAACCAGGATGGTCGCCTCGATCCACGGCTCCTCGATGTGGTCGATCCTGACCGGATCGGGCATGTCGGCCGGGTTGTGCAGTTCCAGCTTCGAACCGTCGTTCAGATAGATGTGGTAGATGACGCTTGGCGCGGTGGCGATGAGATCGAGGTTGAACTCGCGCTCGAGCCGCTCGGTGATGATCTCCAGGTGCAGCAGCCCGAGAAATCCGCAGCGGAAGCCGAAGCCCAGCGCAGCCGAGCTTTCCGCCTCGTAGCTGAAGCTCGCATCGTTGAGCCGCAGGCGCGCCATCGCCTCGCGCAGATCCTCGAACTGCGCCGCATCGGCCGGGAACAGTCCGCAGAACACCACCGGTTGGGCCGGCTTGAAACCCGGCAGCGCCGTGGCGGTCGGGTGCTTGTCATCCGTGATCGTGTCGCCGACGCGCGTGTCGGCCACCTGCTTGATGGCTGCGGTGAAGAAGCCCACCTCGCCGGGACCGAGTTCCTCCAGCATCTCCTGCTTCGGCCGGAAAATGCCCGACGCGCTCGATCTGGTGCGTGGACCCGGACGACATCAGCTTGATTTTCTGGCCTTTTTTCAGCGCGCCGTCGATCACCCGGACCAGCACCACGACGCCGAGATAGGCGTCGTACCAGCTGTCGACGAGCAGCGCCTTCAGCGGCACATTGCGGACGCCCTTGGGCGGCGGGAGCCGCTCCACGATCGCCTCGAGCACCGCGCGCACGTTCTGTCCGGTCTTGGCGGAAATCGGCACCGCGAACGACGCATCGAGACCGATCACGTCCTCGATCTGCTGCCTTACCTGATCCGCGTCGGCGGACGGCAGGTCCACCTTGTTGAGGACTGGGAGTATCTCGAGGTTGTTCTCCACGGCCTGGTAGACGTTGGCGAGCGTCTGCGCCTCCACGCCCTGCGTGGCGTCCACAACCAGCACGGCGCCTTCGCAGGCGGCGAGCGAGCGCGAGACCTCGTAGGCGAAATCCACGTGCCCCGGCGTGTCCATCAGGTTCAGCTGATAGGTCTTGCCGTCGGTGTGCAGGTAGTCGAGACGGACGGTCTGAGCCTTGATGGTGATGCCGCGTTCGCGCTCGATATCCATCGAGTCGAGGATCTGCTCCTTCATCTCCCGGTCCGAGACGTTGCCGCACAGCTGGATCAGCCGGTCGGACAAGGTCGACTTGCCGTGGTCAATGTGCGCGATGATGGAGAAGTTGCGGATGAGGCTGGTGTCCGTCATGGGCGGTGCTTAGCACCACGAGCGTGTCGGGATCAAACTCCCGGGCCGACCGTCGAAGTGCACGGCCGGCTGATTGGAAGCCAGTGCATCGGCACGCGCAATTGCGGAAGGTGGGAGCAAATGAACCGGATAGGTTTCCAGTCATTCTTACTAAATTAAAGATTAATGCTTACAATATGCCATTTACAGCGATTACCTTTTGTTGATAATCTGCGAAATGCAAGTGTCATGGCAAAGGCACTTGCTCCAGAGGCACGCGTTCGTTTCGCGCAGCGCCTAAAGGCAGCTGCGGGCGGAAAGGGGCCACGTTCGCGCCCGATACTTCGCCAAATCCCTGGGCATCGAAGAAAACCGGTACACGCGCTATGAGCGCGCGGAAGTCGAGCCCGACCTCACGCTGCTTCACAAGATGTGCGAGGTCCTCAGAGTTAGCCCCAACGAACTGATGGGGTTTGCTGAAACTGCAGGGCATCTATGGCTCCCAGCCTTTGCTGAAGACAGCAAGTGAATTTGGCTGGAGCCGATCGCCTCGACCGGCAATTCGGGATGCTGGCGTGGCGACTGGCGTCGGAGACCGTTGCGAATTCGCAGCAAGGACCGCGCGCGATCGAAGGGTGATGCCGATCCGCTTGCGAGCGCGCGTGAAACCGGGAAGCTGTTTCAGCAGCTGCAATCCGACCCCTTCGGTACGGTTGCCGCGATAGCGGCTGACGAAGGCCTCAAGAAGCTTGACGCGAAGCGCAAGGCGGAACTCGCGGACTTGATCACGCAATTCACGACCGTCGCCACACAAGCCTCGTCCGGGATGCGCCTCGCTGAGCGTCAGTTGCGGATCTTGCCGCCTGTCGATTTCTCGACCTGAGCGATGATCTTCGCCGCGACCGCGTCGATCTCCTGGTCGGTCAGGGTCTTCTCGCGCGGCTGCAAGGTGACTTCCAACGCGATCGACTTCTTGCCCTCGCCCAGCGACTTGCCTTCGAACAGGTCGAACACGCTGACGTCCGTGATCA
Organism: uncultured Alphaproteobacteria bacterium; assembly: GCA_963782855.1. Taxonomy (GTDB): domain Bacteria; phylum Pseudomonadota; class Alphaproteobacteria; order Rhizobiales; family Hyphomicrobiaceae; genus AWTP1-13. The sequence goes on along the minus strand of CAWALW010000006.1, from coordinate 196,905 downwards.
GCTTCTTGTCGACGCCGGCAGCGGCCCTGACAACGTCGGCCGCCGCGACCTTGGCATCGACGACGAACGCGAAGTCGCGCCGCACCGGCAGGAGATCGATCGCTTCCATGGCGCCCCGCGCCAACTTCTTGCGCGCGGGCGGCAAGGCATCGATGAACACCTCGAAGGCAGCTACCGGCCCGGCGAGATCCATCGATCGAAGAACGTTCGGATGCATCTCGCCGAAGTAGGCGAGCGTGACCTTGGGACCGAGCTTGAGAGCGGCCGAGCGGCCGGGATGGAACCAGGCCGGCGCTTCACGTGTCACCTGGGCCTTGCTCGCGTCGAAGCCAAGTTCTGCGAGCAGCCCCGCAACGTCAGCCTTCGCCTGGAATACGCCCGCCCTGCCAGGGGTCGCTTCCCAGTGGCGACCCGCACCGGTGATATCCATCGCGCCGGCGCGCACGCCGGACGCCGCCATGAACTGATCCTTTGGTGAATCCCCGCGATAGGCCTGCCCAACCTCGAACAAGCCGATGTCGGCAAAGCCTCGATTGCGGTTGCGCTGGGCGGCCGCCAGAAGCGCCGGCAGCAGGCTCGGACGCATCGACGTCATCTCGCTGGAGATGGGGTTGGCGAGTTCCAGCGATTCCTGACCGCCGCCGAAGGCCTTCGCCGACGTCTCGTCGATGAACGACCAGGTGATGGCTTCCACCAGTCCGCGTCCCGCGAGCGCGCGCCGCGCACGGCGCACACGCTGCTGCGTCTCGGTCAGCACCGGCTGGGCGACGCCGCTCATGCGCGGCATCGGTGCCGACGGCACCTTGTCGACGCCGGCGATGCGCACGACTTCCTCGACGAGGTCGGCCGGCCCGTCGATGTCGGGGCGCCACGTCGGCGCCGTCACTTTGACCTTTGCGCCGCCGCCTTCGATCCGGAAGCCCAGCGCGGTGAGCGTCGCGCGCGCCTCCGCCTCCGGGACGGCGATGCCCGCGAGCCTCTCGATCCGGTCGAAGTCGAACGGAACGACGTTCTGTGGTGTTGGGGGAGCACCGGCCACCCTGGCCTTCGAAGGTGCGCCGCCGGCCACCTGCAGCATCATGGACGTGGCGAGGTCCAAGCCCGGAAGGATGAACGCCGGATCGACGCCGCGTTCGAACCGATAGCGCGCATCGCTCTGCACCCCGGCCTTGCGGCCGGTGGCGGCGGTGCGCAACGGGTCGAAGTAGGCGCACTCGATGAGAATGTTGTTCGTCGCCGTGGTGACGCCCGTCTCCTCGCCGCCGAGGATGCCGCCGAAGCCGAGCACGGCGCGATCATCTGCGATCACGCACATCGTCTCGTCGACCTCGTGCGTCTTGCCGTCGAGCCCGGCAAACTTCTCGCCCTTGCGGCCCATGCGCGCGCGGATCGCGCCTTTCAGCTTGTCGGCATCGTAGACGTGGAGGGGCCGGCCGCGGTCGAGGCTGATGTAGTTCGTGACGTCCACCAGCGCATTGATCGGACGCAACCCCGCCGCCTTGAGACGCTGCTGCATCCAGGCAGGCGCATCCCCGTTCTTGACGCCCTTGATGTAGCGACCCGCGAAGCACGGGCAGGCGTCTGCAAGCTCCTTGGGGAAATCGAGCTTGATGTCGACGGGACAATCAGTGTTGCCCTCGACGCCCTTCAGCTGTGGCTCCGGCTTCAGCTTGCCGAGCCCGGCGGCAGCCAAGTCGCGCGCGATGCCGCGCACGCCCGTGCAGTCGGGCCGGTTCGGCGTGATCTTCACGTCGAGCACGGGATCGCCCATGCCGAGCGTGTCGACGTAGCGTTTCCCGATGTTGGCGGCCTGGTCGGCCCCCAGCTCGATGATTCCCTGATGGTCGTCGGAGAGCTCCAGTTCCCTCTCCGACACCAGCATGCCCGCGGAGACGACGCCCCTAACGGGCTTCGCCTCGAGCGTGATTTTGGTGCCGGGAATGTAGGTGCCGAGCGGCGCGAACACGCCGATCATGCCGGCGCGCGCGTTGGGCGCGCCGCACACGACCTCCACGACGCCGCTTCCGGTATCGACCTTGCACACCTGCAGGCGGTCCGCGTTCGGGTGGCGCTTGGCTTCGAGCACCTTGGCGATCGTGAAGGCCTGCAGCTTCTCGCCGGGATCGTCGATGCTTTCGACCTCCAGACCGATCGATGAAAGCCTGTCAGCGATCTCGCGCGCCGTCGCCGGCGTATCGAGATGGTCCTTCAGCCAGGCGAGGGTGAACTTCACGGCGACAGCCCTCCCGCCAGCGTCGGCACGTCGAGCGGCAGGAAGCCGTAGTGCTTCAGCCAGCGCAGGTCGGCGGCGAACATGTCGCGCAGATCGGGGATGCCGTACTTCAGCATCGTGATGCGGTCGAGCCCCATGCCGAAGGCGAAGCCCTGGTACTTCTCCGGGTCGAGGCCGCAACTGGCGATGACCTTGGGGTGCACCATGCCGCTGCCGAGGATTTCCATCCACTGACCCGGCTTGCCGATTGCGGCAGAATCGACGTCCACCTCCATCGACGGCTCGGTGAAGGGGAAATGCGAGGCGCGGAATCTCACGCGCAAGTCCGGAACCTCGAAGAACGCCTTGCAGAATTCCTCGATGCACCACTTCAGGTGACCGAGGTGCGTCCCCTCGTCGATCACCAGCGCCTCGATCTGGTGGAACATCGGCGTGTGGGTCGCATCGCTGTCGATGCGGTACACGCGCCCAGGCGCGATGATGCGGATCGGCGGCTTCTGCGCCAGCATCGTGCGGATCTGCACCGGGCTCGTGTGCGTGCGCAGGAGAAGGCGCGAGCCGTCCGGCTTCGGCTTGAAATAGAAGGTGTCGTGCTCCTGCCGCGCCGGATGCTCGGGCGGGATGTTGAGCTTGGTGAAGTTGTAGTCGTCCGTCTCGATGTCCGGCCCTTCGGCGACGGCGAATCCCATGTCGCCGAAGATCTCGGCGATCTCGTCCCACACCTGGCTGACAGGGTGAATGCGTCCGTCCTGCAGGGCGCCGAGCCGCACCGGCAACGTGACGTCCACGCTCTCGGCTGCGACCTGCGCGGTGACCTGGCTTTGCTCCAGGTCGGCCTTGCGTTGCGACAGGGCTTCCGTGACGCGATCCTTCAGCCCGTTCACGGCCTGGCCGAAGGCCTTCCGCTCCTGCGGCGGCAGCGTTCCGAGCTGGGCCATCAGCTCCGGCACACGCCCCTTCCTGCCGAGGGCGGAGATGCGCACCCGCTCTATGGCGTCCGGGTCCCCCGCATCCTTGATCTCAGCGAGGAGGCTGCGCTCGAGCGCAGCGAGGTCATTGGTCTCGGCCATTGCGTAGCCTGTCGTCGGCGATCACGTCCGCGCGCCAAGGTTTGCGCGCGCGGCAAGTGACGCTCCGTCAGAGGGACTAGGCGGCCTTCAGCTTGGCCGCGGCTTGGTCGCAAAGGGCCTTGAAGCCCGCCGCGTCCTTCACCGCGAGGTCTGCGAGCACCTTGCGGTCGATCTCGATCCCGGCCTTGCCGAGACCGTCGATAAATCGGCCATAGGTCAGCCCGTGCTCGCGCACCGCTGCGTTGATGCGCTGGATCCAGAGCGCGCGGTAGGTGCGCTTCTTGCGCTTGCGGTCGCGATAGGCGTACTGCATCGCCTTCTCGACCGCCTGCTTGGCGACCCGGATCGTATTCTTGCGACGGCCGTAATAGCCCTTCGCCTTCTTCAAAACCTTCTTGTGCTTGGCATGCGCGGTGACGCCGCGCTTTACGCGTGCCATGGGATACTCCCTTCAGGAAATGCGTTTCAGTCGCCGGTCAGCGGTGGTAGGGCATGTACTTCTTGACGATCTTGGCGTCGCTATCGGTCAGCGTCATCGTCCCCCGCGCGTTGCGCACGAATTTCGGGGTCCGCTTGATCATCCCGTGACGCTTACCTTGCGCCGCGGCCATGACTTTGCCCGTGCCGGTGATCTTGAAGCGCTTCTTGGCGCCGCTCTTGGTCTTCAACTTGGGCATTTGGCTTACTCCTTGTCGCTCGCAGGCAATCCGCAAGCTGTTGTTTCAAGCAAGAAAGCCCGCCACGGCATGCCCCGCCGGGCGGCTTAGACGGCGTGTCTTTAGAGTGTAGAGGCGCTGTATGCAAGGGGACGCCGGGCTGACCGGCGTCACTTTGCTAGCGTGGCGCCAGGACCATGACCATCTGGCGGCCTTCCATGCGTGGCTCCGACTCGACCTTGGCTATCGGTTCTATGTCGGTCTTGACGCGCTGGAGTACCTGCCAGCCCAGCTCCTGATGGGACATCTCGCGTCCCCGGAAGCGGAGGGTCACCTTGACCTTGTCGCCCTCGTCGAAGAAACGCTTAATCGAGCGCATCTTCACGTCATAGTCGTGATCGTCGATGCTCGGGCGCATCTTGATCTCTTTGATCTCGACGATCTTCTGGCGCTTGCGCGCTTCGGCAGCCTTCTTCTGCTCCTGGTACTTGTACTTGCCGTAGTCGAGGATCTTGGCAACGGGTGGGTTGGAGTCGGGAGAAATCTCCACCAGGTCCAGCCCCGCCTCCGTAGCCCGGGCCATGGCATCCGACGTCGCAACGACGCCAACATTCTGGCCTGTATGATCGATCAATCGAACTTCGGGTACGCGAATGTCTTCATTCATTCGCGGACCGCTCGGTGCACGCTCGGGTGCACCCCTCATTGGACGACGTATGTTGCACTCTCCATGGGTTGTTGCGACAACGTGATTGCTCTCGTGCGTTCACTGTCGAGCGGCGAAAGCTCAATGAGAATCGGTTGGAAGGGGTTCCAAGTCAAGGTCGTTGGGGCCTTGCCGTTAGTGAAATGTGTTACCCCGTGCTGGAACTGAAGGTAGCCTCCATCGCGGTGCCGAGCAGCCGGTCGTAGACGGCAAGGGTGCGCCGCTGCAGGCTTCCCGTCGTGAAATTGGTGAGCACGTGCCGGCGCGCCCGTTCTCCTAAGGCTGCGCGTTCCCGCGGTGGGAGTGTCAGCGCTTCGGCCAGCGCCGCCGCCAGCATCTCCGGATCGCTCGGCGGCACCAGCCATCCGGTTCTTTCTTGAGCCGCCACAGCAGGTTGCGCCAGTACGGTTTCGGGCGGCGCGCCGATGTTGGTCGCGATCACCGGGCAGGCAACCGCAGCGGCTTCGATGGCTGTTCTGCCGAAGGCCTCGGGCTCGATGGAGGCGATGACCGCAACCTGCGCGGCGGCGAACGCGGCGGGCATGTCCTTTACGTGACCCGCAAAGCGCACGTGCGATTCCAATCCCAGTCCGGCAGCCTGGGCTCTCAGCTCGGCTTCATAGGCGTCGCGACCTTGCGCGTCGCCGGCCAGCACGAGGACCGCGTTTCGCAAGGCCCCGCGGGTGTGCAGCCTGGCGATGGCATCGATCAGCACGCCCTGTCCCTTCCAGCGTGTCAGGCGCGCGGCTTGCAGTATGATCGGGTCGCCCGCGCCAACGCCCCAGCTCGCGCGCAGAGCCGCAATTCGATCATCCCCGATGCGGGCCCGGTCGAAGGTTTCCGCATCGACGCCGCGATGGATGACCGTGATGCGCTCCGGCGGCGTGTCGTAGCGATCGACGATCAGGCGCGCCGTGTAGAGCGAGTTGGCGATGACGACATCGCCGCGCGCCATAACGCTGTTGTAGGCGCGCTTCAGCGGGTTCGTCTCGTTATAGGCGCCGTGATAGGTGGTCACGAACGGTAAGCGCGCACGCCGGGCGGCCATCAAGGCGCTCCAGGCCGGTGCGCGGCTGCGTGCGTGAATGAGGTGCACCCCCTCCCGTGTTGCCAGCCGGGCTAGGCTCGCCGCATTTGCAAGGATGCGCATCGGGTTCTTGCTGGAGGCAGGGAAGGGCACCACTTCTCCGCCCGCGGCCTCGACGTTGCTTGCGAGCCGCCCACCCGGTTCGGCCAGCACGAGCGCACGACCACCAGCGCGCGTGATGGCCGCTGCCACCTCCACGACGGAGAGCTCCGCGCCGCCGGCATCGAGCTCAGGGATGATTTGCAGTATGGTCGTCCGGCCGTTCGGCACGTGCCCTCGCCCCGGCTGAAGTGGGACTACATAAGATGGCCGACGCAGGTCCGCAATTCCTCGACGTTGGCTCCGGGTCCGATCGCCGGCGCATCGCCTATCTGCAGGCCCCAGCAGCAAGCGAGGGCAAACCCGGTCTGGTGTGGCTGTGTGGCTTGAAATCGGAGATGACGAGCACCAAGGCCTCGGCCGTTGCGGAGTGGGCCGGGCAGCAAGGTTTCGCATGCCTGCGCTTTGACTACTCCGGCCATGGCCAGTCCGATGGCGCGTTCGAGGACGGCACGGTGAGCCGCTGGCTGGAGGAGACGCAAGCGGCTTTCACCAGCCTTACGCGCGGTCCTCAGGTGATAATCGGATCGAGCATGGGCGGCTATCTTGCACTCCTGCTCCTTCGGGAACTGCTCGCCCAAGCGCCGCAAGAGGCCGCTCGCATCAAGGCTTTGGTGCTCATCGCGCCGGCCTGGGATATGGCCGAACTCATGTGGCAGAACCTGCCGTCATCGGCCCGCAAGGAAATCGAGGAGAATGGCGTCTATCTTCGCCCTTCGCGCTATGGTGACGGCCCATACCCCATCACCCGCGCCTTCATCGAGGATGGCCGCCGCCACCTGATCGGATCAGAGCCGCTCGATCCGGGTAGGCCGGTCCACATACTCCACGGTCTGCAGGACCCCGACGTCCCCTGGGAGCACACGCTCGATCTCGTCGCCCACCTTGGCGGCGACTGGGCCCGCGTTGCCGCCGTTCCTGACGGCGAGCACCGGCTGTCGCGGCCGGAGGACATCGCTCTCCTGCTCGAGACCATTGATGAGGTGGCTCGCGGAAAATCCTAGCTTTGCCGAATCGGTCAGCGCAACCCGCCGAGTGCCTGACTGAAACCGGCGAGCGAAATCGGGATGCCGATGCCGGCTTCCTCGCTCTGGAAGATGATGAACACCGCCTGCTTGCCGTTCTTGAACTGCTCGAGCAGCGGGTCTTCCAGCACCACCTGCGCGTAGCAGGCGAAGGTGTTGCACCGCACGAACGGCGCGTGCCCGACGTCCCTGTTGTCGATCTTCAGGCCGAGGCCCGGCGGGAGCAGAACGCCGAGCGGGGCGAACACCCGCAACACCCTGCGGCCATCGGAAAAGCGCTGGAAATAGACGGTAAGCCCGACGTTGTTGCGATCCTCTGCCGTCACGCTCTGCACGATCGCGCACACATCGTTCTTGGCGCCGGGCGGCGGACCTTTGCAAACGATCTGCCAGTCCCCGTGCTGCGACTTCACCGTGCCGCCCTCCAGCGTCTGCGTTTGCGAGGGCGTAACGGGCAACAGCAGAAGCAGCAGTATGCCCGCAAGCGCGCATTGCGCGAGGCGCCGGGCACCGGAGGACCGCCAAGTACGAGTTATGAAGGACAACGGCATCCGCTTCGGCGGTCCCTAGCTACGGCGTCCCGAGGGCAGGGCCGCGCTTGTTCACAGCAAACGACTCGCAGGGGGCACCTTAACGACAATCGTGATCTCAGCGATGATTCCGGCCAAAATGGGACCCGGAGCGGCGATAGGCGGTCCTTGCGGCGCGATCAGCATTCTCGCAACCAGGGTCCTGTGACTGCCGGTCCAACTTTCACGCGTGGAAATGCCGCAGCGACGCGCACTTGAGTAGCAAACGGCCATTGTGTTTGGTGCTTTGAGGGGCGGATTTTAAGTGAGAGCGGACGGCACGTCCGTGAGGCGAATGGAAGTCCGCCTCCCTGTCGAAAAACTTGCCCCTGGGGCCAGGCGACAGGTTCTGTTCGGTAGCTAAGCTAGGGTATGGTCATGGCCGCAGCGGTCGCACGGGCAGGTGGCGCCCAGCGTGGCCGCGTTCGCTGCGAGCAACCGGTGATCTAGGGAGCCGACTGCATGATGAGCAAGCGCCTTTGGCAGGCCGTCAATTCGTTGCTCGCCGCCGGCGGCTTCTCCCTTCTTGCGGCCTCGGCCCATGCGGGCTCTGGGCAGCCATCGCCGAAGCAGCTCACCTTCCAGGAAGCGGTGACGCCGATCGCCGAGGAAATTCACTGGGTCCATGACTTCGTCAACGTGATCATCTTCTTGATCACGATCTTCGTAATGCTGCTTCTGCTCTACGTGATGTGGCGCTTCAGCGAGAAGCGCAATCCGGTGCCCACCAAGACGACCCACAACACGACGCTGGAGGTGCTCTGGACCGTCGTCCCGGTCCTGATCCTGGTCGTGATTGCCATCCCTTCGTTCAAGCTGCTCTACGCCCAGTACACCTATCCGCCGCCGGATCTCACCATCAAGGCGGTCGGCCACGCCTGGAACTGGACGCACGAATACCCCGACCAGAAGATCAGCGTCGATTCGGTGATGCTGCAGGATGACGAGCGTGAAGCTGTCATCAAGGCCGGCATGCCGGCCAACCAGGTGCCGCGCAACCTGGCCGTCGACAACGAGGTTTTGGTGCCGGTCAACAAGGTGGTGCACGTCCTCGCAACCTCTACAGACGTGATCCATTCCTGGACCATTCCTTCCTTCGGATCGAAGATGGACGCCGTGCCCGGGCGCATTACGGCAACTTGGTTCAAGGCGACGAAGGAAGGCATCTACTTCGGCCAGTGCTCGGAACTGTGCGGCAAGGATCACGCCTTCATGCCGATTGCGATGCGGGTCGTGAAGGATCAGGTCTTCAACGATTGGGTGGATGCCACCAAGAAGCGCGACCGCAAGCGCGTGCGCGAGATCATCCTGCAGGTCGCGAAGGATCACATCGGCCAGAACAAGACGGCATCGCGATAGAGAACTGAAAAGAAGAGCGCAGCAAAGCAAGAGCGAAGCTTCAAGGTAGACAGCAAATGGCCAGCCCAACTCACGCTGCACACGACCACCATGGCTATGACCACGACACGCCCTCGTTCGTGCCGCGGTGGCTGTTCTCGACCAACCACAAGGACATCGGCACGCTCTATTTGCTGTTCGCCATCATGGGCGGGCTCATTGGCGGCTTCCTGTCGGTCGTGATGCGCATGGAGCTGCAGGAGCCCGGCCTGCAGTATTTCGCCAACGGCCACGGCTTCAACGTGTTCGTCACAGGTCACGGCCTCATCATGGTGTTCTTCATGGTGATGCCGGCCATGATCGGCGGGTTCGGCAACTGGTTCGTCCCGCTGCAGATCGGCGCGCCGGACATGGCCTTCCCGCGCATGAACAACATCTCCTTCTGGCTGCTGCCGGCCTCGTTCGCGCTGCTCATCACGTCGATGTTCGTCGAGGGCCCCTCGAACATGAACGGGTGTCGGGGGCGGTTGGACGATCTATGCACCTCTCTCCACGAGTGGGCATCCAGGGCCCGCGATGGACTTCGCGATCCTGTCGCTGCACTTGGCGGGTGCGTCCTCCATCCTCGGGGCTATCAACTTCATCACCACCATCTTCAATATGCGCGCGCCTGGCATGACGCTGCACAAGATGCCGCTGTTCGTGTGGAGCGTGCTGGTTACGGCCTTCCTGCTGCTGCTGTCGCTGCCGGTTCTGGCGGGTGCCATCACCATGCTGCTGACCGACCGCAATTTCGGCACGACATTCTTCAACGCGGCCGGTGGCGGCGATCCGATACTCTACCAGCACCTGTTCTGGTTCTTCGGCCACCCGGAGGTTTACATCCTGATCCTGCCCGGCTTCGGCATGATCAGCCACGTGGTGTCGACGTTCTCCAAGAAGCCGATTTTCGGCTATCTCGGCATGGCCTATGCGATGGTTGCTATCGGCGTCATCGGCTTCATCGTGTGGGCGCACCACATGTACACGTCCGGCATGGGCGTCGACGCGCAGGCCTACTTCGTGTTCGCCACCATGGTGATCGCGGTGCCGACGGGCGTGAAGATATTCTCCTGGATTGCCACCATGTGGGGCGGGTCGATTCAGTTCCGCGTGCCGATGCTGTGGGCGCTCGGGTTCATCTTTCTGTTCACGCTCGGCGGCGTGACGGGCGTCATGCTCGCGAATGCCGGTGTCGACCGTGCAATGCACGACACCTACTACGTCGTGGCGCACTTCCACTACGTGCTGTCGCTCGGTGCGGTGTTCGCGATCTTCGCCGGCTGGTACTACTGGTTCCCGAAGATGAGCGGCTACATGTACAACGAGGCGCTCGGCAAGCTGCACTTCTGGCTCACCTTCATCGGCGCCAACGTGCTGTTCTTCCCGCAGCACTTCCTCGGTCTGGCCGGCATGCCGCGGCGCTACGCCGATTATCCGGACGCCTTCGCCTACTGGAACTGGTGGTCGTCCGTGGGCTCCTACATCACGGCGGCAGGCACGCTCGTGTTCGTAACCAGCATGCTCTACGCCTACTTCTTCGCGCGCCAGCGTGCGCCCGACAATCCGTGGGGCGTCGGCGCCACCACGCTTGAATGGAAGCTGTCCTCTCCGCCAGCGTTCCACTCCTATGAGACGCTCCCCAAGCTTGAGGAGACGGCGCATCACTGAGCGCGGCGCGAGCGATAACGGTCCGGCATGGCAGACGTAGGGTTGAATGCGCGCAGCCTGCACGCCGCAGCAATCGCCGGCGGCAGCGTCGGCGATTTCATCGCGCTGATGAAGCCGCGCGTCATGTCGCTGGTCGTGTTCACCGCCTTCACCGGCATGGTGATCGCGCCGTCGGGGCTGCATCCCGCTCTCGCCGCATCGCGCTGCTTTGCATCGCCGTGGGCGCCGGCGCGTCGGGCGCGCTGAACATGTGGTACGACGCCGATATCGACGCGCGCATGCAGCGCACGGCCGGCCGTCCGATTCCGCGCGGCTACGTGACGGCTGACGAGGCGCTCACCTTCGGCGTCGTCCTGTCGATCGGCTCGGTCCTGACGCTCGGTCTTCTGGTGAACTGGGTGGCGGGCGCGCTCCTGGCCCTCACCATCGCGTTCTACGTCTTCGTCTATACGATGTGGCTCAAGCGCCGGACCGCGCAGAACATCGTCATCGGCGGCGCCGCCGGCGCGTTCCCGCCCATGATTGGCTGGGCCGCCGCGACGGGCTCGGTGAGCCTGGAAAGCATCGTCCTTTTCCTCATCATCTTCCTGTGGACGCCGCCGCACTTCTGGGCGCTCGCGCTCTATCGCACGCGCGACTACGAGAGGGTGGGCGTGCCGATGCTGCCGGTGGTTGCGGGCGAGGCGGAGACGCGCAAGCAGATCGTCATCTACTCGGCGATCCTGGTGCCGCTCGCCATCCTGCCGGCGCTGATGGGCTTCGGCGGCGCGATCTATGCGCTGACGTCGATGTCGCTCGGGGGCGTCTTCCTGGCACTGGCCTTGAAGGTGTACCGCGTACGCGAGGGCCGCGAGGCGGATCGGGCGGCCAAGCAGCTGTTCGGCTTCTCGATCGGCTATCTGTTCGCCTTGTTTGCGGCGCTCTCAGTTGAACGAGGGCTTGCCGCATGGGCGGGCTGACAGAGGAGTTGAGGCGACGTGGCGGACCACGAGCGGAAGGAAACGGAGCGCCGGCGCCGGATGCGATCGATTGGAATCGCCGTGGCGCTGGGGATGCTGGTGATCATCTTCTACATCGCGACGCTGGCGCGGCTCGGTGGCAATGTGATGAACAGGCCGATGTGAGGCCTGGCTGCAGCGTGAAGTGGTCGGCATGAACCAGCATGGGAACAGCAGGGATTTGCGGCGCCGGCACCTCCTGCTGGCCGCATGGTGCTTCGCTCTTGTCTTTGCCATGGTGGGTGCTGCCTATGCGGCGGTCCCCCTGTACCGCATGTTCTGCCAGCTCACCGGCTTCGACGGCACCCCGCGCATTGCCACGAAGGCGCCCGATACCGTTCTCGAAAAGACGGTCACCATCCGCTTCGACGGCAACGTGGCGCCGGGACTTCCCTGGCGCTTCGAGCCCGTGCAGACGACGATGCAGGTCAGGATCGGGGAGAACATGCTGGCGTTCTATCGCGCCACCAACACCTCCGACCGTCAGGTTAAGGGCACCGCGACCTACAACGTCTTTCCGGAGATCGCCGCGGTCTACTTCAACAAGATCCAGTGCTTCTGCTTCACCGAGCAGGTGCTGGAGCCGGGCCAGTCGGTCGAGTTTCCGGTGAGCTTTTTCGTCGACCCGCAGATCGTGAACGACAAGGACGCGCGTAACGTCAATACGATCACGCTCTCCTACACGTTCCACATCGTGCCCTCGCCAAATCCCGGCGGCGTTGCGGTGAAGGGTGGCGACAAGTCGGGCTGAGGATTAGGGATCACTTCCCCTCGCGGGGCCGCAGGAGCAGGACATGGCAGAAGCGCACGCCAAGCATCACGACTATCACCTGGTGAATCCGAGCCCCTGGCCGATCGTCGGCTCCGTGTTCGCTTTCGCGATGGCAGTCGGACTGATCGTCTGGATGCGCTCGATGAACAGCGGTGCCGGCTTGTTCGGCCTGCGCGGGTCATGGCTGTTCTTCGCGGGCGCTGCCGGCGTTGCCCTCACGATGTTCGTGTGGTGGCGCGACGTAATCAAGGAAGCGCACGGCGGCGACCACACGCCCGTCGTGCAGCTCCACCTCCGCTACGGCATGATCATGTTCATCGCCTCGGAGGTGATGTTTTTCGTTGCTTGGTTCTGGGCCTACTTCGATGCAGCCCTGTTCCCGGCCGGCATCCATGCCCTCGACATCGTGGCTCCCGATGGCACCATCAGCCAGAGCAACGAGATCATCGGCATGGTCGAGCGCAACGCGCTCACCGGCGGACACTGGCCCCCCAAGGTGAGTGACCATTTCCACGGCACTTTCGACCCGTGGGGCCTCCCGCTCGTCAACACGCTGATCCTGCTTACGTCCGGCACGACGGTGACGTGGGCGCACCACGCGCTGCTGGAGAACAACCGCAAGGGCCTGGTGTGGGGCCTGGTCCTCACCATCATTCTCGGCGTGCTGTTCACGGCGTGTCAGGCCTACGAGTACGTGCACGCGGGCTTCAATTTTGCAGGCCACATCTACGGCTCGACGTTCTTCATGGCGACGGGATTCCATGGTGCGCACGTCATCATCGGCACCTTGTTCCTGACCGTGTGCCTGTTCCGAGCCTTGGCCGGCCACTTCACGCCGAAGCAGCACTTCGGCTTTGAGGCGGCGGCCTGGTACTGGCACTTTGTTGACGTAGTCTGGCTGTTCCTCTTCGCCTGCATCTACGTCATCGGCGCAGGTACGCCTCTCGCGCATTGACGGGAGCCGGGGCGAGCGGGTGCCGGAGCTTCGCGCCGGCAGCGCCGCCTATTGAGCGGTCAGGCCGGGAAGCTTTCGGAGCCTGACATGGCTGACATATCATTGGCGTCCGCATTTATTGCCGGGCTTCGCGCGCGATGTCCGCGCTGCGGCGAGGGCTCCCTGTTCCGCCGCGGCTTGACGCTGCGCGAGACCTGCGATCACTGTGGGCTGAACTTCGCGTTCGCCGATCCGGGCGACGGGCCGGCCGTCTTCGCGATCCTCATCCTGGGCTTCCTGGTGCTCGGCGGGGCGTTGCTCGTGGAATTCAGGCTGCACCCGCCGGTGTGGGTGCATGTCGGGCTGTGGGGAGTGGCCACGCCGCTGCTGGCCTTCGGTTTGCTGCGCCTGCTGAAGGCGACGCTGATTGCCCTGCAGTTCAAGCACAAGGCCGGCGAGGGCCGGCTCGGGATCGATTGAGCGCCATGCTGAAGCGCCTGCAGCAAGCGCGGCTGGTTTTGCCGACAGTTCTCGCGTTGGCCGGGCTTGCCGTGCTGATCGGCTTCGGTACATGGCAGCTCGAACGCAAGCGGTGGAAAGAGGACCTGCTGGCGAAGATAGCGGCCAGAGTGAATGCCCTTCCTGTACCGCTGAGCGAGGCCGAGCGCCGGCTGCGCGCGGGTGAGGACATCGAGTATCTGCACGTGATCGCTTCGGGGCGCTTCCACCATGAGAAGGAACGCTATCTCTATTCGCCGGCACCGAGCGGGCTCGCGTGGCATGTCTACGCCCCGCTCGAGCTGACGGACGGCCGCATTGTCTGGATCAATCGCGGCGCGGTTCCCGACGCGATGAAGGAGCCCGCCAAAAGACGTCCAGGTCAGGTGGAAGGCGATCAACACGTCGCCGGGCTCATCCGGGTGCAGCAGGATCGGCCGCGCTTCGCGCCGGAGAACAATGCGGCGGGAAACATCTGGTATTGGCCGGAGCTCCCGGCAATGACGGCCTCGGCCTTCTCCCAGCCGGTGAAATCCGCGCCGTTGGCGATCGACGCCGATGCGCGGCCCGAACCCCCCGGAGGCCTGCCCAAGGGCGGCGTAACCCGTATCGCGCTCCCCAACCGTCACCTGGAGTATGCGCTCACCTGGTACGGCCTGGCGCTGGCTTTGACGGCGGTCTATTTTTCCTTTGTGGTCAATCGTTTGCGGTCCGCCGGGTAGGTTTCAAGCCCGGGCTCAAGGTTATCCTCGCATAGCGTGCCGGATGCCTTGTTTGGCCCCAGCTTGGGTCCTAGGGTGAGCCGTCCTCAGCCCTCCCAAGCGCGAAAGTCGGGTCCCGTGCGCTACGTCAGCACCAGAGGCGAAGCTCCGCAGCTGGGCTTCGAAGACGCCTTGCTCGCCGGCCTTGCCCGCGACGGCGGCCTTTACGTGCCGAAGGCATGGCCGCGCATCGACGCTGCGGCGATTGCGGAATTCGCACACACCCCGTTCCATGCGATCGCGGCCAAGGTCCTCGAGCTGTTCGCCGGAGGCGCCATCCCGCGCGATGAACTGGCCGAGCTGACGCGCGCCGCCTATGCCCGTTTCCGCCATCCGGCCGTGACGCCTCTCGTCCAGCTTCGACCGCAACGATTGGGTGCTGGAGCTGTTTCATGGCCCCACCCTCGCGTTCAAGGACGTGGCGATGCAGCTGCTCGCCCGCCTCATGGATCGCGTGCTGGCCGCGCGCAAGCGAGCATGTGGTCGTCGTGTGCGCGACCTCAGGCGACACGGGCGGCGCCGCGGTCGAGGCTTTCCGCGGCAGCGAGCGCGTGCAGGCCGTGGTCCTTTTCCCGAACGGACGCATCTCAGACGTGCAGCGGCGCATGATCACGACCGCCACGGAGCCGAACGTGCACGCGGTGGCCATCGAGGGCACGTTCGACGACTGCCAGGCGCTCGTGAAGGCCATGTTCAATGACCTCGCCTTCCGCGACCGCGTGCGGCTCGCCGGCGTCAACTCCATCAACTGGGCCCGCGTGGTGGCGCAGATCACCTACTACTTCGCCGCCGCCTCGGCGCTCGGCGCGCCAAATCGGGCCGTCACGTTCTCGGTGCCGACAGGAAACTTCGGCGACATCTTTGCCGGTTATGCCGCCAAGCGTATGGGGTTGCCGGTCGCCGGTCTCGTGATCGCCACCAACGAGAACGACATCCTGGAGCGAACCTACCGGTCCGGCGCCTACGAGCTGCGCGACGTGGTGACGACGACATCGCCGTCGATGGACATCCAGGTGTCCTCCAACTTCGAGCGCTATCTCTTCGAGTCTGTCGAGCGTGACCCGGCCGAGGTGCGCGCCCGCATGGGCGCGTTGAAGACAGTCGGGCCGGTTCGAGCTTCCCGAAGGCTGGCTCTGGAGTTCATGCGCCGGGACTTCGCAGCCGGTGCCGCGACGATGCCCGAGGTCGCCAAGCGCATTGCGGAGGTCAAGGCGCGCAGCGGCTATGTCCTCGATCCGCACACCGCTTGTGGGGTCGTTGCGCTCGACAAGGCGAAAATCGATACGAACGCACCGCGTGTGGTGCTGGCGACCGCTCACCCAGCAAAGTTCCCCGAGACCCTGAGCAGCGATCACGGGCGAGCGCCCCGCGCTGCCGACGGGCCTGGAATCTCTGATGACCGACAAGGAGCGCATCACGGTGCTGGCCAACGATCTCGCCGCCGTGCAGCGTTTCGTCCAGCAAGCCGCAACAGCGGCGAAGGGAGCGTGATGAGCAGAAACTACACCGAGTTGCCGAATGGCTTGCGGGTCGTGTCGCACCACATGCCCCACCTGGAGACGATCTCCATGGGTGTGTGGATCGGCGTCGGCGCGCGGCACGAGACGGTCAACGAGCAGGGTATCTCGCACCTGCTCGAGCACATGGCGTTCAAGGGCACGGAAACGCGCAGCGCCAGGGACATCGCCGAGCAGATCGAGGCGGTCGGCGCCGAACTCAATGCGGCCACCAGCCTGGAGATGACCTCCTATTTCTCGCGCGCTCTCGCCGGCGATGTCCGCCTTGCGCTCGATATCCTGGCGGACATCCTGCAAAGGCCGCGTCACCAGCAGGAGGAGTTGGAGCGCGAGCGCGAAGTGATCCTGCAGGAGATCGCCGCCACGCGGGACAGCCCTGACGAGATCGCCTACGAGCTGCTGCAGGAGGCCTCCTTTCCAGACCAAGCCGTAGGCCGGCCCATCCTCGGCACGACCAAGAGCGTGAAGGGATTCCAGCCGGCGGATCTGCGCGCGTTCTCCTCCTCCAACTACGGGGCCAAGCGCATGATCCTTTCAGCGGCTGGCAAGATCGATCACGCTGCGTTGGTGCGCCACGCTGAGGCCCTATTCGGCGGCATGAATGGCGGCGCAGGGGGGCGAATCGAGCCGGCTCGCTACGTCGGTGGCACGCGCAGCTCGACCAAGCCGTTCGAGCAGAGCCACTTGCTCATGGCCTTCGAGGGGCCATCGTACCTGCAGCCGGATTATTACACCGCGCAGGTCTTCTCCTCTCTGTTTGGCGGCGGGATGTCGTCGCGATTGTTCCAGGAGGTGAGAGAGCGCCGTGGCCTTTGCTACTCGATCTACTCCAGCTTCTGGGCGCTCGCCGATTCGGGCGTCTTTGCCATGCATGCGTCGACGGGGCAGCAGATGATCGAGAAGCTGATCGAGGTGGTCACGGCCGAGCTGCGGCGCGCAGCCACCGAAGCGCCCGCGGAGGCCGAGGTGGCGCGTGCCAAGGCACAGATGAAGGCGGGGATGCTCATGGGGCTGGAAAGTTCGTCGGCTCGGGCCGAATACCAGGCGCGTCAGCTTTTGCTCTTCGACCGTCTGATCGAGACCGAGGAGGTCATCGGGCGCATCGATGCCGTCACGCCCGAGATGGTGCGGGTGCTGGCCGCCAAGTTGATAACTGCATCCAATCCGACGGTTGTGGTTGTGGGTGCCGGGCGCAAGAGTGCAGGGTACGCGAAGATGGCCGAGACCCTGGCGCGGGAGGATAAGGTTGCGAGAGCCTCGTGACGGGCGAGCGGGTGCAGGGTGACGCATGGCGTTTCTCAGGGTTACTCACGGTGATCGCGAAGCGGAGATCCGCGGCGCGCGCGTGTTTCTGCGCCAGCCCGCCATGCACGATTACGCCGCATGGGCCGAGCTGCGCGCGCTCAGCCGCCAACACCTGACGCCGTGGGAGCCGAAGTGGGCGCGCGATGAGCTGACGCGTTCCTGCTACCGTCGGCGGCTGCGCCAGTTCCAGCGCGAGATGCGCGATGACCATGGCTACGCCTACCTGATCTTCAGGGAGACCGATGCGCAACTGGTGGGCGGTCTCAATATCAGCAACGTCAGGCGCGGCGTGGCCCAGGCCGCCTCTCTCGGCTACTGGATCGGCCTGCCGCATATCGGGCAGGGCCTGATGACGGACGCCGTGCGGGCGACGCTCCGCTTCGCGTTCGGTCCGTTGGGTCTGAACAGGCTGGAGGCTGCGTGCCTCCCCAGCAACGCTGCTTCCGCCCGCGTACTGGAGAAGGTCGGCTTCGCAAGAGAGGGGCGGGCGCGCCGCTACCTGAAGATCGACGGCGAGTGGCAGGATCACGATCTGTACGCCTTGTTGCACGACGACCTGCCTCCGGCGCAGCGAGCACCTGATGCGCGGGCCTGAGCCGAGAACGCGCGGACCTGGATGCGAGCGCGCACTTCGCGTGCTGGCGATCCTGCTCGCCCTTCTGTCTTATCTGCCTTTGGCTTCCGCTCCCGCGGGCGCCGCGTTCGAGGCCATCGAGGTAACCAACGAAACAGAGCGGCTCGATATCTCCACCCTGGGCGAACTCTACGAGCCACAGGAGCAGATAACCGTCGAGACCGCGCCAGGGCGCGACGGCATCACGCAGCGCTGGTCGGCAACCGCGTCAACGCGCGGCACCAAGCCCGCCTGGTTCGCCTTCGCGCTGCGCAACTCCACCGACAAGCAGGTCGAGCGCTGGATCGCAGTCGACCGCTACAGCATCTCAGGCTCGGGCGTGGTGTGGCCCGACCTCGACGCCCGGCGGGTCGAGAGGATCGCGCATTCGGTCGGCTTTGCGCCCGAGCGCATCAGGAGCGATCGGGCCGACGTGTTCCGGATCACGCTCGAGCCCGGCCAGACCGTCACCTACGTGGCCGAACTGGCATCCGACCGCTTCGCGCGCATCATCCTGTGGGACCCACTCGACTACGAGCAGCGCAGCAGAGACAGGCAGCTGTTCCACGGCATCATGCTGGGAATAACGGGATTGCTGGCGATCTTCCTCACGGCGGTGTTCGCGGCCAACCACAAGGCCATCTTCCCTTCGGGTGCCGTCTTCACCTGGTGCGTGCTCGCCTATCTGTGCGTCGACTTCGGCTTCTGGCACAAATTGTTCAGCATCCGGCCGGAGGAGAACGCGCAATACCGTGCCGCCGCGGAGGCGGCGATGGCCGCGAGCCTGCTCGTCTTTCTCTACGTGTTCCTCAGGCTCCGCACGTGGCACGGCTTCGTGCGCATGCTGCTGGTGCTTTGGATGGTGGCCCAGGCAGTCCTCGTGGCCGTTGCCTTCATCGATCCGCGGCTGGCGGCAACTTTCGCACGCGTTTCCAGCGTCGGAATTGCAGGTGTCGGTGCGGCCACAATGCTGTTCCTGGCACTGCGAGGCCAGGACCGGGCGCTGTTCCTGGTGCCGTCCTGGACGCTGCTGCTGGTGTGGCTGTTCGGCGCCGGCGCCACCTTCCTCGGCAGGCTGGCCGGCGACTTCGTGGTGTTCGGCCTGTCCTCAGGGCTGGTGCTGATCGTCGTGTTGATCGGCTTCACGGTGACGCAATTCGCTTTCCGCAGCAGCGAGCCGATGTACGGCACGCAGCCCGGCGAGCAGCAACTTCGGTCGCTCGCAGTGGATGGTGCAGGCGCTGCCGTGTGGGAATGGAACGGGCGGCGCGATGAGATCAAGGTCAGTCCGATCGTGGAAGCCATGCTCGGGCTCAAGCCGGGCGACTTGTCGGTAAAGGCGGATGATTTCGCCGCCCGCATGCATCCCGCCGATCGCGAGCGGTTCAAGCTTCTGCTGTGGTCGATGAAGGAGCGCTCAGGCGGCGAGATGCGCATCGAGTTTCGCATCCGCCATATCGATAACTCCTACCGCTGGCTCGAACTCGAGGCGGCGAGCGCGCCCTCCTCCGACCGGCGCAATTTGCGCTGCGTCGGCCTGCTGCGCGACGTGACGGATGGCAAGCGCTCGCAGGAACGGCTGCTGCACAATGCGGTGCACGACAGCCTGACCGGATTGCCCAACCGCGAGCTGTTCCTCGACCGGCTGGCGATTGCCGCCAAGCGGGCAACGCTGGAGCCGCTGATCCGCCCGTCGCTGCTGTTCATCGACATCGACAAGTTCAAGGCTTCCAACAAGGCGTTTGGCCTCGTGGTTGGAGACAGTCTCCTGCTGACCCTTGCGCGCCGGCTTGGCCGGAACCTCGGTCCGCAGGACACGCTGGCCCGCATCGGGGCGGATCAGTTCGCGCTGCTTCTGCTGAGCCAGACCGATCCGCGCGAACTCGCCATGCTGGCGGAGCAGGTCAGGCGCTCGGTGCGCTCACCGATCACGATAGCGGGCCAGGAGATGGTGCTGACCGCCTCGATCGGCATCTCCATCTACGATGGGCCGGATGAAGACCCGGCGGAACTGCTGCGCGAGGCCGAGATCGCCATGTATCGCGCCAAGCGCTCCGGTGCGGATCGCATCGAGATCTTCAGCGCCGAGATGCGCTCCGACAAGGAGGGCCGCCTGTCGCTCGAGGGCGAGCTGCGCGACGCGGTCGAGAAGAAGCAGCTCAAGCTCGTCTATCAACCGATCTTCTACCTTCCGACCGAGACGCTGGCGGGCTTCGAGGCGCTGCTGCGCTGGGATCATCCGCGCCTGGGAACGCTCAATCCGGCGGACTTCGTGCCGGTGGCTGAAGAGTCCGACCTTATCGTCAATCTCGGGTCATTCGCTCTGTCGCGGGCTGCGCGTGAGACGCAGCGCTGGCAGCGCGAGCTGCCGCGTGCCGATCAGCCGTTGTTCGTCAGCATCAATGTGTCGAGCCGGCAGCTCTTCCGGCCGGAACTGATCAACGAGGTGCGCCATATCCTGAGTCGCGCCGTTCTTGCCAAAGGCTCGTTGCGGCTCGAGATTCCGGAATGGCTGGCGATGGAAAACCCCGAGCGGGCCATCGCGGTGTTGGAGCAGCTTGCCGCCGCGGGCGCGGGACTGTCGATCGACGACTTCGGGACGGGCTATTCGTCCCTCTCGTATCTGAACCAATTTTCCTTCGACACCATCAAGATCGACTCCGCCTTCGTCCAGGCGCGCGGGCAGAACGGGACCGGTGCCACCGTTTTGCGCTCGATCGTCGCCCTGGCTCACGAACTCGGCAAGAAGGTGGTCGCGGAAGGCGTCGAGGCCGAGGACGACGTCGCCTTCCTGCGGTCGATCGGCTGCGAGTTCGGTCAAGGTTTCTACTACGGCGAGCCAATGTCCGAGCGCGATGTGGTGCAGCTTTTGAAGGTGGTGCGCCGTGCCGAGCGGCGAATCAAGAAGAGCGTGCTCTTCCGGCAGCGCGCCCGCGCCCGTGCAGAAGTCGCAGCGATGCCGGCGCCTTCACCTACTCCTGCCGTGAACGGTCCAGCCGCCCCGCCGCCGGTCCGCAACGGCTTTGCGCCGCCGGGTCCGAGACCGTCCGGCCCGATGCCGCCCCAGCGACGGGCTGGCCCTCCGAAGCCACCCGTACCGGGTGTCGCCGCAAATGGGTCGGGGCGTGCGGCTCCGCCGCGCTTGCCCGGGGGACCCCCACCGGCTCTTCCGGCTACCCCTCAGCCGGGCTTCCAGCCATCGCCGCTGCGGCTCGCCCCTGAGGAGGTGAGCGCGCCGCCGCCTTTATCGACTGCCGGAAGGCCGCCCCGTCCTGCCCCAGCCAATGGCGGAGCAAGGCTGGCATCAGCGCCACCACCAATTCCGCCGGGGCAGCGTCGCACTGCCGGTGAGCAACCGCCACCTGCACCACGCGCCGCAGCTCCGCCCCCACGCCGCGGCCGACTGTGCCGCGAGGACCGGGACCGGACCTTTCCAAGCTGCCTCCAGCCATCAGGGCAAGCTTGGCAAAGCTGGCCGGGAACGGCTCGGCGGAGGACGAGGATTTGCCGGGGACGCCAACGAGCACGCCCACCTAGGCGTGCCCGGCATCGCTCACGAGGTGGGAGAGATCGATGCCGATCTTCGAAAGTGCGCGGTCGTATTTCTGGTCGATATCGCGATCGAAAAGGAGGTCGAGGTCGGGCGGACAGTGGAGCCATCCGTTGGCCTGGATCTCGCTCTCCAACTGGCCAGGGCGCCAGCCCGCGTAACCGAGCGCCAGGATCGCCCGATCGGGCCCGCTGCCGCCGGCGATGGCCTTCAAAATGTCGACAGTTGCGGTGAGCGATACGCCGTCGTCGATCGCCAACGTCGAATCCGCAGCGAAATAGTCGGAGCTGTGCAGCACGAAGCCGCGTCCCGTCTCCACCGGTCCGCCAACGTGGACGTCGATATCAATCGGCGGGTCCGCTGCCGACGTCATCAGAAGAAATGCTCAACTGTCCGAGGAGCTGCGAAAAGTTTACGTGCGAGGCGCGCTGGTTCACGATAAGACCCATGGCGCCCTGGGCAGAATGCGCGCACATGTAAATGACCGAGCGGGCGAAGCGTTTGTCGGTCATCACAGGCATGGCGATCAGGAACTGCCCGTCGAGGAAGCTTTCGTTGCCCGCTTTGCGTTTCTTTCGGCGAATGCGCATGCGGGAACACTAACGCCTTGACGCGGCGCGTGGAAGTGGTCGGGCGATGATGAATAACGCCTGATCGAGGACTGGTGAATTGTGCGGGGCTCACAATTCCATAGGATGCGCGGCAACATGGCAAATCGATCGGTTTTGTTGCGAACCCTTTGCGCGGCCCTGGCTGGCGGCGGGTCTGGCAACGTTCGCGCATGGCGTGAAGGCCGACCAGGTGACCAATGCTACACCCTGGGTCCAGATACACGCCGCGCGGGTGCGGCTTGTGGGCGACGCGCTGGAAAGCCGGCGAGGCCCACTATCTGGCAGGGCTCGAGGTTGCGCTTGATGACGGCTGGAAGACCTATTGGCGCATGCCCGGCGATTCCGGCGTGCCTCCCACTTTCGAATGGACTGGCTCGACCAATCTGGAGAAAGCAAACGTCCTCTACCCCGCGCCCGTCAGGATGAAAGAAGCCGGCGGCGAAGCGATTGGCTACAAGGGGACGGTGCTTTTTCCCATCGCGATCACGCCGAAAGACACGAGCGCGCCGGTGGGCCTCAAGCTTTCGCTGGAATTCGGCATCTGCCGCGACATCTGCATCCCGGCGACCCAGACTTTCACCCTTGAGCTGCTGCCGGGCAAGGCGGGGACACTGGCGCCATCGCTCGCCGGAGCTCTCGACAGCGTGCCGAAGCGGCATCATGGCCGGCGCATGAACGATCCCGAACTCAAGAGAGTGCGTGTCGCCGGCTCGGACGCGGCGCCGGTTCTGGAAATCGAAGGCATTTACAAGAACGGCGCGAAGGCGGACGTTTTCGTGGAGGCTCCCGATGGGCTCTACGTGCCGATGGCTAAGAGGGCGCCGGGTAGCAGAAGCGACGTAGTGCGCTTTGTTTCCGAGCTTTCGCCCTCGTTACTCCAGGATTTGGAAGGCAAGACCCTGACGCTGACCTTGGTGGATGAAGGGGGCGCGACTGAAACGCGCTGGACGGTCCCCTGAGCACTCCTGCTTGGCTTGCGTGAACGCAGCCCTTAAGTTGGGGCCGTAAACGGCGCTCATGCGCCGAACCCGTGTTTACTTGCATCGAGAGGATGAGCAATGGCGATCAAGGTTGGTGACCGCTTGCCCGAGACCACGTTCAGGACGATGGGTCCGGACGGGGCACCCAAGGAAATGAAGACCGACGAAGTGTTCGCAGGCAAGAAGGTTGCCCTGTTTGCCGTGCCCGGCGCCTTTACGCCGACCTGTCACAAGCAGCACCTGCCGGGCTACGTCCAGAACTACGAGCAGCTGAAAGCCAAGGGCTTCGATGTCATCGCCTGCACATCCACCAACGACATCTTCGTGCTCAGCCACTGGGCCGAGGAGTCGGGAGCGACAGGCAAGATTCTGATGCTCGCCGATGGCAGCGCCGAGTTCGCCAAGAAGATCGGCTTGGATGTCGATCTTTTCGCGCGCGGCATGGGCGTGCGTTCCAGGCGCTATTCCATGATCGTCGAGAACGGCGTCGTAAAATCGCTCAATGTCGAGGAGGCGCCGGTCCACGACAAATCGAGCGCTGCAACCCTCTGTTCACTGGCGTAGAATTGTCTGCGAGGCCGCGGATTGGCGTGCTCCAGACGGCAGCCACGATCCGCGGCTCCGGTGTCCCTCTCCCCTGGACGGGGTGTCGATCCCATATATGCGGTCCTCGGCTCCGTCCGGTCAGACGGGGCCGGGATGGAGATCATTCGACATGCAGCTTTGGGGCAAGGACCGCGAGCGAAGCTTCCCAGGAGCCAAGCCGGGAAGACGACGAAGAGCTTCTCGACGCTTACTCGCACGCCATCATTGGCGTGGTGGAGCGGGTGTCTCCTTCCGTCGTGCACGTGCGCGTTCGCGGCAACGGTCGCCAGGGCCAGGTAGGACAGGGTTCGGGCTCGGGCAGCATTCTCTCCTCCGACGGCCTGGTCCTGACGAACAATCACGTCGTGGAACATGCAAGCGCCATCGAGCTTGCACTCGCCGATGGCCGTCATGTGCCGGCGCGCGTGCTCGGACGCGACGCCGATACGGATATCGCGGTGCTGCGCGCAGAAACAACCGACCGGCTGCCGGCGGTGCGGCTCGGCAACTCCAAAAGGGTGAAGCCCGGCCAGGTGGCCGTTGCCATCGGCAACCCCTTCGGCTTCGAGTTCGACCGTGACTGCCGGCATCGTCAGCGCAGTCGGGCGCTCGCTGCGTGCGCAGAGCGGGCAACTGATCGGCGACGTGATTCAGACGGACGCCGCGCTCAATCCCGGCAACTCGGGTGGGCCCCTCGTCAATTCGCGCGGCGATGTCATCGGCGTCAACACGGCGGTGATCATGGGCGCGCAAGGCATCTCCTTCTCGGTTGCTTCCAATACGGCCCAGCACGTGTTGACGCAGATCCTGCAGTACGGCCGGGTACGCCGGGCGCGGCTCGGCATTGCCGGCAACCAAATTCAGCTGCCGCAGCGGATCAAGGTCGCGACCGGCCTGACGCAGGATGCGGGCGTGCGCGTCGCCGAAGTCTTCTCGGGCACGCCGGCTGCTGTTGCCGGGCTCGCGCCGGACGATGTGATCGTTGGCGTCGACCAGGAAATCGTGACGGGCATCGACGACATCGCCCGCGTGCTCGACGGCACCCGCATCGACAAGCGCGTTGCCCTGCGCATCCTGCGCAACGGGCGATTGGTGACGGTGGAGGCTATCCGACCGAGCGAGCCTCGCAGCAGTGACCCCGTCATTCCCGCGAGCGCGATAGCGCGATCAGCGCGCATGCTCGACCATCGTGGCTGGATCCCGCCCTGCGCGTAGCTTGCGGGAAAGGCCACGAAGACGAAGCCGTCTTCATGACGAAGGGGTTGCCGCCGCCGGGGCCGTTGTTGATCCACACGCTCTTGGACTGCAGGTAGCCGTCGATGGCCTCCGCGCCGTTCTCGCGGCCGAGGCCCGAGGCCTTGTAGCCGCCGAACGGCATCAGGAAGCTCACCGCGCGGTAGGTGTTCACCCACACGGTGCCGGCCTTGATCTTGCCGCGCCATGGTGTGGGCGCGCCTGACCGACTGCGTCCACACGCCGGCGCCGAGGCCGTAGGCGATGTCGTTGGCGATGCGCACGGCGTCATCCTCGTCCTTGAACTTGATGACGGAAAGGACGGGGCCGAACACCTCCTCCTGGGCGATGCGCATTTTGTTGTCGACGCCGGTGAAGATGGTGGGCTTCACGAAATACTTGCCGCCGCCCTCCTCCTTGGTGGCCGGGCCGCCGCCGAGCACGCACTTGGCGCCCTCGCCCTTGGCGATGTCGATGTAGCCGAGGATCTTCTGGTACTGCGGGGGAGTCGTTACGGGGCCGACCTGGGTTTCGGGCAGGCCGGGATCGCCGAGCCTGGCGGTCTTGGCCATGGCGATGAGCTTCTCGACGAACTTGTCGTGGATCGTCTCCTGCAGCAGCAGGCGCGAGCCGGCGATGCAGGTCTGGCCGGTGGCGGCGAAGATGCCGGAGACGGCGCCGCTGACGGCATCGTCGAGGTTGCAGTCGTCGAACACGATGTTGGGCGACTTGCCGCCGAGCTCCAGCGACACCTTCTTGAAGGATCTTGGCGGCCAGCTCGTTGACGCGCGCGCCGGTTGCCGTGCCGCCGGTGAAGGCGACCTTGGCGACCTTGGGATGAGTGACGAGCGGCTCGCCGACGACGGCGCCGTAGCCGGTGACGACATTCACCACGCCCGGCGGCAGGCCGGATTCCTCGATCACGAGCTTCATGAACTCGAGCAGCGAGGCGGAGGTGAATTCGGAGGGCTTGATGACGACGGTGCAGCCGGCGGCCAGTGCGGGCGCCAGCTTCCAGGTGGTCAGCATCAGCGGCGAGTTCCACGGCGTGATGAACGCGCATACGCCGACCGGCTCGTTCAAGATGTAGGTGAAGTGGTCGGGCCGGTCGACGGGCACCACTGCGCCTTGAATCTTATCGGCGAGGCCACCGTAGTAGTAGAACCACTCGGGCATGTACTTGGTCTGCGCACCCATCTCGGAGATGAGCTTGCCGTTGTCGCGCACCTCGACCTGCCCCAGATGATCGGCGTGCTTTTCGATCAACTGGGCGATGCGGCGCATGACCTTGCCGCGCGCGGTCGGCGTCATCTGCGGCCAAGGGCCGGTGTCGAAGGCGCGGTAGGCGGCTTCCACGGCGCGGTCGGCGTCCTCCTTGCCGCATTCGGGAATCAGGGCCCAGGGCTCGCCCGTGTAGGGGTCGAAGCTCTGGAACTTCTTGCCGGAGATCCGGCATCCACCCACTTGCCGTCGATGTAGGTCTGGTAGTCCTGCAGCTTGGTGGGCCGATCGAGCATGGCGTCTCTCCGCTATCCGGTGCGCGCTGGGGTTGGCCCAAGGCTAGAGCCGCGGGCATCCAGGTTCAAGTTTGTTGAGGACGAGCCACCACTTGTCAGTGCCCAGCTCCCGACACAAGTGTAGTATCCGCTCAGTGGAGAGCTGCTCGTATGCGGAGACGCCCCATGAAGTTCGCCACTCGCTTCGCAGCGCTGGCGGTGCTCGCGGCACTCACCGGAGCTGCCCAGGCGCAGCTTCCCTTCCCCCTGCCGGGACAGCCGCAGCCCGACTATTCCAAGCGGTCGCAATGCACCGCCGACTACGTTCGCTCGGTCGAGAAGGAGATCGCGGGACTGGAGAAATTCCAGACGCTCGCGCCCGATGCCGTCGGGCAGGTCTGCTCGCTGATCGAGTGGGGCAGCTCCTGGTTCAGCGGCGGCGAGCTTCCCGACAGCACGCGCAAGCAGATCAAGGACATGCTCGGCTTCGATGTCGACCTGCGCCTCATCAGGACGCAGTGCCGGGTCGGCCAGGGCAATCTCGATCGCGAGCTGATGACGCGGATGGGTTATCTCAAGTCTGAGCTGGTGCGTTGCAACGATTCGATCTGACGGGGCTTCGTGTGGGAGGTGAGCATGCGCAAGGGGGTGACCGCTCGTGTGCTCGCGCTTGTTGTCGCGTGCTGGACGATCGCGTTGGGATCAGTCCGTGCCGACGAGGGCCGGGTTGATCTGCTGCTGGTGCTTGCGGCCGACGTTTCGCGCAGCGTGAACGAGACCAAGTTCAAGCTGCAGCGCGAGGGCTATGCCTCAGCCATATTGGACACGCGCGTTCTGCGGGCCATCTCGGATGGAGAGCACAGGCGCATCGGCGTCATCTTCATCGAATGGGCGAGCGAGTTCGAGCAGAAGGTGATCGTGGACTGGACCGTCGTTGCCAATGAGCGTGACGCCAAGGACCTCTCCGGCCGCATCCTGGCGGCGCCGCGCCCGTTCTGGGGCCGCACATCGATCAGCGCTGCCATCGACTACGGGGTAAGCACGCTGGAGCGCAGTCCGTTCCTGTCGGACCGGCGGGTGATCGATGTGTCCGGCGACGGCACCAACAACAGCGGCGGTGACGTGACGGTTGCGCGTGATGACGCGATCAAGAAGGGGATCACCATCAATGGGCTGGTGATCCTGAGCGACACGCCGCTGATCACCAATCCCAAGCATACACACCCGGACGGCGGCCTCACGGCCTACTACGAGAACAACGTCATCGGCGGCCCGGGAGCCTTCGTACTCGAGGCCGAGAATTTCGAGTCCTTCGAGCGGCTGCTGGTGAGCAAGCTTGTCAGGGAGATCGCGAGCCTGTGGCCGCGTGCCACCCTCGCCGCCGCCGATCCCGCCCTCGACTGAACGTAACGCCATTTCGGCGAGCGCTCCTGTCGCGGGAATGACACCGCGGCATTCTCTTGTTCCTAGGATATAATTCTATGAATGCTGATTATATCGCCGGTGCGTTCTTATTTCTAGCTCCATATTGCGCTTCAGTAGGAAATATTTCTATTTAAAGGTCATGCGCCCGCGCCAAAGGCCTGACGGACCGAGCCGCATCCCCACTGATCAGGCCAGCGCGGGCGCCATGTTCATGAGCGAGGACGCCTGTGGGAATTATCAAAGTAAATCAGTCAGATGGACGAACGCAGGCCTTGGAGGCGGTCGAGGGCTGGCGCGTCATGGAGGTGATCCGCGCGCACGGACTGCCGATGGAAGCCATCTGCGGCGGGGCCTGCGCTTGCGCGACCTGCCACGTGGAAGTGGAGCCTGAATGGGCCGGGCGGCTGCACCCGGCGCGCGATGACGAGGAGGCCATGCTGGACACGCTGCCGGCGACCGGCCCGACCTCGCGCCTCTCCTGCCAGATCATCTGGGAGGAGCATCTCGACGGCTTGGAAGTGACGCTCGCTGGGACCGAGCCATGAAATATTTCCCCATATTCACCGACCTGGACGGCGCGGACGTGCTGGTCGCCGGAGGCGGCGAGCAGGCGGCGCAGAAGGTGCGGCTGCTGCGCAAGACCAAGGCGCGCATCGTCGTGGTGGCGGCAGATGCCAACGCTGAGTTGCGCACGCTCGCGCACGAAGGCGTCATCCGGCTTGTCGCCCGTGCGTTCATCGAGGGCGACGTTGACGGAAAGCGGCTCGTCTATGCCGCGACCGGAAACCGCGCGGAAGATACGGCGATTTCGGTAGCTGCGCAGGCGTGCGGTGTTCCGGTGAATGTGGTCGATGCGGCCGAGCTATCGACGTTCATCACGCCGGCCATCGTGGATCGCGACCCTGTTGTCGTGGCGATCGGCACGGAAGGCGCCGCACCGGTGCTGGCGCGGGACATCAAGAGCAAGCTCGAGACCCTGCTGCCGGCGAAGTTCGGAGTGCTCGCCGCGCGCGCGCAGGCGCTGCGCGATCTCGTCGCCGCGACGGATTGCCGACAACAGCGCCCGCAGGCGCCTTTGGGAACGGCTGCTGCTCGGGCCATTCCGGCATGCGGTGCTGAGCGGAGCGGATGAAAAGGCGGAGCACATCCTCGCCTCCGCGTTGACGGGCGCCGAGGAGCAAGCGCGCGGCCGCGTGGCGTTGATCGGCTGCGGGCCGGGCGATCCGGATTTGCTGACGCTGAAGGCGGTGCAGCGGCTGCAGGAAGCCGATGTGCTGGTGATCGACCGGCTGGTGAATCCGACGATCCTTGAATACGCGCGGCGCGATGCGGAGCGCATCTATCGTCGGCAAGACGCCGGGCGGTGCTTCCACGTCGCAGGCCCAGATCAACCGCATCCTCGTGCGCGAGGCTTCGGCCGGGAAGGTGGTGGCCCGCCTCAAGGGCGGCGATCCGCTGATCTTCGGCCGCGCGGCGGAGGAAATGGCGGCGCTGCAGGCAGCGGGGATCGAGGTCGAGGTCGTGCCGGGCGTGACGGCCGCGCACGCTTGCGCGGCGCGGGTGCAGTTGCCGGTGACGCTGCGCGAGCAGGTCCGGCAGTTCTCCGTCGTCACCGGAGCGACGTCGAACGGCGCAGCCGGAGCTCGATTGGGACAGGCTCGCGGCCGACGGCAGCGCGTTCGCGATCTACATGGGCGTCGGCAATGCGCCGGTGATCCGAGGCGAATTGCTGGCGGCGGGCATGGCCCCCGAGACGCCGGTGGTCATCGTCGAGAACGGAACGCGGGACGATGAGCGCGCGGTTGCGACGACGCTGGGCGACCTCACCGATTGCGTCACGAAGCGTGCGATTGCCGGCCCCGCCGTGATCTTCGTCGGATTGGACTGGGCGAGCGCCGGACTTGAACGGCCGGCGTCTGTCGCCGTGCATCGAGCGGAACGTGGAGCGGCTCCGGCGCGCCGCGAGCTGGATTCGCCTGTGGGCAAAGAGGTGTGGCTATGAGCAAGCGTGCAAACGGATCGTCCATCCTGACGGCCAACCGCCTGTCGGATGGCCGCGCGGTGTTTCTTGATTTCGAGGGTGCATGGGGCGAGAGCATCGATATCGCTTTGGCGGCGCGCACCACGCAAGAGATCGCGGAGCTGGAGGCGCGCGGTGCCTTCGATGCCGCGCAAAACCTGGTGGTTGAGCCCTATCTGGTGGAGGTGCGCGAGACCGAGGGGTGTCTCGTGCCGGTTCGCCAACGCGAGCGTGTGCGGGCGGGAGGGCCGAGCATCCTGGATGACGTGCCGGGATATTTGGCGCCCGCAGACGTGCTTCGACACGCTCAGCACGAGGACCCACTAGCCGCACACGAATTCCAACCCCGTGGTGAGCCTGTCGAACCACGCGCTGCGACGGCCGAAGCGGCGTAAATCTCATGTATCGCTACGATGAATTCGACGCGGAGTTCGTGCGCCAGCGCGTGGCGCAGTTCCGCGACCAGGTGGAGCGTCGCGTCTCGGGCGAGCTGACGGAGGACGAGTTCAAGCCGCTGCGGCTGATGAATGGCGTCTATCTGCAGCTGCACGCCTACATGCTGCGCATCGCCATTCCCTACGGCACGCTGTCGTCGCGGCAGATGCGCAAGCTGGCGCACATCGCGCGCACCTACGACCGCGGCACCGGCCATTTCACGACGCGGCAGAACCTGCAGTTCAACTGGCCCAAGCTCACGGATGTCCCCGACATCCTGGCGGAGCTGGCCGAGGTCGAGATGCACGCCATCCAGACCTCGGGCAACTGCATCCGCAACGTCACGGCCGACCACTTTGCCGGCGCCGCGGCGGACGAGGTGGCCGACCCGCGGCCGTACGCGGAGATCATCCGCCAGTGGTCCTCGCTGCATCCGGAGTTCAGCTTCCTGCCGCGCAAATTCAAGGTGGCGGTGATCGCCTCCGAGCACGACCGCGCGGCCATGCAGCTGCACGACATCGGCCTGCACCTGAAGCGGCTGTCGAACGGTCGGCTCGGCTTTGCCGTCTACGTCGGCGGCGGCATGGGGCGCACGCCGTTCATCGCCAAGAAGATCCGCGACGAGCTGCCCGAGGAGGACTTGCTGAGCTACCTCGAGGCGATCCTGCGCATCTACAATCTGCAGGGCCGGCGCGACAACAAGTACAAGGCGCGCATCAAGATCCTGATCCACGAGGCCGGCATCGAGGCGATTGCGGCCGAGGTCGAGGAGGAGTGGCAGCGCATCCGCGACGGCGCGCTGAGGCTGCCGGCCGAAGAGATCGCGCGCATCACGGCCTACTTCAAGCCGCCGGCGTTCGCAGGCCAAGCCGGCCAAGGCGGCGCTGCGCCCGGCGGATCGCGCCTTCGACCGCTGGGTGACGCGCAACACGCACGCCCACAGGCAGCCGGGCTACGCCATCGTCACCATCTCGCTCAAACCCATCGGCGGCGTGCCGGGCGATGCCTCGGCGGCGCAGATGGATGCCGTGGCCGACATCGCCGAGCGCTACTCATTCGACGAAGCTGCGCGTGACGCACGAGCAGAACCTGGTCCTGCCGCACGTTCGGCTCGGCGACCTGTGGGAGGTCTACCAGGCGCTGAAATCAGCCGATCTCGCCGAGAGCAACGCCGGCCTGGTGACCGACATCATCGCCTGCCCCGGCCTCGACTACTGCGCGCTCGCCAACGCGCGCTCGATCCCGATCGCGCAGCGCATCTCGGAACGCCTGGCGGCGCGGCAGGACGCCATCGGCGATCTCAAGATCAAGATTTCCGGCTGCATCAACGCCTGCGGGCATCACCACGTCGGCCACATCGGCATCCTGGGCGTCGAGAAGCGCGGCGAGGAGCACTACCAGCTTCTGCTCGGCGGCTCGGGCGCGGAGGATGCGGCCATCGGCACGATCACCGGGCCGGGCTTCGGTCCCGACGGCATCGTCGATGCGGTGGAGACTGTGGTGAACCGCTATCTGGAGCTGCGCTCCAGTCCCGACGAACCGTTCCTCGCCGCCTACGGCCGTCTCGGCGCCGCGCCGTTCAAGGAGGCGCTGTATGCCGCCGCTTGAGGCGTCAAACGATCCTGTTTCGGATGCGCCGTCCCCCTCCCCCTTGTGGGGAGGGGCTAGGGGTGGGGGGAACCCCGACGATCGCGGTTCTGCGATCCCCCCCTCCCTGTCCCTCCCCCACAAGGGGGGAGGAGGAGACGCTGTGGCCGCCGCCGAGCCCGATCATCCGGAGGGGCCGATCTGGCGCGATGGCGCGTTCCACGTGGATCAATGGCAGGCGGCGCCAGAGGAGGGCTCGGTGCCGGACACGCCGATCTTCGTATCAAAGAAGCGATGGCTTGCGGAGCGGGAGGTCCTGGCCCGCCGGAACGCGGCGGTCGGGTTGCGCATCGAGCCCGGCGATGGGCTCGACGACATCGCGGCCGATATCGGCGGGTTTGCGCTGATCGCGTTGAGCTTCCCTAAATTCTCCGACGGCCGCGCGTTCTCGACGGCCCGGCTACTGCGGGAGAAATACGGTTTCACCGGCGAGCTGCGTGCGGTCGGCAATGTGCTGGCCGACCAGATCCCCTTCATGCGCCGCGTGGGTTTCGACAGCTATGAGGTCGCGCACGGGCCGACGCGCCGGGCGCTTGCCGAAGGCAGGATCGCAGAGGTCTCGCTGCATTATCAGCCGGGCGAGCGAGGCAAGTGGCGCTCGTCGCGCTGAGCCTCCGCCGTCGCTGATGCGGGCTCCCAAATGAAAACAGGGACGCTTGCGTGTCATCAAGCGTCCCCGCACCAATCAGAAGAGAAGTTGTCGATAATTGGGGGATCGACGCGCGGATAAAAGCGCATTGCCGTGCGCGCGTCAAGGTGATGATCGCGGCTCTCCTTGCTTCGTGTGCGTGGCGCAAATCGCGCCGAACTGATCGTCCCCTAGGCACGGTTCCCAGGATGGCAGATAGTTGACCGAGAACCTGCCAGGGAGTCGCGTCATCATGCCAACCGTGGCTGAGAAGAGAGCCGCGTTCCGGCGTTTGCACGAGAGCGGATGCTTCGTCATTCCCAATCCGTGGGATGTCGGCACGACGCGCTATCTGGAACGCATGGGCTTCAAGGCGCTGGCGACGACGAGCGCCGGTTTCGCCTGGGCCAAGGGCGCAGCCGATGGCGGCGTGACGCGCGAGATGGCGATCGAGCACATCGCCGAGATTTCCACGGCGGCCAGCGTGCCGGTGAATGCCGACTTCGAAGGCGGCTTTGCGCACGAGCCGGCGGGCGTGGCCGAAAGCGTGCGGCTGTGTGTCGCGACCGGCGTCTCGGGTCTGTCGATTGAGGATTTCACCGGCGACATGGCCAATCCGCTCTACGATTTCGATCTGGCGGTGGCGCGCATCAAGGCCGCGCGCGAGGCCATCGACAAGACGGGCGGCGATGTTCTCCTGACCGGGCGCAGCGAGGGCCTCATTCGCAACCGGCCCGACCTCGACGAGGCCATCCGCCGCCTGCAGGCCTATTCCGCGGCCGGCGCCGATTGCCTCTACGCGCCGGGACTCGCGACCAAGGAGCAGATTTCCGCCGTCGTGAAGGCGGTGGCGCCCAAGCCGGTGAACATTCTGATGGGCGGGCCCAGCGACCTCACTGTGAAGGACATCGAGGCGCTCGGCGGCCGCCGCATCAGCGTCGGCGGAGCGCTGGCGCGCGCGGCCTGGGGCGGCTTCATGCGCTCCGCCAAGCTGATCTGGGAGCAGGGCAGCTTCAAGGGCTTCGCGGATGCGGCGCCGGGCGGAGAGATCAACAAGGCGCTCAAGTAGCCGCCACTGAACGCCGAAAATGTTTCACGTGAAACATTTTGATCGTTCAATATTAACCGTGTGCCGCAGCGATCGTGCGCGCCGGGGATAACGCAGGAGCGACCCAATGGACATCACCAAATATCTCGCGAACGATCTGTTCGCCGGCAAGACCGTGTTCGTCACCGGCGGCGGCAGCGGCATCAACCTCGGCATCGCCAAGAACTTCGCCGCGGTCGGCGCAAACATTGCGATCTGCGGTCGCACGCAGGAGCGGCTCGACGGCGCGGCGAAAGAGCTGGAGGCGCTCGGCGCCAAGGTGTTCACCAAGGTCGCGGACGTGCGCCAGCCGCAGGCAGTCCAGGAGGCCATCGACGGAACGCGCCAGGCGCTCGGACCCATCGACGTGCTCGTGTGCGGCGCTGCCGGCAATTTCCTCTGCCGCGCCGAAGACATGAGCCCGAACGGCTTCAAGACGGTGATCGACATCGACCTCATCGGCTCGTTCAACGCCTCGCGCGCCGCCTTCAATCAGCTCAAGGAGACCAAGGGCCTCATCCTCTACATCTCCGCCGGCATGGCCTACATGCCTTACGCCTTCCAGATTCACGTCGGGGCGGCGAAGGCGGGCATCGAGCAGCTGATGCAGAATCTCGCGCTGGAATGGGGCAAGTACGGCATCCGTTCCTGCTCGATCGTTCCCGGCCCGATCGAGGGCACCGAGGGCATGAAGCGCCTCGCCGACCCCAAGAGCCTGCAGGAGCGGCTCGGGCAGATTCCCCTGCAGCGCATGGGCACGGTGGACGAGATCGGCCACGCGGCCGTGTTCCTGGCCTCGCCGATGGCGGCCTACATCACCGGCGCCCAGCTCGTCGTGGACGGCGGCAGCGGCCTGATCGGCTCGGCGTTCTTCAACGTCGGCGCGGAGATGATCCTGCGCTCAGGCGCGACCTAGCCGCCGGCTACCGCAGGAACTCCGGCGAGATCAGGCTCGGCAGGAACAGCGACACCTTCGGCCACACGATCACCAGCGCCAGCACCAAAAGCATGGGATCAGCATGATGCCGGTATCCTTGATGGCGTCGCGCATGCGGATGCCGGCAATCGAGCAGGCGATCATCAGGCAGAGGCCGTAAGGCGGCGTCACCAGCCCGAACGCCAGCGAGACGATACCGATCATCGCGAAGTGCACGGGGTCCATCGCCACCGCCTTCGACAGCGGCTCCAGGATCGGCGCGCAGATGATGATGGCGGGGATAGCATCCAGGAAGCACCCGACCACCAGGAAGACCGCAGCGACGAAGAACCCGGTCGCGGCAAAGCCCATGCCCCAGGCCTGAACGCCCGTCAGGATCGCCTCCGGGATCTTGTAGTAGGCGAGCAGCCAGCCGAAGGTGCTGGCAGTACCCACGCAGAACAGCGCGATGCCGGCCAGCTTGCCCGTGTCGAGCAGCGCCCCGTACAGCCCCTTCATGTCCATCTCACGGTACACGAGAAGGGACAGCGTGCCGGCATAAAGCACGGCAATGCAGGCGGACTTCGTGGCGGTGAACCACCCGAAGATCTTGCCCCCGATGATGATGCCGGGCGTCATGAGGGCCGGGATCGCGACCCACGAGGCACACAACAACTCGCGCCACGTGGACCGCGGATACGTGGGATATCCGCGTGCCTTGGCATAGGCATGCACCGTGGCCATCTGTGCCAGACCGATCAGCAAACCCGGCAGGATACCGGCCAGGAACAGCGCACCGATGGACACGGTCAGTATGCCGCCCCACACGATCATCAGGATCGACGGCGGGACGATCACCGCCAGCACGGCCGAAACCGCCGTGATCGCCACCGAGAAGGAAAGGTCGTAGCCCTCCTGCGTCTGCGCCTCGATGAAGATCTTGGACTGGCTCGCCGCATCCGCCGTCGACGATCCGGATATCCCCGCAAAGAAGATCGACAGCACCACGTTGATCTGCGCCAGGCTGCCCGGGAAATGCCCCACCATCGTGCGCGACAGCTTCATCAGCCGGTCGGTGGTGCCGCCCACGTTCATCAGGTTGGCCGTCAGCAGGAAGAACGGCACCGCCAGCAGGATGAACGAGTTGTAGGCGTTGAACGTCTCCTGCATCAGCGTCACGGTGTCGAGGCGCGGCTCGATCACCAGGATCGGCAGGCACGCGAGCCCCAGCGCGAACGCCACCGGCACGCGCAGGAACATCAGCAGGAAGAACAGCCCGAACAGGATGAGCGCCGCCTGCCCGGCCGACAGCACCGAGCCGGTCATGCGTCTCTTCCGGCGATGATGCGCAGGTCGTCGACGAGCTGCTCACCGAGGAAGATGATCCACGTCGCCCCCGTCACCGGCCAGGCCACGTAGATCAGCCACAGCGGCAGCTCCGCGAGCTCGGAGATGCGGTGCCAGGCGAACTTCGTGAACGCGATGCCGGCCCACACGAACACCAGCGCCGCCGCCAGCACCCCGAGGCGTCCCAGCAGCCGCGCGATGGCCTCTCCTCGTCGCGGCAGGGCCGGCCACACGTCGACCTCGAAGTGGGTCGACTCGCGCACGCCGATCATGGCGCCGACCATGACGGTCCAGATGAACAGGAACCGTGCCATCTCCTCCGTCCAGATGTAGGACGGGATCAGCGCCGTGTGCCGCGAGAAGATCTGCAGGCTCACCGGGATCACGAGGATCGCCACCGACAGCGCCAGCAGCCACGACAGCAGCGTCGCGTACGCCTGCGTGAACCGGCGCCAGAAAATCATCCCTCTCTCCTCCGTCCTTACGGGGAGAGGGCCGGGGTGAGGGGCGGCTCCAAACTCAGCGCAAGGGCCGCGGTCGCCCCTCACCCTAGTCCTCTCCCCATGCCGGAAGGGGCATGGGGAGAGGGAACCGCAATCGCTTGCGCTTCCCATCACTTGATCGCGTTGATCTTCGCCAGGATGCCGTCCGCGCCGATCTCCTTGGCGTAGGCGGTGATCACCGGCTCGACCAGCTTCGCCATCTCGGCGCGATCCTTGAACGGGACGCGCTTCAACTTGCCGGCCTTCTCCAGCGCATCGAGCTTCTGCGCATCCTCCGACGACTCCACCTGGCGGCCGTACGCGCCCGCTTCCTTGCCGGCCTTGACGATGGCCTGCTGCAGGTCGGCAGGGAGCGCCTTGAACGTCTGGCCCGAGAAGCAGATCGGCCGGATCGTGATGGCGTGCTCGGTCATGGCGAGGTTGGGCGCCACTTCGTAGAACTTCATCGACTCCACGCCGGCAGCCTCGTTCTCGCCGGCGCTGATGACGTTGTTCTGGATGCCGTTGTAGACCTCGTTGTAGGCGATCACCGTCGGCGACATGCCCGCCGCCTGGAAGGTGCGGCTCCAGATCGGCGCGCCCTGCACGCGCACTTTCAGCCCCTTGATGTCGGCGAGCGAGCCCATCGGCTTGTTGATGAAGATGTTGCGCACGCCGCCGCCGGCATAGCCGATCAGCATCACGTCGGCCTTCTTGGCGACCTCGTCGGCGATCGGCGCGAGAAGGTCCGCATTCAGCACCTTGTTCCAGTGGTCGAGGTCGCGGAACAGGAAGGGCGCATCGATGAAGGGCGCCGCCTTGGAGAAGGTCGACATGTGCGCCGGCGAGACGATGCCGTAGTCGACCGCCTTGCCCTGCGCCATGTACTCGAAATACTGCTTCTCCAGGCCCAGCGCCGAGTTCTTGTGCAGCACGAAGTTGATCGGCTTGCCGTAGTATTTCTTCACCAGCTCCTCGAAGCGCACGAGCGCCTTGGTGAAGGCATGGTCGTCGTTGAACTGCACCGCGCCGTTGAGCGTGATCGTCTGCGCGCTCAGCTGGCGTGATCGTGAAAGCGGCGATAAGGGCGATGGCCGCGCACAGCGCAGCGGCCGTTGTCCGGCGTCCCATGCATTTCCTCCTTGGAGACCCTGCTTCGGCAGGTGGTTTGGGCGTGTTCTGAAGCGTCAAACGCCGCGCACGATAGCGCAGGCCTGCTATCGAGACCAGCCGGTGTCTTTCCGATTGGAACTGAAACGAAAGCCAAACAAACCGACTGTCATCCCGGGGCTTGTCCCCGGGATCTATCCATCAGCTTGCTCGGGCGTTCGCTGGTCGCTGGATCCCGGCAACAAGTGCCGGGATGACAGTTTGCACGGTCTGCTGACGGTACGCTTAGAGCCGATAGAACCGCGATGCCGTCTCCCGGAACAGCGCGGCCTTCTCATCCGCCGATGCGCCCGCCGCCAGCCGCTTGAAGGCGTTCCAGTAGATCGCATAGCGACCCGGAAATCTTGTCGACCGGGAAGTTGCTCTCGAACATGCAGCGGTTGACGCCGAAGGCCTCGATGCAGACCTCCATGTACGGCCGCCATGCGTCCGCCAGGTCCTGTGAGGACGGCGGCTTCTCGCGGTGGTGGAACTGGAAGCCGTTGATGCGCATGCCGAGCCCGCCGAGCTTGACGGTGACATTGGGGCACCCGGCCAGCTCCTGGATGTCCCTCTTCCAGCCGACGAAAATCTCGTCCCGCTTGTCCGCGTACCACCCGAGCCCCAGCGGTCCCCCGACATGGTCGAGCACGATCGGCTGCTCCGGGAAGGCGCGCGCCAGATCGATCAGGTCGCCGAGCTGCGGATGATACAGCCACGCGTCGAACGACAGACCCAGCCCGCGCAGCGTGGCGAACCCCTCGCGGAACTTGGCGTGATCGCGATAGACGTGCGGCGGCGGATTGTTGTGGCTGTTGTGGATCTGCTCCGCCTTGTCCTCCCAGCCCGCGCAATAGCGGATGCCCTTGAAGCGCGGCCCCGCCGCGGCCATGTGCGCGCGCAGCACCTCCTCCGCCCTGGCCCCGATCGTCAGGTCCACCAGCCCGACGATGCCCGCGGCCGCGCGCGTCGGACCGTAGGCGCCGCTGGCCGACATGGCGGCAATGCCGTTTGCGAACTCCGTCTCGCCCAGCGTGCGCAGCTCCGCCGGCCCGTCGGCGCGGTAGCAGGCCGTGCACTCGATGAAGACGGTGCTCTCGATGTTGTGCCCGCTGCCTGTATCTGCCAGCAGATCGGGCAGCAGATACCGATGCGTCGGGAAATCCCACAGGTGATGGTGCGGATCGACGATCGGCAGGTCCGGCTCGAGGATCTCCTCCTGAGTCAGCGCAAGCCAGTCCTCGCGGATGCCGGACTGCCGGGTGGCGATGGTCGTGTGCGGCTTGGTCATGGAGGCGTCGCTCCGGCCGGCGCTGCGCTGTCACGCGTCGAAGAACACCGTCTCGTCCTTGCCCTGCACGCGGATGTCGAAGCGGTAGAGGCCGGGCTTGGTCGGTCGGGCTTGGCCATCAGCGTCTCGCGGCGAGCGGCCGGCACCAGCGCCAGGATCGGGTCGCTTCGCGTTCGCCGGCATCGCCGGCGAAGTAGATGCGCGTGAACAGCCGCTTGAGGACATGCCGCGCGAGAACACGCCGACGTTGATGTGCGGCGCCTGCGTCGTCCCATCCGGTCCGGCGACCGGCCCGGAATGACGGTGGCGAACTGGAAGCCGCCGTCCTTGGCCGTCGGGCAGCGCCCGAAGCCGCGGAAGGAATTGGAGGCAAGCGGCCGTCCATCTGCCGGATGCGCGTAGCGGCCCTGCGCTGTCGGCCTGCCAGATCTCGACCAGCGCATCGGGCATCGGCGTGCCCTCGCCATCGAACACCCGGCCCTCGATGCGGATGTGCGTTGCCGGGCTGGCCCGGCGTCGGCGACGGCCGGTCGAGAATACTTCCCGGCGCCCGAACGGCGCCGGCGTCAAGGCCCACGTGCAGGAACGGGCCGACGGTCTGCGAAGGCGTACGCTCAGTCATCGTCATAAGTCCTTTGTCGTTCCCGCCAAGCGAAGCGCGGAGCGGGAATCCAGTCACAGCGAAGTCCTTCGGATACCCACGTTCGCTGCGCTCGCGGGAAGACGCCGATCACTTAATCCCGGTCCGGCGGCGTTTCATTCGGGCCGCGCAGCACGATGTCGAAGACGTAGCCCAGCGCCCACTCCGGCTCGGTCGTCTCCATGTCGAAGCGGCAGATCATGCGCTCGCGCGCCTTGGCATCGGTCACCGAGTTGAAGATCGGGTCGAACGGGAAACAGCGGGTCGCCCGGAAAATACATCTGCGTCACCAGCCGCGTCAGGAACGACGGCCCGAACAGCGACAGGTGGATGTGCGCGGGCCGCCACGCGTTGTGGTGGTTGCGCCAGGGATAGGCGCCGGGCTTGACGGTCGTGTACGCGTATCTGCCCCCGGCATCGTCGGTCACGACGCGGCCGGCGCCCGTGAAGTTCGGATCGATCGGGGCGCTGGATGCTGGTCCACCTCGTGGATATAGCGGCCCGCCGCGTTGCACTGCCAGATCTCCAGCAGCGTGTTGGGCACCGGCCTGCCGGCCTCGTCCAGCACGCGGCCCGTAACGATAATCCGCTCGCCCAGCGGCTCCCCGGCGTGCTGCTTGGTGAGGTCGGCCTCGCCCGGCGAGACATCCGAGTGGCCGTACACCGGGCCCGTGATCTCCGACAGCGTCTGCGGGATGACGACCAGCGGCGCGTGGGCGAGCGGAGGACGCGTGCCGAGCGTAATCCGGCGACAGCGAGGGCGGATCGGCGTCATTGCCCGCGCGTGAGTAGGTATCTTTCATTGGCGCTAAGATTCTCCAAACTCATTCCCACCAGGTTCGTCATTCCCGCAAGCGCGCCAGCGCGCCAAGCGGGAAATCCAGCCGCAAGCTCAACTCCCGCTGCTGGATTCCCGCTCTGCGCTTCGCTTGGCGGGAATGACGGGATATGCAAGCAACGCGGCCATCACTTCGGCACCGCGTTCGCGGCCTTGGTACGCGCGTGCAATTCGCGCAGCACCGACAACTCCTGCGCGGTCGGCGGCGATGTTATCGGCGACCTTCGCGGCGAACTTCACCGCCCACCCCGTGGCATCGACGATCTGCTCGCGCGTCACGCCGGGGTGGATGGCGGTAACCGTCAGCTCGCTCGTCTCCGCATCCGGCTCCAGCACGCACAGGTCCGTCATGACCCGCGTCGGTCCCTTGGTGGTGACGCCGAGCTTCTCGCGGCTGCCCTTGCCGCTGCCGTGGCCGAGCGACGTGACGAAGTCCACCTTCTCCACGAACGAGCGCTGGCCCTGCGCCATGGTGATGAACACCTCGTGCGCGGAAGTGGCGATCTCGGGCGCGCCGCCGCCGCCCGGCAGCCGCACCTTCGGCTTGTCGTAGGTGCCGCCGACGAAGGTCGTGTTCAGGTTGGCGAACCGGTCGATCTGCGCGCCGCCGAGGAAGCCCGACCGTGATGCGCCCGCCCTGCAGCCAGTAGCGGAACATCTCCGGCACCGACACCGTCGTCAGCGCCGTCTCGCACAGCTCGCCGTCGCCGATCGACAGCGGCAGCACGTTGGGCTTGGTCGCCAGCGTACCGCTCTCGTAGATCAGCGTGATGTCAGGGGCATGCGTGAGCCGCGCCAGGTTGCACGCTGCCGACGGCGCGCCGATGCCGACGAAGCACACGTCGGTGTTCTTCAGCACGCGCGAAGCCACCACCGTCATCATCTCGGTGGGCGTCCAGGCGTTCTTGCCGGAGGTGCTCATGCCGCCCTCCCCTTGCGCGCGTACACCGCGAAGGCGTCGGGCCCCTTCCGCATCACGTTCGCGTCCATCCACGCCTTGAAGCTGTCGCGGTCGCGCGAGACCTCGTCCCAGGCCTCGTAGAAGGCGTTGTCGCGCTTGTAGTAGCCCTGCGTGTAGGAAGGATGCGCGCCGCCCGGCACCACCGCAACAGCCGTCACCGTCCAGTGCGGCAGGATGCAGGCGTTGAACGAGCGCGGTCCGAAGTCGTCGACCACCTCCTCCACTGTCACCAGCGAGCGCTTTGCCGCCAGTACGGCCTCCTTCTGCACGCCGACGATGCCTTCCAGCATGACGTTGCCGGCGCGATCCGCCCGGTGCGCATGGATGATCGCGCTGTCGAGCTTCATCGCCGGCACGGTGGCCAGCACCTCGCCCGTATAGGGGCACGTCACCGATTTAATAGTCGGGTTCACCCGCGCCAACTCCGCCCCGCGATAACCGCGGAACACCGCGAACGGCAGCCCCGCCGCGCCCGCCTCGTAGGCGTTCGCCATCGCCGCGTGGCTGTGCTCCTCGATCTCCAGCGGCTGCGGCCACTTCTTCTCGTACGCATCGCGGAAGCGGTGCAGCGAGCCCACGCCGGGGTTGCCGCCCCAGGAGAACACCATCTTGTTGACGCCGCCCATGCCGATCATCTGGTCGTAGAGCAGGTCGGGCGTCATGCGCACCAGCGTCAGATCCTTGCGCTTCTGCCGGATCGTCTCGTGCCCGGCCGCGTAGGGGATCAGGTGCGTGAACCCCTCGAACGCCGTCTTGTCGCCGTCGCGCACGACCTCCTCGACGGCTGCGGATAGGGGCAGAAGCCTTGCCATTCGTCTCTCTCGGCGAGGTTTGAAGATGGGCTAGTTATTGCGCCCGGGCGGCCAAAAGCAAGCGGTCATTCTGCCTCATCCCGGAATTGCGCGTCTTCGCAATATCCGGGGGACCCGGGCCAAGGGGAGAGCCGAATCCGAACTCCGCCTCAATCGTCCGCGATGATGCCTGCGCCGGCGAACCCGCCGTCCACGCGACGATCTCGCCCGTCATGTAGCTCGACTTCGACCCGTCCAGCAGGAACTCGATCACGCTGGCGATCTCGTCCGGCTCCGCATAGCGCCGCATCGGCAGGTGCCGCGCCCACAGCGCGCGGTCCTTGTCGACGTGCATCGCCTTCACCATCGGCGTATTCACCGGCCCCGGCGCCACGGCGTTCACGCGGATGCTGTAGCGCGCCAGGTCGTTCGCCAGCACCTGCGTCAGGATCACCACGCCGCCCTTGGAGGCGCCGTACGCGCTCCGGCCCTTGCTGCCGCGCAGTCCCGACACCGACGCCATGTTGACGATCGCCCCGCCGCCGGCCTCCTTCATGATCCGCGCCGCCGCGCGCGCCATGATGAACGTGCCCGTGACATTCACGTCGAGAATCTTGCGGAACAGATCGACCGGCGTGTCCAGCGCTGGAATATCGGCGGCAATGCCCGCCGAGTTCACCACGCCGTCGAGCCCGCCCAGCGCGTCGGGCACATGCTTCACAGCCTTCTCGACCGCACTTTCGTCCGTCACGTCGAGCGAAGCCGCGAACACGCGTCCCTTCTCCGCCCGCTCGCGGTAGTGCGCCGCGAGCGCCTTCTCGTCACGATCGAACGCGGCAACCTTCCAGCCCGACGACAGCAGCCGCTCCGCCGTCGCCAGCCCGATGCCCGATGCGGCACCCGTGATGATCGCAACCGGATGTCTGTTCGCCATGATGGCTATTCCTGCCGGCTACGCCTTGATGCGCATGCGCCCGAGAAAATCGCGCTTGCCGAGCGGCACGCCGTTGGTGCGCAGGATGTCGTAGGCCGTGGTGGCGTGGAAATAGAAGTTCGGCAGCGAGAACGACAGCGCGAAATTGTCCGTCGTGAACGGCACCTTGCGCTCGCCGATCTGGAAGATCATGTCGCGGCCCGAGAGCGCATCGACCTCCTCGCGGCTCAGCCGCCGCAGGCCCTCGCTGGTATCCGCCATCAGCTTCTGCAGGCCGGCGTAGTCGAGTGTCTCGGACCTGCCGGGCGGCGAGAACACGCCTTTCTTCATACCCTCGATGGCGCCCAGCGAATGGTGCGCCACCGAGTTGATCTGGAACCGCAGCGGCAGCATGTCCTCGGCGAGCCGCGCCTCCACCATCTTGGCCGGGTCGGCGCCGCAGCCCTGGCAATGATCCAGCCCCTTGGCGAGAAACCCACCCACCGCGTCGACCGTCTGCTGATAGCTCGCGACGCTCAGATCGTACAATGATGCCGCCATGTCCTGGTGCTCCCACCTTGCTGATGTGCCAGAACTATACGCCGGAGCGCGGCTCCACACGACTCGTCGTTGGGCAGCGCCGGTCCGGTGAGACATGCAGGAAACGGGTCGCGGCTTTGGCCAACAAAGGTCAGTCTTCTCCGGGCAGACACATCATGGGAGAAGACCAATGCATGGATTGTTCCGGTTCCATAAAATCGCGATCAAGCGCGGC
This sequence comes from uncultured Alphaproteobacteria bacterium, assembly GCA_963782855.1. Classification (GTDB taxonomy): domain Bacteria; phylum Pseudomonadota; class Alphaproteobacteria; order Rhizobiales; family Hyphomicrobiaceae; genus AWTP1-13. The sequence goes on along the minus strand of CAWALW010000006.1, from coordinate 153,214 downwards.
GACGGTCTGCGTTCTGAGTTCCTCCGCTTGCGTCCCAAGAATCCGTTTCCTGAAGGGCTCACTCTCATCTCAGGCGGGACGGCAGGTGCTAACCATCGGCCGCTTCTTTCCGGCAACCGCCGCGAGCTATCGGTTTCTGTGCTTCCTTCGTCTCGATCGACGCGAAGATATCGCTGACCCCCAAAATTTATCAGTCGCGCCGGCGGCCATTGCCGGGGTCACGAGCAGCAACGCATGAAAGGCGCGCAAATCGCACGACCTGAGCCTCAACTCACTTGACCTGCCCGCGCGCGCCCGCGGTATCCTGCCGCCAGCCACGACCGCGAGAGTCGGGACCAGGAGGATACGCATGACGGGCATCCATTTCAGCCGCCGCACTCTGCTGTCGGGAGCGAGCGCCCTCGGCCTCTTGGCGACGATGTCGGGTCGCGGCTTCGCGCAGTCGGCGAGCCGCACCACCGCCGGCCCCGGCGCGACGCTGCCAGCGCGCGGCGAGTTCGTTGTTCGCGGTGCCACCGTTCTCAGCATGGACCCCGCCGTCGGCGATCTCGCCCCCGGCGACGTGCACGTGCGCAATGGCGCCATCGTCGCTGTCGCAGCGAAGATCGAGGCAGCAGGGGCCGAGGTCGTCGATGGCAGCGGCATGATCTGCCTGCCAGGCTTCATCGACACCCACTGGCACCTCTGGACCAGTTTCTTCCGTCCTTTCATTCGCTCGGACGTCGGGCCGTTCGGCTACTTCCCCGTCACCAGCCGGCTTGGCCAGCAGTTCACGCCGGACGACAGCTACCGCAGCGTCCAGCTCGGCCTTGCGGAAGCCCTGAGCGCCGGCGTCACCACCGTGCACAATTGGGCGCACAACGTGCGCAGCCCGGAGCACGGCGACGCCGAGCTTGCCGCCATGCGCGACACCGGCCTCCGCGGCCGCTTCGCCTACGGTCCCGCGCAGGGCATGCCGGACGACCAGCCGATGGACTTCGCCGGTATCGCGCGCGTGAAGAAGGACTGGATGCCCGGCGACGGTCTCCTCACCATGGGCATCTGCTCGCGCAACATCGGCGCCATGAACGTCGGCGGTGCCGCCGTGCGCGGCACGCTGTCGATCGAGATGGCGCAGAAGGACTGGGGTGGTGCGCGTGAACTTGGCCTGCCAATCACAGTCCACACCTCCGGCGCCAGCCCCATCATGGCGCTGGAGCAGGCGGGCCTGCTCGGCCCCGACGTGCAACTCGTGCATCCGCTGCTCACCACGGCCGAGGAGCGCGCCATCCTCAAGAGCCGTGGCGTCAGCTATTCCACCTCGCCGATGGGTGAGGCGCGCCGCCCGGCTGCGGTCGGCGTCATCCAGCTTGCCGAGCTGCTGGAGGCCGGCATCAAGGTCAGCCTCTCGACCGACCACACCACCAACTACAACTGCGATCCCTTCGTCGCCATGCGCGTGCTGTTCATGCTGCACCAGCATCGCCTCGGCCCGAAGGTGCCGCTGACGCTGAAGCGCCTCGTGCAGCTCGCCACGCTTGATGGCGCCGTCGATCTCGGCATCGCCGACAAAACCGGTTCGCTCACCCCCGGCAAGCGCGCCGACATGATCCTCGTGCGCACGGGAGACATCAACATGACGCCGCCGAGCGATCCCTACAAGTCGCTCGTCTCACACGGCCAGCCCTCGAACATCGACACGGTGATCGTCGATGGCCGCATCCTCCGCCGCGGCAGCAAGTTCACGGCGCTCGACCACGCCAAGGTCGTGCGCGACGCCAACGAAGCCGTCATGGCCATCCGCACCAAAGCCAACTGGCCGCCGGCACGCGACGTGAATGTCATCCCGGGGCTTGTTCCCGGGATCCATCCCTCAGCTTGCTCCGGCGTGTCTTGATGGCTGGATCCCGGCAATCCTCGGAACAAGTCCGAGAGCAGGCAAGGGCCGGGATGACAAAGTTTGCGAGCGCTCAGCCCGCATTCGGCCGCCCGAACATCGCCTCCATCTCGCGCCGCACCTTGACGGCGTGCGCGCTGGGATCGAAGGCGACGTCGTGCCCACCTGAGCGGCTGGCCCTCGGCGATGTCGCGCTTGAGCTTGACGTCGTGCGCCAGGCCGAGCGGCAGGTAGCCCTCGCGCAGCGACACATCGGCCGGCGTCTGCTTGCCCCACACCGAGAAGCCGCCCTCGCCGTCGAGCATCTCGCCCTTCTTCAGCGCGCGCTTGGCGGTGGCCGCCACGTCCGAGTTGAAGCACACCGGCGCTCCCGTCGGCTCCTTGCGCAGCGCCGACGGAGGCCACGGAAATGCCGAGCTCCAGCCCGATCATGTGCGTGGGCCGGTAGAGCGCGGCGTACTTGCCGCTCTTGTCCGGCAGGCAGTTGTACTCGACGAAGCACTGGCCCGCGTAGGCGCTGTCGCTCTCGACCACCACGTAGGTGCCCATCGCCAGGTGGTGCGGCACGTCCTTGCCGTCGCGATAGAGCGAGGAGACGACCTCGGTCACGCCCTTCTTCTCCAGCGCGCCGCCCTCGGCTCTTCGGCTTGCACACATCCGCCAGCTCGAAGCGCGAGGCCGGCGGGAAGCCCAGGCCGTTCGTCTGCGGCACCAGCCCGGTGGCGTTGCACACCGCCGTCATCTCGATGCCCGACTTGGTGCCGTCGATGAACGAGTTGAACATCTTCGGGTTGATGTGGCTGCGGTCCTTGATCTTCAGGTACTGCGTCGAGGATCTCCCACACCGTATCCGGGCGTGGAGCGGTGATAGGTCGGGTGGTAGCGCGTGCCCTTGCCGGCCGCGACGACCCTGAACCCGCAGGCGCGCGCCCAGTCGACGTGCTCGCAGATCAGCGCCGGCTGGTCGCCCCAGGCCAGCGAGTAGACGACGCCCGCCTCCTTCGCGCCTGCCGCGCCAGCAGCGGCCCGGCCAGCGCGTCCGCCTCGACGTTGACCATGACGATGTGCTTGCCGTGCGCGATCGCGGCCTGGCAGAAGCTTGATGCCGGTCGCCGGGATCGCCGGTCGCCTCGATCACCACGTCGATCTCGGGATGCTCGATCAGCGCCATGCGCGTCGTCGGTGACGAACGTCTTGCCCGTCTTCAGCGCGTCGCCCATCGACTTCGCCTCGATCTGCTCCTTCGGCCAGCCGACGCCGATCATGCGCTCCCTGGCCCGCGCCGGCATCAGGTCGGCGAGGCCCACGAGGTGCATGCCCGTGCGTGAGCCGCACCTGCGACAGGAACATGGTGCCGAACTTGCCGGCCCCGATCTGGCCGATGCGCATCGGCCGCCCGGCCGCCGCGCGCTCGCGAAGCATGGATGAGAGGTTCATGGAGTTCCTTCGCGTCGACCGCTCAGGTCTGTCACCATGCCCTCCGGGCAGAGGACGTAGGCCTTGACTAGTCGCGACGATCTCTCGCAATATGCAGCGCAGCGAGCGCGGTCGTAAGTCATCGCCGAACTGGCTGAGGGGGGACTTCTTCGTGCGCAAGCACCCTCATGCGCCCTTCGGGCACGCTTCTGCCCAAGGCGAGAAGCGCTCTAGACCCTTGCGGGTCTGACACCTACTCCGCCGCCTGCCGGTGCGATTGCGCGTAGCGCAGCAGCGCGTCGTCGGCGCAGGGCTCGATCGGCCGGAAGTCCTGGTGCGCGATCCACTCGGGCCGGGTCGGCTTGCGGATGTAGTTGGAGACGGCGTTGAGCGTCAGATACACGATCTTGCGCGAGAACGGCGTGATGTTGCCGGCCGAGCCGTGCACCAGGTTGCCGTGGAACATCAGCACGCCGCCGGGCTTGCCGATCGGGCACCACCAGCCCGCCCTCGTCGACCAGCTTCTCCACCGTCGCGTGATCGAGCGTCCACAGCGGATAGCTGGTGGTCGCCTTGTCGTGGCCGGCGGCCAGCACGCCGTGCTTGTGGCTCTTGGGGATCAGCATCAGCGGGCCGTTGAAGGTGAACACCTCGTCCAGGAACACCGAGATGTTCATGGCCTTGGGCTCGGGCATGCCGTCGTCGCGCGCCCAGGTGCCGTAGTCCTGGTGCCACTGCCACACGTCGCCGTCGAACTTGGCTTTGGCGTTGATCTTGAACTGGTGCATGTAGAGCTTCTCGCCGAACAGCTGCTCCACCGGCTCGATCAGGCGCGGATGCCGGCCGAGCAGGCCGAACGCCTCGTTGTAGGTGTGGGCGGCAAAGGCGGTGCGCGGCGCGCCCGACTTCTCGCGCCAGATCTGCGGCCGGTCGAGCTTGTAGATGTCCTCGGCCTCGGTGCGCAGGACCGCCACTTCCTCGGCGCGAGAAGCAATCGGGCAGGAACAGCCAGCCTTCCTCGTCGAACTGCTTGATCTGCTTGGCGTCGAGCTTCATGGGCCTCTCCTTGGCTATGCTGCTGCGCCACGTGATCTTCCTCGAGACGGCTCGCGGTCTCATCGCCGGCAACGGCGATATGCTGGCGCGCGCGCTGCTCGGCGGTTCGTGCGTCGCCGGCGAGGATCGCTTCCAGGATGCCGGCATGCTCGCGCCAGTAGCGCGCCAGAGCGTCCGATACCGAGAGCACCAGGCCCATCGAGCGCCTGAAATGGGGCCATTGGTCGGCAACGGTCTCGCCGATCGCCTGATTGCCCGGACAGCGCATACACCGCGGAATGGAAGGCGACATCGGCCGCGATCAGCCGGGAGAGCGCCGTTCGCGAGCCGAGCTTCTGGCCGTGCGCGAGCGCCGCCTCAGCCGCGTCTTTCTCGGCTTGCCGTGCGTCGCCGGATCGCACGCGCTGCGCCGCCAGTCGCGCCGCCAGCCCATCCAGCGCCTCGCGCACCAGGTAGAGGTCGCGAATGCGGCTGGCGTTCAAGGGGCGCAACTTGCAGCCCGCGTTTGCCATGCTCGATCAGCAGGCCGCGCCGTTTCAACACCTGCAGCGCGTGGCTCACCGGCTGGCGCGAAACACCGAGCATCGCCGCGACGCTCTCTTGCGTCAGCCGCTGTCCGGGCTCCAGCGTGCCATCGGCGATCGCATCCAGCAGGAGATCGTGCACCTGATCGATCAGCGCAGGCTGGAGGTCGAGATGCAGTATTGAGCCCACAGTGCACCCGTCCTTGATACGCAACGCGAGGTCTGCATCGACGACGTTAGCATTCGGAATTCAGAATTCAATCGGCCAGCCTCGCAACTGCGAGAAACGACCAGCAGGAGCACACGCCGCAGTCTTCGTCGAAGAGAGCGGGAGCTGGATTCCCGTTTTCGCTGCTGCTCCGCGGGCATGACAAGCCGAAGCCACGCGTCACCCGTCATTCCCGCCCACCGAAGCGCAGAGCGGGAATCCCGCCGCAAACGCCGACGCACCGCTTGCCTTTTGCGCCCTCCCCCGCAACATGGCGCCGATCGAGGGAGGCGCCCATGCAGGACAAGCCGGACAAGAACAGCCCGCGCACGCTGCGGCTCAACGCCCGCGACAACATCATCGTCGCCGTCGACAGCGTGATGCCGGGTGTCACCGTGCAAGGCGTCACGGCCACGGCGCGCATCATGCGCGGCCACAAGATGGCGGCGCAGACGATCGCCAAGGGCCAGCCGATCCTGAAATTCGGCCAGATCATCGGCTTTGCCACCGAGGACATCGCGCCCGGCGCCCACATCCACACCCACAACTGCTCGTTCGCCGAGTTCGAGCGCGACTATGCCTTCGCCCAGGACGCGCGCGAGGAGCCGCTGCTGCCGCCCGAGGCGCGCGCCACCTTCGAGGGCTACCGCCGCGGCAACGGCAAGGCCGGCACGCGCAACTACATCGGCGTGCTCACCAGCGTGAACTGCTCGGCCTCCGTCGCCCGCTTCATGGCGGAAGCCGTCACCCGCTCCGGCATCCTCGAGCAGTACCCCAACGTCGACGGCGTCGTCTCGTTCGTGCACGGCACCGGCTGCGGCCTCGCCGGCCAAGGGCGAAGGCTACGAGGCGCTCGAGCGCACGCAGTGGGGCTACGCCGGCCACCCCAATCTCGCCGCCGCGCTCGTCGTCGGCCTCGGCTGCGAGGTGTTCCAGATCGCGCGCCTCAAGGACAAGTACGGCCTGGTCGAGGGCGACAACTTCCGCACCATGACCATCCAGGACACCGGCGGCACGAAGAAGACCATCGAGGCCGGCGTCGCGCGCATCAAGGAGATGCTGCCGCGCGCCAACGCCGTGCGGCGCGAGACCATCTCCGCCAGCGAGCTCTGCCTCGCGCTCCAGTGCGGCGGCTCCGACGGCTATTCCGGCATCACCGCCAACCCGGCGCTCGGCGCCGCCGTCGACACTGCTCGTGCGCCACGGCGGCACCGCGGTGCTCTCCGAGACGCCCGAAATCTACGGCGCCGAGCACCTGCTCACCCGCCGCGCCCGCAACCGCGAGGTGGGCGAAAAGCTCGTCGACATCATCCGCTGGTGGCAGGACTACTGCGCCAAGAACGACGGCTCCATGGACAACAATCCCTCGCCCCGGCAACAAGCAGGGCGGCCTCACCACCATCCTGGAGAAATCGCTGGGCGCCGCCGCCAAGGGCGGCACCACCACGCTCACCGAGGTCTACCGCTACGCCGAGCCCGTCACCGCCAAGGGCTTCGTCTACATGGACACGCCGGGCTACGACCCCGTCGCTGCCACCGGCCAGGTCGCGGGCGGCTGCAACGTGCTGTGCTTCACCACGGGTCGCGGCTCCGCCTACGGCTGCAAGCCAACGCCCTCCATCAAGCTCGCCACCAACCACGACATCTACCGTCGCATGCTCGACGACATGGACATCAACTGCGGCGACATCCTCGACGGCGTCTCCATCGAGGCGAAGGGCCAGGAGATCTTCGACACCATCCTGCGCGTCGCCTCCGGCGAAAAGACCAAGAGCGAGCTGCTCGGCTACGGCGACAACGAGTTCGTTCCCTGGCAGATCGGCGCCACGATGTGATTGCCTGTGGTCGAAGACTAGGCTTTCCTCTGGTCGTCCCAGTATTTTGTGTGTGATGGCTGTTTAGGCGATTGCAGGAGTTCACCATGCGCCGCAACCTCCTCATTCCTGTTGCTCTGGTTTTTGTGTCGATTGCCTCGGCTGAAATGGCTCAGGCTCAGTGGACGAAGTTCCAGCGCGAAGAGTTCACGAACGGCTGCGTCCCGTCCTGCCGGAAGAACCCCAATCTCCAGAGACGCTTGATTTCCAGATGCGAAGCCTATTGCGCCTGTGTGATGCGCGAAGGCGAAAGCCGCTACTCGTCGGCCCAGTACGAAATCCTGGAGCGGGACGCGCGCGACAACGTTCAATCCCAGCTGCTGCAGGATTTCGCCGCCATCTACCCGGATTGCTCGCGGCGGATTTTCAGCGACTAGGTCGCTCGCGCTTCTGGCCGAGGGGCCTCCGGAAAGCGGGAGCCCCTCACTATGCGCGCCGCTATTCGGCTGCTTCCTTCAGCGCCGGCGCAGCCGCCTTCACGTCTTCGTCGACGTGGACCTCGAACTTCTCGAAGTTGCGCTGGAACATGTCGACCAGCGCGCGCGCCTGCGCGTCATATTCCGCCTTGTCCGCCCACGTCTCGCGCGGGTTCAGGATGCTGGGGTCGACGCCCGGCAGCGATAAGGGCACCTGGAACCCGAACAGGGGATCGGTGCGCATAGGCTGGCCCTTGAGGTTGCCGGCGAGCGCCGCATTGAGCAGCGCGCGCGTCGCCTTGATCGGCATGCGTTTGCCGACGCCGTACTTGCCGCCCGTCCAGCCCGTATTGACGAGCCAGCAGTCGACGCCATGCTTGGCGATCAGCTCGCGTAGCATGTTGCCGTAGGTGCTGGGGTGGCGTGGCATGAAGGGTGCGCCGAAACACGTCGAGAACGTCGCCTGCGGCTCCTTGCCGAGGCCCTTCTCGGTTCCCGCCACCTTGGCGGTGTAGCCCGACAGGAAGTGGTACATCGCCTGGCTCGGCGTCAGCTTGGCGATCGGTGGCATCACGCCGAAGGCGTCGGCCGTCAGCATCACCACGTTCTTGGGATGCCCCGCCATGCCCGTGGGGCTGGCGTTGGAGATGAATTCCAGCGGATAGGCCGAGCGCGTGTTCTCCGTGAGACGCCCATCGTTGTAGTCGGCCTCGCGCGAACCGGCTTTGAGGATCACGTTCTCCAGCACGGTGCCGAAGCGGTTCGTCGCCGCCCAGATCTCGGGCTCAGCTTCCTTCGAGAGATTGATCGTCTTGGCGTAGCAGCCGCCCTCGAAATTGAAGATGCCGTCGTCCGACCAGCCGTGTTCGTCATCGCCGAGCAGCGTGCGGCTCGGATCAGCGGACAGTGTCGTCTTTCCCGTCCCCGACAGCCCGAAGAAGATGGCGGAGTTGTCCTTGCCGTCGGTGTTGGCCGAGCAGTGCATCGGCATCACGCCCTTCGCGGGCATCGCGAAATTCAAATAGGTGAAGACCGATTTCTTCGTCTCGCCCGCGTACGACGTACCGCCGATCAGTACCAGGCGCTTGGTGAAGTTGCACGCGATCACGGTTTCGGTGCGCACGTTGTATTTCTTCGGATCAGCCTTGAAGCTCGGCAGGTTGATGACCGTGAACTCGGGCGCGAAGCCCTTGAGCTCGCTGGCTTTGGGTTTGCGCAGCAGGTGGCGAATGAACAGCGCATGCCACGCATACTCGGTGAAGATTCGTGCATTCAGCCGATGCGCCGGATCGGCGCCCGCGAACAGGTCCTGCACGAACAGCTCGCGCGAGCGCGCATGCTCCTGGAAGTCGGCCCACAGCAGCTCGAAATGCTCCGGGCTCATGGGCTTGTTGTTGTCCCACCAGACGACCTTGTCCGTGGTTGCGTCGCGGACCGTGAACTTGTCCTGCACGGAGCGTCCGGTGTGAATGCCCGTTTCCATCGTCAGCGCGCCGCTGGTCGCGAACTGTCCCTCGCCCCGGCTGATCGCCAGCTCGATGAGCTCCACATCGCCTGCGTTGTGGTTGACCTTGCGCGGCAGGTCCAGCGGGAGGGTTTCGGTCGTCATCTCAGCGGGTGCTCATGGTAAACGAGGTCCGCCAACTGTGCGGACGGATAAAGTCTGCTCAGTCTATACGTTCGGGCCGCTTAGGGAGAAGCGGGAGCGCAATGTACACATAACGACTGACTTGTTAACGGCTGAAGGGCTGCAAACTCCCGAAGTTATTTCTCTAAAGCCGACGGCGTCCACGAGACACTCTGCGAAACGCCGCACGCCCGGATGTCTCCTGAAAACGATCTCACGAGCGGTCCCCAGCCTGCAGTATCGCCCGCAATGCGTCGCGGGCCTCAGTCGGAGTCGTAACCCTATTGTCGAACTCAAGCCTCCGGGCGTTGTTGCGGTGCAGCAAATCTGCGCCCTCCGGGTCGAGGCCTGATATCCGCCATGCCGCAACCACGCCCTCCGCCCTAGGCCCCGCAAAAGCATCGATGGCCCCGGCATACTGATTGTTCAACTCAAGTCGTAGATCAGCCTCACCGGCGACGAGGCTTTCCGTACCGCCCATATCCGTGGCGAGAACCCTCGGCGATAGGTCGACGATGCGCCCGAACCCTCCGATGAAATGAGCGCCCGTGATCTCCAGCGCGAAGGGCCGGAAGTCCGGAAAGCTGGCGTAAACTCCGGCGGAGGGGTGGCGCGCGAGAAACCGGGGAAGCGCAGTCGGGCTGGCGGTCGGGGCGGCGCGGCCCGTCAAGCTAAGGCGGGGGCCCGTCAGCGGATCATCCAGGCCCTCGGTTCCGTCGATCAGCAGGCTCGCCCGCGCATCGCGCTCGAGGTTGCGCGTGTGCACGGCAAGGTTCGAGATCAGGGTGACGGGCGTGCCGTCCGGCTCGGTGGCCACTAGCACCAGCGACACATAGGGCTGTGAGGGGTCGCGATGGTCACGGGTCGCCAGCGCCCCCTTGAGCGCACTGCGCACCAGCCCGCGGGAGGCTCGCGCCGCCTGATGCGAAGAATTGTCAACAGACATAAGGACCTGGCTAAGCCATTGCGGCGGTTCGTCTCTCAGATAACATTAGGCGCGAACCCACCCGACATGCCACAATTTACGCGCCGGAACGCCATAGAGGGCATGGCGCGGCGACAACGCCCAAGGTCGAGAGGTCATGAAAGAGAAGAGCACGATTGTACTTGTCGACGATGAGCGGAACATTCTCACCTCCCTCGGCATGGCGCTGGAGGCGGAGGGCTACAAGGTAAGGACCTACAACGACGGCGCGGCTGCGCTTGAGGCCCTGGCGGAAGACCCCGCCGAGTTGGCGATTCTCGATATCAAGATGCCCCGCATGGACGGCATGGAGCTTCTGCGCCGCCTGCGGCAGCAGACCGATATGCCTGTCATTTTTCTCACCTCCAAGGATGAGGAGATCGACGAGCTTTTCGGCCTCAAGATGGGCGCCGACGACTACATCACCAAGCCGTTCTCACAGCGTCTCGTCCTCGAACGGGTGAAGGCGGTCTTGCGCCGCTTCCAGCCCAAGGACCCGGCGGCAGCAGTCACCGAGGCGGCGCGCGTATTGGAGCGCGGCAAGCTGAAGCTCGATCCCGAGCGTCACACCTGCCACTGGGACAACAGCCCCGTCATGTTGACCGTGACGGAGTTCCTGATCCTGCAGGCGCTCGCCACCCGCCCGGGTGTGGTGAAGACGCGCGATGCGCTGATGGATGCGGCCTACGACGACCAGGTCTATGTCGATGACCGCACCATCGACAGCCACATCAAGCGCCTGCGCAAGAAGTTCAAGCAGGTCGATGACGACTTCGATGTCATCGAGACACTCTACGGCGTCGGGTACCGGTTCAAGGAGGCCTGAGCCGGCAACGAATGGCGATCCAGACGGACAGATCTCTGCCGAGGGAAACAGATCGGCTGCTGGGTCCTGACGGAGCCACGGGATTTCTTGGGGCGCTGCAGTCTGGCGCCCGCCGGGCGGCCTTTCATGTGCGGGCGTTCTCGCGTCGCATCGGGCTCTACGAATTCCTCACCTACGGCCCGCTGATCCGCCTCGTCGGCAAGACGCTTCTACGGCGCATCATCTTCGCCAACATGATCGGCCTGGCGATCCTGCTGGTGGGCATCTTCTACTACGGCCAGTATCATGCTTGGCTGATCGAAGCGAAGCGCGACAGCCTGAGGGCGCAGGGCGAAGTGATCGCTGCTGCCATAGGCGCCAGCGCAACGCGCGAAAAGAGCACCGGCCACCTTACCTTCAGCCCCGAGATGCTGCCTGAGGCCGAGAGCGCGCGCAGCATGTTCCGCGACGAGAACATCGCGGCGATGCAGCTTCCGCTGGCCCCCGATCGCGTTGCACCGCTGTTCAAGGGCGGGTTCCTGCCGAACGATATCCGCGCGCGTGTCTATGGCGCGGACGGCGTCCTGATTGCCGACTCGGACCGGCTGCTCAAGAGCGGACAGCTCTCGGTTGGCGATGCGTCGCTCACCGAAGACGACGCATCCGACCGGCCGTCCGTCAAGACGCCCTGGACGCGTCTGATGACATGGATGTTCCGGCGGCAGATGCCTGTTTATCTCGAGATCGGCAGCGGCAACGGCATGGCCTATCCGGAGGTCCGCATCGCCCTCACGGGCGGGCAGGCCACCGCGATGGTGCTGGTCAACGAAGGTGGCCAGCAGATCGTGTCCGTAGCCACGCCAATCCACTCCCGCGGCGCCGTGCAGGGGGCGCTGCTGTTGTCGACCCGCCCCGGCGCCATCGATGGGGTCCTGGCCGAGGAGCGCAACATCTTCATCGGCCTCGCGCTGACGGCCTTGGCGGCGACGCTGTTCGCCTCCGTCGTCCTCTATCGCACCATCGCCGGGCCCATGCGCCGTCTTTCCGAGGCGGCCGAAAACGTCAGCCACAGCATCGGTGCTCGCGCCGACTTGCCGGCGCTCGCGGGACGCAGCGACGAGGTTGGCCAGATGGGTGCCGCGTTCCGGACCATGACGGAGTCGCTCTTTCGCCGGATCGAGGCGAGCGAGCGGTTCGCGCGCGAAGTGGCCCACGAACTCAAGAACCCGCTCACGGCGGCCCGCTCCACGGCGGAAGCCCTGGCGTACGCCAAGACCGAAGAAATGCGTGAGGAACTGGTGCGCCAGATCCAGGGCGAGCTTTCGCGTCTGAACAAGCTCATCACCGACGTCTCCAACGTCTCGCGGCTCGATGCCGAGCTTGCCTACGGCGAAAAGGAGCCCGTCGACTTGCGCGAGGTCCTGCGCGGCGTGATTGCGGTATTCCAGGATCGATTCAGCACCGACACGCGCAGGATCGTGCTCGCCGTGCAGGAAGTGCCGCACAATCCCAGCGCCTTCGTCGTCATGGGCCATGATGCACGCCTGGGGCGCGTCCTGACCAACCTCTCTCGACAACGCGCTTTCCTTCTCGCCGGAGGGCGGCGCGGTGACGGTGAGCGCGCGACGGGACGGCGGTGCGATCGAGATCCTGGTCGATGACGAAGGACCGGGAATTCCGCCCGACAATCTCGAGCATGTTTTCGAGCGCTTCTACTCGGATCGGCCGCAATCCGACACGACGCTTGGCAAGAACTCCGGGCTCGGCCTCAGCATCTCGCGTGACATCGTCAAGGCCTACGGCGGACAGCTCGCAGCGTCGAACCGGACGGCTCCGCCTGGTACATCTGCGATCCGCGCCGGCCGCGTCGATCATCCGGCGCTCAGCGCGCGGCGGCAACCGGGCGTTGTCGGCACGAGGTTCACCGTTCGCCTGCCGGCAGCCGTAGCTTCATCGCCCAGGGGAGCGCAGCAACTTGCACGCCGGGCCTGAAGTCGTTCACGGCACGTGCGTCGCTCTCGGGCGGCGCGCCGCCCTTCTGCGAGGGCCTTCCGGTTCCGGCAAATCGGACCTGGCCCTGCGCTTCCTGTTTCTGGCGCGCCGCGGTCCAGCGGCGCCCGATGCTCCCGGTCTCGTCGCGGACGATCAGGTTCGTCTGATGTGCGATGGATCGCGCATCCTGGCGAATGCGCCGGAGAGCATCAGCGGCCAGATGGAGATCCGCGGAGTGGGCATTGTGGGCACGCGCCCAGTGGCCGACGCGGAGCTGGTGGTCGTCGTCGATCTGGTGGAGCCCGCCATGGTCGAGCGCCTGCCCGATCCGGCTACGACTGTCACACTTTTAGGGCTCAAATTGCCCCTCCTGCGCCTTGCGCCATTCGAGGGCTCGGCCCCCATGAAGCTGGCGCTGGCCATAGCCCGTGCCGGCCGGAGCTGAGGCGTCGCTTTCCCCTTGCCCGCGCGGAAGCGCTGAACCATCATGCGCCGCCTCGGACGGCCGAGTGCACGTGGCCGGCGCCCCTTGCTGAGGATTTGCACAATCACATGATTGGCGTCGTCATCGTCGCCCATGGCGGGCTTGCCGGCGAGTTTCGCGCTGCGCTCGAGCACATCGTCGGCCACCAGGAGCATCTGGAACCCTTCTCGATCGGCCCCGACGACGACGTGGAGGCAAGACGCATGGAGCTCATCGAAACGGTGCGCCGCGTCGATGCAGGCAAGGGCGTCGTGGTGCTGACGGACATGTTCGGCGGCACACCGTCCAATCTGGCGATCTCCGTGATGGAAGAAACCGGCGCGGAGGTGCTGGCCGGCATCAACCTGCCGATGCTCATCAAGCTCGCCAGCGTTCGCGGCGAGGCCTCGCTGACGGATGCCACGGTGGCTGCGAAAGAGGCCGGCCGCAAATACATCAGCGTCGCGAGCCAGCTCCTGTCCGGGGAGCCCTGACCTGAGCGACGAGGCAGCAAGAGACGGCGAGAAGAAGCCGTGCGCGCGCGTCACCGTGCGCAATCGCAAGGGCCTGCACGCCCGCGCCAGCGCCAAGTTCGTCAAATGCGCCGACCGCTTCAATGCGACCGTGCGGGTTACGCGCGACGACCGCACGGTGGGCGGCTCGTCGATCATGAGCCTGATGGCGCTCGCTGCCGGGCCCGGCACGGTACTCTATCTGGAGGCCGACGGCCCCGAGGGTCCTGAAGCCATCGAGGCGCTCGTGGCACTTGTAGAAGACGGCTTCGGCGAAGAGCAGTGACGAATGCGAAGCGGGGCACCGTCGCCGGCGCCCCGCCTCTTACCCCCGCTGCTTTGTCGCGTCAGTTCGTGAGCCGCAGCTTCGATATCTTCAAGGCGATGTCGCGGAACGCCGCCTTGAGGGCGTCGCCGCCCGACGTGTCGTAGTAGTGATCGTTGCTGGTCGCGCAGTTCTTGAGCATGTCCTTGGCGGCGGTGGAGTCGATGTTGAAGCCGACGGTATAGACCGTGATCGACTTGCCCTTCATGCCCGTGCAGAGCGCCTTGGCCTGAGTGAGGGCCGTCGTCGCCTGCGAGCTGTTGTCACCGTACTGCGCGCCCTGTAGCGTGTTGTAGACACCGTCCGTCATCAGCACGGCGATCTTGTCCACTTTCGCTGTGCCGTAGGCCGTAGGCTGGCTGTCCTTCGGCCAGACCGTGTTCCAGTTCGGGCGACAGCAGGTACCACGCGAAGGCTGTGCCGAGTTGCCCCGCCGTGGTGCCATCCGCCGCGAATGTGTCTATCTGCTTCTTCAGCACGTCGCGGTCCTTGGTCAGAGGAATGATCTTGGCCGACGGCGTGCAGGTCGGGCGACTTGGTCGTGGTTGCCTCGGCTCGACGGCGGCAGCCAGGTCGCTGCACCGGTCGGCGCAGTATCCTTGGCCGCGTTCGTCCCGGTACGCTCGATCACGCAGTGTGCGTAGCGCTTCACCTTGTACTCGGAATCACCCTCGCAGCTGCTCTTTCAGCTTGCCCGTCTTCTTGCTGTAGCAGCTCGACGGATAGTTGTAGCCGTCGCCATCCGGATCGGGATCGTCCGACTTGCCCGTGATGGCGGTGAAGTAGTCGCCGACGTTCACGGCTGCCGAGAACGGCGCGAGCGCCACCCTCGACGTGTACTTGCTCTGGTCGTCCCACACGACGATGTCGATCAGGTCCTTGGCTGCCGCGATCATGTCGGTCAGCGGCTGTGCCCTTCATCGAGCCGGTGACGTCGAGCATCATGGAAATTTCCAGGCTCTTGCCGTCGTCGCTGTTGCCGCCGCCGGTGTCGCTGCAGTTGAGGCAGATCTGCGCGGTCGCGCTGGTGACCACCTTCACGCACGCGTAGTAGTTGCCCTTGCACTGGATCGGCGCGTCGTCTTCGGAGCCCTTGTAGGCGAAGATGTTGAGCACGCTGAGGAACGGCGTCTTCACCCACGACGTCGCGGTGACCTTGAACTCGGTCTGCTGCCGTGTTCGGCGAGAACGCGATGGCCGAGGTGAGCACGTCGCCGGGCTTGGACTGGTCGAAATAGGCCGACGCGGACTTGAACGCCTTGTTGAGGGTGTCCGTCTTCTCGACCTGCGCAACGCGGCCTGCGGCCAGCGCCGACGCGTCCAGCGCGCCCTGGGTCGCCATGTTCACGTGGTAGATGCGGCCCATGTCGATCGCCAGGCCGACGGCAGCCGTCAACGGGATGGCGAGCATGGCGAACATCATGCCCACGTTGCCCGACTTGCTGCGGACAAACCCCCGCAGGGTGCGTGACCGCCTGTTACCCGCGTCGGCGGCGGCCGGACCGCCTCGACGCTCAACATCCGCCTGAATGACGCAAACATTTTCGGCTCCTGACCCCGACACGCGTGCTTTGGAGGAGCCTAGGCTTGCAATCCTTTCCGAGGAGTGAAAAATAACTGCAAAAATGCTAGACAATATTTACAGATATCTGCGCAGACCGAAGTAGTTTTCAGAAAAATCTATCGATCTGCTCAATATTTCATTCACCAATACTCGCGCGCAGTGTCTCGCGACGTTGGATTATGGCCGTCCGATCCAGGCCCGGACAGCGAAGTATGCATACGCCAAGACCCAAACGACAATCAGGCCCGCCAGCAGGTAGGCCACGATCATGTCGCTCGTCCCCGTCCTCGCGGGGCGCTTTTCTCCAGAAGATGTATTATTCTTCCATAGGGTTAGGCCTAGTCTCATGCATCGACATAAGGACTTCTTTATATCATTATTGCATTCCCGCGCGCGCGAGGCTATAGGAACGTCTCATAGCTTTCCCACGGGAATTGGCTTCGACCGCCCGAGCGGCGAAGCACCAAAGTCGTCCTCCAGACATCCCAGACGCGTCCAACAGCCACCGGCAGGAAACCGCGATGACCACACGTAACGACTACATCGTTAAGGATATCGGCCTGGCCGACTGGGGCCGCAAGGAAATCTCCATCGCCGAGACGGAGATGCCGGGCCTGATGGCCACCCGCGAGGAATACGGCAAGCAGCAGCCGCTCAAGGGCGCGCGCATCGCCGGCTCCCTGCACATGACCATCCAGACCGCGGTGCTGATCGAGACCCTGAAGGCGCTCGGCGCCGACATCCGCTGGGTCTCCTGCAACATCTATTCGACCCAGGACCACGCCGCCGCGGCCATCGCGGCGGCGGGCATCCCCGTGTTCGCCATCAAGGGCGAGACGCTCAAGGAGTACTGGGACTACACGCTGAAGCTGTTCGAGTGGGGCGACGGCGGCATGCCGAACATGATCCTCGACGACGGCGGCGATGCAACCCTGTTCGTGCATCTCGGCGTGCGCGCCGAGGGCGGCGACACCGCCTTCCTCGACAAGGCCGGCTCCGAGGAAGAGGAGATCCTGTTCGCCCTCCTCAAGCGGGCCCTGAAGGAGAAGCCCAAGGGCTGGTTCGGCGAGCTCGGCCGCGCCATCAAGGGCGTCTCCGAGGAAACCACCACCGGCGTGCATCGCCTCTACGAGATGCAGAAGAAGGGCACGCTGCTCTGGCCGGCGATCAACGTCAACAACTCGGTCACCAAGTCGAAGTTCGACAACCTCTACGGCTGCCGCGAATCCCTCGTCGACGGCATCCGCCGCGGCACCGACGTGATGATGGCCGGCAAGATCGCCATGGTCGCGGGCTACGGCGACGTCGGCAAGGGCTCGGCCGCCTCCCTGCGCCAGGCCGGCTGCCGCGTGCTCGTCTCCGAGGTCGATCCGATCTGCGCGCTGCAGGCGGCGATGGAGGGCTACGAGGTCACCACCATGGAGGATGCCGCGCCGCGCGCCGACATCTTCGTCACCGCCACCGGCAACAAGGACGTCATCACCCTTGACCACATGCGGGCGATGAAGGACCGCGCCATCGTCTGCAACATCGGCCACTTCGACAACGAGATCCAGGTCGCGGGCCTGAAGAACCTGAAGTGGACCAACATCAAGCCGCAGGTCGACGAGATCACCTTCGCCGACGGCACGCGCATGATCCTGCTGTCGGAAGGCCGCCTGGTGAACCTCGGCAACGCCATGGGCCACCCCTCGTTCGTGATGTCGGCCTCGTTCACGAACCAGACGCTGGCGCAGATCGAGCTGTTCACCAACCCGGGCAAGTACGAGAAGAAGGTCTATACGCTGCCCAAGCACCTCGACGAGAAGGTCGCCCGGCTGCACCTGGCCAAGGTCGGCGCGAAGCTCTCCACGCTTCGGGCCGATCAGGCAGAGTACATCGGCGTGTCCGTGCACGGCCCCTACAAGTCGGATCAATACCGCTACTAAGCCGCTCTCCCGCCTTGCAGAAGCGACTTGGGCTCGCGGCGGAGCTGTGCTCTTGCAGCTCTGGCCTCGCACAAGCACGACCCACATAATGGTCGCTGATTCGTAAGACTGGGCAGCACGGCCTTTGCGCCAATCCGGTTCTGTCTAGCGTGCCGCGGATGGTGTCGTCGGTCGACACTGGGTCGCTTGTTTCATGTTGGTGGCGGACGCTAACGGCAGCCTTCGAAGGCCGCGCGGAGAGCTGGCATTGCTTGCGCTCGCAAGCATGCTCGCGCTCGTCGCGCTGGTCCTTGCCGCGACGCGAGCGGGAGGCAGCGAGGACGGCCCCAACACCATTCTGCTTCTCATCCTGGGCGTTGCCGCGGGCGGCATGCTGTTGGCCACCGCAATGGCCGCGACCCGGTATCTCCGCCCCAACGCGGGCGCCGCGCAGTCGAAAGACGAGCTGAGCGAGCTGCGCAGGAGCCTGCTCGTTGCCGAGTCGATCATCAAAGCCGAGCCCCAGGCCCTGGTCCTTTGGGAACAGGGCCAGCCCGTGCGCGTCATGGTGCATACGCTGGCGAGCGTCCCTGGCCTGCCGCCCCGGCACTCCGACCTCCTGCGGTTCGGCGGCTGGGTGGATGCCGCATCCGCCCAG
Organism: uncultured Alphaproteobacteria bacterium; assembly: GCA_963782855.1. Classification (GTDB taxonomy): domain Bacteria; phylum Pseudomonadota; class Alphaproteobacteria; order Rhizobiales; family Hyphomicrobiaceae; genus AWTP1-13. The sequence goes on along the minus strand of CAWALW010000006.1, from coordinate 135,027 downwards.
GACCTCCGGCGCGGACTGGATGCACTGTTCGCCGACGGCCGGCCCTTCAGCCAGCTCCTGAAGACGACGGCCGGCGGGTACGTGGAGGCCGATGGCCGTGCCGCCGGAGGCCGCGCCATCCTCCGTCTGCGCGAGGTGACGGGCCGCAAGCGCGACCTCTCCCGCATCCTGGACCAGCATCGGCTGCTCGTGCGCAGCACGCAGTCCGGGCGCACGCTGCTCAATGCGCTCCCGATGCCGGTCTGGTTCCGCCGCGAGGATGGCCGCATCGAGTGGGTCAACGATGCCTATGTGAAGGCGGTGGAGGCGACCAACGAGGCCGAGGTGCGCGAGCGCCAGATCGAGCTGCTGGAAATGCGCCAGCGCGAAACGCTGCGAGCCACCCTTGCCAAGGGCGCGCCCTATCGCGAGCGCGTACACCTGATCAGCGGAGGCGCGCGCAAGGCGCACGACGTTGTCGTGCTGCCGCTGGGTGGCCCTACCGCAGGCGCCGCCATCGACGTTGCAGCGCTGGAGACGGCGCAGGGCGAATTGGGCCGCCATGTTGCCGCCTACGAGCGCACGCTCGATCGCGTGGCGACCGCCGTCGCCATCTTCGGTCCCGATCAGCGCCTGACTTTCTACAACGAGGCCTATCGCGGGCTGTGGCTGCTCGATGAAACGTGGCTGGCCACCAAGCCCACGGATGCGCAGGTGCTCGACCGACTCCGCGAGCTCTCCCGCTTGCCCGAGGTCGTCAACTACCGTGACTGGAAGACCAAGATCCTGTCGGGCTACAAGACCGGCACCGAGTACGAGGACTGGTGGCACCTGCTGGACGGGCGCACGGTCCACGTTGCGTCCTCGCAACGGCCCGACGGCGGCCTCACCTATCTCTACGACGACGTGACCGAGCAGTTCGCGCTGGAGAGCCGCTACAACGCTCTGATCGATGCGCAGCGTGAAACGCTGGACGGCCTGAAGGAAGGCGTGGCGGTGTTTGCCACCGACGGCCGCCTCAAGCTGCACAACTCGGCTCTTGCGCAGATCTGGCGGCTGTCGCGCAGCACTTTGCGCGAAGGGCCGCACATCGACGAGATTATCTCCCAGTGCGCGAAGCTCCACGACGACCTGGCGACCTGGGCGCGCATCAGCCGCGCGGTCACGGGCATCTCGGATCGGCGCCAGCCGATCGAAGGCCAGATGACGACGCTGGTGCAAAGCGTCATCGACTTCGCCGTCGCGCCATTGCCCGACGGCGCCACGCTGATCACCTTCGTGGATGTCACGGACTCCAAGCGCTACGAGCGCGCCCTCATCGAGCGCAACGAAGCCCTGATTGCCGGCGACAGGCTCAAGAGCCAGTTCATCAGCCACGTGTCCTACGAGCTGAGGACGCCGCTCACCAACATCATCGGTTTCAGCGAGCTGCTGTCCAATCCCCGGACCGGAGACCTCAACACCAAGCAGCGCGAATACCTCAACGATATTTCGGCCTCGTCCAGAACCCTGCTGGCAATCATCAATGACATCCTGGACCTGACGACCATCGATGCGGGCGCCCTGGAGCTGAAACTGGCGCCGGTCAAGGTCGCCGGGCTGGTGGATTCGGCGGTACTCGGCGTGCGGGATCGCGCCGCCCGCGCACGCCTAAATCTCGACATTCGCATCGCGGACGATACCTTGGAGTTCATCGCCGACGAAGCGCGAGTGCGCCAAGTGCTCTACAACCTGCTGTCAAATGCCATTGGGTTCTCCAATGCTGGAGACTCCGTCGTGATCAGCGCCTGGCGCGACGGAGGCATGATGGCGTTCGCGGTCGAGGACCAGGGCGTAGGAATACCCAAGGAAGACCAGCACCGCGTCATCGAACGCTTTGAAAGCCGCAGCCAGGGCTCCAAGCACCGCGGTGCAGGGCTGGGCCTCTCCATCGTCAAGAGCCTGGTGGAGCTCCACGGCGGCTTCATGTCGCTGGAATCGGAGCAGGGGCGCGGCACTCGCGTGACGGTTCGGTTCCCGGAGGATGGCGTGCGCGCAGCCGAACTCGCCGAGCCCATGTCCGCCACCGCTCCGGCATGAGCGACGCCTGGACGAGGGAGTTCGACCTCGCGGGCGTGCTGCGATTTGCCGAGCTGCTTGCGTTGAAGCTGAGGCCGGGGGATGCGGTCGCGCTCAGCGGTGAGCTGGGTGCCGGCAAGACCACGCTGGCGCGAGGCCTCATTCGCGCGCTTCTCCAGGATGAGGCCGCCGAAGTTCCAAGCCCCACGTTCTCCCTGCAGCAGACATACGAAACACCCCGCTTCGCGGTCGCCCACTTCGATCTTTATCGCTTGTCCGACGTGGAGGAGGTTCGCGAGCTGGGACTGGAAGATATCCGCGACGAGGTCGCGATCATCGAGTGGCCCGAGCGTGCCGCTGCTCTCCTTCCCGACAACAGGTTCGACGTCTTGCTCGAGGAAGCGGCCCGGCCCGATGTCCGGCGACTGAGGCTGAGCGGACATGGAACGGCAGCGCCGCGCGCGGCACGCGTCCGCCAGGTCATGGAATTTCTGGATCACCAGCCCGAATGGCGGGAGGCGAGCGTCGCCTACCTGCAGGGTGATGCCTCCACGCGCACGTACGCCCGGCTCGCCGCTCGGGGCCGGTCGGCACTGCTGATGGACGCACCCCGGCAGCCCGATGGTCCTCCCGTTCGCGAGGGCAAGCCCTACAGCCGCATCGCCCATCTGGCCGAGGACATGGTGCGGCCCTTCTCCTCGCTTTCGCGCGTTCTCCGCGCGGCCGGGTTGAGTGCGCCGGAGATACTGGCGGAGGATCAGGAGCGCGGGCTTCTGCTCATCGAGGATTTGGGTGACCGCGTGTTCGGCGCCGAGGTGGCGCAGGCCCGAACACCGCAGAGCGAACTGTGGCAGGCAGCGGTCGACGCCCTCGCCGCATTGCCGCAAGCGCCGGCCATCCGAGAGCTTGTCTCGCGCGGCTCCGCGAACGGCATCGCGCTGCCGGCCTACGATCACGAAGCTCTGCAGATCGAGGTCGAGCTGCTGCTGGACTGGTATTGGCCGGCGGTGCAAGGAGCGCCCGCGAGCGGTGATGTGCGCGCTGAATTTCTCGGGCTGTGGGAGCCGCTCTTCCGGCGCCTCGAACGCCAGGCTCCCAGCCTCGTCCTGCGCGACTATCATTCGCCCAACCTGCTCTGGTTGCCGGAGCGCGGGGGCGTACGCCGGGTCGGTATCATCGATTTCCAGGACGCCCAGCGCGGGCCGGCAGCCTACGACGTCGTCTCGCTCCTGCAGGACGCGCGCGTCGACGTGCCCGAGACCTTGGAGAAGAACCTCATCGAGCACTACTTGCGTGCGGCCAAGGTTCGCGATCCGCACGAATTCCAGTTCGCCTACAACGCCCTAGGCGCCCAGCGGAACACCAAGATCTTGGGCATTTTCGTCCGCCTGGCGCGACGGGACGGCAAGCGCACCTATTTGGCGCACCTGCCCCGTATCTGGGGGTATCTGCAGCGCAACCTGGCGAACGTCGCATTGGCGCCACTCGCGGCGTGGTACGACAAGCACTTCCCCGTGTCGTCTCGCGGAAAGCTGCCGTTCTGAGCCGACGCCACGGGCGGAGGGACATCGGTGCCGCAACGGATCACGACGTCTATGGTGCTGGCCGCCGGCCTCGGGACGCGCATGGCGCCCGCGGGCAACGGCTTGCCCAAGCCGCTCGTCACGCTCAACGGCAAGGCGCTGATCGACCACGTGCTCGACCGTCACGCCGAGGCTGGAATGGCGCGGGCGATCGTGAATGTCCACTACAAGGCGGACCTTATCGAGACGCATCTCAAGTCCCGCCGTGCACCGGAAATCGAGCTTTCCGACGAGCGGGGCTTGCTTCTCGACACGGGCGGCGGCGTCAAGAAGGCCCTTCCACGACTAGGGAACGGTCCTTTCTTGATTCACAACGCCGACTCGGTGTGGATCGAGGGTGTCGGCTCCAACCTCGTCCGTCTGATGCAGGCTTGGGACGACACACACATGGATTGCCTGATGCTGCTCGCTCTCGCCTCCTACAGCATGGGCTATCAGGGCCGAGGCGACTTTGCCTTTGCAGCGGATGGGCGCATTCGCCGCCGGCGCGTCGAGCAGGAGATGGTGCCGTTCGCGTTCACCGGCGTGTCGGTCGCGCATCCGCGTCTATTTGATCGCAGCCCCGACGGTGCGTTCTCGCTGAACGCCGTCTGGGACGAGGCGATCGCAGCCGGGCGTGCCTATGGCATGCGCATGGAGGGGACATGGATGCATGTCGGAAGTCCCGATGCGCTGGCGCTGGCCGAGAAGCAGCTCGCTCGTGAGATTGTTCGCTAGAAAAGTCGCGCCGGTCCAAGCGACCCACGCCGCCGGTGCGCCAAACGTCTACGCGCTGGAGCCTGGCCAGCCGTTCCTGTCGGCGCTGGCCGAGGGGCTGCTGCGCGGCGACCTGCCCCTGCCGGGTGGGCGGCCGCCGGATCCGTTGCAGTTGGCCGACATCACGCTGTATCTGCCGAGCCGCCGGCTCGTCCGCCCGCTGCAGGAAGCCTTCCTGCGCGTGAAAGACGGCGGCGCCCTCCTGCTCCCGAAGATCAAAGCCATCTCGGAGGGCAGCGAGGATTTGGATATCATCCTGGGCGTCGAGCAGTTCGATGCCGCGGGCGCGGCCGACGTGCCCCGTGTCATCAGCGAACTCGAACGCCAGCTGGTTCTGACTACGCTCACGCTGAAGTGGGGCAAGTCGCAGGAACAGGCCACGCGGCAGGGCGGTCGCATTTCCCCTTATGCAGCGGCGGGAGCGCGCACTCCGGCCCAGGCTGCCCACCTAGGGCGGGAACTCGCCCGCCTCATGGATGAGCTCGAAGCTGCACAACGTTGATCTCGACCGGCTGAAGGATCTGGTTCCGGACGAGCATTCCGAGCATTGGTCGCGCACGCTCGCCTTCCTCGGCATCGTCACCGCGTTCTGGCCCGCGCATCTTGCCGAGCACAACCTCATCTCTCCCGCCGCGCGTCGCCGTCGCCTCATAGGGGCGGAGATCGAGCGCCTGCGGAGTGCTCCGCCCACCGCTCCCGTCATCGTCGCCGGCGTGACGAGCGCGGACCCGGCCGCGCGCGACCTCATCAAGGCGGTGACGGACCTGCCCAACGGCGCGCTCGTGCTGCCGGTGCTGGATCAGACCCTCGACGATGACGGCTGGGCCTCGATCGCGGACCATCCCGAGCATCCCCAGTTCGGGCTGAAAAAGCTTCTCGATGCGCTGGGCCTGTCGCGCGGGGACGTGCGCCCCTTCGCCAAGCCGAAGACCGCAGTCGTTTCCAGCGCTCGCTGGTCGGCGGTATGCGAGGCCATGCGGCCCGCCGCGACCACCGACTTGTGGCATCGCTTCACCGCATCGGCCGACAAGAAGGCGATGGCGGCGGCTTTGACCGGCCTCTCGCTCATCGAGGCCGCGTCCGCGGACGAGGAGGCCGAGGTCATATCCCTCCTCCTGCGCGAGGTCGCCGAAACACCCGGCCGCACGGCGATGCTGGTCGTCCCGGACCGTATGCTGGCGCGGCGCGTGTCAACGCGACTGGCGGTCTGGGGCCTGCGCGTTGACGACATGGGCGGCGAGCCTTTTGCGCGCACGCCGGTGGGCTCGTTTCTCGATCTGGTGGCTGCGGCAATCGAGAAGCAATTCGAGCCGGTTGCCCTCATGGCGCTCATCCGGCATCCGCTGTGCCGGCTCGGTCTGCCGCGCGAGCAGTTCCGCCGCGGGGCGCAGGCGCTGGAGCTTGCGGTTTTCCGGTCGCCGTACTTCGGCAAGAGTCTGGAAGACGCTGCGTCGGTGCTCCAGCATGCCCAATCGCGCACGTGGCAGCACAAGGCTGTGCGCCGGCTCGCCTCCGACGACTGGCAAGCGGCCCAAGAGGTGCTGCGGCGGCTTCATCAGGCATTCGAGCCGATGGTCGAGGCGGCGCGGCTGCAGCAAGCGAGCCTGCAGAGCTTGGCACGTGCACACGTCGAGGCCGCGCTTGCGTTGAGTGCGGCGAGTGATGCCGCCGGCGGCCACGCCTTGCAACAGGGCGAGGCGGGAGAATGGGCGAGCCAGTTCTTCGCCGGCCTCATCGATCCGAGCATGCCTGCGCCGGCCCTGTCCGCGCGCGACTACCCGGACTTCTATCGCACCCTGGTCGCGGACAAGCGTATCCGGCCGGTCGCAACGCACCCGCGGCTGAGGATTTGCGATCCCTTCGAGGCCCGCCTCCAGCAGGCCGACGTCGTCGTCCTCGGCGCGTTGAACGAAGGGACGTGGCCCAAGGCGGCCGATCCCGGCCCCTGGCTCAACCGGCCGATGCGGAAAGCGCTTGGCCTGCCGGCACCGGAGGAGACCATCGGCGGAGCGGCCCATGACTTCGGCGCTCTCCTGCTCGCGCCGCGCGTCGTGCTGACGCGTGCCGCAAAGGTCGATGGTGCGCCGACCGTGGCTTCGCGCTGGCTGCTTCGGCTGCAGGCCCTTGTCGACGGCATGGGCCTGTCGCTCGAACCCGAGCAACCCTGGCTGGCCTGGGCGCAGCAGCGTTCCGCGATCGCCAAGGTGCAGCCGGTGCGCGTGCCCGAGCCGCGTCCGCCCGTCAGCGCAAGGCCGCGCACCCTGAGCGTCACCGCCATCGAGAAATGGATTGCCAATCCCTACGCCATCTTCGCGCGCAGCATCCTGGGCCTCGAACCGCTGCCCCTACTCGGCGCACCCCCGGCACCGTCGCTGCGGGGCCAGGTCATTCACGATGCGCTGGGCCGGTTCGCGCAGCGGTTTCCGAGCAAGCTTCCGCCCGACGTCGCGCGCCAGCTGACGGCTCTCGCGCAGGAGGTGCTCGCGGACTACCTCGGCAATCCACGCATCGCGGCGTTCTGGGCGCCGCGTTTCGAGCGGTTTGCGGAATGGTTCGCAGAAACGGAGGCGGCGCGGCGCAGCGGCCTCACGCGTACGACATCGGAAGTTAAGGGCAAGCTCGCACTGAGCGCGCCTGCCGGACCCTTCAGTCTGACCGCACGCGCCGACCGCATCGATATCGGCCAGGGCGGTCTTGTCATCACCGACTACAAAACCGCGCAGGGCGTGCAGAACCTGGCGACGCGCGCCGCGGAGGGGCGGGCGCCTCAGTTGCCCCTGGAAGCGGCCATCGCCGCCGCCGGTGGCTTTGACGGCGTGCCCGCCGGGGCCGTGAAGGATCTGCGATACATCTCGACGTCGGGCGGCGAGCCGCCGGGGCAGGACATTGCGCTCAGGGTGGACGATGTCGCGTCGCTAGGCGAAGAGGCCCTGGCAGGCTTGAAGCGCCTCGTGGCTGCGTTCGACCAGGAGGCGACGCCCTATCGCGCGATGCGCCGGCTGAAGTTCAACTACGACTACGATGACTTCGCGCATTTGGCTCGCGTCGCCGAGTGGCAGGCCGAGACCGAAGAGGAGGACTAGGCGATGGCTCTGTTCTCCCGTTCCCCCGACGAATTGGAAGCGTCCCGCGCGGACACGCGCCGCAACCAGGCGAGCGCCGCCGACCCATCGGTATCGGCCTGGGTCAGCGCCAACGCCGGCACGGGCAAGACCCACGTCCTGACCATGCGTCTGCTGCGTCTGCTGCTCGCGCAGGAGCCGCCGCAGCCCGAGCGCATCCTGGCCCTCACCTACACCAAGGCGGCTGCCGCGGAGATGGCGACGCGGGTGTTCGACCGTCTGGCCGAATGGGTGACGGCGAGCGATCCCGCCCTGCAGAAGATGCTCTCCGAGTTGCTGGACCGGCCGCCTTCACCCGAAGAAATGCTCCGCGCGCGGCGGCTCTTTGCGCGCGCGATCGAGACGCCTGGCGGCCTGAAGGTGCAGACCATACACGCCTTCTGCGAGCGCTTGCTCCAGCGTTTCCCGATCGAAGCCGGCGTGCCGTCGGGGTTTGAGATCCTCGACGACCAGACGCGCGCGGCCTTGCTGGCGGAAGCCGTCGACGAAGTGCTCACCGAGGCGACGGCTTCGAAAGGCGATCCAGTCCTGGCGCGCTCGCTCGCGGCGGCGGTGGGCTTCGCGGCCGAGCACAACTTCGATGACTTGCTCGCCGAGGCCATGCGCCAGCATGAGTGGCTGGACGCCGCGGCACGCTTCGATCTGGATCCCCGCAAGAGTTTGCGCGAAGCGGAGCGCATCTATCGCCGCGTGCTCTCCATCGAGGCGGGCGCGACACTCGAATCGGTGACTGCAGCTGCCGCCGGCGTGCTCTCCGATGCAGAACTGCGACGCGCGCGCGACGTGCTGGCGTCCGGTTCCACGAATGACAGAAAGGCGGCAGATGCGGTCGCGGCAGCGATTGAGGCAGGCGGACAAGCCGCACGGGTCGAGGCGCTCTGCCGGGTCTTTCTAACGGTCAACGGAGACCCGCGGCAGTCCGTCATGACGGCATCGCTGGCAAAGCAGCATGCGGACGTCGCCGGTCTGCTGTCCCGAGGGCTGACGCGCTTCGCTGCCCTCCACGGCGAACGCTGCAAGCTGCAGCTTCTCGAAGCCACCATGGCCTTGGTGTGCCTCGCCGGTGCGGCGATGCAGCGCTATGGAGCCGCGAAAGCGCGGCGCGCAGCTTTGGATTTCGATGATCTGATAGGCAAGGCCGCGAGCCTGCTGCAATCCTCGGGCGCCGTCGAATGGGTCCTCTACAAGCTCGATGGCGGCCTCGACCACATCCTGGTCGACGAGGCGCAGGATACCAGTCCGATCCAGTGGCAGATCGTCCGGGCTCTGGCGGCGGAGTTCTTCGCCGGCCAGGGACGCGAAGAAGTCCCACGCACGCTGTTCGCGGTCGGTGACGAGAAGCAGTCCATCTACAGCTTCCAAGGCGCTGCGCCGGAGATGTTCGCCGCCGTTGGCGACGCTTTTGCGTCCCGTGCCAAGGACAGCGGCATGCCCTGGCGCCGTATTCCGCTGACTCTGTCGTTCCGCTCGGTTGCTCCACTGCTGGCGGCAGTCGACCGCGTCTTCGAGAAACCCGAGGTAACACCAGGCGTAGCGGGCAAGGCGGTGCGCCACGTTGCCAACCGGGCAGGCCACGCGGGGCTCGTGGAGATCTGGCCGACCGAGAAGCATCAGGCGCCCGCCGGCTCCGAGCCCTGGTCTCCGTTGGAGGAAGAGGGTGCAACGCCATCCGTCGTGCGATTGGCCGCGCGCGTTGCCGCAACCATCGAGCGGTTGATCGGGAACCGGGAGATGCTCGCCTCGGAGAACCGGCCCATTCGCGCCGGCGACATCCTGATTCTCGTACGCAAGCGGCAGCCGTTCGCGCCCGCCATGATCTCCGCGCTGAAGGCACGCAACATCGACGTCGCCGGCGCCGACAGGCTGGTCCTGACAGATCAGATAGCGGTGCAGGACCTCATGGCGCTCGGCGACTTCGTGCTGTTGCCGAGTGATGACCTCGTTCTTGCTTCGATCCTCAAGTCACCGCTGATCGGCTTCGATGACGAGGACCTGATCACGCTGTCTCTGGATGGCACCGGGTCTCTCTGGGATCGCTTGCGGTTCCGCGCCGGTTCGGAAGCGCACTTCCGAGGCGCCGTCGAGCGACTGCAGAACTGGCAGACCCGCTCCGAGTACTTGCCTCCCTTCGAGTTCTTCGCGAACGTGCTGGACGCCGACGGTGGTCGCGCACAGTTGCTGGCGCGCCTCGGCGCCGAGGCTGTCGATGCCATCGACGAGTTCCTCAATCTGGCGCTGAGCTACGACGACGCCGCGCCGCCATCGCTTCAGGGTTTCCTGGCCTGGCTCAGGGAAGGCCGGCGTGAGATCAAGCGCGACATGGAGCAGGGCCGCGACCAGGTCCGCGTCATGACCGTCCACGGCGCCAAGGGACTCGAAGCCCCGATCGTCTTCCTGCCCGACACCTGCACGACGAGATCGGCACGACTGCCCAATGGCCTCCTGACACTCGATGATGCAGAACGGCCGAGTGCGGTGCCGCCACCCTTCCTCTGGCCCATCAAGGGCACCAGCAGGGTGCCGCGCGTGCAAAGCGCCAAGGCGCTCATATCGCGAGCCGAAACCGAGGAGCGCAACCGGCTGCTGTATGTTGCGCTCACGCGCGCGCGCGACCGGCTCTACGTGGCGGGCTTCGAGACCTCCCGCCCGCCGCCCGCGGACTGCTGGTACAATCTCATCTGGAATGCCTTGAGCCCGGACCTCATCGAGGCGACGGCAGACGACGGCCAATCGGTCTGGCGTCTCAAGTCCGAGCAAACCGCCAAGCCGGACAAGCCCAAGCCGCGGCCGCGCTCTTCACTTGCCTTCTCACCCTTGCCGTCCTGGGCCAAGACCAAGGCCCCGCGCGAGCCGATGCTCACCATGCCGCTCGTCCCGTCCCGGCTCGCACCCTTGCACGCGCCGACCGAGGCACCGCAGGCGACTGGCCATCACCGCCGGCCGCCGCAGGAACCGCCAATCCTTGCGCCAGCGGCGCTGACGGATGACGCGCGCTTCCTGCGCGGCACCCTCACCCACGCGCTGCTCGAGCACCTGCCGTCCGTCCGCATCGAGGACAGGGCCGCCGCCGCCGATGCCTTCCTCGCCGGCCGTGCCTCGCAATTGCCGCGGGAGACGCGCCGGCAGATTGCGCGGGAGACCCTGGCTATCGTCGAGGATCCCAGGTTCGCCGTTCTGTTCGGACCGGACAGTCGCGCCGAGGTGGCGATCGCCGCCGAAGTGCGCGATCCGCAGCGGTGCGGGCCCTGCCCTTCGCCTGACGGGCAAGATCGACCGCCTCGTCCGCACCGCGGACGCCGTCATGATCGTCGACTACAAGACCAACAGGCCGCCTCCGGCAGACGCGGCGCACATCCCGGAAGCCTACCTCTTCCAGCTTGCCGCCTACGGCCTTGGCATTGCTGGAATTTTTCCAGGTGTCCCGGTCAAGGCCGCGATCCTGTGGACTGACGGCCCCCGCATGATGGAGGTTCCTGCCGCCCTGCTTGGGAGCTATGAGCAGCAGCTATGGCAGCTTGGCCCGGCCAGCCTTGACGCCTGAGAAGTACCTTCCTATGTGTCGGGACCCAGCAACGCCAGGAGAGCGAATCCATGAGCGGTGGCGCCACCCATAACGTGTCCGACGCCAACTTCGACGCGGAGGTCCTCAAATCCTCCGAGCCGGTGTTCGTGGATTTCTTTGCCGAGTGGTGCGGCCCCTGCAAGGCCATGGCGCCCGCCCTGGAGCAAGTGGCGACCGAGATGAAGGGCAAAATCAAGGTCGTGAAGCTCGACGTCGACCAGAACCCTGACACCACCAGCAAATACCGCATCCAGGCGATGCCGACGCTGATGATCTTCAAGGACGGCAAGGTGGCCGCCCAGCGCGTCGGCGCGCTCGTGCAGAAGAAGCAGCTGCAGGACTGGATCAACGGCGCGATCGCCTAGGCGAGCGCTTCCAGACTTGGGAATTCATTGAGCGCGGAGCGGACGGCTCTGCGCTCAATTTGCTTGTGCCTCGATGCCTTCCTGCAGGGCGAGCACATGGCCTGCCAGGTAGAGCGAGCCGCAGATCAGAATGCGCACCGGCTCGTCCGCCAGCACCTGCACGCGCTTGATCGCCGTTTCCACGTCCGGCGCTGCCTCGGCATTGAACCCAAGTGCGGCGGCGATGGCGGCAAGGTCGGCCGCATCGTAGGCAGCTTCGGGCGCACCAGGGATGGGGACTGTTTCGACGCGGCCGACAAGACCGCGGAAGCTTTCGAGGTATCCTACGGCATCCTTCTGCCCCATCATCCCAAGCACGAGAATGACGGTCTTGGGCGCCCTCTCTTCCAGCTCGGCGAGTGTCTCCGCCAAGGCGCGGGCCCCTGCCGGATTATGCCCGCCGTCGAGCCACAGCTCCGAGCCGGGTTCCAGCAATCGAGACAGCGGTCCGCTATTGAGCTGCTGCATGCGAGCTGGCCAGCGGGCTTCCAGCAGGCCGCGCTCGATCGCGCGCACGGACAAGTCGAATGACCTCAGCTGCAAAGCGGCGGCGACCGCGGTTCCCGCGTTGGTGATCTGGTGCCGGCCCGCAAGGATCGGCAACGGCAGGTCGAGAAGCGTTTCCTCGCTCTGGAAAACCAGCCTGCCGCGCTGCTCGAAGGCCTCGTAATCTGTGCCCCACTGGTAGAGCGGCGCACCCTTCTGCGCAGCGACCTCCGTGATGGCCGCCTGCACGTCCGGCGGCTGCAGGGACATGACCGCAGGCACGCCGGCGCTTCAGAATGCCGGCCTTCTCGCGCGCGATTTCGCCCAGCGTCGATCCGAGCTTGTCGGTATGATCAAGGGAGACCGGCGTAATGATGCTGAGCAGCGGTCGCTCCACGACGTTGGTGGCATCCAGCCGTCCGCCCAGTCCCACCTCCAGCAAGAGTGACGTCAGCTGGATGCTCCGCAAAAGCCGTGAACGCGGCAGCGGTGGTGATCTCGAAGTAGGTGATCTCCTCGCCTGCATTTATCCGCTGCGCCTCGCGCAATCGCCGCACGAGTTCGTCCTCGCTTATGGGACGCGCCTTGCCGTCCGCACCCGCGAGTTCGATGCGCTCGTGAAAACGCACGAGATGCGGCGAGGTGTAGGTGTGCACCCGCTTGCCGGCTGCCTCCAGCATCGCCTTCAGGAACGCGACCGTGGAGCCTTTGCCGTTCGTTCCCGCGACATGCACGACAGGAGGCAGGCGCCGCTCCGGATGGCCGAGCTTGGCGAGCAGCCGCTCGATGCGCCCGAGCGACAGGTCGATGAGACGCGGGTGCAGCGTCTTCATTTCGGCCAGCACTTGGTCGCTCGTTGGCATGGAATTGCGTATCGCTGGGATGTGACCGGTGGAGCGGAAGAAACTTGCGGCTAGGCTACCCGCTCGGCAAGCTAGCCGCGCGCGGCGTCGCGCGTTCCGGGCCGCGTCTTGCCGTCCCCATCGCGCCTTTCGGTCTGGCGCGTATCGAACCGCTCGGATTCGCTGATCGGCTCCGGCTCGATGACATCGGAAACGCGTGCCAGGGTCTCGATCGTCCGGCCGTCGACCGCACTGCCGTTGACATACTCGCCGCGCTCGATGCTCGGCCGCGCCGCGACGGTGCCGCGCGAGAGCAGGCGGCACACCCGGGAAAGCGTATCGCGCAGCTTGTGGCGGTGGACGACCATGTCCACCATGCCGTGGGAGAGCAGATACTCGGCCTTCTGGAAACCTTCGGGCAGCTGCTCGCGGATGGTTTGCTGGATGACGCGCGGCCCGGCAAAGCAGATGAGCGCTCCCGGCTCGGCGATATGCACGTCGCCCAGCATGGCGTAGGAGGCGGTGACGCCGCCCGTCGTCGGGTCCGTCAACACCACGATGTAGGGCAGGCGCGCCTCGCGCAGCTTCTGCACGGCGATCGTCGTGCGCGGCATCTGCATCAGGGAAAGGATGCCTTCCTGCATGCGCGCGCCGCCTGATGCGGCGAACAGGATGAAGGGCACGCCTTTCTCGACGGCGCGCAGCATTCCGGTAACCACGGCCTCACCGGCAGCCATGCCAAGGGAGCCCGCCATGAACCGAAAATCCTGAGCGGCAACAACAACATCCTGGCCGTCGATCTGGCCTTCGCCGATCAGCACGGCGTCGTCGAGTTCGGTCTCCGATTTTGCCGTCTTGAGCCGCTCCGCGTATTTTCGCCCATCGCGGAATTTGAGCGGATCCTGCGCGGTGCTTCGCACCGCGACCTTGACGTAGTCGCCCCCATCGAAGACATGCTGGAACCGCTGCTGGGCGGTCATCCGCATGTGGTAGTTGGAGCCGGGGATGACGAACTGGTTGGCCTCAAGGTCCTTGTAGTAGACCATCTGCCCGGAGTTGGGGCACTTGACCCACATGTTCTCCGGCACCGACCGCTTGGACGACGGCAGCAGGCTGCGGATCTTCGGCCGGACGTAGTTGCTGATCCAGTTCACGCTGAAAGCTCCACCAGCACCAATTCCGGGCCCGCGCGCAGGGCGCCTTTGCTAGCCAATACCCGCCACTCCTTGATGTAGGTAGTGCCTCGGCGCAGGGTTTACACGCCCCGCAGCCCCTGCGACAGGCCTTTCACCAGATCTAGGACGGTCTGGGCGGTTTTTCCAGTCGATTCTCCCTTGTTATTTAGAGAGTTACCTATTGCATCCACCAGTGCAGAACCCACCACGACCCCGTCCGCGCCCGCTGCAATCGCGCTGGCCTGCTCGGGGGTCCTGATGCCGAAACCGACCACCACCGGCAGGTCGGTCTGCTTCCTGATGGCCGCCACGTGCGCATGCACGCGTTTGACGTCGGGCGCAGCCGAACCGGTGATCCCGGTGATGGACACGAAATAGAGGAACCCCGACGTGTTCGTGAGCACCGCCGGCAGCCTTGCGCTGTCCGTCGTCGGCGTCGCCAGCCGGATGAAGTTCAATCCGCGCTGGATCGCCGGCAGGCAAAGCTCCTCGTCGGCTTCCGGTGGCAGGTCGACGATGATCAGGCCATCGACCCCGGCCGCGACGGCTTCGTCGAGGAAGCGTTCCCGAGGGTAGATGTAAATCGGATTGTAGTAGCCCATCAGAACGATCGGCGTGTCCTGGTTACGTTCGCGGAACGAGCGCACCAGATCGAGCGTCTTGTGCATCGTCTGTCCGGCCTTGAGCGCGCGCAGCGATGATGCCTGCACCGCCGGACCGTCCGCCATCGGGTCGGAGAACGGCATGCCGAGCTCGATGATGTCGGCACCCGCCGCCGGCAGGCCGAACAGGATGTCCTTGGCCGTCGCATAGTCGGGATCGCCCGCCGTCACGAACGTGACCAGCGCCTTGCGGCCCTGCTGCCTTGAGCGGAGCGAAGCGGCGTCAATGCGGGATTGGCTGCATTCACATCTTCATCCCGAGATGCTCGGCGACGGCGAAGATGTCCTTGTCGCCGCGGCCGCACAGGTTCATCACCAGCAGGTTGTCCTTCGGCAGCGTCGGCGCGCAGCTTGCTCACGTACGCCAGCGCGTGCGCCGGCTCCAGCGCCGGGAATGATGCCCTCGATCTTCGTGCAAAGCTGGAAGGCGTCCAGCGCCTCCCTGTCGGTGATGGCGACGTAGGTGACGCGGCCGGTGTCCTTCAGCCAGGAATGCTCCGGCCCGACACCTGGATAGTCCAGGCCCGCGGAGATCGAGTGGCCCTCCAGGATTTGTCCGTCGGCGTTCTGCAACAGGTAGGTGCGGTTGCCGTGCAGAACGCCGGGCTGGCCGCCGGTCATGGATGCGCAATGGCCGTTCTCGACATCGAGGCCGCGTCCGCCCGCCTCCACGCCGTAAATCTTGACGTCCTCATCGTCGAGGAACGGATGGAACAGGCCGATGGCGTTGGAGCCGCCGCCGATGCAGGCCACCAGCGTGTCCGGCAGGCGGCCCTCCGCGGCCTGCATCTGCTCGCGCACCTCGTTGCCGATCACGGACTGGAAGTCGCGCACCATCGCCGGATAGGGATGCGGACCCGCAGCCGTGCCGATCAGGTAGTAGGTGTCGTGCACGTTGGTCACCCAGTCGCGCAGCGCCTCGTTCATCGCGTCCTTCAGCGTCTGCGCGCCTGACGTGACGGCATTCACCTTCGCGCCCAGCAGCTTCATGCGGAACACGTTGGGCTTCTGCCGCTCGACGTCCACGGCGCCCATGAAGATCTCGCACGGCAAGCCGAACCGCGCGCACACGGTCGCCACCGCGACGCCATGCTGGCCGGCGCCCGTCTCGGCGATGATGCGGGTCTTGCCCATGCGCCTGGCGAGCAGGATCTGCCCCAGGCAGTTATTGATCTTGTGGCTGCCGGTGTGGTTGAGCTCGTCGCGCTTGAAGTAGATTTTCGCGCCGCCGAGATGCTGCGTGAGGCGCTCGGCAAAGTAGAGCGGGCTCGGCCGGCCGGAATAGTTGGCGTTCAGGCCGGCGATTTCAGCGTTGAATGCGGGGTCCTTCTGGGCCTCGTCGTAGGCCCGCTGCAGATCGAGAATGAGCGGCATGAGCGTTTCGGCGACGAAGCGTCCGCCGAAGAGGCCGAAGAATCCGTGGTCGTCGGGCCCGCCGCGATAGGTGTTGAGCTTGGGCTCCGCTGTCTTGCTGCTCTTGCTGGCCATGACGGACCGATCCGCGAGGGGGCGCGAGTTGCCTGGAAGCCTCCGCGCTGTTGATCTCAGGAGCCCTGCTTAGCGCCCTTTGCCGCCTTGAGGAAGCGGCTGATGAGGGCGGGATCCTTTTCGCCCGGGCGCGCGCTCAACCCCCGAGGAAACGTCGACAATTTGCGCCCCGGTTGCGCGAATGGCTTCCCCGACGTTGTCCGGTGTCAGCCCGCCGGAAAGCATGAATGGTCCGCCGACGTCGACGCCGTTCAGGATGTTCCAGTCGAAGGGGCTGCCGTGGCCGCCTGGCCGGCTGCTTCCAGCCGGCGGGCGCGCATCGAAAAGGATCATGTCCGCGACGGACACGTAGGGTTCGGCCGCACGCGTGTCAGCGACCGTCTCCACCTTGATGGCCTTGATGATGGCTTTGCCCGAGAGCCGCTTGATCTCGCGCACGCGCTCCGGCGTTTCTTCACCATGAAGCTGTATGAGATCGGGGTCGACGGCCGTGACAACCTGCTTCACCAGGGCATCGTCCGGATCGACCATCAGGGCGACGATCTTGGCGCGGCCACGCGCCTTCGCCGCAAGTTCCTTCGCCGCGTCCGGGGAGATATTGCGCGGGCTCGGCGGAAAGAACACGAGCCCGACGTAATCCGCGCCGCCCGCCAGCGCGGCGTCGAGCGCGTCCAGGGTCTTGAGACCGCAGATCTTGACCTGGGTGGAAGCCATGCAGCGGCAATATAGGGCGTCAATCGGCGAAGGGCGAGGCGCGGCCCGGCCGTTCGGGTCTACTTCGTGTGATGCTCGTAAACGGCCACCGCTGCCGCCAGGTCCTCGATGGAGGCGCCGACCGACTTGAACAGCGTGATCTCGGTCGCGGACTGCCTGCCCCCTGCCGCGCCCCGGCAAAGATCGAACAGGTCAGCGACGATGGCGGCCTTGGTAATCACGCCCGCGACAAGGGGCTGGAGAACGTCTCCCGCCTCCGCCAGTGCTCCAGCGTGCGTATCGACATAGATGCGAGCCCGCCGCGCAACCTCATCATCGGTCTCGCGCATGGTCGGCCGATAGGCGCCCACGCAATCGAGGTGTGTGCCGGGTCGCAGCCAGGCGCCGTGGATGAGGGGGTCCGCAGAGAGCGTTGCGGTCGAGATGATGTCTGCCCGGCTTGCCTCGGATGCCAGGTCCGATGTGAATGTCGCTGCTATCCCGGCCGCGCCCAGCTCGCGGATCAAGGACTGCGCGCGCTCCGGCGTCCGGTTCCAGACCACGACCTCACGGATCGGCCGAACGGAACAGTGGGCGCGAACCAGGAACGGCGCCAGCGCGCCCGCGCCGACCATGAGGAGGCGCGCCGCATCGGGCCGGGACAGGTAGCGGCTCGCGAGTGCCGATGCGGCGGCCGTACGCCAGGCGGTGAGACGCGTTGCGTCCATGACGGCAAGCGTTTCCCCTGTCTCGGCCGAGAGCAGCAGATAGGTCCCGAGCACGGCAGGCTTGCCGTGTGTCGCGTTGTCGGGAAACACCGTGACGCACTTCACGCCCATGTAGCGGCCGGCGGCTTCCGACCCGCTTTGCCGGCTCTCCCAGGCCGGCATGAGGAGCAGCGTCGCCTCGGGACGTCCGTCGAGCTTGACCGCGTGGTGATGGCGCGGAGGCGCAATCGCGCCTTTGGCGAATGCGGCGGCCAGGGTGTCCACAAGTGCCGGGTATCCCAGCGCCGCGTCGACGTTGGCGCCATCGAGGAAGCGCATGGTGTCCCGTCAGCGGTTGGCGGGCAGCAATTGCCGCGAGGTATCCTGGTTCCGCTCGCGTTCGCGACCGAGGCGATCTGCCTCCGCATGCCAGCGCTGGGCCTCGGCCGCGCTGCGGCGTGCATTGCGACGCCAGCGCGCCTGTGTGCGCCAAGTCGCGGCGCCCCCGATCACCACTCCGGCCAGCAGCGCAACGATCAAATAGACGTAGAAGGGCAGCACCAGCGAGATCACCGGGTTGGCGGGCCGGAAGGGATCAAGCACCAGCTGCACGGCGTGCCGGTTCGCCAACGCTATGGTCACCAGCAGGAGGCCGATGGGGGCAGCGATAACAAGCCAAAGAAAGCGACGCACCGGCCGTCACCTCAAGCAGGTGTAAAAGGCGGCAAGGCTAGGAGCGCTGGTCCCCGAACGCGGAGGGATGTCAGTGCGCTTTGTTCAGCCGTTCCCGCAGATCCTTCCCGGTCTTGAAGAACGGGACATACTTCTCCGCTACCGATACGGAAGCTCCGGTGCGCGGATTGCGACCGACCCGCGGCGCACGATGCTTCACGGTGAAGGCTCCAAAGCCCCTCAGCTCGACCCGGTCGCCGCGCGCCAAAGCGTCCACGATCTCGCCGAGGATGACGTTGACGATGCGCTCTACGTCACGGTGATAAAGGTGGGGATTGGCCGTCGAGATCTTCTGTATCAACTCTGACTTGATCATATCACGCCCTCTCGGCCCCAACGAAAGCTTTGTAAATGCTTATCTTTCTGTACCGTGCCAAATGGACAGCAAGCCGTCAAGGCGCAGCCGCGCCAGGCGCTCGTCCGAAATCAGCAAGGCATCGCCCACGCCTGAGAGCCCTACCGCATCAGCCAGCGCACGCGCTGCGAAGCCCAGCAGGCTCCATTCCCTGTCGCGCTTGACCTTCAGGTCGACGATGTTCAGGCCCTTCGGCACGTTTCGCTGTTCCTCGAGGTACCGCACAACCTCGGGTTCGCCGCCGATCTGATCGATGAGCTTGTGGTTGAGGGCGTCGCGGCCGGAAAAGACGCGGCCCTGCTCCAGCCCCGGTATGGTCTTGGTGTCCACCGCGCGCCGTTCGCGCACAATGGCCAGGAACCAGCGGAAGGACTTCCGCGACCATCTCCTCGGTTGCGGCGCGTCCCGCATCGTCGAGCGGCGAGAAGGGCGAAGGATTGGCCTTGAGCGGCCCGCTCTTTATCTCGTTGAAGCGAACGCCGAGCTTTTCCATGAGCTGGGAGAACTCGGCCCATTGGAAGATCACCCCGACGGAGCCGGTGATGGTATTGCCGCGAGCGATGATGCGGTCCGTGGCCAGGCCCGCGATATAGGCCGCGGACGTTGCGATCGTACCGAACTGCGCGACGACGGGCTTGGTCTTGGTGAGATCCCGTATCGCCTCGAAGAGTGCTTCGCCGCCTGCGGTCGTTCCCCCGGGGCTGTTGACCGTCAGTATCACGGCGGCGACGTTTTGATTCTCGCCGATCTTCTTGAAGAGGCGCAGCAGCTCCCGATCCTCGGTGATGATCCCTTCGATCGTGATGCGCGCGATCTGCCTCCGTTCCAGCAGGCCTGCCCGGTCAGCCGACGCGAACAGCAACACGCCGATCATCAGGGCGCCGGCGACAACCGCCAGTGTTCGCCACAGCGATATGCGCCGCCGCAGTCGGCGGCGATCGAGGACGGACTCGGTTTCGAATGTCATCTGGAACCTGCCGCTGTCCGCACTGTGCGTCGAACCTTATGCGCCCGGACAGGTGTGCATCAACCCGCACAAAGGCGGGCCGATGCACCTTGGATCTGGCTACTCGGCGTCCTCGTCGCCGCCTTCCTTCTTCTTGATGGCGGCTTTGAAGATGTCGCCGAGCGAAGCGCCGCTGTCGGTGGAGCCGTATTGGGCAACGGCCTGTTTCTCCTCCGCGATCTCGAGCGACTTGATCGAGACCGTGAGACGGCGGCTGTTCTTGTCGAAGCTGGTGACGGCGGCATCGACCTTGTCGCCGACGCGGAAGCGCTCAGGCCGCTGTTCGGAACGATCGCGCGAAAGGTCGGAGCGCTTGATGAACGTGGTGATGTCGGTGTCGACCAGCTTCACCTCGATGCCGTTGTCCTGGACGGCGATGACCTCGCAGGTCACCTGGCTGCCCTTCTTGACGGTGCCGGCGGCGGCGCTTTCCATCGGGTCGCCGGTGGCCTGCTTGATGCCGAGGCTGATGCGCTCCTTCGTCGAGTCGACGTCGAGCACCACGGCTTTGACCATGTCGCCCTTCTTGTAGTTCTTGATCGCTTCGTCGCCGGGCTTGTTCCAGTCGAGGTCGGAGAGGTGCACCATGCCGTCGACGCCGCCGTCCAGCCCGATGAACAGGCCGAATTCGGTGATGTTGCGGACCGGCCCTTCGACGGGTGTGCCCTTCGGGTGGGCGGCGACAAACACCTCCCAGGGATTGTCCTGGGTTTGCTTGAGGCCCAGAGATATCCGGCGCTTCTGCGGGTCGACCTCGAGGATCTGGACTTCCACCTGCTGGCTCGTCGAGACGATCTTGCCGGGGTGGATGTTCTTCTTCGTCCAGCTCATCTCGGAGACGTGGATCAGACCCTCCACGCCCGGCTCGAGTTCCACGAACGCGCCGTAATCAGCGATGTTCGTGACCGTGCCGGCGAACCTGCCGCCGATGGGATACTTGGCCTCGATGGCCGCCCACGGATCGGTCTGCAGCTGCTTCATGCCGAGGCTGATGCGCTGCGTCTCGGGGTTGATGCGCACGATCTGGACTTTGACCGTTGTCGCCGACATTCACGATCTCGCTCGGATGATTGACGCGGCGCCAGGCCATGTCGGTCACGTGGAGCAGGCCGTCGATGCCGCCGAGATCGATGAACGCGCCGTAGTCGGTGATGTTCTTGACGAGGCCCTCGATGACCTGGCCTTCCGCGAGCTTCGCTACGATCTCGGAGCGCTGCTCGGCGCGCGTCGCCTCCAGCACCTCGCGCCGCGACACGACGATGTTGCCGCGCCGGCGATCCATCTTGAGAATCTTGAAGGGCTGGGGCGAGTTCATCAGCGGCCCCATGTCGCGCACGGGACGAACGTCCACCTGGCTGCCCGGCAGGAACGCGACGGCGCCATCGAGGTCGACGGTGAAACCGCCCTTGACCTTGTTGAAGATGATGCCTTCCACCTGCTCTTTGCTATTGAACCGCTGCTCGAGCTTCACCCAGCTTTCTTCGCGGCGCGCCTTGTCGCGCGAGAGCACTGCCTCGCCCAGCGCATTCTCGGTGCGCTCCACATACACTTCGACGACGTCGCCCACCTTGAGCTCGGCGGACTTGCCGGGAATGGCGAACTCGCGCAGCTGCACGCGCCCTTCCATCTTCAAGCCGACATCGATGACGGCAAGGTCCTTCTCGATCGCGGTAATCGTTCCCTTGACGACGCTGCCTTCGAAGACGTCGTCCTCGGACATCGTCTCGCTGAGAAGGGCCGCGAAATCCTCGCGTGTGGGGGTAAGATCCTTGCTGCTACCGGCGCTAGTGCTCATTGCTACTCCTCGTATCGACCTGTCCTGAGGCACGCCCTGAAGCCGAAAGCGCACGCATTGCGTGCTGCCCAAGCCAAGCTCGTGCCCGTGATGTTGATTCCCGCCGGAGGTGGCTTCGCCAACTGGATTTGGGACGCGCCTCAGGCGCGCCCGCGTTGGCCAACCTTTCCCAAGATCACGCCGACGGCGGTATTGAATGCGGCTTCTATATCCAAATTGCTGGTATCCAGCAAGAAGGCGTCTTCCGCAGGCCGCATAGGCGCTTGCGCCCGTGCGGCATCCCGTTCATCCCGCCGGCGGACCTCCTCCAGGACGCTCTCGTAGGTCACCGCCTCCCCGCGCTCCGTCTTCTCCCGGTAGCGCCGTTCGGCCCGTACTTCCGGCGTCGCAGTGACGAAAATCTTAACGTCCGCGTGCAGGGCAAACGACGGTGCCTATATCGCGTCCGTCGAGCACGGCTCCGCCGGGCTGGGCGGCGAAATCCTGCTGGAACTTGAGGAGAGCGTCACGAACCTCCGGGATCCGGGCCACGATGGAGGCCGCTTCGCCGATGCCGTAGCCGCGCAATGCAGGGTCGCCGAGGGTGGCGGGATCCAGGGCATGGGCCGCCGCCGTAGCCGCCCCGGGATCGTCCAATTTCCCGCCCCGGCTGCGCACGTCCCTGGCCACGGCCCGATAGATGAGGCCGGTGTCGAGGTATGGCAGCCCGAAGTGCTTTGCCAGCCGCTGCGCGAGCGTGCCCTTGCCCGATGCGGCAGGACCGTCAATTGCGATGATCATTGTGCAGTGCCAGATGCTCGACCGCTATGTTGGAGCGCCCGAAGGGCCGCTATTGCACCGGTTCCGGTGCGGCGAACTTGGCCCCAAGGTTTTCCATCGCAGGCACGAAGTCTGGAAAGCTTGTGGCGATCATTGCTGCGTCGTCAACAACAACCGGACGGTCGGCCCCCAGGCCCAACGTAAGGAAGGCCATGGCGATGCGGTGGTCGAGGTGGGTGGCGACCGTACCGCCGCCTCTGACCGCTTTTCCCCCGCGCACGACGAGAGCGTCACTCTCGGCCCTGGCATCGACGCCATTGGCAACGAGCCCCGCGGCCGTGGCCGCCAGGCGATCGCTTTCCTTGACCTTGAGCTCGGCCAGCCCCTCCATCCGCGTTTCCCCGTCCGCAAAGGCGGCGAGGCAGGCGAGGATGGGGTATTCGTCAATCATGCTGGGCGCCCGCGCGGCTGGAACCTGCACACCCGTCAATTTGGCGCTGCGGACGCGGATGTCGGCGACCGGTTCGCCGCCCTGGTTGCGCTCATCGATGAAGGCGATATCCGCGCCCATCTCTCGCAGCGTCGTGTAGAAGCCAGTCCTCGTGGGATTGATCAGAACATTCTCAATGAGGACTTCCGACCCGGGAACGATCAGCGCCGCTGCTGCGAGGAATGCCGCCGAGCTTGGGTCGCCGGGCACGTAAACCTGGCTCCCGACGAGTTCCGCGTCGCCCTTGACCGAGATCGCCCGGAGGCCTTGCCGCTTCGTCGCCGTAACCTGCGCGCCGAAGTGCGCAAGCATGCGCTCGGTATGATCGCGCGTGGCCTCAGGCTCGATCACGGTTGTCTCGCCTGCCGCATGCACGCCAGCGATCAGCACGGCCGACTTTATCTGGGCCGACGCGACCGGGAGCAGGTATTCGATCGGTATCAGGTCGGTTGTACCCCGGATGTCCAGCGGCAGCTTGTCCTGCCCGCCGTTCAGGACTTCCAATCCCATCTGTTGGAGAGGCTTGAGGACGCGGCCCATCGGGCGCCTGGAAAGAGAAGCATCGCCCGTCAGGCGGACGACCATGTCGTGGCCGGCGATCACCCCCATCATCAAGCGCACGCCGGTTCCCGCGTTGCCGAAATCAACCGCGCCATCGGGTTGCTGGAGGCCGCCCACACCCCGGCCAAGCACCTCCCATTCTCCGGATGAATTCTTGATGGGGCAGCCCATGGCCCGCAGAGCCGCGGCGGTGCGCAGGATGTCTTCGCCTTCCAGCAGTCCTGAGATCCGCGTGCGCCCGGTCGCCAGCGCTCCGAAGATAAGAGCCCGATGCGAAATCGATTTATCGCCCGGCACGCGGACACGGCCGGAGAGCGCCGTCGACTTCAGCGAGCAGAGGGGCGAGCGGGTTTCGTGCGGCACGTCGGGCATGGCCTCGACAGGTAGGCCGGACCGTCGGCGTGACGGCCGTTTCGCGGGTCATAGAGCAAGGGCAACGGATGCTGTCAACACGTGGGCGGGGCGTTTGTCTGGGCGCGGCGGAACGCCGCCCGATTGCTTTTGACAGCGGGCGGGGGCCGTGGCAATGACCGCGCAAATTTCATCCCAAAAGGGGGTTTCCCCATGTCGACCAAAGCCGAGCGCGGCACGAAGCGCACCTGTCAGAATCCGGAGTGCGGCTCCCGCTTCTACGATCTGAACAGGGATCCCATCGCTTGCCCTATCTGCCAGAGTGCCTATCGGCCCGAGGCGTCGCCCCTGGCCTTGGCGGCTGCTTCCCGTGCGCGGTGGACAAGGCACCGCCGCGCAAGGTCGTCAAGAAGCCGGTCTTCGAGCCCGCCGCTGCTTCCAAGCCGGACGACGCGCCCGATACCGATGACGGCCTCCCCGTGATCGAGGGCGAGGAGGAGGAAGAGGCTGCCGCAGGTGACGACGACGAGACCTTCCTGGTAGCGGAGGAGGAGGACGGCTCCGACATGACCAACATCATCGGCCCGGTCGCCGAGCCGGACGAGCGGCAGTAGTTCTGCGTGCTGGCAGAGGCCGCGCGCGCCACTTGCGCGTTCGGCCACGCCGGAATAGGTAGTCCTGTCGGCGGTTGCCGTTCCCAAGCTTTCGGGGCCGTAGCTCAGTTGGGAGAGCGCTTGAATGGCATTCAAGAGGTCAGCGGTTCGATCCCGCTCGGCTCCACCACTCTCCCGAGTTCAGTACGAATCTTTCGCGTCGGTCGACACTTCAGTCGGCTGATGCGGTTTCCTGCATTCTTTTGCAGGTGATGACCGCACCCGGCGTTGCCGGGCGGCATGCTCGATCCCCAGCATATGCACAGGCCCCTTGCGCCCGGAATGCGCCGGGCGTTTGATCGCACCCATCCTGTTTGAGTCTGTAGCGTTGCGGTCGCGTTGCTTCGTCCAGCGGAGTTCGCAATGTCTGTTGCTCACCGGGGCGTCATCCCCAGCACGCATCCTCTCGCACAACACTTGGATACTGCTCTCGCGGCCTGCGACGAGCTGCTCACGCGGAACGCAGATGCGCAAAGTCTTCTGCGCCTCGAGCTGACCGCGATCACGCATGTCCTGCAGGCCCGGCAGAGCGCGATGGAGACACGCTTGGCGGATGGCAATCTGTGCCGCTCGCTGGCGTACTTCGTCAGCCAGACGGATGTGCTGGAAGTCGCAGGCTCCAGCCAATCGAAGTCAAAGCGCCAGTCCGACGAACGGCTCGTGGGCGGGCGGATCGCCCTATCCAGCCTCACGGCATTGCTGGCCTCCCTGCTCGACGCGGTGGATCGCCAAAGCATCGCCGAAGACGACCAGGCCGATGATGACATGCCGGCAAGATCACCGCTGCAATCTCAGGAAGCCATGGTCTGGGCGACCGGCGCCGACGGGCTCTAGCCGGTTTCGCGAGGGCCTTGTTCCGGTCGCGAAACCGCGTGCAACACGCTAGGATAGCGGCCCCATAACTCTCTTCGCTGGTGGCCATGCAGCCGACACTTCGTTCCTTCGACTTGGCTCATCTGGGGCATGTCGAGCTTTTGTCGCCCAAGCCCGAGCAGAGCCTGCGCTTCTTCGTCGACGTCATGGGAATGACGGAGAGCGGACGGCAGGGCGCGTCGGTCTACCTGCGGGGTTGGGACGACTACGAGCGTCACACCTTGAAACTCACCGAGGCGCCCGTCGCCGGCATGGGTCACTTCGCCTACCGGGCGACCAGTCCGGAGGCGCTTCAGCGCCGCGTGCAGGCCATAGAGAAGGTGGGGCGCGGCAAGGGCTGGACCGAGGGCGACTTGGGTCACGGGCCCGCGTACGCTTTCACGACACCCGACGGCCATGACATGGAAGTCTACTATGAAACGGAGTGGTACAACCCGCCTCCCGAACTGAAGCCCTCACTCAAGAACCAAGCCCAGCGCTTCCCCGCCCGCGGCGTGAATGTCCGCCGCCTCGATCACATGAACCTGCTGACCTCCGACGTCGCCGAGTTGCGGCGGTTCATGGAGGATGTTCTGGGTCACCGCACGACGGAGATGATCGTCCTCGACAGCGGTCAGGAAGCCGGTGTCTGGGTCACGTGCAACAACAAGAGCTACGATCTTGCCTTCACCCTTGACCACTACGGGGCCAAGGGGAGATTTCACCACGTCACCTATGCGCTGGATTCGCGCGAGGAAATACTGCGCGCTGCCGACATTTTCCTCGAAGCGGGCGTCCACATCGAGACAGGGCCGCACAAGCACGCGATCCAGCAGACCTTCTTCCTGTACGTCTATGAGCCGGGCGGCAATCGCGTGGAGGTCGCGAACGCCGGCGCCCGTCTGGTGCTGGCGCCGGACTGGCAGCCGGTGGTGTGGACGGAAGCCGAGCGCAAGAAGGGCCAGGCGTGGGGGCTCAAGACCATCGAGAGCTTCCACACGCACGGCACGCCCCCGATCGATCAATACCAGGGGCCGCGGACGAAATAGGATGGCCGTCGGCTACTGGGCCGCCATTTGCAGGTTGGGCCGCATCCGCAGGCGCTGGCGGACCAGGTCGATGTGGAGCCGGAGATCGTACAGCTCATTGGAGAAGTAGCTCGGCACGCGGATGCGCCGCACGGCGCTGTCGATGCGCTCCAGGTCGGCCTGGTGGGTTTCCAACTCCAGCTTTGCGCCGCGACCGTCGAGCCTGCGCTCGAGCGCCTTGAGCTGCCGGTACCAATAGATCAGCCGCCGGCGGACGAGCCAGACGTACAGCGCCGGCACGGCCCTGGATGCGGGGATCAGGATCGCCAGCAGCGGAATCAGGATCAGCAGGCTCTGCGCGGCATAGGAATGCACGAAAGCGGTGAACGAGAACGGGATTCCCATTTTCGCGTTCAGCGGAGCCATGTGCCGAAGGACGAGCGGCAATTCCCCGCTCTTGTAGATTGCCCGCGTCTCCTTTGAGACCTGGAACTCCGGGTCGTTGATCGAAGGAAAGTCCCCCGACCGATAGAACAGCACCGGCTCGCCCTCGCTGTCGAAGGCCGGCCGCGGATTGCTGATCACGGCCTGGGTGAGGAGGTTGACGAGCGCGGGATGCATGTCGTTGCGGACGACGATCGCGGCCGTGGTGGTCAGCAGGGTTATGTCGGCAGAGGGGATGACGGGATTGAACTCCACCGCACCCCTGCGCAGGATGACCTTGCCGATCGCGGGGAAGCGATTGTCGTAGGCCTCCGCCTCGGGCGAGAAATCCATCAGGCGTATGCCGGGCACGCGCAGCAGCTTCTGGATCGTTTCTGAATCTGCCGGCTCTATCAGAATAGCTGCGTCGGCATTGCCCGTCGCGCAGAGGAGCGGCATCGGCAGGCAGCGCTTCCGCAACCAGGTTCGCGTCATCCCGGCTGATGCCGTTGGCCTTCAGGAGCTGGTTTGCTATGCGTCGCGTTCCGCTCTCCCGCGTGCCAGTCAGTATCTTCTTGCCCCTGAGGTCGCGCAGGCTCTCGATCGGGAGATCGCTGCGCGTAAAGACCCATATCGGTTCGTAGAAGACGCGCCCGACGGAAACGAGTTTCTCGTATTGGGCATACCGGCCCTTCTGCCGCTCCGTCGCAAGCCGACCCTGCAGGCTGCCGACGAGACCGCCCTTGATGAAGCCGGCATTGATGCCGGACTCGGGGTCGAGAAGCGCTTTGAGAGTGGCAAAGCCCTCGGTGCGCTGCAGTACCTCGAATTTCACGCCGTAGCGTTCCAGCTCGCGCCGGTAGCTTTCGGCAAGCTCGTTGTACTGCGAGCTTCCCGTTGCCATCACGATGCGGCCTTCGCCGATCTCGCGCGTCTGGCGCACGACGCCGTAGGAGGCCAGCCCGACCACGCCGACGAGCACGCCGACGATGGCCGATCTTATGTAAGCGGAGTCCATGGTTCCCCAGTCCCAAAAAACCTTCTACGCCAATAGCCAGCGACATTGGCGGCTAGGCCGCCATTTCGCTACAGCGAGATGACGGCAGCGCGGTGGCAATCCTCTTGCCGATTTGTTCAGGTTTTTCCGGCCAAAGCGGGTTCGAGACCGGGCACCTCGGCAGCACCCTCGCGGACCTCGAATTTGGCACCTTTGAAATCCGCACCGATAGGTTCGCTCCGCCCTCCCAGGTGCGCGGCAAGAAACGTCTCCGCAATGGCGTTGAAAGCCAGGCCGTTTTCCGGAACGGCAAAGCCGTGCCCCTCCTCCGGGAACAGCACGTAGGTCACCGGGAGATCCTTGGCGCGCATCGCATTGATGATCTGATCGGCCTCCGCCTGCTTGACGCGCGGATCGTTGGCGCCTTGCCCGATCAGCAACGGTCTGGTGATCCGGTCAGCGGCATGCAGCGGGGACCGCTCGCGCAGCAATGCTCGGCCGTCCTCGGTCCGAGGGTCGCCGACGCGCCGCGCCAGATTCTCGAAGAAGGCGGCCCAGTAGGGCGGAACGGTCGCAAGCAGGGTTTCGAGATTCGATGGACCGACGATGTCGACCCCGCAGCAAAAGACGTCCGGCGTAAAGGCAAGGCCAACGAGCGTGGCGTAGCCGCCGTAGGATCCGCCCATGATGGCCACCTGGGTGCGGGCTGTAACGCCCCTGCCAATCGCCCACTCGACGGCATCGAGCAGGTCGTCGTGCATCTTGCGTCCCCACTGCAGGTCACCCGCATTCACGAACGCCTTGCCGAAGCCGACCGAGCCGCGGAAGTTCACCGAAAGCACCGCATATCCGCGGTTTGCGAGCCATTGGTGCTGCGCACGGTAGCCGTAGCCATCGCGGGCCCACGGGCCGCCGTGTACGAGGAGCACCATCGGCCAGGGTGCCGGCGCGGCCGGCTCTCCAGAGGGCAACGTCAGGTAAGACACCAGCTCCAGCCCGTCGCGGGCCGGAATGGCGTGGGCCTCCATCGGAGCAAGGCGATACGACTTGAGATCCGGGCGCGTCGTGAACAGCTCGGTGACGGTTCCCTCGTCCCGCTCGTAGAGATGATAGGAGCCGGGGTCCTTCGCATCGCTCGACAAGACGATCCAGCGGCGGTCGTCGAGGGTGCGGTCGACGATGTCGACGTTGCCGGGCAGAAGCCCGTGCAGCGTCTTCAGATCGGCGGCTACGCGCTCATTCAAGGGTATCCAGTCCACCTTCAGGTATTCGGCCCCGGCCGCTTCCACGACCTCTGTCTGCGGATTTCGTAGCGATCTGGAGATGTCGGCCTTCGGGTGCTCCGCGAGCAAACGCTCCTTGCCGGAAGACCAATCCATCTCGAACAGGGCCGCCTTGTCACGGCCGATGGAGGAGAGGAGATAGAGAGTGGACCCGTCGCGCGTGAAGCCGCGGAAGTTGGTCGTGAGGTCGTCCTCGTGCGCGATCTGGCGCATCAGCTCCGGTTTTCCACCATCGATGCGGAACACGCTGCTGCCCCCCTCGGGACGAGCTTTGGTCGCCACCATGGGCTTGTAGGCATGGTTGAGAAGCACGCTCGAATATTCGTCGCGGTTCTCGATGATCAGCTCGCGTTCGCCGGTGCGAATGTCGACCGCAAAAATGTCGTGCCAGGCCTTGTCGCGATCGTTGATCGCGACGGCAGCGACGCCTGGCCGGTCGTGGCTCATGTCATGGATGTAGGCGGTGACGCCCGCCAAGGGCGTAAGGTCACGCGCGGCGCCGCCAGCGAGTTCGACCGCGAAGATGTGCCATTCCTCGGTGCCGCCCTCGTCCTGCATGTAGAGAAGGTGGCTGCTGTCCGGTGCCCAGCCGTACATGCGAATGCCGCGCTTGCGATCGTCGGTGATGACACGCGCGGCCGTCCGGTCGGCCATAGGTGCGACCCAGATGTTGAGCACTTTGTCTTTGGGTGCGAGCCAGCTGAGCCATGCCCCGTCCGGCGAGATTTGCGCCTGCGCACGCGTAGGGTTGCCGAACAGCTTGGCGCGGGGGATCAGGCCGCGCTGGTGGGGTTCCTGCATCTCATGACCTCTGTCAGCGGTTTCGCTGATCATATGGCCCAGCTATTCTGTCCGCGCCATGGCATCAATGTCTTGCCCGTCCCGGATTGCGCGCAGCGTTCGCCTTTTGATCGTGATGCTCGCGCTTTCCAGCTCCGCCACTGCGCTCGCGTTCGCCTTCGACCTGCAGGGCCATCGCGGGGCGCGCGGCTTGGCACCCGAGAACACGTTGGAAGGATTCGCAAAAGCGCTCGAAATCGGCGTCACGACGCTCGAGACCGATATCGCCGTCACCAGGGACGGTGTGCTGGTGCTGTACCACGATCGCATTTTGAATGCGGACATCACGCGCCAGGCCGGCGGAACCTGGCTCGCGGCGCCCGGACCCGCCATTGGTACGCTTACCTACGCTGACCTGGCGCGTTACGACGTCGGCCGCATCAAGCCCGAGAGCAAGTATGCCGCGCAGTTCCCTGAGCAGCGGCCCGTCGATGGGGCTCGCATCCCTACCCTTGCGGAGTTGTTTGCTCTTACGTCGCCCTCGGGCAAAGCGCCACGCCTCAACATCGAGACCAAGCTATCGCCCGACGATCCTGGCGAAACGCCCGACCCGGAGACATTCTCCAGGCTCGTTATAGAACTGGTCCGCAAAGCCGGCGTCAGTGGGCGTGTGACGATCCAGTCGTTCGATTGGCGGACGCTATTGGCTGCTCGGAAACGGGCTCCTGAGATCGAGACGGTTTGCCTGACTGCACAGACAACCCTTCGGGACAGGCAGGCCGATGGTCGGCGCAAGCCATCACCCTGGCTTGCCGGGCTCGATCCTGTCGATCACGGGGGCTCGGTGCCGAAGTTGGTGAAAGCGGCAGGCTGTGCGGTCTGGTCGCCGCGTTACGCCGAACTGACCGCCGAAACGGTTGCAGAGGCACACAAGCTGGGTCTCAGGGTCGTGCCGTGGACGATCAATGCGCGCGCCGACATGGAGCGCGCCATCGACATGGGCGTGGACGGCCTCATAACGGACTATCCCGATCGCGCGCGCGAGGTGTTGGCTGCGAAGGGCGTGCCCCTGCCCTGAGACAGGGCGCGTATGCGGCGACGAAGGGAGACAGCCCCGGCAGTGTCGGGTATTGAGGGCGCGACGCCGAGCCGGGCCTCTCCAATGACACTCACCGCCATCCTCGCCGACCCGCAGCGCCGCAACGTGGCCATTCTGGCCCTTGCGCAGGCGCTGTTCATGTCGGTGCAGGCCATGGGCATCGCGGCGACGCCGCTGGCCGCCTACGCTCTGCTCGAGGCGGACTCCAAGTGGCTCGCGACCGCCCCGATCTTCCTCGTCCATCTTGGCATCATGGGCACGACGATCCCGGCGTCGCTGCTGATGGGGGTCATCGGCCGGCGTGCGGGGTTCTCTCTCGGTGCGCTGTTCGGGGTGCTGTCAGGCGCCATCGCGTGCCTGGCGATCTACCAGCGGCATTTCCCGCTGCTCTGCGTCGGCGCGCTGCTGCAGGGCATGCAGGCGGCATTCTTCTGGTACTTCCGCCTGGCCGCGGCGGACGCGACGGAGCCCGCGTTTCGCGCCAAGGCGATCTCGCTGGTGATGGCCGGAGGGGTGCTGGCCGGGTTCCTGGGTCCGCAGGTGGCCAAATGGTCGGTGGACTGGCTGGCGCCGGCCACGTTTGCCGGTGTCTACGTGGCGATGGGTGTTTTCTCGATAGCCGTGCTGGCACTCGTCCAACTCGTGCGCATCCCGCGATTGAGCGCCGAGGATCGCGCAGCGCGCGGCCGGCCCATGTCGGAGATCACGCGTCAGCCGACCTATCGCGTGGCGCTCGCGGCGTCCGTGTTCGGTTATGCCGTGATGACGCTCACCATGTCGGCGACGCCGCTTGCCATGCTGGCCTGTGGGTTCGGCTTCAACGACAGCGCGACAGTTATCCAGGCGCATATCATCGGCATGTTCCTGCCATCGTTCTTCACGGGTCATCTGATCAATCGCTTCGGTGTGCTGAAGGTCATCGCAGCCGGCGGCCTGATCGAATTGTGCTGCGCGCTGGTCAACCTGACCGGCGTCGATTTCGCGCATTTCCTGATTGCCAACGTGCTGGTCGGGATTGGGTGGAACTTTGCCTACGTCGGCGGCTCAACGCTGCTCACGACAACCTATACGTCGTCAGAACGTGCGAAGGTCCAGGCGAGCCATGATTTCACGGTCTATGCTGCGACGGCCACCGCGGCGGCGCTTTCAGGGGTTCTGGCGGCGAAGGCCGGCTGGATTTTTATCAACCTCGCCGCGCTGCCGTTGATGGCCGCCGTCACCGGGGCTGCTTTGTGGTTGATGGTTCGCCAGCGGCGGGCGTCGGTCGCCGCGCCTGCGGAATAGTGCTGCGTGGGAGAATGAGATGAGCGAGGTTTTCGATCCCGCGAGCCACCGCCTCGCACCGTCGCGCTACTTCGAGGACTTTGAGTTGGGCGAGGTGTTCAACATTCCCTCGCGCACGGTGACGGACGCGCATTTTCTCGCCTTCCAGGCCGCTTCGGGCGACAACCATCCGATCCACTACGATCGCGAATACTGCCGCCGGCACAATCATCCTGACCTGCTGGCGCACGGCTATCAGGTGCTGATTCAGACCGCGGCCGGCGCCGGGCTGTTCCCGTTCATGGTCGAGGAATCCCTCATGGGGTTCATCGAGCAGTCCTCGCGCTTCCTGAAGCCGGTCTACGCTGGCGACACTCTTTATCCGAGCCTCACGGTGTCAGAACTGAAGCCGCAACGCACCACAGGCGTATTCACCCTGGCATCCTCCATTCACAACCAGAAGCGCGAGCTGGTGATGGAGGGGATGCAGAAATATCTTATCCGGAAGCGTGCCGTCGGCACCTGATCGGATTGCGCAGCGCCTTACGGCCAGATCTGAACGTAGGCCGACCGCTCGCGCTCGGAGGTGGGCCGAAGTTGGCGTCGTAGTCCTTCACCAGTTCCTTGAGGTGGTCGGAGTTCCGGAAGCGGCGGAAAACATCCTCGTTTGCGAACTCGTAGACGGCCATGTACTGGAATTTGTCCTCGCCCAGGATCTTGCGGTAGCGCCTCGCGCTCACCGCGCCGTTGTACTGGAGGAGCTGCGGCACATGCTCCTCGTTGTACCACCTGTTGAAGGCTGCCTCCTTGTCCTTCGTGATGGTCGCGCGGACGACGAAGATCGTGATTGCCATGGCCGCTCTCCCGTGAGAAATGCAACCGCCCGCAGCAAAGCCGGTCACAAGATGATGAAGCTCTATATCACTTATACCTCGCCCTTTGCTCGTGTTGCCCGCGTGGTGGTGATCGAGAAAGGGTTGCAGGATCGTGTCGAAATCATCGAGGCAAAGACCCGGACGGTGGGCAGCCCGTACTACGCCATCAATCCGTCGGGCCGCGTGCCCTATCTCGTGACGGACGACGGCGTCGCTTTCGAGGACAGCCACGTCATCAGCACCTATCTGGACAACCTCGACGGCAAGCCGCGCTTGCGTCCGGCAAAGGACCCCGCGTGGGAGTATGTGCGGCTGGAGGCATCAGCCCGCAGCATGACCGATGGCATCTCGGTCTGGGGGCGCGAGATGAAGCGGCCCGAAAACGAGCGCTCCCCGACGGTCCTCGCGCATGAAGTCGCCCGCGCGGGACGTCTTGCCGATGTGTTCGAGACCCATGTTGAGCACCCGCTGATGCAGGGGCCGCTCAACATCGCGCAACTCCTGCTGGCAACGGGGCTGGATTATGGAGCGGGCAGCGGCTTCAAGGGTCTGACCGAGGGCAGACCCCGGCTCACAGCCTGGCATCGACGGATGCAGGAGTTGCCGTCGATGATCGCGACGAGGGCGCCCTAGCTCGCGGAGGCTTGCTACTCCGCGGCCACCAGCATCTCCGCCGGCTCCACCTTCGCCGCGCAGAACTTGAACTCCGGGATCTTGCCCATCGGGTCGAGCTGCGGGTTGGTCAGCAGGTTGGCCGCAGCCTCTGCGAAGCAGAACGGGATGAACACCATGCCTTCCGCCACGTCGCGGTCGGCGCGCGCCTTCAGCGTGACTTCGCCGCGGCGCGTGGACACGCGGACGAAGCCGCCGGGCGGCACGCCGAGCCGGTCCATCTCGCGCGGGTGCAGGCCGGCGATGGCCTCGGGTTCCAGCGAGTCGAGGTTGGCGGCGCGCCGCGTCATGGAGCCGGTGTGCCAGTGCTCCAGCAGGCGCCCCGTGGTGAGCACCATCGGATAGGCCTCGTCCGGCAATTCGTCCGGCGGCAGCAGGTCGGCAGGCACGATCTTGGCGCGGCCTGACGCCGTCGGGAATGACTGCGTGAAGATGATCTCGTTGCCGGGCTGGTCGGGCGCGTCGCAAGGGTAGGTGACGGCATCTTCCCGCACCAGGCGTTCCCAGGTGATGTTCTTGAGTGAGGGCATCACCTCGGCCATCTCGGTGAAGACCTCCGAGACCTCCTTGTAGTTCCAGTTCAATCCGATGCCCTGGGCGAGCTGCTGAATCAGGCGCCAGTCCTGCCGCGCATCGCCGGGCGGATCGATCACGGGGCGCCCGATCTGCACCTGCCGGTTGGTGTTGGTGAAGGTACCCCACTTCTCGGCATGCGCCGATGCCGGCAGCACGACATCGGCGTGCCACGCCGTCTCGGTCAGGAAGATGTCCTGCACGACCAGGTGCTCCAGATGGGCTAGCGCCTCGCGCGCGTGCTGGACATCGGGATCAGACATCGCGGGATTCTCACCCATGATGTACATGCCCTTGATGATGTCGTCGTGGACCGCATGCATAATCTCAACGACGGTGAGCCCGCGCTTCTCAGGCAGCGTCACGCCCCAGAACTGTTCGTACATGCCGCGGATCGCGGGGTCCTCCACCGACTTGTAGTCGGGGAACACCATGGGGATGAGGCCGGCGTCGGAGGCGCCCTGCACGTTGTTCTGGCCCCTCAGCGGGTGCAGGCCCGTGCCGGGCCGCCCGACCTGGCCGGTGACGAGCGCGAGCGCGATCAGGCAGCGCGCGTTGTCGGTGCCGTGCGTGTGCTGGGAGATGCCCATACCCCAGAAGATGATGGAGCGCTCCGATCGCGCGTAAAGGCGCGCAACCTCGCGGATGGTGGCAGCGGGGATGCCGCACACCGGCTCCATCGCCTCCGGCGTGAAGTCCTTCACCTTGGCCTTGAGCGCCTCGAAGCCTTCGGTGTGGGCTTGCACGTACTGGATGTCGACCATGCCCTCTTCGACGATGGTGCAGAGCATCGCATTGAGCAGCGCGACGTCACGGCCCGGCTTGAACTGGAGCATGTGGCTGGCGTAGCGCGCGAGACCCTGGTTCTGACCGCGCGGGTCGATCACGATCATCTTGGCGCCGCGCTTGGCGGCATTCTTCAGGAACGTGGCGGCGACGGGATGATTCTCGGCCGGCCGCGCGCCGATGACGATGATGCAGTCGGCGTCCTTCGCCGCGGTGAAGGGTGCGGTGACGGCGCCGGAGTTGACGCCCTCCATCAGCGCGGCGACCGACGAGGCGTGGCACAGCCGCGTGCAGTGGTCGACGTTGTTGCTGCGGAAGCCCTGCCGGATCAGTTTCTGGAAGAGATAAGCTTCCTCGTTGGAACCCTTGGCCGAGCCGAAGCCGGCGAGCGCCTTGCCGCCGTCGCGCGTGTGGATCGTCTTGAGGCCGGAGGCGGCCTTCTCCAGTGCCTCTTCCCAGGTCGCCTCGCGGAAGTACTTGTCGATCTCCTCGCGACGGATCTGCAGGTTGGCATCCTTCGGCACGCCGTCGCGCCGGATGAGCGGCTTGGTCAGGCGATCGGGGTGGTGGATGTAGTCGAAACCGAACCGTCCCTTCACGCAGAGGCGGTTGTTGTTGGCCGGGCCGTCGCGGCCGTCGATGTAGAGGATCTTGTTGTCCTTGACGTGCACCTTCGTCTGGCAGCCCACGCCGCAGTAGGGGCACAGCGTGTCGACCGACTTGCTCTCGTAGTTGACGCGCTTGCCTGCCGAGTCGAGCAGGCTCTTTTCCATCAATGCGCCGGTAGGGCACACCTGCACACACTCGCCGCAGGCGACGCAAGTCGAGTTCCCCATGCCCTGATCGAAATCGAACACGACCTTTGAGCCATGGCCGCGATAGGCCATGCCGATCACGTCGTTGGCCTGCACCTCGCGGCAGGCGCGCACGCACAGCCCGCAGTTGATGCAGGCATCGAGGTTGACGGCGATTGCCGAGTGCGTGACGTCGGCGACGGGCCGGTCGTCGCGCGGAAAGCGACTCGTGGGCGTGACGTCCATCGCGTCAACCCAGTTCCAGAACGCGGACTTCGGATCATGGCTGGACTCGCGCACCGGCTGGTCGGCCATCAGGAGCTCGAACACCAACTCGCGGGATTTCTTGGCACGCTCGGTGGCCGTCTTCACCTTCAAGCCCGCTGCCGCCTTGCGCTGGCAGGAAGCCGCAAGCACGCGCTCGCCCTCCACCTCCACCATGCAGGCGCGGCAATTGCCGTCGGCGCGATAGCCGGGTGCCGGGTGCCAGCACAGGTGCGGGATCTTCGTGCCGTTGCGCTGCGCGACCTGCCAGATGGTCTCGCCCGGCTCGGCCTCTACAGGCTTGCCGTCCAGCTCGAAGGTGATCTTCTCGGACATCCGCTATCTCAGCTCTTCAGTTCGATCTCGACGAACGCGAACTCGAAGTCGTTGGCGTTGATGACGTTATGATGCACGCCCGCATTGCGGTAGTAGGATACGCCGTGCTTCAAATCCGCAAAGCTTTCCTCGCCCTGCGGCGACACCAGCTTCAGGCGCCCATTGCCGTGACGGCACGACCACGTAGTCGAACTCGTGGATGTGCTCGCCGGTTTCCGCACCCGGAGCGAACCGCCACTCGGTCACACGCACGCGCGCGTTGTCGACCTGCACCGTCGGGACGGCCTGCGGAAGAGCGGTCACCGCAAATCCTCCGGAAACCACTTGAACACGCTGCGAACCGGATTGGGCGCCGCCTGCCCCAGTCCGCAGATCGAGGCATCCGCCATCACCTGGGAAAGATCGTCGAGCAGGTCCGGGTTCCAGTTCCCCTCGCTCATCAGCGCGACGGCCTTCTCGGTGCCGTTGCGGCACGGCGTGCATTGCCCGCAGCTTTCATCCTCGAAGAAGCGCATGAGATTGAGCGCCACAGCCTTCATGTCGTCCTTGTCGGACAGAATGACAACCGCATGGCTGCCGACGAACGAGCCATGCTTCTCCAGCTGGCCGAAGTCGAGCGGAATATCGGCCATGTAGGCGGGCAGGATGCCGCCGGAAGCGCCGCCCGGCAGGTAGCCCTTGAAGTTGTGACCCTCCGCCAGGCCGCCGCACAGCTCGATCAGATCGTTGCAGGTGGAGCCTGCCGCGGTGAGCACCACGCCTGGCTTTTTCACGCGGCCCGACACCGAATAGGAACGCAGACCCTTGGCGCCGTTCTTGCCCTGGCCCGCGAACCACGCTGCGCCTTTCTCGATGATGGCGGGTACCCAATGGAGCGTCTCGATGTTGTTGACGAGCGTCGGGCGTCCGAACACGCCGACCTGCGCCACGTACGGCGGGCGGTGCCTGGGGAGCCCGCGCTTGCCCTCGATCGATTCGATCATGGCGCTCTCTTCGCCGCAGATGTAGGCGCCGGCGCCGCGGCGGACGTGGACCTTCGTGTGCTTGGCCAGGCCCGCGGCTTCGAGCCGGGGAATTTCCTGTCCGAGGATCTTGAGCACCGCCGGATACTCATCGCGCATGTAGATGAAGACTTCCTCTGCCTCCACGGCCCACGCGGCGATCAGCATGCCTTCGAGAAACTTGTGCGGCTCGCGCTCGAGGTAATAGCGATCCTTGAAGGTGCCGGGCTCGCCCTCGTCGCCGTTGACGGCCATCAGGCGCGGGCCTTTTTCGGCCCGCACGAGGCCCCACTTGCGCCCTGTGGGGAAGCCGGCACCGCCGAAGCCGCGCAGGCCACCGTCGGATAGCGCCGCGATCACCTCCTCTGGCTTGCGCTGCGCCCGAGAGGCAAGACTTGAGGACGTCGTAGCCGCCGGCTTTCAGGTACGCGTCGAAGTCCTGGAAGGCAGGCATTTCGGGATGCACGTGGCCGGAAAGCGCAAGATCCTTCAACTTTTCCGCGCTGGCACGATCGACATGATGATGGCCGACCTCGGCGGCCGGCGCGGTATCGCACGAACCGATGCAAGGCGCTCGGACGACACGAACTCCAGGGAGGTCAGCCGCCTGCATTTCGGCCAACAGCTTCTCGGCGCCGGCGAGCATGCAACTCAGACTGTCGCAGACGCGGATGGTCACCTTCGGCGGGCGCTGCTCGTCGT
This sequence comes from uncultured Alphaproteobacteria bacterium, assembly GCA_963782855.1. Lineage (GTDB taxonomy): Bacteria > Pseudomonadota > Alphaproteobacteria > Rhizobiales > Hyphomicrobiaceae > AWTP1-13. Next base: position 97,080 of record CAWALW010000006.1, on the reverse strand, counting down.
CGCCCACGACGTCGAAGTGCGCGTAGAAGGTGGCGACCTCGTACACTTCGGCCATCGGGATGCGCAGTTCTTCCGCAAGCGCATGCAGGTGCCCGGCCGGGAGGCAGCGCTCGCTATCCTGGATCAGGTGCAGGTACTCGATCAGGAGCGCCCGCTCGCGGGGCCGGTCGCCCAGCAGGGTGCGGACAGCGGCGACTTCCCCGTCCCGGAGCACGCGTCCGCGAGGGAACGGCGCCGCCTTGCGACGACCGGAGCCGGGATGGATCGCACGTTTGCGGGCTTCCACAGATGCGTTTGTCCTGAGGGACGCGCTGTCGTTCATGCTCAAGCCCTAGATGACGCCGCAAACGCGGCCTGCGGCGGCCAGCCATTCGCCATCAGGGCGCTGGCATTGTGGCATACCATATGCCATATCTCACTCGGCTGTCGAGCGAGCGGATGGCGCGATTGACAACGATCGCGCGTGACAACCACACCCGTCGAGTGCGTGTAAATACTCCGGTATATACACACGGTTGCCGGCGTGCGGGATGGAGTGCGGCTGAGGGCAACTACGGCCGATAGGCCGGTCGGGAGGTTCGCGCAATGGAAGGGGCGCTGCTGAAATGATCGATCAATGGTTCGGAGTAGCCGAAACAGCGTTTGGCGAATGGGGCCCTTTCAGCGCTCAGATCCTCAAGATCATCTGGATCAACATCCTGCTCTCCGGCGACAACGCCATCGTTATCGCGCTTGCGTGCCGTGCGCTGCCGCCGCGGCAACGGTTCTGGGGCATCATCCTCGGCGCCGGCGCGGCCGTGGTTCTGCGCGTGATCTTCACGGTCATGCTGCAATTTCTGCTGGAACTCCCGTGGCTCAAGATCATCGGCGGCCTGCTGCTGTTCTGGATCGCCATCAAGCTGCTGGTCCAGGAGGAAGCGGACGAGCATAGCATCGACAGTAGCGACAACCTGTGGGGCGCCGTGCGCACGGTCGCGATCGCCGACGTGGTGATGAGCCTCGACAACGTCCTTGCCATTGCTGCCGCCGCGAAAGGCAATACCGGCCTCATCGTCTTCGGGCTTGCGATCTCCATCCCGCTCATCGTCGCAGGCGCGACGCTCATCATGGGCCTGCTGACGAAATATCCCATCCTTGTGTGGGCCGGAGCCGGTCTGCTTGGCTGGATCGCCGGCGAACTGCTGGTTACCGACAAGGCGGCGCTGCTGTGGCTGCAGGATTGGAACGCCACTCTCGTTGTGCCGGACGCCGAGTCGGTGGTGGGGATCAAGCCGGTCGGTTGGATTCTCTACTCGGCGGCCACTGCCGGTGCCGCGATCGTGCTGGCCTGGGGCTGGATGCTGAAACGGCGCAGTCGCGGAGAGGTTGGCGTGCCAGGGGAGCACGGGGCCGCGGAATAGCGAGGCTGCGCTGGAGGCTACGGACTACGGACCTCGTCCGCTATTGCGGGGGAAAGTCAGTAGCCTAGCAACCAGGCTTCCAGCGGACCCTTGGGAAGGGGCACGAGAAACCACTTCTCGAACATGAAGAAGAGCAGGATCGGCACGCCGACCGACACCGCTATCGCCACGATGGGGTTCTCGCGGCCTACCACGATCATGAAAAAGAAGATGAAGATGGTCGCGGCCACATAGATTCCCAGGCCGGGAAACTCTACTGGGCCAATGCTGATGCCGCCTATCAAGGCCACAAACGCAATGCTCGGGACCAGCACGGCCAGAACACGACTGAAAGGGCGAAGTGCTACAAAAATCTCTCCAGCGCCGTGCCCCATGGCGGCCTTCGCTAGATTGACGAAACTGGCGAAGGCCAGGATCACCGCCACCCAGAAGGGATAGTAGCCGGGTGCCGGACCTTCGCCCTCGCGCCAGCCAAAGCCGAGCCTGACGCTGTCGTAAATCACGATCGCGGCGCCGCAGAGCAGCACTAAGGCAACAAAGATCTCCATCGTTCGATTGGTAACGAGTGATCTGCTCTCGTCCGCTTTTTCGTCGTTGTTCATCTTGCGTCCGTGTTCGTTCGATACGAGAAGTTGCGGGCCGAAGCTTCGGTCAGTTTCGGCCCGCAGAGTTTACTTTCCTGGCGCCAGGAAGCCCGCTTCCTTCATCAGGTCGTAGTGGCGCTGGTCGTTTGCGGCGACCCATTTCTTGAACTGGTCGCCTGCCATGAAGGTCTGGTTGAACGCGCCCTGCTCCATGAAGTTCTTCCAGTCAGCCGTTGCCATGGTCTTCTTGAACAGGTCGACGTAGTAGGCGATGTGCTCATCCTTCACGCCGGGCGCCATGAAGATGCCGCGCAGCATCTGGTAGTCGGTGTTGACGCCAGATTCCATGCAGGTGGGAATGTCCGACCAAGCCATCGTGGCAGTCACCTTCTGTGTGTAGATGCTGCGTTTGTCGTCGAAAATGCATAGCGGACGCAGGGCACCCGCTTTCCACTGCGAGACCGCCTCGATCGGATTGTTCACGGTGGAATTGACGTGCTTGCCGACGAGCTGCACAGCCACGGCGCCGCCACCCGCGTAGGGGATGTACGTGAACTTCTTGGGCGCGGTGAGCCGCTCCAAGGCTGCCGTGATGATCTGGTCTTCCTGCTTGGAGCCCGTACCGCCCATCTTGTAGCTTCTTGTCCGGCCCAGCCTTCACGGCCTCGATATATTCCTTGGCCGTCTTGTATGGTGCATCCGCCGGCACCCACAGAACGAACTGGTCGAGTGCGAGCATCGCGACCGGCGTCAGGTCTTTCCAGCTGAACGGGACGCCGGTGGCGAGCGGGGTCGTGAACAGGTTCGAAAGCGTGATGATGATTGTGTGTGGATCGCCCGCGGACTTCTTGACCTCGAGGAACCCTTCCGCGCCGGCACCACCAGACTTGTTGACGGTGATGATCGGCTGCTTTGCCAGGTTGTTCTTGGCAACGACGCCCTGGATGAAGCGGGCCATCTGATCGGCGCCGCCGCCGGTGCCGGCAGGTATGATGAACTGGATCGGCTTGGTTGGCTCCCAGCCTTGAGCCGCTGCGGGCGGTAGGTGGCGCCAAAACGGCGAGCGCCGAGAGAGCGCCGACGGCGGCATAGCCACCGAGCCGTCCAATACCCATCATGCCTGTCATGGTTTCCTCCTTGGTTGATTTCTTTGGTTTCCGCGGTCAACGCTCCCTATCAGCGGCAGCGGCGCCTGCGGAGGCTGCGGCCGGACGCCGGCACTGTTCTGCGGCGGTCCAGCAGCCAAGCTCGCTGCCGGCCAGAACAGAAGCACCAGGCCGAGGGACATGATCGATCCCACGAGCCAGTTCGACCAGAAGATCGTCAGGCTGCCTTGCGATGAGAGCATCGCCTGCCTGAAGGACTCCTCGGCCTTGTCGCCCAGCACAATCGCAAGCACGAGCGGCGCCAGCGGATAGTCGAGCTTGGTGAACACGTAGCCGACGACGCCGAACGCCAACATCAGCCAGACGTCGAACATGCTGTTGTGGACCGTGTAGGCGCCGACAGCGCAGATCACGAGAATGATCGGCGCGATAATCGAGAACGGCACCCGCAGGATTGCTGCGAACAAGCGGCACGCAGGTCAGGACGATCACGAGGCCGACGACATTACCGAGGTACATCGAGGCGATCAGACCCCACACGAAATCCTTTTGCTCGATGAAAAGCATGGGGCCAGGCTGGAGCCCCCAAATGAGCAGGCCGCCGAGCAACACGGCGGCCGTCGGCGAGCCCGGAATGCCGAGCGTGAGCATCGGCAGCAACGCGCTGGTCCCGGCAGCGTGGGCGGCGGTTTCCGGCGCCACTACGCCTTCGATCTCGCCTTTGCCGAAGTTGTGCGCCGCGTTTGGAGAACCGCTTGGCCAACCCGTAACTCATGAAGGAGGCCGGCGTGGCGCCGCCTGGCGTGATGCCCATCCAGCAGCCGATGATGCAACTGCGGATGGAGGTGACCCAGTATTTCAATAGCTTCTTCCAGGTCTGCAGGACCGCATCGAGGCGGAGCGATGCCGAGGTGCCCTGAAACTTCAGTCCGCTCTCCATCGAGGAAAGGATTTCGCCGATGCCGAACAGGCCGATCACGGCGATCAGGAAGTCGAAGCCGATCAGGAGTTCCTCATGACCAAAGGTCATGCGGAGCGTGCCAGTCATCTTATCAAGACCGACTGAACCCAGGGCGAACCCCAAGCACATGGCGGCGAGGACCTTGAAGGGCGAGCCGCGCCCCATGCCCACGAAACTCGCGAACGTCAGGAAAAAGACCGAGAAGAACTCCGCTGGTCCAAACCGCAGGGCGAACCTCGCAATAACGGGTGCGAGGAAGGTGATGACGATGACGGCAACAAGCGCGCCGACGAAGGAAGAGGTAAAGGCGGCGGTCAGCGCCTCATCCGCCTTGCCTTGCCGGGCCATCGGGTGGCCGTCGAAGGTCGTGGCCACGGACCACGGCTCGCCGGGGATATTGAAGAGGATGGAGGTGATGGCGCCGCCGAACAGAGCGCCCCAGTAGATGCAGGACAGCAGGATGATCGCGGATGTCGCCCCGCCTGGCACCTGGGCCATTGGGAAGGTGAGTGGGAGGAGGATGGCGACGCCGTTGGCACCGCCTAGGCCGGGCAGAACCCCAATGATGACGCCCAGCAGGATGCCGACCACCATCAGGAACAAATTGTACCAGGAGAGAGCGACGCCGAAGCCGCCGATGAGCGAGTTGATCTCGTCCACGAATCCCGCCTTCCGTCCGTTTCCCCCCGCGCGGCAGGCCGACTTGTTCTATCGAAGGTCTATCGCTGCGCGTCTGGTATACATTGTGCCAAGTCCAAAACCATTGCAATACGCTATTTCGTAGGGGTCTCGCGCACCGCCTCTAGAACGGGTCCGCGCCTGAGGTCCGTCACTGCGATACCCTTTTCAATGTTCGAAGGGGCATTGCTAGGCGTCGCAGCGGTGGTGTATGGTATACCAAAGACCACAGCAATTTTTCATCCGCACGTTGCGTGCACAGGTGTGACCTTGGCGGACACCCAGCTCCACATCGCGCCGATCGGCGAAGGCCTGAGCTTGAAGGCTCGCGCCTACGAGGCTCTCAAGGCCGCAATCACCAACATGAATATCTACGCCGACGACGCGGAGTTGCGTCTCGACGAGCGCGATCTGTCGCAGCGCTTCGGTGTGAGCCGCACGCCGCTGCGCGAGGCGCTCGCGCAGCTTGACCAGGAAGGTCTGGTCAAGATCGTCGCTCGGCGCGGCATTTTCATAGTGCGAAAGACGAAGGCCGAGATCCTGGACATGATCACGGTGTGGGCGGCGCTGGAAAGCATGGCCGCGCGTCTTGCGACAAAGGAAGCGAGCGCGAGCGAGCTCGCGCGGCTGCACACGCTCGTCGATCAGTTCTCGCAGGACAAGGTCGCCGCGAAGATGGGCGAATACTCCGACGCGAACATCAAATTCCACCAGGCCATCATCGGATTGGGAAAGAACCCGCTGATTGCCGACCTCACGGACAAACTGTTCTTCCATGTGCGCGCCATGCGGCAGCGGACGATCTTCGAGCAGGACCGCGCGAAGCGCTCGGTCGTCGACCACAAGGAAATCGTGAGTGCGCTGGAGGCCCGCGACACGGAGCGCGCCGAGCGTCTCGTGCGCGAACACACGTTGCGGCTGAGAGAGCACGTCGAGCGCTACGTATCGCTCGACTGACGATCGCGCAGGCCAGCCGAACACAGACAAGATTGAGGGAGGAGTAGAAATGTCGGCAACAGCACAGAGCATTGATGCGAGCGCGGCGGATCAGGAGCTGACGGATGGCTTTCATCTGATCATCGATGCGCTCAAGCTCAACGGCATCAAGACGCTGTATGCCGTGCCCGGCATTCCGATCACCGACTTCCTGCGCATGTCGCAGGCTGAAGGCCTTCGCGTGCTGTCGTTCCGGCACGAGCAGAACGCCGGCTATGCCGCGTCGATCGCCGGCTATCTGACGAAGCAACCGGGCGTCTGCCTCACGGTGTCGGCGCCGGGCTTTCTCAACGGCCTCACCGCGCTCGCGCACGCCACCACCAACTGCTTCCCAATGATCCTGATTTCCGGTTCTTCGGAGCGTGAGATCGTCGACCTGCAGCAGGGCGACTACGAGGAGATGGACCAGCTGGCCGTCGCCAAGCCGCTGTGCAAGGCCGCCTACCGCATCCTGCACGCGGCCGATATCGGCATCGGCATTGCGCGCGCTATCCGCGCGGCCGTCTCGGGCCGTCCGGGCGGAGTCTATCTCGACCTGCCGGCGAAGCTGTTCGGCCAGGTGATGGATGCCGCGGCCGGCAAGAAGTCGCTCGTGAAGGTGATCGATCCGGCGCCGGCGCAAATCCCGTCCAAGGAGTCGGTGAAGCGCGCGCTGGATGTTCTCAAGAGCGCCAAGCGTCCGCTGATCATCCTCGGCAAGGGCGCGGCCTACGCGCAGGCGGACGACGCGGTGAAGGCGCTGGTCGAGAAGAGCGGCGTGCCGTTCCTGCCGATGAGCATGGCCAAGGGCCTGCTGCCGGACGTGCATCCGCTGTGCGCAGGCGCGGCCCGCTCCACCGTTCTGAAAGATTCCGACGTCGTGGTGATGGTCGGCGCGCGCCTCAACTGGCTGCTGTCGCACGGCAAGGGCAAGACCTGGGGAAGCGCGCCGAAGAAATTCATCCAGATCGACATCGAGCCGAAGGAGATGGACTCAAACGTCGAGATCGCGGCTCCCGTGGTCGGCGACATCGGCTCGTGCGTGAATGCGCTGCTCGCCGAGATGGGCGGCAACTGGCCGGCGCCACCCTGCCGACTGGACGAAGTCGGTCGCGGCCAAGCGCGAGGAGAACGTCGCCAAGATGGCGCCGCGCCTGATGAACAACAACGTGCCGATGGACTATCACGGCGCGCTCGGCGTGCTGCGCACGATCGTCAAGGAGCGTCCGGATGCCATGCTGGTGAACGAGGGCGCCAACACGCTCGACCTGGCGCGCGGCATCATCGACGTCTATCAACCGCGCAAGCGCATCGATGTCGGCACCTGGGGCATCATGGGCATCGGCATGGGCTACGCGATTGCCGCCGCGGTCGAGACCGGCAAGCCGGTGCTCGCGGTGGAGGGCGACTCGGCGTTCGGCTTCTCCGGCATGGAGATCGAGACCATCTGCCGGTACCAGCTGCCGGTCTGCGTGGTGATCTTCAACAACGACGGCATATATCGCGGCACTGACGTCAACACCGCCAGCTCCGACCCCGCCACGACCGTGTTCGTCAAGGGCGCGCGCTACGACAAGATGATGGAGGCGTTCGGGGGCGTGGGTATGAACGCGACGTCGCCCGACGAACTGAGGCGCGCCGTCAACGCGGCCATGGACTCCGGCAAGCCGACGCTCATCAACGCGGTGATCGATCCGAAGGCCGGCAGCGAGAGTGGCCGCATCGGCAATCTCAATCCGCAAAGCGCGCTGAAGAAGAAGTAAGGGGAGCGAGCCATGGGCAAGGCACTCGAAGGCGTCAAAATTCTCGATTTCACGCACGTCCAGTCCGGGCCGACGTGCACGCAGCTGCTCGCCTGGTTCGGCGCTGACGTGATCAAGGTGGAGCGGCCGGGCGTCGGCGACATCACGCGCGGGCAGCTGCAGGATGTTCCCAACGCGGACAGCCTCTACTTCACGATGCTGAACCACAACAAGCGCTCCATCACCATCGACAGCAAGAACAAGAAGGGGATGGAAATCCTCGAGCGCCTGGTGAAGACGTGCGACGTGCTGGTGGAGAATTTCGCTCCCGGCGCGTTGGACCGCATGGGCCTGACCTGGGAGCGCATCCAGCAGCTCAACCCGAAGATGATCTACGCCTCCGTGAAGGGCTTCGGCCCCGGTCCCTACGAGGACTGCAAGGTGTACGAGAACGTCGCGCAGTGCACGGGCGGCTCGGCCTCCACCACCGGGTTCCGCGAGGGCCCGCCGCTGGTGACCGGTGCGCAGATCGGCGACAGCGGCACGGGCTTGCACCTGGCGCTCGGCATCGTCACGGCGCTCTATCACCGCACGATGTCCGGCAAGGGCCAGCGCGTCAGCTGTGCCATGCAGGACGGCGTTTTGAACCTTGCGCGCGTGAAGATGCGCGATCAGCAGCGCCTCGCGCACGGGCCGCTGAAGGAATACAGCCAGTTCGGCGAAGGCGTACCGTTCGGCAAGGCCGTGCCGCGCGCCGGCAACGACTCCGGCGGCGGTCAGCCCGGCCGCATCCTGAAGTGCAAGGGCTGGGAGACCGATCCCGACGCCTACATCTACTTCATCACGCAGGCGCCGGTGTGGGAGGCGATCTGCGACGTGATCGGCGAGCCGGGCTGGAAGACCGATCCCAACTACGCCAAACCGCCGGCGCGGCTGCCGCGGCTCAACGAGATCTTCGGCCGCATCGAGCAGTGGACCATGACCAAGACCAAGTTCGAGGTCATGGAGATCTGCAACGCCGTCGACATTCCCTGCGGGCCGATCCTGTCGATGAAGGAGCTGGCCGAGGACAAGTCGCTGTTCGCGACCGGCACGATGGTCGAGGTCGACCATCCCACGCGCGGCAAGTACCTGTCGGTCGGCAATCCCATCAAGTTGTCGGCCAGCCCGTCCGATGTGGCGCGGTCGCCGCTGCTCGGCGAGCACACGGCCGAGGTGCTGGGCGAGCTCGGCTACTCGGCCGATGAGATTGCGGGGCTCGCACAGGCCGGCGCGACGGCGGCGGTGAAGAAGCAGGCGGCCGAGTGACAATCCACTCCCCTCGCTGCTGGGGCGAGGCACCTAGATCATCAGAGAGATACAAAAGATGCGTATCGTCGTTCATGGGCAGGACGCCTTCGGCAAGGCTGTGCTCGAGAAGCTGCTCGAGCGGAAAGAGAATGTCATCGCCGTGTGCTGCGCGCCGGATAAGGCGGGCCGGCCCGAGGATCCTCTCAAGGTGTTTGCCAAGGAGAAGGGCCTGCCGGTGCATCAGCCCAAGAGCTGGAAGACGCCGGAAGCGCTCGAGCTGATGAAGTCGTTCAACGCCGACGTGTGCATGATGGCCTACGTGCTGCTGTTCGTGCCGCAGCCGGTGCTCGATGCGCCGAAGCTCGGCACGTTCCAGTACCACCCCTCGCTGTTGCCGGCGCACCGCGGCCCGTCGTCGATCAACTGGCCGATCGCGATGGGCAAGACGCGCACGGGCCTCACCATCTTCTGGCCCAACGAGGGTCTCGATGAAGGGCCGATCCTGCTCCAGAAGTCGGTCGAGATCGGGCCGGACGAGTCGCTCGGTGACGTCTACTTCAAGAAGCTGTTCCCGATGGGTGTCGAAGCCATGATCGAGGGCCTGGAGCTGGTGCGCGCGGGCGTGAAGCTGAAGCACGCGCAGAACCTTGCCGATGGCTCCTACGAGAGCTGGTTCAAGAAGGATATCGCCGAACTCGACTGGTCGAAGCCCGCTGCCGACCTCTACAACATCATCCGCGCGGCCAATCCGGCGCCGGGTGCGTGGAGCATCATCAAGGGCAACAAGGTCGACGTCTTCGACAGCGCCAAGGTCGCCGGCAGCGGCGCGCCGGGCGCGATCCTGACGATCGACGACCAGGGCATGACGATCGCCGCCGGCGGGGGCGCCATTCTCGCCAAGCGCGTGCGTGGTGCGGACGGCAAGAAGGTCGCCGCCGCCGAGTGGGCAAAGGCGGCGGGTGTGAAAGCGGGCGATGTCTTCGACAAGCCAGTACCCAAAGCCTGACGGCGCAGGGGGATCGACAGACCCAACCTTTCGAGACTGGGTCCCGCTCTGACGGGCGGACAATCAAATCAGACGCATGATGCAGGGATACGGGAGTACGCACACATGGCCGTGAAGTCCGATATCGAGGTCGCCCGCGAAGCGAAAATGAAGCCGATCGCCGAGGTGGGCGGCAAGATCGGCATTCCGGCCGACGCGCTGCTGAACTACGGACCCGACAAGGCCAAGGTGTCGTTCGACTTCATCAACGCCCAGCAGAAGAACCAGGACGGCAAGCTGATCCTGGTCACCGCGATCACCCCGACGCCGGCCGGTGAAGGCAAGACGACGACGACGGTCGGCCTCGGCGACGGTCTCAACCGCATCGGCAAGAAGGCCATGAGCTGCATGCGCGAGCCCTCGCTCGGGCCCTGCTTCGGCGTGAAGGGCGGCGCGGCCGGCGGCGGCTATGCGCAGGTCGTGCCGATGGAGGACATCAACCTCCATTTCACGGGCGACTTCCACGCCATCACGTCGGCGCACAACCTGCTGTCGGCGCTGATCGACAATCACATCTACTGGGGCAACGCGCTCGGGCTCGACCCGCGCCGCATCGCCTGGCGCCGCGTCATGGACATGAACGACCGCGCGCTGCGCTAGATCGTCAACTCGCTCGGCGGCGTTGCCAACGGCTTTCCGCGCGAGGACGGCTTCGACATCACGGTCGCCTCCGAGGTGATGGCGATCTTCTGCCTCGCCATCGACCTGAAGGACCTCGAGCGCCGGATCGGCAACATCGTCGTCGGGCTATACCCGCGAGCGCAAGACGGTGTCCGCGCGCGACCTCAAGGGCGATGGCGCGATGGCCGTCCTGCTCAAGGACGCGCTGATGCCGAACCTGGTGCAGACGCTGGAGAACAATCCCGTCTTCGTCCACGGCGGTCCGTTCGCCAACATCGCGCACGGCTGCAACTCGGTGCTGGCGACCACGACCGCGCTGAAGCTTGCCGACTACGTCGTCACCGAGGCCGGCTTCGGCGCCGACCTCGGGGCCGAGAAGTTCTTCGACATCAAGTGCCGCAAGGCGGGCCTGAAGCCGGCGGCGGCCGTGATCGTGGCGACCGTGCGCGCGCTCAAGATGCACGGCGGCGTCGCGAAGGATGAGCTCGAGAACGAGAACGTCGCGGCCGTCGCCAAGGGTTGCGTCAACCTCACGCGCCACATCGAGAACGTGAAGAAGTTCGGCGTGCCGGCCGTGGTGGCCATCAACCGACTTCATCACCGACACCGACGCCGAAATCGCGGAAGTGATGAAGGCGGCCGAGAGCGTCGGCACCAAGGCGATCCTCTGCACGCACTGGGCCGACGGCGGCAAGGGCATCGGAGCCGCTGGCGCGCCATGTCGTCGAGCTCGCCGACAGCGGGCGTCGAAGTTCCAGCCGCTTTACCCCGACGAGATGCCGCTGTGGGACAAGGTGCAAGACGATCGCGACCGAGATCTACCGGGCGTCGGAAATCGTCGCCGACACGTCAGTGCGCAACCAGTTCCACGAGCTGCAGGCCGCCGGCTACGGCCATCTCCCGATCTGCATGGCCAAGACGCAGTACTCGTTCTCGACCGATCCCAACCTGCGCGGCGCGCCGACCGGCCATGTCGTGGCGATTCGCGAGGTTCGGCTCTCGGCCGGCGCCGAGTTCATCGTGGTCATCACCGGCGACATCATGACGATGCCGGGGCTGCCCAAGGTGCCCTCGGCCAATGCGATCAAGCTCAACGAGAAGGGCCAGATCGAAGGTCTGTTCTAAAGCCTTTAAGGCTTAGGTTGCCTCGGAGACAGCTTGCGCCACCCCAGTGGTGAGCTTGTCGAACCACGGCATTCGCGTGTGCAGCCGTCCTTCGACAGGCTCAGGACTGGTTGAGCCTGCGACTCAGCGATTCACCAAAGACGGAAGGACCCTAGAACTCACTGCCGGCAGACGTGGTCCAGCGTGTAGCGGATCGCGTCACCGTGCGTCGGCGCCGAATGCGTCGAGCTGCCGTAGCCGCCGGGCGTGAACGAATAGTTGCCGTCCGCCCAGTGCCACACACCGCGATAGTGACCCTTGTTAAGGATCACGACGCCGGACAGGCCGGCGGATTCAACAGTGAAGCCGCGCGAGTCCTCTGCGAGCGTGACGCGCAGTTTGCGCAGCAATTGCTTTTCCTGATCAGCGTGCATCGTCGCTGTCCTGCCGTCCGTGTTCCTGCCTGTTGCACGAGGAGAAACGCCCTCATGCCTCCAATGCTCCCCCGAGCACCGGTAAGCGGATCATGCCGGATTGGTTGAAAATTGCATTCATTAACGGGAAATTGAGTAACAGAACCTTTCACGAATTCCGTCGAGTTTTAGCGATCCTGGAAACGACTGCTCAACCATGCGGGAAGCGGCGCCGCTATTCCCGGCACGGGCGGGCGATGGCGATGCACATGATGCCGCCTTTCCCTTCCGTACAATCGTAGTCGGATGCAGCGGCAATACTCCAGTTGGCGTAGAGCGCGCCGAAGTTCGGCAACGCGCGCACCTGCGCGCGCCAGTTGCCGCGGGCCTTCGCCTTGGCAATCACCTCGAAGCGGGACGGCTCGCCGCGTGCTTGCACAACCTGGTCCGAGCAGGTGAGAGCCAATGCGGGAGAGGTCGCGATTAGAGCTGTTGCGAGGAGGCCAAGCGCGATCGCAAATCCGATGTGCATCAGCCGGCTCCGGCGTGGGTTGTCGTCAGATCGTTCAAACGATACGACTTCCTCGTTGAGCCGCAAGTCCCGCGATCCAGTTGCCGAGCGAGATCATGAGCGTTCCTGATAAAATATTGAGCGGGTTTGCGAAACTCGCGACCCCTACCATCGCCAATGCACTCGACGACATTCCATTTGAAGGGGTGATGCACGGTCTCACGCAGGTCGTGTCCGGTACGCGCTGCGTGGGGCGGGCCGTCACTGTGCGGCAGATTACGGGAAAGCGCGGCGACTACACGTCGAGCGATTTCAAGGTGGGCCAGATGATCGATGCGACGGGGCGCGGCGACATTCTGGTGATCGACAATGGCGGTCACCGCCGTCTCGACGTTCGGCGGGCTCGCGACGCTGGCCGCGAAGGTCAAGGGCATCGGCGGACTGGTCGTCGACGGCGGCGTGCGCGACAGGGAAGAGATGGTCGAGCATGCGTTTCCTGTGTTCGCGCGGCACATGACGCCGCTCACGGGGCGAACGCGGCTGGCCATCACGGGCATCAACGAGACCGTATCCTGCGGCGGCGTGCGCGTGCGTGCGGGCGACGTGATCCTAGCCGATGGGTCCGGCGTGGTGTGCATTCCTGCCGAGCATGCGGCGCAGGGTTCTGGAGCTGGCCACGGGCTACGCAGCCGATGACGAGCAGGCCGCCGGCGAACTGGCGAAGGGCTTGAGTTTCAGCGAAGCGATGGCGAAGTTCCGCCGCATCTGAGGCAACGTCCGCGGGGCTGCAGCGTGACAGAAACCGCGGAACAGGACAGGCGCAAGCTCCTGGCCGTCCTGCTCAGCATCACGTTCGTCATGAACATGCTGGCGCGCGGGGTGACCGAGACCTTCGCGGTCTTCCTGCTGCCGGTCCAGCAAGGCTTGGGCGTCTCGCGGGCCGAGATCACGCTCACTTACTCGGTGTTCATGCTGTCCTACGGCCTTTCGGCGCCGCTGGCGGGACAGCTCATCGACCGGCTTGGGGCGCGGGCGGCATACGGCTTGGGCCTCACCAGCCTCGGCTGCGGCTACCTGCTCGCCGGATCGGCGGGGGGTCTCTCGCAGTACCTGCTGGGTGCGGGCTTTCTCGGCGGGTTGGGTTCTGCGTCGCTCGGCATGATCGCGGCCTCGGCGCTACTGTCGCGATGGTTCTCGGGCCGGATCGGCGCGATCATTGCTGTGCCGTATGCGGCGATCGGCGCGGGGATGCTGCTGTTCCCGCCGCTGACCCAGTTGGCGCTGACGGCGACGGACTGGCGCACCTCCTATCACCTGCTCGGCGGTCTGGTGCTGGCAGTCTTGCCGCTCATCGTACTGATGCCGCTTGGACGTCTGACAGCGGGGTCGCCGGAATGGCGCGCCGCGCGTAGCCAGATGGTTCAATCCGCGAAGGGAGGCTGGACCATCAGCAACGCGGTCCGCACCGGCGCGTTCTGGGGATTGTTCACGGCCTACATGGCAACATCGGTGGCTGCCTACGCGGTGCTGCCGCACTCGGTGGCCTACCTGGTCGAAGCGCGGATTTCATCCGCTGGTGGCGGCGAGCGCCTTCGGCATGACCGGGATGCTGTCGGTGATTGGGATACTCGCCATTGGTTGGCTCTCGGACCGGATCGGGCGGCTTTGGTCCGCCACCTACTCATATATCTCCACGATCGTGGGCATTGTTGCACTGATGCTCGTGTCGGTCTGGCCGACGCTGTTGCTGGCATATGCGTTCGTGCTGTTCTTCGGCCTCATGCAGGGTGCGCGCGGGCCCATCATCATCGCAACGGTCGCGCGACTGTTTCCGGGCGGAGGCGTGGGCGCGATTTTTGGAACACTTTCGCTCGCCATGGGGCTTGGCGCGGGGCTCGGCTCCTGGCTGTCCGGTCTTCTTTACGAGTTGACGGGCAACTACCTGGCCTCGTTCACGCTGGCCATTGCAGGCGCCCTCACGGGGCTGCTCACATTCTGGGTCGTGCCGAGCCTGCGCCTTGAAGACGGCGAAGCTGTACCGCTGCGCAAAGCCTCAGTGGGCGAAGAACACCGGTAACTCGGCCGCCGACAGGATGTGGCTGGTGGCGCCGCCGAAGATCATCTGGCGCAGCCGGCTCTGCGTGTAGGCGCCCTTGATCAGCAGGTCGGCGCCGATCGCGGCCGCTTCCGCGAGGATCGCGTCGCCGGCCCGCGAGGAGCCTTTGCCGGTGACCGTCTTCTCGGTAGCTGTGATGCCGTTGGCTTCCAGGTATCCCACCGCATCGCGGACGGCAGGGCCAGGAACGATCGCTCCTTCGACCGCGATAAAGGACACGCGTTTCGCTAGCTTCAGGAGAGGCATCGCCGCCAGCATGCAGCGCGCCGTTTCCGTGCTCGCGTTCCAGTGGATGAGCACCGTCTCGCCGAACGTGGGGAGCGGCCTAGGCGGTGCCATGAGCACCGGGTGGCCGCTATCGAACAAGGCCGATTCCAGCGCCGTCATCCGCGCGCCTTGCGGCGCCCGGCCTGCCGAGCACCGTCACGTCGTAGACGCGGCCGAGGCTGCCGAGTGCGCCGTCCTCGATCGCGGAACCCCCGCGCCAGCGGAAGCGCGCCTTGCCGCCGGGGTTGGCGGCAGCGAACGCATCGAAACGCTGGCGTACGCCCTGGCAGAACTCCGTCCTCGTTCCAATCCGCAGGTGGGATAGTCACGGCGACGATCGGATCGGGCGCGACGATCTCCGCAAACGCCGGGCGGAGAGCCACGCCTTCGATGGTGGACTCGAAGGTGTTCGCCAAATGCCGCGCCGTCTCCAGCACGGAATTCATCTGCTCGCTTTGATCGACGGGAAGAAGAATGCTTTTCATGGCATTCCTCGCTGTTGACGGATGTGTTGTTGGCCGGAGCTTACCATAGATGCTCGGGTTCGTGTCGCAGAAACGGGCTCGGGGCGTTAACGGTTAGAACCGTGTCAGCACCGAGATCGTGCCATAGGCGCCGCTTGAATTATCCGGTAGGCCGTCAATGCCTTCGCGAGCAAGGCCTCCGGAAACGGACAGTTCCCCGGACGCCCATTCATAGCGCAGGAATCCGCCGCCGCGGGCAATGTCGGTATCGAGGGAGCCGGCAGCGCCGCCTTCGAGCCCGATCGAGAGTTGCGGCGTAAAGCGCCAGCCGGCGCGGACCCGCGCGTAGTAGCTATCGTGCAGCGATCCATAGGCAAGATCAGTTGAAATCCAAACGTGGTCCGTGGCGTTCCACCAGGTTTCCAGCACGGCCTTTCCGCCGATGCCGGGACCGTCCAGTTCGGCGCTTGTCGCGTCATGGCTTGCGGCCGTGAGCCCGCCGAAGACCTTGATGGTCCACGTGCCGAACTGCTTGTGGTAGCCAAGCAGGAGGTCGGCGAACGAAACAGTACCGGTGCGGTAATCGCCGTAGCCCGCGATGCCGCGGACCCGGAACCCGTCCTGCTGGACAGGGCCGAACGGCGCGAACGTCGCACCGGAATAGAGCGACCAGACCCGGCCGAAGCCTTCGGCGCCCGCCCAGACTTCCGTGTTTGCCGGCGGAGCGGTCCTGGGCCGTCGCAGAACGAGCAAGCGCGAGCGGCAGCACGGCCAAGCCGAACACTGCCACCGGCAAGCGCAGACGTGAGCCAGTACGCGGCACGCAAAGCACCGGGCTGAACAACACAGAATTCGTAGATGGCCCGCTGAAAGACCCTCTGTATCAAGCGTATTCCATTCCTGGTTGAAGGGGAACGGGGAACCAAGCTTGAGCCGCACAATTCTTGGGCAAAATTTTCCTGCAGCGTGTTGCCGATGGGCCGCAACACCGCTAGGGTCAAAGGGCGAGCGGATGATGCGGCCTCGTCACCGCTCGCACGAGTTCTGGGTAGGAACATCGGAGAGGGTTTATGAGCGCTGGTGAGCGTATCGACCCGAAGTCGGGTCCTTTCGGCAATTTGAGCGAAGCGTACACAAGGAATCTCGACGTTGCGGCACGGGGCTTCGACCCCGTTCTACGTGGCGTGGGGCGTTGGAACCTCGAGGTTATGGGCTTGGCAACGCGCCGGGCCCGGGCTTGGGCCGACATGCCCGCCCGTCTTGGCCAGTGCAAAACACCCCAGGACCTCGTTCGCGAGCAACTTCAGTTCTGGCAGGCGGCATCGCACGACTACGTCGAGGCTGCACAGCGACTGTCGGTTGCGTTTGGCGCCATGGCTGTGCCTGGCCTGAACGGCGCGCACCCGGGGAGGCCGGACCGCGACTACATCACGTTCCCGGAACCGAAGCCCGCCGAAGAGCAGCCCGCGCGGAGCCGCCGCGCCGCCTAGGGTCCTTCCGTCTTTGGTGAATCGCGAGTTGCAGGCTCAACCAGTCCTGAGCCTGTCGAAGGACGGCTGCACACGCGAATGCCGTGGTTCGACAAGCTCACCACTGGGGTGGCGCAAGCTGTCTCCGAGGCAACCTAAGCCTTAAAGGCTCAGCTGCGCGGGGCCTTCGCATCCTGCTCGATGATGCGAGCCAGGACGGGCCGCAGGTAGCCGAGGAACCGCGGCGGGTCCTCGCTGACGGGGAAGTGCCCCAGGCCTTCCATGATCGTGACGTGGGCGCCTTTGATGTGGCGCGCCAGCTCGCGCGTGTCATCCGGCGTGCAGGAATAGTCGTATTCGCCGGTGAGGAAGTAGAGCGGGCAGACGCCGGTATCGATCTGGCCGAGGCGGTCGCGCACGTCGCCCTCCGATGTGTAGTAGTGCAGGTCGCCTTTGAAGACGCCGGGGCCGCCCTGCATGTAGTGCCAGATCGTCTCCCATTTCTCTGCTTCGGGAGCCGTCGGTGCGATGAGGCCCGAGACGAGGCCGCCGCATACCTCGCCGCCGTGGACGTCGGGCCGATGCAGCCATTCGAGGTCGTAGTAGGCCGCCGAGTGCGCGCCGGACTCCAGTCCGATCAGGGCGCGGAAGCGCCGCGCGTGCTCGAGCGCGAGGTGCAACACCACGCGGCCGCCGATGGAGCAGCCGATCACAACCGGCCGATCGAGCGCGAGGGTGTCGACGACGGCCATGATGGCATCGACATAGGCGCGCGAGGTCAGCTTGTACTCGGCCTTGTGCCAGCCGGCGGGCGGCGATGACTTGCCGTGCCAGGGCAGATCGAAGGCGATGACGCGAAAGCGCTTCAGGAGGTCGCGATCGTTGAACAGGGCGCGATACTGCCGGCTGTCGGAGCCTGCGGTGTGCAGGCACAGCAGCGGAATGCCTTCGCCGGCCTCCTCAACGTAAATGCGATGCTGCGTGCCGGCGATCGGCATGCGCAGGTAGCGGCCGACGATGGGCTCGAAGTCGGGATGGGCGCTTCTGCTCATGCGCGCGCTCCCGTTCGCTCACGGGGAAGCGCCAGCAGATCCTTGAAGTAGCGCAGGTTGGCCATGAACGGCTGCTGGTCGCCCTCGATTCGCAGCGCGCGCATCTTGAGCATGGCGATCAGGTCGTGGTGGCCGGGCGGGGGTATCGCCTTCCAGAATGTCGCCCAGGCTTCCGCGGATGCCCTCAAGCGCGAACGTCCATCGCGGGAGGACGATCGGCCCCTTTTGCGACGGCCTCGACACGCCCGCGGTGGATGCGGATGAGGTATTGAAGTCTCGCCCTCCTCCACGAGGAACGTGACGTCGAGGAAGCGCCCGCGATGTATGAGCCAGGTGTCGGCGTTGGCAAGTTCGCCGAGCCGGTCCAGTGCCTGAGACATTTCCGTTTCCACCCTGATTTTGTCTCGTTGAGGTTGGCCCAGCACGCCGCAGCGCACAAGGGCGACTTGTCATCCCAGCCATGCGGCCAGGCGGTTTCACTTGCGCGCGCAAACCCGGTAGGTTGCGCGAAACTTCCAAGAATCGAGGAAACGCGCCATGCGCGAGCGCCTGCATTTTCTGCTGCTCAACGTCGGGCACTTCCTCGACCATCTGTTCACGCTGATCTTCGCGACCGTTGCCGCGCTCGCCCTGCATCGGGAGTGGGGGCTCGGCTACGCCGACCTGCTGAAATATGCGACGCCGGGGTTCTTCGCCTTCGGCGTGTTCGCGCTGCCGGCCGGCTGGCTCGCCGACAAGTGGAGCCGCGACGGCATGATGAGCGTCTTCTTCATCGGCATCGGCCTGTCGTCGATCGCGACGGCGTTTGCGCGTTCACCGCTCGAGATCGCGATCGGGCTGTTCGTGATCGGGATTTTCGCCGCGATCTATCACCCGGTCGGGCTCGCGATCGTGGTGGAGAAGTGGAAGAACACGGGCATGCGGATTGCCGTGAACGGCGTGTGGGGCAACCTCGGGGTCGCCAGCGCGGCGCTCCTCACGGGCTATTTCATCGATCACGGCGGCTGGCGCATGGCGTTCGTCGTGCCCGGGCTGGTCTCGATCGGAATCGGCATCGCCTACACCGTGCTGCGCTGGCAGGAGATCATGCATCCGGCGCCGCGCGTGGCCAGGACGGCCGAGAAGAAGCCGCTTTCGCCGGACTTCAAGGCCTTGCTGTTCCGCGTCTCGGCGATCGTGTTCCTGACGACCGCGGTGTCGAGCATCGTATTCCAGTCGACGACCTTCGCGTTGCCCAAGGTGTTCGACGAGCGCCTCACCAGCATCGCTTCGTCCGCCACCGCGATCGGGCAGCTCGCGTTCCTGGTGTTCGCGCTGGCCTCGATAGGGCAGCTCATTGTGGGCCATTTCCTGGACAAGGTGGGGCCGCGCACGGTGTTCGTCGCGGCGGCGGGCATTCAGATGGTGTTCTTCGCCATCATGCCGGGATTGGTCGGCTGGCCGGCGCTGATCTGCGCCATGGCGTTCATGCTGGCGGCCTTCGGGCAGATCCCGATCAACGACTACATGATCGGGCGGATGGCGGAAGGTGAGTACCGGGCGCGCATCTACGGCGTACGCTATGTCGTGAGCTTCACCGTTTTGGCGGCTGCGCTGCCGCTGATCGCGTTCGTGTACGAGAACTGGGGTTTCGACGCCCTGTTCCGTGTGCTGGCCGTATCGGCCGCGATCATCCTGGGCGCGGTCCTGATGCTGCCCCGCAAGCTGCCGGAAGCTTCCGCCATGGCGGCGCGCGCCTGAAACCTCAGGCGAGGCTTCGCGCGAATTCGGCAATCCTGTCGGCGGCCGAGGCCAGGTTGCCCCTGCGCGTGAAGCCGGAACTTCCGCGAGGTCCGAGATCGTGGTCGCCGTCGTCGGCCCAGTGGAAGCGGATGGCGGATGACAGTGTCATGGCCTCGACCTCCGCACGGGTGCCGAAGGGGTCGCGCTCGCCCTGAATGATGAGGGACGGACAGGTCGAGATTCTCGAGATGCGCGGTCCTGAGCTGGCCAGGCTTGTTGGGAGGATGGAAGGGATAGCCGAGGCAAACCAGGCCGGCGACTTCGCCTCCGGCGAACAAATCCCCAGCAATCATGCTGGCCACCCGGCCGCCCATGGATTTGCCGCCGATGAGAAGCGGGGCGCCCTTGGGGACCGAGGCGACGGCCGCACGGTATTCGTCAATGAGCCGCTCGGCCTTGGGCGGCGGCTTTCGCGAGCCGCCCTCGCGCCGCGCGGCCATGTAGGCGAATTCGAACCGCAGCGTGCGGATGCCCGCGCTCAGCGAGCAGCCCTGCAATCGTCTCGAGGAAGGCGGTCTGCATGCCGGCCCCGGCACCGTGGGCGCACAGGAATTGCGCGACCGCGCGCCTCCGGCCCGGTGATTAGCAAGCCTGCACCGGCGGTTAGGCTCGAATTCTCCGGAGACGCGCGTGCCAACTGCCTTGGGTCCGTCAATCTAATTGTCCGGGATGGCCATTTTTGACGAAAGGTGTGCCATATCTGAGACACAAAGGAGGGGCTATATAGGTGAACGTTCGGAACACAAAGAGAACGAACGAGGAAAACAGGGTGCTCACGGCTTGGGTCGTTCCTTCCAGTGCAGCTTCAGCTCGAGTGCCCACCCTGACGCGTCGCCGGTATCAGTTCGAGTGTGAGTTATCCACAGTTCGCGTTGGATCAAGTCTACCCCTCAGCCGTTGTTCGGAAGTGATTCGCAAGGATGGTGTCAGTGAGTGGCGTTCAGAAACTGAGTTTGCGTCCCGTCAGCGTTGCGTTGTTGCGTCCGCGTCCCGTGTTTGTCGAGTGCGTTGCGTCAGTTGAGTTTGCGTCAGTACCAGTGTCGCGTTTGCGTACCCCAAAGAGTGTGCTCACCCCCGCGTTCGAATCATTGAGGCGAGCCGCTGAAGCAAACAAGTGTGAGCGTATTGCCGGGCGGCTCGCCGCTCTCCAGTCGGGAGCAGGCAGGCAAAGATGGTCGAGTCAGAAAAAGTCCAGTGGCGTTCGTTGCATGAAGTGGTCGCGCGCGTTTTGAGTTCGCTGCCAGCTTCGCACGGGGAAATCCCAAGTCGGGAGCCAAACCCCTGAACGTAGTGCGGATGGTCCTGGGACCGTCCGAGAGGCAGGCGCATTCAACGCGCGACAGGCATGTCAAAAAGGCTTCCAGTGTAACGGTTCTGCGTCGGAAGCTGTTGCGTTGGATGCGTCTGCCGCTCCTCAGTCCTCGTGCGTAAACAACAAGAAGCACAAAACACAATAGAGAGGCTCAGCATGTCTCCGCGTCACATCAATCCGGTGCAATGGGAACAGACAGTGGGATATGCGCGCGCGGTGTGCGCCCGCATGTTCCGTGACGGCGGTACGCCCGCAATGGCCCTGGCGGCTTTCGGCTTGGAAGCGGCCACCGGTGCGGACTGGAGCAACGCGGTGGATCGCATCGCGCAGCATCTCTGTGCGCCACAGCAGCGGATGGCCGCTTAGGTCGGTACTACTGACTTTAGTTCGCGAGGCCGGTCAGCCATATGAGCAGCAGCACGCTGCTCAGCAACAGCGCTACAATTGCTAGGCTTGGCGCCTGCTCTTCAAGCGGAGGCATGATCACGTCCGCTTCTGCGAATCGATCAGCTCTGCGAATGCTAAAGCGGATGTGTTCGCAGTCGGATCATCCGATGGCGGCTAATCCACAGCGAGCGGGCAGCACGCCGCAGCCTGTGCATACCAGCCAGATCTCGGGCTGGTTTCGCGATGGCGGCAATACCGGAGCGGGCGCTAAGGCTCGAGCTCGGTGTCCCAGTAGAGATAGTCGAGCCAGCTTTGATGCAGGTAGTTGGGCGGGAATAGGCGCCCATTGCGGTGCAGCTCGAACACCGTCGGCCGGTAGGGAATCTGCTTCGGCCGCATGCCGTTCTGGTTGGGCAGCTCACCGCCCTTCCGCAGGTTGCAGGGCGCGCACGCTGCAACCACGTTGTCCCACCGCGTCTGGCCGCCGCGCGAGCGCGGGATCAGGTGATCGAACGTGAGGTCGTCCTTGTCCCCGCAGTACTGGCAGGTGAAGCGGTCGCGCAGGAACACGTTGAACCGCGTGAATGCGGGGTAGAGCGCAGGTTTTACGTAGGTTTTCAGCGACACCACGCTCGGCAGCCGCATCTCGAACGATGGGCTGCGCACGAAGCGGTCGTACTCGGAGACGATGTTGACCCGCTCCAGAAAGACGGCCTTCACCGACTCCTGCCAGCTCCAAAGCGACAGCGGATAGTAGCTGAGCGGCCTGAAGTCGGCGTTCAACACGAGCGCCGGGAAACTCTCCGGAGTGGCTGTGTAGGCGTTCACGTCGGTCTTCTGCCGGTCTCGTTTGAGCGAATCATGCTCGAGCGATTCTTCAAGGCGGCGACATACTAGCGGCGTGTGTCCGGTATGTGAAGCCGCAGCTAGGCGTCGGAAACTGCAGTAAAAATAGTCACAAGTGTGCCGGTGCCTGCCCGCCGCGGAGCGCCGAGGAAATGAAATGGCCGGCCAGGCGCTGAGCGACATCGTCGATGCCATGACCCAGGTCCGGTCGCACGTGCCATTCGACAAGCAGGCCGGCGTTGCCGAGCAGTTCCCGCGCGATGTGCATGGCATCCACGGGGATCAGGTCGTCGGCTTCGCCGTGAATCAGAAGGATCGGCGGGCGTACCTTGATGGTCAGCAGATGCTCCGGCCCGGCGAGCAGGCCGGATAGACCCACCACGGCGGCAGGAGCCGTTGGCCGGCGCAGACCGGCGTGCAGCGCAATCATGCAGCCCTGGCTGAAACCCACGAGGACGAGCCGATCTGGCGAAATGCGGTAGCGCCCAAGCTCTGCGTCTAGGAAACGGTCGAGCACCGGTTGGACGGAGGCGACGCCGCGGCCGTATTCGCCGGGGTCGCGCATGGTGAGCGGGAACCACTGCAGCCCGCCGTGCATGCCGGGGATCTCCTCGGGCGCGTTGGGGGCGACGAAGGCCACGTCGGGCAGGCGCTCCCGCCACGCATCGCCCAGCGCGATGAGGTCGTCGCCGTTGGCGCCGTAGCCGTGCAGGAGAACGACCAGCGCGGTGGGAGCGCCGCGAGGTTCGAGGCGGGGACCATCAAGGTTGCTCATGTCAGACGGGCACGGCGCTGCGCTGCTGCTTGAGCGCGGCGTAGTAGGCCCAGAGCAGGCGCGCCGCCACCCCGCGCCAGGGGCGCCAGCGCTCGGCGATCTCCTGCAGCGCGATCGAACTTGGGCGCTCGCGGAGCTTGAGGGCGTGCTGGGCGGCGATCTGCAGGGCGAGGTCGCCGGATGCCCAGCCGTCGGCGCGGCCGAGGCAGAACATGATGTAGACGTCGGCGGTCCACGGGCCGATGCCGACGATGCTGGTCAGGGCGGCGTGCACGTTCTCCTCGCTGGCGTGCGCGAGGCTGATCGAGATCCAAGCCATCGCCGCAGGCCGTCGCGAGCGCGCGCAGGGTTCTCACCTTGCCCCGGGAAAGGCCGGCGCCGAGAAGTGTGGTGTCGTCGGTGGCAAGCAGGGTCACGGGGGCGAACGGCCGGCAGGCGGCCGCCGTGCGGCCCCAGATCGCCTCGGCGCTCGCGACCGAGAGCTGCTGGCCGACGACGATGCGCGCCATGCCCTCGAACCCGGCGGGACGGCGGCGCAGCGGAGGATGACCCGTCATGTCGTGGACGAGGCGCATCGTCGCGCATTTGCGGCGCAGGGCGCGCACGCCCGCGCGTACGTCGTCGTCGGTCTCGATGAGGCGTGGCACGCCCCGTGTTCTGGCCTTCGCGAGTGCCGGTGCCGCTTTCAAGACCCTGGCGCCGGCCCTATTCTTAGCGCCGCGTGGGGATGGCTGGGCGTGGGTATCTGACAGTTTCACGAACTCTGGCACTCTTGCGCCGGGTGCGTGGCCGCCGGCGCCTAGCTGTACCCGCGTCCAACCGGTACGCACAAGCTCGACGGGGGAACGGGATGGAGGCGGCCATGGCGGGCCGAAGCGTGTGATCAAGGATGCGTGAGGCGCAACCCGTTTTCCGTTTCGCACCGAGCCCGAACGGGGAGTTGCACCTCGGCCATGCGCTGTCGGCGCTCCTTTGCCATGACCAGGCCAGGCGTGCGGGCGGTCGCTTCCTGCTGCGCATCGAGGACATCGATCTGGGGCGGTCGCGGGCGGAATACGTGTCCGGCATCTTCGAGGACCTGCGCTGGCTCGGCCTGACGTGGGAAGAGCCGGTGATCTTCCAGTCCCAGCGGTTCGAGGCGTACCGGGCGGCTGCGGCGCGCCTGGAACCCATGGGCCTTCTCTATCCGTGCTTTGCGACGCGCAGCGAGATCGAGGCCGCCGCAACGGGCGCGCACGATCCCGACGGTGCTCCGCTCTATCCGGGGCTATGGAAAGGGCGTGCCGCCGGGGAGGTGGCGGAGAGGAAGGCGGCGGGCGTGCCCTACGCGGAACGCCTCGACATGGAGGCCGCGCTACGTGTCGCGGCCGAGATGCCGGGCGGTGAACCGCTCGTTTTCACCGAAACGGGCAGAGGGAGTGCCAGGACGGTCGTGGCTGACCCGGAGCGGTGGGGGGACGCGGTGATCGTGCGTAAGGACGCGCCCACCAGCTACCATCTGGCCGTGGTGGTGGATGATGACTGGCAGGACGTCACCCATGTGACGCGGGGCCTTGATCTCCTTGCCGCCACCGACCTGCACCGGCTGCTGCAGGTGCTTCTCGGACTGCGTGCGCCGGTCTATCATCACCATCGGCTGATCGCCGATGAGGACGGGCGGAAGCTGTCGAAATCGGCGCGCGACACGAGCCTGAGGTCGCTGCGGGAGGCCGGGGCCACGCCTGCCGATGTGAGGCGGATGATAGATTTTCCGCTTGGCTGAGCTTCGAATTGCCAATATTGCGCCTACAAATCGATATAGTACCGTTGGAGTAACACTGATGAATTAAGAATTAACTTTAACACTTTGGTAAGCCTTTTCACCCAGGCATGGCAGGGCGACGTAGCTTCGCCAACAAGGTTCGGACCGTGGAAACTCTGGCACAATTCTTCGCAGCGGCTGTTTCAAGTGGGCTCGCGGACTGGGGGCTTGGCATCGCGTTTGTTGCGGTGTGCGCCCTGTTGCTTGCACGGATGAGCCTCAAGCTGCCTCGCGGCTCCAGAAAGGCAGCCGCTCCGGCCATTGTGCAGGATGCCGTAGAGCTGTTGCCTCTCCCGAGCAGGCAGCCTGAGAACCCGGCTACCCTCGATGAGTTACAGGCTCAGGCGGCATTCCAGATCGATGCTGCCGAGCATGCGCTCAATCGACTGCTCGCGGAGTGCGCGCCGGTTGCGGCCGTTTCCGTGAGCCCGACCGTCACCGCGCAGCGCGAGCTCGCCGAAGACGGCCGAGAAGCCGGATCGCTCCTCGCTCGCGGCCTAATCGTCTAGGGTCCTTCCTTCTTTGATGGACTCGCTGAGTCGCAGGCTCAACCTGTCCTGAGCCCCGTCGAAGGACGGGCTGCGCATACCAACGCCGTGGTTCGACAGGCTCACCACTGGGGTGGCGCGAGCTGCCTTCGAGGCGAAGGCTCTAGCTCGCTAATTTCGAAACGTGCAGCGGTGGCACCCGGTCGCGCCACGGCATCGCCTGTTCCAGCGCTGCAGCCAGTTGCAGCACGAGGTGTTCGTCGGCCGGCCGGCCCGCGAGTTGCACGCCGATCGGCACGCCGGTCGAGTGCATGGCCAGCGGCAATGACATGGCGGGCGTGCCCATGATGTTGTGCGGCAGCGTGAACTGGCACGGCTCGCGGAAGCTATAGTCGACGTTGCCGGTGGCGGTCACGCCTGTGCGGCCGAGATTGTACTTGCCCCAGGGTTCCGACACGCGCGCGTTGGTCGGCGAGAGCCAGATGTCGTACCTGGTGTAGAACTGCCCGAGCTTGCGGCGCGCCACATTGAGCGCACCCAGCGCCGCCATGAAGCGCGCCGGCGTGATCTCCTTCGCATACTCGTAGAGGCTGAGGATGATCGGCTCCAACGTGTCGGGGCCGGGCTTGATGCCGCTGCGCCTGGAGTAGCCGTCGAGGCGCGCATCGAAGGCGAAAAAGAAGAAATCGTTGCAGGCGTGGAACGTGCCGGCGCCGCCCATGTCGGCCTCCGCAGGCTCGACGGTGTGGCCCATGTCGGCGAGCGCCTTGCCCGTCGCTCGCACGGCAGCCGCGACCTCGTTGTCGACCAGGACGTCCGCGAGCTCGCTGAGCACCAGGCCGATCCTGAGCTTGGGTGGTGCCTTCCTGGTCGATGCGGCGTAGCTCTCGGACGGCTTGGGAATGAGGAACGGATCGCCCGGCTGCGGGACCGCCATGCAGTCGAGCATGGTAGCCACGTCGCGCACCGTGCGCGCCTGCACGAGGTTGGACGTCATGCCGAAGCCGCCTTCGTCGACGGAGGGGCCGGAGGAGATGCGCCCGCGCGACGGCTTGAGGCCGACGCCGCCGCACCAGGAGGCCGGGATGCGGATCGAGCCGCCGATGTCGGAGCCGTGCGCCAGCGGCACCATGCCGGACATGACCGCCGCCATGCCGCCGCCGGTCGAGCCGCCGGCGGAGTAGCCTTTCTTCCAGGGGTTCGACGTGTTGCCGTGAAGAGCGGACTCGGTGGTGCCGGACATGGAGTACTCGGGCGCCGCCGAGCGGCCGAGGATGTTGACGCCGCTCGCGCGGAACAGCTCGGCAAGGTGCGAGTCGATCTCCGCCACCATGCCCTTGCACATGCGGCTGCCGAACTCGATCCTGCGGCCCTTCTCGTGGCCGAACACGTCCTTGATGAGGAACGGCACGCCGCGGAAGGGGCCGGAGCCGAGGGAAGCTTCATCGAGACCGGCAATGCGATCGGGGTAGGTCTCGACGACTGCATTGACCTCAGGGTTGACGGCTTCGATGGCCTTGGCTGCGGTCTCGGCCAGCTCCTTCGGCGTGACCTGCTTCCTGGCGACCAGCTCCGCCAGCCCGAGCCCGTCGTAGCTTGCATATTCGGTCAGGTTCATGTGGGTCACCGCTGCGTGGCTGCCGGCTGTTCAGCTCAGCACAATCGGTGCGTTGGCGATAGCGGGCGGTAGGCCTCGACGACGCTCGTGCCGGCTGCGGCTCTCCAACCAAGCCTAAACCGCTGAAAACGCACGCGCTGAAAGTCTAGCCCAAGGACACTGCAACGCTTTCGCTTCTGCCGCGTTTACTCATCCAATGGGCGGCGCGAGGACGTGGAGTAACCGTTGGCAACCTACATCATGCGGACCGGGCGCGGGCCGGGGGGGACCGAGCTTGGCTACATCGCCAGTGCTCTGATCGTGGCGGCCATCCTGGTCGCCATCCTCTATATCGGCTCGCCGATCCTGCAGCCGCTGGTTATCGCTGGATTGCTGGCGTTCATCCTGTCGCCGGCCATTCGACGCCTGCGCAATTGGGGCCTCTGGCGGACACCGGCGGTGCTGCTGACGGTTCTGAGCGCCATGGCGCTGCTCGTTCTTGTAAGCACGACCATTGTCGTCCAGATCACGCAGCTCGCAGACGAACTGCCGAAGTACCAGACCAACCTGGGCGAGAAGGTGCGCGCACTCGGCGGCTCCTCGTTTACCTCGAGCGCGCTGAACCGGGCTTCCGCGTCTCTGAAGGACCTCGAGAAGCAGATCTCGCGGCCGCAGGAGGTCGCGGGTGCAAAGCCGCTGCCCGTCGAGGTGCACCAGCCCGAGCCGCGCGGTATCGAGGCAATATTTGCGCTCCTCAAGCCGCTGATGGCGCCGCTGGCGACGACGGGCCTCGTCGTGCTGTTCCTTTTCTTCATCCTGCTGCAGCGCGAGGATTTGCGTGACCGGTTCATCCGGCTTGCGGGAACTTCCGACATCCAGCGCGCGACCATCGGCTTGAACGACGCGGCCAGCCGACTGAGCCGTTTCTTCCTTGCACAGGCGCTGCTCAACGCCGGCTTCGGCATCGTCATCGGTCTCGGGTTGTGGGCGATCGGCATTCCGAACCCCGCGCTGTGGGGCATTGTCGCGACCATGATGCGGTTCGTGCCCTATATCGGTGGTTTCATCGCTGCGTTCTTTCCGGTGCTGCTGGCAACAGCGATCGATCCGGGATGGACGATGGTCGCGCTTACCGTCGCGCTATTCCTCATCTGCGAGCCGCTGGCCGGGCACGTGGTCGAGCCGATCCTCTACGGCCAGCACACGGGCCTGTCGCCTGTCGCCGTGGTCATTGCGACGCTGTTCTGGACCATGCTGTGGGGGCCGGTCGGCCTGCTGCTGGCAACGCCGCTGACGGTCTGCCTCGTTGTGATCGGCAAGCACATCGAAGGCTTGCGCTTCATCGAGATTCTGCTGGGTGACGAGCCGGCGCTCGAGCCGGAGGAGCGGTTTTACCAGCGCGTGCTGGCAGGTGACGCGAACGAGGCGGCGGACCAGGCGGAACAGCAACTCAAGAAGATCGCGCTGTCCGATTACTATGACGATGTGCCGATGAAGGCGCTGCTGCTGGCGCAGTCCGACGCCGCGCACGGCAAGCTCTCGCGCGATAAGCAGGTCGAGATCCGCGACACCATCGAAGAGATCGTCGAGGATCTCGACGAGTTCCACGATGAGACGCCGAAGTCGAAAAAGACCAAGGCCGACAAAGGTGAGGATGCGGAAGGTGGGGATCGCGCGAGCGCGGGCGAGGTTCCACCGGCCGTTCCCGCGGTGCCTGTGCTATCGCGCGGCCGGCTGCCGGATGCCTGGCAGGTCCCCTGCCCCGTGCTGTGTGTCCCGAGCCGCAGCGCGCTCGACGAGTCGGCGTGCCTCATGCTGGCGCAGCTTCTCGAGAAGCACGGCGTCGGCGCATGGGTGCAGCCGTTCGCCGACATCGCGACGCCGAAGAACTTGCGGATCGCCTCGACGGACTCGCCCCTGGTGTTCCTTTCCTATTTCGGCACGGCCTCGAAGCCTGCACCGGTGCGCTACCTCGTGCGACGGCTGAAGCGCATGATGCCGAACGCGAAGTTCATGGTCGGGTTCTGGATGCTCGGCGACGACCGCAAGAGGGTCGAGGAATGGACCAAGGCGGTCGGGGCGGACTACGGCGTCACGTCGCTCAAGGAGGCGACCGCGGCGATTGTCGCCGAGGCTGCCGGTGAGGTGGCGGCTGAGCCTAGAGAGGCACGGACCGAGCGCGCTGCGTGATGGCCGGGACATCCGTTCTTTGTCATCCCGGCACTTGTTGCCGGGATCCAGCTTTCAACGCGCCCGAGCAAGCTGATGACTGGATCCCGGGCACGAGGCCCGGGATGACAAGCCGGGTGACAAATTCTCACGCTGGCGATTTGAAGAAGCCGATCAGCGCGTCGAGGACGGCATCGGGCGCTTCCGACATCATCATGTGCCCGCTGCCGGGGATGACGACGGTCTGGCTGCCCGTGATCTTGTCGGCCAGTGCGCGGCCGATCTTGGGTGGGGTCATCGAGTCGCTGGCGCCGATCAGCACCAGCGCCGGGCAGCGAACGCGCGACGCCGCCTCCGGCCCGGTCTTCCAAAGGTTGCAGGCATTGAAGGCGGCATAGAGCGTGCCCGGCGGATTGCGCGACAGCAGCGCCAGCGAGCCGCCCGACATCCACAGTCCCGGCGCCGGGTTGCCGCCGATCCGCGCCTGCGGACCCAAGGACCACGTCGGTGATCATCTGGTGCGCCTGCTCGGGTGCATCGCGTGCGGCCGTCAGCAGCGCCTCGTTGACCGGCATCGAAAGCGACGTCCCCAGCAGCCCGATGCGCGCAATGCGTTCCGGCATGGCCGCCGCCGCTTCGACCGCGATGCCACCGCCCATGGAATGGCCGACGAGCGCGGCTTTCTCCAGCTTGGCCGCATCCATCAGCCGGCCGATCCATTGCGCCATGTCGGCGATGGTCTGCAGCGGCGGTCCGTCCGAGCGGCCGTGGCCCGGCAGATCAGGCGCGAGCGCGGCGTATCCATTCCAGGCGAACCAGCGCGCCGGCAGCTGCCAGTTGGTGTGATCCTGCCCCGCGCCGTGGATGAAGATCACGGCGGGCTTCCTGGGATCGAAGGTCTTGCCGCCCGTCGCCGCGTAGACCTTGCGGCCGTCGACTTTCAGTTCCATGGCCTCAGCCCTTCTGCGAGGCGGCGAGCGCCTGGGCGAGATCGTCGATCAGGTCCTGCGGGTCTTCCAGGCCGATGGACAGGCGCACCAGTTCTTCGCCGACGCCCGACTTGGCGAGGTCCTCCACGCTCATCTGCTGATGCGTGGTGCTGGCGGGATGGATCACCAGCGACTTGGCATCGCCGACGTTGGCGAGATGCGAGAACGTGCGCAGCCGCTCGATCAGCTTGGCGCCGGCCTTGCGCCCGCCCTTGATGCCGAAGCTCATGATCGCGCCGGCGCCCTTGGGGCACTGCCGCTTGGCGAGCGCATGGTCGGGATGGCTTTCGAGGCCGGGATACTTCACCCAGGCAACGGCGGGGTTCTTCTCGAGGAAGCTCGCGACGGTCTCCGCGTTGGCGACATGCCGCGCCATGCGCACCGGCAGCGTCTCGATGCCCTGCAGCAGGTAGAAGGCGTTGGCGGGGCTCATGCAGGCGCCGAAGTCGCGCAGGCCTTCGGCGCGGGCGCGGCTGATGAAGGCGGCGGGGCCGAATTCCTCGGCGAAGGAGATACCGTGATAGCCGGCGTAGGGCTCGGTCATGGTCGGGAACTTGCCCGAGGCGGCCCAGTCGAAGCGGCCGCTGTCGATAACGATGCCGCCGATGGCGATGCCGTGGCCGCCGAGGAACTTGGTGGCCGAATGCATGACGATGTCGGCGCCGTGCTCGAACGGCCGGCACAGGTAGGGCGTGGTGAAGGTGGAGTCGAGCATCAGCGGGAGCTTGTGCTTGTGCGCCACGTCGGCCACGGCCTTGATGTCCAGCACTTCCAGCCCCGGATTGCCGAGCGTCTCGGCGAACACCAGCCGCGTCTTGTCGGTGATGGCCTTGTCGAAGCTCGCGGGATCGCGCGGATCGGCGAGCGTGGTGGTGATGCCGAAGCGCGGCAGCGTATGCGTGAACATGTTGTGCGAGCCGCCGTAGATGCGCGCGGACGCGACGATGTGGCCGCCCGCCCCCATCAGCGTGGCAATGGCGAGATGGAGGGCGGCCTGGCCGCTGGCGGTGGCCACCGCACCGACACCGCCTTCCAGCGCCGAGATGCGTTCCTCCAGCACGGCGACGGTGGGGTTGGAGATGCGCGAATAGATGTGGCCCGCGCGCTCCAGATTGAACAGCCCGGCCGCGTGCTCGACGTCGTCGAACACATATGAGGTGGTCTGGTAGATCGGCACGGCCCGCGCGCCGGTCGTCGGATCGGGCTGCTGGCCCGCGTGCAGCGAGAGCGTGTCGAAGCGGGGGCCTTTGGGAGCACTCATGGATTGTCCTCAAGCAGGCCATCACCCTAAGGCAGGTGCGCCATAGCCGTCCAGGCGGCGATCCCGCGCCTCGCTAGTTGCCGCCTGCCGCGGATCGATAAGCAGAGTACGCGCCGAAGGTTGCGACGCAGAAGGGTACGCAATAGGTGATGACGATTTTCCACCAGTTGATTGGGCCGGCGCGCAGCAGGAGGTCGCCCTGGTTGATGAGATTGAGAATGCTGCCGACGATCAGCATCGATAGCCAGCGAGCGCTTTGCGATCTGCCAGGACAGCGCTCGTCGAATGCGCTGTCTTGGCTCCATGACAGTGCTACTCCTTGCCGATCGGTGCGCCGCGGTGCCCGGCACCGGACACTACAGCACCTCGAACACGCGGATCTGCACCTTGTCGGGAAAACGCGCGGCGGTGCCGACGAACACGCTTTCGTTGAGCCACTGGTGCGGGCCGGTGGGCGCTTCGAACACGGGCGCGGTGCGGAAATAGACGAGCGTCGGGTCGACAACCTCGCCGCGGGAGAGGCGATCCATGATTTCAGGCGGCGCGCGACGCATGCCGCGGTTGATGACGGCGATCTCCGTGCCATCCTTCGTTTTGATCGAGTAGCGTGCTTCCAGCTCCAGCACGCCGTCGGCGCGAACGTACTGCCAGTCGGCGCCGCCGGGCATCACCTCGCCCTCCAGCCGCTCGCCTTTCACGCTGCCGGCTCAGGATCGGAATGATGCGCCGGCGCCCGTGCGGCGTCGGCCCGAGGTCGCGGATCGGGCCGACGCTGACGTCGATGTCGCAGACGTGGCGGAGGGTGGGTGTCATCGCGTGTCATCCCGGCCGAAGCTCAAAGACGCGGAGAGACGGGACCCAGGGTACCATGCGCGGCCCTGGGTCCCGGATATTTCGCTGATGCGAAATTCCGGGATGACAGGCATCAATACGTCTTCGCCTTCGCCGCCTCGCCCTGGCCGCGCACTTCGCGGATGGCGTTCTGGGCGGCGACCGCCAGCAGGCGCACGTCGTTGAGGATGGTGCACATCTGGAAGCCTTCCTCGAAGCGGCGCAGCGCCGTCTTGGGTCCGTCGGTGTGTACGCCGGCGATGTGGCCCCACTTGCGCGTGGTCTTGACGATGATGTCCATCGCCGTCAGCACGTCCTTGTCGGTGGGGTCGAGCGTCGGCGGCTTGCCCATGCTGAGCGAGAGATCGGACGGGCCGACGTAGACGCCGTTGATGCCTTTCACCGAGAGGATTTCCTCCAGGTTGCTGACAGCCTGGCGGGTCTCGACCATGGCGAAGACGCAGCACTTCTTCGTTGGCCTTCTGCCAGTAGTCGGCGCCGTACTGCGCGGCGCGGTAGGGGCCGAAGCTGCGCTCGCCCATCGGCGGATAGCGAGACGAGCGCACCAGCGCCTCGGCCTCCGCCTTGGTGTTGATCATCGGGCAGATGATGCCCATGGCGCCGGCGTCGAGCGCGCGCATGATCTGTCCGGGATCGTTCCACGGCACGCGGATCAGCGGGGTGGCATCGCCCGCGCTCTGGATCGCGGCGAGCAGGGGGACGGCGTCGTTGATGTTGCTGCCGCCGTGCTGCATGTCGAGCGTGACGCTGTCCCAACCCTGGGCCGCGTAGACCTCGCAGGAGAACACGTCCGGGATTGCAGCCCAGCCGCCGACGCAGCGCTGGCCGTCGGCGATCTTCTTCTTGAGCAGGTTTGCTTTCATCGATTTCTCCTCACAGGTTCGCCGGGGGTATTTGTCATCCCGGGCCTCGTGCCCGGGATCCGTCCATCAGCTTGCACCGGCGTTTGTTGGTCGCTGGATCCCGGCAACAAGTGCCGGGATGACAGTTGAAAACACTATGCGCGGACCTTCCTCAGAACTTCCGGGTTGAACACGTGGCTTTCGGGCAGGCGGCCGTCGAACTGGTCGAGCACGTTCTGCGCGACCGTCTTGGCCATGCGGATCATGGTCTCTGGCGTTGAGGTGGCCGAGTGTGGCGTCAGGATAATGCGATCGCACTTGAGCAGCGGATCGTTTGCCTTCGGCGGCTCGTCGACCTGCACGTCGAGGCCGGCGCCCATGATGCGCCGGCTGTTCACAGCATCCAGCAGGGCCGCCTCGTTGACGATACCGCCGCGGGCGCAGTTGATGACGTACGACGTCGGCTTCATCGCCGCGAGTTCGGCGGCGCCGATCATGTTGCGGGTGTCGTCCTGCAACGGTACGTGCACGGTGACGAAGTCCGCCCGCGGCAGCGCGGTGCGGAAATCGGCGACCGGCTCGCAGCCCATGGCCTTGATCTGGTCCGCGGTGTAGGCGGGATCGCAGCCGATGCAGTTGAGCCCAAGCGCGTTGAGCGCCTTCGCCAGCCGGCTGCCGATGCGGCCGAGCCCGATGATGAGCACGGTGCGGCCGGCGACATCCTGGGCGTCGAGCTTCATCTTGCGCATGTAGTCGCCGGTGCGAACGGCCTGGTCGAACTCGGGCAAACGCTTGGCCAGCGCGAACATAAGGGCGATGGTGTGCTCCACCACCGATGGCGCGTTGGCGAGGCCGACGGTGGCGACGATCACGCCGTGCTCGGTGGCCGCGGCGACATCGATGTTGTCGCAGCCGACGCCGTGGCGGGAGATGATCTTCAGGTTCGGCGCCTTCTCGATCATCGAGCGCGGGATCTGCGAGAGCCGCACGCAGATGGCCTCGGCGCCGGGCAGGAAGTTGCCCCAGGTTTCCGGGTCCAGCGACTCGGGCACGATAACCTCCAGGTCCGGCCGCGAGTGCAGGATTTTCATGCCCTCCGGATGGAGCGACTGGATGCAAATGACTTTGCGGCCCATGCGTGGTCCTCAGTGGATTTCGTCTTGCTTGGCCAGGGCCTCGCGCAGCTTGGCGACGTTGAAGCCGGGCGCGCGCGCCATCTCCAGGATCACGGCTTCCTTGCGGGTGAGCAGATCGCAGGCGGCCGGAATCTTCTCCGCCAGGTTGGCAGGGATGGTGACCGCGCCGTGCCGGTCGGCGTGCACGATGTCGCCCGAGCGGACCAGCATGCCGGAGACCCGCACCTCCTTGGCGAAGTCGGCGAGATGCACGTGCGCGTGGCTCGGCACGATGGAGCCGGCGAGCGCCTGGAAGCCCGGCGCCCACTGGTCGATGTCGCGGATGGAGCCGTCGGTGACGACGCCGAGGCAGCCGAGCCCCTTGTGCACGGCGCTCATCACCTCGCCCCAGAAGGCGCCGAAGCCGACGTCGTGGCCGTCGAGGTCCTGGATGATCATGATGCCGGGCGCGGGCTGGCTCGCGACGTAGTCGTAGTAGGCGATGCGCTGCTCGCGCGCCTTCTTGGGGTCGAGCTCGTGCGTGTGGGTGGAGCGGATCGTCACCGTCTTGGCGTAGCCGACGATCGGCGGCATCTCGGGGAAGCGGCAGTAGAGCGGCTTGATGGTGAAGCCCGTGAGCCGCCGCGCCGGATCGATGATCTCCAGCGCATTGCAGATGGTAGGGGTGTCGAAGCTCTCGAGCTTCTTCATCAAGGCGGCGTCGATCATCGTCATGTCTCCGGTATTCTCCCTCTCTTCGCAGCGCGGAGAGGTTGGGTTCAGGTGGTCATACCGGGGCTTGTCCGCCCTGAGTGTCCAGCCGATGGCCCGCGTGCGGAGCCGAGCCGTTGATCGATGGATCCCGGTGACGAGCACCGGGATGACCCTGGCGTCTGCATGGAGCAACGGTGAGCGGATCATACGCCGCACCCGCCTGCTGGATGCGATTCTCGTCCACGCCGAGCTCGCGCGCGGCGGCGACGATGGAGGCCCAGGTGTCCTCCGGCAGCGGGATGCCTTTCGCAGACCGCTCGGCGCGCATGCGGCGCTCGGGCTCGCCGGGAACGAGGATCTCGCCGCCTGCCTCCGCCGGCTTGGAGCTCTTGAAGAAGGTGATGTAGCGGGCGACGTCGGCGGGGAACATGTCCTCGGGATCGACCACCTTCGGATCGATGTAGAACGACAGCATGCCGTTGCCGAAGCGGCGGCCGAAGCCGGTGGCGGTCATGCCCGTGAGCGAGCCGCCGAGCAACTCGCACATCAGCGCGAGGCCGGAGCCCTTGTGATCGCCGAAAGCGCGGATGGCGCCGGTGCCCTTGCGAATGGTCGCGCGGGCCCGCCGGCGTGTAGTCGCCGTAGAGGATGTGCGGGTCGGTGCTGTGAGTGCCGTCGCGGTCGATGAGGGAGCCCTCGGGCAGTTTCTTGCCGCCCTGGCTCGCCACCAGCACCTTGCCCTCGGCGACGAGCGAGGTGGCGAAATCGAGAATGATCGGGGTCCTCGCCGGGGCGCGGTACGCCGACGGCGAAGGGGGCGGTGGAAATGCGCCGCTCGGTGCCGCCGAAGGGGGCCACCAGCACGCTGCCCGACACGTTGACGAAGTGAACCGACACGAGACCCGCCTCTGCACCCATCTCGGCCCAGTCGCCGGCGCGGCCAAGGTGGCCGGAATTGCGCAGCGCGACCATGGCGAGGCCGTTCTGCTTGGCCTTGCGGACGCCGATCTCCACCGCCTGCGGCGTGACCGTCTGGCCGAAGCCGTGCAGGCCGTCCACGACAGCGAGCACTGGGGTTTCGGTGATGATTTTCACCGTGCGGTCCGCGATGACGGTGCCGTTCGCCTTCCAGTGCAGGTAGCGCGGCACGCGCGCGACGCCGTGGCTGTCGTGGCCGGTGAGGTTTGCGGAGACGAGATACTTGCCGATGCGCTCGGCTTCGGCGGTCGAGCAGCCGGCCTTGGCGAAGATGTCGCGCACAAGATCGGCGAGCGCGCCCGCCTTGACCGTCACCATCCGGACTGCTTCCCCACCCGCTCGGTTGCGCTTTTCCGCGGCACCATAGCGGAGGAGGATTGGCAAGTCATGGGCGCGATTGGCAGCACAAGTGCAGACCCGCCCTGCTATCCGCGCAACAGCACCGCCACGCCAAGGACGGTGGTTGCAGCGCCCAGAGCCACGCGCCAGCCGAAGCCGCCGGCCCCGAGTATCAGGCGGCTGAACAGAAGGGTGGGGAGCGGATAGCACGCCACCAGAGACGCGACGACGGCGACGGAGCCGCGGGTCAGGGCGGCATAGATGAGGAGCACGGACAGGCCGTTGAGCAGTCCGACCGGAACGAACCACCGCAATCCCGCCGCGGGCGGGCGAAGCACGGCCATGCCCTCGCGCGCCGCGCCGGCCGAGAGGATGACAGCGGCCGACATGACGTAGGCGATGAGGCTCGCCGCAAATGGATTGGGCCAGTCCATCAGCCCTGCCTTGACCATGGGTTGCACGAGGCCGCGAATGAACCCGCCGAGCAGGAGCAGGCCAATGGCCCATCCGAAGGCGCCCCCCGGCATGGTGCGGGGCGCGCCGATGATGAGGAGGACGCCCGCGAGGATGACGGCCATGCCGGCGACCTCGCCCGAATGCGGTATCTCGCCGAGAAGCACCAATCGCCAGCAGCGTGGCGAATAGCGGGGTCAGGTTGCCGAATGCGCCCGTGATCGACGGGCCGACGTGGCGGTTGCCCTCGAACGTCAGGAGCGTCACCGTGGCGGGGAACAGGCAGCCGCTGACCACGAAAAGGATGGCGCCGCGCAGGCTGAATGCGCTGACATCGAGCAGGAAGGGCGCCAGCGCCACATAGGCCAGCATGCTGCTGGGAACGCTGATGGAGGCCCCGCGTAGCGGGGGGAGATGCCGCAGCCCGAGCTGCGTCAGAACGAGCGACAGGCCGAGACATGCGGCCGCGCCGAGCGCCAGCGCCGTGACGGTCAAGTCCATCGGGTCGGGGTCCGGCGCTCTGGCCTTCGTTGGCGAGGGAGGGCATGATGGGCGCTTTCCCGGCGAGAGGCCAGTCCATGCCGCAACCGAAGAGAAAGAACATGCTGCGCAAGGGCGCGGAGGGCCGGTCCACGCACGACGTCGGCGGCCTGGAGTTCGGGCCCATCGACCGTCACGAGCACGACCTTGCGCTGTGGGAGAAGCGCACGGACGCCATGCTGCGGCTGCTGGTCGGGCCCGAGAAGCGTGCGTTCACGGTCGACGGCATGCGCCGCGTGATTGAGGACTACGGGCAGCAGCAGTACGACCGCACGACCTACTACGAGAAATGGATCAGGGCGGTGCGCAATCTCGCGGTCGAGCAGGGCCTGCTGACGCGCGAGGAGGTGGAGGCGCGCATGGACGAAGTGCGCGCGCGCTGGGTGAAGGCCGGGCGCAAGACCTCCAAGGAGAAGATTCCGTGGTGAGGACGCGCGCGAAATCGGCGGCGGCGAAGGGCGGCGCGCCACGGTTCGCGCCCGGCGACAAGGTGCGCGTGGCTGATCGCCCTGCCGTCGGACACTGCCGCACGCCATGGTATCTGCGCGGCAAGCGCGGTGAGATTGCCTCGATCCACGGCACCTATCGCGACCCGGAGCGGCTCGCCTATCACCAGCCCGGGCTGCCGGCGCAGGTGCTCTACAAGGTGCGCTTCGCGCAGCGCGAGATCTGGGGCCGCTATGACGGCCCGCAAACGGACCAGCTCGAGGCCGACATCTACGACTATTGGCTCGAGCCTTTAAGGTAGGAGTGGCAGCGGATGCACAAGCCCAAGCACGGCGATCACGACCATCATGATCATGGGCATCACCACGATCATGATCATGACCATCATCATGATGACGAGCATGACCCGCACGCGCCGCAGAAGGATCACGATGCGGGCGCTGCCGGCGCCTACGAGGTGCTGGAGGAGGCCGTGCGCTCGCTGCTGATCGAGAAGGGCGTGCTCTCCCCGCAGGAGATCGCCGGCAGCGTCGACCTGATGGACAGCCGCTCCCCCGCGCTCGGCGCCAAGGTCGTGGCCAAGGCGTGGACCGACCCGACCTTCAAGAAGCTGCTGCTGAAGGATACCCGCGCGGCGCTGTTGCAGATGGGCGTCGACATCGGCGCCGCGCCCGAGTTCGCCACCGTCGAGAACACGGCCAAGGTGCACAACGTCATCGTGTGCACGCTGTGCTCCTGCTATCCGAAGATGCTGCTCGGCATTCCCCCCGCCTGGTACAAGAGCCTTGCTTACCGCTCGCGCACCGTGATCGATCCACGCGGCGTGCTGGTGGAGTTCGGCGTCGAGGTGCCTGAGGATGTGGAGGTGCGCGTGCACGATTCCACCGCCGACCTGCGCTACATCGTGCTGCCGATGCGTCCGAGGGCGACCAAGGGCTGGAGCGAGGGCGAACTCGCCGCCATCGTCACGCGCGACTGCATGATCGGCACTGCGCTGCCGCAGGTGCCGGCGAAGGGTAAGCGGGCGGCCTAGCTAGGGTCCTTCCGTCTTTGGTGGGATCGCTGAGTCGCAGGCTCAACCAGTCCTGAGCCTGTCGAAGGACGGCTGCACACGTGAATGCCGTGGTTCGACAAGCTCACCACTGGGGTGGCGCAAGCTGTCTGCGAGGCAACCTGAGTTCTGAGAGGCTCTAGGCGTCCGCCGTCGCCTTGCGGCGCGGTGCGCCGGTGGGCGGTTCGCCCCGGCGCCCGGGTGGCGGGCCGATCTGCCAGATCTGGTCGAGCAGCTTGAGCAGCTCCGCCTCGCGCGCCTCGATCTGCGCGCGCTTCCACTCCGTCTGCCGCCGCACGAACTCGTTGATGGGCAGGTGCGGGCCGGTGCCGAACAGCACCTGCCGCTTGTGGGCGAAGTCGAGGTTGCCGGCCTTGTCGTTCTGCAGCTTGCTGACAAGGACGAGGTTGCCGAGCGACTCCGTAAAGCGGTCCCGGTCGGCTGGATCGGGGAAGTAGGCGTGAGCGCGCCAGGGGCTGTTGATGCCCGGTTTGCGTGGCAGCAGGTGCTCGACGGTGAACTCCTCGGCGTCCAGGCGCTGCGGCTTGCCGGCGAGTACGTCGTTGAGGCGCAGCAGCACGAGCCTGGCGACCTGCGCGTGACGCTTGTGCAGATCGCGCAGGCTGTGGTGCACCATGCGCAGTTCCTCGCGCGCGAGGCTGAGAGGACCGCCAGTCTTCTTCAAGTCCTGTCCACTGCGGATCGCGTGCAGCACGGCGTTCATGCGCGTGAGGCGACGCTTGTTGCCGCGTCCCTGGATTCTCAGGCCGTAGGCGAGCCGATCGAGCGCGGCCAGGAACCACGCGAGTTCAGCGGGGTCCTTGCCCTTTTCGAGCCACCACAGGAGTGCGGGAGGCATCCAGTCGGTATTGCCCTTGAGCCAGTTGAGATAGGTCAGCGATGCGGCAATCGAGCCGGAGTGAGGCGAGCCCTCATGCCTGGCATGCGTGATCGCTTCGCAGATTTCCGCGGCGGGCTGAAGGATGCGCTCGACAAACGGCAGGCCTCCGCCCGCGCGCGTGGCGATGTCCTTGATCGAGGAGATGACGTTTGGCGAGGTACGCCCATGAATGATGCGAACATGGCTGAAAAGGCTCTCGAAATCCGCACCCGTAAGCTTCTCGGCTGCATCCCAGCCGGTGATGGCCCGCTGCATCTCCTGCGGCTTCAGGCCGGCAAGCAGTTGCGCCTTGAGGATGTCGTTGCGGCCGAGCGGCTTGCCCGCGGTGTTGAGCACCGTGAACATGCGATGGGCGCGGTCGACGCCGGTCGTCGACAGGACGGCAACGAAGCACTGGTCCAGCAGGAAGGCGGCGAGACGCTGGCGCTGGGGCAAATCATAGGCATCAACTGTCTCGCGCAGGTATTCGAGCACGCCGATCATGCGCTCCTCCGAAGCGGACTGTGAGTTGGAGTCGGGAATGAGAAGGGTGGCGCCCGGCTGGCGCACGTAGCTCTGGAAGAAGGCCTCGTCGGGTTCGCGCAGCATGAACCGGTGGCGGCCGTTGCGGCCCTGACCCGTCGCGATCGCCGAGAGGATGCGGTCGTTCGGGCGCTGGGCGTCGCTGCGATCGATGTCGCGCAGCAGGCTGAACAGCATGGTCAGCGTCGTGAGCCGCTGCAGGCCGTCGACGACCTCGAGCACGCGCTGGTTGCGGCCAAGCGGCCAGGTTGCGAGACGCGAACCTGATTTTTCCGGCTTGATGAACAGCATGGTGCCGAGAAAGCAGCCGGCCTGGTCGCTACCGGCTTCCGCTTCGAAAGCGTTCTCGATTTCGTCGACGAGAGTCGATGCTTCTCCCCACGTCCAGGAGAAGGAGCGTTGAAAAGGCGGTGTCCTTATGAGGTTCGGATTGGCGAACAGCTGTCCCAGCGTCATGATCCGGGTATCGAACGCCTGTGCCATACTGTGCCCGCCCTCGTTGCACCTTTAGCGTGCGTCCGCCAACGCCCGCTGCCGCAATTGAGAGCATGAATTATTTGTGACATGCAACCAAAGATCGTTCGCACTTGATCTGCACGACGTTCGCTGCAACACCGCAAGACCAATTTGCTGCGCGTGCTCTGCTGCACCTTCGTCCGAGGAACGCAACGCCTGATGCTGTCTGCGGTTTTTGAGCTTGCGCGTCCGCTGCTCTTTGCGCTCGATCCTGAGCAGGCGCATGAGCTGACGCTCAAGTCGCTGGAGGCGGGTGTTTATCCGCGGCCATCGGTCGCCGACGATCCGCGCCTC
The DNA here is from genome assembly GCA_963782855.1 of uncultured Alphaproteobacteria bacterium. Taxonomy (GTDB): domain Bacteria; phylum Pseudomonadota; class Alphaproteobacteria; order Rhizobiales; family Hyphomicrobiaceae; genus AWTP1-13. The sequence continues at coordinate 56,311 of CAWALW010000006.1, read as the reverse complement.
ACCGTTTCAATTTGGGACATGGCGTTGCCAAATCCGTTCGGCATCGCCGCGGGGTTCGACAAGGACGCGCGCGTGCCGGCGGCCGTGTTGGGCATGGGCTTCGGGCACGCGGAGATCGGAAGCGTCACGCCGCGCCCGCAGGACGGTAATCCCCGCCCGCGCATCTTCCGGCTGGTGCGCGACAAGGCGATGATCAACCGCCTCGGCTTCAACAACGGCGGACACGCGGCGGCGCTGGCGCGGCTGCAGGCGGCGCGCCTGAAGGGCGTGGTGGGGATCAACGTCGGCGCGAACAAGGACGCCGCCGATCGCGCGGCGGACTACGTGGCCGGCATCAAGGCTTTCTATGACGTTGCGAGCTATTTCACGGTCAACATCTCCTCGCCCAACACGCCGGGTCTGCGCGATCTCCAGGCGCCGGCGGCGCTCGACGATCTGGTGGGGCGGGTGCTGGAGGCGCGGGCCGAGATGATGGCGGCGGGGAAGCCGAGGCGGGCTGTCGTCGTGAAGCTGGCGCCGGATATCGCGGAGGCGGACCTGGAGCCGGTGGTGGAGGTGCTCGTGCGCCGCGGGGTGGACGGCATCGCGGTGTCGAATACGACGTTGGCGCGGCCGGGGCTGGGTGAGACGAGCCTCGCGGCTGAAGCCGGCGGTCTTTCGGGGCGGCCGCTTTTTCATCGTGCAACCGTGGTGCTTGCGCGCGTGTACGGGCTGACAGGCGGCAAAATTCCGCTGATCGGCATCGGCGGCATCGACTCCGGAGCCGCCGCCATCGCCAAGCTGGAGGCCGGGGCGACGCTGCTGCAGCTCTATACGGGGCTGGTCTACGAGGGACCGGGGCTGCTCGACCGGATGAAGCGCGACATCAAGGCGGTTCTGGACCGCGAGAAGCTGAGCGGGCTGAGCGAATTGACCGGCCGGCGCGCGACCGAGTGGGCGGCGAAGGCGATCGAGGGCTAGGCAAGGCGCCGGTGGGCGGGTTTGGAAAGGCCAAATACTCCACGGCTCCAGCCCTGAGCTTGTCGAAGGGCGCTGGCGGGCCGTTAGCCATAGACAATGCCGTGGTTCGATAAGCTCACCACTGGGATGCTTGCGGCTAGGGCCGCTGGTCGCGCCTGGTGAGGCGGATGACGATCCAGATCGGGATCACCACGATGGCGCCGAGCAGGAAGTAGGTGAAGGCCCAGTGGAAGGCGTCAAAGCCGAGATCGGCGATCCGCTGAATCAGCAGCCGGAACCGCTCAACGATGTTGTAAGGCGTGATCCCGAGCGCCGACAGCACGACGCCGACGACGACCGACAGCAGCGCAAGCCGGATAATCGTGCCTCCGACGCTCTCCCCGAAGAACTGGCGGCGCCAATCCATCGCATGTCTCCCAATCACGGCGGCCCATTGACGCCTGATTTCCGCTTAGCATAGGGCCTTTCCACACAACAGATCAAAGCGTCCCGGATTGATGCGCGGCAGGACGAAACCGGTGGGCTTGCGGCACGAGGCCGATGCGCGGCGCGTGCTGCGCGAGGATGCGTCCGCGCCGCTGCCACAGCCGTTCCGCGGCTGGTTCGCGACGCGGGGCTGGGAGCCGCGCGCGCACCAGCTTGCTCTTTTGAATCAAGCGGAGGAACGGCGCTCAACTCTGCTGATCGCGCCGACGGGAGCCGGCAAGACGCTGGCGGGGTTCCTGCCGAGCCTGCTCTCATTGTCGCGGCGCGAGGGGAGGCCTGTTGCGGGTGCGGGGCTGCACACGCTCTACATCTCGCCGCTGAAGGCCCTGGCGGCGGACGTGGCGCGCAACCTTATCGCGCCCGTCACCGAGATGGATCTGCCGGTCCGCATCGAGACGCGCACGGGCGATACGTCTGTTGCGCGCAAGGCGCGGCAGCGGGTGCGGCCGCCGGACATGATGCTGACGACACCGGAGCAGATCACGCTGCTGCTGTCGCATCCCGATGCGGCCTACCTGTTCGGCGACCTCGACACCGTGATCCTCGACGAGCTGCACGCGCTGGCGCCGACCAAGCGCGGCGACCTGCTGGCGCTCGACCTCGCGCGGCTGGCGACGCTGGCGCCGGGACAGATCCGCATCGGCCTCTCCGCCACGGTGGCGCGGCCGAGCGAGCTGCGCGCCTTCCTGGCGCCGCAGCGGGCCGAGGACCGGATCGACCTGGCTGATCTGATCGTCGCCGAGGGCGGTGCGCCGCACGACATCCGCATCATGGAGACCGAGGCGGAGCTGCCATGGGCGGGTCACACGTCGCGCTACGCGGTTCCGGAGATCTACGCGGCGATCAAGGCCAACAAGCTGTCGCTGATCTTCGTCAACACCAGGAGCCAGGCGGAGCTGCTGTTCCAGGAGCTCTGGCGCGTCAACGAGGACAGCCTGCCGATCGCGCTGCATCACGGCTCGCTCGATGCTGCGCGCCGCCGCAAGGTCGAGACGGCGATGGCGGCCGGCAGCCTGCGTGCGGTAGTGGCGACCTCCACGCTCGATCTCGGCGTCGACTGGGGTGACGTCGACCTCGTCATCAACGTCGGCGCGCCTAAGGGCGCGAGCCGCCTGATCCAGCGCGTGGGTCGGGCGAACCATCGTCTCGACGAGGCGTCGCGCGCGCTGCTGGTGCCGAGCAACCGCTTCGAGGTGCTGGAGTGCCGCGCCGCCATCGAGGCCGCAGCGGAAGGCGCGCACGATACGCAATATTCGCGCTCCGGCGCTCTCGACGTGCTGGCGCAGCACATCTGGGGGACGGCGTGCGCGGGGCCGTTCAAGCCCGACGAGCTGTTCGAGGAGGTGCGCTCGGCGCTGCCCTATGCGGCGCTGCCGCGACGGCAGTTCGACCGCAGCGTGGATTTCGTCTCCACCGGTGGCTACGCCCTGCGCGCCTATGAGCGCTACGCGCGGCTGCGGCCGCTCGGGGATGGGCGGCTGCGCCTGTCGCATCCGCGGCTCGCGCAGCAGTACCGGATGAACGCCGGCACGATCATCGAGGCGCCGATGATCAAGATTCGCCTGGTCGGGCGCCGGTTCGCCAAGGCGAAGCCGGGAGCGGCGCGGCCGCTGATGGGCGGGCGCGTGCTCGGCCAGTTGGAGGAGTATTTCGTCGAGCAGCTTCGGCCGGGCGACAGCTTCGTGTTCGCGGGCGAAGTGCTGCGGTTCGAGGCGCTGCAGGAGACGGACGCGTTCGTGACGCGCACGACTGATCCCGATCCCACGGTTCCCTCCTACGAAGGCGGCAAGTTCCCGCTTTCCACCCATCTTGCGCGACGCGTGCGCGAGATGATCGCCAATCCGAGCCGCTGGCGCGTGCTGCCGGACGATGTGTGCGAATGGCTGAGCATCCAGGCGGAGCGATCGGAGATCCCGACGGCCGGCGAGCTGCTGGTCGAAACCTTCCGCGGGGGCAGCGGCATTTCCTGGTGGTCTATCCGTTCGAGGGCCGTCTCGCGCACCAGACGCTCGGCATGCTGCTCACGCGGCGCATGGACCGGGCCGGCGCGAAGCCCGTCGGGTTCGTCGCCAACGACTACGCGCTGGCCGTGTGGGGTGCGGGCGATACGGCGCGGCTCATTGCCGATGGCCGGCTCGACATCGGCGAGCTGTTCGCGGAGGACATGCTGGGCGACGACCTCGATGCGTGGCTCGCCGAGTCGAGCCTGATGAAGCGCACCTTCCGCATCAACGCGGTGATCTCCGGGCTCATCGAACGGCGACACCCGGGCAAGACGGCCAAGAGCGGGCGGCAGGTGACGATCTCGTCCGACCTCATCTACGACGTGCTGCGCAAGCATGATCCCGACCACATCCTGCTGGAGGCGGCCTGGGCGGATGCGGCGACGGGGCTGCTGGATATCGGGCGGCTCGGCGATTTCCTGCGCAGGATCAAGGGGAATATCCGCTACAAGGCGCTGGACCGCGTGTCGCCGCTGGCCGTGCCCGTGCTACTGGAGATCGGCCAGGAGCTGGTCTACGGCGGCAACGTCGCGGAGGATATGCTGCGCGAGGCGGCCGACGACCTGGTGCGGGAAGCGATGCAGGGGGTAGAGCATGCTGGGGCTGAAGCCGGAACGCTTCCACCTGGTGGAGGAAACGGGCTCGCAGCCGGTCGCCATCTGCGGACGCCAGCTCATCGCCGATAATTCCGGCGCGCTCTTTTGCCCCGGCGAGCAGACGCTGCTGGTTGCCGACCTGCATCTGGAGAAGGGCTCGGCGGCGGCGGTGCGCGGCAACCTGCTGCCCCCCTACGACACGCGCCAGACGCTGACGCGGCTGGCCGAGGTGATCGACCGCTATGAGCCGGCGCGCGTCATCGCGCTGGGCGACAGCCTGCACGACGAGGGCGGTGCGCAGCGGATGGTGCCGCAGGACCTGGAAATCCTGCACGTGCTGCAGGAGGGTCGCGAGTGGATCTGGATCGCGGGCAACCACGACCGGAAGATCTCGCCGCGGCTCGGCGGCTCCTCGTGCGACGAGATGGAGATGAGCGGATTGATGCTGCGCCATCATCCGGCGCCGGGCTCGGCGACGCATGAGATTGCCGGACACATGCATCCGGCGGCGCGGCTCTCCATGTACGGCTATTCGATCCGGCGGCCCTGCTTTGTCGCCAACGGGCGCCGCCTGGTGATGCCGGCGTTCGGCGCCTTCGCGGGCGGCCTCAACGTGCTGGACGAGGCCTTCGAGCCGTTATTCGGCGACGGCGGCATTGCCGTGTGGATGCTGGGCCAGGAAGGCCTGTATCCCGTGGCGACGCGGTTCCTGGGGGGACTGAAGTACTGAGGCCGAGTTGACTTGGCCCTGCGGACCCGCGTATGTGGCGTCCCGACGGGCTCAGGCAGGGATGCGCGCCTAGTGATGCCGCGCTTGCGGAACACGGTGGAGGCCAGCAGGCCGGCGCCGACGGCGATCATGACCGTGACGAAGCCGTAGAGCGTCGGCAGGCCGTAGGCGAAGGCGTGCAGGTAGCGCTCCAGCCCCTCGCGCTCCAGCGTGAGGCGCACCGGTAGGTGCTCAGCAGCTTCTCCTCGCGGAACAGGTAGACGCGCGTGTCGAACGGCCCGACCGTGACGTTGGCGGGCAGCACGATGCTGGCGCGGAAGATGCTCTTGCCGGTGAAGGCGACGCCGTGCTCGCGGTTGACGTAGAGGCCGGTCGTTGAGCTTCAGGCGGATGATGGCCTCGCGGTACTGCTTGAGGTCCTCGGTGGAGATGGCGTCCTTCTGGCCGACGGCCGGCGTGAACCTGAGGTGCTGCAGCCCGATGCCGTGCAGCGCCCGGAACTCCTCCGGCGACGATCTCGTCGATCGGGCGCGTCGAGGCGATGGCGTAGTAGCTCGGCACGTTGTCGAAGATGGCCGAGGCGGTGTTGAGCCAAAGGCCCGCGACATTGCCCTTGCGGCGCACGACGAGCCGGCCGGGCACGCCTTCCACCACGATGATGACGTCGTAGTAGCCGGACTCGGGGCTCGGCTGCTGGCTGCCGTCGATGGCGCCGAAGATCACGATCTCCGTGCCGTTGAAGCTCGAGGTGACCGCGATGTTGCGGGCGGAGACGTCGGCCTCCACCGACTCGCGGGCGCCGGGCTGCTGCTCGCGCTTGATCTCCGGCTCGGCCGCTTGCGGCATGGCCTCCTTGGCGACGGGCGGCGGGCGCCTTGCGCGCGGCTGCTGGGCCTCGCCTTCGCCGATGCCGAGCAACACGCCGCCGACGATCAGCGTGACGAAGAACGCCAGCGGACCGCGGTATCGCGAGAGCAGGCGCATCATGCGACCTCGCCGTGGCCGATGGAGATAGATCTCGCTCGGACGGCGCGATGAGCTGCCAGGCGAAGCGGGCGCACACGAACAGGATGAACGTGGCGAGCAGGAAGCGCAGCTGCTCGCCCTTCAGCCGTTCCCCGGCCAGCGCGCCGAACTGCGCGCCGATCACGCCGCCGGCCATCAGAATCACCGCCAGCACGACGTCGACGTTGTAGTTCTGCGAGGCGTGCAGCACCGTGGTGGCCGCGGTCAGGAACACGATCTGGAACAGGGAGGTGCCGACCACGACGCTGGTCGGCATCCGCAGCAGGTAGATCATGGCCGGCACCATGATGAAGCCGCCGCCGACGCCCATGATCGCCGCCAGCAGGCCGACGAAGAGGCCGAGCAGCAGCGGCGGGATGGCGCTGATGTAGAGCTTGGAGCGGTTGAAGCGCATCTTGAGCGGCAGGCCGTGCACCCAGTTGTGCTGGCCGGAGCGGCCGCTGGGACACGACGCGGCCGCCGCGGGATCTTGCGGATGGTGTTGGTGCTCTCGATCAGCATCAGCATGCCGATGACGCCGAGGAAGGTGACGTAGCAGGCCGAGACGAAGACGTCGAACACGCCGAGGCGCCGCAGCACGCCGACGAGCTGCACGCCGAACGCCGAGCCGACGAGGCCGCCCGCCAGCAGCACGAAGTCCCATCTTGACGTCGATGTTGCGCCGGCGCCATTGCGCGAGCGCGCCCGAGACGGAGGAGGCGAGGATCTGCGCCGCCTCGGTGCCGACCGCGACCGCGGCCGGGATGCCGGCGAAGATCAGCAGCGGGGTCATCAGGAAGCCGCCGCCGACGCCGAACATCCCCGACAGGAAGCCGACCGCTCCGCCCATGGCGAGGAACACGAGGACGTTCGCCGACATCTCGGCGACGGGCAGGTAGAATTGCATGCGACCCACGTCTGCAAGGCTGCGCCGTCGGACAGACCGCGCCGCGCAGTCGAACGCAGGACGCGGCTTCGTGCCGGCGCCATGGGCCGTGTTCGGCAACACTTCCGGGTCTGTAAGGGACCCCGCACCGATGACGTCGGCGTCGAACCCGCGCCAAGCCTCAGAGGCTCATTTTCCCCCGCCCGAAGTAGATCCGGGCAACGTTTTTTAGCCTCGCGGCGACCGCGAACTCCCGCCTGCGATAGGGACACCAATCGGAAAGCAAAAGCAAGTCTCGGCGCGGCAAAAGTGCCGATAGCGGATGCCGATAGTAAATTGCCAGCGAGCCGTGTGCCTCGCGCGCGTGTATCACCGGTCTTCGAGCGCGGCCGAGGCGAGCTCGTTGGCCGCCGGGTCGGGTGTGCGCGGGCGCCACGCGGCGATCGCAGCATCGGCGTTGCGGATATCGCCGGGCGAAAGCTGCGAGCGCAGTTGCACTAGGCGCGATGCCGCTTCGCGGTCGCCGCCGCGCGCCGCCAGCGAGAGCCAGTGGTAGGCCAGCTTCGGGTCTTTGGCGACGCCGAGACCGTTCTGATGGAGGATCGCAAGATTGAACTGGCTGTCGGCGAGGCCGTAGCCGGCGGCCTCGGCGAACCACTTGGCGCCCGTCGCGTAGTCGGTGCGGCCACCGCCGACGCTGAGCACGGCCAGATTGTGCATCGCCTTCACGTGGCCCTGCTGGGCGGCGCGCAGATACCAGGAGCGGGCCTTCTCCGTGTCGGTCTGGACGCCGATGCCGCGTTCGTACATGCCCGCGACGCGGAACTGGGCGGGGGCGAGCCCGCGCGAGGCGGCCCGCATGTACCAGCGCAGGGCCTCGGCCAGGTCCCTGGCAACGCCGCGGCCGGCGGCGTAGCGTTGGCCGATTTCGTATTGCGCTGCCGGATCGCCGTTCATGGCGGCCTGGCGCAGCGAGGCGGGGCCGATGGTCATGGCGGGCGGCGTGATCAGGGCCGGCAGCGCGTCGTCGGCTGGCGGCGCCTCGTCCTTGTACAGGGCGGGTGACGGGGTGGCGGGAGCCTCCTTGAGGACGGCGGCAAGCGCGGCACCCATGGCGGCCATTCTTCCATTTGGCGCGCGATCCCCGAAGCGGAGGTCGGCGCTGCCGGTGCGCCCGGCGTCCTCTGGAGCCATGCCTTGCTCGAGCCGCTTGGTTTCCGGAGCGGCGTCGTGAGCCGTGAGGAAAACATCGACCAGAAGATAGCCGGCGGCGGCAAACAGAGTGACGCCTGCTGCGAGCAGGAGGCTCGGGCGAACGCTCCGCGTCCTGGCTGCCGCGGCAGCTACGTGGGCCGGAGGCGGCTGTGCCGGGCCGCCGGCTTCGGATGCGGCTGCGCTTTCGGGATCGGCCAGCTGCATCTGCCGCAGCCTGGCGCGGATGGCGGAGGCGCGAAAGGCCGGCGGCTCGAGTTCGGCTGCGGACGGTTCGTCGCCGGGTTGGGTGCCACGGGAGGCGCCATCGGTTCTTCGTGCGCGGGGGCATGCGCGGTCTCGACGAGCAGCGGTGGCCGGATGGGTTCGACGTCGCGAAGGTCCGGTGCCACTGGAGCAGGCCGGGATGCCCTGACGGGCTCCAGGAGATCTTCCGCGGGGTCGGACTCGGAAAGATGCATTGCCGCCTGGGCCGGCTGGCTGGGGGCATAGTCGGCCGCATCAAGGGCGAACCGGTCGTATTTCGGCGCCAACGCACGCGTGCCGTCGGCATAGACCTGAGAAAGCGGATCGCTCCGAAGCGCTTCGGAAAACTCGCTGGCGAAACCCGCCGAGCGACAGGTCGGACGCCGGCTTCACGGCTTCACCCGCGTCGATGGTCTCGCCGATGCGGCTCACGGCTTCGTCGAGCGCACCCAAGGCGGTTGCGTTGCGTTCGTCGCTCCGGCGCCATTCCGACACGTAGCTTTGCAGCACGCGCTCGAGCTCATCGAGACGGTGCAGGCCGGCGTCGTCGATTTTCTGTGCCAGCCCGCGCACCTGCTCGTCCATCGCATCGAGGCGATCCAGTCGGCTGCTTGACTGCTCCACGTGGGCGGCGAGCTCGGTCACCTGCGCCTCGATCAGCCGCAGTCCGTCCACGTCGGAGCGCCGCGCGACGCCTGCCAGCGCCTCGGCGAGCGTTTCCTCCAGGGCGTCGAGGCGGCTGTTGAGTGGTGCGAGCGACTTGTCGGGATCGAGGGCTGCGACGGTATCCTGCAGGCGCTGGATGAGCTCGGCGAGGCGGGGCTCCAGCTCGCTGTGGAGCGAGCCGGCGGGACCCTCGTGGTGGAAGGGCGCAGCGGCCGGCTTTGCGGCGCGGCGAGTCCGGTCGCCCTCGTGCTGGCGCCAAAGGCGGCCTTCCTCGGATTCGCTGAGGCGGGTCAGCGTCTCCGCTGTTTCCGCGTCCCAGGGCGACTCGGGATCGAAATACTGGGCCGGCTCGTCGCCGGGGAACGCGGCCGCTTGCCCCGCGGAACGTCGCGCGATCGCCGGGCGTCTCGGGCCCGGGCTCATGCTCCGCGCGGCGCGAAGCGATCGGAAGACGGCATGGCATTCCCCTGCACTCGGGCCGGTATCGCAAATGCGCAGCCTGCCGGACGGGGGATTTCGCGAAACGACGTGCGTTCCGCGCCGCGGCCGAGCGTACGCAATCTCGAAACGCAGCACCTGATCGAAAAGCCTCGCTGCTGCCAAGGTGGCAATGCACCGTAAAGTTTCGGTTAAGGAGGCGTTTCGCAACGACCTCGTGCGCCTGATATGCAACATCGGGCATGAGATGCGGCCGAACAAAGCAGCGCCGCAGGAGCGTGACGTGCTGGAGCAAGCTCAGCATCGCCTCGTCGATCGAGACCACGGGACCCGGGCTTCACCGACGTGACGGCCGCCGGTGCGCGGCTGGCTGGGGTCGATCGGCGCGCGGCGACGGGCTGCTGACCGCTGTTCGTCCGCCACACGTCGGCATCGCTGACGATCCAGGAGAACGCCGATCCGGACGTGCTGCGCGACCTCGCCGACGCGCTGGAGCGCTCGGCCCCGCGCCGCGGGCGCTATCGGCACGGCATCGAGGGGCCCGGACGACATGCCGGCGCACATCAAGTCGATGCTGACGGCGACGACGCTCGGCATTCCGGTGGTCGGCGGCGAGGCGGTGCTCGGCACCTGGCAGGCGATCTACCTGATCGAGCACCGCGACCGGCCGCACAGCCGCGAGATCGCGCTGCACTACGTGGGCACGCGGGGGCCGAGGGTCCCTCGGCCCTGCTGGGGCGCAGATCCCGATTGCGCGACATATGCCTGTCGCCGAGTGACCTGGGTGCCGGCTTAGCGCGTGGTGCAGCTGCGCTGACGTCGTCTCCCTCTCCCGTAATCACCGCAAGCGGGGAGAAGGAGAGCTTATCCCCGCCCTTCCGGGCTGTGTTTTAATGCGCGTTCCTTGCTCGCGACGGGATGTCCGCTAGAGCACGTTCACGTTTGGCGGACTCGATTGGGGATTCCCATGGGGCGCGAACAGTGATTCAGAATGGATGCTGGTTGAGGAGGCCAGCATCCATGAGCAGACCACTCGATCATGATCTTCGCCGTCGCATCGTCGCCGCCGTCGAGGCGGGAGCATCGTGCCGTTCGGCTGCGGCTCGGTTCGATGTGAGCTGGTCGGCAGCGATCAAGCTGATGCGCCGCTATCGTGCGACAGGCAGCCTTGCTCCCGGCAAGATGGGCGGTCATCGCCGGCCGATCCTCGAAGCCCAGCGCGACTGGCTGATGGGCCGGATCGCTGATCAGGCGGACATCACGGTCCGGGCGCTCGCAGACGAACTTGCCGAGCGTGGCATCGTGGTCAGCCACGTCTCGGTCTGGAACCTGCTCAAACGCGAGCACCAGACCCACAAAAAAAAGCGTGCTCGCCAGCGAGCAGAACCGTCCTGACGTCGCGCGCCGCCGCTGGCAGTGGCGCCAACGCCAGGCATCCATTGATCCTTCGCGGCTCGTCTTCATCGACGAGACCTGGACCAAGACCAACATGGCCCCGCTACGTGGATGGGCCCGGCGCGGCGCGCGCCTGCGTGATCATGTACCCCACGGTCGCTGGAGAACGCTGACGTTCATCGCCGCCTTGCGCCATGACCGGGTCACCGCGCCCTGCCTGTTCGATGGCCCAATCAATGGCGAGAGCTTCCGCGCCTACGTCGAGCAGATCCTGCTGCCGACACTGCATCCCGGCGACATCGTCGTGATGGACAATCTCGGCTCCCACAAAAGCAAAGCCGTGCGCGAGGCCATCCGGTCCGTTGGGGCACTGCGGCTGTTCCTGCCCGCCTACTCGCCGGACCTGAACCCGATCGAGCAGGTCTTCGCCAAGCTCAAGACGCTGCTCAGAAAGGCGCGGGCTCGAACAGGCGATGCCGTCAATGACGCCATCGCCGCACTTCTCCCCTGCTTCTCAAGCGACGAATGCGCCAACTATCTCCTCAACGCCGGATATGCATCCGCTTAAGTTGAACGCGCTCTAGCAGCAATCGGCGTGGCAAGGAGACGGCGAACTGGCGAGGGGCCGCGTGCTGATGCATGGCCTAAGCCAGGAGTCTCGCGAACTGCTCGCCGGCGGTAACGCCCATAGACGGCCGCAGGATGAAATCCGTAACCGGGCAGAAAACGCCGTCACGCGGGGCCGCAAGGCGGCCCAGGGGACCCGAGCAGGGTCTCGGGGAGCCTGACGAGGCTCCCGGGACAGGCCGTCCCGAGGCCTTCCGGAGCCGGATCGGTACCGGCTCCCGGGCTGCCGTGAGGCACCCGCGTACCCGTCGCACCCTCGGCCGTGCCAAGACCTGGCGGCCGGGGAAGCACGGCGCGTGCGCGGTGCAGGCAGGCCGAGCGCAAGCGCTACTTGAAGACGCTCTTGATGGTGTCCCAGATGCTGCGCATGCCGGCTGCCGTGCATCGGCGACGCAGCGCCTTTGCCGCCTCGACGGCGTCCGTCACCGCCGAAGCCGGGCACCTGCGAGGCCGCCACGGTCGCCTGCGTGACCTCCGGGAACAGCTTCATCTGCGCCAGCGTGGCGGGACCGGCCATGCCGTCGGCTTTCAGGCCGTTCTTCTTCTGATACTCGCGCACGGCCTTTTCGGTGCCGGGACCGAACTGGCCGTCGGCGCCGACGCCGAGCTTCTGCTGCAGCTTCTTGACGGTGTCGCCGCGCGTGCCCTGCTTGAGCAGAATCAGCTCGTAGAGGCCCATGGCCATGAAGGTGTCCGGCCCGGCAATGCCGTCGGCGGTCGAGGCCTTGGACCTGTCTGCCAGTTCTTGAGGGCGGTCTCGGTGTTGGGGCCGAACTCGCCGTCGACCGTCACGCCGAGCTTGGCCTGCAGGCGCCGCACCGGCTCGCCGGCCAAGCCCCTCTTGAGGATCGCCATGGCAGTCTCCTTGTCGCTGGGTGTCTGTGGCCGGATAGGATAGGGTGCAACTGCGGAGGAAAGGCGGCGTGCACGCCGAACATCACGGCCGTCGCTAATTCCTATGCAGTTGACTCGAAGCGGCTCGGTCACGCGGGCGCGGCGCGTCGCATGCCGGCGCGTCGCGCCGACCAGCTCGTGCACGATGCCGGGCTCGGTCATGGCGTGGCCGGCATCGGCGACGATGCGCAGGTCCGCCTCGGGCCACACGCGCGACAGGTCCCAGGCGCTCTTCACCGGCGTCACCACGTCGTAGCGGCCGTGCACGATGGTGCAGGGCAGATGGCGGATGCGGTGCGCGTCGGCGAGCAGCTGGTCGTCGCGCTCGAAGAAGCCGCGATTGACGAAGTAGTGGCACTCGATGCGGGCGAAGGCGATGGCGTAGTTGTCGGCGCCGAACAGCTTGACGCGCTCGGGGTCCTGCATCAGGGAGAGCGTGCTGCCCTCCCAGATCGACCAGGCGCGGGCGGCGGCGATCTGCACGTCGCGGCTCGGGATGGGTGAGGCGGCGGTAGTAGGCGGCGATCATGTCGCCGCGCTCCTCGGGCGGGATGATCTTCTTGAACTCCTCGAACGCCTCCGGGAAACAGCCAGCCGCAGCCGGCCTGGTAGAACCAGCGCAGCTCCTCGCGCCGCAGCAGGAAGATGCCGCGCAGGATGAGATCGCTGACGCGGCGCGGGATGCGTCTCGGCGTAGGCCAGCGCCAGCGTCGAGCCCCAGGAGCCGCCGAACAGCTGCCAGCGCTCGATGCCGAGGTGGATGCGCAGCCGCTCCATGTCGTCGACCAGGTCCCAGGTGGTGTTGGCCTCGAGGCTGGCATGCGGCAGCGAGCGGCCGCAGCCGCGCTGGTCGAACAGCACGATGCGGTAGCGGGCCGGCGTCGTGGTAGCGGCGCATGGTGGCGTTGCAGCCGCCGCCGGGGCCGCCGTGCACGATCAGCACCGGCTTGCCGTTGGGGTTGCCGCATTCCTCGAAGTAGATCTCGTGGCCCGCCGCCCACCGTCGAGGCGCGCGCTGCGATAGGGCTCGATGCGGAGGATAGAGAACGAGCCGCTCGCGTGCCGACATGGCGTCTCCTGTCGCGTGCCCGATTGCGCGGAGCGGGTGCGCCTGGGCCTATGATTACAGGCGCCGGCGGGGCAAGCGCAAGTCAAGAGGCATGATGCATTCACGCCGTAGCGCCGTGTCTTGAGCCGCTGCAGGCGGATCTCCCGATCGTAGAGCGTCTCGCCGCCGGGCACGCGCATCTCGTGCACGCGGATGCAGCACGCTGGGACCCGGCGCGGCGTCATGCAGGCTGGCGGCGATCGTCGCGGCAACACCCGCCGGCAGCCCGACGGTGCCCGCCAGCACGCCCGGCAAGGCCCAGGCGCCGGCCTCGCCCAGCAGGATGGCGAACGCCGCTGACGAGCAGCCCGGCGAGCATGCCCGCCATCGCGCCCCAGGCGTTGATGCGCTTCCACCAGATCGACAGCACCAGCACGGGAAAGACCGCCGACGGCGCTGAACGTGAGCGACCACAGGAACAGCTTGCAGCGGGTCGGCCGGCGCCGCGATCGCCAGCCAGGCCGTCACGAAGGCCGCGCCCAGCAAGCGCCAGCGCGCGCCGTGCCGATGCGGGCGCCTTCGGCGGCCGTCTTCGGGCCGCAGGCCGTGCACGACGTCCTCCGACAGGATGGCGGCAGTCGCGACGAGGGCTGCCGCCAGGGCCGCCAGCGCCGCGGCCAGCGCCCCGGCCAGCGCCAGGTAGACGAGCACCTGCGGAAAGCCTGCGGCGAACGGACAGCGCGAACAGCGTCGCGTCGCGCTCGAAGCTGATGTTGGAGAAGCCGACCGTCGGGGCGTTGGCGGCGACGCGGGCGATGCCCGCCTGCTGCAAGGCGCTGGAACCACGTCGGCAGGCGATCGGCCGGCTGGCCGATCACCTGGTCGAGCAGCAGGGCGCGCAGGAAGACGGCGACGGCCGGCAGCGTCAGCAGCACGATGCCGGCGACCAGCACCGCCCAGCCGAGCGACTTGCGCGCCTCGTAGACGCCGGGCGTCGTGCCCGGCCGCGAGCAGCAGCGACGGCGAGGCGGCAATGCCGGCCGCCGCCAGCAGCGTCATCAGCACGAAGCCGAGGCTGCCGACGCTGCCGAAGGCCTGGATGAAGCGCTTGGCCAGCGGCTCGAGGCCCTCGGCCGGGAAGTCGAAGGCGAGCGGCGGCGCCATGAAGATCGGCAGCGCCGCGCGCAGCCTCCGTCCGCGTTGAGCACGCGCAGCACGTTGCCGTGCGTCATCTGCGGCAGCGGCAGGTTGGACATCATGAGGGCGACGATGGTGGCGGGCACCGCCAGCGCCAGCAGCGCCGCGATGGCCTTGGCCGACGCTCGACCAGGTGAGCGAGCGCATGCCGCCGGCGATCACCATCGCCGTCGCGCAGGCCACGACCACGCCGCCATCAGGCGCTCGGACTGGCCCGTCAGCCAAGCCGCAGGCGTAGGCGGCAAAGCGCGCCTCGGCCGCGAGCAGCAGCAGCAGCGGCACGGCGAGCACCGCGGCGGCGACGACCCGCAGCGTGCGGCTCTCGAAGCGGCGGCCGAGATAGCTCGGCATCGTGTAGGCGCCGAACTTGCGCAGGAACGGCGCCAGCAGCACGCCCATGAAGACGAGGCCGGCGCAAACCCCGAGCGCCAGGCACAGGGCGTCGAAGCCGACGATGAAGAAGGCGCCGGTCAGCGCCAGGAAGCCGGCGCCGCCGAGCGCGCTGATGGCGAGCACCAGCCCGTTGAAGAAGGCCGGCACCCTGCGGCCGCAGACGAAGTAGTCGCCGGTCTCCCTGCGGCGCAGACAGCAGGCCGATGGCGGCATAAAGGGCGATGGGCCCGGCGAACATGACGAACGCGGATGGCGACGTCGGCGGCGCCGAGCTGCTCGAACATCAGCGCCATCAGCACCAGCGCCGACGAAGGCGGCGGTGAAGATGCCGAAGTAGGTCCCGAGCCGCGGATTGACGAGCCGGGTGCGCGCGGTGACGGCCATGCCGGTTCAGATGTCCTCGTGCGCGCCGTGCCAGTGGTCGATCGCGTCCTGCCGATTGACGAACACGGCAATGGTGACGAAGGCGATGACGAGCAGGCCGTGGCAGGCGAGGAAATAGCCGAGCGGGATGCCCAGGATGCGCTTGTCGTTGAGCGCGTCGGCGTAGAGCGGCAGCACGATCAGGGCGAGCACGAAGGGCAGCAGGCTCGTCAGCATCTGCACCTTGGTGTGCCGCCAGTAGGCCTTGCGCTCGCTGCGTTCGATCATGATGTCGTCACCGCTGTCACGTTCAGGCCGGGTCTGGCGCGATGCGCAGCGCGCCGGCTGAATGCCCCAGTGTAGCCGCCAATTCATGGTAGCACTGGGGCGGCGGTCAACCCGTATTGCGCATGCCACCTGGAGCGCGGCCCGCGCTCAGGCGCGCGCTCTTAGGCATGCGCACGGCGCCGCATTAGCCAACGTCGCAAGAAACCGCTAGATTCGCACGCGCTGCAAGGCGCCGGCGGCCGGCGTGGCAGAGGCGCGCGGCTTCGATCCGGACTGCAGGACGGATGCGGGGTATGGCGAGCTACCGCTTCATCATCGTCGACGATCACCCGCTGTTTCGCGGCGCGCTGAGCCAGGCGCTCGGCGGCGCCTTCGCGAACGCCGAGATCCTCGAGGCGGGCTCGCTCGACGAGCTGACCGAGCGGCTGGCGACGCCGGCGCGAGACCGACCTCATCCTGCTCGACCTCACCATGCCGGGCGTGCACGGCGTCTCGGGGCTGCTCTATCTGCGGGCGCAGCATCCCGAGGTGCCGGTCGTGATCGTGTCGGCCAGCGACGATGCCGGCACCATCCGGCAGTGCCTCGACTGCGGCGCCTCGGGCTTCATTCCCAAGTCGCAGCCGGTGGAGGCGATCCGCGACGCGATCCGCAAGATCATCGGACGGCGAGGTGTGGCTGCCCGCCGATGTCGACCTCAGCCAACGTGCCGACCGGCGAGAGCGCGGAGCTGGTCTCGCGGCTCTCGACGCTGACGCCGCAGCAGGTGCGCGTGCTGATGATGCTGGGCGAGGGACTGCTCAACAAGCAGATCGCCTTCAAGCTCGGCGTGTCGGAGGCGACCATCAAGGCGCACGTGTCGGCCATCCTGCAGAAGCTGGGCGTCGACAGCCGCACGCAGGCCGTGATCGCCATCAACAAGATCGGCGGCGCCGGCGACTGGTCGCGCGCGCCGAACTGAGATGCGCGACCTACTCCGCGGCCACCGCGCGCTGCCGGGTGAGCTGGTGCATGAGCGCGCGCAGCGCCGCCGCCTTGAGCGGCTTGCGCAGCAGGGCGTAGCCGCGCGCGCGCACCTCGCGCTGCACCTCGGCCGAATGATCCGCGGTGATGACGATGGACGGGCGCATGCGTCTCGCGCGCGCGGCGCGCAGGCTCGCCACCGCATCGAGGCCGGTGCCGTCGTCGAGGTGATAGTCGGCCAGGATGATGTCGGGCACGCCGCCGGGCTCGCGCAGCCGCTCGAGGGCTTCGGCGCCGTTGCTTGGCCAGCGACGGCGTGCATCCCCAGCCGTCGAGCAACGCGTGCATGCCGAGAGCACCGCGGCTCATTGTCGATGCACAGCACGTTCAGCCGGCGATGCGGCCGGCGGACGGCGCACGCGGCGCTCTCGCCTGGGTCGCGGCCGGCAGCGGCTTCCGCCGCGGCAGTCGACCGCGAACATCGAGCCGCGGCCCGGCACCGATTGCAGCTCGATGGCGTGGTCCGAGCACCTTGCCGATGCGCTCGACGATGGAGAGGCCGAGACCGAGGCCGCGCACCGAGTGCGCCGTCTCCTCGAGCCGCTCGAATTCCTTGAAGATCAGGGCGCGCTTGGCGTTGCGGGATGCCGGGCCCGGTGTCGCACACCTGCACGATGAGTGTTGCCGCCGCGCCGCCGCACGCCGAGCAGCACCTTGCCCGCCGGCGTGTACTTGATGGCGTTGGAGAGCGAGGTTCTGCAGCACGCGGCGCAGCAGACGCCGGTCCGAGCGCACCCACAGCCGCGTCGGCACGATGCGCAGCTCGAGCCCTTTCTCGCGGGCGAGCGGCTCGAATTCCACCTCCAGGCGCTCGAACACGTCATTGCAGCGGGAACACCGTGATGTCGGGCTCCAGCCGGCCGGCGTCGAGGCGCGAAATCTCGATCAGGACGTTGAGGATCTCCTCCACCGCCTCCAGCGAGGCATCGATGTTGCGCGCAAGCTTGGCCTCCGGATCCGGCGATCTGGCGCTCGACCAGGCTCGTCGCGTAGAGCCGCGCCGCGTTGAGCGGCTGCAGCACGTCGTGGCTCGCCGCCGCCAGGAAGCGCGTCTTGTCGAGGTTGGCCTCGTCGGCCTTGCGCTTGGCGACGGCCAGCGCCTCGTTCACCTCGGTGAGCTCGGCGGTGCGCTCCGTGACGCGCCGCTCCAGCGTCTCGTTGGCGCGCGCCAGCGCCTCGCGAGCGTCGACGCGCTCGGTGATGTCGGAATAGGTGGTCACGATGCCGCCCTGCGGCATCGGGCTGGTGCGGATCTCGAGGATGCGCCTGCCGCCGTCGACCTGCTCCTGGAAGGTCTCGTGCGCCACCGCGAGCTTCATCAGGCGATCGGCGACCAGCTTGTTGACGTCGCCGGCGCCGAAGTCGCCGCGCTCGGCGCAGGTGCGCAGGATGCGGTCGAGCGGCGCGCCGACGCGGCCGAGCTCGGCCGGCAGGTTGAGCAGCTCGCGGAACTGCCGGTTCCAGCAGATCAGCCTCATGTCCTTGTCGAACACGCTCAGGCCGTGCCGCACCTGGTCGAGCGCCGACTGCAGCAGGTCGCGGTTGTACTGCAGCGCCTCGGAAGCGTCGTCGAGCAGCCTCAGCGCGGAATGGCTGCCGGCGTCGCCGCGGCGCAGCAGCAGCGAAAGCACCAGCCGCGAGGACGCCGCGCCGATGGCGCTCGCCAGCAGATGCTCGGTGAAGCGCAGCAGATGGATGTCGGCTTCGGCGTTGGGCGTCCAGCGGCGTGTTGCTGCTCTCGGCGTACTCGGCGAACGAGCGTTCGGCGCGCTCGGCGCCGAGGTAGCGTGCGACGGTGCGCTGCAGCTCGCCGGCCGTGATGGAGGAGCGCCACATGCGGAACGCGGGCGCGACCGGCGGCCGCGGCAGGTCGTCGAGCACGAACAGATGCGCCTGCAGCCGCTCGACCGGCTCGGGCGCCCTGAGCAGCGAGACGGCGACGAACATCGATCACGTTGGCGGCGATGCTCCACAGCACGCCGTGCGTCAGCGGCTCGAGGCGCAGGTAGAACAGCGCCTGCGGGGTGAGGAAGGCAAGTCCGAACGGGCCTTCCGTCATGATGGAGCGCGGCAGCCAGCCTGCCTCGATGATCCAGGGCAGCAGCAGCGTGTAGGTCCACACCGCAAAGCCGGTGACGATGCCGGCGATGGCGCCGCGCGCGGTGGCGTTGCGCCAGACCAGGCCGCCGAAGAAGGCCGGCGCGAACTGCGCGATGGCGGCAAACGAGACGAGGCCGATGGAGGCCAGCGCCGTGCGCCTGGCCGAGCAGCAGATAGAACAGATAGCCGAGCAGGACGATGGCGAAGATGGCGACGCGGCGGATGGCGAGCAGCAGCCAGGCCATGTCCTGCTGCCCGAGCGTGCTCGTCGAAGCGATCGCGCAGCAGGAGCGGCACCACCAGGCCGTTGCAGACCATGATGGCGAGAGCGACGGAATCGACGATCACCATGGCGGTCGCCGCCGACAGGCCGCCGACGAAGGCCAGCAGCGTGACGACGTCGGCTCCGGCCGACAGCGGCAGGCCGAGCACGTACATGTCGGCGTCGAAGGAGCCCCGGGGCAGGGTCATGAGGCCGGCGGCGGCGATCGGCACCACGAACAGGTTGATCAGCACGAGGTAGACCGGGAACAGCCACGCGGCGCGCCGGATCTCGTTCTCGGAATTGTTCTCCACCACCGTGACGTGGAACTGCCGCGGCAGCAGCACGATGCACACCAGGCTGAGGAAGGTGACCGTGATCCAGGAGCCGCCGTTGAAGCCCTGGGCGAACAGCCGCTGGACCTCCGCGTTGTCGGCAGTCTGCGCGAGAAAGCCGCCGATGCCGCCGAACACGGAGAAAAGTGACGAAGAAGCCGACCGTCAGGAAGGCGGCGAGCTTGACGAGCAACTCGGCCGCGACCGCGACGATCAGGCCTTCCTGGTGCTCGGTCGCGTCGATGTGGCGCGTGCCGAACAGCACGGCGAACGTGGCCATCAGCAGCGCGATCACGAGCGCCGTATCGATCGTGCATACCGAACAGCTGCAGCGGCAGGGCGCCGAGCAGCGTGCTCGACGGAGAGAGCGACGGCTTTGAGCTGCAGGGCGATGTAGGGCAGCGTGCCGGCCACCGCGATGACGGTGACGATGGCGCCAACGGCCTGGCTCTTGCCGTAGCGGGCGGCGAGGAAGTCGGCGACCGAGGTGATGTTCTGGCTCTTGGCGAGCCGCACGATGCGCACCAGAAAGCGCCAGCCGAGCGCGAAGAGCAGGATCGGGCCGAGATAGACGGGAAGAAATTGTAGCCGCTCGAGGCGGCAAGGCCGACGCTGCCGAAGAATGTCCAGGACGTGCAGTAGACGGCGAGCGAGAGCGCGTAGATCAGCGGCCTGCCGTCACCGCCCTTGCGCGACCGGAAGGTCCTGTCGGCATACCAGGCCAGCGCGAACAGGCTGCTCACGTAGCCGAGCGCGAGCGCTATGACGCTCCAGCCTTCGATCATGGGCCGCGGGCCTGAGCCGGCGCAAAAGCACCGGTCCTTCAACAACTTGCACCATCAACCGCGATGGCGGCTCATTGTGGACTAGTGCGCTTGCCGTGTCCAACCGTGCGCGAGCGTTGTGTTAGCGTGCAAGCAGCGGGCTGCCGCCCGATCCGGATCGCCCAGCGCCTCCAGGAAGGGAAAAGCAAATGAGCATGCTGAAAGAATTCAGGGAGTTCGCCGTCAAAGGCAACGTGGTCGACATGGCCGTCGGCATCATCATCGGCGGTGCGTTCGGCACGATCGTGGCGTCGCTCGTCAAGGACGTGATCATGCCGCCGATCGGCCTTGTGCTCGGCGGCGTCGACTTCTCCGATATCAAGCTCCCGCTTCGCGCAGCGGCCGACGGACGCGAGGCCGTGACCATGAACGTCGGCGTCTTCCTCAACAACTGCATCAGCTTCCTGATCGTCGCCTTCGCGGTGTTCATGCTCGTCAAGGTGGTCAACGAGCTGCGCCGGCGCTTCGAGACGGAGAAGCCGAAGGAGGCCGCCGCGCCCCCGCCGTCCGAGGTCTATCTCAAGGAAATTCGGGACGCGCTGGTGAAGCGCTGACCGGATGCAGAACAAGCGGAGCGCCGGTCACGGCGCTCCGCCACGGGTATCCTGCCTCATGCTTCTAGGCGACGAGGGCTGGTCTCGGCGAGCGCGCCAGCGACGGAGCGGCGCTTTCCGCCCGCGTCAGCAATCCTTCCTTGATCAGCCGCTTCACCAGCACGATCTTGCCGGCCTCGTCGAGCTGGCCGGGTAGGTCGCGCACGGTGAAGGGCGAGCCGCGCAAGCGCGCCGCACCGATTCGGCGGTGAAGGAGGGCAACGTTATTTGCGTCGAGCCGAAGAAGATGGACAGCTGCTCGCCTTCCTCGCGCAGCAGGTAGACGATGTGCGGCTTGGCGACGACGCGCGCGCCTGCCGTGATCTCCGGCGCCTCGTGCAGTTCCTTCAGCCCGCCGACGAAGTCAGGCCGGCGCGACTTTACGAAATCCTCCACCAGCCGGTCGAGAATGGGGTCGAGATTGGTCTCCTTGGCAAACTTGTCGACGAGCGCGCGGAAGGTCCGCCGCGCCGCTTCCCGGTCGAACGGCTCATCGGCGAAGCCGACCGGCAGGTTGGCGCGGAACGCCGGCGAAGCGAGGCACGCCTCGGAGACCGCTTCTGCCATCGCGTCGGCCCAGGTCTTGCCAATGAGGCCGAGCGTGATGTGGAGCGATACCTCGTCGGTCGAGCGCGCCGCATGGAAGAGGCCGCGCGGGCAATAGAACAGGTCGCCGGCACGCAGGGTCAGTTCGCGCGTCACCGGCCCGGGGATGTGCTTGTCGGGCTCGAAGGCCTGGCCGTGCAACGGCAACTCGATCAGGGTGTCGTTCAGGGTCCATAGCTTGGAGCCCGACGCCTGCAGGACGAAAACATCGTGACTGTCGAAGTGCGTCTTGAAGCCCTGCGCGTTCGGCGGCGACAGGTAGATGTTGGTCTGGAAGTGTCCGCTGAACGTGCGTTCCACCGCGCGGCAAAGGGCGGCGAGCTCGGGCAGGCTCTCGTGCAGATGGGAAATCGAGATGGTGGAGCCGGAGTCGAAGTGCTGGTACACGCGCGGCAGATCGAGCCGGCCTTGCGGCATGCCGCTTTGGAAGGAGTAGTCCTCGGGCGACAGCTCGCGGGCGGCATCCACGAGGAATACGTCGGGGTGGCAGGGCGAGGTCGTCGCGAGGAAGCGGTCGATGGCGTCGATGCTGAGAAGCGGATTGAACTTGGACCGGTCGCGGGCCTCGATCAGCAGCGGCTTCTTCTCGTAGTAGTCGCGGAAGAATTCCTCGGGCGTTACGGGATCGATCAGCCACTCGAACGAAACAGCCATGCGGCACTCACCTGCGCAACACTAATGCTGTTAACCAACTACAAGACGAGGAGCCCAACGGCAGACGAGGTGTCAAAAATTCATCGACCGCCCGCGGACGATTCCCAGCAACAACGGGTATATTGCCCTGCCCTTGCTGAGGTCGCCCGGCGGTCGTATGTCCAACGAACTAGGGGCTTCAGTCCCTGTCGCAGTAAACAGTGGCACGGTCGCCGCGATCGCGATCACGCCAGCATTGCCTGTTGTCGCTGCGAGCGGCAGCCGGAACGGTGGTTCCGATCACCGCAGCAGCGGCTGCACCCGCACCCAGGCCAATCGTGCCGAGAAGCGAGCGGCGGCTCATGCTGCGCTGAGAGGAAATGTCGCCCTCGGAAAGTGTGACGACCTCGTTTTTGGAAATTGGCTCAATCTTATCTGTCATGACGTATTCTCCAAAACATCGATGCATCCGAACGGTAGCAACCAAGGCCAGAAAGTCAAGCTTCGGCGGCGATTAAGCGTTGGTAGCCATTCGATAAAACGACTAAGCCGAGTTGTGGCAAATGTTGATCTGCCCGTTCGGGTTTTCCGCACACGGCAAGCTGCTGTGATCATTTGCCGGGCAGTGTTCCTGCTCGCGCGCGCATTTCGTGAGAGCTGTGATGCACTACTTTTCCCGTCTCGCAATAGCCCTCGGTGTCGTTGCTGCGATCTTGGCGCCAGCGCGCGCCGACACCGTCATCGGGTGGGCGGAAACCGCGGAGGCTGTGCTGTCGAACGCGCCGAGCGCGCAGGTGGTCCAGGCGAAAGCGATCGCGCGTCTCGCCATGTTCAACGCCCTGAATGCCATTAAGCCAGGCTATAGGGCCTATATGCCCGCACCCGAGGCCGTTCCTGACGCGTCGGCGGAGGCAGCGATTGCTATGGCCGCGTGGACCGCTCTGGCCAGCGTGCCGTTCGTGGATCGCGCAACTCTCGATGGGCAGCTTCGCAGCGTGCTCGACAAGCTGCCTGACGGGCCGGCCAAGATCGCTGGCGTCGCGCTCGGCCGACGGGCGGCGCTATTGCTCCTGTTGGAGCGTGCCAATGACGATTTCAGCTCCCTTGCGCCTTCACCTCGCGAGCCTGCGCCAGGGATTTATGAGCTCACCCCAGAGCACAAGCGTCCAAGTAGCATCCATTGGATGCGGATACGGCCTTTTGCGATCCGCAGCCTGCAGGTTTGCGATCCGGGTCCGCCGCCAGCGTGGGACAGCGAGGCGGCTATCGCAAGCGCCAGGCAAAGCAGGGTGCTGGGCGGGCGCGACAGTGCAGTTGCGTACTGCGGATCAGACGGCTGCGGCGCTGTTTTGGAATGTGGCGGACGATTCTGATGAGCTGGCTGCACTCAAGGCCATCGCCGAGAAGCGGCAGCTTGCGCCGTTGGAGACCGCGCGGCTGCTCGCGATCTTCGCTATCGCCATGATCGACAGCAACATCTGCAATGCTTTGGTCAAGGAGAAGTACCGCGTGTGGCGGCCCTACAACGCCATTCGCGGGCGCTTTGCATTGCAGGCGGTACGCGACGAATCCTGGGAGGCCCTACTGACGACGCCGGGCAATCCCGACTATCCCTCCGGAACGGCCTCGGTCGCGGGCATTTACGAGCGGTTGTTGCAGGCTTTCAACCCGGTCAGCGCCGTCCCGCCCGTGTGGCGCAGCAGGGCCATCAAGCAGGCGCGCGCGTGGCCGACCACGGCTGCCATGGCCGAGGAGATGGCGCGCTCACGCATATGGGGGGGAATTCATTCGACATTTGCCGTGGATGCCGGGCTGGTTGTCGGCCGCCGCATCGCCGAGGAAGTCCTGGCTGCGCAGATGGTCCCTCTGACCAAGTGATCCGTAGGGCCTCGGCTTGCCTACCGCTGCTCGCGCGTCGTAGTTTGGGCGAGGAATGCGGGTGTAGTTCAATGGTAGAACGTCAGCTTCCCAAGCTGAACACGAGGGTTCGATTCCCTTCACCCGCTCCAAACCCCACATTGTCCGCCGCAGGCGCGCGGGAATGACGCGACTGCTCCTGCGATCCGCATGGCGGATCCTCAGCCGTTGAAACCTGCTCCGTCCTGACCACCTAGCCGGTGGCGTTCAAACGGCAAGGCCGCGTCCGCGTCTCGAGATATCCCAACGGCTATGGCGGTCAGGCATCGCGGGTCGATGAACCGTTTTCGTTAGCCCGCAGGTCTTCGGCAGACGTCGAGCACGGCAGGCAACGTAATATTCTGTGGAATATAGCGACAGACTGTGATTCTATCCATGCGGGACGACGGCGCAGGAGGCATGTTGATGGTACGTACCGGCGAAAGCAAATGGCTCACCAGAGTACTGGGCGTTGTGGTCGTCGCGCTCCTCGCCGCCGCTCCGTCTCCGGCGCGGGCGCAAGGCACGGACCTCGTCGTCTTCGCCGCCGCGAGCCTCAAGAACGCCCTCGATAACATCGCCAGCCAGTGGCGGAAGGAAACCGGCAAGACAGCCAAGATGTCCTACGCCGCCAGTTCTGCCCTCGCAAAGCAGATAGAGCAGGGGGCGCCGGCGCAGATGTTTATTTCTGCTGATGTGCCGTGGATGGACTACGTGGAGCAGAAGGGGCTCATAAAGAAGGACAGCCGCTCAAATCTGCTCGGCAATCGCATCGTGCTGATCGCACCCAAGGACAACGCGCCGGCGGTCGAGATCAAGCCGGGCTTCGATCTGGCTGGCCTTCTGGGCAGCGGGCGGCTGGCGGTGGCGAACGTCGAGGCGGTGCCGGCCGGCCGCTACGGCAAGGCGGCGCTGGAAAAGCTCGGCGTGTGGCCGAGCGTGTCGGGCAAGCTCGCGCAAGCAGAAAACGTGCGCGCGGCGCTGCTGCTTGTCTCGCGCGGAGAGGCTCCGCTTGGTATCGTCTACCGTACAGACGCTGCAGCCGACCCTGCCGTGAAGATCGTCGGCGCATTCCCGGAGAACACCCATCCGCCGATCATCTACCCGGTGGCACTGACTGCCAACGCGACCCATTCGGACGCGGAGGCGTTGCTTGCCTACATTCGGTCGCCGAAGGCGAAGACGTTGTTCCAGGCGCAGGGCTTCACGGTGCTGAATGACGGCCGCTCGTGAGAGCTCGGGCTCCGCCCCCCGCGATGCCTGACGAGGGACGCCGGCGATGGAATGGCTGAGCCTGAGTGCGGAGGAGTGGACGGCAGTCCACCTCAGCCTGAAGGTCGCGCTCGTCGCCACTTTGGTCGCGCTGCCGTTTGGGATTGCGGTCGCGATGCTGTTGGGGCGTGGCCGGTTCTGGGGCCACTCGCTGCTCAACGGGCTCGTTCTCCTTCCCCTGATCCTGCCGCCGGTTGTTACGGGCTACATCCTGCTCATCCTCTTCGGACGGCGGGGACCAATCGGCAGCTTTCTCGCCGACTATTTCGGCATCGTGTTCTCGTTTCGCTGGACCGGCGCCGCGCTCGCGTGTGGGATCATGGGTTTTCCCCTCATGGTGCGCGCCATACGCCTGTCGATCGAAGCGGTCGATGTACGGCTGGAGGAGGCCGCCGGAACGCTCGGAGCCAATAGGGCGTGGGTTTTCCTCACTGTGACGCTGCCCCTCATCCTGCCGGGCATCATCGCGGGCATGATCTTGTGCTTCGCCAAGGCCATGGGCGAGTTCGGCGCAACCATCACGTTCGTCTCCAACATTCCCGGCGAAACGCAGACCCTTCCCTCTGCCATCTACACGTTCACCCAGGTGCCGGGCGGTGACCTCGGTGCTTTCCGTCTGACCCTCGTCTCGGTCGCGATCGCCATGCTGGCCCTGTTTGCCTCCGAGGTGATGGCCCGCTACGCCAACCGCCGCCTGGATATCGAATGACGCTCGCCGTCGACATCCGGCACCGGCTGGGCAGCTTCGCGCTCAATGTGCAATTTGAGACGGGAAGCGGTCTCATCGCGCTGTTCGGGCGGTCGGGTGCGGGCAAGACGACAATCATCAACATCATCGCGGGGTTGATCCGCCCGGAACAGGGTTCGGTCACTGTCGACGGCACCGTCCTGGTCGATACGAAGTCCGGCGTTTTTGTCCCGAAGCATCGGCGCAGGGTTGGCTACGTGTTCCAGGAGGGCCGGCTTTTTCCGCACCTCACCGTGCGGCAGAACCTGCTCTACGGCCGCTGGTTTGCGGAGAGAACGAAGGGCCTCGGTGATGACCTCGATCGCGTGGTCGACATGCTCGGTATCGCCGGCCTGCTCGACCGGCGTCCTGCGCGCCTTTCCGGCGGCGAAAAGCAGCGCGTGGCAATCGGCCGGGCCCTGCTGGCTGATCCGCGCCTGCTGCTGATGGACGAGCCGCTCGCTTCGCTGGATGACGCGCGCAAGGCGGAAATACTTCCCTACATCGAGCGCCTCAGGGACCAGAGCAAGATCCCCGTCGTCTATGTCAGTCATTCCGTTGCCGAGGTTGCCCGGCTCGCAACCGCCGTCGTCGTCCTGTCCGAAGGCAAGGTCGCGGCAGTCGGGCCGACGTCGGAAATCATGCAGCGGCTGGATCTCTTCCCCTTGACCGGCCGCGCCGAGGCCGGCGCCATCATTGAGGCCACGGTGGAGCGTCACGACGACAGGTTCGGTCTTACCGAGCTCAAGTCTCGCGCAGGTGCCTGGCGCCTGCCACGGCTCGAGGCACCGGTCGGCACGCGCCTCAGGCTGCGTGTCCGCGCCCGCGATGTGATGCTCTCCAAGTCTGCGCCTGAGGAGCTGAGCGCGCTCAACATTCTGCCTGGCGTTGTTGCCGAGACCGGACCGCCGGAGGGTTCGATCATCCAGATCCGCATCGACTGCAACGGGGAAGCGCTGTTGGCGCGCGTGACGCGATATTCTGCGGAAAGGCTGGGTTTGGTCGAGGGCGCGCAGGTCTATGCCCTCGTGAAAAGCGTCGCGCTCGACAGGCGGAGCCTGAGTGGTCCGATACCTGCCGGCGGTGTGCCTGACTCCGAGGCCAGTGACCTCTGATCCGGCGCGCGGTCGAGCTGTTTGATCCCAGGCTTTGATGGGGCGTCCTTTTCGAGCGAATCGAAGGATGCGCTATGGGCCAGGTTCTTCATGGAAGCGCCTGACGGTGGCATCCTCAATGGGAGCGGAGCAGCAGCTACGCTCCCGACTACTTCCATCCACAAACGGCTGTAACCTGCCGTTCGGCAGCTTACAGCTTCAGCGCTGCCCTTATCTCGGTGGCGCAGGGAGAGTCGCGCAGAAACGTCTCCACGCTCGCCGAGGAACCACTGCGGGCAGCGGTTACCTGCTCGATCTCTCCCGGCAGCAACCGGCGCAGCTCGAGCAAACGATTGAACTGCGCATCGCAGGCCGGAATCGGCGCCGGGTAGGCGCGTATCTCCTCGCCCACCGATCGGCGCAGCGATTCCAGCGCAGCGCGCAAGGCCAGCCATTCAGTGGCGGTGCTCATTGCGGCTTCATAGCATGGCGGCCGTCTACATCCAACGCGAGCCGCAAAACCGGACATACACGGCCACGCGCCTCGTCCATGTGTCGAACGCAGCATCCGATAAGAAGCATCATGCGCGACACAGGAACGGAAGAGCACAGCTGCCATAGAATTATATCAGACACCTCGCACCGCCCGCATCGGCGCTCGCCCTTGGCTTTGGCCTTGTCGCCGTTGTCCAGCCGCAGCAAGGCCCCCTTCATCTGACGCCAACCGTGTTCATGTATACCCACACGGCATAGCGCACGGCCTCCGCCCCCGGCGTGCGCCGCGGGTGAGTGGCGATGCCTTTCTCCCGTTTGTCGCGCACGAAGACGAGGTGGCGGCAGAGGCGGTCGCGGCGGCAGCGCTGGTCCGTGCACGCTCCCGCGTCCGGGCAGGCGAGGTGGAGCAGGCGCTCGGCGAGGCGGAAATGGCTGGCCTCGGCCTCCGCGGGCGACGTGCCGGGCGCGGGCGGGCTGTCACCGTATAGGTCCGACATCGCATGCATGAACTTGCCCATGGCTTCATCGACGGAGAGGAGTTGTGGTTGCTGGTTCATCTGGAGACCTTGTGCTGGACGTGGCAGGCACGCGCCGTTCCTTCCGCGCCGCCAAGAGGCTGGTCGCGGGTTGGTGCGACGGGTCACGCGGGCGCCTCTCGGCAGCCCGAGGGCCGGTACCGTGCCGGCCCGGGAGGCCCTCGGATGCGGGCCGCCCTGAGAGCCTCGTCAGGCTCCCTGGGAACCCCCTGCGGGGTTCCCCTGAGCTGCCTTGCGGCGCCCGCGTGGCGGCGATTTCTGTTCCGTGCCGACTTTTGGCTTGCCGCCCGCATCCCAATGGGACGCGAGCGATCGCGCCTTGAGCCGCGAGGGCGGCCAGCGGCTTGAGCGCCATTGCTGACGCTTTGCCGCTAGCGATCGGCCCGGACCTCCTGGACCTCGGACCTTCCGTTGAGGGTCCTCCATCCAGGCGCCGGCCGCTGCCACGTAGGGAACGGGATCCACGCCCCGTCGCAAGCAACGGCGAGGCCATGATAAGCGAGCTGGATCAGGCGGGGATAAGCGCAGCCCCATGGTTAGCGCTAGCGGCGCAAACCAACTGTGGCGAAATTGAATCGTGTATTGGCATCTCGTCCCCAAGTTAGGCCTGCATCGGGTTGGCTAAGTGCCTAATCTGACTCTGTTTTATTTAACCTGTTGATCGAACACATCTTTTGTTAGGGATCGAATCGTAGTGTCCGTATGTTGCGCATGAGGTCGAGCGACACGGTGAAACTCTGCCTGCCGTGGCACCGCATTAGCTACTTTCGGGCAAGCGGGCGCATCTTGTGGGGTTCAAGGCAGGCCCCACCTCGGTTCTCAGCATAAGCCAAGCGCGTCCGCCCATGGCGCGCTTGATGCTTTTCTACGGCTTATCGCGAAGCATGATGTGTCGCGTCCGCCATTTGGCAACCTGGCGCTTGTGAACGCGATGAAAGCTCGTCAGCCAAACCTCGCACAGCCCATTTGTGATCTTCATGATCGCCGCGTACTGCCTGTGCAACTCGGTATCTTGGTAGACGGAGACCAAGATCGCCTTGGCTCTTTCCTGCATGATCGCTCCCCTTTCGATGACAAGGGGTATGAAGCAGAGATCGTACTTGTCGATGTCGGAATGTTTCTTCTTGATGTGAGCTAGGCTTTCTCGAGACAGGTGAACTTGCGGCACCCGCAACTTCAGGTGCAGGCGAATAGCGTCAGGCAGCTCACCCACAACAATCGGAGTGCGCCATCCGGTTTCGCAATCGTGTAAGTCCTGGAGCGTCAGCCCCATGAGTTATCGCCTACCCTTGGGTTCTGCTGCCCACAAAATGTCCGGAAATATCTAACTGAGCTTCCGAGTGGGCGCGATGCCGTGCCCAGGTTGGCTCCCGCTTACGATCACGAGCTATCAGAGGCTTGTACGTCAGGCGCTCCCCGCCTACGTCTTCCGCCCGTAATTCAGCAGCCCGCCCTTGCCCTTCGGCGGACGCGCGCGGATCGCCTCCTCGTTGGGCTCCGTGCCCCAGCCCGGACGGTCCGGCACGACGAGATGGCCGTTCTCGAACACCGGCGGATGCGATACCAGCTCATCATCCCAGGCAAGACGATCGATGTCGGTCTCCATGATGCGCAGGTTCGGAACCGCCGCGCAGAAATGCGCCGCCATGAACGTGCACAGGTGGCCGTAGAAGTTGTGCGGCGCGACGTTGACCTCGTTCGCCTCCGCCAATGCCGCGACCTTCATCGATTGCCAGATGCCGTTCCAGGGCACATCGACGATCGCCACATCCATCGCCTGCTCGCGGAAATAGGGCAGGAACTCGCGCAAGCCGATCAGCGTCTCGCAGGATGAAATCGGATGCGGGCTCTGGCGGCGGATATAGCCGAGCGCCTCCGGGCTGAAGGTGTCGATCTCGACCCAGAACATGTCGAGGTCCTCGATCTCGCGCAGAATCTTGAGATAGCCCTCCGTCTTGGCGTTGAAGTTGAGATCGAGCAGCATGTCGACATCCGGTCCCGCGCCCTCGCGCAGCGCCTCCAGGTGCATGCGCAGGTTGCGCAACACGGTGCGATCCACATTGAGCTCCGGATAGAACGGCGCACCGAAGCCCGGCCGCCAGCCCTTGGGATTCTTGGCCCCCTGCTCGTACATGAAGATGTTGGTCTTCATCGCCGTGAAGCGCTTCTCGCGCACCTCGCGGCCCATCGCCTTCACGCCGTCGAGGTCGGTGATGGCAGGCTTGTACCAGCTCGGATGATTGATGCGCCACGTCGCGCAGTGCGACCAGTACACCCGAATGCGGTCCCGCACCTTGCCGCCGAGCAGCTGGTAGCATGGCACGCCCATCGACTTGGCCTTGGCATCGATCAGCGCGTTCTCGATCGCCCCCATGGCCTGCGCGACCACGCCACCGGCACCCGGCCGCGTCGCGCAATAGAGCTCCGCATAGATGCGCTCGTGCTCACCAACGGGCTGGCCCACGACCCGCGGCGTCAGATGCGTGATGACCGCGCCCACGCCCGGCGAACCGAAGCCCTCATCGAACTCGCTCCAGCCGGTAACCCCCTCATCCGTCGTGAGCTTCACGAAGTGATAGTTGCGCCAGCCCGCATCGCAGGTCAGCGTCTCGATGCCCGTCACCTTCATGGAAATGTTTCCTCCTGCCAGGAGGCAACACATAGCACGCCGGTCGCGCGGGTTAAGACCACCTCACTGCAAGGCTGAGCTGCCGGCTAGACGTGCACGCCGTGCCGGCGGTGGAACTGAGCGGCGGACGCAACGATTTCGTCGAGTGTCCGCTTGGGCTGCCATCCCAGCGCACGCCGCACTTTGCTGATGTCGGCGATCAGGCTTGCCGTGTCCCCGGCCCGACGGGGGCCGATCTTCGAGGGGATCGGTGCACCCATCACTTTCTCAACCGCGGCCAGCACCTGCCGGATGCTGTAGCCGGAGCCGCATCCCAGGTTGAACACATCGCTCTTGCCGCCATCCAGCAGGTAGTCGAGGCCCGCCACGTGCGCATCGGCAAGGTCCAGCACATGCACATAGTCGCGCACGCAGGTTCCATCGGGCGTCGCGTAGTCCTGGCCATTGATCGTCGCGAAGGCACCCTCCCGTGGAGATATAGCCGCCCCGAGCAGGCGCGGAATGAGATGGCTTTCCGGTTCGTGCATCTCGCCGAGGCCCGCCTCCGGATGCCCGCCGGCAGCATTGAAATACCGGAATACAAGTGTCGAGTCAGGCACGAACGGCGCGCGCGCGCGCCCAGGCAGCGGCGGCCAGTCTGCGACCTGTGTAAACGTGACGCCGTCCGCCAAGCGATGATTGGCGCTCGCTCCCTGCAGCATCAGCTCGCACGCAAGCTTCGTCAGTCCGTAGGGGCTCGCCGGATCGAGCTGGTGCGTCTCCGCCAGGGGTTCGGCGCCGACGCCGCCGTAAACGGCGGCAGTGGAGGAAAACACGAGATGCCTAACCCCGCCGGCCGCAAGCGCCCTGAAGAAGCGCATCGGCCTCACATAGTTGCGGTCCCAGTAGAGCGCCGGCTTGGCCACGGATTCCGCGACCTCGATCAGCGCCGCGAAACACACTGCGGCGACGGGCTTGTGCTCGGCGATCACCTCGGCGATGCGTGCCTCGTCTCCGATGTCGGCGACAACAAGCGGAAACCGCGATACCGCGCCGCGCCGGAACGCCTCGACGCGCTTCGAGGAGGGCCCGATGCTATCGATCACGATGGGCGCATAGCCGCGCTCCGCCGCCACATGGCAGAAATGGCTGCCGATATATCCGGCGCCACCCGCGACTATGATTGGCTTCCTCGACACGTTCGCGCCCCATCACCAGTTTGCTTCAAGGAACCTGCCCGCGACGCGACTCCGTCTCGCCGAGCGGCCGGGCCGCGAGGTGAAACCGTCGGCACCAAGCCAAGCCCGTGCCAGCTCAGACTAGGCGATAGCATCTCGCGTAGGTAGCGCATCAAAGGGTAAACAGGGTCCTTGCGCAGCCCAATGCAGAACCTTGTGCTGCACACTCGGCCACAAACCGAAGATCGAAAACCGGGCAAACCGCAGCAAACGGGGGTCAGGCGTGCGGAAGCGACAGGGGAAGATTGTCGTATTCATCACCGAGGACTGGTTCGCGCTGTCCCATTTCGTTCCACTTCTGCGCGAGCTGACCTCCCTGGCTGGTGAAGTTGTCCTGGCCACCCGTTCCTCAGGGCGGCTCGCTGAGATCGAGCGCCTCGGCATACGTGTGCGACCATTCGATTTTCATCGAGGTTCCCTGAGCATTCCGAAAATGCTTCAGGTGCGTGCAGGTCTAACGCGTCTCATCGACCAGGAGAAGCCCGACGCCATTCATGCCGTCGCAATGCAGACCATGGTCATGAGCAGCCTGGCGCTGGCGCGCACGACGCACCGGCCCTCGGCCGTGATGCTCCACCTCACCGGCCTCGGCTACCTCGGCCAGGGGCGCTCGCCCGTCGCGCACATCCTCCGCCCACTGGCGCGTGCCGCATTGCGCCGCTGTGCGGCAACCCACAACGCCTGGCTTCTAACCGAAAACGATGACGACGCGGCGACAATGGTCGCCTCGGGCGTGGTGGCGCGAGGTAGGACCGAAATCATCCCGGGAGCGGGACTCGACCCTGCGCTTTTCCCCCAGGCTCCACCAACCGGAAACATCGTGCCTCGCGCTGCCTTTGTCGGACGCATGCTCAGCTCCAAAGGCGTGGACGTTCTCGTCGAGGCCCACCGCCGGCTGCTCGCGCGCGACACGCCGCTTGACCTTGCGCTTTTCGGAGCAACCGACCCAGGCAGCCGGGATGCCATATCAGCCGAGAAGCTGGACGCCTGGCAGCAGCTGGCCCGACTGAAGTGGCACGGTCGCACCGACGACGTGGCCGGCGTCTGGCGCGCCTCAGACATCGCCGTCGTTCCCGCCCTCGGCGGCGACGGGATGCCGCGCGCCATGCTCGAAGCCGCGGCCTCGGGACGGCCCCTGATCGTCTCCGATGTGCCAGGCTGCCGCCAGTTCGTCCGCGACGGCAGCGAAGGCTTCGTCGTCCCGCCCGGCGATACTGAAGCCCTGGCGCGAGCGCTGAGCCGCCTCGCCCTCGACCCAAAACTAAGGGCGAGTTTCGGCCAAGCTGCGCGCGACCGCTTCATGGCGGGCTACACCAATGACATCGTCCAGGCACGCATCCGCCACGCCTACGAACGCGCGCTGGCCGGCGTATCAGATTGAGGGGCTACGCAATGAACGCACTGACTTGGCGCGCTATCACGTGCCAGTCGAAATGCTCCACCGCATACGCTCTGGCAGCTACACCGACGCTCGCGCGATCCGCGCGCAACGCAGCCTCGATTGCGGCAGCATAGCTCTCGGCATCCTCCGCCCGCGCAAGGAACATCCAGGGCTCCTCGCGCAGCTCATCGATGCCGCCCAGATCGGTCGCAACGCAGGGGCGTCCCGCGGCAGCATAGTCCCGGATCTTCAGCGGGGAGAGGCCGATGCGCTCATTGCGGCGCCTATGAAACGGGGCGATCGCGACGTCGGCCGCACCGAGCAGGACATTGGTAGGCGCGCGCCATTGCCTCTCCGCAGATCTTGGTTGCACCGTAGAAATTCTTGTTATTGAACGGATGGTCTTCCGTCATGGGCTCCTCGACAGCATCGCCGTAGACGGAGGCTGACGAGGACCACACCAGCCGCTTCACGCCGTTGCGCACGCAGGCGTCGAGCACATTAAAGGTGCCACGCACGTTGGTCTCGAAGGCCGCGCGCGGGAACTCGTGACATTGCAGCAGCCAGAGCGCAGCGAAATGGAAGACGCCGTCAGCGCCCTTCAGCGCGGAATCCAGAATATCCGTCTGTGTGATGTCCCCGCCGGCCTCGAAGATACGCACACGCGGGTCTTTCAGGGCGCCGGCCAGGTTGTCCAGCGTCCCGCGTGCGAAGTTGTCATAAATGACAATCTCACGGACGTCTTGTCGTGTCAGCAGATCGACGGCGTGGGAGCCAATAAGCCCCGCGCCGCCCAGCACGACAACCCGCTTTCCCTCCAGTTCCACAAGGCCCTCATCTCATGGGAAACGGGGTGAACCTACGATTCGTCAACCTTGGGAGTCAAAAAGCGCGTTGACTACCTGCAAGGTCCCGATTCCGCGAACACACCCGACGCAAACGCATGCCTGATGCGCGAGGTTGCCCTGTCACTTATTATAAGCTTGCTTATTATATGTCACAGAGCAGTCTTGAGATCCTTTCATGGCACGAAGCCCAACCACCCTACCACGAAGCGCGGCGATACAGCGCGAGGTGCTTTTCGGACTCAGCGACGTGGCGCGCGCGGTGCGAACGCGCATCGACCAGCGCGCCCGTGAGCACGGCATGACGCGCGCCCAATGGGCCGTCCTCTCACGAGTCGAGCGCCAGGAAGGCATGACGCAGACCGAGCTGTCCGACATTCTCGAGATCCAGCCGATCTCCCTGGTGCGGCTGATCGACCGGCTTTGCGAGCAAAAACAGCTGGAGCGAAGGCCCCACCCGAAAGATCGGCGCGCGAACCTGCTCTACCTCACTGCAAAAGGGCGCGCCACCCTGGCCCAGATGATGCCCCTGGGGCGCGACGTGGCTGATGAGATATTCGATACCTTCAGCGAGGCCGAGACCGCCGCGTTGCTTCGAACCCTTCTCCGCATCAAGGAGAACATCCGCAGGGCTTCCGAATCCAAGGCCGTGAAGCGAATCGCGAATGGAGTGCGTCATGCTGGCTAGAACATCATGGCTCGGCACGCGACTTGGCACGGCCAAGCTTCCGCCGCTCAGGTTCACGTTGCTTGTATTGGTACCCGCTTTGGCCCTGCTCGCAGGCCTTTTCTACTATCTGCTGAGCGGCCGCTATGTCTCTACCGACAATGCCTACATCGGCGCGCAAAAAGTGCTGATTACACCTGAAGTGTCGGGCAAGGTCGTCCACATCTCTGTCACCGAGGGCCAGCTTCTCAAACCCGGCGACGAGCTGCTCACGATCGATCCCGCGCCCTACCGGTTTGTTGCACAGGATGCAGAAGCGAAGCTGCAGAAGGTGCGCAGCGACTTTGCCGCGCTGAAGGCGAATTTCGCCAGTGTGGCGCGGCAGGTGGCGCTGTCGGGCGAGTCCCTTCAGGCTGCCCAATCCGACTTCGACCGCAAAACTCGTCTGCTCGACAATCGCATCAGCGCTCCCGCGGATCTCGACAAGTCGCGCATCGCGCTTGTTGCCGCAAAAGCGCAGCTCGAGCAGTTGGAGCAGCAGGAACGCACATTGCGTATCCAGCTGCTTGGCGAGCCTGACCTGCCGGTTGAGCGCTACCCGCAGTTCGTCGAAGCCTCCGTGGCTCTCGACCGCGCCAACAGGGACCTGGCGAACACGGTCCTGCGCGCACCCATTGCCGGAGTGGCTACTCAGGTTTCGAGCATTCAGATGGGTCGCTACCTGACAGCGGGCATGGCCATCTTCAGCGTTATCAGTGCCGACGACATGTGGATCGATGCGAACCCGAAGGAGACGGATCTGACCTACGTCCGTCCCGGCCAATCCGTGAACATCACCGTCGATGCCTTTCCAGACCGGACATGGAAGGGAAAAGTCGGCGCCATCAGCCCGGGCACCGGCGCGCAATTTTCCATCCTTCCGCCGCAGAACGCAGCCGGCAACTGGATCAAGATTGTCCAACGTGTGCCCATGCGCATCGAGTTCGCGCCTGGTCAGGACGTGCGCCGCCTGCGGGCCGGCATGAGCGCAACGATAGATGTCGATACCGGCCGTCGCAGCAGACTGGCCCGGCTGTTGGGTTCGAGCGCCGTCGCACAGGACCCTGACCAATGATTGCGCAAGGCGCGCGGGGGCTGACGCCCTACGTGCAGCGCCTGTTGGTCACCATCTGCGTGATGATGGCCACCATCATGCAGGTGCTGGACATCACCATCGCCAACGTCTCGCTGCCCTACATGCAGGGCAGCCTTTCGGCCACGATTGACCAGGTGAGCTGGGTGCTGACGTCCTACGTGGTCGCCGCCGCTGTCATGACAGCCCCGGTGGGGTGGTTGGCCGCGCGCTTCGGAATCAAGAAGCTGTTGGTCGTTTGCGTGACCGGCTTCACAGTTGCTTCGATGTTGTGCGGCGTCGCTCAGAGCATCGAGGAGATCGTGCTGTTCCGCATCGTGCAGGGCATGTTCGGCGCCGCGCTCGTACCCCTGTCCCAGACCATCATGCTGGAAATCTACCCGCCTGAGCAGCGCGGCTGGGCCATGTCGCTCTGGGGTCTCGGCGTGATGATCGGGCCGATCATGGGACCCATCCTCGGCGGCTGGCTGACGGAGTATTACACGTGGCGCTGGATCTTCTTCATCAACGTTCCGGTTGGGATCATCACGGTGATGGGGCTGCTGGCCTTCATGTCGGAGACGACCGGCAACGATCGTCTCACATTTGATTGGCTCGGCTTCGCGGCACTCGCGATCGGTATCGGCGCCCTCCAGCTCATGCTGGATCGCGGCGAGCAGCTCGGCTGGTTCGACTCCAACGAGATCGTACTGACGGCTCTCATCTCCGCCACAGGTCTCTACCTTTTCCTCGCTCATTCCCTGACAACACAGAACCCGTTCATTCCTCTAGAGATATTCAAGGATCGAAACTTCATCATCGGTCTCGTCTTCATGTTCGTGTGCGGGGTCCTGCTGGTGGCGTCAATGGCGCTAATGGCACCGTTCCTGCAGGGCGTCATGGGCTTTCCCATCATCGACGTCGGCCTGCTGCTCGGCACCCGCGGCATCGGCATGGCCATGGCGATGCCGCTGGCGGGCCGGCTGATCACCCGTCTCGACCCGCGGCTCATGCTTGCCGGCGGCCTGACCTGCTGCGTCGTCTCGCTCTATTTCTCCATCGATTTCTCGCCAGATACGGCGGTCAGCACCATCGCATGGGTCAGCGTACTGCAGGGCTTCGGCCTCGGCTTCATGTTCGTGCCGCTGAACACAATGGCGCTCTCTTCGCTGCCCCCGGCATTGCGCACTCAGGGAACTGCCATGTGGACGCTCATCCGCAATCTCGGAAGCTCGATTGGCGTGTCCATCGTGATCGCCAATCTGACGAACACCACCATCGTCATGCACGCGCGCCTGACGGAAAGCGTCACGCCCTTCAATCAGGCACTCGCCGATCCAGCTGCTGCCATGCTCAATCCCGCCACTGATACCGGACGCGCGCTACTGGAGCAGATCGTGTCCCAGCAGGCGTCGATCATCGCCTACGCAAACGACTTCAAATTCATGATGGTGATGACGCTGCTGGCGTTTCCGCTGATCCTGCTCGTGCGCAGACAGGCAGCACCCGCCTCCCGTCCGCCGGCGCAGCTGCCGGACTGATCAGCCGCCCCCCAGGGTGGCCAGTCGATCCGCGGCTTCCGGTGCGCCGAGTTCGACGGCGCGCTCATACCATTTGCGCGCTTCGGCAATGTTGGGCTGCACGCCGACTGCGCGCATGCGCGCAAGCTCGCGCGGATCGTAGGTTGCCGCCAGGAGAAGGGCCGCGCGAGCAAGTCCAACCTGCGCGGCCCTCAGGAAGAACTGACGCGCATTGGCGATGTTCCCCTGCTCCAGATCGCGTTCGCCGCGTACGACCAACCTCTCGGCCTGTTCCCGCTCGGCGGGTGAAAGAATCGGGCGCTCCGCGCGTGGCGGTGTGGCGGGAGCGCCAGCGGCTTTCTTTTCCTGCACCGGCGCGCGGACCACGAGTTCCGTCCGCTCCTCAGCGAGGATCGCACCGTCTTCCGCGACCAAACTTATTGTCACATTGGAACGACCTACCGCGCCGGCCGGCAAATTCATACTCAGGTTGGGTAATGCAGCGAGTGGGACTGCCCATGACCCCGGCGCGATCACATGGCCCTCGGACAAGGACGCCGTGGGAGGCAGGCCTTTCAGGCGCAGGAAGCTTCTGGCCGGTATTGCCTGAGGAGGCCCAATGCGAATTCGCAACGGCGCCTGTGTGGCTGGCTCAGAGACCAGCACCGCGAGCACGGAGATGCTAGGAGCGGGAACACTTCCGCTTTGCGCGAACACTTCAGCCGTTTCCACGGCGAGAAACACTACAGCCAACGCCAGCGCCATGCGCCAGCGCAGGCTTCTTGCCGCGCTTGGTCCGGCGATTGATCCTTCGCGTGCCATGGCTCGCCCCTGGATCTGCCGTCACGGCTGCTTCTGTTTGCTGCTCCACTCGAGAAACTGCTTGAAGATGCGATCCTGCTCGACAGGATCGTTTGGCGCGACGCGCGCGGCCTGGGCCCGCGCCTGCGCCGGGTCGACCGCGCGTGGCGGGGCCGAGGCGAGGTGGTCGAGGCGCTCCTGCAGCGGGCGAAAGCGCTGCCAGCCGGGGACGGTACCGGCCAGATTCACGTCCTTCCAGCCCTTGTGGTAGCCCGGATCCTTCTGCAGGCGCTCGAACCTCTGGAAAAGGTAGTCCACCAGTCGCACAAGCCGTTTGTGCCGATCAGTCTCCTTCGGCCAGTCGTACACGGCAAGGACCGCGGGCACCGCGATCGTTGCAACTGTCTGTCCCTGGGGAATGAGGTTCGGGTAGTCGGCGTGCTCGAGCTGCGTGGGCGCGTAATATTCGAGCTTTTCGTTGTAGGGGATCGGCAGGAACCTGAACCCGTCAGGCCACGTCCCCTTGAATTGCGGGAGTGGCTTGGTGGAGATCCAAAAGGTAGCTGCTATTTCATCTCCGTTACGCATCTTCGCCATCGCGACGCCATGGGGAATGGTCGTCACCTTCACGTCGATGCCGAGCTGCTTGAAGATGATCGGTCCGGAGAAATTTGCCGCTGTGCCGGGCGTATTGAAGTTGACGGCTTTGCCGCGCAGGTCTTCCAGTGACTTGATCTCAGGGCGCACGAAAATATGCGCTTCGGACGGAAACAGGCTGAGCAGGTAGTTGATCCGCCGCCACGAGTTGGCGAACTCAGGCTTGTCTTTGAAGTGATCCAGCACGTCGCCATAGACAATGGCCGCATCGACGCCGCGCAGATATAGCAGGTCGTAGACGTTGTCGAACGGCCCGCGCGTCACGATCGGCAGAACGCGCATGTTGTCGCCATCGTCCAGCACACGGGCAAGCTCGGAGGCGAGCATGATCGGCGCGCCCTCGAGCCTCCCGGCGGCCAGCCCGACGGTCCAGGAGTTGATGCGGTCCTTTTGCTGCTGGTCGACGGAACCGGGTTGCCGGCGTGCCCGCGGAGGCCGGTTTTCCGCTTGGGCCAATTGAAAGCGCGGCACATCCTCGACGAGCCTGATCTGGGTGATCGCAGAATCCGGCATTGCGAACAACGCAAGCGCCAACGCGCCCGCACAACGGGAGATCGTAAACATGAGACGCCCTCTACGTCAGTTGGAAGTAAGCTCGTAGCTCCTTCGCTTCCTTGGCCGGGCCCGCTCCCGGCACAACGATGCCCACTGCCAGATCACGGCCGGATGTAGGCGTAGCCTTTTTCCTGCAGTTCCATGAGACGTATGACGCCTGACGGCATCAACTTGGCCTCGCTCATGATCGGTACTGGCTTGCCCTCGGCCTTGCTCTGGTTGGCCTGGGTATTGGCGCACGCCACGAATGTCACGTTCGAATGTTCAAGCGCCATCGGCACGATGCGATCCTTTACCGGACTCGTGTCGGATCGCAGCATGTGCAATCCGGGGCCATAAGTGACGACCTCGATTGCAACTTTCTGACCCTTCTCCTTGTAGTAATCGATGACGTTCTTCACGTTGTTGAGCGCGAGGTTCATCACTGCCGGGTCGTTCTGGTTGACCTGGATCGCCAGCTTATGAACGGTCGCCGGAGCAGCCGCTTTCTTCACTGCGGCCGAGCGCTTCGGGGGCTTGTCCTCCATCTGCGCGGCGCTTGGGGCGGGAAGCCAGACGGCAAGTCCCAGCAGACCCAACATGATTCCTGCAAACGCTCTCATCGACATTCTCTGCTCCCCATTAGCCGACACCCCGGTCGGTCATGCCAAGTAGGCGCACGGCCGAGGGCCGGGCATACGTTCCGAGCGCGGCGGCCCCGCGGACCACTTCACTCAAGGTCAATTGGATGACTTCTGCTGTCGCCTGCCCCGCTGGCCTCCCGATCACCGCGTATCCCGATCCCGCGAGACATGCATGGCGAGCATTGCCAGCGACAACAATCAGTGATTGTGGTCCCGCAATACGTCTTTCTCTGGGCAGAGACCGCGCAAGAGATCAGTAGCCGCGCGCGCGGTGCACCACGTTCTCAAGTCGCCCGCCTTGCCTGAGCGATCTGATCTGACGCACTGCGTAACGGGCAATCGCCGACGGCGAACTCTCGGCGGCATTGTGCGGCGTGACGACAACCCGTGGATGCGACCAGAGTGGACTATTCGGAGCCAGCGGCTCCGTTTCGAAGACGTCTAGTGATGCAGCGTACAGTTCGCCCGCACTAAGGGCTGCGATGATGTCCGCATCGACCTGCAATCCCCCGCGGCCTGCATTGATAAGCACCGGACCCGGCAAGAGAGGACTTCGGCCGCGTTGCGAGATCTTCGCGAACAGCGACCTGTTCAGCAGCCCGCGCGTTTGCGGCGTCAGCGGCAGGATGGCGGCCAGGATGTCGGTCTCGGCAAGGAATGCGTCGAGCTGGTGGTTGCCTGCGAAGCAAGTCATGCCCTCGATGGTCTTGGCCATGCGGGACCAACCGCGCAATTGATAGCCGAACGGCTGCAGCGCACGGGTGGCGGCAGCGCCAAGAACGCCGAGACCCATGATGCCGACACGGATGTCGCGGGCAGCAGGCTCAGGCAGATACTTCCAGACATGCCGCAACTGAAGCTCGCGGAATTCCGACATGCGACGATGATGAAAGAGGACGTGGAGGGCAACGTACTCCGCCATCCGCGCCGTCAGGTCGGCGTCGACGAAGCGAACGAGCGGCACAACGGGCAACGTCTGATCATCGAGAAGGGAATCGACACCGGCGCCGACCGACACGATGAGCTGCAATGCAGGCAGCGTATGCAGCAGTCCCGGCGGCGGCTGCCAGACCAGCGCGTAGCGGATGTCCTGCGCATTGCCGATGTTGGGAGCGATACGGATCTCGAGATCCGGATCAAGCTCCCTCACCTCGGCTGCAAATTGCTCCGCGCGCGAGCTGCAGGCGATGAGAAGCGTCATGCGACAATGCTTAGCTGGCTACCGCGGTACGGTCCACCACGGTCAGATCGAGAGCCGCGGCAAGCAGCGCCTTCGTATACGGCTCGCGCGGATTCGCAAAAATCTCCTCCGACGGACCCTCTTCCACGACGCGCCCGTTCTTTAGGACCACCGTGTAGTTGGAAAGCGCGCGGACGACCTTGAGATCATGGCTGATGAAAAGATACGCGAGGTCGTGACGGCGCTGCAGGTCGCGCAATAGATCCACGATCTGTGCCTGCACGGACATGTCGAGCGCACTGGTCGGTTCGTCCAGGAGAACGAACTTCGGTTCCAGGACCATGGCGCGCGCAATTGCGATACGCTGCCGCTGGCCGCCGGAGAACTCGTGGGGATAGCGATCCTGGCCGTCGGGATCGAGGCCCACTTCCTTCAGCGCTACGCCAACTCGGGCGCGTCGCTCATCGAAGCCCATCGAGGGGCTCTGGATCAGCAGGCCCTCCTCAATGATCTGACTAACCGAAAGGCGCGGCGACAACGAACCGTAGGGGTCCTGAAAGACGACCTGCATTTCCTTGCGCAGAGGCCGCATGGCGCGGGAGGCAAGGCCATCGATGCGCTTGCCGACGTAGGCGATCGGACCCTCGGACGAAACGAGGCGCAACAGCGCCAGCCCCAGCGTCGTCTTGCCCGATCCGGATTCGCCAACCACACCCAGCGTCTCGCCGGCGCGCAACTTCAGCGACAGGCCATCGACCGCCTTCACATAGTCGACAGTCCGGCGCAGCAGGCCCTTGCGTATGGGAAACCACACCTTGAGGTTTTCCGTCTCGAGGATAACAGGTGCCGCAGGATTGCTGCGCGGGGGCTCACCTTTCGGCTCCGCTGAGATGAGATGACGCGTGTACGCGTGTTTGGGGCGGTCGAACACCTCTGCGGCCGGACCGGTCTCGACGATCTCACCCGCATTCATCACGTAGACGCGGTCGGCCATCTTGCGCACCACGCCAAGGTCGTGCGTGATAAGCAGCATGGCCATGCCGGTCTCACGCTGCAGGCTCTTGAGCAGTTCCAGGATCTGGGCCTGGATCGTGACATCGAGGGCCGTGGTAGGCTCATCCGCTATGAGGAGATCGGGCTCGTTTGCCAGAGCCATGGCAATCATCACCCGCTGACGTTGCCCACCCGAGAGCTGATAGGGATAGGCGTTGAGGCGCTTTTCGGGATCGGCAATTCCCACTTTCTGCAATAGCTCGATCACACGCTTGCGCACGGCTGCGTCGTCCATGCCGTGGTGCAGTTTCATGATCTCGCCCACCTGCTTGAGGATCGTGTGCAGTGGGTTGAGCGAGGTCATCGGCTCCTGGAAGATGATGGAGATCTTCTCGCCGCGAATGTCGCGCATTGCGGCGTTGGACGCCTTCAGCAGGTCCTGGCCGCCGAAGAGTATCTCACCGGTCGGATGGTGCGCGGCCGGATAGGGCAGCAGCTTGAGGATCGACAGCGCTGACACCGTCTTCCCCGACCCCGACTCGCCGACAAGTGCGACGATCTCACCTTTGTCGATATGAAAGCTAGCGCGCTTTACAGCTTCGATAGGGTCGTCGCCCGAGCGGAACTCCACGGAGAGATCGCGTACATCCACCAAAGGCGCTTCGCGCGACGTGGTCATCGGAACGTCTTCCGCGGATCCAGGGCGTCGCGCACGGCCTCGCCGACGAAAATCAGCAGCGTTAGAAGGCCGGCGATCGATACGAAGGCGGCGAGCCCGAGCCAGGGCGCCTGCAGGTTGGCCTTGCCCTGGGCGAGAAGCTCGCCAAGCGATGGCGACCCCGGCGGAAGCCCGAGCCCCAGGAAATCCAGCGCCGTCAGCGCGGTGATGGAGCCGGAGAGCTTGAATGGCAGGAAAGTGAGCGTCGCCACCACCGCATTCGGAAGCAAGTGCTTGAACATGATGCGCGCGTCGGACAGGCCCAGCGCCCGCGCCGCGGTCACATACTCGAAATTCCGGCCGCGCAGGAACTCGGCGCGTACGACGCCCACCAGATAGACCCAATGGAAGAGGAGAAGGACGAAGAGCAGCGTCCAGAAACCGGGCACCAGCACCGAAGAGACGATGATCAGAACGAACAGCGATGGAATGGACGACCAGATTTCCAGGAACCGCTGGAATATCGAGATCGACGCGGCCGCCGAAGTAGCCCTGCACTGCGCCGGCAACGACGCCAATGATCGAAGAGAGAATGGTGAGCAGCAGGCCGAACAGCACCGATATTCGAAAGCCGTAGATGAGCCGCGCCAGCACATCACGACCTTGGTCGTCGGTGCCAAGCCAGTTGCGGTTGCCTAGCGCATGGTACCTGGCGAGCTGATCGTCCGGCGCATCACACAACTCCGCTTTAGTCCACCACGACGGCGGACCGGGGAAACCCAAACACTGGCCCGTCGCGTTCTTGATCCGTGGATAGTCGAAGTTGATCGAATTGTAGGAGTAGCCGATAGGCGGCCAGATCGCCCAGCCGTGCTTCTCGATCTCGTCCAGGATCACTTTGTCTTTGTAATCGGTGACCGCGAGGAATCCTCCGAACTTCGACTCTGGATAGTCGACGAACACGGGAAAAAGCATCTCCCCCTTGTAGTAGGCGACGATGGGGCGATCGTTGGAGACGAACTCGGCAAAGAGGGTGACAACGAACAGCGCAAGAAAGATGCGCAGGCTCCAACTGCCCCGCCGGTTTGCCTTGAAGTTGCGCCAGCGACGGCGATTGAGGGGCGAAAGCTTGAGGAACTCCGACCACCGGTTGTTTGCAAGCCGCGCACCCGGGGACCCGCTCCCGACAGCCGATGTCTCCTCGACGCGGGTGTCCACCCTCACACCTCCCGCGTCTCGAAGTCGATGCGTGGGTCAACGAGCGTGTAGATAAAATCCGACAGCAGGTTCAACCCCAAGCCCAGCAGAGCGAGGATGTAGATGCTGGCGAAAACCACCGGGTAGTCGCGATTGATGACGCTCTCGAAGCTGAGCAGCCCAATTCCGTCAAGATTGAAGATGGTTTCGATAAGCAGCGACCCCGAGAAGAAGGCGTGGATGAACGCGCCGGGAAAGCCGGCGATGATCAGCAGCATGGCATTGCGGAAGACATGCCCGTAGAGGACCTGGCGCTGTCCGAGGCCCTTGGCCTGCGCTGTAAGAACGTACTGCTTGCGAATTTCATCGAGAAACGCGTTGCGGGTCAGGAAGGTCATCGTCGTGAACGCGCCGAGCGTCATTGCAATCAGCGGC
Organism: uncultured Alphaproteobacteria bacterium; assembly: GCA_963782855.1. Taxonomy (GTDB): domain Bacteria; phylum Pseudomonadota; class Alphaproteobacteria; order Rhizobiales; family Hyphomicrobiaceae; genus AWTP1-13. The sequence goes on along the minus strand of CAWALW010000006.1, from coordinate 12,015 downwards.
AACGTAAGGTGCCAGAAATAGTCGATCACCTTGCCCAGCAGCGAAAGCTCGTGCCAGTTGTCCGAGGTGAGGCCGCGCAACGGAAACCATTGCACAAACGATCCCCCCGCAAAAACCACAAGCAGGAACACGGCCACGAGGAAGCCGGGTATCGCATAGCCGATGACCAGGAACCCGGAGGTCCAGGTATCGAACTTCTCCCCGTCGTGCATGGCCTTGCGAATGCCGAGAGGGATGGAGACGAGATACGTGATAAGCAGCATCCAGATGCCGAGGGATATGGAGACCGGCAGCTTCTCCTTGATGAGTTGCAGTACGCTAACGTCGCGGAAATAGCTCTTGCCGAAGTCGAACAGCAGGTAGCTCTTCATCATGATGAAGAAGCGCTCGTGTGTCGGCTTGTCGAAACCGAACTGCTTCTCAAGCTGCTTGACGAATTCCGGATCGAGGCCTTGCGCGCCGCGATACTTGGGCGCCACCTCGGCTTGGCCCATCTGCGATTGAGACGAGGGCGACAAGCTATCGCTTTGGGAGCCGCCAATGCGCGCGGTGGCGGATACGTCCGTCCCCGAAAGTTGAGCGATCACCCGTTCAATCGGGCCGCCGGGCGCAAACTGGATTACGGCAAAGCTGATCAGCATGATCCCGAAGAGCGTCGGGATGATGAGCAGGATGCGCTTGAGGAGATAGGTGGCCATTGCCTCACTTCAGCAAGCCGGCAGTGCCGCCTTGGTCAGGAACCACGCGCTTTGGCGAGCCTCTGGGCTGCCGCGTCATCCCACCACCACACACGCAGAAAGGACGAATCTCGCGACGGCAGACTTCTCGGGCCGCCCATAGCGATCCCATATCGCCAGCCTATCGAAGGGCGTATGCCACTGGGGCACGACGTAGTGGTTCCAGAGCAGCACCCGATCCAAGGCCTGAGTGGCGGCAACCAGATCCGCGCGGTTCGGCGCCAGGATGATGCGATCGACGAGCTTATCGATCGCGGCATTCCTGATGCCGATCACGTTGCGGCTCCCCTCCTTGCCTGCTGCCTCCGAACCCCAATAGTCCCGCTGCTCGTTACCGGGCGACAAAGATTGCGGGAAGGATTGAACGACAATGTCAAAGTCGAATGAATCGATGCGCCGCTGATATTGCGACGTGTCGACGGTGCGAACGCTGGCTTTGATCCCGAGCTTCTGCAAGTCCTGGATGTAGGGCAGGACGATGCGTTCGAAATCCGGCTGCGCCAGCAGAAACTCGGCGGTGAGTTGGACGCCAGCGGCGTTCGTCAAAACGCCCCCCTTCGACTGGTAACCGGCCTCGGCCAGAAGCTTGCTGGCTATTGCCAGATTCTTGCGAGCATCCTCGGGTGTCGCGTTGACGGGGTTCATCCACTGCGCAGTAAACACCTCGGGCGGAATTTGCTCGCGCACCTCATTGAGAATTTCGAGCTCACGACCCTTCGGCAGGCCTACAGCCTTCAGCTCCGAACCTTCGAAATAGCTGCCGACGCGGTTATACTCGTCGTAAAACAACGTCGCGTTGGCGCGCTCGAAGTTATAGGCGAGGTTGAACGCTTGGCGAACACGGCGGTCCTGGAACTGCGGCTTGCGCGTATTGAACGCAAAAGACTGCATCGGCGCGACACCCTTGACCGGCAGCCGATGCTTTTTCACAAGGCCGCGCTTCGCTGCGTCGAAGTCGTAGCCTGTCGCCCAAAACTTGGCACTCGACTCGCGCCAGTAGTCGAGCTCCCCGGCTTGAAACGCCAGAAAGGCTGGCGCGCGATCGCGAAAGTAGATCACCCTGATCTCATCGAAGTTCCACTGCCCCTTTGCGACGGGCAAATCTTTCGCCCACCAATTCTGGACACGCTCGTAGGCGATTGTGCGCCCGGCATCGACTTCCTTGATCCGATAGGGGCCAGATCCAAGCGGAATTTCGAGCGTCGATTTCGAGAGATCGCGCGGTTCGCCGTTGGATCCCGTGGAAGACCAGAAGTGCTTGGGCAAGATCGGTAGCTCGCCGACGATCATCGGCAGTTCGCGGTTGCCCTTCACGTCGAACAGAAACCTGACCTGATGCTCCCCGACAGGCTCTGCGCCGGTAACGTTCTTGTAGTAGAACGCGAAGCGAGGTGAGGCCTTCTTGATCGCCTCCAGGGAAAAGATGACGTCTTCGGGTGTTATGGGCTTGCCGTCGTGGAACCTGGCGCCAGACCGCAATTGGAAGGTCGCAGAGGAAAAGTCAGCCGGATACGAGACCCACTCTGCGATTAGCCCATAAGCCGTCGAGGGCTCATCGGGGCTGGAAGACATCAATGTATCGTAGATCAGGCGCACACCGCCGGCAGCGTTTCCCTTGATCGGGAAAGGGTTGAGGGAATCGAAAGTGCCCATCGCCCATTGCCGCACGCGGCCGCCCTTTGGGGCGCTGGGGTTGACCCACTTGAAATGGGGAAAGTTGGGTCCGTATTCGGGTGCGTCTATCAGCGAAAGCGCGTGATGCTTCGCGTGTTCGCTCGAATTGTCGGAAGCAACCGCCTCAGGGGGGGCAAGCAGGAGAAGGCAAGCAATCGAGGCAAGCACAAGGCTCAAAACGCGGGCCATACGCCTCGGGTGTCCTTCCCACTAAAGTCTGCGCCTCCGGCGCTTGCGATCCAACAAATATGACGGGTCGTGGCTGGGACCGCCAAGTGAATCCTTCGTCATGCAGCGGATAAATGCCGCGCAAGCAGGAGCGTGGCCATCACCGAATGATAGGACTATTGCGGCAGCGCGGCCGGCGAATCCGAAAGCTTCCTTAAGTGGACCAGAAGATCGGCCAAGTCCGGGCTATCCTTGACGCCCGGGAACTGCATCTTGTTGCCCGGTACGGCCGTGACGGGGCTGTGGAGATACTTTGCCAATTCCTCCCAAGTCCATGAGCCGCCGTGCTTCTTCATAGCTTCCGAAAACCCGAAACCCGGGGCCTCGCCGATCTTGCGGCCAACGACGCCCCAGAGGTTGGGGCCAACGAGGTTCCGGCCGCCCTTGTCGGGCGTGTGACAGGCCAAGCATTTCTTGAACACGGCCTGGCCGTTGTCTGCGTTGGCCTTCGGGAGCAGGGCCAATACGGCCGCGACATCGAATGGGGCCTCGGGCTCGGCCGGCTTCTTAGGACCGGGGGCTTCAACAGGAAGCGCCCACCCAGCTTTCTCAGGGCTATGCTTCTTGAACGAGGTATCGAGCACAGTCTTGCTGGCGGCTATGACCAGCATTGCCGTAAGGACCGCGCCGGCGATCTTATTGAGCTCGAAACCATCCATGTGGATTGTACGACCCCCGGTGAGCAACGCGCACGGCCGCGCCCGGCCACAGCTGCCGCGAACGCCGGCCACTATAGAAAGTCGCGACCGCGCTTGCAACCGCACTGAGGTCCGTTCTAGGAGCTACCCCCGAGGCGAATTGTCACCGGGCAGGATGGCCCAATGTCCCGAGTACTCGTAGTCATTCCGGCTCGCCTGCAGTCGACCAGGCTGCCGGACAAGCCGTTGGCCGACATCGGCGGAATACCGATGATCGTGCGTGTGTGGCGCCGGGCAATGGCTGCGAGCCGTCGGACGCGTCGTTGTCGCTACGGACGCTGACAGCGTGGTGGCCGCAGTACGCGGTGCCGGGGGCGAAGCGGTCATGACGAGACCGGATCACGTTTCCGGCTCCGATCGCGTCTTCGAGGCGGTGAGCCAAGTCGATCCGGACCGGCAATACGACTTCGTCCTCAACCTTCAAGGTGATCTTCCCGGCATGGACGCCGATCTACCGCGCCAGTGCCTTGCCCCAGTGCAGCAGCAGGGGCCTGACATCGCCACCATCGCAGCAGAGATGACGAACGCGTCCGACTGGACAAACCCCAACTCGGTGAAGGTGGTGGCCACGCCTACCGGCGTGCCGCGGCGCCTGCGGGCGCTCTACTTTACGCGCGCAACCGCACCCCACGGGCCCGGACCGCTCTTGCACCATTTTGGCATGTACGCGTATCGCCGCGCGGCGCTGGAGAGGTTCGTATCGCTAAAGCCCTCCCCTTTGGAGGTGCGCGAGCAGCTCGAGCAGCTCCGCGCCCTCGAGGACGGCATGCGCATCGACGTGACACTCGTTGACAGCATTCCGGTCGAAGTAAATACTCCGGAAGATCTTGAGTTCGCTCGCCGCGTTCTTGCCGCGTAGCGCGCCTTTCCAACCCAGCACCGATGATCGACCGTAAGACCAAGCCGCTTTCCACCAAGGCGAAGCCAAGTGCCGCGCGCGAGCGTAGCGGCGCACTACGCGTCGCCTATCAGGGCGAGCCCGGCGCCAACTCGCACCTCGCTTGCCGTGAGGTGTTCCCGAAAGGCGAGGTGGTGCCCTGCGCCACGTTCGAGGACGCACTGGCAGCAGTGAAAGGTGGCGATGTCCGCTACGCCATGATCCCGATCGAGAACTCCGTTGCCGGGCGCGTGGCAGACATTCACCATCTGCTGCCTGGCGCGGGATTGCACATCGTCGGCGAACATTTCTTGCGCGTGCGTCACCAGCTGTTGGCGATCCCGAGCGCCACCTTGTCCACCGTGACCAAGGCGCTGTCGCACACGCAGGCCCTCGGTCAGTGCCGCACGACCTTGCGTCGCCTGGGGCTGAGGCCTGTGCCGGAGGCTGACACGGCGGGGTCGGCGCGTATCGTTTCGGAAGCGAATGATCCGACGCTGGCGGCCATTGCGTCTTCGCTGGCGGCCGAGATCTACGGGCTGAAAATTCTCAAGCCGGATATCGAGGACGAGCAGCACAATACCACGCGCTTCGTTGTGCTCGCTGACAAGCCTGGTGACGCCAGGGCAGGCGACGGCCCGATCGTGACGACTTTCATCTTCCGGGTGCGCAACGTGCCCGCGGCGCTCTACAAGGCTATGGGAGGTTTCGCGACCAACGGCGTCAACATGACGAAACTCGAGAGCTACCAGCTCGGCGGCCGCTTCGTGGCGACCATGTTCTACGCCGATGTCGAGGGCCACCCGGATGATCCACCGGTAGCCCGAGCGCTCGAGGAGCTGGGCTTCTTCTCCAGCGAAGCTGCACATTCTCGGCGCCTACAAGGCCAGCCCCTACCGCCGGTCCGCGAACAAGGCCGGATCGGAAGCCTAGCGCCTCAACCGAGGGCACCCCTCACGGCACTTCTGATCTCATCCAGAGAAAACGGCTTCGTTAACACGTGAGAGAGCTTACCTTTGAGGTGTCCCGCACGATCGAGTTCGCCCACAAAGCCCGACATCAGGATCACGCGCAGGCCCGGAGCAACCGTCAGGCCTTGCTCGGCCAGCGCGATGCCATCCATGGCCGGCATCTGCACGTCAGAGATGAGGAGATCGAACCCTGCCGGATTTTCCTGCAGCTTTTCGAGCGCCTCGGTACCATCCGTCGTAGGTGTGACGGCGTGACCGTCGATGGCCAGCGCTCTTTGCACGAGATCGCGGGTGGCGGCATCGTCGTCGGCCAGAAGAATGCGAGCCATCAGGGTCTCCTCGGCAAGCTTCAGCGCCGCACAAGCCGCCCGACGTAGGGCAACTCGCGATAGCGATGGGCGAGGTCCATGCCGTAGCCTACCACAAACTCGTTGGGACATACGAACGCGATGTAGTCTGCCACTATCGGGGCGGCACGTGGAACAGGCTTATCCAGCAGGACGCAAGTTCGGACGCGCATCGCGCCCCGCTCGGAAAGATATGTCTTGGCGAAAGCGAGCGTCCGGCCGGACTCCAATATGTCGTCGACGAGCAGCACGTCGCGCCCGCAAACATCACTTTCGATGTCCCGAACGATCCTCACGCTGCCAGATGATCGTTCCGCCTCGCCATAGCTCGCCAGAGACAGGAAATCGATCTCCGGTGCCAGTCCTGCCGCATGCATTGTTCGGATCAGGTCGGCAGCGAACATGAAGCTGCCCTTGAGTATCGGCACCACGAGCAGCTGCTGGGAGCCAGCTTCCCGTATGTCCTCCACCAAGGCATCCAGACGCTCGGCGATGGCCTTGGCGGAGAAAACCACCTCGACAAACAGGTCTTCCTCGCCCATCGCTCCTGCCTCAACCCATCGTGGAACGCTGCTCTCTGGAGGTCAGCTAGCCTGGGCGAACCCATCAGTCCGCCATAATCGTGGCCATTGATTTCCGCTTCCTCCGCGAGGCTTATGAGGGTAATGAGCCCACGTCTTGATGGGGCGCAAGAGTTTTTCGCGTGATCAGACTGAACGGAATAGGTTTGAAGTACGGCCGCGGCAGCGAGGTGCTGCACGATGTGTCGTTCCATTTGCGTCCGGGATCCTTCCACTTCCTGACGGGCCCGTCAGGGTTCCGGCAAGACCTCGCTGCTTCGCCTCCTTTTCATGTCGATCCAGCCGACGCGCGGGGCCATCCATGTCTTCGGTCACGACATCTCGCGCGTGACACCCGCAAGGCGCGCTCAACTCCGACGGCGCGTCGGCATCGTCTTCCAGGACTTCCGCCTGCTCGATCACATGACAACCTGGGAGAACGTGGCCCTGCCGTTGCGCGTGACCGGCAAGCGTGTGTCCGACTACCGCGAGGACGTGACCGACCTGTTGCAGTGGGTCGGGCTGGGTGACCGCATGCATTCTGCGCCTTCGGTGCTTTCAGGCGGAGAAAAGCAGCGCGCGGCTATCGCGCGCGCCGTCATCAACAAGCCGGAACTGCTGCTGGCGGACGAACCGACCGGTAACGTCGACCCCCAGATGGCCCGCAGGCTCTTGCGTCTCTTTGTAGAGCTGAACCGGCTGGGCACTTCGGTGCTGATAGCGACACACGATCATCAACTCATGCGCCAGACCAAGGCGCCGCGTCTGGAGCTGCACGACGGACATGTCCGGATCGTTTGACAGGCCGACGGGCCACCCGACGATTCCGCATGGGCACCCGCGCATGGACGCCGACTATGATACCGTGCGGACCGGTCCCGCGACCGGGCGAACGCAGTCGCCGCCGCGCCCGGACCAGGAGCGCGGCGAAGGCCGTACGCGGCGATCGGCTCGAAATCTCACCAACACCCCGATCGTCCCTGCAGGCTCCGTGACGGGACGGTCGCTGACGGTCGTCATCACCATCATGTGCTTCCTCGCTTCCCTGACGGCGGGAGCGGTATACATGATGAACCAGTCGGCCTCGGCGTGGCTGCGCGACATCGCCAGCGAGGTGACGGTACAGATCGACACACGTGATCGGGCCGAAACCGACAAGCTGGTGGCCGAGGTCACGGGCTTTCTCTCCAGTCAGCCGGGCATCGCGACGGTGAAGGCGCTGAGTATCGCCGACACCTCGCAACTGCTTGAGCCCTGGCTCGGACAAACGGATTCACTGCAGGCCTTGCCGGTGCCGCGCTTGATCGCAATTGAGCTGGATCGGCGCGCGCCACCCGACCTCGACATCCTCCGCGCCGCGTTGACGAACCAATTTCCAGGCGTCTCCCTCGACGATCACAGGCGCTGGCAGCAGCAGATCCGCACGATCACCCGCTCCTTCGCGCTTGGGGGCTTGGCGATCCTGCTCCTTGTCGGCGCTGCGACGACGGCGATCATTGTATCGGCGACGAAGAGCGCGATGGCTTCAAACCGCGACATCGTCGAGGTCCTGCACTTCGTGGGCGCCACGGACCGCCTCATAGCTCGAGAGTTCGAGCGGCATTTCCTGCGCCTCGGCGTGCGCGCGGGTGTCGTGGGCGCCCTCTGGGCCACCCTCGTGTTCCTTGCCATGCCCGCCGTCATGGAAATTATGGGCGGAGGTGCGGTCACAATCGCCGAGATCCGGCGATTGATCGGGATCGCGACCCTCGACGCGCCGGGTTATTTTCTGCTCGGGATCGTGGTCCTTGTGATCGCGGCGCTGTGCATGCTGACCTCCCGTCTTGGCGTGTATCGCATATTGAATAGCCAGCATTAATTCTGTTCGGTCTACGGCATTGGGTTGGGCGGCCGTCACAACTGTGTTGACCGTCGCCAGCCGCGAGGGATCGGAGTTCTGCTAGGTTAGCGGCCATGGGCTTCTCACCACGCCGGAAATGCGCAGAGGTGTTGTGGCGCGACGCATAGCGGTACTAGGCGCCGTACTGGGCACCGTCGTGCTGGCATTTGCCGCCGGCTTCGTTCTGTTTGCCCGCGCGGTCGCTCAGTATAGTTCCTCACCGTCCAACCGCGCCGAAGCGATCGTCGTCTTGACGGGCGGCGAACTGCGGCTCGTCGCAGCTGCCAAACTCCTTGCGGAGGGTCGGGGCACTCGGCTGCTGATCTCTGGCGTAAATCCGCAAACGACACTGGAAAGCTTGCAACGCATCAGCGAGCTCTCGGAGCGATTGTTCGCCTGCTGCGTGGATATCGACTACGCCTCTTCCACAACCAGAAATGCCGACGAAACGAAGGCCTGGGCGAAGGCGCGAGGCTTCAAGCGGTTGATCCTGGTAACTTCCAGCTATCATATGCCGCGCAGCCTGGTGGAACTCGCGCGCGCGATGCCCGGCGTGACGCTTGCTCCCCCATCCCGTGGTCCCACACAGACTTCATGCGCAGCGATGGTGGGCGGATGCCTATACGGCGCGTGTGCTCCTGTGGGAGTATCTCAAATTCCTGCCGTCGGCCGCCCGCTACTGCATCGAGCGCGTCACGCGGTGGGAGAGCGAGGCGGCGTAGATCAGCGACCGTTTGCGTGCGGCCGACAGGGAGATCGGAACTTGCTACTCGCTAGGTCCCTTGCCTTCCTGATCGTCTTCTACGTCAACACGGCCCTCTTTCTCGTGCTTGGCAGCTGGCTGCTGCTGGGCCCTCGCCGCTGGGCGATGGAAGGCTTGCGGCTGCATGGCCTCACCAGCCTGTGGTGGCTGAAAATGATCTGCGGCACGCGAGTGGAGGTGCGAGGGCGGGAAAAGATTCCTGACGGCGCATGCCTCGTCGCCTCCAAGCATCAGTCTGCCTGGGACACGTTCGGCCTCATTCCCGTGTTTCGCGATCCGGCCATGGTGATGAAGGCGGAGCTCGGTTGGATACCGTTCTATGGGTGGTTCTCCCACAAGTTCGAGCACATCTTCGTCAAGCGTGACAGAGGACCGAGTGCGCTCAAGGCGATGATCCGCGACGGACGCGCGACAGAGGAGCTCAGGGACGCGAGATCGTGATTTTCCCCGAGGGAACGCGGCGACCTCCGGGTGCACCACCAGATTATAAGCCAGGCTTCGTCGCTCTCTACGAGGGCCTCGGCCTGCCCTGCGTACCGTTGGCCTTAAACTCGGGTCTTTTCTGGCCACGGCGCAGCATTTTGCGCTATCCCGGAACAATCATCGTCGAGATACTCGACCCAATTCCGGCCGGCCTGCCGCGAGCGCAAGCGCGTGTGCTGATACAGGAGCGCATCGAGAGCGCGTGTGGACGGCTAATCGCCGAAGCGCGCTCTTCACCCAACCCACCACCGCTGCCTCCAACGCAAACGGCGATGCCGGCAACTGCTGAAACCTGAGCGGGGTGGGAGCCCGCAAAACAAAATCAGAGCGCCCCGTGCGGGTGGAGGCGCTCTGATCAGTTGACCCACTGGTGCGGGGTTGAGCGGGTCGGCGATACAACGGCTTCCGGAGTTCCGATATTCCCCGGCCTCGATTTTTTTTCGTCCGCGCTTAACTGTGGGATTGGAAAGCCGGTTCGAAGCGCCTTCGTCTCTTGACGAACAAAAAGAGAACACATACATTTCCTTGACCGGCCGCCTTGCATCACGGGGCCGGCAAGCTCGCACCAAAAGATCACCCGGCAATGCGTGACATCACGCCCCCGCTGCCCGCCATCTCCCAGCGCATCTGGGACATGAAATATCGCCTGCGGGCAGCCGACGGCGCGCCCGCGGATCGCGAACTCACGGACACCTGGGAGAGGGTGGCAAAAGCCGTTGCCGCCGCCGAGCCAAAGCGAGACCGCGCGCGTTGGGCGCAGTGCCTTTGCGCAAGCCATGGGCGACCTCGCCTTTCTTCCGGCCGGACGCATCCTCGCGGGTGCGGGCTCAGGGCGCGGAGTGACGCTCTTCAACTGCTTCGTGATGGGGCGGATCGACGACGACCTCGCGTCCATATTCGAGAACGTCAAGGAAGCCGCGCTCACCATGCAGCAGGGCGGCGGCATAGGGCACGACTTTTCCACGCTGCGCCCCAAGGGTGCGCTGGTGAGAAGCATCGGGGCCGACGCCTCCGGGCCTGTCAGCTTCATGGACGTGTGGGATGCGATGTGCCGCACGATCATGTCGGCAGGCGCGCGGCGCGGGGCGATGATGGCCACGCTCCGCTGCGACCATCCGGATATCGAAGCCTTCATCGATGCCAAGGCCGAGCCGGCGCGGCTGAGGAACTTCAATCTGTCGGTGCTGGTGACGGATGCATTCGTAAGCGCCGTCCGCAACGGCGACCCCTGGAACCTTGTGTTCGATGGAAAGACCTACCGCACGGTGGATGCGCGTTCGCTGTGGGATCGCATCATGCGGGCGACCTACGAATATGCCGAACCCGGCGTGGTGTTCATCGACCGGATCAATGCGCAAAACAACTTGGCCTATTGCGAGACGATCAGCGCCACCAACCCGTGCGGCGAACAACCCCTTCCGCCCTACGGCGCCTGCCTGCTCGGGTCCATCAACCTTGCAAGACTGGTAGAGAAGCCGTTCAGCGCCGACGCGCGGCTCGACGAGGATCGGCTGGCATCATTGACCGGCACGGCAGTGCGCTTTCTCGACAATGCGATCGACGTTTCCAACTACCCGCTGCCCGCGCAAGAGCACGAGGCCAAGGCCGAAACGGCGGATAGGGCTGGGCGTCACCGGCCTTGCCGACGCCCTGATTCTTGCCGGGGTGCGCTACGGGACCCCGGAGGCGGTTTCCCTGGCGGAGCGCTGGATGACCCTGATCGAGGTCGCCGCCTACCGCGCCAGCGCGGAACTGGCGCGCGAGAAAGGCGCGTTCCCGCTCTATGACGCTGAGAAGTACTTGGCGACCGCGCAAGTGCAACGGCTGCCTGAGGACGTGCGGAGCGCAATCGAGAAACATGGCATTCGCAACGGACTGCTCACCTCGATCGCGCCAACAGGCACCATCTCCCTCCTGGCCGGAAACGTCTCGAGCGGTGTGGAACCGGTGTTCGACTTCAGCTACGAGCGGCGCGTGCTGGAGCGGGACGGGACGTCGCGCACGGAGCCGGTGGAGGACTATGCCCATGCGCTGTTCCGGCACCGGTTCGGTCCGGACAGGCCGCTGACGGAAGCGTTCATCACGGCCGAGGACCTGACGCCCCGTGAACACCTCGCGATGCAGGCGGCGTTGCAGCGGCATGTGGACAGTTCCATCTCCAAGACCATCAACTGTCCCGCCGACATCAGCTTCGAGGCCTTCAAGGACATCTACCTGGAAGCTTATGATCTGGGTCTGAAGGGTTGCACGACCTATCGCCCGAACGCGATCACCGGGTCGGTCCTGAGCCGGGTGGTGTCCACGGCACCGGAAGCCACAACCGCGCAGAGCTCACCAGCCAAGTCAGAGGGAGCCAATGCTGCCGTAGCGCGGCGGCGTTCGGCTGCCGGTACGACCGCGGGCGTCGTGCGCATGACAGAGCCGCTCGAGCGCGAGCCCGTGCTCGCGGGCTACACCTACAAACTGCGCTGGCCCGGCAGCGACCATTCGCTCTACATCACGATCAACGACATCGAAGAGCGGGATGGGCGCCGACGTCCCTTCGAGGTGTTCATAAATACCAAGAACCTCGAACACTACGCGTGGACAGTCGCGCTCACGCGCATGATCAGCGCCGTCTTTCGGCGCGGCGGCGACGTAACGTTTGTCGTCGAGGAGCTGAAGGCGATTTTCGATCCGCAAGGCGGCCAATGGATGGGCGGCCGCTATGTGCCGAGCCTGATTGCGGCGATCGGCGAGGTGATCGAGCGGCACATGGTCCGTACCGGGTTCATTGCTCCCCCCGCATCAGGGGATGG
>CAWALW010000005.1:0-45679 GCA_963782855.1 uncultured Alphaproteobacteria bacterium | reverse complement strand
TTACGATTTGTTTCGACGCCGAGCCGTCACCGGGCCGGCATTTGCCGAACTGGTGGAAGCTCCTGGGCGAAAACGCCAACGAGATCGAACTCTCCGCCGGCTTCGAGCGGGCGGTGGAGATGCACGGCATCGTGATGGCGGTGGAGATGGCCCACAACTTCCATCGCGACTACGAGCAGGGGCGCGACCAGCTGAGCCCGATGCTGCGCGCCTTGATCGAGAAGGGCCGCGCATATCCCGCGGTCGAGTACACACGGGCATTGGCGGGCAGCGCGGTCGCTGAACGGTGTCCTCGATGCCGTTTTCGACGAGTACGACGCCATCCTGACCCCAGCAGCTCCGGGACCCGCGCCACGCGGCACGGCGACGGGCAACCCCGTATTCTGCAGCACCTGGACCTATCTCGGCACGCCCGCCGTGACCTTGCCGCTGCTGCAGGACGAGGATGGCATGCCCATCGGGGTGCAGCTGGTCGGACGCAAGGGCAACGATGCACGCCTGCTGCGTACGGCGCGATGGCTGGTGAAAGCACTCGAGCGGGGCGGTGGCAGCCGTGCCAAAAAAGCCGGAACCGCACAATCGAAGAATCGAAAGGTCACGTCATGATGACATTCATCTCGGGCATCATCGGCATCGCCATGGTGATCGCGTTTCTCACCGTCATGGTTGTGTGGGTGCCGGCGCCGCCGCTCATCATCATCGTCGTGTTCGTGATGGCGCTGCTGATCTGGGATTTCATCCAGACGCTGCGGTACGGCGAAGACGGTCGCGGCAAGCGTTAGCCGGCGGCAGACGTTTTGCGAGAAAGGGGCTGCGTGACTGACCTGACCAAACTGCCGGCCGTCGAGGCCGCTGCACGCATCGCCAAGGGCGACCTGACTTCGGAAGCCCTGGTCAAGGCGTACCTGGCCCGCATCGACGAGCTCGAGCCTTCCATCCGCGCCTGGGCGTTTCTCGACCGGGAACGCGCGCTCGAGCAAGCGCGAGCAGGCCGATCAGGAATGGCAGGCCAGCAAGGGCGTCGGTCCGCTGCACGGCGTGCCGGTCGGCCTCAAGGACATCATCGACACCGCGGACATGCCGACCGAGCACGGCAGCGCCGCCTTCAAGGGCCGCCAGTCCCGACGCCGACGCGACATGCGTGGCCGCGCTGCGGCGCGTCGGGTGCGATCGTGCTGGGCAAGACCGTCACGACCGAGCTTGCGAACCTCGCGCCGTCGCACACGCGCAACCCGGCGAACGTGGAGCATACGCCCGGCGGTTCGTCGAGCGGCTCGGCGGCTGCCGTGGCTGCCGGCATGGTGCCGCTCGCGGTCGGAACGCAGACAGGCGGCTCGGTCATCCGGCCGGCGGCCTTTTGCGGCACCTACGGTTTCAAGCCGACGTTCGGCGTCATCCCGCGGACCGGCGTGCTGACCCAGTCGCCCTCGCTCGACACGCTCGGCGTGTTCGCGCATTCCATCGAGGACCTGGCGCTGCTGACCGACGCCTTGCAGGGCTACGACGCCGAGGACCCCGCGAGCCTGTCGCACCAGCCGGCCAAGCCTGCTGGCAACCGTGAACGACGGCTGGACCCTGCCGCCGCTGCTCGCCTTCGTGAAGACGCACGCCTGGAAGGATACGGATCACGCGATGCAGGAGGCCTTCGGCGAGCTTGTCGAAGCGCTCGGCAGCAACGTCACGGAAATTATCATCGACAGCGCGACCGAGGATGGCGTCAAGGCGGCCGGCATCGTGCAGGACGTCGAGATGGCCCATCACTATGGTCCGATCCTGGACCGGGCACCGGAGCTCATCAGCAAGCAGCTCGCCGGACGCATCGAGGCAGGGCGGCGCGTCAATGCCGTCGACTATGTGGCGGCGCTGGAAGATCGCAAGCGGCATTACCAGACGCTGCAGGAGCTGTTCAACGACTACGGCACGATCCTCACGCCGGCCGCGCTGGGCCCGGCGCCGAAGGATCACAATACGACCGGCAACCCGGTATTCTGCGCATTCTGGACCTACCTCGGCGTCCCGGCCGTGACGCTGCCGCTGCTGGAGGCGGACGGCATGCCGTTGGGTGTGCAACTCATCGGCCCGCGCGGCGACGACGGCCGCCTGCTGCGCGGTGCGCGCCTGTTCGAGAAACTCGTGCAGGAAGCCGCGTAACGCGCAGTTGCCCCTTCCGCATCGTCGCCATGCGCGCGGTGCACGTTCGCCTCCTTGCAGCGCCGCGCAGATGGGCTATTTGTTGGGGAACGCCAGGCTCCTACCGCTGAGGTCCCCGCATGTCAGCGCAATCGCCCGTTCCGCAGAAGCGCATCACCGCGCCGGAGATCACCGCCCGCAAGGGTCGCGAGCCGATCGTGTCGCTGACCTCCTATCACGCGCACACCGCGGCCATCGCCGACCCGTTCGTGGATTTCCTGCTGGTGGGCGACAGCCTCGGCATGGTGATGCACGGCTACGAGTCGACCGTGCCGGTGCCGCTCGAGCTGATGATCATGCACGGCCGCGCCGTCGTGCGCGGCGCCAAGCGCGCGCTCGTCGTGGTCGACATGCCGTTCGGCTCCTACGAGGAGAGCCCGTCGGTCGCCTTCCGCAACGCCGCGCACGTCATGAAGGAGACCGGCTGCGGCGCCATCAAGCTGGAAGGCGGCCGCCGCATGGCCGAGACCATCCGCTTCCTGACCGAGCGCGGTATCCCCGTCATGGCCCACATCGGTCTCACGCCGCAGTCGATCAACGTGCATCGGCGGCTTCAAGACCCAAGGCCGCGTGCGCGACGAGTGGGCCGCCATCGAGGAAGACGCCAAGGCCGTCGTCCGAGGCCGGCGCCTTCTCCATCGTGCTGGAAGCCATGGCCGAGGAACTGGCCCGCAAGATCACCGCGGCCATCCCCATCCCCACCATCGGCATCGGCGCATCGGCCGGCTGCGACGGCCAGATCCTGGTGATGGAGGACATGCTGGGCCTGTCCCCGCGCGTGCCGAAGTTCGTCAAGGAGTTCGGCAAGGTCGGCGAGGCCATCCGCAATGCCATCTCGTCCTACGCGACCGAAGTGCGCAACCGCACCTTCCCGGCGCCGGAGCACACCTATGCCGTGAAGGACGACGCCGAGGCGGACGCGAAAGTGAAAGCCAAGACGAAGGCGGGCGCATAGTATGGTCCCCTCTCCCTCACTCGACACCGCGCCGATCAGCGGCGGCGCTGCCGCATCGATACGCTCGGGTGAGTGGGGAGAGCCGGAGCGAGAACACAACCGGGGGAAATGCCATGCTGCAGCTCGTGCCCAATCTTGCGCGGCTCGGGACGGAGACGGCCTTCGAGGTGCTCGCGCGCGCCGAGGCGCTGGGCCGGCAGGGCAAGTCGATCATCAACCTCGGCATCGGCCAGCCGGACTTCAAGACACCACAGCATATCGTCGAAGCCGCCATCAAGGCGCTGCGCGACGGCCATCACGGCTACACGCCGGCGCAAGGCATCCTGCCGCTGCGCGAGGCGGTGGCGAAGGACCTGAAGCGCCGCCACGGCGTCGACGTGCACCCCGACACCATCGTCATCTGGCCGGGCGGCAAGCCGACGATGTTCTTCTCCATCATGATCTTCGGCCAGCCCGGTGCGGAGATCATGTATCCCGATCCCGGCTTCCCGATCTATCGCTCGATGATCGAGTACACGGGCGCCACGCCGGTGCCGATCGTGCAGAACGAGGCCAACCAGTTCAGCTTCACCGCCGATCAGGTGCTCAGCCAGATCACGCCCAAGACGAGCCTCATCATCCTCAACAGCCCCGGCAATCCCTGCGGCGGCACCGCCAGCAAGGACGAGATCGCCAAGCTCATCGCGGGTCTCGAGAAGCATCCCAACGTCGCGGTCATGTCGGACGAGATCTACAGCCAGATGCTCTACGGCGGCCGCGAGCACGAGAGCTTCCTGCGCTATCCCTCGATCCGTGACCGCCTGATCGTGCTCGACGGCTGGTCCAAGACCTACGCCATGACGGGCTGGCGGCTCGGCTTCTCGGTGTGGCCGAAGGCGCTGGTGGAGAAGGTCGTGCGGCTCGCCGTCAACTGCCACTCCTGCGTGAATGCGCCGACCCAGTACGCCGGCATCGCCGCGCTCGACGGTCCGCAGGACGAGGTGCACAAGATGGTGGCCGCCTTCGACGAGCGCCGCCGCATCATCGTGCCGCTGCTGAACCAGCTCCCCGGCGTCACCTGCCTCGATCCCGGCGGTGCGTTCTACGTGTTCCCCAACATCACCGGCACCGGCATGAGCGCGCGCGAACTGCAGAACAAGATGCTGGAGCAGGCCGGCGTGGCCACGGTGGCCGGCACCAGCTTCGGCATCCACGGCGAGGGCTACATCCGCTTCTCCTACGCCAATTCCGTCGATAACATCCGCGAGGCGATCAAGCGCATCGCCGCGCTGCTGCGGGGCTAGTCGGCTGTCATCCCGGAATTGCGCGAAGCGCAATATCCGGGACCCAGGAGCTCACGGCGGCGATCTTCAGGCCCTGGGTCCCGGCTCGTCGCTTCGCTCCGGCCGGGATGACAGGCGGGTTGCGGGAGGCCTGTCCATGAAGATCGATGCCGTCGAGCTTACGCTTGTTTGCCTGGGACGACATTCCGCCGACCAAGTATTCGCAGGGCTCGCAGAACACGTCGGGCCGCAGCAACCTTGGCCTGCTGCGCATCAGCACCGATGCCGGCATCGAGGGCCACGCATTCCTCGGCTCCGCCACCAACCCCGCCGAGACCGACGCCGGTGCGCTGATCAAGTTCCTCTCCCCGATCCTGATCGGCAAGGACCCCCGCGCGCGGGAGGACCTGCACGCCGCCATGCGCGCGCGTCAGCGCGTCACCGGCCTGCGCGTGATCGGCGCGTGCGACACGGCGCTGTGGGACATCTGCGCCAAGGCCGCCGGCGTGCCGCTCTACCGCCTGCTGGGCACCGATCGCTCGGCCATCGGCGCCTATGCCTCCAGCCAGATCCTCGACAGCCGCGAGGCCTATGTCGGCGAGGCCGCGGCCTTCAAGTCGCACGGCTGGAAGGCCTACAAGATCCATCCCGCCGCAGAACCCCGCCGAGGACATCAAGGTGTGCGAGGCGGTGCGCCGCGCAGTGGGCGATGACTTCACGCTGATGCTCGATTCAACCTGGAGCTACCGCTACCACGATGCCCTGCGCGTCGGCCGCGCCATCGAGCGGCTGGGCTTCCTCTGGTACGAGGACCCGCTCAACGAGGAGGACATCTACGCCTACGTCAAGCTGCGCCAGAAGCTCGACATCCCCATCATGGCGACCGAATACCCCAGCGGCGACATCGGCACCTACGCCGTGTGGCTCACCGAGCGCGCCACCGACTACCTGCGCGGCGACATTCCCGTGAAGGGCGGCCTCACCACCATGCTCAAGACCGCGCACCTCGCGCAGGCCTTCCAGATGAACTACGAGGTGCACCACGGCGGCAACTCGCTCAACAACATGGCGCAGCTGCACTTTGCCTGCGCCATTCCCAACACCACGTATCTTCGAGGTGCTGCTGCCGCACGGCGCGCACAAGTACGGCCTGCTCAACGACATCGAGATCGGCCGGGACGGCCTGGCGCACTGCCCGCAGGTGCCCGGCATCGGCGCCGTGATCGACTTCGACCTGATCCAGCGCAAGAAGCTGACGCAGCTGGCGTAGCGATCGTCTCGTCATCCCCGTCATCCCGGAGCGCAGAGCCCGGGAATCCATCCACCAGCGATGCGGCAGTCGCGAGCTTGGATCTCGGCGCATGTCGCGGGGATGACGGCGCTGCGCAACGCTTTCTTCACCATCTGCGGTAACACTTGGGCTAACCCTCCGCGCGTGCCCGGAGGCGGTTCGTGTCACAGCGGCGCCGGCATGCGATGCGCCCCTGCAGTTGCGGTCGTGTCATGAAGGCCGTCGTGTTCATCCTGCTGCTGCTCGCCAGCCTCAAGCTCGGACACCAGGAATACCTCTATCGCTCCGCCACGCGCGAGGCGATCGTCACCGCCTACAAGGATCGCGCCGCCGAAGCCTGCCGCAAGGATGCCCGCAGCACCTTGTTCGGATTGACGCCGAACGGGCGTGGAACAACTCCGCCTTCCGTCCAGCTCGTGATCGGCAAGAGCGGGCTCGACGTGCAGCTTCTGGCAGGTCGACAACAAGCTGTGGAACGCGCGCTACCGCAACCCGCTGCTGGTGCTGAGCACCGGCACGCGCGGCGGCGAGGTCTACTGCGAGTACGACATCGTCAACGCGGCTGCTACAGTGATCCGCATGTAACCGGACGCCGGGAGGGCATCCGATGCAGCGGCCGCCGATCGCGCAGCAGGTGACGTTCCTCTACACGAACGACACCGCGCGCAGCTTCGCCTTCTACGAGGATGTCGTCGGCCTGCAGCTGGTGCTCGACCAGGGCTCGGCGCGCATCTACCGCACCGGTGGCGACGCCTACCTCGGCATCTGCGAGACCTCGCGACGTGCAGCAGGGCCCGGTCGCCGACCGCAAGCCCGGCGGCGTGATCTTCACGTTCGTCTGCCGCACGCGAGGCCGAAGTCGACGTGTGGCACGCCTATCTCGCCGAGCGCGGCGTCGCCTTCGAGAAGGCGCCGGCGCTGAACGAGCGCTACAACATCTACAACTGCTTCTTCCGCGATCCCGACGGCTACCTGCTGGAGATCCAGGCGTTCCTCGATCCCGCGTGGCCGAAGCCGGCCTGAATCCCTCTCTCCATTCTTCATGGGCAGAGGGTTAGGGTGAGGGGAAGATGCCCGCTACTACGTCCGCGAATTGAGCTGCCCCTCACCCGGCCCGCTCCCCGCAAGAACGGGGAGAGGGAGAGTACGGCGCTTCACGCTTTGTCGTCAGTGGCTCGCACCATCCCACGCCCCTGCATCACGCCGGTGATCTCGTCGAGGATCGACGGGGTCGTCGATGGTGGCCGGCATCTTCCAGGGCTCGCCGTCGGCGATCTGGCGCATGGTGCCGCGCAGGATCTTGCCCGAGCGCGTCTTGGGCAAACGCTTCACCGTCATCACGGTCTTGAAGGCGGCGACGGGGCCGATCTCCTCGCGCACCAGCTTGACGACCTCGGCCTCGATCTCGGCGGGCGGACGATTGACGCCGGCGTTGAGCACGATGAAGCCGGCGGGTATCTGGCCTTTCATGTCGTCGGCGACGCCCATCACCGCGCATTCGGCCACGTCCTTGTGGCGCGCGACCACCTCCTCCATCTGCCCGGTCGAGAGCCGGTGGCCGGCGACGTTGATGACGTCGTCGGTGCGCGCCATCACGTAGGCGTAGCCGTCCTCGTCCATGTAGCCGGCGTCCGAGGTCGTGTAGTAGCCGGGAAACTCCGAGATGTAGCTGGAGCGGAAACGCGCGTCGTTGTTCCACAGCGTCGGCAGGCATGACGGCGGCAGCGGCAGCTTGACGGCGAGCGTGCCGGTCTGGCCGGCCTTCACCGGATTGCCGCCGTTGTCGAGCACCTGCAGGTCGTAGCCGGGCATCGGCACCGTCGGCGAGCCGTACTTCACCGGCAGCGCGCCGAGACCCACCGGGTTGCCGCAGATCGGCCAGCCAGTCTCGGTCTGCCACCAGTGATCGTAGACGGGCACCTTGAGGTTGTTCTCGGCCCACTTGATGGTCTCGGAGTCGGCGCGTTCGCCGGCGAGGAACAGGGTGCGGAAGCGCGCAGAGGTCGTAGCGCTTGATGTGCTCGCCCTTGGGGTCTTCCTTCTTGATGGCGCGGAAGGCGGTGGGCGCGGTGAACATCGCCGCCACCTTGTGCTCGGAGATCACGCGCCAGAAGGCGCCGGGATCGGGCGTGCCGACCGGCTTGCCCTCGTACAGGATCGACGTGCAGCCGTGCAGCAGCGGCGCGTAGCAGATGTAGGAATGGCCGACCACCCAGCCGACGTCGGAGGCCGCCCAGTAGGCCTCGCCCGGTTCGATGCCATAGTGGTTCTTCATGGTCCACTTGAGCGCGACCATGTGCCCGCCGTTGTCGCGCACGACGCCCTTGGGCGCGCCCGTGGTGCCGGACGTGTAGAGGATATAGAGCGGGTCGGTGGCCTTCACCGAGACGCATCCGGCCTTGCGACCGTGCCGCTTGGCATCGGCGACGGCGCTCGCCCAGTCATGGTCGCGGCCGGCGACCATGGAGGCTTCCGCCATCGGCCGCTGCAGCATCAGCACCGTGCGCCGGCTTGTGCTTGGACTGCTCGATGGCGGCGTCCAGCAGCGGCTTGTACTGCACGATGCGGCCCGGCTCGAGGCCGCAGGAGGCCGCCAGCACGGCCACCGGCGTGGCATCCTCGATGCGCGCGGCAAGCTCCGGCGCGGCAAAGCCGCCGAACACCACGGAGTGGATGGCGCCGATGCGCGCGCACGCCAGCATGCTGATGACGGCTTCGGGGATCATCGGCATGTAGATGATGACGCGATCGCCCTGCTTGACGCCCAAGTCCTGCAGTACCGCACCCAGCGTCGCCACCTCGTCGGTGAGTTCCGCGTAGGTGAAGCTCTTCTGTGAACTGGTGACGGGGCTGTCGTAGATCAGCGCCTTCTGGCTGCCGCGCCCGCGCTCGACGTGGCGGTCGAGGCAATTGTAGGCGGTGTTGCACTCCGCGCCGGTGAACCAGCGGCCGTACTGGCCCGGCGTAGGGATCGAACACCTTGTCCCAGGTCTTGTACCAGTCGATCTCGCGCGCCGCTTCGGCCCAGAAGGCCTCGGGGTCCTTCTTCCAGGCGGCATAGACCTCGCGGTAGCGGCTCGACATGGACGTTCCTCCGTTTTGCGGAGATTGTGCCCCGCGGGGGTGCGAATGCAAGGCTGCTTTCGTCAGCCGCGGCGACCGGATCCAGCGGCCGTCCGGCACTGCCGGCAAGCCGCGCACGCTGGCGCGGTAGAGATAGACCCACACCGTCAATTCCTGGCCAGACGCAAGCCGCACCTCGCGCTCGCAGCGTTCGTAATCGTTGTGGGCATTGTCCGGCGAGATGCGCTCGTAGGCATCCAGCCATGCGAGCGAAACCGTGGGATTGTTGAGCGCAAACACCTCGCCGTGCACGCGGCTTTCCCGATCCGCAACCTCGACGAGCCCTGGATAACGGCCGAGGCTGTAGAGGCGGCCCTCTATGCTGGCCTCGCCGATCAACCGCGCCTCGCGTCCGAGCCGCGCACCCATGGGATGACCAGCGCTCGAGAGCAATGTGCCGTAGACGAAAAGATGCGGGTTCATCCCCTAACTCGTTCGTGCGTCCCAGCCGCCGGCCATGCTAGCGTGCGCCGCCATCCAACATGGGAACGCGTCATGGCCCAGTACAAATTGCACTGCTTCTGCCAGTCGGGAAACTCCTACAAGGTCGCGCTTTATCTCAACTGTGCGGGCCTGGACTGGGAGCCGGTGTTCACCGACTTCATGCACGGGCGCGACGCGCGATCCCAAATGGCGCGAGAGCGTCAACGTGATGGGCGAGGCGCCGGTGCTGGAGATGGACGGCAAGAAGCTCGCACAATCAGGTGTGATCCTGACCTATCTCGCCGAGAAGACCGGCAAGTTTGCGCCGGCCAGCGAGGATGATCGGCTGGAAGCGCTGCGCTGGATGCTGTTCGACAATCACAAGTTCACGGCCAACTTCGCGACCTACCGCTTCCTGAAGGTGTTCCTGCCGACGGCACCCGACCCGAACGTGCTGGCCTTCCTCAAGGGGCGCTTCGACAGCGCACTCGGCATCGTCGAGAAGCACCTCGGCAAATCGACGTTCATGGTGGGCGACAAGCCGACCATCGCCGACTTCTCGCTGATTGGCTACATGTTCTATCCGCCCGAGGAGAGCGGCTACGACTGGCCAAGACCAATCCGAACCTTGCAGCCTGGATCGGGCGTATGCGCGCGCTGCCGGGCTGGAAGGACCCCTACGAGATGATGCCGGGCGAGCGCATCAAGCCGCTGAGGTGAGCCCTGCCCCGTTCAATCCGCGCCTGCTTGCGATCGGCGGGTTGATAGCCATGGCCGCCGCCATCGGCATCGGCCGGTTCATCTACACGCCGATCCTGCCCCCGATGATCGACGACCTCGATCTGTCGAAGGGCCAGGCCGGGTTGATAGCGGCGGCCAATTTCGCGGGCTATCTCGCCGGCGCGCTCGTGGCCACGGGCGCAAGCGGCGCTGCGCAATCCGCGACGCTGGTTGCTGATCGCGCTCGTGCTCAGCGCGGTCACCACGGGCTGGATGGCGCTGACCCATGTGCATGGCGGAGTTCCTTGTATTGCGTTTCATCGGCGGGATGGCCAGCGCTTACGTGCTCGTCCTGGCGTCAGCTCTTGTGCTGGAACGCCTGTCGGCAACGGGTCACGGCGCCCTCTCGGCCATTCATTTTTCCGGCGTGGGCACCGGCATCGCTCTTTCCGCGGCGCTGACGTGGGTGCTGGCCGCGACGGGCTACGATTGGCGCGCAATGTGGCTCACGGCGGCGCGCTCGCGCTCGCTGCTGTCGCTGCGGTGGCGTTCCTCGCTGTCGCCGGCGTCCGGTGCCGCCGTCAAACCATGCTGCGACATGCCCGGGAAACAGCGACCGCAGGCTGCGGTTGCTGACCGCTGCCTATGGGCTGTTCGGCTTCGGCTATATCATCACCGCGACCTTCATCGTCGCCATCGTGCGGGGTTCTGCCGAGGCTGCGCCGTTCGAGCCGATCTTCTGGCTGGTGCTGGGGCTCGCCGCCATCCCTTCCGTCACTTTGTGGGTCGCGGCAGGTCGCGCCATCGGCATCATGCCGGCATTTGCCGTGGCCTGCCTTGTCGAGGCGGTGGGCGTATTCGCTAGTGTCGCTTCGACGGGTGTCGGCGAGTTCTGGTCCTCGCAAGCGCACTTCTCGGCGGCACATTCATGGGGCTGACCGCGCTCGGGCTGATCGCCGCCCGCGATATCGCGCCAGGACATGCGGGCCGCTGGGTGGGCATACTGACCTCGGCCTTCGGCGTCGGCCAGATTGTCGGTCCACCCGTGGCGGGGTTCGGCTTCGACCTGACGGGCAGTTTCTTTCTGCCCGTCCATGCTGGCGGTTGCGGCGTTGTGCGTGAGCGCATACCTGGCGTTGGCGATTTCCCGCCTGCGCCCGGCTTGACGCTTGCACGACACTCGGCGAACGTGCGCGAAACGCAGCGATCCCGGTGACGCGACATGCACTTCGCCCTCACGGAAGAACAGGCCGCCATCCAGGAGACGGCGCTCAACTTTGCCAAGGAGCGCCTCGCGCCGCATGCGGCCGAGTGGGACGAGAAGTGCCACTTCCCCGTCGATGTGATCCGGGAGACGGCACCGCTCGGCATGGCGACGATCTACGTGCCGGAGGACAAGGGCGGGTCGGGGCTCACGCGCAAGGACGGCGCGCTCATCATGGAGGCGCTGGCCTACGGCTGCCCGGCCATCTCCGGCTACGTCTCGATCCACAACATGGTGGCGTGGATGGTGAGCAAATATGCATCCGACGCCCAGATTGCGGCGTGGATGCCGAAGCTCGCCTCGATGGAATGGCTGTCGAGCTATTGCCTCACCGAGCCGGGAGCGGGCTCCGATGCGGCAGCACTGAAGACTTCGGCGAAGCGGTCCGGCGACCACTACATCCTGAATGGCACCAAGCAATTCATCTCCGGCGCCGGCTCGACCGACTTCTACTTCGTGTTCGCGCGCACGGGCGATGACGGCGCCGGCGGCGTCTCGGCATTTGCGGTGATGAAGGACACGCCGGGCCTCTCCTTCGGCGCCAACGAGAAGAAGATGGGCTGGAACGCGCAGCCGACGCGCCAGGTGATCTTCGAGAACTGCAAGGTGCCGGCCGCCAACCTGATCGGCGCGGAGGGGCACGGGCTTCAAGTTCGCCATGAGCGGGCTCGACGGCGGACGCGTCAACATCGGCGCCTGCTCGCTCGGCGCCGCGTGGTCGGCGCTCGACAAGGCGCGCCAATACCTGTTCGAGCGCAAGGCCTTCGGCAAGAACATCGGCGAGTTCCAGGCCATGCAGTTCAAGATCGCCGACATGGCGACCGAGCTTGAGGCCGCACGGCTGATGATCTACCGCGCCGCCGATGCGCTCGACACCGCCGATCCGCAGGCGACCATGTATTCCGCCATGGGCAAGCGGCTCGCCACCGACCTCGGCTTCGAGATCTGCAACGAGGCGCTGCAGATCCACGGCGGCTACGGCTACCTCAAGGACTACGGGCTGGAGAAGCTCGTGCGCGATCTGCGCGTGCACCAGATCCTGGAAGGCACCAACGAGATCATGCGCGTCGTCATCTCGCGCAAGGTGCTGAGCGGCAATCGCGGCTAGGTTGCGACCTGAGCCATGAGCCGAGACTACACAGGCATGTTTGTCGAGCGGATCGTCGTTCTCTTCAAGCCGGAGTGCAGCCCGCCGCCGTCCGGCGAGGCGGAACCCGCCTTGTCCGCCGATCAGGCGCGCGTGTGGGAAAAGGTATCAAGTCAATTTGGCGGCCTGGCGCTGACACCCAATTCCCGCGGGTCGGATGGCGCCTACTTCACGATCGACGTGCCGCCGGGAGAGGACACTGTCGCCCTGCTGAAGGCGCTGCGTCTTTGGGATGACGTCAAGAGCGCGCAGAGTCGAGATGCAGTACTGAAGCGCTCCATATGGCCGCCATGCTAAGCGGCGTCGCGAGCAGAGTTGGTTGGCATGTACCGGGGATGGCGATGTCACGCATCGGGTCGATCAAGGCGCGCTACGAACTGATCCGGCAGGAGCAGCTCGACGGAGTCGTGGAGAGCTTTCGCATGCGCGATTCCGACCTCGCAGCCAGGGGCGGCGGGCTGTTGGGCTTTTCGGGGCTTATGATGGCGTCGGATTTGGTGTTCCTGTATGCGGGGAAAGCACCGCATCAGGCGCTGGCCGATGTCGCACTGGTCGCTGCGTTCGTGCTCGCGGGCAGTGCCTGGCTGGCTTACAGATCGCTCGCCCTGGCGGCGAACTACACCCAGGACTCGACTGCCCTGGCATTTCTTGAACGCTGGGAAAAGCACTTGCTTCGACGGGGCCGGCTGCAACAAGCCGGCGCCGCGCTCACAGCAATCGGAACTTCGATGTTTCTGCTGGCGATGGTGGCGAACAGGTTCGCGCAGCCCTCGCCAACTTCCAACGGGATAGACTTTTGCTCCAGCGCATCGCGGCGCGATGAAGCATGAGCCCTGCGCGTGGACGGTCTAAGCGAGCGGCCCGCTACTTCCTGCCGTCGCAGCGCGTGAGGGTGACGCGGCAGAAGTCGCGGCGCTTCTTCTCGGAGGTGTCCGCGCAGCGGTCCATCGCCAGATCCTCGGCCTGCTTCTGGTCCTTGGCCACGGCCCAGCCCAGCCCGGTGGTGCCGTTCTCGGGATCGAGGGCGACGGAGAGACAGCGCTGCCGGAAGCTCTCGATGATCTTGCAGAGGTCCTTCGTGGATTGCGGGGCATCCTGGAAGTTGCGGCAGCGCTTGAGGGCCTCCGCCTGCGCCGCCTGCCTTCGTCGGGTAGTTGAGCGCCCAGCCCATGGCCAAGCCCTGCTTGGCAACGTCGCCCGGCAGGCCGATGGCCAGCGCGGCTTCAGCGCGCACGCGGCTTGAGCCGATGGCCGCGAGCGCGCACACGGCAAACACCGCGAAACCAATGCACAAGAGCGCAACCGCGCGGTGCCGCCGAAATCCTTGCACGTGCTACGACCCTCCTCGGCAGTGCGGGCGCGCGAGCCGCTATGAAACGCCCGCGCGACCCGTCATAACCACATCCAAGCACACCCGCCAACCCACCTCCAGATGCCGACCGATCCAAACACGCGCCGCCAGCGCCACGCCCTCTTTCTGGGCCTGCTCGGTGTCACGGCATTCGGGCTGACCATGCCGGCGACGCGCGCGGCGGTGCTGGAACTGCATCCGCTGTTCATCACGCTTGGCCGCGCGCTGCTGGCCGCTGCATTGGCCGCGGTGACGCTTCTCATCGCGCGTCCCCGCCCGCCGCTCAGGCGCGACTGGGGCCGGCTGTTCCTGTTCGCGGTGTGCTCGATCATCGGCTTTCCGCTGCTGATGACGATCGCCATGCAGTACGCACCGGCTTCGCACGCCGCGGTGGTGCTCGCGGTGCTACCGCTGCTCACGGCGATGACAGGGGTGGTGGTGGCGCGTGAACGGCCGTCGCTGGGCTTCTGGGCCTGCGGCGTGGCAGGGACTGCAGCGGTGATGGTGTATGCGTTCCTGGCGGGCGGCGGCTCCGGCGACCTGCATTGGGCCGATCTGCTGCTGGCGGGCGCGGCGGTCTCGGCGGCGACCGCCTATGCGCTCGGAGGCGAGATGTCCCACCGCATCGGCGGCTGGGAGGTCATCTCGTGGGCGCTGGTGATGTCATCGCCGGTGATCTTCCTCCTGTTCGTCGTGCTGGCGCCGCCCATCAACTGGGGCGCGTCGGCAACGGCCTGGGCAGGGTTTCTCTACGTGTCGGTGTTCAGCCAGTTCCTGGGGTTCTTCGCCTGGAACAAGGGGCTCTCCCTCGGCGGCATCGCCAGGATCGGGCAGATGCAACTCCTGCAGCCGTTCGTGACCCTGGTGGCGGCCTGGGCGCTGCTCGGGGAAGCGATCGGATGGATGGAGATCGTGTTCTGCGCCGCCGTCGTGGCGCTGGTCGCGCTCGGCTGGCGCATGCGGGTGACGCGGGCTTCCTGACCCGCCGGGGATATTTCAGCCTTCGCGCCGGATCGCCTGCACGGCCTCCTCCAGCGCCTGCAGGAAGCGCGAGCGATCCTGTCGCGTGAAGTTGGCGTTGTAGCCCTTGCTTTCGCCGGTCTCGCGCAGGTGGCGGGAGAACTCGCGCATGGAAAGCGCCTGGCCGATGTTGGCCTCCGTGAACGGCTTGCCGGTATTGCCGATCACGCGCGCCCCGGCCTTCAGGCAGCGCGCGGCGAGCGGGATGTCGGCGGTGACGACGATGTCGCCTTTGGTCGCGCGTTCGGCGATCCAGTTGTCGGCCGCGTCGGGGCCATCGGCGACGACCACGCGCTTGATCAGCGGGCCTTCGGGCAGGCGCATCCAGCATTGGAGACGAAATGGATTTCGATCCCATGCCGCTCGGCCACCCGCACGGCCTCGTCTTTCACGGGGCACGCATCGGCGTCGACGTAGAGCTTCATTGCGAAAACACCATCAACGATCCAGCTTGGTGCGGGCCTGAACGAGGCAGGCTTCGAACCCGGCAAGATCGCGCATCTCCTGGCCATCGACGGCACGGCGGTGCGCACGACCTGCCCGCCGCCGGCGAGGATGGCAGCCTCGATCATCAGGTTCTCGGCGCAGTCGAAGTCCTCGATCTGGATGTCGGATGCGTCCGCGTCGGGCAATCCAGGCGAAGCGCGGCGGTACTGCTCGGCGCGCTCGCGGTAGTCGGCCACGACATTCGTGTAGCCAAGAACGGGCCGGCCCAGCGCGCGCATGAAACCCACCTCGAAGGCGGTGCCGGTGTCCATGGAAACACCGCGGAACGGCGTGAGGTTGGCGATCAGCGCGTCGCAGCTGCGCATCAGGCCTTCGTTGGCCGTGGAGATGCGCAAGGCCTGCTCCTGTCTTGGAAAGGCCGGTGAGGTCGAGGCTGGCATCGAGGGGGAAGACACCTTCGAAGCCATGCCTGGCACACAGCGCCGCCTTCTGCGCTCCCATGGCCAGCGGTTCGGGGAGGAAGACCTCGGGTCCGGCGAGATAGATGCGGGGCATCGGGCTATAGGCTCACTCGCCCTTGCGTCTCCACATGGAAGCGGTGGAGCACGCGATGGAAGATCGGGGCGAGGATGAAGCCCGCACCGATGACGAGGAACAGGCCGGAGAAGATCGCGTAGGTGCCGGCGAACAGCTTGCCCGCGGTGGTCTTCAGCTCGGTTACGGGCCCCATGCCGGAGAGGATCATGGCGGCGTTGACGTAGGCGTCCGTCGCCGACATGCCCTCGGTCAGCATGTATCCGGCCATGCCGATCAGCAGGCCGACGATGGCTACGGCAATCCAGAGGCCGACGGCCTTGGCCATCCTGTGGGCGAAATGGCGGCGCGAAGAAACCTTCTGATCGCGTCGCTCGAACTGCCGGAAGCCACGCATCATCGTTCCAGGCTCGCAGGACGGGTCCCGCAACAGACGCGGCTATGCGGACGTTGATTTGCACGGCCCGGTGAAGAACCCTCCCGCTATGTGGCGACCGGATCGCGCCTAGTTGTCCAGGAAGCTCCGCAGCTTCCGGCTGCGGCTCGGATGCTTCAACTTGCGCAGCGCCTTGGCTTCGATCTGGCGGATGCGTTCGCGGGTCACCGTGAACTGCTGGCCGACTTCTTCCAGCGTGTGGTCGGTGTTCATGCCGATGCCGAAGCGCATGCGGAGCACGCGCTCCTCGCGCGGGGTGAGCGAGGCCAGCACCCGCGTGGTCGTCTCGCGCAGGTTGGACTGGATCGCCGCGTCGATGGGCAGGATGGCGTTGCGGTCCTCGATGAAGTCGCCGAGGTGGCTGTCTTCCTCATCGCCGATCGGCGTCTCGAGTGAGATCGGCTCCTTGGCGATCTTCAGCACCTTGCGCACCTTTTCCAGAGGCATCGCCAGCTTCTCGCTCAGTTCCTCCGGCGTCGGCTCGCGGCCGATCTCGTGCAGCATCTGGCGGCTGGTGCGCACGATCTTGTTGATGGTCTCGATCATGTGCACGGGGATGCGGATGGTGCGCGCCTGATCGGCGATCGAGCGCGTGATCGCCTGCCGGATCCACCACGTGGCGTAGGTCGAGAACTTGTAGCCGCGGCGGTACTCGAACTTGTCGACCGCCTTCATCAGGCCGATGTTGCCTTCCTGGATCAGGTCGAGGAACTGCAGGCCGCGGTTGGTGTACTTCTTGGCGATGGAGATGACGAGGCGGAGGTTGGCTTCCACCATCTCCTTCTTGGCCTGGCGGGCCTCGCGCTCGCCCTTCTGCACGGCCTTGACGATGCGGCGGAACTCGGTGATCTCCAGGCCGGTCTCCTCGGCGAGCGTGCGGATTTCCTCGCGGATGGTGGAGACCTGCTGCTTTTCCTTGGTGGTGAACTGCACCCACTTGCGGTTGCCCGACGAGGTCATGCGGTCGAGCCAGCCCTGGTCGAGCTCGTTGCCGTAGTATTCGTCGATGAAGTTCTGCCGCGGCACGCCGTAGCTGTCGGCCAGCCGCATCAGGCGGCTTTCCAGCTGCACGAGGTTGCGGTTGATCTTGTAGAGCTGCTCCACCAGCATCTCGATGCGGGCGTTGTTGAGCGAGAGGCTCTTGACGTCCTTGATGATCTCGTCGCGCGTCTTGTCGTAGGTCTTCTGCGACTGGCGGTTGATCTGCTCGTTGGCGACGTGCATCTCGACGCGCTTGTCCTGCATCTTGCGCAGCTTCTTGTAGGCGCCGGCGATGTTGTCGAAGGTTTCCAGCACCTTCGGCTTCAGCTCCGCCTCCATGGCCGCGAGCGACATGGCGTTCTCGAAGTCGTCCTCGTCCTCCCCATCGCCTTCGGGACGCGGCTCGCCGTCGCCGCCTTCCTCGCCGACGGCCTTCGGGGCGGGTACGGGGGCCGGCGCCTCCACAGGGGCGGCAACAATGGGGGGCGGCGCGTTCTTGGCCTCGGGACCTTCGTAGGTCGCCTCGAGATCGATGATGTCGCGCAGCAGCAGCTTGGCGCTGTTGAGTTCGTCGCGCCAGATGATGATGGCCTGGAAGGTGAGCGGGCTCTCGCAGAGACCCGCGATCATGGCTTCGCGACCGGCCTCGATGCGCTTGGCAATGGCGATTTCGCCCTCGCGCGAGAGAAGCTCCACGGAGCCCATGTCGCGCAGGTACATGCGCACGGGGTCGTCCGTGCGGTCGGTCGGCTCGGCCCTCGCAGTCGTCGTTGCGGGCAGGCTCGGCGCGACGAGCGAGCGGGCGCCCTCATCGGGCTCGTCAGCCGGCTCGTCGGCTTCCTTCTCGGCGCCCTCCTCGGCGTCCTCGCTCTCGACCACGGTGATGCCCATGTCGGACAGCATCGACATGGTGTCCTCGATCTGGTCGGGAGACACTTCCTGCGAGGGCAGCACGGCGTTGAGCTGGTCGAGCGTGACGAAGCCCTTCGTCTTCGCGGTCCGGATCAGCCGTTTGACAGCGGCATCCGACAGATCCAGGAGCGGGCTGTCCTTCTCCTGCACTTCCGTCTGCGGCGCTTGCTCTTCGGCTCGGGCTGTCGTCGGCATCAGGTCATCTCCGGAGCGCACGTCTGCGCGGTAATTCTTTCATGATTCGTGCGGCGAATGCGCCGCAGCAAGTCCGCCTGCTCGCGAAAAAGCGCTCGCATGCGAAGCACTTCCCCGCGGCAGATAAACCTGCCACGTCAAACGACTGCACGTTGAAGGCCCGGATGCCGAAGCTTGAAGGCGGAGCGCTGGGGCTCGTGATTGCCTTCCATGGGGCCTGGAGCAGGCATACACAACAGGTGTCCGCCTTGCCAGTGTTTCTTTGCTGCATCAACGCATCAGGCCGGGACAATATTCCAACTGCAGAGGCGCCAGACCCGGCGAGTGCCGGCATTCTGGCCGATGTTCAGGGACGCGCCGGCACACAGGTATCGCCAACACGGACCCAGACGATGGCTCTAGCTTGGGCTTTGCCCCTGGCAAACACAGGGTAACGGAATCGGGAGGTGGGAGCCTGAAACCCGGGGTTCAAGGGCTTCGGAGGCTCCGCGGGTCGATTTTGCTTCGGTCATCCGGTGCATCTCCTTAAGCGGCGCTTTGCTTGCCAGCCATCAGACGGGAAATGACCTGGGCGAGGTTGCGTTCCCCGCCATCGGTTTCTTCATTGAGACTTTGCGTGCGGGCCTGTGAAGCAGCCATTTCCGCCCTGATCTGGCCGAGCTGAGCGATCAGGTCGTCGGTGGGATCCTCCTCAAGCTGGCGCTTGAGCCGATCCTCCTCCGCTCTCAGGCCATGCAACTGGCCGGCTTGCAGGAATGCGGTGAACTGGCTTCGGACGGCTTGGGGATCGGTGGCCGGATTGGCGAAGGCAACACCCTTATGGCCGCTGCTCTTCCACAGATGGTCGTGCAGGGGCGCGAAATCGCTTCCCTGAATGGCCGCTCTCAGGCCCTCGCTGTCCAGCTCCGGCCCCTGCGCGTGGAGTTGGAGCACATAGGCAAGGGCTCGGCTGTGCACGTCGCTGGTCACGCGGAACTGGGCGATCTCGTCGGTGAACTCGTCGAGCAGCCAGGGGTGGGCGAGAATGGCGAGCAGCAGCGTTTCATCGCTTCCCGCTTCCGACACGGCCCGTGGCTTTGCAGCGGCGGCTTGTTTCGGCAATGGCTTGCGCCACGTCCGCCAAAGCCGGTCCTGGATGCTCTTGCGGTAGAGCGCTTGGACGCGAGCGTCGCCGATACGACGCGTGAGTTGATCGAGCCGCTGCTCGAAGACGGCGCGGCGCTCGGGCGTATCGACGGGGCCGGCGGAGAGTTCGCGCTCCCAAAGGACGTCGACCAGGGGCCGCACAGCCGCGAGCACCGCATCGAGCCCCGCAGGGCCCCGCTGGCGGACGAGATCGTCGGGATCGAGGCCATCCGGAAGGAAGGCGAATTGGAGGCTGTGGCCGGGTCGCAGGTTGGGCAGCGCCGTTTCCACGGCCCTGAACGCCGCGCGGCGTCCGGCGGCGTCACCGTCGAAGCACAGGACCGGCTCCGGGGCCATGCGCCAGAGCAGCGTGATCTGTTCCTCGGTGAGAGCGGTGCCGAGCGGCGCGACCGTCTGGGGGAAGCCGGCTTCCGCGAGCGCGATCGCGTCCATGTAGCCCTCGACGACGAGGATCTGGTTTTTGTCGTGCGCGGCCTGGCGGGCGTTGTAGGCGTTGAACAGAACAGCGCCCTTGTGAAAGAGCGGGGTCTCCGGCGAGTTCAGGTATTTGGCAGGTGCGTCCGGGTCCAGCGCGCGACCGCCGAAGGCGATGACCCGGCCCTTGGGGTCCGTGATCGGGAACATGATGCGGTGGCGGAAGCGGTCGTAGGCGACAGGGATATCGTCGCCGCCGATCAGCATGCCGGACGCGATCATGTCGGCGGCGGTGAAGCCCGCCTTGGCGAGATGGTCCTTGAGTGCGGAGCGGCTGTTTGGTGCGTAGCCCAGGCGGAAGCGGGCGATGCCCTCGCGGCTGAGCTGGCGCCCTTCCAGGTATCGGCGTGCTTCCTGCCCGAGTGGCGAGGCGAGTTGCTTCTCGAAAAATTCGGCGGAGGCGGCGAGGAGAGCGAGCAGGCGGGTGCGCTGATCTTCAACCGCGACATCGCGCGGCCCGGCCTTCGGCAGCGGAACGCCGGCTTCCTGGGCAAGGCGCTCGACCGCCTCGGGAAACGAGATGCCCTCCGTCTTGACGACGAACGTGAAGATGTCGCCGTGCTCGCCGGTGGCGAAGCAGTGGTAGAAGCCCTTCTGGTCGTTGACGGTGAAGGAGGGCGTCTTCTCCGGCTTGAACGGCGACAGGCCCTTGAACTCGCGCCCTGCGCGCTTGAGCGGGACTTTGCGCGACACGACCTGGCTGACGGGCAGCCTGGCGCGGATTTCATCCAGCAGGGACGGTGGAAAGCGCATGCGGCTCCGAGCGGTTGGGCTCGCCGAAGTCGTAAGCAATTCGCGGGGAGGGCGGGTGACCGGCCATTCGCACCGGGCGCGTTGCGCGGCTCCTCACCGATATCCACAGGAACCGAGCCAAGTCGTCATCCCGCCAGCGAGAGCGCTCAGCGGGAATCCAGCACCGAGACGCATCCCTCGTGGATTCCCGCTGACGCGCTTCGCTCGCGGGAATGACGGTCGTCTCGGGAACCGCGCTACTTCAGCAACTCCTTCACCAGCCCGCTCGCCTTGCCGAAGTCCATCTGGCCGGCGTAGCGCTCTTTCAGGACGGCCATGACCTTGCCCATCTCCTTGGGCGAGGTCGCGCCGACTTCCTTCACCACGGCGGCAACAACGGTTTGCGCCTCGGCCTCGCTCATCTGCTTGGGCAGGAACTCCTCGATCACCGTGATCTCGCCGGCTTCCTGCGCGGCCTGCTCGGTGCGGCCGGCCTTCTCGTAGATGGCGAACGACTCGCGGCGCTGCTTGATCATCTTCTGCAGCACGGCGGGAATGTCCTGGTCGGGAATGTTGGCCTTGGCGGCGATGTCGCGCGTCTGCAGTTCGGCCGAAATCAGCCGCAGCGCCGACAGGCGCGGCTTGTTCTGAGCTTTAAGGGCGGCCTTGGTCTCGGCCATCAAACGGTCACGCATGGGGAACTCCTTCAAACCGTCATTTATGGGTCGCAGGTGACGGCTGCAAGGCCGCGTTGACCACGCGGGACCCTTCCCCTAGTAGGGGCCTGTGGAGAAAAGACCATGGCGCCGATAGCCCCAAAACCCTGGACGGACACGCCGCTGACGGCCCGGCTCGTGCTGGCCGACGGCACGGTGATCGCCGGCCGAGGCCTTGGCGCGACGGGCTCGGCGGTGGGTGAAGTGTGCTTCAACACGGCGATCACGGGCTACCAGGAGATCCTGACGGACCCCTCCTACGCCGGGCAGATCATCACCTTCACGTTTCCCCACATCGGCAACGTCGGCACCAACCGCGAGGACACGGAGACGTCCAACCTGGCGATGCGCTCGGGCGTGCGCGGCTGCATCCTGCGCGCCGACGTGACGGAGCCGTCCAACTATCGGGCTGCCGAACATCTCGACCAGTGGCTGAAGGCGCGGGGCATTATTGCGCTGACGGGCATCGATACGCGGGCGCTGACCGCGCGCATCCGCGAGAAGGGCATGCCGAACGGCGTCATCGCGCACGAGCCCTCAGCCGAATTCGACATCGACAAGCTGAAGGCGGAGGCCAAGGCGTGGCCCGGCCTCGACGGCATGGACCTCGTACCGGAAGTCACCTCCGGGCAGAGTTACACCTGGGACGAGACGCGCTGGGTCTGGGGCAAGGGCTACGGGCGGCAGGAAAACCCCGACCTGCATGTCGTGGCGATCGACTACGGGCTCAAGCGCAACATCCTGCGCTGTCTCGCAACGGCGGGGTGCAAGGTGACGGTGCTGCCGGCTACGGCGAGCGCAGAGGACGTGCTCGGCCGCAAGCCGGACGGCGTGTTCCTGTCGAACGGTCCCGGTGATCCGGCGGCGACCGGCAAGTACGCGGTGCCCGAGATCAAGAAGCTGGTCGACACCGGTTTGCCCGTGTTCGGCATCTGCCTGGGCCACCAGATGCTGGGCCTGGCGCTGGGCGCAAAGACCAAGAAGATGCACCAGGGCCATCACGGCGCGAACCATCCCGTGAAGGATTTCACCACCGGCAAGGTGGAGATAACGTCCATGAACCACGGGTTCGCCGTGGATCGCGAGACGCTGCCAAAGACCGCGGAGGAGACGCACGTCTCGCTGTTCGACGGATCGAATTGCGGCCTGCGACTCAAGGGCAAGCCCGTGTTCTCGGTGCAGTATCACCCTGAGGCTTCGCCGGGGCCCGAGGACAGCCACTACCTCTTCACGCGCTTCGTCAACCTGATGCGCGAGCAGAAGGGCCTGCTCGCCGAAGCCTGAACGATCTAAGACCGGCGACTAGGAGCCCGCGCATGCGGTTGGTCACGCTTGCGGCCGCGTTCACATGCTCCAGTCCTCGTCGCCGTACCTGCCGAAGCGCAGCCGGCTTGCGCCCGCGTCTGACGGCTCGGAACATGCGGGATGTGGCGTGGCGGCGTGCGAGCGAAAGACATCCGCTGGCCGGCGTGGTGCTGAAGGGCGATCAGCCCATACCGATCGAGCCTGACCGGTGCGCGCGCAGCCCGCTGCAGCAGCTCATCGTCGAGATCTGGAGCACGATCCGCGGCGGCGGCATCGTGCTGCTGGGCGAAGTGCACGACAATCCGGAGCACCACGCGGTGCGGGGTGACATCCTGCGGCCGCGGCTCGACGCCGATGCTGCACTCGGGGACCTGTTCCCAGCGGCCGCCTTCGAGCACATCAGGACAAACCAGCAGCCGCAGCTGGACGCCTTCTACGGCAAGCGTGCGCAGCGGGCGCGCGCCGATGGCTTCAGACCTGCTGGACGCACTGCGCTGGAAAGCCAGCGGCTGGCCTGCTGCCGAGATTTACCTTCCGCTTTTCGATGCAGCCCTCAAAGCCAAGATGATGGTCGTGCCGGCTTTGCCGGACAGGGAGCGCATGCGCACGCCTCGTGCGCGGCGATCGCGCCGGGGCGAGCGAGAACGAGCTGGCCCTGCTTGCGAGGCTGCCGAGGCGATGCCGGTTCCGCTACGCGAGGCGCTTGTCGCGGAGCTGGAAGGTTCGCATTGCGGTGCCATTCCGCCTTCGGCGTTCGCTGCCATGAGCCTGGCCCAGCGCTACATCGACGCCCACATGGCAGCCCGCACCTTGGAGGCTGCGGTTGCGCATGGCGGCGCATTTCTGCTGGCGGGTAATGGTCATGTGCGGACGGATCGCGGCGTGCCCTGGTATCTCAAGCGGGATGCGCCGACACGGCAAACGGTCTCGGTCATGCTGCTGGAGGTCGAGGACGGGAAAGCCGATCCGGCGGGCTATCTCCCGCGCGATCCCTACGGCAATCCGGCCGCCGACTACGTGCTGTTCACGCCTCGACACGAGCGGCCCGACCCGTGCGAGAAAATGCAGCAGGGAAAGAAGCCCAACTGACCGGTTTTCAGGCTTTCGGTCGCGCCGCGGCTATAGCCAAGCTTCCTGCGCTGCAATATGAAGCGGCCTCATGCCGAAGCGCACAGATATCAAATCCATCCTCATCATCGGTGCAGGCCCCATCGTCATCGGACAGGCCTGCGAATTCGACTATTCCGGCACGCAGGCCTGCAAGGCGCTGAAGGCCGAGGGCTACCGCATCATCCTGGTCAACTCCAATCCGGCGACCATCATGACGGACCCGGAGCTGGCCGATGCAACCTACATCGAGCCGATCACGCCCGAGATCGTCGCCAAGATCATCGATAAGGAGCGCCCCGACGCGCTGCTGCCGACGATGGGCGGACAGACCGCGCTCAACACGGCGCTGGCGCTCGACAAGGAGGGCGTGCTGGCGAAGTTCGGCGTCGAGCTGATCGGCGCGAAGGCCGGGGCGATTGCCAAGGCCGAGGACCGCGAGCTGTTCCGCGAGGCGATGACCAAGATCGGGCTGGTCACGCCGAAATCCGTGCTGGCCCGCAGCCGGGCAGAGGCGATGGCGGCGCTCGACCAGATCGGGCTGCCGGCGATCATCCGTCCCTCCTACACGCTGGGCGGCATGGGCGGCGGCATCGCCTACAACCGGGAGGAATTCGCCGAGATCGTCGAGCGCGGGCTCGACGCCTCCATGGCCGGGCAGGTGCTGGTCGAGGAGAGCGTCCTCGGCTGGAAGGAATTCGAGATGGAGGTGGTCCGCGACACGGCGGACAACTGCATCATCATCTGCTCGATCGAGAACCTCGATCCGATGGGCGTGCACACCGGCGACAGCATCACCGTGGCGCCGGCGCTGACGCTGACGGACAAGGAATACCAGATCATGCGCAACGCCTCGATCGCGGTGCTGCGCGAGATCGGGGTGGAGACCGGCGGCTCCAACGTGCAGTTCGCGATCAACCCGGACGACGGGCGCCTCGTCATCATCGAGATGAACCCGCGCGTGTCGCGCTCCTCCGCGCTGGCCTCGAAAGCGACGGGCTTCCCCATTGCCAAGGTCGCCGCCAAGCTTGCCGTCGGCTACACGCTCGATGAGCTCGAGAACGAGATCACGGGCGGCGCGACGCCGGCCTCCTTCGAGCCGACGATCGACTATGTCGTCACCAAAATCCCCCGCTTCGCCTTCGAGAAGTTCCCCGGCGCCGAGCCGACGCTGACCAGCTCGATGAAGTCGGTGGGCGAGGCGATGGCCATCGGGCGGACCTTCGCCGAGAGCCTGCAGAAGGCCTTGCGCAGCCTGGAGACCGGCCTTTCCGGCCTCGACGACTATGCCTTCGAGGGACTGGGCTCGGGCGACGACAAGAACGTCGTGCGCGCGGCCCTCGGCGTGCCGACGCCGGACAGGCTGCTCAAGGTGGCGCAGGCGATGCGCATGGGCGTGGACCACGAGCTGATCCATGCCTCCTGCAAGATCGACCCCTGGTTCCTCGCGCGCATGCAGGAGATCATCGACACGGAAGCGCGCGTGATCGCCCACGGCCTGCCCGCCAAAGCGGAACAGTTCCGTGCGCTCAAGGCGATGGGGTTCTCGGACGCGCGGCTGGCGAAGCTGGCCAAGCTCAGCGAGGCGGACGTGCGCAAGCGCCGCCACGGCCTCGATGTGCGCCCGGTGTTCAAGCGCATCGACACGTGCGCTGCAGAGTTCCGAGCGCCGACGGCCTACATGTATTCCACCTACGAGAGCGGGCTCGCCGGGGCACCCGACAACGAGGCCATGCCCTCGGAGCGCGACAAGGTCGTGATCCTCGGCGGCGGGCCCAACCGCATCGGCCAGGGCATCGAGTTCGACTACTGCTGCTGCCATGCCTGCTTCTCGCTCTCCAAGGCCGGCACCGAAACCATCATGGTCAACTGCAACCCGGAGACGGTGTCGACCGACTACGACACGTCCGACCGGCTCTATTTCGAGCCGCTCACCGCAGAAGACGTGCTGGAGATTATCGCCGTCGAACAAACCAAGGGGCGCCTGCGCGGCGTGATCGTGCAGTTCGGCGGGCAGACGCCGCTGAAACTTGCCAAGGCCCTGGAGGCGGCCGGCGTGCCCATCCTCGGCACGTCGCCCGACGCCATCGACCTCGCGGAGGACCGCGACAGGTTCAAGGCGCTCATCGAGAGATTGAAACTCAAGCAGCCCGACAGCGGTATTGCGCGGTCCCCTGCTGAGGCGCGCGCGGTCGCGGAGAAGATGGGCTATCCGCTCGTCATCCGTCCCTCCTACGTGCTCGGTGGCCGTGCGATGGAGATTCTCGGAGACGGTGCCGATCTCGACCGCTATCTCGCGCGGCTGAGCGCAACGCTGGACCAGCCGTCGGAGCTGGTGGTGTCGTCGGAGCGGCCGCTGCTCATCGATCGCTACCTCAGCGATGCCGATCGAGGTCGACGTCGACTGCCTGAGCGACGGCAAGGATACCTTCATCGCCGGCATCATGGAGCACATCGAGGAAGCCGGCATTCACTCCGGTGACAGCGCGTGCTCGCTGCCCGTGCACTCGCTGCCGCCCGCGATCCTCTCGCGGATCGAGGCCCAGACCCGCGAAATGGCGCTGGCGCTCAACGTCGTCGGGCTGATGAACGTGCAGTACGCCGTCAAGGGCGAGGAAATCTACGTGCTGGAGGTCAACCCGCGCGCTTCGCGCACCGTGCCGTTCGTCGCCAAGGTCATCGGCAAGCCGATCGCCGGCATTGCCGCGAGGGTCATGAACGGAGAGAAGCTCGCGACCTTCGGACTGAAGCCGGTGAAGATCGACCACGTTGCCGTGAAGGAAGCCGTGTTCCCGTTTGCGCGCTTCCCCGGCGTCGACACGATCCTCGGCCCCGAGATGCGCTCGACCGGCGAGGTCATGGGGATCGACCGCGACTACGCGCTGGCCTTTGCCAAGAGCCAGATCGGCGCGGGAAACAACCTGCCGCTCACAGGCACCGTGTTCGTCTCGGTGCGCGAGGCCGACAAGGAGCGATTGGTCGGGGCCATGCGCGATCTCGCCGATGCCGGTTTTCAAATCATCGCGACGCGCGGCACCAAGCGCGTGCTGGAGGCGCATGGCATCCCCTGCCAGCAGGTCAACAAGGTGCTCGAAGGACGGCCGCACATCGTCGACCTGATGAAGAACGGCGAGGTGCAACTCGTCTTCAACACGACGGAGGGGGCGAAAGCCCTCAGCGATTCCAAAGACATCCGGCGCACGGCCTTGCTGCACCATATCCCGTACTATACAACCTTGGCTGGGGCGCTGGCCGCGACCCAGGCCATCAAGGCCCTGGCGGCCGGCACTCTGGAAGTGGCACCCCTGCAATCCTACGTGGGCCGCGGATCCTGACAGTCGTCGGGGAGGGCGGGCTTTGAGGTCTGGCCAAATCAAGCGACCTGAGTGAAACTAGAACGCTGGTGCCGACGTTCAGTCCGGGCCGAACCGGAGAATTGCGAGTGAGATGATGGAAAAGGTGCCGATGACCATGGAGGGTTATCGCAAGCTCGAAACCGAGCTGCACCGCCTCAAGGTGGAGGAGCGGCCGCGCATCATCCAGCAAATCTCGGAAGCGCGAGACCATGGGGACCTGTCCGAGAACGCGGAGTATCACGCTGCGAAGGACGCACAGGGCCTCAACGAGGCCAGGGTGGCGGACCTGGAAGACAAGATCGCGCGCGCTGAGATTATCGATCCGTCCAAGCTGTCGGGGACGTCCGTGAAATTCGGCGCGACCGTGACGTTGGAGGACGAGGATTCCGGCGACAAGGTCAAATACAAGATCGTCGGTGAGGACGAGGCGAACCTGCGCGATGGCAAGATCTCGATCAACTCACCGATCGCACGTGCGCTGATCGGCAAGTCCAAGGGCGAAAGCGCCGAGGTGACGTCCCCGAGGGGCGCGCGCAGCTACGCGATCCTGAAAATCGAATTCAAGTAGGGCCGGGGTGCACAAATATTGCGCACGGTCCCTCGACGATTAGCAGCGGCTACAATTCTTTGGGGCGCTCCATCGCGGCGAAATTGTCCCGCAGGACTGGGGTGCTGGGAGCGCATGCCGGACGCATCGCACTGCATTTGCGGGCAGATTCGCTCTGATCGTTGTGGCCGGCGCACCAAGTGAGACGTGGCATTCCGCATCTGCGCACCCGCTTCAATCTATGCGGGTGTTTGTCCACAGCGTGCATCAGTGTTGCAGAACTTCACCCACAACACTCCACAATTGAGCTACAAATTATCCACTCGCGGGGGTTGGCGGGACGAAGTCATGCGTGGGTTCTGGTTCAAGCGTGAAAGACGCCGGGTGATCCGGCGAAGCGCTGCCGCCCTCGCGATACTCTCATCCATCGGCGTGCTGAGCCACCTGATCCCGGCAGACGGCGACCGGTTCTACAGCGGCCTCCTGATCGGCGAGGCGAGCGCCAGGGCCGAAAAAGCACTCCAACAAAGGACCCCATCTCCAAAAGATCCAGCAGGCGACGCAGCAGTTGCAGGCGCTCCAGCAAGCCGTCGCCACGCAAAGCAAGCTGCAGCAAATCCAGACGATGGTCGCTGCACAGCAGAAGCATGTGCAGAACGTCCAGAAGCTCGTTGCCGCGCATAAGCAGAAGATACCGCAGTCGTCTCAGTTTCCGGCCTCGCCGCCGACGGCAGCGCAACCCCCGAAACTGTTCTCATCGGGACACCATCAAGCGATTATTCAGAAGGCTTTGGCACAGGTGAAGGCGGCGAAGCACACGCCGACTGCGAGCGCGCCGACGGCGCACAAAGTGCAAGCGCTGATTGCGAAGGTTATTAAGAATCAGATTGCGCCAAAAGCGCATCAGGGACAGCACCATCAGGCCCTCGTAAAGGCGGCGCTGCAGCACGCGAAACAGCATAAGATAATTACGGCACCTTCGGGCAAACAGCAGGCGACGACTCAACTCATCTACGGGCACATCTTCGCGAAGCTAAAGGGTCATGGACACGGCTTCGGCGTGCCGCATATCGCGAAGCATAATGCTGTATTCCAGCACATCCTCGCCAAGCTATCTGCCGCAAAGAGCAAGCAACAGGCGTCACCCCCAGCTCCCACTCCACCTCCCCCGGCTGCGACGGCGAGCACGTCGACACAGAAGAAGTCCTCCGTTGCGCAAGCCGATCCTGCCCACCGTGACGCAGTCTGCGACGGGGACGACTGTCGTGGCCGCTGTCACTGCAGCGGTGAAAGGGAACGGCGGGGGTGAAGGCAGCGACCCAAATCCAACGGGCAATCTGCTCGGCAGCACCATATCAAAGTTGGGCGGGCCGAAGCAGCCGAGCGATGCGTCCGGGTCCGGCGGTGGCAGCGGACGCGCGACGAACAAAAGCGGTCGCGATGACGACGACGACGCCAAAGAGGGCGGCATCGTCAATGCCCTACGAAGCGGTGGTAAGGTGGGGCGCGGTGGAGTGGCGGGCGGATTGAATCCGCTTGCGGGATTGCCTGCGGTCGGAACCTACAATCCAAAGCAAGTGCTTGCGGTGAACCTCAGCCCTGTCGGCCTGAAGAAGGTTCTCGCCATGAATTACAAGTTCAAAGGGACCTACGCGCTTCCGCTTCTCGGCGCTACGATCACCAAGCTCGAAACGCCGGCCCGAGAGTTAGCCGTGGTCAGCGTTGGGAAACTCGAGGGAGCGGTACCGGACAGCGCGTTCACCTTGAACCGGGTTTATGTTCCATATCGGCTAGGTGCCTCCAGCGGCAGCATGGCGCCTGGTACTCCCCTAGGGCCCGGGAGCGGCTGTGACGCGAACCGTTGCTTTGGCGCAAACCTCATCAACTGGCGGCCTCAAATCGCCAGCTGTGGACAAGGCGTGAAGATCGGCATCATCGATACAGGCGTCGACAGCACGCATCCCGCTCTACGCGGCTTGGATAACATCAAGTACAAGCCTTTCGTGCCGGCGGGGAGTGCGCCCGCATCTCGGGACCACGGGACCGGCATCGTCTCGCTTCTCGCAGGCCGGCCAGAAAGCTCGAACCCGGGCTTGGTTCCTAGCGCGATTTATTACGTAGCCAATGCTTTCTATGCAGAGACGAACGGCGGACCGGCC
Source organism: uncultured Alphaproteobacteria bacterium (assembly GCA_963782855.1). GTDB lineage: Bacteria > Pseudomonadota > Alphaproteobacteria > Rhizobiales > Hyphomicrobiaceae > AWTP1-13. The sequence continues at coordinate 15,886 of CAWALW010000005.1, read as the reverse complement.
CTGTCGGAAACCGACCATATGCTGGATGCCCTGAACTGGCTCGACACTCAGGGGGTCAGGATCATCAACCTGAGTTTCGCCGGCCCGCAGGACGCGTTGGTTCACCGCTCCATCAAAAACCTGGAGCGCAAGGGCGTCGTCGTAGTGGCTGCCGCCGGCAATGACGGCCCAAGCGCGCCGCCGAGCTATCCCGCAGGCTATGAGGAAGTCGTCGCCGTTACCGCCGTTGACCGGAACCTTGGCGCCGTACCGCTACGCCAACAGAGGCGACTATATCGACGTCGCGGCACCAGGGGTGGGCATCTGGACAGCGCTCGCGATACCGCCGCGAAGGCCCGCAAACAGGTACTTCGTTTGCGGCGCCTTATGTGACGGGCGTGCTTGCGCTCAACCACTCGGTGATCGAGAGCATGGATGAAAGCTTGTCACCGAAAGCGCGCGCATTGCAGGTGCTGAATTCCAATGCGATGAAGCTCGGTGGTCCGCAAGACCGGCGCATCTTCGGCGCAGGGCTGGTACGCGCTCCTGACGCATGTCCCTCGCCAGATGGGGCGGCCGTTGCGAAGGCAACGCCAGCGACGGCCCCACGCGAACCAGTTGTTGTGAAGGCCTCGACTTCGCCATTCTTCGACTGGTTCAAGACAACGACGGTCCACGCGGCGACCGGTAAATAAAGCAATAGCCTGCCCGCCCGTTCGAACTGCTCCTCTCCATTTCACGGAGCCGGGCGCGGTCGAGCGCTACCGCCGGCGGCAATCGTGAGCGGGTGGTGCGGGCACGTGTGTTCACGCGGCAGGCCGGACCCTTCCATCCCTGATGGACTGCCGGGCCGCCGGTTCATCGTCGTCCTGCGCGCCTGCAGGACGGGCTACTCCACGGGTCCAAGGCAAGCTCACGACTGGATCGGCGCCAGCCGTCCGCAGGGCGACACGGAATGACACTGACCACTGCGCAATACCCGTAGCCGGACAAAGCAAAATCCCGGCGGCACTTATGGGTGCCCCCGGGACCTTATCCGACCTGGCCTGCTTTCACCGAGGTGCGGGTGTCGGTGAAAGCGGCCGGCCGAAAGGAGCGCTGCGCCGCCCTTTTGGACCTGCCGTCTTCTGCTTAGGGTCGCGATCCGGTCGTTGTCTTGGCCAACGCGTCGCGCTCCTGTTCCGCGGTCAGCAGTTCGCCGGAGATTGTCGCGTCCACGTACGCATAAGCGGGCCCGCGCGTTCCGGCGTCAGCGGGGCCGCCGATCGGACCCGGCTTGGTCGCCATCATCATTTGCCAGTTGCCAGTCACGTTGCGGCAGGCGACGGCATACGATGCGCGCTTGGCGCCGTAGCTCACCTCGATCATGCGGCAAAGTTCGTCGGACTTGTTTCGAAACGCCAAGTTGCGGCGTGACCACCAGTTGCGTGCTCGATGCAGTCGATTCCAGCGGCGGAACCATCACACCTGCGTCGGCATAGGCTCCGACCGAAGAGGTGGGCATGAAGGTGTACGCCGCGACCGCCACGAGGGCACCAGCCAGGGCCGGGCCTGCTGCCAGCGACCAGTTGGGCACCATGTATTTTTCTCTTGTGCGCGCGGCCAGCGCGGCCAGTCTTTCCGCGAAGCTCGGGGCTGCTACGGCGCACCTCGCCCATCGGCGAATGCAGCACGGTATCCCTGAGACGATCGGGAACCGGCACTTCCTCAAGGGCTTGGTAGATCTGCCGGATTTTCCACGGATTCACGGCTAGATATTTCTGTACCAGGCGCATCAGTGCGGGCGTGCGCGCGATTTCCTGGATGACGGCGGGAGCCTCGGCGGGAGCCAACTGCCCGTCGACCAGGGCCATAGCCTTCTCGCTAGCGAACTTCATCATTTTCATGGTCCTATCTTGGCAATCGAAACGCGCTGGTGAGGGGCCGGCGCGGCCTCCTCGAGCAACGCGTGCAGTGTCTGCCGGGCGCGTGCCAGGCGGCTCATGACCGTTCCGATCGGCACTCCCGTAATCTCTGCGGCCTCCTTGTAGGAAACACCCTCGATGCAAACCAGGGCGACGATCGCCCGTTGTTCGGGAGGCAGTTTCGCCAGCGCCGAGTCCACCGCCTCGAGGGTGAGCTGCAAGTCCACCTCCTCGCGGCCGTCTGTACCCGGCATGGCCTCGACAACCTCCAGATCGACAACCTCCCCTCTAACCTTCACCGCGCGAATGCGGTCGAGCCAGATGTTCTGCGCGATGCGGTACATCCAGGAATCCAGGCGCGTACCTGGCTTCCACTGGTCAATCCGCGACAACGCGCGCTCACACGTCTCCTGGACCAGATCGTCTCCCTGATCCGCGTTACCCGTCAGGCCATAGGCAAACCGGCGCAAGCGGGGCAAAGCCGCCACCATCTCGGAGCGGATACGATCCGTCACTCGCGCTGCCCTCCCCGCGGGTCTGCACAACAACGGTTGGGATGACGCCTTATTCCCCTGTCCGGAAGAGGGCTGTGGTGTGGCGTTTTGGCGTCAAAACGAGCCGTGGGTGCTGCTTAGCCGGCGCGGCGTCGCCGGGAAGTTGCGGCAGTTTTGCGACCTTGGGCCAGGGCCACGGAAACGCCGGGTTCGAATTTGGCGCGCCGGATGACCAGAGTCGTCTTTACGCTCGCGACGTTGGGAGCCGATGTCAGCTCGTTGATGATGAAATCCTGGAAGGCGGTGATGTCGGGTGCCGTGCACTTCAGGATGTAGTCCGTTTCGCCTGAAAGCATGTGGCACTCGCGCACGAGCGGCCAGGCGAGCACGCGGTTCTCGAAGGCGCGAAGGTCCGGTTCCGACTGGCTGTGCAAGCCGACGTAGGCGAATGCGGTGACGTCGAAGCCCAGCGTCTTTTCATTGAGGACCGCGTAGTAGCCATCGATCATGCCCGCTTCCTCGAGCGCGCGGACGCGGCGCAGGCAGGGAGGCGGTGAGATGCCGACCTTGCGCGCAAGTTCCACGTTGGTGACGCGGCCGTTGGCCTGGAGCTCCTTGAGGATGCGCCAATCGGTTGCATCGAGACGGGCGAGCATGGCATTTGACCCTTACGGGCCGCGGCGAGTGAACTCCGCCGATCCAGCCTAGCGCAATTTTGTTTCACAAGCAGGACATAAAATGACCGCGCCACAAGCAGCGGCCGATAACGGGCGCGCGGTTTGGCGGGGCGCACGGGCTGGATGCTCAGCGACGGCCGCGCGGGCAACGAGGTGCAGTCGCGCGGGGTGTTCGATGCGCTGGGGATCGCGTACCGCGTTCTACCCGCTGAGCCAAAGGGCATTTGGCGCCTGCTGGGCGCGCGGGCGCCCGTTAACCCGGCTGAGGGCTTCGGACGCACCGGTAGCCCGTACAACCCACCCTGGCCCGATTTCGCGATCGCCACGGGCCGGCTTACGACACCCTACATCCGCAAGCTCAAGCAGGTGGCCGGGCTATCGACCTACTCGATCATTTTGCTCGATCCGAAGGTGAGCGTGAAGTCGGCGGATCTGTTCTGGGTGCCCGAGCACGACACGCTGCGAGGCGCCAACGTCATGACGACGCTGACGTCGCCCCATAGCTTTTCGCAGCGCCGGCTGGCGGAACTGCGGGTTCGCACACCTGATGATATCGCGGCCTTGCCGCGCGCCGCGCGTGGCCGTGATGCTTGGCGGACCGAACGGCGATTATCGCTACACCGCCGGCGCCATCGCTCGGCTGGGCGGCGCGCTGCAGTCGCTTGCGGCGCTCGGCGCGGGACTGATGATCACGCCGTCGCGACGCACGCCGGCCGAGGTGAAAGAAGCGGTTGCGCGCTCCGTTGCAGGCGCTGCGGTTCTCATGTGGGATGGCGAAGGGGAGAACCCCTACGCGTCTTTCCTCGCCCACGCGGATGCCTTGATCGTTCCGGCCGACTCCGTGAACATGACGGGCGAAGCCTGCGCGACAGGCAGGCCCGTGTTCGTGTTCGAGCCCGAAGGGGGTTCGCCCAAGTTCTCGCGGTTTCATGCCGCCCTCGTCCGTTACGGTGCGACGAAGCCAATGCCGGCCCGGTTCGACGGTCTCGAGACCTGGAGCTATCAACCCCTGAACTCGGCCGAACAGATCGCCGCGGAGATCACGCGCCGCTGGCTGCAACGGCGGCGCATGCTGGGCGCGCGGGGCTAGGGGCGGGCAAACATGGCAAGTCCGGTCATTCCGCTGGTGGTGGCGACCGCGCTCTTCATGGAGAGATACCGACTCCACGATTCTTGCGACGGCCTTGCCGACGATCGCGAAGGATCTCGGGCTCGATCCGATCGCCCTGAAACTTGCGGTGACGTCCTACCTGGTCAGCCTGGCGGTATTCATTCCCATCAGCGGGTGGATGGCCGACCGTGTCGGGGCACGCACGACCTTTCGTGCCGCGCTCATCGTGTTCATGGTTGCCTCAATAGGTTGCGCCTATTCCAACACGCTGAGCCAATTCGTCATCTGGCGCGCGGTGCAGGGGGTCGGCGGGGCGATGATGGTGCCGGTCGGACGCATGGTGGTGATCCGGGCCGTACCGCGTGAGGAACTGGTTCGCGCGCTTTCCTTCATAGCCATGCCGGCGCTGATCGGCCCGATGCTGGGGCCGCCGCTCGGCGGTTTGATCGTCACGGTGGCGGACTGGCGCTGGATCTTCTTCGTCAATATCCCCATCGGCATTCTGGGGCTCGTCCTGGCGACGCTCTACATCCCTGACCTCAAGGAGGAAGAGCGGACTCCGTTGGACATAAAGGGGTTCGCGCTGTCGGCGCTGGGGTTTGGGGGATTGATCCTCGGCCTGGCGATGTCGGGCCGGCGCATCGCGCCGCCCGAGGTGGCGCTGGCGTGTGCCGCGGTCGGCGCCGTCGCGCTGATGCTCTATGTCAGGCATGCGCTGACCGTGCCGCGACCGCTGCTGGATCTTCGGTTGCTGCGGTTCCGGACCTTCGAGGCGGGCATCCTCGGGGGGCTGTTCTTCCGGTTCGGCGTCGGCGCCAGCGCGTTCCTGCTGCCGCTGATGCTGCAGTTGGCGTTCGGCCTCGATGCGCTGCATTCGGGACTGATTACGTTTGCGGGAGCCGTCGGTGCGATTGCGGTGAAACCGATCGCACGGCCGATCCTGCAGAGGTTTGGCTTCCGCAACCTGCTGATCGTCAATGGCGCGCTCGCCTCCGCCGTGCTCATGGCTTACGGGCTGTTCACCGCAGGCACGCCGCACATCGTGCTGCTCGGTGTGCTGTTGTTGGGTGGGCTTCCTCCGCTCGCTGCAATTCACCAGCCTGTCCGCCATCACCTATGCGGAGGTGGAGAGAGCCCAGGTCGGATCGGCGACGAGCATCGCGAGCGTCGGGCAGCAAATCTCGGTGAGCTTCGGTGTCGCCATGGGCGCAATGGTGCTGGAATTCTCAGAGCAGCTGCGGGGTCACACGCACCCGCAGACGGAAGACTTCGCGGCCGCGTTCGTATTCGTTGGGCCTGGTGTCCATGTGCACGACGCTGCTGATGCTGCGGCTGCCCGTGGGTGCAGGAGACGAACTGTCGGGACGCATGGTGCCGGCGCGACAGGAAGCGGGCGGGAGCTAGACGTCTCTCTCCCGCCAAGCGCGCGTAGCGCGCGAGCCGGGACCCAGTGCCCAAGACAATGCGCGCCCCACAGGCCCTGGGTCCCGGATCTCCCCCTGACGCGCAATTGCGGAAAGACAACGTTCAGTGCTGGGCCGTCGTGATCGGCGCGCCGGCGGCGAGCCAGCGCTCCAGCGGATCGGCCAGGTCGTCGAGGGGGCGGTAGCCGTTGGTGAGCAGCGCGTAGCCCTTCTCCTCGCTGCCGGCGATCACCGTCGGGAAGCCGCGGATGCCGAGCTCCTGCGCGGTGAGGAAATCGCGGAACGTCTCGTTGCTGCGTCTCCGGCGCAGCGAACGCGGCGCTGAACTCCGCCGCGGTCGAAGCCCGCCTCCTCGGCGACGTCGACGATCTCCTCGGCCGAGGTCATGTCGCGGTTCTCGGCGTAGAAGGCGCGGCTGACGCGCGCCTTGAACGGCAGCGCCATCGCGGCATCAGCCGGCGCGCGGTGACGACGGCGCGGCAGGCGGGCTCGGTGTCGTAGGTGAAGCTCGCGCGCTCGAAGAAGGCGAAGTCGAACGGCTGCCCGGTCGCCTGCGCCGACGCGGGTCCAGGCGCCGCGGATGTACTCCCTGTCCTTGTCGGTCATCGGCTCGGCGTTGCCGGCGCGCAGCCCGCCCATCACCAGATGCAAGCCGAGGCGGTCCTTCGAAGCGCTCGGCCAGCGCCGCGATCACCGGCGCGAAGCCGTAGCACCACGAGCACATCGGGTCGGCGAAATAGATCAACCGCAGCCTGTCCGGCGCGGCCGCCGCCTCGCTTCTGGAACCGCTGTTCACCTGCGGCGCTCCTGCATGATCTCGAGCTGCAGCTGCTGGATCTCGGCCAGCCGCTGCCACTGCTTGTTGATGAGGTGATCGATCTTCTCGTGCAAATGGCGGATTTCGAGTTCGGCCTTGAGGTTCACCTGGTAGTCGTTGACCCGCGCAGGCGGTCCTTCGCCTCCTGCCGCTTCTGGCTCATCATGATGATGGGCGCCTGGATGGCGGCGAGGCACGACAGCACCAGGTTGAGCAGGATGAAGGGATAGGGATCGAAGGCGCTCTGTCTCCCACGCCAGAGTTGAACGCGATCCAGATGGCGAGCGCGATGCCGAAGCCCGAGATGAACATCCAGCTGCCGCCGAAGCGTCGCCAGGTGATCCGACAGGCGCTCGCCGAGCGTGCGCTTGTTCCTCGAAGTCCTCCTCGACGTTGTCGGCAAGCGTCTCGTGGCGTGGCGAGGCTTTGCGGCGACCTGGCGATCGAGCTCGGTGAGATCGCCGCTTTCGCGCCTTGAGCATGCTCCTCCACGTAGAGGCTGCGATAGCGGCGCGACCTCCTGGCGCGACACGAGCGCATCCGGCGCAGATCGGGATGCTCGGCGCGGATGCGCTCGGCGAAGGCTCGGCCGCACCATCTCCAGGTTCACGAGCTCGCGTCGTGGCCGCTCGCGGCCCGAAATGGCGCAGGCGAGACGCTCTTTCTTGGGCGAGACGGTCTTGGACACGGGCGGAGCCTCCGTGCGAATGAGCGGCGGTGCGCGGGCGACGCGCTTGCCGATCCGGCAGCGGAAGGAGCGGGTTGTCGCGTGCGTCTTCTACCAGCGTGATGTGGGGCGTGCCAAGCGGTTTGCCCAGGCGTGCGGCCACGAAACGCGGTGCATTGTCAGCGCGGCCGCGAGCGCGGATACAAACCCCGTCCAATCCCCAGCCGATTTGCGACCAGAGGCGCCGTCGATGGCGAACCCACAATACGTCTATCACATGCACAAGCTCTCCAAGACCTATCCGGGCGGCAAGCAGGTGCTGAAGGACATCTCGCTGTCGTTCTTTCCGGGCGCCAAGATCGGCGTCGTGGGCCTGAACGGCGCGGGCAAGTCGACGCTGCTCAAGATCATGGCGGGCGAGCTCGAGGACTTCGTCGGCGAGGCCTGGGCGGCCGAGGGCATCCGCGTCGGCTATCTGCCGCAGGAGCCGGAGCTCGACGCCGACAAGGACGTGCTCGGCAACGCCATGGAGGGCGTGGCGGAGAAGAAGGCGCTGGTCGACCGCTACAACGAGATCGCCGCCAACTACTCCGACGAGACCGCCGACGAGATGGCCAAGCTGCAGGACGAGATCGACGCGCAGAACCTGTGGGATCTCGACACCCAGGTCGAGCAGGCGCTCGACGCGCTGCGCTGCCCGCCGGGCGATGCCGACGTGACCAAGCTCTCCGGCGGCGAGAAGCGGCGCGTGGCGCTGACCAAGCTGCTGCTGGCCAAGCCCGACATCCTGCTGCTCGACGAGCCGACCAACCATCTCGATGCGGAATCGGTCGCCTGGCTGGAGCGCTACCTCAAGGAGTACGCCGGCTGCATCATGCTCGTGACGCACGACCGCTACTTCCTCGACAACATCACCGAGTGGACGCTGGAGCTCGATCGCGGCCAGGGCGTCCCCTACAAGGGCAACTACTCGAGCTGGCTCGAGCAGAAGGCCAAGCGCCTCGAGGTCGAGAAGGGCCAGGAGGAGGCCAAGCAGCGCACGCTCAGGCGCGAGCTGGAGTGGATCCGGTCGTCGCCCAAGGCGCGGCAGGCCAAGTCCAAGGCGCGCATCCAGGCCTACGACAAGCTGGCCGAGGAGGCCGGCCGCGAGGAGGTCGGCAAGGCGCAGATCCAGATTCCGCCGGGGCCGCGGCTCGGCGGCATGGTGGTGGAGGTGGAGGGCCTGTCGAAGGCGTTCGGCGACCGCGCTGCTGATCGACAACCTCTCCTTCAAGCTGCCGCCCGGCGGCATCGTCGGCGTCATCGGCCCGAACGGCGCCGGCAAGACCACGCTGTTCAAGATGATCACCGGCCAGGAGAAGCCGGACGGCGGCGCGATCCGGCTCGGCGACACCGTCAAGCTCGGCTACGTCGACCAGAGCCGCGATCACCTCAACGACAAGAAGACCGTGTGGGAGGAAATCTCCGGCGGCCTCGACATCATGAAGCTCGGCGACAAGATGGAGATGCCGAGCCGCGCCTATGTGAGCTGGTTCAACTTCAAGGGCGCCGGACCAGCAGAAGAAGGTGGGCCTGCTGTCGGGCGGCGAGCGCAACCGCGTGCATCTGGCCAAGATGCTGAAGGAGGGCGGCAACCTGCTGCTGCTCGACGAGCCCACCAACGATCTCGACACCGAGACGCTGTCGGCGCTCGAAGCGGCGCTGGAGGATTTCGCCGGCTGCGCCGTGGTCATCAGCCATGATCGCTTCTTCCTCGACCGCATGGCGACGCACATCCTGGCCTTCGAGGGCGACAGCCACGTCGAATGGTTCGAGGGCAATTTCCAGGACTACGAGGAGGACAAGAAGCGCCGCCTCGGCGACGCCGCCGTCGAGCCGCACCGCATCAAGTTCAAGCGGTTCGAGCGGCGGTAGGAGCCCGGCGTCACTGTGCAGGGCTGCTCGCGATGCCCCCACCCTAGGGCTAAGGAGCCCAGACGCGCGGTCTCAAAAACCAAGATCATAGACCTGTGATTGAGATCACTACGGGTGACCGACGGCCAAGCGATATTCCAGCCGTGGTCACGGATGGTCCTGGCCGGACAGTGCAAAGGGTAGCTGACACTGCGGGCAAACCTCCACAGGGAGCTCTCCGCGACGAAGCTTGATCGGGTGGCAGGCGGCTTCGGAATGCTCATCATGGTCGCCGTGGAGCAGGACGCTGAAGGCCCTAGGCGATGGTGGCGGTCGCCTGGCCAGGCCGAGAAGCGGTCTTCAGGATCATCGCAACGAAATGCGCCGCAGCCTGGCGCGGCCGTGAAGCCGGGATCTGGGCCGGAGTAGCGTCAGGGCAAGCCCACTTCGGCTTCTTTGTTTCTGTGAGATCCTCTTCTAGTCGCGCACGGGCGCGAAGTTGGCATCGGACAGTGCCCGTTGCCTTCAGGCTCCCCTCACGCCGCCACGCGGCTCTTCTCCTTGGCGAAGGGGCTGAGGCCCAGCCACTGCTGCATCGACTGGGCGATGGGCTTGTCGCCGATCAGCTCCATCTGGCCGGCGGCCATCTCTTTCTTGCACGGTCGGTCATGCCCATCCACACGGCGGTCATGCTGCGGAGCGAGCTCTTGCACGTAGAGGTCGATCTCGAAGCCGGGATTGGTCGAGCACAAGTCGACCTTGCCGCCGTCGATCACCAGCCACCAGGACCGCTTGGCGGACGTGCAGCTCGGGGTACATGAAATGGATCGTGCGTGCGCTTGGGCGGCAGCGGCGTCGGGGTCGAGGCTGCGGCGCATGTCCCACATCAGCAGCGACGGGTCGAGGTTCTTGAGCGACAGCGAGGACTTCGATCCAGCGCTGGCCCCAGATGCCGAGCGACATGACGACGGGGCGCAGGTCCTCGCCGGCCTTCGGTCAGCTTGTAGTCGACGACGCCGGGCTGGCGCGTCGGCACGGCGACGATGACGCCGGCCTCCTCCAGTTCCTTGAGCCGCTTGGACAGCAGCGTCGGCGACATGAGCGGCACGCCGCGGCGCAGGTCGTTGAACCGGGTCGTGCCGCAGAGCAGCTCGCGCAGCGACCAGCGCCGTCCAGCGCGAGCAGACGATCTCGGCGGCCATCGCGACCGGGCAGAACTGGCCGTAGCTGCCTGGGGTGTATCTTTCGTCCATGAGCGTCCTCCCTTGCTGGCCTATCAATAGCGGAATGCGCTCGTGGCCGGAAGTACAGAAAGTGTACCGGGACGGCTAGGCGCGGTCATCAGGACGCTGGCAAATCAAGGAAATAGTCGCGCCAGCTGGTCACGAGCGCGGCGTGATCCAGGCGCCAGTACACATCCTGGACTGGAGGTTCATGGGCGTCGCGCGCGAGAATGCGCACATACCGTCCAACAAGAACTCAGAGAGAGATGATCATGAACGCAGCACAGCACGGAAGATGGAAGACAATGCCGGCGAACGCAGCCCAGTCGATCTGGCGCGCGAACTCGGCCCGATTTTCGCGGCGCGCACGGCCGCGGCCGACGAGGACCAGTACGTCGCCGAGAACATCGACGCAGCTCAAGAGCGTCGGGCCTGGTCGAGGCAGGCGTGCCGGCCGAGCTTGGCGGCGGCGGTGCCAGCATCGACGAGCTGGCCGCGATGCTGCGCACGCTCGCCTATCATTGCGGGTCGACCGCGCTGACGTTCTCCATGCACACGCATCAGGTCGCCGTTCCGGCCTGGCGCTGGACGCACCAGACACCGGCCAAGGCGGCCGTCGAGCCGCTGCTGAAGCGGATCGCGGGCGAGCGGATCATGCTGCTGTCGAGCGGCGGCTCCGACTGGATCGGCGGCTCGGGCAAGGCCGAGAAGGTCGAGGGCGGCTACCAGATCACGGCGCGCAAGGTCTTCACGTCCGGCGCGCCGACCGGCGACCTCCTGATGACGGGCGCGGTCCTGGAGGAGCCGGGCCAGCCGCCGATGGTGCTGCACTTCGGCATGCCGATGAACTCGCCGCACGTGAAGGTGCTCGACACCTGGCGCGCGCTCGGCATGCGCGGCACGGGCTCGCACGACGTGATGATCGACGGACACGTGGTGCCGGACGCGGCGCGTGGCGCTGAAGCGCAAGGCCGGCGAATGGCACCTGCTGTTCCAGATCATCAGCACGATCGCGTTCTCGCTCGTCTACGGCGTGTACCTGGGCGTGGCCGAGAGCGCGCGCGACATCGCCATCGACATGGCCAAGAAGAAGGGGCCGAACAAGTACACGATCGACCTCGCGGGGCGCATGGAGACCGAGCTGCAGGGCAGCGCAGCTCGGCCACGAGTCGATGCTGGCCGCGGTGCGCCGCAACGCGCCGTCGCCGAGCCGTCAACGACGTGATGATCGGGCGGACGCTCGTGGCGCGTCATGCGATCGCAGGCGGTCGAGTACGCCATGGAACTGGCCGGCGGCGCGGGCTTCTATCGCTGCGGCCGGCCTGGAGCGGAAGCTCCGCGACATGCAGGGCGCGCGCTATCACCCGCTGCAGACTGGGCCGCAGGCGGAGTACGCCGGCGCCATGGCGCTGGGGCTGCCGGTCGACAAGATCTACTGAAGCGCTGAGACAGCGGCGGCCGGCGTTCGAGCCGGCCGCCTTTTTGTTGCGCACGCTTTCAACGACTTGGTCGCCTGCGATCTCTGCGAATCACTGTTGCCACCGAGGCCACACGCCGAGTATTTTCTTGCCGGTTGGCTTAAGCCAACGACCGCGGGAATTTCAAAACTATGCTGCGCTCAATGGGACGTGCGCTCTGGCATGGCGTTCCCGTATTGTCAGGCAGCAACCGTGGTGATGTTTCATGAAACGCTTGGTTCTTTGCTTCGACGGGACGTGGAATACGCTCGCTGATCCGACGGCGATCACGAACGTCGTCAAGATTGCCGACCTGATTACCCTGCAGGACCCCAAGGGCGTCAACCAGATTTGCTACTACAATCCGGGCGTCGGCAGCGGCGGTCCGATCGATCGGATCACAGGCGGAATTTTCGGCGCCGGCCTCAAGAACAACGTCAAGCGCGGCCTGGCATTCCTGACCCTGAACTATGACGCCGGCGAGCCGGGCAAGAACAATGCAGACGAGATCTATCTGTTCGGCTTCTCGCGCGGCGCCTACACCGCACGCGCCGTCGCCGGAGTGATCAGCGCGGTAGGCATACCGTGGGAGATCAGCAAGATCGGAGGAGCATTGGGAGAACTATCGCAAGATCGCGAAGCTGCGGTCCAACCAGCGCGGCCTGAAGGAGGGAACTCCGAAGTACCAAAAGCTCGAGGCTGAGATCGCGGGCATACAGAACGAGAAGGGCAAGGAGGAGCAAAAGAAGAAGCCGGAATTGCACAGGCCCGAGAACATCAAGATCAAGTGCATCGGGGTGTTCGACACGGTGGGCTCGTACGGTGTTCCGGCCGGATTGGGTCTTAGTGGCCTGCCGCACTTGTTCACCTACTGGACAAGGGGTTTCCACAGCCGCCGGATTGGCGACAAAGTCCAGGTCGGCTCTCCACGCGATGGCAATCGACGAGATGCGACGGCCGTTCATGCCGACCTTCTGGATGCAGCGCGATGGCGACCAGCACCCCGACGAACAGATCGTGGAGCAGATGTGGTTTCCCGGCGTGCACTCGAATGTCGGCGGCGGGTATGAGGATACCCGCATCTCGGACATGGCCCTTGCGTGGATGATTTCCCGCGTGCACCCAGTATACCGACCTGGAATTCAACAAGAGAGGCCATCCTCGACGAGGTATGGCCCTGCGCGGCAGGCACGCTTTACCGGACGAGCAAGCGGGCCTGGCTGGCCAAGAGCCGGCTCATCATGCCGATCATCAAGAAGGCGAAGCAAAACTCGAGGGCGGCGAACCTGCAGCGGTTCCGCATCAACGAGAACGCTGCATTGGAGCGTGAAGGAGCGCTACGGCTACGACAAGACGCCGGTGGATGGCGTGGGGTACCAGAAATATGCGCCCGGCAACCTCAAGGCCGAGAAATACTCGGACCCGAACCTGCTCGAAGAAACTCTTGTGCAACCCGAACAGGAATTGGCTCGAAGACAAGTGCCCGCTCAAGGCTGCCAACCAGCCGTGCGAGTGCAAACTACGGGAGCCGCGCGATTTCACGGAGCCGCGGACGAAGCCGCGACAACATCAACATAGCGCTCGGAGCGAGCGCGATCTCACGGCGACGCTGACGCCAGCAACTCCTTGGGTGCGGTATTGCGCCAGGCCATGGCGAGGGCGCTCTTGAGGGTCGGTTCGGGTCGACGGCGGCAAGGTGGACGCGCGTGTAGCCGCGGCGGCCCCAGGCGCCGGCCGAGGGGCTGAAGACGGCGGGCTCGGCGCCCATCACCATCTCCTGCTGCTCGGGTGTCAGCTTGACCATGCCCGCGCCGGCATCGGGAGCCCCGAGCGAGGCGAACACCTTGTTGCCGACGCGGAAATCAGGGTGGCCGCCGTGGGCGCCCTCGGTCGCCTCGGGCAGCGCCAACGCGAGGCGGCGGAACATCGCGGCGGTCGCCAAGGGTGTCTCCCATTCACGGGTGCAGTGCTCGGCTGCGCACGGGGTCGTAGCGGCCGGCGCGCGGCGTGGGCAAGATGCGGCAAAACCAGGAGGATCGCCATATGCCCCATGCCCAGTCGGACGGCGCGCGCATCTACTACGAGGAGACCGGCACCGGCACGCCGATCCTGTTCATCCATGAATTCGGGGGCGATCTGCGCAGCTGGGACGACCAGCTGCGTTACTTCGGCCGGCGCTGGCGCTGCATTCGGTGGGATGCGCGTGGATATCCGCGGTCGGACGCACCGGCCGAGGAGAGCGCCTACGGCCAGGAGTATTTCAATCGCGATGCCATCGCCGTACTCGATGCGGCGCGAGTGGACAAAGCGCATATCGTTGGCCTCAGCATGGGCGGATACACGGCGCTGATGCTCGCCCTGAAGTTTCCAGAGCGGGTCATTTCCTGCGTGGCAGCCGGCGCGGGTTCCGGGGCCTTGAAGTCTTCGCGCGCCCAGTTCATCGAGGATGCCCGGTTGAACGCCGCAGCCATGGACAAGGCTGGGAAGATCGACGCCGAAGCCATGGGGCTCAGTCCAACGCGGGTGCAATTGCAGAACAAGGACCCGCTGGGGTGGGCCACATTCGTTCGCAACCTGTCGGAGCATCCAGCCCATGCCGCGGCAAAGACCCTGCGCACGGTGCAGGCGCAGCGCGCGTCGCTCTACGACATGGAGGCGGCGCTGAAGGCGGTGGGCGCACCGGTGCTGCTGCTCGTGGGCGACGAGGATGAGCCGTGCCTTGACGTCAATCTCTGGATGAAGCGGCTGATGCCGACGGCGCATCTCGGCGTCCTGCCGGGCTCGGGCCACGCCATCAACTTGGAGGAGCCCGCGCTGTTCAACCAGCACGTGGAGCAATTTCTAAGCGATGTGGAATGCGGCAGCTGGCGGCCGCGCGATCCACGAGCCGAGCCCGCGGGTGCGCTGTCATCCCTGGCCAAGCGGAGCTAGGCGCTCCAAGGGCGGGACAAAGGCTGACAGTCTTATCGGTTGAGGACCGCAACGAGCGCGCGCGGGTGGCCGCCGTTCTGCGCGATATAGTCCTCGAACAGCTTCTGTAAAAGCTGCGTCGACGAGAATATGCCGACCATGGCATCGCGCACTTTGAACGTGTTGCGATGCCGGACGAGGACCCAGCGCACGTCATAGGCGCTGCCGTTGCTCAGCGTAAGCTTGGAGTCGACCATGATGCCGTTGGCGCCGGGGATGCTTTCATTCGCCCACTCGACCTTGGCGATGGGATATTTCGGCGCTTCGGTTGCGGCATAGCGGCCGATGAACTTCACCAAGCCGGAGAAATAATTGGAGCGATCCGACTGAGGCAGCGCGTTGCGGTAAGAACCGAGCGAGTAGAGACCGATGTAGGTGACGTCGGCGTGACGCTGGAACACGCCGGATATGACGCCCGGCGACTGGGTGCGGGCGGCGGCCATGAGTTCGCGCCCAACCTGGGCCATGAACTTCACCGCCGGGTCGGTCTGCTGCTGCGCGGGCGCGGGCGTCGCCCCGAGCCATGCAACGCAGACGAGCCCGCAGAGGGCGGCGGCGGCCTTGAGCGGAGCGCGCAGGAACCCAGCCGGACGCGTGTGCGCGGAGCCGAATGCGATGAACATGTGAGTTTCGATCCCCTCGTCAATGCGGCGCGGCCGACGCAAATTTCCCTCAGCTTCGGCCCATTATGCCGCGACTTTGATCACGAATGCCTAAAACCGTCAAAGGTCCGGCATCATGAGAGTTTCCCCGTGATGGCTAATCAGTAAAGAAAAAGGGCCACAGCGTGGCCCTTTACATGCAACCTGAAGAAAGCAAGCTGAAGAAAGCTGCGGCTAGGTGCCGTCCTTGACCTCGGGCAGCTTGTTCGCTTCGTCGGCCGTCATGACGAGGCGGACGTCCTGGGTGCTTGATTTGAAACGGCCTTCCGGGATCTCCACCTTGCGACCGCCGAAGCCGAGGAAACCCCCCGTCCTGAGCAGCAGCGCGGTAACTCTGCCGTCGGGCGCAGTCTTCACCGCGCGTATATCGCCAACGCGGCTGCCATCGGAGGAAAAGGCGTCCTTGCCGACGAGGGATTGCACAGCCGGCGCCGCCACGGTCTTGGGTTGGTCCGGCGCAGGCGGTGCGGGTTTCTGGGCGGTGGGCTGGTCGAGCGGTGCGGATGGTGCGGGCGCAGGGGATTGCGCGTAGGCGCCGGCGGTCGCGAAGATGACGGCGGCGGCAATGGAGCAATACGTACTGGTCCGAAGGCCACCATGACATAAAC
>CAWALW010000004.1:107500-109842 GCA_963782855.1 uncultured Alphaproteobacteria bacterium | reverse complement strand
AGAAGGGATCTCGATGCACTCAACCCCTTGGTAGACCTGGCAACGACCTACTCTCCCGCGTCTTAAGACGGAGTACCATCGGCGCTGGGGCGTTTCACGGCCGAGTTCGGAATGGGATCGGGTGCAGCCACCCCGCTATAATCACCAGGTCGACAAAGGGTTGAGCAAACTGGTCTTTTCGTCAGGCAATTCCCACGCCCATCAGCGGCGCACCGCGCCAAGCGCCGGCAGCTGGCGCGAGCGCCGCCCTCCCGACGGGCCGCCGCGCATCTCTGCGCGCAGGCCCCGGAAGGGAGTTAGATGAGCATTGCATAATGAGAGCGATCAAGCCGATCGAGCTATTAGTACCGGTAAGCTCCACGCGTCTTGCGGCGCTTCCACACCCGGCCTATCAACGTGGTCGTCTTCCACGGCTCTCGGGGAGCACTAGTTTCAAGGTGGGTTTCCCGCTTAGATGCTTTCAGCGGTTATCCCGTCCGTACATAGCTACCCTGCTGTGCCGCTGGCGCGACAACAGGTCCACCAGAGGTACGTCCATCCCGGTCCTCTCGTACTAGGGACGGCTCCTTTCAATGCTCCTACACCCACGGCAGATAGGGACCGAACTGTCTCACGACGTTCTGAACCCAGCTCACGTACCACTTTAAATGGCGAACAGCCATACCCTTGGGACCTGCTTCAGCCCCAGGATGTGATGAGCCGACATCGAGGTGCCAAACGATGCCGTCGATATGGACTCTTGGGCATCATCAGCCTGTTATCCCCGGCGTACCTTTTATCCGTTGAGCGATGGCCCTTCCACTCAGGACCACCGGATCACTATGACCGTCTTTCGACTCTGCTCAACTCGTCAGTCTCGCAGTCAGGCGGGCTTATGCCATTGCACTCGACAGCTGATTTCCGACCAGCTTGAGCCCACCATCGTGCGCCTCCGTTACTGTTTGGGAGGCGACCGCCCCAGTCAAACTGCCTGCCATACAATGTCCCGGACCCGGATGACGGGCCGCGGTTAGACAACCATATCCACAAGGGTGGTATTTCACTTTGCGGCTCCACGGAAGCTAGCGCCCCCGCTTCAAAGCCTACCACCTATCCTACACATGCAAACACGATTGCCAGTGTAAAGCTGCAGTAAAGGTGCACGGGGTCTTTCCGTCTAACCGCAGGAACCCCGCATCTTCACGGGGAATTCAATTTCACTGAGGATGTGCTGGAGACAGTGGGGAAGTCGTTACGCCATTCGTGCAGGTCGGAACTTACCCGACAAGGAATTTCGCTACCTTAGGACCGTTATAGTTACGGCCGCCGTTTACCGGGGCTTCGATTCAAGGCGTGAACCTCTCCTCTTAACCTTCCGGCACCGGGCAGGCGTCAGGCCATATACGTCGTCGTTTGACTTAGCATAGCCCTGTGTTTTTGCTAAACAGTCGCCACCCCCTGGTCTGTGCCCCGCCCGCCTGGTTGCCCAGACGGACGGCCTGCTTATCCCGAAGTTACGCAGGTAATTTGCCGAGTTCCTTCAGCACACTTCGCTCAAGCGCCTTGGTATTCTCTACCAGTCCACCTGTGTCGGTTTAGGGTACGGTCTATGCGGGGGTTATTTCCTGGGACACCTTCATTGCCAGAGCCAATCCGATAAGGCCTGACAACTTGCGGCATCCGTCACTCACCCGCTGGCCCACGAATGTTAACGTGGTTCCCATCGACTACGGCTTTCGCCCTCGCCTTAGGGGCCGGCTAACCCTGCGCAGATTAGCTTTACGCAGGAACCCTTGGACTTTCGGCGGGAGTGTTTCTCACACTCCTGTCGTTACTCATGTCAGCATTCGCACTTCCGATACCTCCAGGTGCCCTCGCGGGTCACCCTTCGCAGGCTTACGGAACGCTCCTCTACAGCGTACTGGCTCCGAAGAACCAGCACACCCGCAGCTTCGGTAGACGGCTTTAGCCCCGATACATTTTCGGCGCAGAAACCCTTGTTTAGACCAGTGAGCTGTTACGCTTTCTTTAAATGATGGCTGCTTCTAAGCCAACATCCTGGTTGTTTTGGGATTCCCACATCCTTTCACACTTAGCCGTCATTTGGGGACCTTAGCTGGCGGTCAGGGTTGTTACCCTCTCCACGATGGACGTTAGCACCCACCGTGTGTCTCCCGGATAGCACTTCGAGGTATTCGGAGTTTGGTTAGGTTTGGTAATCCTGTGGGGACCCCTAGCCCATCCAGTGCTCTACCCCCTCGAGTGTTCGTCCGAGGCTCTACCTAAATAGATTTCGAGGAGAACCAGCTATTTCCTGCCTTGATTGGCCTTTCACCCCTTGCCACAGTTCATCCGAGGCTTTT
>CAWALW010000004.1:0-102500 GCA_963782855.1 uncultured Alphaproteobacteria bacterium | reverse complement strand
TCGACATGAAGGGCGAGGACAAGGGCATCGACGGGGAGATCGGTGAGCTGCTGGCAACGACCATCTCGGCGGCGAGTGCTTCGCACAAGTTCTACCGCTTCGTGACGAGCGACGGCACAACCGACTTCTACGACGCGGAGGGGAGCACCTCACGCAAGTTCCTCATGCGCCGGCCCGTGCGCGGGGAGGACGTGCGCCTCACCTCAGGCTTCGGGTTGCGCCGCCATCCCCTGCTGATGACGGCCAAGATGCACTACGGCGTGGACTGGGCCACGGCCCCCGGCACGCCCATCATGGCAGCCGGCAACGGCGTGATCGAGGAGGTCGGACCCAAGGGCGAGTACGGCAACTACATCCGGATCCGGCACGCCAACGGCTACAAGACCGCCTACGGCCACATGCAGCGGTTTGCCACCGGCGTCGGCGCGGGCGTCAGGGTGCTACAGGGCCAAGTGATCGGTTACGTGGGGTCCACCGGGCTCTCGTCGGGGCCGCATCTGCACTTCGAGGTGATGGTCAAGAACACCTACGACAGCCAGTTCAGCCACGTAGACCCGCGTTCGATCCAGGTGCCCAACGACCGCCAGCTGACGGGCAAGGACCTCGCGGATTTCAGGCGTGAGGTCGCCCGCATCGAGGGCCTGATGCGCAAGCATCCGGTGGCACAAAGGGTGGCCGAAGTAGAACAGCCGGAGCAAGTTGAAGGTCGGCTCGATCCGCAGCTGCGCTGGCAACGGCTGAGCGCCGGTCAACCCGAAACGCGCCGGCGCTAGGCTTAAGCCGCCGCCTTTACGGGCTGGCCGTTGATGACCAGCCCGCCATCCCGCACCGTGATTGCGATCCTGTCGCCGTCCTTGATCTTGCCGGCCAGGATCTGCTCGGCCAGCGAGTCCTGCACCGACTTCTGGATCACGCGCTTCAGGGGCCGCGCACCGTAGGTCGGATCGTAGCCCTTGTTGGCGAGCCATGTGCGGGCCTTGTCGTCGAGCGATAGGGTGAGCTTGCGGTCGGCGAGCAGCTTCTGCAGGCGGCCCATCTGGATGTCGACGATGGTCGCCATGTCCTCCCGCCGCAGGCGGTGGAACAGGATGATCTCGTCGATGCGGTTCAGGAACTCGGGGCGGAACTTGGTCTTCATCTCGGCCATGACGTAGGGGCGCACGGCCTCCACGTCCTCGCCGTCCTTCTGGTTGGCGAGGAATTCCGAGCCGATGTTGCTCGTCATGATGATGAGCGTGTTCTTGAAGTCGACCGTACGGCCCTGGCCGTCCGTGAGGCGGCCGTCGTCGAGCACCTGCAGCAGCACGTTGAACACGTCCGGGTGCGCCTTCTCGATCTCATCGAACAGGATGACCTGGTAGGGGCGCCGGCGCACGGCTTCCGTGAGCGCACCGCCCTCCTCGTAGCCGACATAGCCCGGAGGCGCGCCGATCAGGCGGGCGACGGAGTGCTTCTCCATGAACTCCGACATGTCGATGCGGACCATGGCGGTCTCATCGTCGAACAGGAAGGCGGCGAGCGCCTTGGTCAGCTCGGTCTTGCCGACGCCCGTCGGCCCCAGGAAGATGAACGAACCGATGGGCCGGTTCGGGTCCTGCAAGCCGGCACGCGCGCGGCGCACGGCCGTTGAGACGGCCTCCACGGCCTCGCGCTGGCCGACGACGCGCCTGGCCAGCGCGTCTTCCATGCGCAACAGCTTGTCGCGCTCGCCTTCCAGCATCTTGTCGACGGGAATGCCGGTCCAGCGCGAGACGATCTGGGCGATGTGGTCGGGCGTGACGGCCTCCTCGACCATCGCGCCTTTGCCTTCGTCGCCTTCCAGCGCCTTGAGTTTCTTCTCAAGCTCCGGGATCACGCCGTAAGCCAGCTCGCCCGCGCGGCCCAGATCGCCGCGCCGCTGCGCCTGGGCGAGTTCCGTTCGGCGCTGATCCAGTTCCACCTTGAGTTTCTGAGCGTCGCCGAGCTTGTTCTTTTCGGCCTCCCAGCGCTGCGTGAGGACCTTGCTCTGCTCTTCCAGGTCGGCGATCGACTTGTCGAGGCGGACGAGACGGTCCTTGGAGGCAGCATCGCTCTCCTTGCGCAGGGCCTCGCGCTCGATCCTCATCTGCATGAGATCGCGGTCGATGGCGTCCAGCTCCTCGGGCTTGGAGTCGATCTCCATCTTGAGGCGCGAGGCAGCCTCGTCCATGAGGTCGATGGCCTTGTCGGGCAGGAAGCGATCGGTGATGTAGCGGTTGGAAAAGGTCGCCGCGGCAACGAGCGCCGAGTCGGTGATGCGCACCCCGTGGTGCTGCTCGTACTTTTCCTTCAGCCCGCGCAGGATGGAGATGGTGTCCTCCACCGTCGGCTCGGACACGAACACGGGCTGGAAGCGGCGGGCGAGTGCGGCGTCCTTCTCGATATGCTTGCGGTATTCATCGAGCGTGGTGGCGCCGACGCAATGCAATTCGCCGCGGGCGAGCGCCGGTTTCAGCAGGTTGCCGGCGTCCATGGCGCCCTCGGCCTTGCCAGCGCCGACGATGGTGTGCAACTCGTCGATGAACAGGATGATGCCTCCCTGCTCGGCCTGCACCTCGGACAGCACGGCCTTCAGGCGCTCCTCGAACTCGCCGCGATACTTTGCGCCGGCGATGAGCGAACCCATGTCGAGGGCGAGCAGCTTCTTGTCCTTGAGGCTCTCGGGCACGTCGCCCTTGACGATGCGCTGGGCCAGGCCTTCGGCGATGGCGGTCTTGCCGACGCCGGGTTCGCCGATCAGCACGGGGTTGTTCTTGGTGCGGCGGGAGAGGACCTGGATGGTGCGGCGGATCTCCTCGTCGCGGCCGATGACCGGATCGATCTTGCCCTCGGCAGCCAGCGCGGTGAGGTCGCGGGCGTAGCGCTTCAGCGCATCATAGGCCTGCTCGGCCGAGGCGCTGTCGGCGGTACGGCCCTTGCGGATGTCGTTGATGGCCTGGTTGAGCGAGGACGGCGTGACGCCGGCGCCCTTCAGCGCGCGGCCGGCATCGCCCGTGGCATCCATGGCCAGCGCCAGCAGCAGACGCTCGGCGGTGACGAACTTGTCGCCGGCCTTGTCGGCGATCTGTTCGGCGGTGTCGAAGGAACGCGCAAGCTCGGGGGCGAGGTAGACTTGGCCGGCACCGCCACCGGAAACCTTCGCGCGCTTGCGCGAGCGACTGCTCGACGGCTGCGAGCGCATCGCGCGAGCGTCCACCGGCGCGCTCGATCAGTCCGGAGGCGAGGCCTTCCGGGTCGTCGAGCAGCACTTTCAGGAGATGGTCGGTGCCGAACTGCTGGTGGCCCTCACGCTGAGCCAGGTTCTGGGCCGCCTGGACGAAGCCCTTGGCCCGGTCGGTATACTTCTCGAAGTTCATGCTTGCCTCCTCGGCACGGCGGTCCGCCCCATCGGCACGGATTCAGCCGTCTTCATCAGATTCATCGCCTTTCCCGGACCCTGTCGGCATCCACAGTACGGCGACTGCATGGATATAGGTGGGCTGCAGCGCCGCCGGAAGGCCGCGTGGCGATCAATTCCACGGTTGCCGATGCCCCGCTTGTCATGCGGAATTTCGCGCGAGCGAAATATCCGGTATCCAGAGGTTCGAGCACTTCGCCGCCCTGGGTTCCGGCTCTCGGGCTCGCCGCCCTCGGCCGGAATGACAAGGTACGGACATGCAGATCGTCAGCCTTTACCGATACCCTGTGAAGGGGCTTTCGCCGGAGCCGCTGGAGAAGGTGGCCCTGCAGCCCGGCGAGACGATGCCGTTCGACCGGGCCTATGCCATCGAGAACGGCGGCGGACGGTTCGATCCGGTCGCGCCCAAGTACCTTCCGAAGATCAATTTCCTGATGCTGATGCGCGACGAGCGGCTGGCGACGCTGCAAACGAAATTCGACGATGCCACCGAGACGCTGACCGTGATGCGCGACGGCAAGCAGGTGGCACGGGGCCAGCTTTCGACCCGCTGGGCCGGCAACTCATCGAGCAGTTCTTTGCCGCCTACATGAAGACTGAACTGCGCGGCGCACCAAAGGTCGTGCATGCGCCGGGACACAGCTTCTCCGACGTGTCGGCCAAGTGCCTGCACATCGTGAACCTGGCGAGCTTGCGCGAGCTGGAGCGGACGGTCGGCCGGCCGGTCGATCCTCTGCGCTTCCGCGCCAACGTCTATATCGACGGCGTGGAGCCCTGGGCAGAGTTCGGCTGGGAAGGAAAAGACATCGAGGCAGGCCCGGCGCGGATGCGGATCTTCGCCCGCACGACGCGATGCGAGGCAACCAACGTCGACCCGAACTCAGGGGCGCGCGACATGGCGATCCCCGCGCACCTCATGCGCGCCTGGGGTCACCAGGATCTCGGCATCTATGGAAAGGTGATTGCCGGCGGCGAAATCGCCGTGGGCGACGCTGTGAAGGCGCCGTCCTAGCCGGCCGCCTGAACCCTAGTCGTTCGGCTCGTCCTTAGCGGGTGCGGACTCGCCGTTCTCCGTGCGTGCCCGACGTACGGGACGGCGCAGAAACTCGGGCTGCTCGTGAGCCTGCTGCGGCAAGCGCTCGCGCCGGCGGACATCTCCGCCCTCGCCAGCAGCCTGCTGATCCTGCGGCGGACGATCCTGCGGTGGGCGATCCTGCGGCGGACGCCCTTCCACCGGCCGGTCGCGATCGTATCCCTGCCGATCGCGGTCTCCGTTACGGTCGCCGCGGTCGTTGAAGCGATCACGGTTGCGGCCTTGGTCGTTGCGGCCCTGGTCGCGGCGGAAATTTCGATCCTGGCGGTGCTGCCCGCCCTCATGACGCGGCTGATGCTGATGCGTCTGCTGCGGCATGATGGGCTGTGGGAAGCCCTCGTCGATGCCGCCGTCCTCGCCATCGTCCTCGCCGAACTCGTCGCCGCCTTCGCCCATCTCACCGGGACCGCGCATGCGCTGGCCGTTGCCGTTCATGCCTTCGCCCGGACTGATTGAGCTGCTCGCGGTAAGCCATGATGATGCGGCTGTAGTGCTCTGCATGCTGCAGATAGTTCTCAGCGAGCACCGGGTCGCCCGACGACTGCGCGTCGCGGGCGAGCGCGATGTACTTCTCTGCGATGTGCGCCGGAGTGCCGCGGATCTTCACCTCCGGGCCATTCGATTCGAAGCTGCGCGACAGCGGATTGTGATGGCCGCCGCCCTTGCGATTATTATTGTTGTTCGCGGCCGCGTCCGCGGCGGTTCTGCTGTCCTTGCCTCACTGCCCTAACGGCTCCCGTCTTACATGAACCATCTCAACCCGTTTCGACTTCTGCCGAAACGATCCTTTACTCTATGCCAGGGCTCGGCAAACCCGACCGAACCGTGCGCTCGTACACGGCCCAGGCATTGCAGCCTCAGAAGCTTGGTCGATGAGTCTCGCTTTGTTTCAGGCGGCAGCCCACACAGGGCACAGCCTCCGGCCTCGGCAAGTCACGCCATCAATGCATCTCTTGGGCGGCTAGTGGTGCTGACGATACGTCGCCTTGTTGCGAGCAATCCAACCTGCTTCGCATCGCTCCGAGTTTCCTGCCAGTCGCCTGCAAACGCGATAGGCTGGACGCGCGGTCGATTCCACTTGAACTGAGACTATCGCGCCTCATCCCAAATTCCAAGGGCTTTCTCAGCATATGCTCAACCACGTGTTTTCATGGCAACACAACGTTTTCTGCCATCCAGATCGCGGTGGATGCGAATCTCCGGGACTTCGAGCCCGCGGTGTTTCGTCGCCAGAAGATCGGCGACCGCGCGGGCCTGATCGTGTCCGACCTCGCAGACGAACCATCCTGCCGGCACCACCTCGGCTATTCTCGGGGCCATGCGGCGAAAGAACTCCAGGCCGTCGGCGCCTCCATCGAGCGCCAGCATCGGATCATGATCGCGCACCTCGGGATCGAGGCTTGCGATGTCTGAAGTGCGGATGTAGGGCGGGTTCGTAACCAGCAGATGGCAGGGCGCGAAAGTGGTTTCAAGGGCGTCCGCCTGCAGCCAAGCTGCCCTGTCGCCGACGCCGAGCTGCCGTGCATTGACGTGCGCAAGCTCGAGCGCTGCGGTGGACACATCCGTTCCGGTGCCGGTCGCCAAGGGCAACTCGCAGAGCAGCGTTGCGAGCAGGCAGCCTGAGCCGGTGCCGATATCGAGCAAACGGATCGGCTCGTGCGTCCAGCCTTCCGCACGCACGATGTCCAGCGCGACGGAGACGAGCGTCTCGGTGTCGGGGCGCGGATCGAGCACGGCCGGCGAGATGGCGAAGGACCGGCCGTAGAAATGACGCTCGCCGAGGATGCGCGAGACAGGCTCGCGCGCGGCACGCCTGGCGATGCGGTGGCGGAGCGCTTCCAACTCGCCGGCGCCGAGCGGGCGCTCGGGCCCGGCAAGGATCGCCGCTGCCGATAAGCCGAGCGTGTCGGCCATGAGCAGGCGCACATCGCCCGCGCCACCCTCGATGCCCGCGCGCGCCAGTTCGCTGGTAAAGGCGCGCAGGGCCGAGCCGACGGTGTGGGCGCGATCCGAGATGAAGGCGTGCTCAGGCATTCTCACTCAACGCTGCAAGCTCGCTCGCCTGATTGTCGGCGACGAGGGCGTCGATGAGCTCATCGAGCCCCCCGCCTTCCAGGACTTCGGGCAGCTTGTGCAGCGTGAGCCCGATACGGTGGTCGGTCACGCGCCCCTGCGGGAAATTGTAGGTGCGGATGCGCTGCGAACGATCGCCGGAGCCGATCTGGCCGCGCCGGTCCGCTGCCCTCGCATTGGCGGCCTGCTCGCGCTGCTGCTCGTAGAGGCGCGAGCGCAGCACCTGCATGGCGACCTTGCGGTTCTGGTGCTGCGATTTCTCGGCAGAAACAATGACGATGCCGGTCGGCAGATGGGTGATGCGAACGGCCGAGTCGGTTTTGTTGACGTGCTGGCCGCCGGCACCGCCCGCACGCATGGTGTCGATGCGTATCTCATCGGGCTTGATCTCGACGTCGATCTCCTCGGCCTCCGGCAGAACCGCGACGGTGGCGGCCGACGTGTGGATGCGCCCGCCCGCCTCGGTGACCGGGATGCGCTGCACGCGGTGGACGCCCGACTCGTACTTGAGCCGGGCGAACACGCCCCTGCCGGTGATGGAGGCCACGATCTCCTTGTAGCCGCCGAGATCGCTCTCGGACGCGCTGATGATCTCGGTCTTCCAGCGATGCAGGTCGGCAAAGCGGTTGTACATGCGGAACAGATCGGCGGCGAACAGCGCGGCCTCGTTTCCGCCCGTGCCGGCGCGCACCTCGAGGATGGCGCTCTTCTCGTCGGCGGCATCCTTGGGGATCAGATGCACCCTCAGCTTCTGCTCGAGCTCCGCGATCCTGTCCTGGAGCACCGGGAATTCCTCGCGCGCCAGCTCGGCCAGTCCCCTGTCGCCGGCGGGGTCGTCCCGCAACGCTATGAGATCTTCCCGTTCCGTGTTGGCCTTCTGCAGGGCGCGGATGGACGCGACCACCGGATCGAGCTCGGCAAACTCCTTGGAGAGCTGGGCGAACACGGCCGGCTTCGGGCCGCGGTTGAGCTCGGCCTGGACTTCATCCCACCGCTGCACGAGGCGCTCGAGCTTTTCTATGGGTAGCTGCTGACATCAGCCCAGAGACTGTCCAAGGTCGCAAATGTGTCGTGCCTGCGCGCCGGAAGCGCGAGCTGACACTGATCTAGCGCGCGGTTGTCTGCAATTTGTCGACTTTGCGCAACTGTGGATCGCCGATGTCGATCCAGCGCAGTCCCTCGCGCCGCGGCGCCGAAAGCAGCAGGAAGTTGTCCATGACCGAGCGCACCATCCCTGAGAAGGGCGCGGGAAGCATGGTGATTGCGCGGTAGATGGGTGCCGGAGCGATATGTGCGCCATACATGGCCGCGGCAGCCACGACGAGGGGGGCGCTGAAGGCGAAGAGCCGCCGCGTGCGCCGCGCCCTGCGATGCGGCTCGGCTGGCGCTTTCTTGCGCCCGTTGCGCAGCAGAGCAGGTGGCGCCGGAGGGCGTGCCGTGCGCGGACCCGTCGGCTCCTCGTAGTTGCCGCTCTGCTGCAGCTGCCCCTGGATACGCCACAGCAGCGGCTCGGGGTCGAGACGAAGCAGCTCGCAGTAGCTGCGCACGATACGGGTCGTCTCGCGCCAGTGCGGAAACATCGAGACGGCGCCGTTCTCCAGGTCCTCGATGGTCCCGGGCGTCGTGGCGAGCCGGCGCGCGACAGCTTCACGCGTCAAGCGCAAGGCGGCGCGCATGTTGCGGAAAATGTTGCCGAGATCGGGGTCGCGGCCCGCCACGGGCGGCGCGGTCATTCCCGCGCGCAGGTTCGCGTGGCCGTGCGGACGGCTCTCGCGCAACCCAACCCCAGGCTGCCTCATACGCATGACGGACGCCAACGATCCCTTCCCCAGCCAAGGTTCTAGCAGAGACGCCACCTTCTCAAAACCGTATCTGAGGCATCAGCGAGGCAGGCCGCTCAGATTTCCACCGCCTGCTCCTCCGCGAAGCGCTTCAGGCGCGCCCGGAGATTGCCTTCGCCCGATTGGATGGCGGGCTGCAGCCAGCGCTCCAGTGCGGCCACATCGAGGCTCAGAACCATCGATTTCACAGGGCCGACCGAGGCCGGAGCCATGGAGATGGACCGGTAGCCGATGCCGATCAGGGCCATCGCCTCCAGCGGATGGCCGGCCATCTCACCGCAGAGACTGAGCGGGCGATTGTGGCGTCTGGCCGCGTCGGCGATCACCGTAAGGGCGCGGAGCGAGGCCGGGCTGAGCGGATCGTAGCGGCCGGCGACGCGGTTGTTGTTGCGGTCGGCCGCGAACAGGTACTGCAGGAGGTCGTTGCTGCCGACGGAGAGGAAATCGACGCGCGGGCACAGCGCATCGAGATCGTAGAGCAGCGCCGGCACCTCGATCATGGCGCCGAGCAGCACCTTGGTGGGATCGGGCGAGCCGCGGCGGCGCATCAGGGTCAGCTCGCGCTCCACGACGGCGCGCGACATATCCACCTCGCCGACGGTGGTGACCATGGGCAGCAGCAGGCGAAGCTCCTGGCCCGCGGTCGCCCGCAGCAGTGCACGCACCTGGGTGCGCAGCAGGCCGGGCCGATCGAGGGAGAGGCGGATGGCGCGCCAGCCGAGCGCCGGGTTCTCCTCCTCGGGCTGGCGCAGGTAGGGCAGCGCCTTGTCGCCGCCGACGTCGAGCGTGCGGAACACCACGGGCTTGCCGGCCGCCTTGTCGACAACCGTGCGATAGATCTGGGTCTGGCGCTCCAGGCGGGGCAGCGTCGCGGAGACCATGAACTGCAACTCGGTGCGGAACAGGCCGATGCCGTCGGCGCCGGAGTCCTTGAGCTGGCTCACGTCCACCTCGAGGCCGGCATTGAGGTGCAGCTCGATGCGCTGCCCATCCTTGGTGACAGCCGGCTTGTCACGAAGCGTGCGATACTTTCGATGCCGGCGGGCCTGGAAGCGCGCCTTCTCGCCGTAGGCCGTAATGACGCCGCTGTTCGGGCGGATGTGCACCTCGCCGCTGCCGGCATCGACGATAATCGGGTTTCCCTGGTCGACGCGGTCCACCACGCCGCGCGCGTTGCCGACCGCAGGAATACCAAGGGCACGCGCCACGATGGCGACGTGGCTCTGGCCTCCGGAATCCTCCAGCACCAGCCCGCGCAGCCGCGTGCGGTCGTAGTCGAGCAGGTCGGCAGGACCCATGCTGCGCGCCACCAGCACCGTGTCGTGCGGCAGGTCAGCGACGGCCACGGGTGCACGCGTGCCGCCGGACAGCACGCGCAACAGGCGGTCGGAGAGGGCGTCGAGGTCCTTCAGCCGCTCGTGCCAGTAGGCGTCCGCCTGGCGCAGCATGCGCGAGCGGGTGTCGTTCTGCACGCGCTCGACGGCGGCTTCCGCAGTCATGCCACGCCGGATCGCCTCCTTCATGCGCCTGAGCCAGCCGCGATCGTGCGCGAACATGCGGTAGGCCTCGAACACCTCGCGGTGCTCGCCGGCCATGTTGAGGTCGCCCTGCTCCAGCATCTCGTCGATGGAGGCCTTGAGTTCCTCCACCGCCGTCTCCAGGCGGCTCGCCTCGGCCTCCGGGTCCTCCGTCTTGAACTCGGTGACGACGACGCGCATGTCGTGCAGGACGGCGTGGCCCAGCGCGAGGCCATCCGACAGGGGCTGGCCGCGGATGACGTGCCCGACCGCGCGGCTCAACTCGGCGCCGGAATTGACGCCGGCGACGGAGCCCGAGACCAGGTGCTCGGCGAGCACCATGGCGGTGGTCTGCATCACCTCGACGTCCTCGTCGGAGTATTCCTTCTGCGTGCGGTTCTGCACGGTCAGCACGCCGAGCACATCGCCGCCGCGCAGGACCGGCACGGCGAGGAACGAGTGGTAGATTTCCTCGCCCGTCTCGGGGCGATAGGCGAAGGCTGGATGGTTCTGTGCATCCGGCTCGTTGATGGGCACCGCCAGCTCCGCGCAGCGGCCGACGAGGCCCTCCCCGCGCTTCAGCAGCGTGTTGTGCACGGCCGCCGGGTTGAGGCCTTCGGTGGCGAACAGCTCCAGCGAGCCGTCCTGGCGCTTGAGGTAGATGGAGCAGACCTCGGCCACCATCAGGCCGGCGATCTGGCGCACGATCTTGTCGAGCCGCGACTGTCCGTCGGACGGCTCGGCCATGATCTCCCGCAGCCGGCGCATGATGATGCGCAGCGCCGGCTCGCTGGGTAAAATCTTGTCTGCGCCTTTCTTCTGCATCACCGGTGCCGTGTTCAGCGGTCGCGGCAATCCACAAGCCGTGCGCTCCGGAACGACAGAGTGCCGGCGTCTTCGCCGCCTTGGGATTGCCATCCGCACCGGGGCGCTCGCACGCCCCGCACCGAATAAAATCAGTCTTTGCCCAGCTCGTACAGGCCATGCAGCGTACGGACCGCAAGCTCGGCATAGGCCGCATCGATCAGCACGCTAATTTTGATCTCCGACGTGGAGATGGCGAGGATGTTGATGCCCTTCTCGCCGAGCGCCTTAAACATCTGTGCTGCGACACCGGCATGACTGCGCATGCCGATGCCGATGACCGAGACCTTGGCAACGTCGTTTGAGCTGTTGATATCGAAGGCGCCGATGCTGGTCTTAACCTTCTTCAACACTTCCAGCGCGCGGGGCAGCTCGGAGCCCTGCACCGTGAAGGTGATGTCGGTGGATTTGCCGTCCGCCGACAGGTTCTGCACGATCATGTCGACGTTGATGCTGGCATCCGCGAGTGGGCCGAACACGGCCGCGGCAATGCCGGGCTTGTCGGCGATCTTGAGGAGGGTGATCTTTGCCTCATCCTTGGCGTAGGCAATGCCGCTGACGACTCGCTGCTCCACGATCTCATCCTCGTCGCAAATGATGGTGCCAATTCTGTCCCACGTCGCCGGGTCCACAGGGGCCGCGGCCTCGGGGGCGCTGAAGCTCGACAGCACCCGCACCCGCATGTTGTGCACCATGGCGAGCTCGACGGAGCGCGTCTGGAGCACCTTGGAGCCCTGCGAGGCCATCTCCAGCATCTCCTCGTAGGAGACCTTGGGGAGGCGCTTCGCCTGGGGAACGATGCGGGGGTCGGTGGTGTAGACGCCATCGACGTCGGTGTAGATGTCGCAAAGGTCGGCCTTCACGGCGACCGCCAGCGCCACCGCGCTCGTGTCAGAGCCGCCGCGCCCCAGCGTGGAAACGCGGTTGCGCTCCGGCTCGATGCCCTGGAAGCCGGTGATGACCGCCACCTCGCCCTGGTCGAGGCGCGCGCGCAGGGTGTCGCCCGGAATATCGCGGATGCGGGCCACGCCGTGCGCATTGTCGGTGATGACGGGCACCTGCCAGCCCTGCCAGGAGCGGGCCGGGACGCCCATGGACTGCAGGACGATGGCGAGAAGGCCGGCGGTGACCTGCTCGCCGGTGGCAACCACGGCATCGTACTCGCGGGCGTCGTGCAGGGCGGAGGCCTCGCGCACCCAGGCGACGAGCTGGTTGGTGACGCCCGCCATGGCCGAGACCACGACGGCCACCCTGTTGCCGGCATCCACCTCGCGCTTGACGTGGCGCGCGACGTTGCGGATGCGCTCCACGTTGGCGACGGAGGTCCCGCCGAATTTCATCACGACGAATGGCATCTGGCCCGCCCGTTTTCCGAGGCCCGGACCGCGGCCCGGCCGTGCCGGCGGCGGCCTCGGATTGCGGGCTACTCTTATCGAGAAGGCCGGGGCTCCGCAACGCGCTTGGAACGGCGGGATCGTTGCCTTGACAACGCTTGTGCGCGGTTGCCTATGGCCCCATGTCCGAGCAGACGACCCGCGGCGACGCCACACTCGATCCAGCCGAGATCGAGCGGTTCGGCCGGCTGGCGGCGGAGTGGTGGGACAACAACGGAAACTTCCGCACGCTCCATCTCATCGGCCCTGCGCGGCTGACCTTCCTGCGCGATGCGATCACGAAGCATTTCGCGTCAACCGGAGGTGAGGACGCAAGGGGTCTGAAGCCTCTGGACGGTATCAGCATCCTCGATGTGGGCTGTGGCGGCGGCCTCGTGTGCGAACCGCTGGCCCGGCTCGGGGGCCGCGTGACCGGCATCGACCCTGCGGCCGAGAACATCGAGGCAGCGCGACGGCATGCCGACGGACAGGGCCTCGATATCGAGTATCGGGCCGCCCGTATCGAGGATCTCGCGTCGGAGGGGCGGACCTTCGATGCCGTCGTGTGCTTCGAGGTGGTGGAACACGTGCCGGACGTTGGGCGCCTTTCTCAGGACGCTGGCATCGCTGGTGCGGCCGGGCGGGCTGATGCTGCTCTCGACCATCAACCGCACGATGAAGGCCTACTTCCTGGCCATCATTGCCGGCGAATACGTGCTGCGCTGGCTGCCGGTCGGCACGCACCAGTGGGACCGCTTCGTGACGCCCGATGAGCTGTCGCGGCACGTGCAGGCGGCCGGTCTCGCGGCCCCGACGTTCATGGGCCTCGTCTACAGCCCGCTGTCGGATGCATGGTCGCTGTCGAAAGGCGACATCGACGTCAACTATTTCGCGGCGGCTGCGAAACCGGGTTAGGGCAAGGCGCTGCCCGTCCGCCTCGACAATGCCAGCAAGGGGCGGCATAGCTCCGCGCGGCAGAGGAACGGGAAAATGCGGATCATGGCGAAGAAAAGCGGCGCGACGGCAAGGAAACTGGAGCAAACGAAGAAGGCGCCGGCAGGAAAGAAGGGCGCCGCGAAAACGAGCGCAACCGGCAATCCACTGCTGGCAAAGTGGGATACGCCGTTCGAGATGCCGCCGTTCGACAAGATCAGGACGCGACATTACATGCCGGCGTTCGAGGTGGGGTTCGAGGAGAACATCGCCGAGATCGATGCCATCGCCGGCGAGAAGGCGAAGCCGACCTTTGCCAACACCATCGAGGCGCTGGAACGCGCCGGGCGCAGGCTCGAGGACGCGGCGGGCGTGTTCTACAATCTCAGCTCCGCCGACACGAACGCGGAGATGCAGAAGATCGAACGCGAGGTGGCGCCGCGCTTTGCCAAGCACGGCATGCGCGTCTACCAGAACGCCAAACTGTTCAAGCGCGTCGATGCCTTGATGAAGCAGAAGAAGTCGCTGGGGCTCACGCTGGAACAATCGCGCGTATTGGAGCGCTATCACCGGAGCTTCATCCGCTCCGGCGCCGCGCTCGATGCGAAGTCACGCAAGCGCATGGCGGCGATCGCGCAGAAGCTCGCAACGCTCGGCACCAAGTTCGGCCAGAACGTGCTGGCGGACGAGCAGGACTACCTGCTGGTGCTGGAGAGCGAGCAGGACCTGGCCGGGCTGTCGCCGGCGCTGCGGGCCGCGGCGTCGCAGACGGCTGCGGAGCACGGCAAGAAGGGCAAGCATGCGATCAGCCTCGCCCGTTCGAGCGTCGAGCCGTTCCTGCAGTTCTCGGCGCGGCGCGACTTGCGCGAGCAGGCGTTCAAGGCGTGGCGGCAGCGCGGCGCCAAGGGCGGCAAGACCGACAACCGCAAGCTGATCGCCGAGATATTGGCGCTGCGCGCCGAGCGGTCGCACCTGCTGGGGTTCAAGACGTCAGCCGATGCGGCGCTCGAGTTCACCATGGCGAAGCGGCCCGCGAACGTGCGCAAGCTGCTGATGCAGGTGTGGGAGCCGGCGCGCGAGCGTGCGCGCGAGGAGCGCGACGAACTGCAGAAGGCCGTGGTGGCGGAAGGCGGCAACTTCGAGGTGGCGGGCTGGGACTGGCGCTACTACGCGGAGAAGGTGCGCAAGACCAAGTACGACGTCGACGAGGCGGAGGTGAAACCCTACCTGCAGCTCGACAACGTGATCGCGGCGGCGTTCGACGTCGCGACCCGCCTGTTCGGGCTGAAGTTCACCGAGCGCACGGACCTGCCCGTCTATCATCCCGACGTGCGCGCCTTCGAGGTGACGGGCAAGGACGGCCGCCACATCGGCCTGTTCCTCGGCGACTACTTCGCGCGGCCGTCCAAGCGGTCGGGCGCGTGGATGTCGGGCTACCGCGACCAGTACAAGTTCGACGGCAAGGAAGTGCGCCCCATCGTCGTCAACGTGAACAACTTTCGCCAAGGGCGCGCCCGGCGAGCCGTCACTGCTGAGCCTCGACGATGCGCGCACGCTGTTCCACGAGTTCGGGCACGGCCTGCACGGGCTGCTGTCGGACGTGAACTATCCCGCCGTGTGCATGACGAGCGTGGAGAAGGATTTCGTGGAGCTGCCCTCGCAGCTGTACGAGCACTGGTTCATGCATCCGGCGGTGCTGAAGAAATTCGCGCGGCACTACAAGACCGGCAAGCCGCTGCCCGAGGCGCTGCTGGAGAAGATCAAGGCGGCGCGCAACTTCAACCAGGGCTTCGCCACGGTGGAGTACGTCACCTCGGCCA
Organism: uncultured Alphaproteobacteria bacterium; assembly: GCA_963782855.1. Classification (GTDB taxonomy): domain Bacteria; phylum Pseudomonadota; class Alphaproteobacteria; order Rhizobiales; family Hyphomicrobiaceae; genus AWTP1-13. Next base: position 87,571 of record CAWALW010000004.1, on the reverse strand, counting down.
TCGTCGATCTCGACCTGCACACGCTGGAGGACCCGAGCGACCTCGACGTCGACAAGTTCGAGAAGAAGGTGCTCGGCCGCATCGGCTCGCCGGCGGAGATCGGCATGCGCCATCGCATCCCGCACTTCCAGCACATCATCGGCGGCTACGCCTCGGGCTACTACAGCTACATGTGGTCGGAGGTGATGGACGCGGACGCGTTCCAGGCGTTCGAGGAGTCGGGCGACATCTTCGACCGCGGGCTGGCGAAGAAGCTGCACGACTACATCTATTCGGCCGGCGGCACCCAGGACCCGGCCGACGCCTACAAGGCCTTCCGCGGCCGCCTGCCGACGCCGCAGGCCCTGCTGGAGAAGCGGGGGCTGGCTTAGGCTGATGTCATCCCGGCCGGAGCGAAGCGCAGAGCCGGGACCCAGGGCTACAAGTAAGGCGGCCAGTTCCCAGCTCCTGGGTCCCGGATGGCCGGCGCGCGGCCTCCGGGATGACAACTTCAACCATAACCGGCGACCGCCTTGTCGCTCGCAAAGCGCGCATGCGATAGAATTGCGCAGCTTTCAACGGGCAGGGCTTCCAGAACCATGGCGCAGCAAAGGGTTCCTTTCGAGTCGACGCTGGAGCGATGGCTGGTCGCGAGCCGCTGGCTGCTGGCGCCGTTCTTTGTCGGCCTGGCGCTGGCCGTCATCGTCCTGCTGATCAAGTTCGTGCAGGAGTTCATCCACCTCGTCGGCCGCGCCCTGACCATGACGGAGGCCGAGGCGATCCTCGCCATCCTGAGCATGGTCGACCTTGCCCTGACGGGTGCGCTGGTGATGATCGTGATCTTCTCGGGCTACGAGAATTTCGTTTCCCGCATCGACCACACCACGGATCGGAACTGGCCCGAATGGATGGGCTCGATCGATTTCACGGCGCTGAAGATAAAGTTGCTCGGCTCCATCGTCGCCATCTCCGCCATTCAGCTGCTCAAGCAGTTCATGGCGGTGAAGGCCACCTCCGACCGAGACCTCGCGTGGTATGTCGGCATTCACGTCGTGTTCGTGGTATCGAGCGTGCTGCTTGCGCTGTCCGACCGGATCAGCGGCGACATCAAGTCGAAGAACAAACCGGACGCGGCACCGCCGCCCCCGGCGGCGACAACGGCGAAGCCGGCAACGCCGCCAAGGAGCTACTGAAGCACGCGAAACCGAACGGCCTAATACGACCGCGCCTTGGGCGGAATGTAGCTGACTTCGTTGGTCATGGTGTGCGTGTGCACGGGGCGGTAGTCGATGCGCACGGTGTGCGTCGCCTCGTCGGCCCAGGCCAGCGTGTGCTTCATCCAGTTGACGTCGTCGCGGTTGGGATAGTCCTCGCGCGCATGCGCACCGCGGCTTTCCTTGCGGTTGGCGGCGCCGGCGACCGTCACGGCGGCCTGCACGATCAGGTTGTCGTATTCGAGCGTCTCGATCAGGTCGGAGTTCCACACCAGCGAGCGGTCGGTGACGGCAACATCGCGCAACTCCTTCCAGACGTCGATGATCTTCTTCTCGCCGTCCTCCAGCACCGGGCCGTCGCGGAACACCGCACAGTCGGACTGCATGATCTTCTGCATCTTGAGCCGCAGCGCCGCCGTCGGCGTGCCGCCCTTGGCGTGGCGGAACCTGTCGAGGCGCGAGAGCGCAAGCTCCGCACCGTCGCTCGGCATCTTGGGTGTTGCGGTGCCGGGCTCCACGGTCTTGGCGCACTGCAGGCCGGCGGCGCGGCCGAACACGACGAGGTCGATGAGCGAGTTGGAGCCCAGCCGGTTGGCGCCGTGCACCGACACGCAGGCGGCTTCGCCGATGGCCATAAGGCCCGGCACCACGTGATCGGGATTGCCGTTCTTCAGGGTGAGCATCTCGCCCATGTAGTTCGTCGGCACGCCGCCCATGTTGTAGTGCACGGTCGGCAGCACGGGGATCGGCGCGCGGCGCAGGTCGACACCGGCGAAGATCTTGGCGTTCTCGGTGATGCCAGGCAGGCGCTCGGCGATGATCTTGGGATCGAGATGATCGAGGTGCAGGTAGATGTATTCCTTATCGGGGCCCACGCCGCGGCCCTCGCGTATCTCGATCGTCATGGCGCGCGAGACGACGTCGCGGGAGGCGAGATCCTTGGTGTGGGGCGCATAGCGCTCCATGAAGCGCTCGCCCTCGCTGTTGGTGAGGTAAGCGCCTTCGCCGCGCGCGCCTTCCGTGATCAGCACGCCGGCGCCATAGACGCCGGTGGGGTGGAACTGCACGAACTCCATGTCCTGCAGCGGCAGGCCGGCGCGCAGCACCATGGCGTTGCCGTCGCCGGTGCAGGTGTGGGCCGCCGTGCAGGTGAAATAGGCGCGGCCGTAGCCGCCGGTGGCCAGCAGGGTCTTCTTGGCCCGGAAGCGGTGCAGCGTGCCGTCGTCCATCTTCAGCGCGACGACGCCGCAGCAGGTGCCGTCCTGGTCCATCATCAGGTCGATGGCGAAGTACTCGATGAAGAACTCCGCGGAGTGCTTCAGTGACTGGCCGTACAGCGTGTGCAGCATGGCGTGGCCGGTGCGGTCGGCGGCCGCGCACGTGCGCTGCGCCGGCGGGCCTTCGCCGAACTCGGTGGTCATGCCGCCGAACGGACGCTGGTAGATTTGGCCGTCGTCCGTGCGGCTGAAGGGGACGCCGTAGTGGTCGAGTTCGTAGACCGCCTCGGGCGCGTTGCGGCACAGGTATTCGATGGCGTCCTGGTCGCCGAGCCAGTCGGCGCCCTTCACCGTGTCGTACATGTGCCAGCGCCAGTCGTCGCGGCCCATGTTGCCGAGCGCAGCAGCGATGCCGCCCTGGGCAGCGACCGTGTGCGAACGCGTCGGGAAGACCTTGGTGATACAGGCGGTCCTCAGCCCGGCCTCTGCGCAGCCGAGCGTCGCCCGCAGCCCAGCTCCGCCGGCGCCCACCACGACGACGTCGTAGACGTGGTCGGTCAGCGGATAGGCCTTGCCGTTGAGGGCGGGCTTGGCAACGCCGTTGCCGGTATCGCGAACGTTCTCGGGCATCTCAGCTTCCGAAGCTCAGCTTCGCCACGGCGAAGGCGCAGGTCAGGCCGACGGCGATGGCGAAGAACGAATTTAGCATGAGCGCTGCCACCTTCCGCCCCTCCGAATGTACATAGTCCTCAATTATGGTTTGCATACCGAGCCGCATGTGAATGACCCCGGAAATCACCAGCAGGAGAATGGGGATCGCATAGAGGGGATGAGCCAGCGCGGCGCGGACGGTCGCGTGGTCCTGGCCTGCAAGTTTCACCACCAGAAAAATCAGGAAGCACGCGAGGAAGAGGTTGGAGACGGCGGTCACGCGCTGCTTCCAGAAATGCCCGGTGCCTTCCCGCGCGGACCCCAATCCTCGCACCTTGGCGAGCGGCGTGCGATGCGCCATGTCAAATGCTCCCGCGCATGGACAGCGCCACGAACCACACAGCGCCGTCAGCGCGACCGAGCCGATGATCGTCAGCCAGCCCAGCGTGTCCGCGGCCTTGGGGCTCATGGCGCGGCCGGTGTCCCAGATCAGGTGCCGGATGCCGCCGAGCATGTGGTGAAGCAGCGCCCAGGAATAGCCGAACAGCACGAATTTCCCGAGCGGATGGGCGAAAAGCCCGTTCACGAAGGCGAAGGCGTCAGGCCCCAGCGCCGCGCTGATGAGCCAGGCCGCCAGCAGGACGGTGCCGAAATAGAGCGCGCTGCCGGTGATGCGATGCACGATCGACATCACCATGTTGATCTGCATCCGATAGATGCCGAGATGCGGCGATAGCGGGCGTTCGACAGGCTTGGAGTGGCTCATCGGAATCGGTTTTCCCGCTCGCGCGATGCAGAGCTTCGGCTTGTATCGTGCAGGTGCCGGGGCGGCAATCGCCGGATTGCCTCATCCTCACGCACGCGCCGGCGCTCGGTGTATTGTATGCCAATGCCCTGCCCGCAACGTTTCGACTACCGCGGCAGCACCAGCCACCAGTCGAGATCGAGCACCACGCCCTCCGCGTATTTGCCATCCGCCGTCTTCAGCGGGAAGTCGTGGCAATGCCGGTTCTTCACGGCGACCAGCCGCACGCGCAGCGCGCCGATGTCGCTGCGGCCGGGGATCTCCGCCCTCTCCAGGATCTCCGACCAGGCGTAGATCGTGTCGCCGCCAAAGGAAGGCGCCGTGTGGCTGCCGCCGTTGATGGCCGCGACGTGGAAAGCGTTGGCGAGCCCGTTGAAGGAGATGCCGCGCGCCAGCGCCAGCGGCGTGCCGCCGTAGACGAGGCGGCGCTTGAAGCGACCCGTCTCGATCTGCTCGTGCAGATTGAAGTGCACGCGCGCGGTGTTCTGGTAGAGGCGCGTCGCGAGCTGGTGCTCGGCCTCCTCGATGGTGTACCCGTCGATGTGGTCGATCTTCTCGCCGACCTCGTAGTCGCCCCAGCGATGCGGAGAGCCGGCGAGCGCAAAGTCGTACTTGGAAGGGTCGAGCTTCGGCACGGCGCCGCCGATCGTCGCCGGATCGACGCGCGACTTCGAGCTTCGGCACGACCGCCTCGCCGACCTTCGCGGCGTGGTCGCGCTTGTTGACCATCACCCAGCGCGCATACTCCAGAACCGGCTCGCCGTGCTGGTTGACGCTCTTGGTGCGCACGTAGACGACGCCGGACTGGCGGTTGGAGTTCTCGCGCAACCCGATGATTTCGGAGCTCGCCGAGATCGTGTCGCCGGGAAACATCGGATTGAGGAAACGGCACTCCGCGTAGCCGAGGTTGGCGACTGCATTGAGCGAGATGTCGGAAACGGTCTTGCCCAGCACGACGTGGAAGATGATGAGGTCGTCGAGCGGCGCCCGCGGGTAGCCGATGGCCTTGGCGAACGGATCGGAGGACTGCACCGCAAAGCGCATGTTGTAGAAAGCGATATTCAGGGCGCGCGTCGCCCTCGGTGAGCGTGCGCGGCGTTGCATGCTGGAGCACCTGCCCGACCGTGAAGTCCTCGAAGAAGTTGCCGGCCGTGGATTTTGCCTTGCTCATGCTGTCCTCATGCTCTCGATGGCTTCGGCGATGGCCACCGTGCGGCGGCCGATCTCGGCATGCAGCAGCTCCACCATGCGGCCTTCGACGGTGATGACGCCCTTGCCCTTGTTCTCGGGCTGGTCGAAGGCGGCGATGATCTTGCGCGCCCAGGCGACGTCCGCTTCCGGCGGTGCGAACACTTCGTTGGCGACGGCGACCTGATCGGGATGGATCAGCGTCTTGCCATCGAAGCCGAGCGCGCGGCCATGCACGCATTCGCGCCGGAAGCCGTCGGCATCCTTGAAGTTGTTGTAGACGCCGTCGAGCACGTCGAGGCCATAGGCACGCGCCGCCGTCACGGTAGCGGAGAGCCAGTAGAGCGCCGGCCGCCGGCTGGCAGAGAGATCGGCGCGCGTCTCCTTCACGAGATCATTGGTGCCCATGACGAAGCAGGTCAGCCGGGTGCCCGTCAGCCGAGAGGCGGCGGCAATGTCCTGCACGTTGAGGATAGCGAACGGCGTCTCGACCATCGCCCACAGCCGCGTCTTCTCCGGCGCAGACTTCAGCGCGTCGGCGGCCGCCACGATGTCGGCGCCGGAGCCGGGCTTCGGCAGCAGAATGGCATCCGGCGCCGCTGCAACGGCGGCGGCGAGGTCATCCTTGCCCCACGGCGTGTCGAGCGCGTTGATGCGGATGACGAGTTCGCGCTTGCCGTAGCCGCCGGCTTTCACCGCTGCGCAGACCTGGTCGCGCGCCTGCGGCTTGGCATCCGGCGCCACGGCATCCTCCAGGTCGAGGATCAGCGCGTCGGCGGGAAGCGTCTTGGCCTTCTCCAGCGCACGGGCATTCGAGCCCGGCATGTAGAGCACGCTGCGGCGGGGGCGAATGGTCATCGGATATCCCCAGTGGTTTCGCGCAACCTATAAAAGGGGGTGACGCCCAGGGCCAGTGTCGTTGGCGTCGCCGACAGGGGCGGCATACAAGGGTCGCGCCAAATTCCCCTTTCGGGGGCCTAGGAGCAGGTATCCCGTGGATCGCGCTGACGTCCTGATCGTGGGTGGGGGCATCGTCGGCAGCGCCGTCGCCTACTTCCTGAGCACGGACCCGGCGTTTCGCGGGCGAAGCATCGCCATTGTCGAACGCGACACGAGCTACCGCGAGGCGAGCACGGCGCGCTCGGCCGGCGGACTGAGGCAGCAGTTCTCAACCCCTGAGAACATCGCCATGTCCCAGGTCACGCTCGGCATGTTCCGGCGCCTCAAGACCATGCTTCGGCGCGGACGCAGACGTTGGCTTCCGCGAACAGGGATATCTGCTGCTGGCGGGCGCAGAAGGCGAGATTGTGCTCGCCGAGAACGTCAGGCTGCAGCAGTCGCTGAATGCCGACACCGTGCTGGTCGGCGCCGAGCAGATGTCAAAGGGCTTCCCCTGGCTTGCGGTGGACGGCATCGCGGCTGGCGCCTTCGGCCGCTCAGGCGAGGGATGGTTCGATCCGCCGAGCTTCGCCGGCCTCATGCGCCAGGCGGCGCAGGCGCAGGGCGTCGCCATCGTTCGCGACGAGGTTTCGGCCATCGACACGAGCGGCGGCCGCATCAGCGGTGTTCGCCTTGCAGGCGGCACGCGGATCGCATGCGAGGCCCTGGTCAACGGCGCAGGACCCTGGGCCGGTGCGCTGGCGAAGCTGGCAGGTGTCGCGCTCCCGGTCGAGCCGCGCAAGCGCACCGTCTATGTCATCGACTGCCGTGAGCCGTCCGCGGGCCTGCACGAGGCACCGCTCACCGTCGATCCCTCCGGCGTGTGGTTCCGGCCCGAGGGCAAGCTGTTCCTGTGCGGCAAGTCCCCCAAGCCGGACCAGGAACCGTCCATCGGCGATCTCGACGTCATCGATCATGGCTTCTTCGACGCGGAGGTGTGGCCGACGCTCGCCGCACGCGTGCCTGCGTTCGAGGCGATCAAGGTCGTCGAACGCCTGGGCCGGCTACTATGATTACAACACGCTCGACCAGAACGCGGTCATCGGTCCGCATCCGCAGCTCAGCAACTTCTTCTTCGCCAACGGCTTCTCCGGCCACGGCGCGCAGCAGGGCGCCGCCGCCGGCCGCGCCGTTGCCGAGCTGATCGCGCACGGCCGCTTCAAGACCATCGATCTCACCCGCTTCGGCTACGCGCGCATCGCCGCCAACGCACCGCTGATCGAGCGCAACGTCATCTGACCTGCCGCCAGTCCTCGCCACATCTGGCGCGTGCTAAGCTTCGCTGCATGGCACGGATTCTCGTCATTTCCTCCCACGTCACTCACGGCAACGTCGGCCTAACCGCGACGGCGCCGGCGCTGCAGTGGCTCGGCCACGAGGTGTGGCCGATGCCGACGGTATTGCTGGCGAGCCGTCCCGGCCTCGGCAAAATGGCGCGCCATGCCGTGCCGCGCCACAGAGCTTGGCCGCGATGCTCGCCGCGCTGGAGGCGGATGGGAGCTGGCCACAGCTCGATGCGGTGCTGACGGGCTACTTCCCCTCGCCCGAGGCCGTCATCGCGGCGGCTGACGCAATCGCCCGTATCAAGCGCGCGAAACCCGGCATCACCGTGATGGTCGATCCGATCCTCGGTGACGCGGGCGCCCTCTACATCCCCGAGCCGACCGCCCGCGCGATCCGCGATCGCCTGCTGCCGCTGGCAACCATCGCCACACCCAACCTGTTCGAGCTGCAGTGGCTCGCGCAGTCGCCCGCCCGCGACCGCGCCGCCGTCGAAGCTGCTGTTGCCAGTCTCGGCGTCCCGACCGTCGTCGTCACGTCGGCACGAGGTGAGCGCCGACACCATCGAGACCCTGCTCGTTACCGCCGGTCGCACGATTGCATTTCAATCGCCGCGGCACGCGGACATACCCAACGGACCCGGCGACGTTTTCGCGGGCCTTCTGCTGGGCTACCTGCTCAAGCATCAGGACCCGGAAACGGCGATCGTGAATGCGCTGGACGCGCTGGATGGCGTTCTCACCGAGAGCGAGGGGCGGCCGGTGCTTCAGCTGTCGGCCTTGCCCAAAGTGTGACGGCGGAGCCGCTCGATCAGCTTCGCGCCGCCTTCTGAATCGCAGGCAGAACGAGACGCTCCAGCGTCTCCTCCGAAATCGGGCCGGTGTGCTTGTAGACGATCTCGCCCTTGCCATTGATGACGAAGGTCTCGGGCATGCCGGTGACGCCCCATTCGATCGCGGCGCGGCCGCTGGCATCGACGCCGACGCCGACGAACGGGTTGCCGTAGCGCGCAAGGAAGCCGCGCGCGCCTTCCGCCTTGTCCTTGTAGTTGACGCCGTACAGCTTCACGCCGGTGCGCGTGCGCAGCGCCAGCAGGTAGGGATGCTCCTGCACGCAGGGCTGGCACCAGGACGCCCAGAAATTCACGACCGCGACCTCGCCGGTCTTCAACAGGTCGCTGGAGAAGCCCTTGTCGCCGAGCCCTTGCAGCGGCGGCAGCGTGACACTGGGCGCGGGTTTGCCGATCAGCGCCGAAGGCAGCCGCGACGGATCACCCGAGCGCAACGCGAAGGCAAACAGCGCCGCGACGATGACGAAGATCGCCAGCGGCCACAGCGGCAGCCGCGAGGGGGCCCGCGCGGGCGCCGCTTCGGTATCGGCGGGCGGAGCGTCCTGCATGCCTCAGGCTCCACCGGCCGGAGGAGCGGAGCGCCGGCGCACGCCGCGCGCCTCCAACTCGTCGATAAGACCCCGCTGGCGACGGCCGTCGAAGAAAAGCCAGGCGATGGAGATCGCCACGCCCACCGCGACGATCGCGTACGACGCAAGGATGAAAGACGTGTAGGGCCCGAGGTCCATTGCGCTCACTCCGCCGCCTGCTGCGCGAAGCCGCCGGCCATCTGCACCTCGGCGAGCCGCAGCGCCTTCACGCGCCGACGCAGGATCTCGTTGCGCATGGCCTTCATATGCATGGCCGCGAACAGCACGGTCATGCCGACGGCCATCACCAGCAGCGGCCACAGGAGGTCGGGGTGGATGGCCGGGGCGCCCAGGCGCGACACGCTGGGCTGCTGGTGGATGCTGTTCCAGTTCACCGAGAAGCGGATGATGGGCAGGATGACGATGCCGACGATGGCAAAGATCGCCGTGAGGCTGGCAGCGAGCGATTCATCCTCGATGGAAGTCCGAAGCGCGATAAGCCCGAGATAGAGGAAGAACAGGATCAGCACCGAGGTCAGCCGCGGGTCCCAGGCCCAGAACGCGCCCCACATCGGCTTGCCCCACAGCGATCCCGTCACGAGGCACAGCAGCGTGAACAGCGCGCCGATAGGGGCCGCCGCTTTGGCGGAGACGTCCGCCAGCGGATGGCGGAACACGAGATAGCCAAAGCTCGACGCCGCCACCAGCGCATAGACGAACATCGACAGCCATGCCGACGGCACATGCACGTACATGATCTTGGCGGAGTGGCCCTGCTGGTAGTCGGGCGGCGACGTGAAGGCCATGTACAGGCCCACCGCAATGGTCACGGCCGCGACGCCCCACAGCCACGGCAGCAGCCGCTCCGACAGCGCCATGAAGCGCGTCGGGTTCGCCAGCCGTTGCGTCAGCGTCTGCATGGGCGTTGATCTAAGACCTTGCTACTTCTGGGGCAAACGGCACCTTTGTCATCCAGCCTACCTCAACTGCAACCGAAGCGCCGCCGCGGCCGCCAGCGGCGAAAGAACGATCGCCGCCAGCGAGATAGCGATAAGGATCAGGAATGGCGGCAAGACGGCGCCCGCCTCGATCGTCGCCGCATTGACGGCGGCGATGCCGAACACGAGCGTCGGCACGAACAGCGGCAGCATGAGTAGCGCCAGCAGCAGGCCCCCGCGGCGTGCGCGCAGCGTCAGCGCCGCCCCGATGGCCCCGAGAAAGCTCACCGCCGGCGTGCCCGCCAGCATGGTCGCGACCAGGATGAGATAGCCCTCGCCGGGCAGGTTCAGCAGCAGCCCCAGCAGCGGCGCCAGCAGCGTCAGCGGCAGCCCGGTGGAGAGCCAGTGCGCCAGCCCCTTCGCCGCCACCATGCCCTCGAGCGAAAGCGGCCCCGTCGCCAGCACGTCGAGCGAGCCATCCTCCAGGTCCGTCTCGAACAGGCGGCCGAGCGACAGCAGCGCGGCCAGCAGCAGCGCCACCCACAGCACGCCCGCCGCAATGCGCGACAGCAGGTTGAGATCCGGGCCGAGGCTCAGCGGCAGCATGGTCACGACCACCAGGAAGAAGCCGAGCGTGACGCCGATGGCCCCGCCCTCCTTCCAGGCGAGCGCAAGATCGCGCGCAATGAGCTGACGGAATGCGCTCATGCCGCGGCAGCCACCGGCCCGAGATGCAGGGAGCGCGCGCTGGTGAAGCCGAGCGGCACGTGCGTCGCCACCACCGCCAGGCCTCCGCCCGCCAGATGGGTGTTCACGGCCGCTGCAAGCATGCCCTGCGCCGCCTCGTCGAGCGAGGTGGAGGGCTCATCCAGCAGCCACAGCGGCCGCTCCGCAAGCAGCAGCCGCGCAAGTCCCAGCCGTCGCTGCTGCCCCGCCGACAGGTAGCCCGCCGGAATATCGCGCAGCGCCGACAGCCCGAACGCGTCGAGCGCCCGCTGCGGGCGATTGGAGTTGCCACCGAGGAAGCGGGACCAGAACCCCGCGTTCTCCGCCACCGTCAGTGCCGCCTTGATCGCGTTCCGGTGCCCAACATAGTGACACTGCTCGCGCAAAGGTTGGTCACCCGCCTGCCCTTCAAGACGAATTCGCCCCTCCGCCGCCGGCAGCAACCGGCAATCGTGCGCAGCAGCGACGTCTTGCCCGATCCATTGGCACCCGTGACGACGAGCGTCTCGCCTGCGGCAACCGCAAACGACAGATCGGCGAACAGCACGCGTCCACCGCGAACTGAGGACAACTTGTCGCCGATCAACTGCATGGGACTTTCCCGCACCGGAGGCGCATATTAGAACCCTTCTTATACGGCCCGGATTTCCCCTGATGCCAGCCATGAGACGACGTTGTCCTCGGCTCGCGCGGGAGGATCGCTAGGAGATTGCCGCTCATGAGCCAAGCCCCCGCCCATCCCGACAGCTTCAAGTCCCGCAAAACGCTGACCGTCGGGTCCAAGACCTACGAATACTTCTCCCTCCCCGACGCGGAGAAGAACGGGCTGGCCGGCATCTCCAAGCTGCCCATGTCGCTCAAGGTGCTGCTGGAGAACCTGCTGCGCTTCGAGGACGGCCGCTCCGTCAAGGCCGACGACATCCGCGCGGTTGCCGAATGGCTCAAGGCCAAGACCTCAACCCGCGAGATCGCCTACCGCCCGGCCCGCGTCCTGATGCAGGATTTCACAGGCGTGCCCGCCGTCGTCGACCTCGCCGCCATGCGCGATGCCATGCAGACGCTGGGCGGTGACGCCTCCAGGATCAACCCGCTGGTGCCGGTCGATCTCGTCATCGACCACTCCGTGCAGGTGGACTTCTTCGGCTCGGCCGATGCCTTCAAGAAGAACGTCGACATCGAGTACGAGCGCAACAAGGAGCGCTACGAGTTCCTGCGCTGGGGTGCCGGCGCCTTCAATAACTTCCGCGTGGTCCCGCCCGGCACCGGCATCTGCCACCAGGTCAATCTCGAGTATCTCGCCCAGTCGGTCTGGACCAAGCAGATCGGGCGCGCCACGCAAGCCTTCCCGGATACCTGCGTCGGCACCGACAGCCACACCACCATGGTCAACGCGCTCGGCGTGCTCGGCTGGGGCGTCGGCGGCATCGAGGCGGAGGCTGCCATGCTCGGCCAGCCGGTAGCGATGGTGATCCCCGAAGTGATCGGCTTCGGCTTCAAGGGCAAGCTCAAGGAGGGCGTCACCGCCACCGACCTTGTGCTCACCTGCACGCAGATGCTGCGCAAACGTGGCGTGGTCGAGAAGTTCGTCGAGTACTACGGCGATGGCCTCGATACCCTTTCCGTCGAGGATCGCGCCACCATCGCCAACATGGCCCCCGAATACGGCGCCACCTGCGGTTTCTTCCCGGTGGACGCCGACACCATGAAGTACCTCCGGGCCACCGGGCGCTCGGCCGACACCGTCGCGCTCGTGGAGGCCTACAGCAAGGCGCAGGGCCTGTGGCGCGAGAAGGGCATGCAGCCGGTGTTCACCGACATGATGGAGCTTGATCTCTCCACCGTGGAGCCCTCCCTGGCCGGTCCGAAGCGCCCGCAGGACCGCGTGCCGCTGACGCAGGTCAAGTCAGGCTTCGCGAAAGGCCTCTCCGACATCGTCAAGGGCGCCAGCCTGAGCCAGCGTGTGAAAGTTGCCGGCACGGATTACGATATCGGCAACGGAGACGTGGTCATCGCCGCCATCACTTCGTGCACCAACACCTCCAACCCGTCCGTGCTGATCGCCGCCGGTCTCGTCGCGCGCAATGCGCACGCCAAGGGTCTCAAATCGCAGCCGTGGGTGAAGACATCGCTGGCGCCCGGCTCCCAGGTCGTGACCGACTACCTCGCCAAGGCCGGCCTGCAGGGCGACCTCGACGCGCTCGGCTTCAATCTCGCCGGCTACGGCTGCACCACCTGCATCGGCAATTCCGGGCCCGCTGCCCGAAAATATCAGCGATGCCGTGCGTTCCGCCGATCTTGTGGTCGGGGCCGTGCTGTCGGGCAACCGCAACTTCGAGGGTCGCGTGAATGCCGACGTGAAGGCCAACTACCTCGCCTCACCCCCGCTGGTCGTCGCCTACGCCATCGCCGGCACGCTCAACAAGGACCTCACCACCGAGCCGCTCGGCACCGGCTCGGACGGCCAGCCGGTCTATCTCAAGGACATCTGGCCGACCTCGATCGAGATCGCCGAACTCGTGCGCACGTCCGTGACGCCCGACATGTTCGACAAGCGCTACGGCGCCGTGTTCGAGGGCGACGAGAAGTGGCGCGCCATGGGCAAGGCCAAGGCGAGCCTCACCTACCGCTGGAACTCCGGCTCCACCTACGTGCAGAACCCGCCCTACTTCGAGGGCATCTCGCCCAATCCGACGCCGATCAGCGACGTGATCGACGGCCGCATCCTCGGCATGTTCCAGGACAGCATCACCACCGACCACATCTCGCCCGCCGGCTCGATCAAGAGGGACGGCCCGGCCGGCGTCTATCTCATCGAGCACCAGGTGCGGCCGAACGACTTCAATTCGTACGGCGCCCGCCGCGGCAACCACAACGTCATGATGCGCGGCACCTTCGCCAACATCCGCATCAAGAACGCGATGATGAGCGGCCAGGAAGGCGGCCTCACCATTCACCAGCCGTCCGGCGAGGCCATGTCCATCTACGACGCCGCCATGCGCTACAAGACCGAAGGCGTGCCCCTGATCATCTTCGCGGGCCGCGAATACGGCACCGGCTCCAGCCGCGACTGGGCCGCCAAGGGCACCAAGCTGCTCGGCGTGCAGGCGGTGATTGCGCAGTCGTTCGAGCGCATCCATCGCTCGAACCTGGTCGGGATGGGCGTGCTGCCGCTGGTGTTCGACGAAGGCATATCGTGGCAGACGCTCGGACTCACCGGCGCCGAGACGGTTACCATCCGGGACCTTGCCGACATCAAGCCGCGCCAACGGGTTGCCGTGACAATCTCGTCCGATGGCAAATCCTCGCAGGTCGAGGTGCTCTGCCGCATCGATACCGAGGAGGAGCTCGGCTACTACCGCAACGGCGGCATCCTGCCGTTCGTCCTGCGCAACCTCGCCAAGGCTGCTTAACCTCGTACGCGTCGTGACAGGCGAAAGTCCCGGACGGGCATGACATCGTGCCGGGACGCTGCGTCTCACCCATTCGTGACTCGCACTTGATGAGCGTAATAACGATATTGCGCTCGAAAGGAAGCGGCTGACTTGACCGAGACCGGCACATTTGGGCGATTGGCCACATTGGCCGTTCTGCTCTGCGGACTTTCCGCCTTCTCCGCTCCGGTTGCGGCTCAGACGCGGTCAGCGAAGGCACCCGCTCCCCAAGCAGTCAGAACCTCCACCACGCCCAAAGCCGTCGTCGAGCTGTTCACGAGCCAGGGCTGTTCGTCCTGCCCGGCTGCCGACGCCATGCTCAGCCAGCTCGCCACGCACGACGACCTGATCGCAATATCGCTGTCGGTCGACTATTGGGACTATCTCGGCTGGAAGGACACGCTCGCACAAGCCAAGTTCAGCGACCGCCAGAAGGCGTATTCCAAGTCGCTCGGCGACGGCATGGTCTACACGCCGCAGATGGTCATCAACGGACGCGCCCACGTCAACGGCAGCGACGAGGCGAAGATCAAGCGGGCGATCGACAAGACGTCGGATGCCTTTGCCAACGCCCTGGTGCCTGTGCACATGTCAGCCGCGGACGGGCGGCTGATCGTGGAGGTCGGCGGAGAGCAGGAGACGAAGGCGAAAGAAGCCACGGTGTGGCTCGCCGTTATTTCGCCGGCGGTCGAGGTTCCCATTCCCCGTGGGGAGAACAAGGGCAAGACCGTCACTTACTCCAACGTCGTGCGCGAGCTGATACCGATCGGAACTTGGAACGGCAAGCAGATGACCGTGCAGCTCCAGCGCGACAGCTTCATGCACAGCCAAGCCGAACGGTGCGCGGTTCTCGTGCAGCAGGGTCGTGGCGGACCGATCGTCGGCGCAGCGCTGCTCACGAAGCTCTGAGCACACCGCAAAAACGAAAAGGCCGGCGCAGTGGCCGGCCATCCAGGGTAGATTGCCTCTTCTTGCTTGAGGTAGTTGGCCCGGTTCTGCAGCAAAACCCCGGGGGGCTGGGGGGCTGAGTATTCCGAAGCCTCACCGCGAACCGGGCCTAGAGGCAACGTGCCAAATCTCGCAATCCATTGCGGCGCGACCGCGGCCACGGCGCGACCGCAATTTGGCGGAAACGAGGAATTTCCGCCATCTCCTTGCGCATGCATTTCGGATGCTGACGGAACTGTTTGCCGCGCAATAGGCGCGATGCGCGGGCTTCGGTATGATCATGCTCGCCCGCAAGCATGATGGACCGAGCACTGATGCCACAGCACCCTGAAGATATTCTCGAAGGCAAGAACCGGCCCTTCACCGGCGCCGAGTACCTGGAATCGCTGCGCGACGGCCGCGAAGTCTACGTCTACGGCGAGCGCGTGAAGGATGTCACGTCCCATCCCGCCTTCCGCAATGCCGCCGCCTCCGTCGCCAAGCTTTACGATGCGCTGCATGCGCCCAAGACCAAGGATGTCCTCACCGCACCCACCGACACCGGCTCCGGCGGCTACACGCACAAGTTCTTCAAGGCCGCGCACTCGCGCGAGGACCTGATCGCCCAGCGCGATGCCATCGCGGCGTGGGCGCGCATCACCTACGGCTGGATGGGCCGCAGTCCCGACTACAAGGCCGCGTTCCTCAATACGCTCGGCGCCAACGCCGAGTTCTACGGCAAGTTCGCCGACAACGCGCGGGCCTGGCACAAGCGCGGCCAGGAAGCCGTGCTCTATCTCAACCACGCGCTGGTCAACCCGCCCATCGACCGCAACAAGCCGGTCGAAGAGGTGAAGGACGTCTACATCACCATCCAGAAGGAGACGGACGCCGGCATCTACGTCTCCGGCGCCAAGGTGGTAGCCACCAACTCCGCGCTCACGCACTACAACTTCCTCGGCCAGAACATGGGCCAGGAGATCGTCGACCCGGCCATGGTGGTGATGTTCATCGCGCCGATGAACACGCCCGGCATCAAGCTGATCTGCCGCCCGTCATACGAGCTCGCAGCCGCCGCCACCGGCTCGCCCTGGGACTACCCGCTCACGTCCCGCTTCGACGAGAACGACGCCATCTTCGTTTTCGACAACGCGTTCATCCCCTGGGAGAACGTGGTCATCCATCGCGATGTCGAGAAGCTCAAGCAGTTCTACCCGCGCTCCGGCTTCGTCAACGGCTTCACCATGCAGGGCGCCACGCGGCTTGCCGTGAAGCTCGATTTCATCTCGGGCCTCCTGATGAAGGCCGCGCGCGCCACCGGCGTCGAGGCCTTCCGCGGCGTGCAGGCTCAGATCGGCGAGGTGATCGGCTGGCGCAACCTGTTCTGGTCGCTCTCGGACGCCATGGCGTGCAACCCCGAGACTTGGGTCGGCGACACGGTGCTGCCCAACATTCGCGCCTCCACCGCCTACCGCCTGTTCATGACGGAAGCCTATCCGGCGGTGCGTTCCATCGTCGAGAAGGTGATCGCCTCGGGCCTCATCTACCTGCCGAGCCACGTGCGCGACTTCAAGAACCCCGACATCGACAAGTACCTCGCCCGCTACGTGCGCGGCTCCAACGGCATCGACTACAAGGAGCGCATCAAGATCATGAAGCTGCTGTGGGACGCCGTCGGTACCGAGTTCGGCGCGCGGCATGAGCTCTACGAGATGAACTACGCCGGCAGCCACGAGCTGGTGCGGCTGTTCCCGCTCTTTCAGGCCCAGGGCTCGGGCGACCTCAAGGCGATGGAAGCCTTCGCCGAGCAGTGCATGGCCGACTACGACGAGGACGGCTGGAAGGATCCGGCCTATCGCGACGGCGCCGACGTTTCGGTCCTGGGGAAACTGTGAGGCTCACCCGTTCCTGCGCGGCAGCATGCGCCAGATGAGGCCGTCGCGCAGCACCAGGGTGTGCCACAGCACCAGCCCGACGTGCCCCGTCAGGGTCGCGACGAGCACGTAGGCGCTGAAGATGTGCGTCCACCTGGCCACCGTTGCGAGGGCCGGCCATGCGCCGATGAAATTCGGCATCTCCCACACACCGAACAGGTTCACGCCGTAGCCGCCGGCCATCACGTAGATGAAGCCGCTCACCGGCATCACGAACATCGCGGTGTAGAGCACCTGCTCGGCGCGATGGATGAAGGCGCGCTCCCGCCCGCTCAGCGTCGGCGCCCAATCAGGAAGCGCGCCCTGCCGTCGCGCCAGCAGCCGCAGCACGGCCACCAGCAGCGCGACCAGGCCGATGGACTTGTGCCAGTTGTAGTAGGTGGATTGCCCCATCCCCATGGCGGTCGCGTCGCCATCGAGACGCAGCATGATGTTGGCCGCCGCGAACTGGAACGCGAACAGCGCCACCACCAGCCAGTGCAGCGCCTTGGTCAGCGCACCATAGCCGGAGCTGGAGTTGTGCAGCGGCATGGCGGGCGGTGCTCTACGGCCGCCGCTTCAGCACCGGCAGCTCGGGCCGGTCTCCGGACGCCTTCCCCTGGATCGGCGCGCGCGGGAGCTTCGACTCGCCAGCCTCCATGACGAAGGCATGCTCCAGCGCGTACCACGCGCCCTGCACATCGGGCGCGGGCGCGCTGCCCTCATGGCGCACGTAGTCGCCGATCAGGTGACGCGTCACTCCGAATTGCACATCCGAATCCAGGTACGGATCGTCGTTGACGTAGATCTGCGAGATCAGCGTCTTGAAACCGTCCTTGCTCGCCAGGAAATGCAGGTGCGCCGGGCGCATGTTGTGGCGTCCCTGCGCGCGCAGCAGCTCGCCCACGGGGCCATCCACAGGAATCGGATAGCCCGCCGGCTTCACGCTGCGGAAGGCGATGTGTCCCTCGGCGTCCGTGAAGAACTTGCCGCGCAAGTTCATGTCGGCCTGTGCGGGGTCCTGGTTCTCGTAGAAGCCTTCCGGCGAGGACTGCCAGATATCGACTTCGGCTCCCGCGACGGGCCGCCCAGACTTGTCCTTGAACCATGCCTTCACGAACAGCGCCGGTCCCGGAGTCGGCGAACGCACGATCGAGGCCTCCGTTCTCGGTGTGCGGCGAAGACATGCGCCAGAAGGGGCCGAGCAGACTGGCGTCAGTTTCGGTCTGCCCGTTGTCGCCGTTGTTGAGCAGGCACACGAGCGACGACAGGCCCAGCGATCCCGCGATCAGGATCGCCTCGTTGTGGGTGTCCGTCGTCTGCTTGCCGAGCTGCACGACGTAGCCCGCTGCCGTACGCAGTTCCTCCTCGGTGAGTTTCACCTCCCGGGCGAAGTCGTGCATGTGGCGCACAAAAGCGGTCATGACTTCACGGAACCGGGCGTCAGGTGCGCGCGCGATCTCGGCCAGCACGGCGGGGGTCACATCCTGTTGCCGTTCGATGATCATGGTCGTCTCTCATCAGTGCCGGTATCGCGCAGATGCTACATCAACCCCTGCGCGGTTCACACGCTCTCGCCGGCGCGTCAAAGGGCGCGAAAAGGGGCCATACGGCTTGCGCATGGCGGCCACACCCGCTACATGACCGCGGCGGCAGCCAACAGCCGCCTTCCGCAAGGGGGCTCGCGTCAAAGCTGTCGCCCTGCTGGAAAGCGCCCGTAGCTCAGCTGGATAGAGCACCAGACTACGAATCTGGGGGTCAGAGGTTCGAATCCTTTCGGGCGCGCCACTCTCTTAGCAAGACCTTCACAAGCCGGACGTGACGCTCCGCGTCGGTAAGTCGATCGACACGCCATAACGACAAAGGGCCGCCTCATGGAGGCAGCCCCTCATATTGTCGATCTCCGCCCGCTGTCTGACAAATCAGATCAGCGGAGCGATGGCGTCAACGACGACGCGACGCCCACGACCGCGGCGGCGACGTCCACGACCCCACGATGATAACCGGAAGATCCCACCAATCCCAGACCCAGCGGCCGCCGCGACGCACGCGACGACGACGACGGGCTTGGGCCGGTGTCGAGGTCAGGGCCATTGTTGCGCCAGTCA
The DNA here is from genome assembly GCA_963782855.1 of uncultured Alphaproteobacteria bacterium. GTDB lineage: Bacteria > Pseudomonadota > Alphaproteobacteria > Rhizobiales > Hyphomicrobiaceae > AWTP1-13. The sequence continues at coordinate 68,835 of CAWALW010000004.1, read as the reverse complement.
CGCCAGCTACGCTAAGGGCGTAGCCACCGATAGCTCCGATTCCGTAGACCACGAACAGTGCAGCAACGATCAATCCGCGGGTTAGGCCGGAGCCGAGCGCCTTCATTCTGCTCAGCAAACTTTCCATAAGAGTCACACCTCCTTCTGTCAGCGTCTCCCCATGGCGTAGCGCAAAATGAGCCGTACCATCAGACACGGGAGCCATCTTGCGGCGCAGTCGACGCAACGTAGAGCGCACTCCGCAACACGGACAATAATGCAGCCCCACGTCTCTTTCAACGCGCGAGTTGCAGCCAGCGAGAATTACTCCTCTCTGCGTTCACCCCATGTTCATCTTGGTGGAGATTGCTGCGCTGCGTCGGGGGTTCCCTCGCAAACTTGACGGCGCGCGGCCGCAGATGCGATCAGTTCTGCCGCCGGGCTCGCCTGCCGCGGGCAGATCAACACCAAAAAATTAACCAGCCGAGACGATCCGCGAGAACCAATGCCGAAGAACCACACCTACGTGCTTGGCATAAACGCCTACGACCACGACGTCAGCGCCTGCCTCCTTCGCGACGGCGAAATCGCCTACGGGATCACCAAAGAGCGCCTGTCGCGGGAGAAGCACGACACGGGATTTTTCGACAGCGTCGTCGACTACTGTCTCGAAGCGGAAGGCATTTCGCTCGAGGATGTCGATCTTGTCGTGCGCAATTGCTACGTGCTGCCGGTCGATGAGATGGAAAAGCGCATGATCCATGAGGATCTGCCCGAAATCATGGGCGGCGCGCGCGAGAAGGTGATGAGCCATCCGCTCTATCTGCCGTCGTCGAACAAGGTGGTGACGATCTCGCACCATCTCGCCCACGCCTACAGCGCTTTCGCCGTGAGCCCCTTCCAGGAAGGCGCCGTCATGGTCACCGACGGTGTCGGCAGCTACTGCGCGGACGTGACCGAACCCTACCCGGAAAGCAGCAAAGCCCATCCGCTCGCGCGGGAGTCCGAGAGCTACTACAAATTCAGTGGTTCCAATCTCGAGACCGTCAAGAAAGTCTGGATGGGACCGAGCCGCGGTTTCCTCTCCGACGAGTTCTTCAACATGGAAGGCCTCGGCGCCGTCTACAGCCGGGTCTCGAGCTACATCTTCGGCGACTGGAACAAGTGCGGCGAGGTCATGGGGCTCGCACCCTATGGACGCCCCAACCGCATCAAGCCGATGGTCAAGCTCGAGAACGGCGAACTCGAAACGGTCGAGTGGGGCCGGGAGTTCAATCAGCCGTTCCAGGCGGAGGGCCGCCAGGCCTGGGAAAAAAGCCCGTCAATGTCGCATTGGGAGGACGTGGCTTGGCAGGTGCAGGACGACACCGAGCGGGTGCTCATCCAGCGCGCGATCTGGCTGCGGGAGACAACCGGCGCCAAGCACCTGACAATCGCCGGCGGCGTCGGCCTCAATTGCGTCGCCAACGGTCGCATTCTGCGCGAGGCAGGCTTCGATGAGGTATGGGTTCAACCGGCTGCCGGTGACGACGGCATCGCGATCGGCTGTGCGTACTATGGCTACCTCGCCATCCTGAACAAGCCGCGCACCTTCGTGCAGAAGCACTCCTGCCTCGGCAAGGAATACAAGCAGGGCGACGTAGAAGGCGCAATCAGCCGGCCCTCGATCAAGGTGCAAATCAACGTCAAGCGCTCCGACGACATCTGCGCGGAGTTCGGCAAAGCTCCTGTCGGAAGGACACATCTTCGGATGGTTCCAGGGTGGCTCCGAATTCGGCCCGCGCGCCCTTGGCAACCGCAGCATCCTGGCCGATCCGCGCAAACCGGAGATGAAGGATATCCTGAACAGCCGCGTGAAGTTCAGGCAGCCGTTCCGCCCGTTTGCACCCATTGTGCTGTACGAGCGCGCCGAGGAAATCTTCGAGGGCAAAGGCGACTCGCCGTTCATGCTGATCGTGAAGCCGGTCAAGCCCGAGTGGCAGGACCGCATACCGGTCCATCGTGCATGTTGATGGCACCGCGCGCATCCAGACGGTGAGGGAGGACATCAATCCGCGCCTCTATCGGCTGTTGAAGGAGTTCGACAGGCTGACCGGCGTACCTGTGCTCCTCAACACCTCTTTCAACGTCAAGGGCGAGCCGATCGTGGAGACGCCGATCGAGGCGGTGGATTGCTTCCTCGCCACCGGCATGGACTACCTCGCGATCCACGACACGCTGATCGGCAAGAGCCAACTGCACAAGATGGTTGCGCCGCTGAAAAAGGCATTCTGGGACGGCTTCAAGCGCGGCGCGACCCCAACCTAGAGCCGCGGCGATGCGCCCAGGATCGCCAAGTCCAAAGGCTTCAATGATTTCAGTGAAGGAAGGGGCGCGTGGTGCCCAGGGGCAGAATTGAACTGCCGACACCATGATTTTCAGTCATGTGCTCTACCAACTGAGCTACCTGGGCATGCTCGCGAGCGCGAAGGATCGCAAGGCGGGCGTTTTATAGGGGCTGGGGGCGGGACTGTCCAGCACACGCAGGTACGCGTTTTCTTGCTCGACTGCGGAGACGCAGGCGCGCGGTTCTTAGCGATCCGTCTTGTGGCGAAGGGCCCACAGATCGGGCCGGCGCTCGCGCGTGAGGCGCTCGGATTCCGCGCGGCGCCACGCGGCGATCTTCTCGTGGTCGCCCGAGAGCAACACGTCCGGAATGGTCAGCGCCTTCCCATTCGCGCGGACGCGTGTAGTGCGGATACTCGAGCAGGCCGGCCTCGAAGCTCTCCTCCGTCAGCGACGCCGCCGCACCGATCACGCCGGGAAGCAGGCGCACGACCGCATCGAGGAGAACCATCGCCGCGATCTCGCCGCCGGAGAGCACATAGTCGCCGATGGAGATCTCGCGCAGGCGCCGGCGCTCGATGACGCGCTCGTCGACGCCCTCGAAGCGGCCCGCGAGGAGTGTCGCGCCCGGACCGGCCGCCAGCTCGTGCGCCAGCGCCTGCGTGAACGGCTCTCCGCGCGGGCTGAGGTAGATGAGCGGGCTATCCTTGTTGTCGGCTGCGGCAGCGTCGATCGCCGCGCCCACGACGTCGGCGCGCATCACCATACCGGCGCCGCCGCCGGCGGGCGTGTCGTCGACGGTGCGATGCCGGCCGATGCCGAAGTCGCGGATGGCGATGGTCTCGAGCGACCATATTCCCTGGCGCAGCGCCTCGCCGGCCAGCGAGGCCGACAGCGGCCCCGGGAACAGCTCGGGAAACAGCGTGACGATCGTCGCGCGCCATGGCGCAGGGGTTGATGGGGAAGGTACGTGCGGCACGGGATCAACTCCAAGGCGGCGCAATCAACCGGCGCGATTGAGGCCGCGCGCCAGCGCATAGACGGCGCGGCTTGCGGGCACCGGCTCGCCGAGCTTCTCGGCCAGCTCCACCACCACGCCGAGCAGGCCTTCCACCTCCAGCGGCCGGCCGGCCTCGACATCGTTCAGCATGGAGGTGCGGAAGTCGCCGAGCCGGCGCGTGACGACGAGGCGCTCGTCCACCGTCATGGGCAGCGTGATGCCGAGGCGCGTCGCCGACGCGGACGAACTCCGTCATCATGTCGCGCACCAGCTCGAGCAGGCGCGGCATCGCCGAGGATGCCGTTGGCGGTGAGGCGCGTGAGGGCGCTGACGGGGTTCATGTTCATGTTGCCCCACAGCTTGGCCCAGATCTCGAGGCGGATGTCGTCGGTGACCGGAGCAGGCGACGCCGCCGGCCGCGACCAGGCGCGCCAGCTCGCTCGTTTCGCGGAGGTGCTTGCCGTCGGGCTCGCCCAGGATCAGGCGGTCGACGGCGGCGACGCGGATCACGGCGGGTGCCTCGGCGCGGGTCGAGGCATGCACCACGGCGCCGACGGGACGCACGTTGCCGAGCATGGCCGCCGCCTTGCCGCCGGGATCGACGCTTTCGAGACGCTGGTTCGTCGAGCGGCCCTGCCGAGGCCGTCGAGGAACCACCACGGCAGCCCGTTCATGGCCGTCACCAGCAGCGGGCCGTGCGCAAGCGCCGGCGCGGCGGCGGCGACGGCGTCGGCGAAGCGCGTAGGTCTTGACGGCCAGGACCACGGCATCGGGCTGCGGCAGGTCCTGCGCGCGCGATCGCTGGCCGGCAAGCGGAAGGTCTCGCGCCGCTCGCCCTCGAGCAGCGTCAGGCCGTCGCGAGCGCAGCGCCGCCAGCGTGGCGCCGCGCGCCAGCACGGCACACCTCGGCGCCGCCGCGCGCCAGCGTGCGCCGGCGAGCCAGCCGCCGATCGCGCCGGCGCCGATGACGATGACACGCATGCAGGCTGAAGCCTCAGCTCTTGTAGGACTGATCCTTGCGGTCGATCTGGCGCACCAGCGCGTTGAACACGTCGACGCCGGCGCCGTACTTGGGATCGAACTGCAGCGACTTCGCGCGTCGCCTGCTCCAGCACGGGCTTGGGGATCTCGATCAGCTCATCGCCCATGCCCTTGGCCGCCACCTGGATCTCGCAGGCGCGCTGCATGGTCCACAGGTGCGCGAAGGCCTGCGGCAGCGTCTCGCCCCAGGCCAGCAGGCCGTGGTTGCGCAGGATCAGGATCGGCTTGCCGCCCATGCTGGCTTCAGCATGCGCGGGCCTTCGTCGGGGTTGACCGTGATGCCCTCGAAGTCGTGGTAGGCGACCTTGCCGTAGAGCTGCGCGGAATAGAAATTCGTCATCGACAGCCCGCCCCTGGTGCAGGCCACGGCCAGCCCGGCCGTGGTGTGCGTGTGCATCACGCAATGGGCGTTGTCGATGTGGCGGTGCACGGTGGCGTGCGGCGCCGAGCCCGGCCGGATTGATCGGCCAGCGCGAGTCCGAGAGGATGTTGCCGTCGAGGTCGATCTTGACCAGGTTGGACGCGGTGATCTCGGTGTAGTGCAGGCCGAACGGATTGATCAGCAGGTGCTTCTCGGGCCCCGGCACCCGCAGCGTGATGTGGTTGTAGATCATCTCGGTCCAGCCGAGGTGCGCGAAGACGCGGTAGCAGGCGGCGAGCTGCACGCGCGCCTCCCATTCCTCCCGGCTGATGCCCTTCAGCTTCGGCGTGCCGTAGTCGATGGCGATCTTGGGTACGCCCATGGCGCCTCCTCCGAAATTGCGGGCTTTGCGCCATCCTAGCGGGGGCTGCCGCCCCGCCAAGTAAAAAGGGCCTTCGTTCTCGTAGGGGAGAGAACGAAGGCCCCAGTATGGAGACGAACTCCGTCCTCTTATCGGGAAGTACGGAGCCTTGTTGTCAGAGCCTTTCGACTCTGTGCGCAAGTGCATACTGCGATTCGCGGCCTTCGCGTTGCCGGTCGTACCAATCTGCCGAGGGGCGGCCGCTACGTCAGTGCTTCACCCGGTGGAGCGACGCGGCACCCATGCATGGGGCGAAGATGTCGAGGCTGCGATCGTAGACCGACGTGCTTGTCGCCGTCAGCCCCAGCACCGAGTGGAAGAAGTTGTCATGCGTCAGCGGCTCGTGCCTGCGGCCTCCAGGCAAGCACGATCGACGTGCCAATCCGATTGCAGCAGCGGTGAGAGCCAAACCAGCATCGGCACGTGCTTCTGCACGTCGGGCGCCAGCACGTAGGGCAGACCGTGCAGGTAGGTGTTGTTCTCACCCAGCGATTCGCCCGTGATCGGAGAGATAGATCATCGATGAGGGAACGCCCGCACTGTCATTGGCCTGCAGCAGCTCGATCAGGCGGGCCAGAACGAAGTCGGAATAGAGGATGGTGTTGTCATAGGCGTTGACGATCTCGGCACGCGAGCAGCGGCTGAACTGGCTTTCCTTGCACGCCGGCTGGAAGCGTTCGAAGGCAGCGGGATAGCGCTTGTGGTAGGCGGGCCCGTGGCTGCCCATCATGTGCAGCACGATGACGGCATGGCCGGGCATGCCGTCGATCTTTTGCTGAAGCCCGGCGATCAAATTCTCATCGAGGGATTCGCCGATCTCGAACAGCTTGCGGTTGCCGGCCCCCTCCATCGTCTCGGTCTGGATTCCCTTGCAGACACCCGCACAGCCACCCTGGTTCTCCCGCCACAACACGGAAACACCCGCGCGCTGAAGAACGTGCAGCAGTCCTTCCTGCGGAGCGGCCCGCTGCCCCGTGAAACCTGCACGCCCCAAGCCTGAGAACATGCAGGGGAGCGACTGCGCCGTGGAGGTTCCACAGGACATCGTGCGAGAGAAGCTGATCAACCCGGGCACCTTGGCCAGCAGGGGGTTCGTCTCACGCTCGTAGCCATTCAGCGAGAAGTTGGCGGCCCTCGCGGTCTCGCCGATGACCAGCACGGTCAGGGATCGATCTCGGCGGCTCGCCCAGGCAGTGCCGGCGCGTGCATCCGTGCCGAAGGGCCGGGTCTCCGCGGTGGCTGCACGCAGCCGCCGCCGGCCATAGTCGGCAGTTGCGCTCAGATAGTTGAGCGGCGCGAAGGCGTACAGCAAGCCACGCTGCTCGCGGAAGACCGAGGTGAAATTCTGCGTGAAAGGCAGGCTGCAGGCCGCGATGATCAGAGCGATGACCGCGGTGGCTTTGGCCTTGAACCAGACATCTCGTGACAAAGGGCGATAGTCGATCCTGCTGGTCCAGAGCAGCGCCGCGGGCAGCGCTCCGAGAAGAATGACGTAGGCGAAGAGCTTGCCGGTCAGCAGATCCGCGGCCTCCGCCTGGTTCGTCTCGAAGACATTTCGGATCATCTCGGAGTCGATGGCGATGCCGTACTCGACCGTGAAATAGAAAACGGCAGACGTGCAGAGAAGGAGAAGGGTGGCAGCCGGCTTGAAGAGGTAGGGGCTCGTCAACGCCCCGAACAACCAGGCCAGGAGCAGGAACGCGACCAGCAAGGTCGCCGCAAAGAAGGACAGCTCATAGAAATCGCGCGGCGAGACCGCCGCGTAGAGCTGACGCCAAAAGGGAATGTTGAAGACGGCGACGAAGAAGGCCGCCAGGCAAAGGGCCGCGATCTCCGGGCGAATGGACCACGTCGGCTTCATGACAGTCCGCAGTTCTCGCAACACCCTGGAGTCGCGCGAATATCATGGCACCCGGAAAAAGGCGCAATTCGGACGAGTCAGCCGATGCCCCGCGCTAGCAACCGCTAGTTGTCGCCGCTACCGGAGCCGGCATGGCAGCCGAGGGCTATCCGGGGCCCAGGGAGCGCAGGGTAAGGCCTTCTTCGATGCTTTCGACGAAGTTGCGTGCGGCCGCACGGGGGTCGGTCGCGGCAATAACGGGTCGACCCGCAACAATGTAGTCGGCCCCTGCCGCGATCGCGACCTGGGGCGTCGCCACCCGCGACTGATCGCCTGCCGCATCGCCGGGCAGGCGTATGCCGGGCGTGACGATGGCCATGCCGGGACCGATCACCTCGCGCACGCGCGCAGCCTCCAGGGCCGACGCCACCACCCCGCCGCAGCCGGCAGACTTCGCCAGCTTGGCGCGGTGAACGACGGCTGCTTCAGGTTCCATGCCGAGGCCCTGCTCGCGCAGGTCGGCGGCATCGAGATTGGTGAGGACAGTGACCGCCAGGACCTTCAACTGCGTTCCCGCCGCAGCCGGCCAGGGCGGCGGCCAATGTCTTGCGGTCGTGTCCGTGCACCGTGAGAAAAGTGGCACCGGTCGCCGCTGCGCTGCGGGCCGCTCGCTCCACCGTGTTGCCGATGTCGAGCAGCTTCATGTCGAGGAAGACCTTCTTGCCGCCCTGCGCGAGATCGCGCGCCAGATCGAGGCCGCCGTTCATCACCAGCTCCAGCCCGACCTTGTAGAAGGTGACCTCGGAGCCCAGCGCGTCGACAAGGGCGCGCGCATCAGCGACGGTCTGGAACATCCAGTGCCACGATAAGACGGTCGCGCGCAGCAAGGGTCGTCACGCTTTTTTCTCCTTCTCGCTGATCGGAGGTGTCAGCCGGAGCGGCTGTCGCGTCAAGCCGGTTTCGCGCCTACACCTTGGCCCGCTTGGACAATGTCCCCAGCTCGAGCAGGAGGTTCTCCGCAAGCACGGTCTCCATCGCGCTCTTGAGCCGCGCAGCCTTGGCCGCATCGCCGATCAGGCGCAGCGCCGCATCCAGCGCCGGCACGGTCCACTGCCGGCACTGCTGTTCGAGCGCGGGCTTCTGCTTGAAGTGCGGCGGCGGCCTGAGCGAACGCATGACATCGTCGATCGACTTGCCGCCATCGAAGGCGCCACGCATGCGATGCAAGCGCAGGAAATGCCGCTGCAGAGCCGAGATCACGCCCTGCGCGCTTTCACCGGCCGCGATCAGCCGATCGCACTCCATGACCGCTTCCGCGGTGCGCCCGAACGCCGGCGGCCAGCACGATGCGATCGAGCGCCATCTCGGCGGCGTCGCCGACGGCGGCCTCGACGTCCGCTTCGTCGATCATCGCCTTGCCGCGCGCGAAAAGCGTGAGCTTCTCGACCTCAGCGCGCGACAGCGCGCGATCCGCGCCGAGGCGGCCGATGAGCAGTTTCTTTGCTTCCGGCGCAATCCGCATACCAGCCGCGGTCATCACTTCCCCGACCATGGCGTCGAGATCGCGGACCTCGTCGGCATAGCAGGCGATCGCCGCCGCGCCGGCCGACTTCTCGAACAGCGACCGCAGCGCTTCGTCAGGCCGGAGATTGCCGGCCTCCACGATCAGGAAGCCTTCCAGCTTCCCCGCTTCCAGGAGCGGCTTCAAAGCATTGGCATTGACGCGGCGTCCGGCGATGGCGCGCACGACCTTGCGGCCGCCGAACATCGCAATGGTCTGCACCTCGACGGTGATGCGCGTGGGGTCATTCTCGAGGTCGGCATCGTCGAGGCGAAGCACCTCTCCGCCGTCGCGCTCCGCAGAGCGTTGCGCGAGCCGCATACTGCGCTCGCTGACGAGGCCCGCATCGGAGCCAAAGAAAAGGACAGCGGAGGGCAGGCGATCCAGCGCCTTGAGAACGAGTTCGCCTGATGCGCTTTGACGGCAACCATTACGTTAGGCGTCCTGTCGCAAGTCCTCCCGGCAGGCCATTTTCAGCCAAGCGGATGCAGATTGTCTGGCGAAAGCCGGCGGCAACCGAGGTGCGAAATTCAGCTCGGACGGGAGAGAAACGCCGCAAGCCGGGTCTTGAGGTCGTCGGCGACCGTTCGCGCGGCGCGGTTCTCAGCATCCTCGCGCGCCCGCACGTTCGAGTAGATCGACTCGAAGCGCTCGAAGCCTGCGCGCGCGTGGGCCGTTCCCTGGAAGACGACCTTCTTCTGCGCGATGTCGATGACGCGGAAGGAGGCCTGCACCGTGTAGATCTGCCCCTCGGCCTCGCCGGTGATGCGCACCAGCGTCGAGGTCAGGTTCTCGTTCAGCACCACTTCAAGACGGTGCGTGGGCGGGAGCGGGTTGCCGCCGCCCGTCTGCTGGAAGATCACCTCGTTGCGGATGCGCTGGCCAACACGCCCGGGAATGGGGGCGACGTCCACCTGCTTCAGTCTCTCGCCGACATCGGCGCCGACCGCCGAGGGTGCATAGAGCGGGCGGAAGCCAGCGCCGTCACCGCAGGCGGAAAGCCCTGCGGCCACCGCCGCCAGCAGTACCACCACCGGCTTCAATCGCGTCATGCGCTCGCCCGGTTGAAGTCGCGACCTATTGCGCGACCACATTCACGATCCTCTGCGGCACAACAATGACTTTCGCCACCGACAGGCCCTCCAAGGCACGGGAAACGGCGTCCAGCTTGAGAGCTGCCGCCTCAACCTCCTCCTTGGTAGCCGTGCGGGCGATCGTAAGCTCGTCCCGCCGCTTGCCATTGACCTGTACGGCAATCGTAATCTGATCGTCAACGAGCAAGGCCGGGTCGGCCTCGGGCCAGGGCTGATCTGCCAGCAAAGTGTTGTATCCGAGCCGCTCCCAGCAATCCTCGCCCAGGTGCGGCAGCATCGGCCCCATCATGCGCACCAGCAGCTCGGCGGCCTCCCGGATGGCCCAATCCAGGCCCTCGCCGGACTTGGCCGTGGCCCCTGACAGGGCATTGGTCAGCTCGTACATCTGGGCCACGGCCACGTTGTAGCGCAGGCCTTCGATGTTTTGGCTAACAGCGTTCAATACCTTATGGGCGGTCCTGCGGAGGGCCATCGCTTCGGAGCCGAAGCTGGCCGGCTTGGGCGCCCCTTTGGCCGCGCCTTGCCGGGCGGCGACCTCGTCCACCAGCCGCGAGATGCGCTGCACCTGCCGGCCCGCGCCGGTCACCCCGGCGTCGGTCCAGATGATGTCGCGGTCCGGGCGGGCTGTCGGAAACGATGAACAGGCGGGCGGTGTCGGCGCCGTAGTGGGCGATGATGTCGTCGGGGTCGACCACGTTCTTGCGCGACTTCGACATCTTCTCGATGGGGCCGATCTCGACCGGGCGGTTGGTCGTCGTCGAGAACGCCTTGCGGCCGGCGCCGTCGCCTTCGAACCGAACCTCCGCCGGCGTCAGCCAGTCGCCGTTCTCACTGCGGTAGGTCTCGTGCACGACGATGCCCTGCGTGAACATCGAGGTGAACGGCTCGTCGAACGTGACGTGCTTCGTCGCCTTCATGCCGCGGGTGAAGAAGCGTGCGTACAGCAGGTGCAGCACCGCGTGTTCCTTGCCGCCGATGTACTGGTCGACGGGCGCCCAGTACTTCAGGGCCTTCTTGTCGGTCGGCGTCGGCGCGTGCGGCGCGGTGTAGCGGAACTGGTACCAGGAGCTGTCGACGAAGGTGTCCATGGTGTCGGTCTCGCGCACGGCGTCGGCGCCGCACTTGGGACACGTCACGTGCTTCCAGGTCGGATGGTGATCGAGCGGGTTGCCCGGCTTGTCGAAGGTGACGTCCTCCGGCAGCTGCACCGGCAGCTGGTCAACAGGCACCGGCACGATGCCATCCTTCTCGCAGTGGATGACCGGGAATCGGGCAGCCCCAGTAGCGCTGGCGCGACAGCAGCCAGTCGCGCATGCGGTAGTTGACCTTGCGCTCGCCGATGCCACGCTCCTCCAGCAGGCTCGCGATCTTGTCCTTGGCCGCCTCGATGGTGAGCCCGTCCAGGAACTCTGAATTGATCAGGGTGCCGTCGCCGACGTAGGCCTCGTCGTCGATCGTGAAGGTCGCGGGATCGACTCCCGGCGGAAGCACCACGGGCACCACGGGACGCCCGTATTTGCGGGCGAAATCGAGGTCGCGCTGGTCGTGGCCGGGGCAGCCGAAGATGGCGCCGGTGCCGTAGCCCATGACGATGAAGTTGGCGACGTAGACCGGCAGCTTGACGTCCGGCTTGAAGGGATGCGCGGCAACGATGCCGGTATCGAAGCCCTTCTTCTCGGCTTTCGCCAAAGCCTCTTCGGTCGTGCCGATCTTGCGGCATTCCTCGACGAACCCGCCAGCGCCTTGTTCTTCTTGGCCAGATGCGACGCCGAGCGGATGCTCCGGCGAGATCGCCATGAAGGAGGCGCCGAAGATCGTGTCGTGGCGCGTCGTGAACACTTCCAGCGTGGCGAGCTTGGCTGGCAGCTTGCGCGCCCTCCAGCGCGAACTTCATGTTGGCGCCCGTGGACTTGCCGATCCAGTTGCGCTGCTGGGTGCAGACGAAGTCGGGCCACGTCGCCTGCAAGCCGTCGAGCGCCTGCAGCAGCTCCTCGGCAAAGGCCGTGATCTTGAAGAACCACTGGGTCAGGTCGCGCTGTTCCACCACCGCGCCCGAGCGCCAGCCGCGCCCGTCGATCACCTGCTCGTTGGCGAGCACGGTGTTCTCCACCGGATCCCAGTTGACCTTGGCGGTCTTGCGGTAGGCCAGCTTCTTCTTCAGGAAGTCCAGGAACAGCCGCTGCTGGTGCACGTAGTAGTCGGGATCGCAGGTGGCGAACTCGCGGCTCCCAATCGATCGACAGTCCCATGGCCTTGAGCTGGCCGCGCATGGTGTCGATGTTCTCGTAGGTCCACTTGCGCGGGTGGACCTTGCGCTCCATGGCCGCGTTCTCGGCCGGCAGGCCGAAGGCATCCCAGCCCATGGGATGCAGCACGTTGTAGCCCTTGGCGCGCATGTAGCGGGCCATGACGTCGCCCAGCGTGTAGCAGCGCACGTGCCCCATGTGGATGCGCCCCGACGGGTAGGGGAACATCTCCAGCTGGTAGCGCTTGGGCTTCTTGCTCTTGTCCTTGGTGCGGAACGTGCCTTTTTCGTTCCAGACCTGCTGCCAGTGCTTTTCGCGCACGGGCGCGTTGTAGCGTTCGCTTGCCATCGCTCGGATCTCTAGGGCTGCCGCGGCTGGGTTAATGGCTGATAGGGCTGGGGACGGTCAAGCGAGGAGCGCGATGCACGCGGCGCGTGCGCATCGCGGCAATATGCATAAAGATCCAGATTTATTGTGCGTTTTGGTGTGGCCTACATGTCGGCGAAACGCATTTTAGCCGACATGTCCTTGTTGACATGTCGATAGGGACGACATATCTACATTGACGTGTCGTCATTTTTATATTTCGGCGACATATAAGTGAGAACGTGCCGTTACTGCCGCCACATGTCGAAATTATGTCGTCGCTTAGTGGATTTGCCGACATATTCTGCATTGAACCTCGTGGATCCAAAGCGCCCATACAACGATCTGCCGCTCTTGCCGCCCCAGGCATCGAGCTTGAAACGCAGCGCCGTCCTGAAGCGCTGCGTGACGCGCCCGACGGCGCTGGCGAACTACGCCTGGCTGGTCATCTCATCCCCGACCAGAGTGTCCTCATCAATTCCATCCCGCTCCTTGAAGCCAAGGACAGCTCCGCAGATCGAAAACATCGTCACGACCAACGACGAGCTGTTCCGCTAGGCAAGCCTATGGAGATAGCCGACGCCCCGGCAACCAAGGAAGCGCTCGCTATCGCACGGCCCTGCTACCGCGGTTCGAAGCGACCTCCACAGCCGGCCGCTTTCCACACCGTAGCCGTCGACAGTTGCCGCACCATCACGGCAATATCGATCTCGACGTTCGCCAAACACCTGGCACCATGCTGCGCAACCGACGACCGGGAAATCGATCTACACACCGCCGGAAGGCGAGGCGCGTTCTGCGCGACATGCTGGCGAACTGGGAGAAGTTCGCCAACGAACAACGAACCTGGACCCCGTCGTGCGCATGGCGGTTCTTCACTACCAGTTCGAAGCCATCCATCCCTTTCCGGATGGCAACGGCCGAACCGGGCGGATCCTCAACATTCTGGCCTCGATCCAGGAGGCTGCTGGACCTGCCCGACCCTCTATCTGAGCCGCTACATCCTCAACAACCGGAGCGACTATTATCGCCTTCTGGGCCACGTGACGACCGAAGCCGAGTGGGAACCGTGGGTGCTCTACATGCTCGACGGCTGTTGAGGACACAGCGATGTGGACGACGAGAAGATACGAGCGATCAAGTGCCTGATGAGCGAAACGGTGCGCCTACGTTCGCGCACTGCCCCGCCCATACTGCCGCAAGCGTTGTCGAGCTTATCTTCACCCAACCCTACGTTCGGATCGGCAATCTGGTGGACAGGATTGTCGGCCGCGAGGCAGCCGCGAAATACCTGAAGGAGCTGGCAGCCGCTTGGCATTCTGGAGGAGGAGAAAGTCGGGCGCGACAAGATCTTCCTACACCGCAAATATCTCGACGTGCTCTTCAGTGACGACCACACCTTCGCGCCTTACGTGCGACACCGTCTTAACAAGGTGCTGGGCGACATGAACCGGCGGGTGAGGAGCTAGTGGCCAACACCACTGCCCCCCTCGCCGATGTCCGCTCCCGCATCGCTGCCGCGGCGCAGGCCGCCAAGCGCGATCCGGACTCCTGTCAACCTTGTCGCCGTCACCAAGACCTTCGGGCCGGAGCACATCACGCCCGCCCTCGACGCCGGCCATCGCATCTTCGGTGAGAACCGGGTGCAGGAGGCGAAGGCCAAATGGCCGGCCCTGCGCGAGCGCTATCCCGGCATCGAGCTGCACCTGATCGGGCCGCTGCAGTCCAACAAGGCCAAGGAGGCCGTGCAGCTGTTTGACGCGATCCACTCCATCGACCGGCGGAAGATCGCCGAGGCGATTGCCGAGGAGATGGCAAAGCAGGGCAAGCGCCTGCAACTGTTCATCCAGGTCAACACGGGCGAGGAACCCCAGAAGGCGGGCGTCATGCCCAGGGAGACCGGAGATTTCCTCCGCCTCTGCCGTGAAGACATGAAGCTCTCCATCGCCGGCCTCATGTGCATCCCGCCGGTGGACGAGGAGGCCGGCGTGCACTTCGCTTTCCTCGCCAAGATCGCAAGGGAGCTGGGCCTCTCCCAGCTCAGCATGGGGATGAGCGCCGACTTCGAGACGGCGATCGCTTTCGGTGCGACGCACGTGCGCGTCGGCTCGCAGATCTTCGGGGAGCGTGCGGCATCCGAGCCATCCTCGGACTAGGCGCTGGCGGATGGCCTCAGCATAGATCGGCTCCCGCACACAGCTTTTTGACATGACGCGCGCCGTCGCCACTCGTCCACCACCGATCGAATGCTAATTCGTCGCATAAGTGATTCGCGCCACGTCTCGCGTGCCGGCGCTCCTCTAGGGGAACCGCACCATGGCAGACGGAACGAGATCGATTCAGCTCGAGGCTGAAGCTGCCGCCGCGGAGGCCGCGCGCGAGGCCAAGCCGACGTCCTGGCCCGCACCGTAACGGTCGAATGCTCGTCGGCAGAAGATGATTCGCGCCACGTCTCGCGTGCCGGCGCTCCTCGAAAGGGACCCGCACCATGGCCGATGGAACGAGATCGATTCAGCTCGAGGCCGAATCTGCCGCCGCAGAGGCCGCGCGCGAGGCCAAGGCCGACGTCCTTGCCCGCACCGTAACGGTCGAAAACGCGGCCACGCTGCCGAAGACCGCAAAGGCGACCCGGAGCAGGCGCACGAAAGCCGAGTGGTCGGAGTTCATCGTCAACGTCTGGATCACGAACCTGAACTCGGTCGAGTTCGGCATCTACAAGCACAGCCGCAACCGCGCGAAGTCGCGCCAGTTCACCTCCGACATGGATATCTTCGCCGAGGTGATCCAGGACGGCGAGCGCACGGGCCTGCTCGGCTACCGCGAGGACCTCTGGGTGAAGAGCACGGGCATGGACAAGCGCCTGGTGTTCAAGCTCTTCAACGAGACGGTGAACTGGCGCGCCACCATGGACCTGATGATCGGGCGCAGCCTGCAGCTCACGCTCGGCGCGCGCGGATTTCCCGTCACGTGCTTCTCGGTCAACACCGGGGATCACGAGCAGATGGTCTACATCGAACGCTCGGCCAACAAGTGGCCGCTGATGCCGGAGTATTTCTCGTTCTTCCTGCTCGACGAGGGCAAGCCGCGCTTCTATCGCCTGCGGCGCGACCTCGTGAATTTCGGCGGCGACTACAATCTCTACAATCACCTCAACGAGAAGATCGGCCGCGTCGACGGCAAGGTCTTCTCCATCGGCGGCAAGTGGTACGGCAAGGTGAAGTCGGAGCATGCCGACCCGCGCCTGCTCGTCGTGCTGAAGCTGTTCTGCGGCATGCTCATCTTCAACGACGAGACCCGCCGCCACATGCGCGCCCTGGCCCGGGAGATCGCGCGCGGTACGTTCGAGCCGAAGCTCGAGAAGCAGGAAGCCGACCTCTATATGAACCCCCGCCGCGTTCGGTAGGCGCGCGCGTTCGGCTCGCGCATCTTTGTCCACGCCCCTAACTGCCGATAATTTGAGCAGGGCCTTTTTCAGCCTTGACAGATATTGGGCTGTTTTTGCCTATGACGCAGGCGGATCGCGTGGTCGCACGGTCCTGCTCAAACAATGGGCACTGAAAATCGGGGAGTTGGGGCATGCCGGAACTCAAGACGGCAATCCAGGGATTGCAGAGCGGCACAGACGTACTTTTCCTCCTCATGGGGGCAATTCTTGTCTTCGCCATGCACGGCGGCTTCGCCTTCCTCGAAGTCGGCACCGTGCGCCACAAGAACCAGGTCAACGCGCTCTGCAAGATCATCGTCGATTTTGCGATCTCGACCGTCGCCTACTTCTTCGTTGGCTACACGATCGCCTACGGCGTCGCGTTCTTCGTCAGCGCGCAAGGGCTTTCCGGCAACGCGGGCGTCGAGGGCTTCGGTCCCCAGGGCCTGACGCTCGTCAAGTTCTTCTTCCTCTGCACGTTTGCCGCCGCAGTCCCCGCCATCATTTCCGGAGGCATCGCCGAGCGCGCGCGGTTCCTGCCGCAGTGCGTGGCGACCGCGCTGGTCGTCGGCCTGTTCTATCCGTTCTTCGAGGGCATCGTCTGGAACAAGAACTTCGGCCTGCAGGAGACCTTCTTCAAGGCACGGCTCGGTGAGGAGTTCCACGACTTCGCCGGGTCCATCGTCGTGCACGCGGTCGGCGGCTGGCTCGGCTTCGCAGCTGTCCGGCGGCTTGGACCGCGGCTCGGCCGCTACGACAAGGGACGCACCGTCGGCATTCCGCCGTCGTCGATCCCCTGGCTCGGCGATGGGCTCGTGGCTGCTGTGCATCGGCTGGTTCGGCTTCAACGTCATGAGCGCGCAGACCGCTGCAGACGGTCACAGGCCTCGTGGCCATCAACTCGCTGATGGCGATGTGCGGCGGCATCCTTGCCGCTCTCATCGCAGGCGACGGCGATCCCGGCTTCATCCACAACGGCGCGCTGGCAGGCCTCGTGGCCGTGTGCGCCGGCTCCGACGTGATGCATCCCATCGGCTCGCTTTTTGTCGGTGGCGCTGCGGGCATCATCTTCGTCTACGCGTTCCAGGCGGCGGCGAACTCGAAGTGGCAGTTCGACGACGTGCTCGGCGTGTGGCCGCTGCATGGTCTGTGTGGCCTGTGGGGCGGCATCGCCTGCGGCATCTTCGGGCTGACCACGCTCGGTGGCATGGGCGGGGTAAGCTTCTGGTCGCAGCTCGTCGGCAGCGTCCTCGGCGCAGCCTACGCCGTTGTGGCCGGGACCATCATCTACACCGTCGTGGACATGCTGTTCGGGTTCAGGCTTCCGGCCGAAGAAGAGCGGCGGGGCGCAGACCTGTCGATCCACAAGATCGGCGCGAACCCCGAAGAGGACGTGCGCATGGGCCGCGTGTAGCAGCCGGCCCCTCTGGCGGAGCGTGACCGGGATGGCCGAAGGCCTCGGCCTCCCGGAGCCTCGCCGAGTTAACGCGCGGTTAACCATAACAAACATGGTGAGCGGCCGTTAACCAACTCGCAACGCGAGGACATCACAGTCGATCCTGGACGTCTCTCCGGCCAACCCCGGCGGAGGCGGCCGAGCGTGGTGGTGGTGTCCAGTTCAGCGTTGCATACATGGCGTCCGCGTATGAAGCCGCTCTGCCCTCGCCGCTCTCCGTGAGAGCGAGGTTCCGCGCGTGGCTATTGGGAGTGCTGGGTTATGTCGTCCTGGCGGCCTGCGCCGCCTACGCGATCTGCCTGGTTTCCTGGTCGGCGGCAGACGCCAGCCTGTTCCACTCCGCAAGCGGTCCCACCAAGAACCTTCTGGGTCCCCTCGGCGCGATCTTCGCCGATCTCATCATCTATCTCCTGGGCCTGACCGGCGTCCTGATGATCCTGCCGCCGATGTTCTGGGCGCTCCAGCTCATAACCATGGGCAGGATCGACCGCGCGCGCTCCAGGATCGTTGTCGCGCCGGCCGCAATCGCCCTGCTCGCCGCGGCCGTTGCATCGGTGCCGACGACGCCAAGCTGGCCACTCTCCTACGGGTATGGCGGCCTCCTCGGAGACCAGGTCCTGAGATTGCTCGGCGGCGCTACTTGCGATGCTGCGGCCCGAGCGGGCAGCCGCGGTTGCCGGGTTGCTCTGCCTCATCGGCGGCCTCGTGCTGCTGATGAAATCGCTCGGCCTTTCGCCGCGCGACATCAAGGTGGTCTTCCGCCAATCCAACCGCCAGCGCATCAAGCGTGCCATTCGGCGCTGGGATCTCTTCTTCTCCGGCAGTGATCCCAAGCCCGCCGCGCCGCGATGCGAGCCGACGCTTCGTATGCCGGGCATGCGAACGCCGGCGCGCCCGGCACGCGTGATCGAACCGAGCTTCGCGTCGCAAGTGCATCGCCAGGGCCCTTCCCTCGATCGGTTCGCCCAGACCCAGCGCCCGGTTCCTCAACCTGAACTTTCCGTGGACGAGACGAGCGACATCGCGCGCCGCTTTGCTCCGGCACGCCGCGAGACGGAAGCGCCGCGGTCGGAGATCGAGACGGCCTACGAGCAGTCGCCCGCGTGGCACGGCAACCGCGCCGGAGCCGACGATGCCGGCTCGGAGTTTCAGGATCGCGTCGACGATCCATTTCCGCCTCAGCAGGCCGCACGCCCGCCAGCCCAGTTCGACTGGCCACCGGCTCAGCATCAGGAACCGGCGTTCGAAGACCTCTACGGCCGCGCCGTGGCCATCGTCCGCAGGGACCGCAAGGCCTCCAGCGACCATCTGCGGGGATGCCTTCACATCGGCTACATGCGCGCCTCGGACCTGATCGAGCGCATGGAGAAGGAAGGCCTCGTAGGCGCGCCTCTCTACAACGGCGTCCGGCCAATCCTCATAGGCGGACCGGGCTCGGACGAAATCTGAGCCGGGCTCCTGCAGAGGCGCGCGATTTGGCCATCTGGCCCCGCGCAATTCCGCCCACAATCTCGTCCCAATGTTGCGACAAACGGTGACAAGCGGGGCGAATCGTTTACGTGTGGGCGGCCGCTGGTCCCCCGGGGGAACCCAATGCAAACGAAGCGTGTGGTCCAAATCGCGAGCTTGGCCGCTCTCGGAGCCATCCTTGCTGCGACCGGCATCCGCGCAGGGCGCCAAGAACCCGCCGCCCGCGCCCCCCTCGACCTGGAACCAGACCGTCACCAAGGAGAAGGGTGTCGAGGGCCAGGAATTCGACGCCAAGCAGCTGCGACATCATCCAGAAGATCAATGTCTATTTCAATCTGATGGGCGAGATGAAGGGCGCCTTCGTCCAGACCAGCGGCGACAACAAGAGGCTGCGCGGCAAGATCTACTTCAAGCGCCCGGGGCAGTTTCGCTTCGATTACAACCTACCGAGCCGCCAGCTCATCATCTCGGACGGAAAGTACATCGCCATCCAGGACCATGACCTGAAGACCGACGACCGGCCCAGCATCGACAATACGCCGTTCAGAGTGCTCCTCCGCAAGGAAGTCGACCTGCTGCGGGATGCGCGCATCCTCGAGGTGGGCGAGAACGAGGACCGGATTTTCCTGGCCCTGCAGGACAAGAACCCCGATACGCAGGGCCAAATCAAACTGTTCCTGCAGAAACGGCCGACGCTGGAACTTAAGGAATGGATAACAACCGACGCCCAGGGCCTGGTCACACGGGTGGACCTCGTAGAGTTCGCGAAGACCGAAGGCCTTGATGTCAATCTCTTCGTTCCCCCGCCTATCGCTTTGCAAAAGCTGCAACAATAGCCTTCGACACGCTTCCGGCTCGGGCCCGCAGTGGCCGTCGGCGCCTCCATTACGAAGCTGAAACAATCCGTAACAATTTTGTGATTGGCTCAAACAGCCATTGAAACGGGCTGGGCAGGTACTATTTTTGGTCCATAGCGAACGGTGCCACTCTTCATCGGTAGTGCCCCCCGTCTAGCCGAAGGCATCGTTCCTAAGTGCCGGCTTCCCTCCTGGCACTATGCGCATGACGCGCTTCTTGCGCCCAACCCTCCCCCGGGGTTGGGCGCTTTTCATTGTCGGGTGGGGCTTCAGGGTCAGGTTCGCCTTCAGGTTTCTCGCCTGCCAGAATATTGTCGACCGCGCGCAAGTCGGCAGCGGTTCGCTTTAGCCGCTCAACGAAAATGTCCTCGAAATGGCGCGCCAGAGCTGGGTCTGCGCTCATCTGCTCATGCATGGCCGCGCGCGTCAGTTTCAGGCAGTGAACGCGCTCGCTGGCGACAATCGTGGTCGCCGGCACGTACTCGACGAACATCGCCAGTTCGCCAACAAGTGCGCCTTCCTCGACGCGCTCGGGCGCAGAAAGCACGCCGGGCGCTTTTTGCTCGGCGGTGCCGGTGACGATCAGAAACGCCCCATCCGCAGGTTCGCCGGCCTTCGCGATAACGGCGCCGGCGCGAAACTTGATCCGCTCCGCCTGACGCGCGAGTTCGGTGATCTGGAGCGGCTTCAATTTGGCGAAGAGAGGCACGCGCAACAGCGGCCCCAAGACACTTTGATGCGGATGCGGCATCCCACGAGCTCTGGCCGTGACGGTTGGCTGCAGCCTCGTGCAATTCGCTCGACGGCGTCGAGCGATCGTGCGTCCGTCGCGGACGTCCCCCACATCAAAAACGGGAGGCGTATCCGGCCCCGGCTAGGGAACCAGCTTGTAGCCGCCGGTCTCCGTAACCAGCAACTCCGCGTGCGCGGGGTCTTTTTCGATCTTCTGGCGCAGGCGGTAGATGTGGGTTTCCAGCGTGTGCGTCGTCACGCCTGAATTGTAGCCCCACACTTCCTGAAGCAGGACGTCCCGGGTCACCACCTTCTCCCCGGCACGGTAGAGATACTTCAGGATCGAGGTCTCCTTCTCCGTCAGGCGTATCTTTCCGCCCTTCTCGTCGATGAGCATCTTGGACGCCGGCTTGAACGAATAGTGCCCGATGGCAAAGACCGCATCCTCGCTCTGCTCGTGCTGGCGCAGTTGCGCGCGGATGCGCGCAAGAAGAACGGCAAACTTGAAGGGCTTGGTGATGTAGTCGTTGGCCCCGGAGTCCAGGCCCAGGATCATATCGGCATCCGAGTCGTTGCCCGTGAGCATCACGATCGGGCTCTTGAACCCGCCCTTGCGCAACAGCTTGCAGGCCTCGCGGCCGTCCATGTCCGGAAGCCCCACGTCGAGAAGCACCAGATCGAGATGGCCGGCCTTCGCGGTATCGATGGCCTTCGACGCCGTGGGCGCCGTGACGACTTCGAACTCGTCGTGCAGCGCCAGCTGGTCCTTCAATGACTCGCGAAGATCCTCGTCATCGTCGACGAGAAGGATCTTCCGTGCCGTGCTCATGGGCTTGCGCTCCCGTCATCGGATTGTTGCCAGGGAAGGTGAAGGATAGCATCTGTTCTTAGCATGAGACAGGTCCCTAAGGGGATGGGAAATGGTCATGGTGAAGCGACAGGCTGGCCCGGGGGTGCGTCGACCTGCTGCCTCAGTCTCAGCTCTGTCACGGTCCTCGACGCGCGGCTGGCTGAGACTTGGTGTCCTTGTTTTGCCGTGCGCCCTGGGCCGGAACGGCGTGCGGGCCCTGAAACGAGAGGGGGATGGCGCCACGCCCCTCGGGGTTATGCGTGTATCGAATGTCCTTTACCGAAGAGATCGCCTGCAGCGTCCGCGCACGGCTCTGCCGCTACGGCCGATACGCAGGGAGGACGGCTGGTGCGATGCGCCGGGTGACCGCAACTACAACCGCCGCGTTCAGCTGCCTTACCCGGCGAGCGCAGAAAATCTGTGGCGCTCGGACAACCTCTACGACGTCGTCGTCGTGCTCGACTACAATGTGCGCCCGCGCGCCAGGAATCGCGGCAGCGCAATCTTCATGCATCTGGCGCGACCGGACTATGCTCCCACTGCGGGCTGCATCGCCCTGCAGCGGCCGCATCTGCTTCTCCTGCTGAGCCGTCTGGTGCCGGGCTCGGTCGTCACCGTTTCTGGGTAGTCGCGAATGACAAACGCCCGGTGCAATTGCACCGGGCGTCCGTGAGCACGTACCGGGGAAGTCGCGCGCTCCAGGATGGCGGGCCTGAAGGAGCACAGGCCCGCCACATCGCTCAGTAGTTGTAGGCCCGCTCGCCGTGATCGACGAGGTCGAGACCCTCGCGTTCCTGGTCGGTAGCCGGACGCAGGCCGACGATCACGCGGACCAGCGTCGAGCAGGACCAGCGTGCCGATGCCGGACCACGCTACCGTCAAGCACACCGCCTTGAACTGCGCGAGCACCTGGGTCGCCATGTCGAAGTCGGCGATCTTGTTGGCCGCGTAGTCGAAGATGCCGGTGCCGCCGAGCGCGGGCGCGGCCAGGATGCCGGTGCCAAGAGCGCCGACGATGCCGCCGATCCCGTGCACGCCGAACACGTCGAGCGCGTCGTCGTAACCGAGCGCGCTCTTGATCGCCGAGCAGGCGAGGAAGCACACGACACCGGCAACGAGGCCGAGCACGATCGCCCCCATCGGGCCAGCGAAGCCGGCTGCCGGGGTCACGGCGACCAGGCCGGCGACGGCGCCGGTCACGCCGCCGAGCAAGCTGGGCTTGCCCTTGACGATGTTCTCGACGAGCAGCCAAGCCAATGCCGCACCTGCCGTTGCCAGGAACGTGTTGGTCATGGCCAGCGCCGCGGTGCCGCCGGCTTCAAGCGCCGAACCCGCATTGAAGCCAAACCAGCCGACCCACAGGAGAGCGCCACCGATGAGCGTCATCGTCAGCGAATGGGGAGGCATCGCTTCCTTGCCGTAGCCGACGCGCTTGCCGACCATCAGGGCGCCAACGAGAGCCGCAATGCCGGAGTTGATGTGGACGACCGTGCCACCCGCAAAGTCGACGGCACCCCACTGGAAGATCAGGCCGGCGTTGGCGGCCACTTCGCCTGCCTTGGTCTCGGCAGCCGTCTTGGCGGCGGCGTCAGCAGCGGCTGCAATGGCTGCAGCCGCATCGACCGTCGCCTGCGGACCGGCCCAGTACCAGACCATGTGGGCCATCGGGAAATACACGAAGGTGACCCACAGCGGGATGAAGAGGGCAATCGCCGAGAACTTCATGCGCTCCGCCATCGCACCCACGATGAGTGCCGGAGTGATCGCGGCGAACGTCATCTGGAAGCAGACGAACGTCAGCTCCGGGATGACCACGCCGGTCGTGAAGGTTTCGCCGACCAACTCAGGCGTCACGCCGGCGAGGAACGCCTTCGAGAAGCCGCCGAAGAAGCTATTGTACATAGTGCCTTCGGTGAAGGCCATGCTGTAGCCGTAGAGCGCCCAGATGATGCAGACCACGCAGACGGTGTAGAACACCTGCATCAGGATCGAGAGCATGTTCTTCGTGCGCACGAGGCCGCCGTAGAACAGGGCCAGACCCGGGATCGTCATGAGCAGGACGAGGACCGTGGCGGTCATCATCCATGCGGTATCGCCCTTGTTGGGCACTGGCGTCGGGGGCGTCTGCGCCCACGCCGCGTCCGCGGTCACTCCGATCATGAGTGCCAGGATCGCCAAGGGCGCGACCCGGCTTAGTCTCCAAAGTGTCATCGTTGCTGCCTCCGAGGTTCTGCGAGGATAAGGTGGTTCAACTAGATGCAAAGCGATCAGATCGCGCTGTCGTCGGTCTCGCCGGTGCGCACGCGGACGGCGTGCTCGATCGCGGAGACGAAGATCTTCCCGTCTCCGATCTGTCCCGTCCTGGCGGCGCGGACGATGGCTTCGACGGCCTTGTCCACGGTGCCCGAAGGTACAACGACTTCGATTTTGACTTTCGGCAGGAAACTCACCGCGTACTCAGCGCCGCGGTAGATTTCCGTATGCCCCTTTTGTCGGCCGTAGCCCTTGACCTCGGTGACGGTCATGCCTTGCAGACCAAGATCGGTCAGCGCGGATCGAACTTCCTCGAGTTTGAAGGGCTTGATTACGGCGGTCACCAGCTTCATGTGACTCCCCCTTGTTGCAGGACATGCCTGGCGGGCAGCCACGCACGACCCTTCACCACGCGAAGGCGCGGCGTCGCCCCGTTAAGAGTCAAAAGGCGTGCCAAATACGCAATCGGCCCAAAGCGCCATAAAATGCGCATATCGGGGCGGGACTGGCGCCTAGTCTGCCTATATTCTAGCCGAATATTAATGATTGCATATTATTTGGGCACATAGGCGGAGGCCCGCTGCCGCATCAAGCCTTCCTGTGCAACCGACGCCACCAGGACGCCCTCGCGGGTGAAAATGCTGCCGCGACAGAAGCCCCGTGCGCCGTGGCTGGAGGGGCTGTCCTGCGCGTACAGCAGCCACTCGTCCGCCCGGAAGGGGCGGTGAAACCACAAGGCGTGATCGAGGCTGGCGAGCTGGATGTCCTTGTCGAACATCAGTTTGCCGTGCGCGATGAGAGCTGTGTCGAGCAGCGAGAAGTCGGAGGCGTAGGCCAGCACGCACTGGTGCAGCGGGAAGTTGTCGGGGAGGGCACCGGTGGCCCGCATCCACACACGCTGCTCAGGCTGGTGCTTCTCGCGCGCGAAGTACCGCGACACATCCACGGGGCGCATCTCGATCGGGCGCTCCTGCTCCCAGTATTTCCGCATGTCGACGGGCAGTTCCTTGATCATGCGCGCTTTCAGGTCGCGCTCGTTCGGCAGGTCCTCGGGCGGAGGCACTTTCGGCATGCGGTTCTGGTGATCCAGGCCGGGCTCCGACTTGTGAAAGGACACGCTCATGACGAACATCGCGCGGCCATGCTGCGTGGCTGTGACCCGCCGCGTGGTGAAGCTGCCGCCGTCGCGCACACGGTCTACGCCGTAGATGATGGGACGGCTGAGGTCGCCGGGCTGCAGGAAATAGGCGTGCAGGGAGTGGGCTATGCGCTCGGCCGGCACCGTGCGCACCGCAGCGACCAGGGCTTGGCCAAGGGTCTGCCCGCCGAAGACGCGCTGCCAGGATTGCTGCGGGCTGCGACCGCGAAACAGGTTATCCTCGAGCTGCTCCAGGTCGAGAATGGACAGAAGATTCCCGATGGCGCCTGGTGATTTCGGCTTCCGTGACGGCATGATGCACCCCAGAATGCAAGCGCGCGCCAGGGGACGGCCTGTGCCCATGCGTGTCAAGCCAACAGCCGGGAAATGGCGGTGAGTTCGGACCAGGACCGGTACGGCATATTGATCGCGGGCGGTGGCGGCGTCGGCCTCGCCCTGGCATCCGCACTCGCTGATGCCCTGGGTGCCGGTTTCAGGATTGCGGTGATCGATCGCGCCGGCTTCGATGCGGCAAAGAGGACGCGCGACATCCGCGCCTCGGCCGTCGCGGCGGGCTCACAGCAGCTTCTGGCGGCGCTCGGCATATGGCCCGAGCTTGCCTCTCATGCGCAGCCCGTCACCACGGTCGACATCACGGATTCGGCGCTGGAGGATGCCTTCCGGCCGGTGCTGGTCACCTATGACAACACCGTCGAGAGCGGGAGCCCGGCGACCTACATCATCGAGAACGAACGGCTGCACGAGGCCATCCTGCGCGCGGCCTCACGGCGGCCGTCGATCGAGCTCAGGGGCGGCAGCCCGGTGGCCGGCTACACGGCCGACGCCTATGGCGTCAGCGTCGAACTCGAAGACGGCAGCCGACTTAGCGCCCCGCTGCTGATCGCGGCCGACGGGCGCGCATCGCGCCTGCGCGAAGCAGCAAACATCGGTGTCGTCGGCTGGAAGTATCCGCAGATCGGCATCGTCACGACCGTCGAGCACGACAAGCCGCACCGCGCGCGCGCCATGCAGCACTTCCTGCCATCGGGCCCCTTCGCGATCCTGCCGCTGGTCGGCAACCGGTCGTGCGTGACGTGGACCGAGAACGAGCAGCGCGGCCGCGAAATCATGGCACGCGACGATGCCGGCTTCGCGACCGAGGTCGAGCAGCGCTTCGGCTTCCGCCTGGGCGACATACGCGCGATAGGGCCTCGCGCCATGTGGCCGCTGGAGATGCATCTGGCGCGCGCCCTGGTGGCCGACCGGCTCGCGCTCGTCGGCGACGCTGCCCACCTTGTGCATCCGATTGCCGGACAGGGATTGAACCTGGGCCTCCGGGACGTCGCCGCCCTGACGGAGGTCGTGACGGATGCCGTGAGGCTTGGCCTCGACATCGGCTCCAGCATCGTGCTTTCGCGCTACGAGCGCTGGCGGCGCACGGATGCCGCGCTTTCAGCCGCTGCATTCGACGGCCTCAACCGGCTGTTCTCCACGGACTGGGCGCTGCTGCGCACCGTGCGCGGCACCGGCCTCGGCATCGTCAACCGGATGCCGCAGCTCAAGCAGTTCTTCGTGGCGGAGGCGGCAGGACTGACCGGCGAGGTGCCGAAGCTGCTGCGCGGGGAGCGCGTGTAGGCAGCGTTGGGTTACGCGCGGATCGGCGTTGTGGACCCGGTCAACGTCTCGGCCGCGCTAACCCAACCTACGGTTCTACGGCTCGTCCGGCTTCGGCGGCACGACGGTTACGCGGCGGGCTTGGATATTCACTTCGGGCACGACATCGTCGGTGAAGGGGAACAGCTCGGTCCGGCCGCCGCCGGCGGGCCGGATCTCCAGGAGATCGCCGGCGCCGAAGTTATGCACCCCAACGACTTCGCCGACCGTGGTGCCACCTGGGCTTACGGCGACCATGCCGATGAGATCGGCATGGTAGAACTCACCGTCTGCCGCAGGCGGGAGGCGATCGCGGTCGACGTAAAGCTCGACGCCATTCAGGGCCTCGGCCGCGTTGCGGTCCGCGATGCCGTCCAGGCGCGCGACGACGCCTTTCTGGGTCGGCCGCGCGCTCACGATCTTGTAGGAGCGGTCCCCCGCCGCCGTTGCGAGCAAGCCATAGTCGACGATCGCTTCAGGCGTGACAGTGAACGTCCGGATCAGCACCTCGCCGCGAATGCCATGCGCGCCGGCGATGCGCCCGAGCAGAACGCGGCGGGGGCGGTCCGGCGCAGCCATGACGCTTACGCTGCCGGTTTGGCCTCGCCGCCCTCAGCTGCGGCTGCCGCAGCAGCTGCCGCCGCTTCGCGCTCCTGGCGCTTCTTCTTGGGCTTGGCCTTGTTGGGATTGTTGCTCGGCGTGCGCTTGGCGAGGCCGGCGGCATCGAGGAAGCGCATCACGCGATCCGTCGGCTGCGCGCCGACCGACAGCCAGTGCTTGGCGCGCTCGACGTCGAGCTTCACGCGCTCCGCGTTGGTCTTCGGCAGCAGCGGATTGTGCGTGCCGATCTGCTCGATGTAGCGGCCGTCGCGCGGCGAGGTCGATTCGGCAACGACGATGTAATAGTAGGGCCGCTTCTTGGTGCCTCCGCGGGAGAGGCGGATCTTCACTGACATTGCTTTGGTTCCTTTCTGGCTATTCGCCTGGGAGTAGGGAGATCGGGAGTGGGGAGTTGGGAATGCGGTTCCTACTCCCTATTCCCCACTCCCCTCTTCATTTCTTCTTTCCCGGTAAGCCCGGAAATCCTGGAAACTTGGGAGCAACAGCGCCGCCGAAGCCGGGAAGACCCGGCAGCCTCGGTGCCGGGCCAGCCGGCAACCCCGAGGGCAGGCCCTTGGGCAACTGGTCGCGCAGCTCTTTGGGCAAGTTCTCCAGCGCGCGCGGGTCGAGCGTGGCCAGCTCCGACTGCATGCGCTCCATCTCGGCCTGGCTCGGCCCGCCGCTGCCGCCCATCATGCGCTGCATGAGCCCGCCGCGCTTGCCCATCGTCTTCATCATGTCCGACATCTGCCGGTGCATCTTGAGGAGCTTGTTGACGTCCTCCGGCTTGGTGCCCGAGCCCGCCGCAATGCGCCGCTTGCGCTTGCCGTCGAGAACCTTGGGGTTGCGCCGTTCCCGGGTCGTCATGGACTGGATGATGGCGCGCTGCCGCTTCAGGACGGAGTCGTCGAGGTTGGCAGCATCCACCTGCTTCTTGATCTTGCCGATGCCGGGCAGCATGCCGAGCATGCTGGACATGCCGCCGATGCGCTCCATCTGCTTGAGCTGATCCGCCAGGTCCTCCAGGTCGAAGGAGCCCTTGCGCAGCTTCTCCGCGATGGCCTGCGCCTTCTCGACATCGACCGTCTGCGCCGCCTTCTCGACGAGGCTCACCACGTCGCCCATGCCGAGGATGCGCCCGGCGATGCGACCGGGGTGGAAATCCTCCAGCGCGTCCCACTTCTCGCCGGTGCCGATCAGCTTGATGGGCTTGCCCGTGACCGCGCGCATGGACAGCGCCGCGCCGCCGCGGCCGTCGCCGTCGACGCGGGTGAGGACGATGCCGGTGATGCCGATGCGCTGGTCGAAACTGGTGGCGAGCTTGACCGCGTCCTGGCCGGTGAGGCTGTCGGCGACGAGCAGGGTCTCGTGCGGCCGCGCGATGTCGCGCACCTGCTCGGACTCCAGCATCAGGGCTTCGTCGATGTGGATGCGGCCGGCGGTGTCGAGGATGACGACGTCGTAGCCGCCGAGGCGGGCGGCATCGAGAGAGCGCGCTGCGATCTGCTGCGGCGTCTGGCCCGCGACGATCGGGAGCGTATCGACGCTGGTCTGCTCGCCGAGCACGCGCAGCTGCTCCTGCGCCGCGGGCCTGCGCGTGTCGAGCGAGGCCATCAATACTTTCTTCTTGTCGCGCGTGGTGAGGCGGTGGGCGATCTTGGCGGTGGTGGTCGTTTTGCCGGAACCCTGCAGGCCCACCATCATGATCGCGACGGGAGGCTGGGCATTGGTGTCGATCGGGTTGGCATCCGAGCCGAGCACGGCGACGAGCTCGTCGTGCACGATCTTGACCACCATCTGGCCGGGCGTGATCGACTTGACCACGTTCTGGCCGACGGCCCTGGCCCTCACCTTCTCGGTGAAGTCGCGCACGACCTCCAGCGCCACGTCGGCCTCGAGCAGGGCGCGACGCACCTCGCGCATGGCCTCGGCGACGTCGCTGTCGGTGAGCGACCCGCGCCGCGTGAGTTTGTCGAGGACGCCGGACAGGCGATCTGACAGGGACTGGAACATCAAACCTCTTCAGCCTATGCCGCACCCTGGATTCCCGCCTGCGCGGGAATGACAAAAAGCGCCCGCGGGCGCTACGCGCTGGCGGACGTTGAGCACCTTTCCCTGGGAGCCTGTAACTCAAGGGGAAAAGGCGCCGGCTCGTTGTCACGGGCCATCTAGGATGGCGCGCACCATCTGTGAAGGCGGGGCGGGTGTCAACCGGGGCGGAATGGCCTGAGACCCCTATTGTCCCGGATAGGCGCTGACGCGCATTCCGGGATGACAAGGTTACTCCGGCACAAGCCTCAGGACGCGGCCCTGCGGGCTGTCGGTGAGGAGCCAGAGGGCGCCGTCGGGGCCGTTGCGGACATCGCGGATGCGGTCGAGGCCCTGCAGCAGGGGTTCCTCGCCGACCACGGTTTCCCCGTTCAGGACCAGGCGATGCAGTGACCGCCCGGCGAGTGCGCCGACGAACAGGTTGCCCTTCCATTCGGGGATGAGGTTGCCGGTGTAGAAGGCCATGCCGGAAGGGGCGATGGATGGGTCCCAATAGTACACCGGCTGCTCCATGCCGGCCTTGCTGGTGCCCTCGCCGATCTTCAGCCCGGTGTAGTCCCGGCCGTAGGTGATGACCGGCCAGCCGTAGTTCTTGCCGGCCGAGGGAATGTTCACCTCATCGCCGCCGCGGGCGCCGTGCTCTATCGTCCACAGCTTGCCGGATAATGGATTGATGGCGGCGGCCTGCACGTTGCGGTGGCCGTAGCTCCAGATCTCGGGCCGCGCGCCGGATTTGCTCACGAAGGGATTGTCGGGCGGGACGGAACCGTCGGGACGGATGCGGATGACCTTGCCGAAGTGCGTGCCGAGGTCCTGCGCGCGCTCCTTGCCGTGGAAGCGCTCGCCTGTTGTCACGAACAGGTTGCCGTCGCGGGCAAACGCGAGGCGGGAGCCGAAATGCAGGCTGCCGGAGAAGGCCGGCTCCTGGCGGAAGATCACCTTCACGTCGGCGAGGCCGGCGGCATCGCCATCGCCTTCCAATTTGCCGCGCGCGACGCTGGTGCCGTTGGTGCCGCTGCCGCGCGGCTCCGAGTAGGACAGGTAGACAAGCCGCGTCCTGGCAAAGTCCGGGTCGAGCGCGACATCGAGCAGCCCGCCCTGCCCGCCAGCGACCACCGCGGGCACGCCGCGCAGAGGCTCCGACAGCCGCCCATCCTTGCCGACGATGCGCACGCGCCCCGGCCGCTCGGTCACGAGGAGTCGTCCGTCAGGGAGGAAGGCCAGCCCCCAGGGATGGACGAGACCGCGCGCGAACGTCTCGACCTTGAAGGGCTGCCTGGTCTTCTGTGCCGGCGCATCCGTGATGACGGCGAAGGCCGGCAGAGTGCATCCGGCGAGTGCGGCAGCCAAGGCAGCGGACTTCATGATTCGCATCGAGGGCTCTCCGGCAGGCGGGCAACATCGGGAGGGCTGTTGTGGCGGATCGATGAGCCGCTTACCAGCCCGGTTTCACTCATATTTCTGGAACGCACGCCGGCTCGATTGTGCTCCGCCAGGACCTCGCCATATAAGGTGCCATGCGCGCCGGCCCACATTTCCGCAAGATGAACGGACTGGGAAACGAGATCCTGGTGGTCGACCTGCGCGGGCGCAGGGACGCGATGTCCGGCAGCACGGCGCGTGACGTGGCGGGCCGGCCTGGCCTGGCGTTCGACCAGATGATGGTTGTGCACGATCCCCGCACGCCGGGCACGGACGCGTACGTGCAAATCTACAACGTCGACGGTTCCGAGGCGGAGGCCTGCGGCAATGGCATGCGCTGCGTTGCGTGGATCGCGGCAGGGGAAGCGGGTCGCGACGCGTTCACCTTCGAGACCAAGGCGGGCCTTCTCACTGCAAGCGTCGCGAGCAAGGACCGCATCACCGTCTCCATGGGCCGGCCGAAGTTCGGCTGGCAG
The DNA here is from genome assembly GCA_963782855.1 of uncultured Alphaproteobacteria bacterium. GTDB lineage: Bacteria > Pseudomonadota > Alphaproteobacteria > Rhizobiales > Hyphomicrobiaceae > AWTP1-13. The sequence continues at coordinate 38,221 of CAWALW010000004.1, read as the reverse complement.
GACATTCCGCTGGCCGAGCCGTTCCATGACACGCGCGGCATCGAGCTGCAGATCGGCCCGATCGACAATCCAATCCTGCACTCGCCCGCGGTGGTGAATGTCGGCAACCCGCATGCCGTGTTCTGGGTCAACGACGTCAACGCCTACGACCTCGCGCGCATCGGGCCGATGCTCGAGAACCATCCGATCTTCCCGGAGCGGGCCAACATATCCCTCGCCCACGTGGTGTCGCCGACGGCGATAACGGTGCGGACGTGGGAGCGGGGCGCCGGGCTCACCAAGGCCTGCGGCAGCGCCGCCTGCGCGGTGGCCGTATGTGCCGCCCGCAAGAAGCTGGCGCAACGGCAGGTGACCGTGACGCTTCCCGGGGGGCCGCTGCTGATCGACTGGCGCGCCAACGATGAAATCTGGATGACCGGGCCGGTGGAATTGGAGCACGAGGGCGTGCTCGATCTGGCGGCGACGGCCTGATCCCACAATGAGCCGCCTGTTGCCGCAAGAGCCACATTCAGACCATGCCGATGACGCGCAGGCTCGCAACAACGCCGTGCGCGTGCTCACGCTCGGCTGCCGCCTGAACGCCTACGAATCGGAGGTCATGCGCCAGCACGCGGAGGCGGCGGGCCTCGGCGAAACCGTCGTCATCAATACGTGCGCGGTCACGGGCGAGGCGGTGCGGCAGGCGGCGCAAGCCATTCGCAAGGCGCGCCGGGAGAGCCCGGCGGCGCGCATCGTCGTGACGGGGTGTGCCGCCCAGATCGACCCGGATCGCTTTGCCGCGATGCCCGAGGTCGATGCCGTGATCGGCAACGGCGAGAAAATGCAGCGCGCCACGTTCGAGACGCTGGCCTCGCCGAACAGCGCGCGCGTCATCGTCAACGACATCATGTCGGTGCGCGAGACCGCGCACGCCATGGTCGACGGCTTCGGCTCGCGCGCACGCGCCTACGTGCAGGTGCAGAACGGGTGCGATCACCGCTGCACGTTCTGCATCATCCCCTATGGACGCGGACCCTCGCGTTCGGTGCCCTCCGGCGAGGTCGTTGGGCAGGTGCGCCGGCTCGTGGAGGCGGGCTATCCGGAGATCGTCCTCACCGGCGTCGACATGACGGCTTACGGCAAGGACCTGCCGGGATCGATGACGCTGGGGCTCCTGGTGCGGCAGGTGTTGCGGCATGTGCCCGAGTTGAAGCGGCTGCGCCTCTCGTCCATCGACCAGGTCGAAGCCGACAAGCATCTGATCGATGCGATTGCCGAGGAGCCCCGGCTGATGCCGCACCTGCATCTCTCGCTGCAGGCCGGCGACGACATGATCCTCAAGCGCATGAAGCGCCGGCATTCCCGTGCGGATGCCATTCGCTTCTGCGCCACGGCGCGGCAGCTGCGACCCGACATGGTCTTCGGCGCCGATCTGATCGGCGGCTTCCCGACCGAGACGGAGGCGATGTTTGCCAACTCGCTGCGCCTCGTCGACGACTGCGGCCTCACCTACCTGCACGTGTTTCCCTATTCGCGGCGCGAAGGCACGCCTGCTGCACGCATGCCGCAGGTAGCGGGACCCGAGATCAAGGAGAGGGCCGCACGGCTGCGCCGCAAGGGCGAGGCCAGCCTCGCGGGTTATCTCAATGCACAAGTCGGACAGGATGCCGAAGTGTTGATCGAACGCGAGGGTGTTGGCCGTACGCCGGGTTACGCAACCGTAAGGTTGGATCAGCACGCTGCTCCCGGCGAATTGATCACGGCCCGCGTCACTCGGTCCGACGGCGTTCGCTTGCACGCGGGACTGCTCACGCCCACGTCTGCGCCATGACGGACAAGCCGGCAAAGCGCGGTGGATTCTTTTCGGTCTTCCGGCGCTCGGAAGAGCCGGCGGCGCCATCGTCGGGAGACGTCTCGCTCGTGCCCGCCGTTGCCGCACCCGTCGCCGCCGTGTCCGCGGAGGCCGTGATCGAGGCCCCCAAGAAGCAAGGGTGGTTTCAGCGCCTGAAGACGGGGCTGACAAAGACGTCCAGCCGCCTCTCCCAAGACATCACCGGCATCTTTACGAAGCGGAAGCTCGACGCTGCTACCCTGCAGGAGCTTGAAGACCTGCTCATCCAGGCGGACCTCGGCGTCGAGACGGCCATGCGGATCACGGACGCGCTGGCGAAGGATCGCCACAACAAGGAAATTTCGCCCGAGGAGGTGAGGGCCGTCCTCGCCGCCGAGGTCGAGCGTACGCTTGCGCCGGTGGCGAAGCCGCTGCAGATCGACGATGCCGACAGGCCGCATGTGATCCTCGTTGTTGGCGTCAACGGCACCGGCAAGACCACCACCATCGGCAAGATGGCGCAGCGTCTGGCACAGGACGGCAAGAAGGTCCTGCTGGCCGCGGGCGACACCTTCCGCGCCGCTGCCATCGATCAGCTCAAGATCTGGGGCGAAAGGACTGGGGCGGAGGTCATCGCGCGCAACGTCGGCGCAGATTCTGCCGGTCTCGCCTTCGACGCACTGAAGCGGGCGAAGGAAGAAAATTTCGACGTTTTGCTAATAGACACGGCCGGCCGCCTGCAAAACAAACAGGCGCTCATGGACGAACTCGAAAAAGTGCTTCGCGTACTGCGAAAGATTGAGCCGCGGGCACCGCACCAGGTGCTCCTCGTTCTCGACGCAACCACCGGGCAAAACGCGCTCAATCAGGTGGAAGTCTTCAAGGACAAGGCGGGCGTTACCGGCCTGATCATGACCAAGCTGGACGGCACGGCACGGGGCGGGATCCTCGTCGCAATTTCGGCCAAGTTCGGCCTTCCGGTCCACGCCATCGGCATTGGCGAAAGTGTCGATGACCTGTCGGAGTTCGACGCGGGCGAGTTTGCACGCGCCATCGCCCTGAGCTAAGGAACGAGAAGGGAGAGGCGGGGTCTCGTATCACCCCCCTGAAACAAGAAACGTGGCAATAGAAACGATGAACTGGCGGCGGCGCCATTTTCCGTTCAACGCCGAGCAGATGGTCAACATCCTCGGCGAGATCGGACCGCTGGTGGCGATGTTTCTCGTCAACGGCATCTACGGCATTGCCGCCGGTACCTGGGCCCTCATCCTTACGACGCTCATTTCGCTCGGCGTCAGCCTTTGGTACCTGGGCCGGCCGCCCATCATGCCGTTCATCGCCGGCGCCGTCAGCGTGACGTTCGGCGTGCTGACGCTGGTTACCGGCGACGCGATGTGGGTGCAGATCAAGGTCACGGTCTTCAATACTCTGGTCGCGCTGGTGCTGTGGGTGGGCCTCAAGACAAAGCACAACTTCTTCCGCTTCGTGTTCGGCAACACGTTCCACTACACCGAGGAAGGCTGGAACACGCTCACCCGTAACGTTGCCCTGTTCTTCCTGGCCACCGCGGTGGTCAACGAGGCCGTGCGGCTCGGCTTCGACGATTTCGAACTGTTCGCGCTCAATCGCATGTTCACCGGCGTCGACGTCTGGATCCTCTTCAAGATCTTCATCGTCATGCCGTTCACGGCGCTGTTCTTCTGGTGGCAGGTTCGGCTGTTGCAGAAGTACCGGCTGCCGGACCCCCTGCACGTCCGTACAGCCGATGGGCACCACCCCGACGCGCGGGTCTAAGGGCTCGGTACGCCATGAGCGAAGAGACGAAGTCGGCGGGCGTCGGCCACAATCCGCTCATCAAGCTGCTGATCGATCTCGGCCCCCTGGTCGCGTTCTTTGCGGCGTACGCGAAGGCCGGGATCTACTGGGCAACCGGCGTTCTGATGATTGCGACGGTCATCGCCCTGGTCGCATCGCGGACGTTGACGGGCCGCTTCGCGCCCGCTCCGCTCATTACCGCCGTGCTCGTGGTCGTGTTCGGAGGCCTGACGTTCTTCCTCGAAGATCCGCGCTTCATCATGATAAAGCCGACCATCATCAATTTATTCTTCGCTGGCGCCCTCGGCTTTGGACTGCTGACGCAGCGTTCGTTCCTGAAGCTCATCATGGGAGAGGCGGTGCAGCTTACCGACGAAGGCTGGCGCAAGCTCACGGTCCGCTGGATCGTCTTCTTCCTGGTGCTGGCGGTCGCCAACGAGATCGTCTGGCGCAACTTTTCGGAAGCCGCCTGGGTAAGCTTCAAGGCCTGGGGAATATTGCCGATAACCTTACTTTTCGCCTTCGCTCAAATCGGCCTGATCCGGCGGCATGCGGTAAATCCGGCCACCTGAGGCGATCCGTCGCCATTCAAAAAATGGGACCCTGCGTCGCACTTTTGCAAATTCCATTGCGCGGGGCCCGACAATCTTGCATAAGACCTTGTCCTCACAAATCGTCTGACCAAAGCGCAATCGCGCTTGAGTGATTTGCCGAGGATCAGGTCGCGGGGCAATGGTGAAACGTTTCAACTGGTAAAAAGCAATCTGGGGCAATATGAAAAAAGACGCGTCCGACCGCCTGAACCGCTCTCCGATCCACCTGCTGCACCGCGCCGGTCAATGCGCGGGAGATATCTTCCATACGGAGATGAAAGTCGGTGGGCTGACGCCGCGCCAACTCGCTGTTTTGATGACGGTTTCCCAAAATGAGGGGCTGAGTCAAACCGGTTTGGTCGATCGCACTGGTATCGATCGGTCTACGCTCGCCGACATCGTGCGCCGCATGCAGCGGAAGGGCCTGTTGCAGCGCCGCCGCACGCGTGAGGATGCGCGAGCTTACGCTGTGAAGCTTACCGACGAGGGCAAGCGCGTATTGAAGCTCGCCGAGCCTGTGGGCAAGAGGGTCGACGACCGCATTCTGGACGTGCTGCCCACCAAGCACCGCGATCAGTTCGTCGACGACCTGCTCGCCATCGTCGACACGCTTCAGAAGATGTCGCCCAAGGGCTGACGCCAGGCATGCGCCGGCCTGCTGCCCGTCGGGTCACTGACGTTGCGGCTGGCGGCCGGCGCATTTCTTCTCGATGGCGTCCCAGATCAGTGCGGCGATATCGGCGCCGCCGAACGCCTTGACCTGACGGATGCCGGTCGGGGAGGTGACGTTGATCTCGGTCAGGTAGGGACCGATCACGTCGATGCCGGTGAAAAGGAGGCCGCGCTTCTTGAGCTCCGGCCCCAGGCGCGCGCAGATCTCCTTGTCGCGCGCGGTCAGCTCGGTTGGCTTGGCCTGGCCGCCGACGTGCAGGTTCGAGCGCGTCTCATCCACTGCCGGCACGCGGTTCACGGCACCCGCCACTTCGCCGTCGACGAGGATGATGCGCTTGTCGCCGGCGCGCACCTCGGGGCGGTACTGCTGCACCATGAAGGGCTCGCGGAACACCGTCTGGAACAGCTCGACGAGCGAGTTGAGGTTGGTGTCGTCAGGCCCGATCCGGAACACGGACGAGCCGCCGTTGCCGTAGATCGGCTTGAGGATGATGTCCTTGTGCTCGGCCCTGAAGCGGCGCACGTCGTCGGCGCTGCGGGTCACCAGCGTCGGCGGCATCAGGTCGAGGAAGTCGAGCACGAAGATCTTCTCGGGCGCGTTGCGCACGTGCGCGGGATCGTTCACCACCAGCGTCTTGGGATGGATGCGCTCCAGCAGATGCGTGGTCGTGATGTAGGCCATGTCGAACGGCGGGTCCTGGCGCAGCAGGACGACGTCCAGCTCGGACAGGTCGACGGTACGGCGGTCGGAAAGCTTGAAGTGACTGCCCGCCTTGTCTGCGACGGTGAGGGTCGAACCGCGTGCGAGCAGCCGTCCCTCGACAAGCGCGAGGTCGGGCGGCGTGTAGTAGAACATCGCGTGCCCGCGCTTCTGCGCTTCAAGCAGCAGGGCGAAGGTGGAATCGCCGCCGATGTCTATGCGATCGATCGGGTCCATCTGGCAGGCGACGCGAAGGGTCATGATCTCGCTCGTTGTGAATCCGGTGCAGCGCGATGCAAGAGCCTTTGCCGCCGGGTGTCAACGGCGATCGGGCAGGGCGATGTCGAGAGCGCCCGGCAGATGCTTCGGCAACCGGTGCGGCAGGACCAGGATCGCGTCCATCCGCTGCGCATGGTCGCGAAAGCGCGGATTGCGGTTAATCCAGAACTCGGCGGCGCGCGCCATGCGCTGCGCCTGGCGGGACGACAGGGCGGCTTCGGCCTCGCCCTGCGTGGTGCGGCGCTTGACCTCGACGAAGATCAGGCGCGAGGCCCGCGTGGCGATCAGGTCGATCTCGCCGTAGGGCGTGCGGCAGCGGCGCGCACGGACACGGTAGCCCTTGGCCGTCAGCAACGCAGCCGCGACAAGCTCAGAGAGGCGGCCGCGGCGGTAGCGGCCAAGCCGGTCTCCTGCTTGCGGGCGGGCGACCATGGGGCCGCCGGCGCGTCAGAGCCTGGCCTTGCCGGCCGAGCGCGCCTCGTCCAGCGCCTTCAGCACCTTCGGGGGCGACATCGGCAGGTCGGTGAAGCGAACGGCCGTCGCGTTCTCGATGGCGTTGGCGATGGCCGCCATGGGCGGGATGATCGGCGTCTCGCCGACACCGCGCACGCCATAGGGGTGGCGCGGGTTGGGCACCTCGACGATGACCGTGTCGATCATGGGCAGGTCGGAGGCGACGGGGACGCGGTAGTCCAGGAAGCCCGCATTCTCCAGGCGGCCCTTGTCGTCGTAGATGTACTCCTCGTTGAGCGCCCAGCCGATGCCCTGCGCCACGCCGCCCTGGTACTGGCCTTCCACGTAGCTCGGGTGGATGGCGCGGCCGGCGTCCTGGATCGCCGTGTAGCGCACGACGGAAACCTTGCCGGTCTCGGGATCGACCTCCACGTCGGCGATGTGGGTGGCGAAGCTCGGGGCGGCGCCCTGCGCGTTGATGCGCGCGTAGCCGGCGATCGGGCCGCCGGTCTTGCCGGCGATGGCTGCGATGTCCTTCAGCGTCATGGGCGCGTGCTGGCCGGCGTTGGCGCCGGCGGGCCGAACGGCGCCGTCGTTGTACTCGACGGCCTCCTCCGGCAGCTCCCACAGCTTGGCGGCGCGCTTGCAGGATTCCTTCATCACCTCGCGCGCGGCCTCGACCGTTGCCATGCCGCTCGAGAAGGTGGAGCGGCTGCCGCCGGTGAGGAAGTTGTAGCCGAGCTGGCCGGTGTCGCCGATCTGCACGCGAATCTTGTCGAGCGGAACGGAGAGTTCCTCGGCCGCCATCATGCACAGCGAGGCGCGCAGGCCGCCGATGTCGGGCGTGCCGGCCGTCAGCGAGAGCGTGCCGTCCTCGTTGAGCTGCAGAGACACCGAGGTCTCGCCGCCGATGTTGAACCAGAAGCCGGAGGCGACGCCGCGCCCCTGGTTCTTGCCGAGCGGCGTGCGCCAGTGGGCATGCGACTTGGCAGCCTCCAGCGTTTCCACGAGGCCGATCGGCCCGAACTTCGGGCCGTAGGCCGACTTGGTGCCCTGCCGGGCGGCGTTCTTGAGGCGCAACTCGATCGGATCGAGCTTGAGCGTCTTGGCGATCTCGTCGATCACGCTTTCGACGGCGAACTCGGAGATCGGCCCGCCGGGCGCGCGATAGGCGGCGACCTTGGGACGGTTGGTGACGACGTCGTAGCCGACGACCTTCACGTTTTCCAGGTCGTAGGGCGCGAACGCGCACATGGCGCCAGGCTGCACGGGCGAGCCGGCGAAGGCGCCGGCCTGGTATTTCAGCTCACCCTCGGCGGCGACGAGGCGGCCGTCCTTGGTGGCGCCGATCTTGATGCGCACGTGGGCGCCGGAAGTCGGCCCGGAGGCGCGGAACACTTCCTCGCGCGACATGACCATCTTCACGGGTCGGCGCGCCTTCTTCGAGAGCGCGAGGGCGACCGGCTCCAGATAGACGACCGTCTTGCCGCCGAAGCCGCCGCCGATCTCAGCGGCGGTGACGCGCACCTTGCCGACGTCCCAGCCGAGCAGGCGCGCGCAGTGGGCGCGGACGATCCAGTGGCCCTGGGTGGAGACCCAAACGTCGGCCTGGCCGTCCTCGGACACGCTGGCGATGCAGGCGTGCGGCTCGATGTAGCCCTGGTGCACGGGCCTGGTGGTGAAGGAGCGCTCGACGACGACATCGGCCTGGGCAAATCCCGCCGCGACATCGCCGTGGCCGAACTCGATGCGCTTGGCGACATTGGAGGCCGTCTTGGGCGCGGGCTCGACGCCGGCGGTGATCATGTCCTCGTGCAGGATCGGCGCGCCGGGCTGCATGGCCTCGACGACGTCGATGACGTGCGGAAGCACCTCGTAGTCGACCTTGATGAGTGCGAGCGCCTGCTTGGCAATGGCGGCGCTGGTTGCGGCCACGGCGGCCACGGGGTGCCCCTCGAACAAAACTTTCTCGCGCGCCATGACGCTGCGCACGACATCGCGGTAGTTGATCATCATCTCGCCCGCCGGGATGAACTCGGACGGCTGCTCCTTGAAGTCGTCGCGCGTCACGACCGCCTTGACGCCGGGCAGCGCGGCCGCGGCGGAGACGTCGATCGACTTGATGCGGGCGTGCGCGTGCGGGCTGCGCAGGATGCGGCCGACGAGCTGGCCCTGCATGGCGAGATCGGCGCCGAACCGCGCGCGACCGGTCACCTTGTCGACGCCGTCAGGCCGCACCGCGCGCGTGCCGACATACTTGAACTCGGAAGTGCCGCCGTCCTTCACCTTCTCCTGCATGGGTCAGGCTCCTCTCATCTCCGAGGCGGCGTCGAGCACGGCGCGCACGATCTTGTCGTAGCCCGTGCAGCGGCAGAGGTTCCCCGCCAGCCAGTAGCGCACCTCGGTCTCGGTGGGATCGGGCGACCGCTCGAGCAGAGACTTCGCTGCGATCAGGACCCCGGGCGTACAGATGCCGCACTGGAGCGCTGCGTGCTCCAGGAACTTGCGCTGCAGCGGATGCAGCTCCTCGCCGTGCGCCATGCCTTCGATGGTGGCGATGGACGCGCCGCCGGCCTCCACGCCCAGCACCAGGCAGGAACAGACGAGGCGGTTGTTGACGGTGACGCTGCAGGCGCCGCAGTCGCCGGTGCCGCAGCCTTCCTTGGTGCCGGTGAGCCCGAGCTGGTCGCGGAGCACGTCGAGCAGGGTGTCCTGCGTCTCGCACAGGAACTCGACCGGGTCGCCGTTGATCGTTGTCGTGATGTGATGCTTTGCCATCAGCCTTTCCTCGCGCGCTCGATTGCGATCTGGGCAGCGCGGCGCGCGAGCACGCCGGCAACCTTGATGCGGTAATCCTTGGTGCCTCGCTTGTCGTCGATCGGCTGGCAGGCGGCGCGGGCTGCCGCGTCCAGCTTTTGCATCGCGGCATCGTCCAGCTTGGTGCCGATCAAAGCGGCCGCCGCAGGCGCCACCAGCAACGGGCGCGGCGCCACCGCGCCGAGGCTGACACGGGCTGCCGTGCAGGTACCGCCAGCGTCAACGGTCAAACAGATGCCGCAGCCGACGACGGCGATGTCCATCTCCGTGCGCGGGATGAAGCGCAGGTAGGCATCCCCCGTGCGCGCGGGCTTGGGCGGCAGCAGGAACGAGGCGACGATCTCACCCTTGGTCAGCGACAGCTTGCGCGGGCCGACCATGATGTCCTCGACCAGGGCCTCGCGCCGGCCCTTGGGACCGACGATGGAGACCTTGGCACCGGCGGCGATGAGTGCCGGCACGCTGTCGGCGGCGGGGGAGCCGTTGCAAAGGTTGCCGCCCATGGAGGCGCGGCCCTGGATCTGGGTGGAGCCAATGAGGTTGGCGGCCTCTACGATGCCGGGCCATACCGTCTTGAGTCGCGCGTGTTCCTTCAATTCGGCTCCGGCCACGGCCGCGCCGATGCGAAAGCCGCCGGCCTCTTCCTTGATCTCGCGCAGCTCGGAGATGCCCTTGATATCGACCAGCAGGATCGGGTCGATCAGGTCGGTCTTCATTTGTACGAGCAGGTCGGTCCCGCCAGCCAGAACACGGGCATCGCCCGGCTCGGCCGCGAGCAGCGCGACAGCCTGGTCGAGCGAATGCGGCGCCTCATAACGCATCTTTGCTATTTCCTCAGAAATGGTGGAGGTGACGGGAAGATGGCACAGCGTGGCCGCGCGCGCCAGTTTGACCGGATTGCGAGTTGCCGCCAACAGGTTTTGACGCCAAACTATCGCTCGCCTATCAGGGTGGGCCAACACTGCGGACCGGACGAACATTCGCCGGCAAGAAACCGCACCAATCGAGAAACGTCTAAGGGAGGACCATCGATGAGAATTTCCCGCCGCAAGTTTCTTTCGGCTGCCGGCGTTGCCGTTGCAGCACCCGCGATCGCGCGGCCGGCGTTCGCGCAGGCGCAGGTGACGCTGAAGCTGCACCACTTCCTTCCGCCGGTGTCGAACGGTCACCGCAGGATGCTGGCGCCGTGGGCCGCTGCCGTGGAGAAGGATTCCGGCGGGCGCATCAAGATCGACATCTCGCCGTCCATGCAGCTCGGTGGCACGCCGCCCCAACTTTACGACCAAGCGCGCGACGGCGTGGTCGACATCGTGTGGACCCTGCCGGGATCGACGCCAGGCCGCTTCCCATCGACCGAGGTGTTCGAGCTGCCGTTCATCGGCGCCCGCCGCGGCATCGTCAATGCACGCGCGTCGCAGGAGTTCGCCAACGCCAACCTCGGCAAGGAGACGGCGCGACATCAAGCTGTTGAGCTACTGGTCGCACGACCACGGCTTGATCCACGCCAACAAGCAGGTCCGGACGATGGAAGACCTGAAGGGCCTCAAGCTGCGCTCGCCGCACCGGCTCGCGGGCGAGGCGCTGAAGGCGCTGGGCGCGACCGCCATCCCGATGCCGATCCCGCAGGTGCCCGAGAGCCTGGCGCAGCGGGTCATCGACGGCTGCGTGGTGCCCTGGGAGGTCGTGCCGGCCATCAAGCTGGACGAACTCGTGAAATTCCACACGGAGATTCCGGGATCGCCGACCTTCTATACGGCGAGCTTCTTCCTGGCGATGAACAAGGCCAAATTCGATGGCCTGCCCGCCGACCTGAAGGCGGTGATCGACAAGAACTCGGGCATGGCCTTCGCCGAGCTGGCCGGCAACATGTGGGACACGGCCGGCGCGGAAGTGCTGGAGCGGGTCAAGAAGCGCGGCAATACGCTGACCGCCATCACCGAGGAGGAGAAGGCGAGGTGGATCACGGCCACGCGGCCCGTCACTGAAGGCTGGATCAAGCAGGTCAAGGAACGCAACCTCGACGGCAACAAGCTGATCGAGCAGGCCAAGGCGCTGGTCGCAAAGTACGACAAGGCCTAAGGTTCGCGCCGGCACCGCGGCGATTGCGCGTGGTGCCGGAGCCTGGGAGCCGGTCCATGAGCAACGTTGCGAATGCGGAGGGCTCACGCCCTCCGCTCGTGGAAAGGCTTTCGGGCACCATCGCCATCCTGGGCGGCCTGCTGGCGCTTGCGACGGCACTGCTGGTTGTCTTGAGCGTGCTGGGTCGCTGGCTGAGCGGCATGCCCTGGGCGGAGCAGCTTGCGAGCTCGATCGGGTTGAAGCTCGGTCCCATCAACGGCGACTTCGAGATGGTGCAGATGGCGACCGCGATCGCCATCTTCTGCTTCCTTCCCTATACGCAGGCCAGACGCGGCAATATTTTCGTCGACACGTTTACGGGAAAGCTCGGCCCGCGCACCAACACCGTGATCGACGCGCTGTGGGACCTCGTCTACGCCGGGATGATCGGGCTGCTGACCTGGTGCCTGGTGGTCGGCACGCTGGAGCACTATCGCAGCGGCCAGACGACCATGCTGCTGCAGCTCATCGTCTGGCCCGCCATTGCCATTTCGACCGCGCTCCTCTTCCTGCTGACATGCGTTGCGCTATCGACAGCGATAGCGCGGTTTCGGAGCCGCACATGAGCGGCATGGGCGTCGCCCTGCTGGGCTTTGCGGCGATGCTGCTCCTCATTGCCGTACGCATGCCCGTGGGCCTATCGATGCTCGTCGTCGGCTCGGCTGGCTTCGTCTACCTGTCGAGCTGGAACGCGTTCTTCGCCTACATGAAGACGAACTCCTATCACCAGTTCGCCAACTACACGCTGTCGGTCATTCCGCTTTTCATCCTGATGGGTGCGCTGGCCGAGCGCTCGGGCATCTCGACCGGGCTGTTCAAGGCGGCGGAGGCCTTCGCCGGCCGGCTGCGCGGCGGGCTGGCCATGGCGGTCATCTGGGCCTGCACCGCCTTCGGCGCGATTTGCGGATCGTCCGTGGCGACGACGGCCACCTTCGGGCGCGCGGCGCTGCCCGAGCTGCAGCGCTACAAGTACGACAGCGGCTTTGCCACCGGCACGATTGCCGCGGGAGGCACGCTGGGCATTCTCATTCCGCCTTCCGTCATCCTGGTGGTGTACGCGATCACCACCGAGCAGAACATCGCCAAGCTGTTCAAGGCGGCGCTGATACCGGGGTTGATGGCGGCGCTGTTCTATTGCCTGGCGATCGCCTGGTCGGTGCGGCGCCGGCCCGAGATCGCGCCGACGGCGCCGGCCGACGCGAGCCTCAATCGCCTCAGGCTTCTGGCGAGCATCTGGCCGGTGCTGCTCATCGCGTTCACGGTGGTGGGCGGGATTTACGGCGGCGTGTTCACGCCGACGGAAGGCGCCGCGTTCGGTGCGATCAGCATGCTGGTCGTTGGGCTGGTGCAGCGTTCGCTCACGGGAAGCGGCATTCTCGACAGTTTGAAGCAGACCGCCGACACCACGGGCATGATCTTCATCATCATCCTAGGCTCGGAGGTGTTCAACGCGTTCCTGGCCCGCTCGCAGTTTCCGGAGCTGGCGGCGGAGTGGGTGACGCATCTCGGATTGCCGCCCTATCTCGTGCTGATCTCGCTGCTGGCGGCCTACATCGTGCTCGGCGCGGTGATGGACGAGCTGGCGATGCTGCTGCTGACGCTGCCGGTGTTCTTCCCGATCGTGCAGGCGCTCGACTTCGGCCTGCCCGGCGACGAGGTTGCGATCTGGTTCGGCATCCTGGTGCTGATCGTCGTCGGCATCGGGCTGACCGCGCCGCCGATCGGGCTCAACGTGTTCGTCATCAGCTCGATTGCGAAGACCGTTCCGATTGCGGCGACCTATCGCGGCGTGCTGCCCTTCATCTTCACCGACATCGTGCGGCTGGGACTGGTGGTCGCCTTCCCGGGGCTCGCGCTGTGGCTGGTGCGGCTGCTGAGCTAAGGGGCGAAGTTATGAAAGCGAGCCACCCTGCTCATATCACGCGGGCTTGGGAAACTCGATCAGCGCTTCGCCGACGGCAACGGGCTCGCCCCGTTGGTTCTGGACAGTGACGTCGACGACGATCCAGTGCGCGCGCGTGCTGCTCGTCTTGTTCCTTATGGTGCCCCTAGGTTGGATGGTGTCACCAGGCCTGACCGGTTTGAGCCATCGCGTTTCCAACCGCCGATGGATGGCACCCAGGGGCTCTGCCCAATCGGTCAGCATGCGCGTGACCAGTCCGAAATTGTTCATGCCGTGCATGATGATGCCGCCGAAACTGGTCTTGCCGAAGCTTCCCTGCATGTAGTTGTCGTCGAGGTGGAGCGGGTTGTAGTCCAGAGACCCATCGCAGAAGAGGCGGATGCTCTCGCGCGAGACTTCGAATGAGGGGCCGTCGATCTGACTGCCCGGCATCAAGGTGTCGTAAGCGGTGGTCATCGCGTCTCTCACATGGGCCGGATGGTTTGTCCGCGGCCGGAGCAGATCACATGGCCATGCTGGTTGAAGAAGACGTTGTCGTGCACGACGAACAAGCGATCCTTTTTGATGAACTTGTCCAAAGCACGCGCTTGCAGCGTGATCGTGTCGTTCGGGCGCGCTGGAATATTGTAGCTCCAGCTCTGACCGGCATTGATGGTGCCCGGACTGCGCATCCAATCATCCGCAGGCGTACAGGCGAACATGAGGAGTATGTGGATCGAGGGCGGCGCAATCAGGCCGCCCCATCGCGACTTTCGGGCGGAGGCTTCGTCGAAGTACAGCGGATTGGTTTCACCAACTGAGCGGCAGTAGGTGTGAATGGCATCGAGGGTGAGGACGTAGGGAATGGTCGGGCGAGCTTCGCCCGGAATGATATCGTCCCAGACCTTGCGGGCAGCCGCGTCCTTCCAGAAATCGGTCTCGGAGGCTGGACTGGTCACCGCTTCGGTCCTTCCCGTCCCCGTCGACGAGTTCCATTCGGCAAAGACACGCGTTGCCGCCTTACCTAGCGGCGTCTTTCCCCTGCACGCGGAGGGGGGCCACGTCCACGGCCGGCGGCGTCATGGGGATCAGCGTCAGTTATGCTACCGCGTCCGCTCCCGCCCGACGGTGGATCGGAGGGGTCAGTATCCGTCGCGCCGGTCCTTCCCCTGCTACCTTCGGCTTGGGAATTCTGGCCTTGCGCCCAGGCGGTGCCCAGCAGACTGGACAATGTGACAACGCTGCCCAGGCCTAGGGTGCCAAGGAGCGTTCGCCGATCGACGCTTCGCTTGGAGACGATCTCGTCGTCGCCAAGGGACTTGGGTTGTTTCGTGGCCATGACGAAAAGCTACAACAACCAAGCCGGTTAGAATAGCGGTCGTGAGCCGAGTTTGTGCAGAAAACATAACACGTGGCGCGCGCGGCAGTTCCTCCGATCGGAAGGGAGACTGGATCGCTCGTCAACGTCACCGCGCCGGAGTGCTGCAAAGGCTACGTCGCCGCCAACGCTGCACGACCTTATCGGCATCCAACGTGCTGATGCGCGTCGGAGGCCCCTCCATCACGGTCGCGTTGGCCTTGGCGATCTCGCCGTTGAGCGCGGCGACCCGACGCCGGACGGTCGCTTCGTCGTCGAGCTTCTCAATCGCCGCGAGCTCCTTCTCCACCTTGCGCAGCAGTTCGAGCGATGGCGGCAGGAGCGAGAGCTGCTCGCGCTGGAGGAACTGCTTCACCCACCACAGCGTGTCATGTGCCTGATCGAGATTTGGGAGGGGCTTGCCGGCGCCCGGCAGGTTGTCGAAAGCACCTTGCTCCCTGGCGACACGGATCTGTGCTTCGATCCACGTCTCCCAGCTCGCCCCCGGAGGTTTGCGCTCCGTCATGGTGCCTAGCTCCTTGTAGAAAGGATAGCACCTCGCGAGCGGCACCAAACCGTGGCGCAGTATCGCACGCGCCCGCGTATCCTCGTGGCCGAAGACGTCGTGGTTCAAGCTCAACGTGCTGGACTTGGGCTTCCGATCGTCGCTTATAAGTTCACGCCTGAGGACGGTTCCGCCTGCGAGGCGCGGACGCAATCAATGGAGCGATAGAATGGCCAAGAAGGGATACTGGATCGCGCACGTCAACATCACCGATCCGGAGCGCTACAAGGACTACGTCGCCGCCAACGCGATCGCCTTCAAGAAGTACAACGCACACTTCGTGGTGCGCGCCGGAGAGGCGGTGGTGCCCAAGGGTGGCCTTGGCGGTCGCCGTCACGTGGTGATCGAATTCGACAGCTATGCCACGGCGAAGGCCTGCTACGAGTCGCCCGAATACCAGGCCGCGGCGCGCATTCGCGACGAGGCGAGCACGGCCGACATGGTCATCATCGAGGGCTACGAGGGGTAGGCGATGCCGCGGTGATGCCTGCGTCTGAGGCACGCAGCACGGGGCGTGGCGGCCCGTGGCGGCCGTCGACGGAGTGGTCATTGCTGCGCCATCGGTCATGGGAAAGGTCCCGGACAGCTTCCGCCTGCGGCGTCAGCTTCCGGCGAATGCAAGCGGAGGCGCTGCGTCCGGCTTTCCCGGAAGCCGAGCCGGGCGAGGCGTCGGGACGCTTTCCCCTCCGGCGTAGCGCTTCAATCGGCGCGGGGCCGCCCGCTTGGTTAAATTGCTTCACGTGAAACATTCACAGCGTTCAGGTCAGCGCCGCGCTGCCGCCGCCTGAAGCGTGTTGCGGAGCAGGCAGGCGACCGTCATCGGCCCCACGCCTCCGGGCACCGGGGTGATCGCACCGGCCACCTCGGCGCTTCCGCGAACGCAACATCGCCGACGAGCCGGCTCTTGCCGTCCGGTCCGGCGACGCGCTGGATGCCGACGTCGATCACGATCGCGCCGGGTTTGATCCAGCTCCCGCGCACCATCTCCGCGCGGCCGACGGCGGCGATGAGAATATCGGCGCGGCGCGCGACTTCCGGCAGGTCGCGCGTGCGCGAATGCGCAATCGTCACGGTGCAGTTCTCAGCCAGCAGCAGCTGCGCCATCGGCTTGCCGACGATGTTGGAGCGGCCGATCACCACGGCTTCCAGGCCCTCGAGCTTCGGCCGCACGGATTTGGCGAGCAGAACGCATCCGGTCGGCGTGCAGGGCGCGAGCGCAGGCGCGCCGCTCGACAGGCGCCCGACGTTCACGGGATGGAAGCCGTCGACGTCCTTGCCCGGATCGATGGCTTCCAGAACCTTCGTGGCATCGATGTGCGCCGGCAGCGGCAGCTGCACGAGAATGCCGTGCACGTCCGCGCGTCCGTTCAGCTCGGCGATCAGCGCGAGCAGCGCGGCCTCTTCCACGTCGGCGGGCAGCTTGTGCTCGAAGGAGAGCATGCCGGCCTCGCGCGTCGCCCGCGCCTTGTTGGCGACGTAGACGCGGCTGGCCGGATCCTCCCCGACGAGGACCACCGCCAGTCCCGGCGTCGTCCCGCGCTCGCGCTGCAGGGCCTGCGACTCCCGCCGCAACCTCAGCCCGCACCGAAGCGGCCAACGCCTTGCCGTCGATGATGCGCGCAGCTGCCACCTCTACCCCCTACGACTTAGCCCGTCAGCCCGGCGAGGCGCGGCGGCAATCCTGGCGGCGAGGCGATGTCCGTCTCCCGCCACCGCCAGCATCTTGCAGCGCGACTTGCCGCCGGTGGCGACCTCCACGCTGCCCCTTGCAACGCCGAGCCAATCAGCAAAAACCGAAACGAGCGCCGCGTTCGCCTTGCCCTTTTCGGGCACTGCGCGAACCCGCACCTTCAGCGCCGGACCTTCGGCCGTATTCTCGACGCCCTCGACCCGGTCGCGCGCCGACTTCGGCGTGAGGCGGACCCGCACGCGGCACGGCACTCGCGCTGACCGCGCAGAATCTCGCCGCGGCCGGCAGCGCTTCAAGCGAACAGCGGCATCAGCCAGCCGCGAATGACGACCACCCGGATGAAGATCAGGATGAGGATGAGGACCACCGGCGAGATGTCGATGCCGCCGAGGTCCGGCATCAGCCGCCGGATCGGCCGCAGGAACGGCTCGGTGACGCGATGGAACAGGTCCCACAGCGAGCGTACGAACTGGTTGTAGGGATTGACCACGTTGAAGGCGATCAGCCAGCTCAGGATGGCGCTGCCGATGATGATCCAGATGAACAGGTCGATCAGATACTGATCGATGAAATACAGGATCGGCAGCATCTCGGCCCTCGCGGTGCAACCCTCGCGAAAATCGTCGCAAGGTGTAGACGCCGCTTGCCCCCCCGGCAAGGGCGAGGCAGCCAGCTGCCCGCCATCGGGCGGCTTGCTTGACAAGCCGAGAGGGCGCCAACTAAATGGCCCCGATCTTGGGGCCGTAGCTCAGCTGGGAGAGCGCTGCAATCGCACTGCAGAGGTCAGGAGTTCGATCCTCCTCGGCTCCACCAACCAAATCAGCCGTCTCGCAATCATTGCGCGCGCGTCGCCGACGCAGCGCGGCGGCCGGGCCCGCACGGGCCAGACCTTCGCTGCACTCAATCGAGACGTTTGAACGTCCGCTTACGCCGCCTTGAGGGGGAACGGTGCCGGCGGGCGCTGCCTGTCGGTGCGGACCTGGAACGACATGCGCCAATGCAGCTCGCAATAGGGCCGGCCGGCGATGTGGGGAGCACCGCAGAAATGGAAGCCCGCTTCGCGGGGGTCGCCGATGGGCCAGCGACAATCCCTGGCCTCCAGATTCGCGACGGTCTTCTTGGTGGGGATCTTCTTGATGGTGGGGATTTTCTTCATGGACATACGACAACACGCGCGTGAAGGGCTCAGCCTCAATGGCAGGCCCGGATTTGATGGATGACTGCCCAGATATGGTGCCGATTATGTTGCATTGCAACATACTCCTGTTGCGTCGCAACGCCGCACGCTGTAGGGCAGGGAAAATTCCCACCCCCGACCGCCTTCACTCCGACCCCGGTGAAACCCCATGCGGAGGAGGCCGTTACCCCTCCATAGAAGGTGAGCGGAGCAAGCGCATGGCATTCGAAGCTCTCAAGGCCGAACTCGATCTGCTGCTGACCCAGATGCAGAACGAGCCGGAGGACCGCCACGAACTGTATCTGCAGATCGTGCAGAAGCTGAACGAGCTCAAGGCCTTCGGCATGCCGCTGCCCGAGAACCTGGTCCGGCTGGAGAAGAGCCTCGAGGCGGAGTTCGCCTCCGAGCAGGCACAGGCGGAGCACCGGCCATCCGATCCGTCACGCAGGCGGCGGTAGTCGCAGAATGGCCAGCGCCAGCGCCTGGGCGCGCGGCACCAGCGACGCCACCTCCAGGTACTCCTCCGGCGTGTGCGCATTGCCGCCCACGGGGCCGGTGGAGCACAGCGTCGGGCACGCCATCGCGGCGGTGAAGCCCGAGTCGGCGCAGCCGCCGGAGAACTCGCCGGTGATGTCGAGGCCCGCATCGGCGGCGGCAGCGCGGTAGGTGGCGAACAGGTCTTCCGAAGCGGGCGTGCCGGCGAGCGGCAGGAATTCGCCGCGGATTTCGAGCTTGGCCGTGGTGCCCGGCACGGTCGCGGTGTCGATGATCTCCTGCAGCTTGCCGAGCATCATGGCGCGATCTTCGGGCTTGATGTAGCGCAGGTCGATCTGGCCTTCCGCGTGCGGGGCCGTGGTGTTGACCGACTGCCCGCCGCTCACCGTGCCGACGTTCACCGTGATGCCGCGCATCAGGTCGGTCAGCTTGTGCATGGCGACGATCTTGTGCGCCAGCTCGCCGATCGCGCTGATGCCCTTCTCGAAGTTGCCGCCGGAATGCGCGGCCTTGCCGAACACCTCGAACTTGAGGAACACGCCGCCCTTGCGGCCCGTCACGACGGCGCCGGAGGGACGGCCGGGCTCGGAGTTGAACACGCAGCGCACCTGGCGCGCCACGCGCTCGATGACGGGCCGCGACGACGGGCGAGGCGATCTCCTCGTCGCTGGTGATGAGGCCGGCGAGCGGTGCCGG
This sequence comes from uncultured Alphaproteobacteria bacterium, assembly GCA_963782855.1. Lineage (GTDB taxonomy): Bacteria > Pseudomonadota > Alphaproteobacteria > Rhizobiales > Hyphomicrobiaceae > AWTP1-13. Next base: position 19,102 of record CAWALW010000004.1, on the reverse strand, counting down.
TGCGCCGCCGAAGCGTTTGAAGGCGGCCAGCACGAACGCATTGATGACGAGCCCGCCCTTCATGTCGCACACGCCCGGGCCGTAGGCGCGGCCGTCCTCGATGCGGAAGGGGCGGCGGCCGGCTTCGCCCTTGGGGAACACGGTATCGCGATGGCCCATCAGCAGGATCGGGCTTCTCGTTGGCGCGCGTGTCGTCGAGGCGGATGTGGATGGCATCGCCGTAGGTGTCGTTCGGCTCGCGGGTGGTGAGCAGGCCGTGCTGGGTGAAGAAGTCGATGAACAGCTGGCCGACCGTGTCGACGCCGGCCTTGTCGTAGCTGCCGCTGTCGGTGTTCACGGCCTCGCGCAGCAGCGCGAGCATGGCGTCCTGCTGGGAGGCGAGCCAGGCGGTGATCTGGGATTCGTTCGTGCGTTAAGGTGGTCACGTCGCACTGCCTCTGTGCCTGCCTTGTCGCGTATCCTAAGCACAAGCAGATGCGGACAACCACAGGTGTGCGGGACGTTGCACCGTCATATGACTCCGCATGACCGATACGCAGGCCCGCATTGTCGAGCTGATCGCGCAGCTTTCGCTGGAGGAGCGCCGTGAGCTGATGGCGCATATCCGGCAGAGCGGCCTGCTCGGGGATTCGTTCTTTGCAGGGATGACTGCAGAGCAGCGCGCTCAACTGGGCGAAGGTATCGCGCAGGCAGACCGTGGCGAGGTTGTGGACGGGAATGAGGCGTTCGACGCGCCTGGCGTCGCGGTTCCATCTCAAGCGTGCATGAAGGCGCTCGTACTTTCGGCGCGTGTCGAAGCCGACATCGTCCAACCGACCTGCAATACGGCATCGATCATTTCGGCACGGCAGATCGCCGAGCGGACATTCGCGCGCCTCGACTCGTTCCTTTTCAAGTTTCTCGCTGACTACCCGTTCGCGGGACGACGCATCGACGAGGGTGAGGTCTACGAGGCGTGGATCGCGCGAACCCCGTTCGTCGTGTTCTACAGGGTTGAGCCTGCGGTCGATACGATTACCGTTCTGGCGCTTCTTCCATCACGCGCAGGATCGCGCTGCATTCGATCCGAGCGATTGAGCTGCCTCGCACGTTCACGCTCCACCCACGCCCAACGCATCGCGGAAGCGGTGGCCGATGGTGGCGCCGTCTTTCTCGGGGAGCGCCCAGGCGTCCTCGGTGATGGCGATCTTGGCGACGGCGAGCACGGGGCCCGGTGTTTCGAACAACAGCTTGGCGAGCTCGGGGATGGCGCCCTGCTCGGTCACCGTCATCGTCTTGGCGATGCCGAAGCCCTGGGCGACGGCGGCGATGTCGGTGCGGTTGGAGGTGAGGCCGCGCTGGCGTCCGGTCTCGCCGAACTTCTCGTTGTCGAGCACGAGGATGCCGAGGTTGGCGGGCGCCTGATCGCCGACCACGCCGAGGCAGCCGATGCCCATCAGCAGTTCGCCGTCGCCTGTGACGCACACGACGCGGCGCTTGGGTTGCGCGATGGCGACACCGAGCGCGGTCGGCACCGCGAGGCCCATGCCGCCCCAGGAGTAGAGATACTCGGGGCTGTCGCCGGCGGCGAAGCAATCCCAGGTCGGGCTGCCGAGGCCGCACACGATGAGGGACGCACCGCGCCGTTTGAGCAGCTCGGAAACGAGGGGCCGGCGGGGGAGCCTATTGGATGCGGTGCTCATTTCTGCCCGAACCCCTTGGCGCCGATGATGCGCTGGCTGATGAGGACGGCCGCGCTGACGCGGCTGTTGAAGGCCATATCGGCGGCGGCGACGAAGGTCTCGCCGACCTCCTCGGGTTTGTCGACGGGGAAGCACTTCACGCCGACGGCCTCCAGCGCCGGCCGCGTGCCCTGGCCCATCGGCACCTGCCACGGATTGAACTCGCCCCACTGGCCGCGCATGGTGACCAGCATCAGGCAGGGCGCGCGGAAGGCGGTCGGCAGGCCCAGCGCGTTGATGCAGTTGCCGACGCCGGAGGACTGCATGGCGATCATGGCATGCTGACCGCCAAGCCAGCAGCCGGTGGCGATGCCGATGCCTTCCTCCTCCGTCGACAGCGTGACGAGGCGCAGGCCCTTGTCGGCCTCGATCATGTTGAGGAGGCGCGTGAGCCCGCCGTCGGGGACGGTGCAGACGGTTGCGATGCTGCGCGCCTTCATCTCGCGGAAGACGTCGGCGGACCAGTCGAAGTCGGGGGTGCTCATGCTGCTTTGTAAGTCTCCTGGCCCGGTTCTTCGAAGCTGCCGGGGGTGTTCCTCGAGCAGGCGCCGGCCGTGGACGACGCGGAGAATGCGAATGCGGTCGTCCTCGACGCGATACATCAGCCGGTATTCGTGGACGAACGTCTCGCGGCGGTCGGGCTCGTTGAATTCCGGGATCATGCGAGCAGCAAAGGGAAAATCACCCAGCCCATTCGCGACCTCACGGAGCTGTTCCAGCACGCGCTGCGCGCCTGAAGGCGACCTGGCACTGATGTAGGCATCAATGTCGTCCAGGTCGGCGTTCGCAGCGGCCGACCAGACTACCCTGCGCGCCATTTTTCCTCGAACCTCCTGAAGACTTCTTCATGAGGAATGTCGTCGCTTGGATCAGATGCCTCCGCCTCCAGCACCTTCACCACGACGTCGAGGTGGTACTGGATGTCCTCCAGCGTGACGGTGTCGGGCAGGCGGTCGAGGAGCGCGCGCACCTCGTCCTTGGGGGAGAGACTGGGGCGGACGGGTTTGTCGGCGGTGGTGGAGTCGTGTGGCATGGATGCTCCAGCACTGAAATCAGCGCATCAGTGTAGGCAGATTTGCCGGAGCCCGCCAGCAGTTGAGGGGCTTGTACCTCCACCGAGACGGTCCATGTCTGCTGACTGGTTCTGCCAAGCGCTGCGCTGCAGTTGCGGTGTAACGCCCCCTGGACCTGGGCTCTCCAACGTTGTCCCTTACCCTCAGCCATCCGTGTCAGCGGGGCTGCCCCGTCCCAAGCCATTCCTGTCGGGCGCCACGGAACGTTTCGGCTCATGGGCGAGTTGTGTTGTCCGGGAAGGCGGAACCAACTGGACCTGATACGCTCTCTTCACGGCAGGGTGATCCTCGTGGTTGAGGACAATCCCCTTATCGCGCTCGACCTCAAAGCCACGCTTGAGCATGCGGGTGTAGTTGTCCTGGGGCCGGCAGGGCGCCTTGAAGATGCGATGCTGCTCGCGGAAAAATCGCTTCCAGCTGCCGCTGTGCTCGATGTGCGCCTGGAGGTTGGAACCAGTTTGCCTCTCGCTGAATGGCTTGCCGAACGGGACATCCCGTTTCTGTTTCAGACCAGCGATACGACGCTCATCGATGCCGCGTATTCGGCCGCTCCTGTTCTGCGCAAACCATTCCGGCCCGAGCAACTGATCGCAGCGCTCGCCGCTCTTCTGGCCAAGGAACGGTAAATGGTTGATTCGAGTGGGGTCGTGAGTTTAGCTGCAGGTTGGATGTCACCGACAGATCCGAAAAGCCCGGTCATCGAGGCCCCTCCCGATGGGCCTTCCGAGCCGGCCGTCAGCGACCGCGCGCTGAAGTTGCGCGTTCGTCAGCAAGAGATTCTGGCCGAGCTTGGCGTGGTGGCGCTGCGCGGCACCCCTTTCCTGGAACTCCTCGATAAGGCGGTGCAGCTCGCCGCCGAAGGCCTGGAGGCCGAGTTCTGCAAGATTCTCGAGTATATCCCATCCGAGAAGCGGCTGCTGATGCGCGCCGGCGTTGGCTGGGATGCGGGCGTCGTGGGCAAGGCCAGTGTCGGCGCCGATCTTAAATCGCCTGCTGGCTTCGCCCTGCACACGGGCAAGCCCGTTATCTCCAACCAGCTCGAAAACGAACGGCGCTTCCGGACCTCGGAGCTGCTCGCCAGCCATGGCGTGCGTCGAGCCATCAATGTTATTTTGCAGGGCGATGGCGTGGCCTTCGGCGTTCTTGAGGTCGACAGCAAATCAGAGGGAGATTTTTCCGAGAACGACATCGCCTTCCTGCAGGGTGCGGCCAACATCATTGGGATGGCCATCGAGCGCCGGCGCTACGAGCGCAACCTCAAGGCCGCGCTCGAGCATCAGCAAGTCCTGGTCAAGGAGATCAATCACCGGGTCAAAAACAGCCTCCAGCTGGTCGCCAGCATGCTCAGTTTGCATGCCGGGGCACAGGACGATCCCAGCATCAACCAGATTCTGGGCGATGCCTCGGCCCGAGTCGGCGCGATCTCCCGCGCCCACGATCGCCTCTATCGCGGTTCCGACGTCGCCAGGATCGAACTGCAGGCCTATCTTTCCGATATTTGCCGCGACCTAACCGAGGCGACACCGGGTTGCCCCGTCGTTTTCGGCTCCACTGGGCCGATCTCCATGGCCACTGACCGCGCCATTCGCTTGGCCCTACTGGTCACCGAGCTTGTGACCAATGCAGCGAAGCACTCCTACGGCGAGGCCGGCAAAGGCGAAGTCAGGGTGCAGCTTTCACGCAATGACGAAACCACCGCGCGCGTCTCGGTCAGTGATGAAGGCGTCGGCCTGCCTGATGCGTTCACGCTCGATAAGCCATCCGGTTTTGGCACGCGCTTGATCAAGATTCTGGCCGAGCAAATGGGGGCAGAGGTTATTGTAGAGCGACCGCAGCGCGGGACCGCGTTTGTCGTCACGATGTCTCTGGACCCTGACTCCGGCCCGTAGGCGGGAGCGCCTTGCCAATAAAGCGGAGATTGCTTCTCAGACCGTCCCGGAAATGTCCGTCAGCGGCCCTTAAGGTTCAACCCACCAACTTCCCCAACTCCTCCACGATCGCCCCGCCCATCTCGGTCGTGCCGACCTTGCGCATGTTGGGCTGCATGATGTCGCCGGTGCGCAGGCCGCGGCTGAGGGCGCCGGCGATGGCTTTGTCGACGAGGTCGGCTTCCTTGACGAGGCCGTAGGAGTAGCGCAGCGCCATGCCGTAGCTGGCGATCGCAGCAATGGGATTAGCGAGGCCCTTGCCGGCGATGTCGGGAGCGGAGCCGTGCACGGGCTCGTACAGCGCCTTGCGCTTGCCGGTCTTGGCATCGGGGGCGCCGAGCGAGGCCGACGGCAGCATGCCGATGGAGCCCGTCAGCATCGCGGCCTCGTCGGAGAGCATGTCGCCGAACAGGTTGTCGCACACGATGACGTCGAACTGCTTGGGCTCGCGCACGAGCTGCATGGCGCAGGCGTCTGCCAGGATGTGCTGCAGCTCGACGTCCTTGAACTCCCTGGCGTGCACTGACGTGACGACCTCGTTCCACAGCACGCCGGTGCGCATGACGTTGCGCTTCTCGGCGGAGTGCACCTTGTTGCTGCGCTTGCGGGCGAGGTCGAAGGCGACGCGGGCGATGCGCTCGATCTCAGCTGTCGTGTAGACGGTGGTGTCGACGGCGCGCTTCTGGCCGTTCTCCAGGGTGACGATCTCCTTGGGCTCGCCGAAGTAGGTGCCGCCGGTCAGCTCGCGCAGGATGAGGATGTCGAGGCCTTCCACGATCTCGCGGCGGAGCGAGGAGGCTTCGGCGAGCGCGGGATAGCAGATGGCGGGGCGCAGGTTGGCGAACAGGTCGAGGTCCTTGCGCAACCGCAGCAGGCCGGCTTCGGGGCGCTTGTCGTAGGGAACCTTGTCCCACTTCGGCCCGCCCACGGCGCCGAACAGGATGGCATCGGCGGCGTCCGCCTTGGCCAGCGTCTCGCTGTCGAGCGGCACGCCATGCTTGTCGATGGCCGCGCCGCCGACGAGGCCGGTGTCGGTCTCGAAACTGGACCTTGCCCTTCTTGTTGAAGAAGGCGACCACGCGCTCGACCTCGGCCATCACCTCGGGGCCGATGCCGTCGCCGGGCAGGAGGAGGAGGGAGTGCGTGGTCATGGCGTGTCTCGGGCAAGTGCTGGTTATTCGCGGCGATTAGGTAGCGCGTCATGGCGCCGAGGCGCAAGGAAGACACGGGATCGGGGCGCCGGCTGGGGTGCACGCGAACAAGGGGATCAGGTCCGCCCAACGGTCACCAGGACCGAGCGGGTTGGGCGCCACGTCCATGGCCCGGTGAGAACTGCCATGCTTGAACAAAGACCTACCGGTTTGACCCGAAAGGGGCATCACCCGTCGCCGCAATATCGCTCACCGGTTTCGTGCCAACCTCCCCCGCATACGGTCATTGAACGAGGATGGAAGAGAAGGGTAGCATTCCACGTTTTGTTGCAGCCAGGCCGCGAGACCGCCCTTATCCTTTTCCAGTGGAGTGCCGATTATGGCAGCGATTGATCAGGCGACGTACGAGAAATCCCTGACCGACCTGAAGCAGATGGTCATCTTGCGGCAGGAAGAGTGCGTAGCCATCCAGAAGGTCGTCGCGCCAGCCACAAGGCGCAATGCTAGATGGTCCCGATTGATAACGACTGTTGTCATTCTCGTCGGCGCCGTCGTCGCAACCAAGGGCGCAGTGGAGCTGGCGATGGCCAAGGTGGCCCTGTCGCAACAAAGCGAAATGATCATGCAGCTGGCCTTCGTTTTCATGGGCGTGGCCGTTTCCGCGGCCGCAGCGTTGGAGTCGGCATTCAAGTTCGATTCCAAGGCCGACCAGCTCAGGACCCTGGATTCGCATTGCCAGAAATTCAATCGCACTTTCATGACAGACTACAAGAAGTACGTTGCAACCGTCGACCCCGAGCGCACTCTGCAGCGTCTCCAACTGCTCGTGGAATCCCAGGACGACGCCCTAGAGCGAGTCCACGACCAAGCCACCCGACTAGGGGTGGACCTCAGCTCGGTAAAGGTCGATTACCGAGTGTGAGTTGGGGTGGGGAATACTCGGATCGCGGGCGACAGCGACTTGCCTTCAAACAACCAGTCGGCAAACGAAATTCAGTTGTCTTTGGTCCGGGCGTGGCACTCCTGCCCCTATGGCCCGATTGCTGCCCGCGTCCATTGCCTGAGCTTCAACCGTCGTAGCGGGCGGGCCGTTAGCCCAAGAACGGAACGCGCAGGAGCAGCGTGAAGCCGTTCAGCATCAGCAGCAGACCGAACAGGCCGAGGCCGCCGCTAAGACCGAGCAGGCCCAGGTTACCGATGATCAGGTGCACGGAGGCCAGCACGATTGCGATCTGCAGCAGCGCCTGGCTCCAGTCGAAATAGGGATCCTTGCGCATGGCAATGTCGCGCTCCAGCCTCCAGCGCCTTGCCCCTTTCCCAAAGCTCATCGAGCCCTTCCTTGCGCTCGGGGTCCTTGGTCAGCTTTTCGGTCTGGGCGCGGTAATCCTTGATCTTGTCCTCGACCGCCTTGCGTGCGTCAGGCGCGAGGTTGGGCTGCGTGCGCAGCATCAGCTCGAGATCGTCGGTGGCGAGCGAGATGGCGCTGCGGCGAATGTTCTTGGACTGGAAGAAGGCCCAGGTGTTGGACGCCTCGATGTGGGCGCGGACACTGTCCTTGGCGGCGTTGCCCCCACCCATGCCGCAGACGGCGAGGAGCACGGCAAGGATGCCGATGTAGACGCCGACCCAGCGGTTGTGCTCGTCCTTGTCGCCTGTCAGGCGCTCGACCACATCGTCGATGGACATGGCCATTCTCCCGGATTGTGCCGTCTGCGAAGGCTAGGGTGCAACCAGATCGCGGCGATCCTGCACGGAGCCGTCCGGGCGCAGCCTATAGACGATCGGAACCCCGGTTGCCAGCTCGCGCGCCACGATCTGCTCGCCGGTGAGCCCTTCCAGCCGCATGATGAGGGCGCGCAGCGAGTTGCCGTGCGCGACCACCAGCACGTTGCGGCCGGCCTTCACGTCGGGCCAGATTCTGGCTTCGTAGTAGGGCAGGACGCGGGTGGCGGTGTCCTTCAGGCTTTCGCCGCCGGGGGGGGCGATGTCGTAGCTGCGGCGCCAGATGTGCACCTGCTCCTCGCCCCAGCGCTTGCGGGCGTCGTCCTTGTTGAGGCCGGAGAGGTCGCCGTAGTCGCGCTCGTTGAGCTTCTGGTCCTTGTGCGTGACGAGGCCGGTCTGGCCCAGCTCCTCAAGGATGATGGCGAGCGTGCGCTGGGCGCGCGTGAGGTCGCTGGTGTAGGCGACATCGAAGGCATTGCCCTGCGCTTTCAGCAGCCGGCCGGCGCGGTGCGCTTCGTCGACGCCCTTGTCGGTGAGGCCGGGGTCCTTCCAGCCGGTGAACAGGTTGAGCTTGTTCCACTCGCTCTCGCCGTGACGCACGAGCGCCAGCACGTTGTCCATTGCTGTTCCTCGATCGGGCGGGTCGTTTATTTCGCCGGTTTTGCCTGTTCCAGGCCCAGCACGTCCACCATGGAATAGAGGCCGGGCGGCTTGCTGCGGCCCCACAGCGCGGCCTTCACCGCACCGCGCGCGAAGATACCGCGGTCGGCGGCACGATGGGTGAGCTCGATGAGCTCCCCGTCGGCCGCAAAGACGACGGTATGCTCGCCGACGACGCTGCCGCCGCGCAGCGTTGCAAAGCCGATGTCGCCGCGCTTGCGCTCGCCCGTATGCCCGTCGCGCACGCGCACGCTCGCATCCTCGAGCTTGACGCCGCGGCCGTCGGCTGCGGCCCGGCCGAGCATCAAAGCAGTGCCCGACGGGGCGTCCACCTTATGGCGGTGATGCATCTCGAGGACCTCGATGTCGAAGTCGGCATCGAGCGCCTCGGCCACCTTCCGCGTCATGGCCGCCAGCAGATTGACGCCGAGGCTCATGTTGCCTGATTTGATGATCGTCGCGTGCCGTGCGGCTGCTGCGATGGCAGCGTCATGCTCCGCCTTCATGCCGGTGGTGCCCATGACGTGCACGATGCGGGCGTTGGCCGCGAGGCCTGCGAACTCGACGGATGCCGGGGGCACCGTGAAATCCAGCACCGCGTGCACCTTGGCAAAAACCTCCAGCGGATCATCGGTGATGACGACGCCGAGTTTGCCGAGCCCTGCCAGCAGGCCGGCATCCTGTCCGAGAGCCAGCGAGCCCGGCTGCTCGATGGCGCCGGCCAATACGCAGCTCTCCTGAGCGTGGACGGCGCGGATCAGCTCGCGCCCCATGCGCCCCGCTGCGCCCGTCACGGCAATCTTGAGTTTTTCCATGTGCGCGTTCGCCTTCTGCCGCCGCTGGCATATCGCAACCGCGTGCCGGCGTGCAATCTCTCGTCAGCGCCGCGTGGGTACTTAGTGCCAGGTGAACGCGATTTTCTCGAGTTTCACCTTGCCGATCCGCGTGAACGCGCTGGCGACCGGCCGCCCGCCGCGGCGCCAGTAGAAGTCGCACGCAGGCGTGTTGTCGAGCAGGGCCCAGATGATCAGGCCGTTCAGCTTGCGCATATCGAGCGTATGCCGGCATGCCTCGAACAGGTGCTCGCCGAGCCCCAGGCCCTGGCAATGCGGATCGAGGTAGAGTTCGTAAATTTCACCCTGGAACGGTCCGCGCTGGCGGGCCGAACCGAGCGTGGCATAGCCCACGACCTTGCCGGCCAGCTCGAGCACGAGCGTGCTGTCGCCCGTCCGCACGGCGCTGCGCCACCACTCGGGCGTACGCTGGCGGATCATGCTGTCGAGGTGCAGGTGGGGGATAATTCCGCGGTAGGCGAACAGCCAGGCGTCGGCGAACAACTTCGACAGCGCGGCGGCGTCGCCGGACCGTCCGCTGCGGACATTGACCTTGGAACCTGATCCCAGCATGGCCACCACTATAGCTGGTGGCACCGTCTCCGGTTCAAGCGATTTTTTGTGCGCTGACGTCGTTGCTTTTGATACGGAATCAGGTCAGCGGCTCGAACGCCTGCCGGTATCCCATCGCGGATCGGTCGAACAGAATGTCGGTGGCGCGCAGCGGTCGCGCGAAAGCGAGCCCCTCCATGGTCCGGCAGCGGGAGAGCGCAACATAGGCCTGCCCGTGCGCGAATGTGCCGCGCCCGAGGTCGATATAGACCTTGTCGAGGGTGAGGCCCTGGCTTTTGTGGATGGTCAGCGCCCAGGCGAGCCGCAGCGGAAACTGGCGGAAGGTGCCGGCGATGGTTTCGACGATTTTCTCCTCCGCCTTGTCGTAGGCGTAGCGGCGATTTTCCCAGGCCGCCCGCTCGACCTCGTGCTCGTCACCGTCGATCTCGACCCACACGCGGTCCTCTTCCAGGCGGGAGACGCGGGCGGTGGTGCCGTTGACCCAGCGGCGGTCCGTATCATTGCGGAGGAGCATGACCTTGGCGCCGGGCTTGAGGACGAGCGTCTGCTCGGTCGGCTGCGAACTCTCGTTGAAGTCGCCGCTGACGCCGGCTTGGAAGGCGCGCGGGGCACCACCCAGGGCCTCCAGATAAGCAAGGTTGATGCGGCGCGCGGCGGCGTTGGTGGGCGTGAGGATGATATAGGGCTCGCCCTCGGCAAGGGTGCGGATCGGGTGCACGCGCTCGTTGAGGACGGCGAAGTCGTCCTCATCCGCCTCGCCCTCGCGGATCTGGTTGAGAACACGGATCAGCGACTCGTCCTTCTGGCGAAACACCTGCGTCAGCTCGACGAGCGCTGTGCCGGCGCCCTCGCGCAGCGCGCCGATCGAGAAGAAGAACGGGCCACCATGCTCGGACTCCAGGTGCGCGGCCACCTCCGCCTCGTCGATCACCGGCGGGAGCTGATGCAGGTCGCCGAACATGGCGAGACGGACGCCGCCGAACGGTTCACGCGGGCGGCCGCGGTTGACGCGCAGGGACTGGTCGATGGCCCACATCAGGTCGGAGCGCACCATCGACACCTCGTCGATGACGAGAAACTTGAGGCGGCGCATCAGGCGGCCGTTGCGCGCGCGGCGGATGTCGCCGGACTGAATCAGCCGCGGAGGAAAGCCGAAGAAGGAATGGATCGTCTGGCCGCCGACGTTGACGGCTGCGAGCCCCGTGGGGGCGACGATCACCATCTCGCCGGGGACGAGGTCGCGAATGCAGCGCAGCAGCGTGGATTTGCCGGTACCGGCGCGGCCGGTGACGAACAGGTTGCCTTCGCCCTCGCGCAGATAGTCGAGGGCGGCGAGGAACTCCGGCGTCGGCTCCACGCCGGCCGGCCAGCGCGGATGGACGGCAGGGGGAGACGAGGCCGTCACCTCCGCTGCCAACGGCTTGACCGTCACGGACGCCTCACGATGTGGGATGCGATTCGCATTGCCAAGCGATATCAGCAACAACAACGGAGGTCACCCGCGCCTGTTGAGGTTGGGAGTAACTCGCAACACAACTTCCTCGCTTCAGCAGCGATATACATCTGTCATCCCGGCACTTGTTGCCGGATCCATCCATCAACTTGCTCCAGAGTGCGCGGAAGGCTGGATCCCGGGCACAAGGCCCGGCGCTGTAGCGATAGGCAAGTTGGTCACGCGCGGAGGACCTCGATTTCGATTCGCGACACTATAGGCGATGCGGGGAGCGGAAATGAGCAGGGATCTCTGCCATCCCGGAACTGCATGAAGCGCAATGTCCGGGACCCAGGCCGCCAGTGAGAGGAGGGAACGCGATCGCAGCTCCGGATGCACGGATCAGAGCCCGCGTCCGCCGGTGACGTCGAGGAGGAGGCCGGTGCAGTAGGAGGACTGGTCGGACATGAGCCACAGCACGGCTTCCGCGACCTCCTCGGCGGTGCCGCCACGCAGCATGGGAATCAGCGGCACAGCGCGCTGGACGCGGTCGGGAATGCCGGTGTCGCGCTGGATGTCGGTGTCGATCATGCCGGGCCGCACGGCGTTGACGCGGATGCCTTCGGACGCGAGTTCCTTGGCCATGCCGATGGTCATCGTGTCGATGGCGCCCTTCGACAGCGCGTAGTCGATGGCCTCGTTGGCGCCGCCGAGCTTGGCTGCGGCCGACGACATGTTGACGATGACGCCGCCCTTGCCGCCGAGCCGCGTCGACATGCGGCGCACGGCTTCCTGCGCCGCGACGAACGCGCCGACGGTGTTGACGGCGAGGATGCGCTGCAGGCGGGCGGCATCCATGTCGACGAACTTCGCGGCCTTGTCGAGGATGCCGGCATTGTTGACGAACCCGTCGAGGCGCCCGAACTCGGCATCGAAAGTCTTGAACAGGCGGGCGACCGCGTCGGGCTTGCCAACGTCGGCCTGGATGGCGACGGCCTTGCGGCCGGCCTTGCGCACGTCGGCGACGACAGCCTCGGCTGCCGCAGCATTGCGCGCGTAGTTGACGCGCCACATCCCAGCCCCGCTGGGCCGCGAGCCGCGCCGTTGCGGCGCCGATGCCGCGGCTGGCGCCGGTGACGAGCATTGATTTTGTCACGTGCCGGGTCTCCCGAAGAGAGGTGGTTTGCCGCCTTGTGAGGACTCGGCGCCCTCTCGGCCAGTGCGAGCGGGCCCGCGATTTCGGCGATGTGGGCTTTCGGCTACCGGCCCGCAACAAACGAGCGGCAGGGCCGCGCGGCGGCGCTGCAGTGGTAGCGCCAGTCGGCGTAGGTGCAATTGAAGCTGCGGCTCACCGCCCTATCCCATGTGGCGTAGGGGGCTCCAAGCTCTGCCCTGACCTGCGCGGCCCACACGACGCGCGCATTGCGCCGGGCCGTGAAATGCACGCGACCCGGTTCGCCCGTGGCGGTGAACCGCTTCTCGCTGCATCGGGGCTCGGCCGAGGCTGGCGCCGCGATGACAAGTACAGCGACAGCATAAGGCAGCATTCTAAGCATGATCGAGTCTCCTCGGCTGTCGGACGCCAAGGCCTCGTCTGGTTCGCCTCAGCAAGGCACCTGAGCTTACCCCCACTTCTACCCCTATTCGCAAGGGGGAGGGAATGTGCGCGCTCGTTAGGTTCGCGCCTGTGGCTGCCCCTCACCCTCGGGACAAGCCCGAGGGCAGGCCCCGGCCCTCTCCCCGTAAGGACGGGGAGAGGGAGACGCGCGGCTGGAGAAGCGGGGATAGCGCGCACGTGCAGATGAGCGCGGCGGCGTATGCGATCCGCGCGCACAGGCACAGATTCCAACAGCGGGGATAGGGGATATGGTTTCATTATGTATGCATACGGAGGATGACAATCGCCGTGCGGTGTGCTGGGATGACGCGTGCCTCGGAGATGAGCGGTCGGCGATCCTGGAACCGCCGCTCAGCACAGGAGCCGAGGGCGGCAGTCCGGTTACCTCGCCTGGCATGGTGCACAGATCATGCAAGCGCTGGGAGTGGGGTCCGGATGCAGCGAAGTCGTGACTGGACGATCCGCTTCGGCATGGTGTGATGACCTAGCAAGCGTTGAAGCGGCCCGGATGCGACCGAGCAGGGCGTTCTTTGCGCTCAGTAGCCGGCATAACGATCACCCAGGTCCTCGGGCGCAAGGCCCGGACGCCCTGTTCCTCCTATCCATAACCTCGAGGCTCCGGCCTGCGGGGGTTTCGGTGTTTGTGGGACGCGAGGCTTATCCCCGGTGGGGGAAGTGGCCGTAGAATGGATGGGTGTGTTCGCAGCTGCCCCTCACCCTCGGAACAAGTCCGAGGGCAGGCCCCGACCCTCTCCCCGCCTGCGGGGAGAGGGAGAAGGTGCCGCGTCATTCGGGGATGGCGGGTGAGTGCGGCGGCAATGACGGCAACTTAGGATGACAGCGTCAGACGGCTTCCTTCTCCGCCTCGCGAGCGCGTTCGCGCTTCTTGCGCTCGTTGGGATCGAGCCAGCGCTTGCGCAAGCGGATCGACTTGGGCGTGATCTCCACCAGCTCGTCGTCCTCGATATAGGAGAGAGCGCGCTCCAGCGTCAGGCGCATGGGCGGCGTCAGAGTCGAGGGCCTCGTCCTTGCCCGCAGCGCGGATGTTGGTGAGTTTCTTGCCTTGGATGATATTGACGATCAGGTCGTTGTCGCGCGTGTGCTGGCCGACGATCATGCCCTCGTACACCCGCGTCTGCGGGTCGATGATCATGGCGCCGCGGTCCTGCAGGTAGAAGAGCGAGTAGGCGGTGGCCTCGCCCGCGGCGTTGGAGATGAGCACGCCGTTGCGGCGGCCGGTGAGTTCGCCCTTGAACGGGCGCATAGTCGTGGAACAGCCGGTTCATGACGGCGGTGCCGCGCGTGTCGGTGAGCAGCTCGCTCTGGTAGCCGATGAGGCCGCGCGTGGGTGCGTAGAAGACCAGGCGCTGGCGGCCACCACCGGAGGGGCGCATGTCCTGAAGGTCGGCGCGGCGCTCCGACAGCTTCTGCACGACGATGCCGGAATGCTCCTGATCGACGTCGATGATGACTTCCTCGATGGGCTCCAGCCGCTGGCCGGTATCGGGATCGGTCTTGAACACCACGCGCGGGCGCGAGACGGTGAGCTCGAAGCCTTCCCGGCGCATGGTCTCGATCAGGATGCCGAGCTGCAGCTCGCCACGGCCGGCGACCTCATAGGCGTCCTTGGCCTCGGGCAGCTCGGTGACGCGGATGGCGACGTTGCGCTCGGCCTCCTTGAGCAGCCGGTCGCGGATGACGCGGCTCTGCACCTTGTCGCCCTCCTGACCCGCGAACGGCCCGTCGTTGATGCGGAACATCATGGCGAGCGTCGGCGGATCGATCGGCTGGGCGAGGAAGGCCTGCTCGACGGAGGGGTCGCACAGGGTGTCGGCGACGGTCGCCTGCGTGATGCCGGAGATGGCGACGATGTCGCCGGCCTCGGCCAGGTCGACGGCGGTGCGCTCCAGGCCGCGGAAGGCGAGCACCTTGGTCACGCGCGCGGTCTCGATCAGCGAGCCGTCGCGGCGCAGGGCCTTGATGGTCTGGTTCGGCTTGACGCTGCCCGAGCTGATGCGGCCGGTGAGGACGCGGCCGAGATAGGGATCGGCCTCCAGCGTGGTGGCGAGCAGGCGGAACGGGCCGTCCTCCACGACCGGCGGCGGCACGTGCCTGACGACGAGCTCGAACAGCGGCACCAGGTCGGTCTTCGGTCCCGCCGGGTCGACGGCCATCCAGCCGTCGCGGCCCGAGCCGTAGAGCACGGGGAAGTCGAGCTGCTCGTCGCTGGCGTCGAGGTTGGCGAACAGATCGAAGATCTCGTTCAGCACCGCGTTGTGGCGCTCGTCCGGGCCGGTCGATCTTGTTGATGACGACGATCGGGCGCAGGCCCTGCTTCAGCGCCTTGGAGACCACGAACTTGGTCTGCGGCAGCGGGCCTTCGGAAGCGTCCACCAGCACGATGGCGCCGTCGACCATGTTGAGGATGCGCTCCACCTCGCCGCCGAAGTCGGCGTGGCCGGGCGTGTCGACGATGTTGATGCGCGTCTCGTTCCAGAGGATCGAGGTGCACTTGGCGAGGATGGTGATGCCGCGCTCGCGCTCCAGGTCGTTGCTGTCCATGGCCTGGGCTTCCACCTTCTGATTGAGGCGGAAGGCGCCGGCCTGCTTGAGCAGCGCGTCGACCAGCGTGGTCTTGCCATGGTCGACGTGCGCGATGATCGCGATGTTGCGAAGGTTCATTCGAAGTCCTTGGGGGTCAGCCCTGCTTCACAGGGAGCCGGCGCCAGCCGGGGCGGCGCCAATCGATCTGCGCGCGGGGTAGCACAGTTCGGGTTGCACCGCCAGCCACGGGTGAGCACGCTTTTTGCGCATGAAGAAGGCCGGAGACCGCGGGGTGTCTCCAAAGGAAACGCGCCGGGGTTGAAAGACGATGTTCGACAGGTCTAAGAGCGTTAATCCGCAGGATATGACGGCCTTGCCCGTCGAGGCGGTGTACGTGGATGGGACGATTGCACGCGGCAAGCTGATGGTGCCGGCCGGCAAGGCGATGAGCGACGTGCTTAACGGGCCGGGGGCGTTCATCGAGTTCGAGCCCTACGGGGAGGAACGCAGCTACATCTCCAAGACGCAGGTCGCCTCCATCAAGCTGATGGGCGTGCCGAAGCTGCCGAACCTCAACGCGCGCGTGCGCGACCTCGACGGGTTCGATCCGTTCGCGATGCTCGGCGTCCAGCCCGGCGCGACGCGCGAGGAGATCCGGCAGGCCTACTTCGCGCAGGCGAAGGCCTATCATCCCGACCGCTACGCCACGGCCGAGTTGCCGACGGAAGTGATCGAGTACCTGTTCGCGATGGCACGCCGGATCAACGCCGCGAACGCGGCGCTCAACGTGGAGCAGAAGAAGCAGGCGGCCGCTGCCCGTTCCGAGCCGGTGTTCACCTCGCCGGGGCGGTAACGCTCAGGCACCGCGGCTATTGGACGAACCGACCGGCGCGTCGGCCGCCGGTTGGCGCCAGCGGCTTGGTCGTCGTCTGCTCCTTGTCATAGAGCGTCGGCGAGCATCTGCGTCGATGCGCGGGTCGGCTGGCACTCGGTCTTCGACTGGCGCGCCAGCTGATCCGTCTGGGCGCGGCGCGCGCCCTTGGTCGAGCCGCTGATCTTCCGTCGCCGGCCGCCGGAGATCAGCAGCGGATGGTCCGGCGCCTCGAGGTCCAGCTCCTCCAGGAAGTTCTCGCGCAGGGCGTAGAACGACTGCAGCACGGCATCACGCGCGAGGTTGCGCGCATCGGCATCGGGAACCGGCAGCCTTGCGCGGGTCGAGCGTCTGCAGCGCGCGGCGCATGTCATGCAGCGGCGCGTAGGGATAGAGGCCGATCAGGTCGTTGGTCTCGCCGACGTTCTGGTAGACCGAGCGCATGTTGTCGATGGTCTCGGAGAGCTTGCAGAAGGCGGTCAGGTACTGATCGAGCGTCGGCCGCTCGATCTGCGTGTAGGAAAACAGCGGCCGACTTGGCGGCGATGATGTCGCGCCATTCCTCCTTCAGCGCGTCGATGAAGCTGGCGCGCTTCTGGTAGACGTTGGCGACGTAGGCGACGCCGCCGGTGGCGATCAGCAGCGACATGTCGCGCAGGTATTCGTAGACATCCTTGAGCGCCGTGCGCGAGGCCGGTCTCGTTCAGGACCGGGATGTGGTCGACGAACTTGGCGACCAGGGAAATCGCGCAGCACGAGAACGATGGTCGCGTAGACGCGCCGCAGCGTGCGCTTGAGGTTGGATCTGGTCATGCAAATGAACCCCGTTGCGCCTTCAGCCGAGCAATGCCACGGCCGAGCGGATGCAGCATGGGCCGATATCCGGCTGAAAGTACGGCAACGATGGAGGGGGGCGTCAGCACGTCGACTTCCTCCGCCAGCGCCGACGGGCGTCACCAGCGCCGTGTAGCCCGCCGGGCTCCAGGCCAGAAGGTGGTTGCCGACAACGAGATAGGGCCGCGCCCCGTCGCCCTCCTGACCTCGCGGTAGCGCACGAACGCGCCACTCGGCACATCGCCGCGTCGCGCCCGAAACGTGACCTTGCTGCGGTCGCCGGCGAGCCGCTCGGCATGCAGCTCCTCATCCATCGCGGGCGCGCGCGCCCGCTCATCGCCGCCGTGCGCCTTGGCCCACAGCTCGGCGAAGCGATCCGCATCCGGCGCGGCGGCACTCGAAGCAGGGCCGGTGGCCGGCGGCGAGCGCGGTCGCCTCGTCGAGAAAGAACAGCTCGGTGTAGCGGTTGGGCTGCATGATCTCGCGGTGGCGGCCCTTGAACTCGAGCACGCAGGCGATCCACTGCTTGGTCGCCCAGCGCCGCTGGCCCAGCGTCTTGTCGGGCAGATGGAAGGCGCCGCCACGGTTGCCCATCAGCAGACCGCGATGGGGCGTGGCGACGATTTCGCCCTCGGGCGTGACGCGGTTCTGGAGAGGCATCGCGCTGATCTGTCACACTCGCTGCGGATGCAGCGAGGAGAAGCGAGAATGTCCGAAGCCGGCGTGCATGTGAAGGTCGAGGAGCGTCACGGCGTGCCGGTCGCGGTGGTGACGGTGGACAACCGCGCGCAAGCTCAACTGCCTTTCGACGCGCGCTGATCGTGGAGCTGCGCGCCGCGCTTCGAGAAGCTGGCGGGCGACCGGACCGTGCGCGCCGTCGTGCTGACGGGCGCCGGCGACCGGGCCTTCATCGGCGGCGCCGATCTCAACGAGCTCGGCGCCTTCTGCACCGACAGCGCGCGCCTGTTCATCACGCGCCTGCACCAGGCCTGCGACGCGATCCGCGAATGTCCGGTGCCGGTGATCGGCCGCATCAACGGGTTCTGCCTCGGCGCCGGCCTCGAGGTGGCGGCGAGCTGCGACATGCGCGCCGCGGCCGACGGCGCCACGTTCGGCATGCCGGAGGTGCACATGGGCATTCCGTCGGTGATCGAGGCGGCGCTGCTGCCCGGCCTGATCGGCTGGGGCCGCACGCGCGAGATGCTGCTGACGGGCGTGCTGTACTCGGCCGCCGAGGCGCTGGCGATGGGCTTCGTGCAGAAGGCCGTGCCGGCCGCGGAACTCGATGCCGCCATCGATCCCTGGCTCGCGGGCATCTGCCGGGCGACGCCGGAAGCGGTGCGCGTCGCAGAAGGCGCTGATCGAACCGCTGGGAGCGCGTCTCCATCGACGAGGGCATCTACGCCGGCATCGATGCGCTGTCGGACGCCTACAAGACCGGCGAGCCGCAGGCGGCGATCAAGGCGTTCTTTGCGGCGAAGAAGAAATAGTCACCGCCGCCCGCGCCCCAGCGCTCTGCAGCGCCTGCCAGTTGGCCATGGCGAGAAACAGAGCGACCAGCATCAGGAAGAAGGCGCTCGGAAAGGCCAAGTAAGCCACTCCGGCGGCCACGAGCAAGCCGAGCGTGCCGACGATGCGGGTCGCCCATGCCGGTCCGAGAATGGCGCCGAGCCAGGCATCGAGCGTGTGGCCGCCGTCGAGCGGATAGGCCGGCAGCAGGTTGAAGACCATCAGGAAGAAATTGACCGACGCCAGCACGGCGAACGGCAGCGCCAGCAGCGATCTGCCCGACTGGAAGCGCCTCGCCCATGAGGAAGTCGAGACCGAGCCAAAGCGCAAGGTTCACGGCCGGCCCGGCCAAATAGATAACCGTGCGCGCGAATACCGACCGCGGCAGCGACCGCTCGAACTGCGCGATCCCGCCCAGACCCGTCAGCTCGATGTGCGACACGTTTGCCTTGAACAGGTGCCCTGCGAACGCGTGCCCCAGCTCATGCAGCAGAATGGAAAGCATGATCCCGACGACAATGATGAAGCCAGCCGACATCGCCTGCGTACTGCCGGCCGTGAAGTACGGATAGGTGAAGATCAGCAGCACCAGCACGAAGAACATGTCGAGATAGATCGGAATGCCGGCAATGC
>CAWALW010000003.1:0-11741 GCA_963782855.1 uncultured Alphaproteobacteria bacterium | reverse complement strand
ATAGCTAATCATTGCGGAGGCGCATGACCTCGCGGGTAATGAATTAGACAGGCTGCCCGACATATTTGCCGACCGCTTGGCGGCCGTTGACGCGTTGCTGCAGAACGTCGACCGCACCCGCGCCAATCCCAACATCCTGCGCGACGCGGCCGGCGCCTACTGGGCGATCGATTTCGGGGCGTGCCTGCTGATCAACCGGCTTGCGCGCGGCGACACCCGGCCCCGCACGACCTTGCCGCCCAACCATCTCCTTGCCGGACGTCGAGGCGAGGAGGCGGTACGCGGCCTGGCACGCCTGATCGATACAGAGCTTCTGCAGCGGACCATCGACGCCCTTCCCGATGACTGGCTCGCCGATATCGGGTTGCCGCGCGCCGAGCTCATCCAACGCCTCACGACCTATCTGCTCGAAGTGAATCTCGAGTGACCATCTTGCATGGTTGCGATTGCACGGACTGTATCGCTGATTGCGGCGAGGCTCAGCCTCGCGCGGCGCGGAGCATCGGGACGATGGACGGGCAGCTGCCGATCCTGATTTCGCCGAGGGCGTCGAAGCCGTGGCGCTCGTAGAGCGCGCGGTTTCGCGGGTTGGTGGATTCCAGGTAGGCGGGCAGCCCGTCGGCATCGACACGGGCGAGCGAACTGCGCAGCAGCGCGCCGCCGAGGCCCTGTCCCTGCCGGGACGGCTCGACGCCGATGAACGGAAGGTACCAGTGCGGCTCCAGCGGATGGTAGCGGCCCATCTGCTCGATCACCGCGGCCACGTCGTCCTTCTTGTCGGGCCGCACTTCCTCATCGATCAGATCCGCCATCGCGTCCTCGTCAGGGCCGTCGCCGGGAGCGAGCCACAGGGCGACGGCGCCATAGTCGGCGGTGGCGAGTGCGGTGCGCCGCTGGAGGGAGGGTCCGGCAAGCGCGCGGGCGAAGGCCGGGAAGTGCTGCAGGTAGCTCTCGGGCTCGGGGAACAGCCAGCGGCTGGCGGGATCTGCGGCGAACGCGAGAGCCAGCGTGCTGAAGACACGCCTGATACGGTGGGGCTCGGCCGCGACGACATCGGCGTCCGCGCGCCGGTCTGCGACGATATCCAACATTGAACTTACGCCTTCTGCGACGCCCGAGCCCCGGGGTCCTACGCGAGCACATGGGAGCATCGCGCGTGCGCGAGAAGCGCACTTCACTGAGGAGTGATAGAAGAAAGGCCGCGTGAACAAACTGTCGCATCGTCAATGCGATGGATCATCGCAACGACAACAAGGATATCGGGGAACGCCGTGGGACTTGCCGGAAAGATTGCCTGGGTGACGGGCGCGGGCACGGGCATCGGGGAAGGTGCAGCGCTGGCGCTGGCGCGGGATGGCGCAATTGTGGCGCTGACGGGGCGACGGAAGGAACCGCTGGAGGCCGTCGCTGACAAGATCGCGAAGGCCGGCGGGACAGGCCTCGGTCCACCTCGCCGACGTGACGAAGGCGGCCGCCGTGCAGAAGGTCGCCGATGCGATCCTCGCCGCGCACGGCCGGCTGGACATCGTCGTCAACAATGCCGGCATGAATGTGCCCGAGCGGGCCTGGAACAAGCTCAAGCCCGAGGGCGCCGATGCGGTCATCACGGGCAACCTGACGAGCGCGTTCTACGTGGTGCAGGCGGTGCTGCCGATCATGCGCGCGCAGAAGGACGGCACCATCATCCATACGGCCTCATGGGCGGGACGGTTCATCGGGCCGGTGTCGGGGCCGGCCTACACGGCGGCCAAGCACGGCATGGTCGCCATGAGCCACACGATCAACCTGGAGGAATGCCGCAACGGCATCCGCAGCTGCGTGGTGTGCCCCGGCGAGGTGGCGACGCCCATCCTCGTCAACCGGCCGATCCCGGAGACGCCGGAGACGCTGGCGCGCATGGTGCAGCCGGAGGACATGGGCAACATCGTCGCCTTCGTGGCGAGCCAGCCCGGCCACGTGTGCATCAACGAGATTGTGGTGAGCCCAACCCACAACCGCGGCTACATCGGCATCATGCAGGCGCGCGAGGCGGCGCTGGCAGCGGTTGGGCGGAAGTAGGCGGGCGCCGCGAGGAGAACGGGGCGCCTTGGGTTTTCTTTACCAAGGTTGCAGCAATTGCCGGCCCACGACGCCTGCTTTCACGGGACCATAATGGTGGTCTGATAGCCAGCGATCCATGTCCGACACGCTGCCAGCCTGGCTCGAGGCCGCCGTACAACGCGAGACCGCCGGCGAAGTCCCTGCGCTGGACCGGTCGTCCCGGCGCGTGGCGCGCGTTCGCCTGGACGAGCCTGATCTGGATCTTCGGCATTCCCTGGCTGGCGTTCTCCCTGTTCTGGGAAGCGACCGTCGTCGGTAGCCTGCTGATGAGCAAAGGTGCGCCATTTGCCGGCTCGATGGGCCAGACCATGGGGTGGGTCATGGCGTTGTTCGGGCTGCCGTTCGTGCTGATCGGCCTCGGCATGCTGCTGGCGCCGTTCGCCGCCTTTCGCACCGCGCGCCGAACAGTCTACGCGCTCACCAACAAGCGGTTCATCACCATCACCGAGGGGCGCACGAGACACGTCAAGTCGATACTGCCCGACCTGATCCGCTCCATCGAGCGCAAGGAGCGGCCCGACGGCTCAGGCAACCTGCGACTGATCCTGGGCTACGAGAAGGACGGCGACGGCGGTGCGGTGACCACGGCGGAGGACCTCATCGCCATTCCCGACGTGCGCAAGGTCGAGAACCTGCTGATGGATTTGAAGCGGCGCGCGGCCTAGTCCCCAAGCCCGAGACCGCTGCAGCCTAAGCGTTCGGTCCGCGCTCCATGGACACCGGCTGCCAGCGGCGCAAGCCGCTCGCGGGGAGAACCGCGGGGTTGACGCACGACATCGGCCAGCGGCCGCTCAGCACGAGCGCCAGCTCCTGGCCGACGCGGCGCTTGCGGCCCGGATCGAAACGGGCCGAAGCCGAGGCGTTGTGCGGGGACAGGATGACGTTCTTCATTGTCAGCAGCGGATTGTCGGGCTTGGGCGGTTCCTGCGCGAGCACGTCGAGGCCCGCGGCGGCGATCCAGCCTTCCTGCAGCGCCTTGATCAGAGCGCTTTCGACCACCGTCGGCCCGCGGCCGGTGTTGATGAAGATCGCCGACTTCTTCATCTGCTTGAAGTGCTGTTCCTTCAGGAAGCCGAGCGCCTCGGGCGTGGCGGGAAGGTGCATGGAGAGGAAATCGGCGCGCGCGAGTACTTCGGAAAGGCTTGCGGGCTCGACGCCAGTGCCGGCGATCGCGAGTTCGTCGAGGAACGGGTCGAACGCCATCAGGCGCAGGCCGAACGGGCGGGCGCGATGGGCGACGGCGCGGGCGACGCGGCCGAAGGCGATGAACCCGAGCGTCATGCCCATCAGGCGCGGCACCTGCAGCAGCTGCGGGCGGCCCTCGGACCAGCGGCCTTCGCGCACCATGCGGTCCTGCTCCAGCGCGCGCCGGTGGGTGCCGAGCAGCAGCATCATGGCGTGGTCGGCGACTTCCTCGATGAAGGTGTCGGGGCAGTTGGTGACGGGGATGCCGCGCTCGGTCGCCGCGGCGACATCGACGTAGTCCACGCCGACCGAGCCCAGCGCGATGATGCGGGCCTTGTCGAGCGAGTCGATCATGCGGCGCGTGAACTTCATGCCCTTGGCGTAGACGGCGTCCGCGCCCTTGGCGGCGGCGATGAAGCCTTCCTCCGTCGCCGGGCTTTCGACGATCTCGGCGTCGAGGCCTTCCAGCGCCTCCATCTCGTAGGCATAGCCACCGCCAGCGGTGGAGAATGAAGCACCCGCAGGCGTGACGATCCGAAATTTCGGCATGCGATAGGGCTCCCGACCTGACGTGTGCGCGCTCGTGTCCGCGCCGCGCGCAAACTGCCACGCCATCACCCGCGAATGCAACGTTCCCTGGGTCCCGGATATTCCGCTTTTGCGGAATTCCGGGATGGCAGCTACACCTGCCCAACCGCCTGCTGGATGCAGCTGTGGTAGTGCCCGAGCGCGGGCTCGTTGCGGCCGAAGGTGATGTGGGTTTGCGCGTTGGCGGCGAAGCCACGTTGGATGTCGAGGCAGACGGGGAAATCTTCCGCCTCCACCGTGCGCATCAGGAGATCCATGTTGCGGTCCCAGTAGCGCTTGGCCTTGTCGGTGTCGGCGGGCTTGGGCGTGAAGAGCGCGGCCTCGGCGATGCATCTGTCGGCGGCGCCGTTGACAGGGAAGGAGCGCCACGTCTCCAGGTGATCGCCCTGCCAGACGAGCAGCGCGTTGGGGAACAGGGTGTAGACGATGGCGCTGTGGGTGAGCAGGTCCCACGTGTTCTCGGGGCGGCCCTTGCTCTCCATCAGCGAGCGGCGCGGGATGATGAGGCGGCCGTTGCGGCCGAAGGCGTCGTAGACGTTGACGTTGGGCTGGAAGATCGGACCGACGGTCTCCTTGTGCAGCGTCGCCACGTGCCAGGTCTCCAGGAACGTGTCGATGACGAGCTTCCAGTTCATGTCCTTGGCGAGCGTCTGCGTCTGGTCGTGGCTGTAAGTGTCGAAGCCGTAGGCGGCGAACTCCGCGGCGAGGTCGTCGCCGAGGAGTGAATCGACGTCGATGGCAGGGCCGGGCGAGGCTTGCACGAAGATGAGGCCGTGCTTCTCGGCGACGGGGATCGGGACGAGGCTGCGCTCCTCGCAGGTGACGCCGGGGAAGCCCTCGGCGGGGGCGATGCGCGTGAGGCGGCCGTCGAGGTCGTAGGTCCAGGCGTGGTAGGGGCACACGAACAGGCGCTTGGAGCCGCGTCCCGACGCAACCTTGGCGCCGCGGTGGCGGCAGACGTTGAGGAAGGCGTTGAGGACGCCGTTCTTGCCGCGCACGACCAGCACCGGCACGCCGCCCAGGTCGTCGGCGCGGAAGTGGCCGGGGTTCGGCAGTTCGCAGGAAAGGCCGAAGAACAGCGGCGCGTTGCGGAAAAAGCGCTCGGCCTCGCGCGCGGCCTGCCGCGGGCAGGTGTAGGTGGAGACGGGGTTGAGGAATAGCGCCGACGCGAGTTCCGTCGTGCCGCGGTCCACGAAATCGATGACGCGGCGGGTCAGCGCGACCTGCGTGGCGTGCTGCATGGATGTCTCCCGTTCCCCAACGGCCACGATACTGCGCGAGTTTGTGGCCGCTCCACAACAGCCGTCAATGTGGCGACACAGGCCTCGATTGACGAGGTAGACTGCGGCTTGGAGGGGATTCGCGCGCCCTCCGGACAGGGGTGATGGAAGCCGACAAGGTTACAGCGACGGAGACACGTGTGCCGCTGGCCGCCGTGCCGGTGGCAGCCGCGCAGGAGCGGGTGTTCTGGATCGGGCTCGCTTGCGCGTCGGTGCTGCACGCCGCGTTGCTGGTTGAGGCGTCGCGGTCGGCGTCGTCGCGCCAGATGGGCGAGAAGGGCGGACGGCCGGACGGCATCAGCGTGGAGCTGATCGACGCAGCGGACCTCAAGGCCAAGAACTCGTTTGCCGAGGCCGGCGCGCCGAAGGGGGACGATGCGCCCGCGCGCAAGGCGGCCGACGAGAGCAAAGCTGACAAGGGCGAGCCGAAGAAGCAGGCCGAGCAGAAACCGGCGGAGCAAAAGCCAGCTGAAGCGAAGCCGGCGGAGCCCGCCGAAACCAAGACCGACGCGCTCGCGCCGCCGCAGGAGAAGCCGGCCCCTCCCAAAATCGAGATGGAGCTGAAGGCGCCGCCGTCGCCCTTTGCGGTCGCGCCGGAGGCGCTCGAGAAGCTGCCGCCGCCGCAGGGCGCAAAGCCGAGCGAGCCCACCCCGAAGGCGGCGCCGAAGCCGCAGAAGGACGCGCGACTGAAGCTGGACTTCACGATGCCCGAGCTGCCGACCGTTCCGGGCGGCAGCGGCGCCGCCATGTCGCGTCCGGCCGGGTACACGCGCTCTGGCGAGAACGACGAGTTCGGCCGCGGCGTCATCCGCGCGCTGCGCAAGACGCTGCCGCGGCCGCGCGACATGCGTGGGCGCGTGACGGTGCGGTTCCTCATTTCACCGAACGGCGACCTCATGGAGGTGCAGCTGCTCGGGAGCGCGGGAATACCCGTGCTGGACCAGGAGGTGGTGTTTTCGGTGAAGCAGGCGAGCTTCCCGTTCCCGCCACCCAACGCACCGCCGGTCGAATCGGACGTTTTTGGTGACGTACATTTATCATTGAGATGGGGGGACGATGCCCCGTTGCCTGAGACCCCCAAATTCGACTGCGTCCCCGGCCGTAGCGCGTAAGCGCGAAGAGCCGGGGTCCTCCCCCGTGACGTTGGGGTGAAGGTCCCGGACAGCCTCGGCTTAATGCCTCGGCTTCCGGGAACGCAGTGCAAAGCCTCAGCGCATCTGAAACGATACTGCGAAGATCGGCGGGCCCGGATAGCGCCGTGGTTCGACAAGCTCACCACTGGGTTGGTGCTTGTAGCGAGCCGGGACAAACGCCAACCTTCCTCGCCCTGAGGCTGTCGAAGGGCGCTGGCAAGGCTGGCGAAACCCGCTACACCTTCACCTTCTCGTCCTCCACCACGCGTTGTACGGCGGGGCGGGAGAGCATGCGGTCTTTGTGGGCGGTGTAGTTCTTGAGTTCGCCCATCGGCAGCTCGCGGCGCACGCCCCAGGTGTAGAAGGTGAAGGCGTAGGGATCGAGCACGGAATACTGGTCGGAGAGCCACTCCCGTCCCGCGAGCATGCCGTCGACCTGCGTCAGGTAATCTTGGAACATCTTGCGGCCTTGCGCCTGGATGCCGGGGAAGTGCGCCTTGTCGGTGGCGTAGCGCTCGGGGCGCGAGACGTGCGCGTGCGCGGGGTGCACGGTGGAGGCGAAGAAGCCGATGAGGGAGAGCGCGCGCGCCTCCGCGACCGGGTCGGTCGGCCACAGCTTGAAGCGCTTGCCGAGGAAGGGAAGGATTGCGGTGTTCTCGCTGAGCGATGAGCCGTCGTCGAGGCCGAGCGCGGGGACGCGGCCGAGCGGGTGGATCTTCATGTAGGCTTCGGTGCGCTGCTCGCCCTTGGACAGGTCCATGCGCCGGGGCTCATACTTCTCGCCGCTCTCCTCGAGCACGATGTGCGCGGCCATCGAGCAAGCGCCCGGACCGTAATAAAGCGTCAGCATGAGGGGCCTCCGGTGAACGTCATGGAATGACGGTGATTTTTGCATTGCGCGACGATGCTGTCCATGCGCGCGGGCCGTTGGCAGCACTGCGCACCCCGCAAGATTGACGTTGCCAACGCGGCGGGGAGCGCGGAAAGAGGGCGCATGCCCGCAGATACCCTTCAGCCGGAAGAGGTTGCGCCGCCGGAACGGACGGTTCCGCGCGCGCGGTTCGTGACGGGATCGATCGCCCGCCACATCTTCGTGATGACCGGCACCAGCGCCATCGGGCTGATGGCGATCTTCTTCGGCGACTTCGCCAACATCCTGTTCCTGGGCCTGCTTGGCGACGTGGAGGTGCTGGCGGCGATCGGCTATGCGAGTTCGATCCTGTTCTTCACGGTGTCGGTGGGTATCGGGCTTGCCATCGCAACGAGCTCGCTGGTGTCGCCCGCGCTCGGCGCCGGCGACTGGCGCGGGCGCGGCGGCTGTCCGTGAACCTGCATGTGGCAAGCGTCGCGTTGTGGCAATACTCACGTCCTCGCGGTAATGTGGCCCTGCTGCCGGCCTGCTGGCGGGCTCGGCGCGGCCGGGCGCACGCATCGCACTCGCCCACGGCTACACGCGCTCATCATCCCGACGCTGCCGCTGCTGATCGTCGGCGATGTGCTCCGCCGCCGTGCTGCGCTCGGTCGGCGATCCGCGGCGCGCGATGTACGTCACGCTGTCGGGCGCGATCGTCAACACGGCGCTCGATCCGATCTTCATCCTCTGGCTCGGGCCTCGGCATCCACGGGACGGCGGTCGCGAGCGTCATCGCGCGCGTGTGCGTCGCTGCTTCGGGCTGCACTGCCGGTCGAGCGGCTGCACGGGCTGATGGCGAGGCCCGAATGGTCGACATTGCGCCGAGACGTGCCGCTGATCGCCCGATTCTGCACTTCCGGCCGTGCTCGCCAACGTGGCGACGCCCGTCAGCAACGCCTTCGTCACGATGACGATCGCGCGTTTCAGCGACGCGGCGGTGGCGGCCTGGGCGGTGATCGGCCGCATCACGCCGGTGGCGTTCGGCGCCATCTTCGCCCTGTCGGGTGCCGTGGGCCGATCATCGGCCAGAACCTCGGTGCGCAGTCCTTCGCGCGCGTACGCCTGGCGCTGACCGAGGCGCTGCGCGTGGCGATCTACTTCACGGCGGCGGCCTGGGTGGTGCTGGCGCTGGCGGCGCCGGCGCTGGTGAGCCTCTTCGACGCAAGCGGCGAGGCCGCCGATCTCATTCTGTTCTACTGCCGCTGGATTGCACCCCTGTTCGTGTTCTTCGGCACGCTGTTCGTCTCCAACGCGGCCTGCAATACGCTCGGCCGCCCGCACTATGCGACGCTGCTGAACTGGGGGCGGGCCACGCTCGGGACCTTGCCCTTCACCGCGCTGGGCGCGACGTGGGCCGGCGCCAAGGGCGTGCTCATCGGGTTCATGGCCGGCGGCATCGTCTTCGGACTGATCGCGGTGGCGGTGGTGTTCCGGCTGATCCGCGAGGCTGGAGGCGCAGCGGGGCCGCGCCCCGAACCAGCCCTCGCGCCTGCCGTAGAGAGTGTAGCGCAGCTTGGGCTGAAGGAAAGAGGAGGCGGGATCGACAAGGATGCCGTCGGCGATCGCCTGGCGGCCGAGCAGCATGCGGTAGGTCATGGTGTTGCGGTTGGTGAGCGTCACCTCGATCGGCCACTCCTGGTCGCCGATCTGGATGGGGGTTTCGATCACGTAGCGCTGCTCGCGCTCGCCGTTGGAGCTGCGCACCTCGCGCCGGTCGATCAGGCGCGCGGTGCATTCGACCGAGATGTCGTCGCGCCGCGGCACGGGATGGATGCCGAACCGGATCTTGCGCGAGCGCGCGGAGCCGAAGGGTTGCACGTAGTAGGCATGCAGCGCCGAGGTGCGCGCGCCCGTGTCGACTTTGGCCTTGATGGCGGGCAGGCCCAGTTCGGGCAGCGCGACCCACTCCTCCCAGCCGAGGATGAACGGCTTCAGAACGGGCGGCATCAAGGGTTGGTCCGGGTGAGCATGTGCGCGGACTATTGACGCATGTCGCGCGGGGCGGCAAGTGGGGCCAGCCCGTTAACGCTTTCGGCCGGCAAGGAAAGTTCAAGACCATGGCGCGCAAGGTCATCCGCGGACGGCCCTCCGATTTTCCGGGCGAGGGCGACCTCGACCCGACGGCGACGGCGCTGCTGGTGATCGACCTGCAGATCGACTTCCTATCGGAGGACGGCTACCTCGCCAGCAAGGGCTACGACACCGCACCGCTGCGCGCGATTTTGCCCAACGTCAACGCGGTGATCGAGAGCGCGCGCGCTGCGGGCTGCGTGATCATCCACACGCGCCAGGGTCATCGCGCCGACCTGGCGGACGTCATGCGGATGTCGCAGCGGCGCCAGCTTCGCTCCGCGCTCGCCAAGACGCCGATGCTGATCCGCTCTTCGCCCGGATTCCAGATCGTGCCGGAGATCCCCGTGCACGAGGACGACATCCTTATCGACAAGACGGCGAACGGTGCGTTCACGCACACGGACCTGGAGAATGTGCTGCGCGTGCAGGGCATCACGCATCTGATGTTTACCGGCTGCACGACCGATGTTTGCGTGCACTCAACCCTGCGCGAGGCGAACGACCGCGGTTTCGAATGCATGCTGATCGAGGACTGCTGCGCGAGCGGCGATGCCTACGCGCATGCGGCCGCGGTACATATGGTGACGGTCGAGGGCGGCATCTTCGGCGTGGTGTCCAACGCGGAAAACGTGGTGGCTGAACTCAACCGCAGATGGCGCCGTCCGTCCGGGCTGCGCGCCAAGCGGCGCTGAGCTGAAATTGTTCCACTACAAGATTGCGTGAGCGGAGCTGTGAAGCTGCGCGCGTTCGCTTGCCGCGACAATTGCGACGCATCGAGCCGGAACGTGCACCCCGGTCATGCGTTTTAGGCACGAGGCGTATGAGCAAAGCGCAGTGAACGCAACGCCGGGCGTTCTGCGCCTCGCGCAATCTGAACGAAGTGGAGCAACGTATGAAGCGAACAACAATCACTATGGCAGCGACGCTGGCCGGCCTGTTGGCTGCGCCGAGCCTCGCATCGGCCGCCGTCACGGCCATCACAGCGGAACCGGTATCCCTGCGCGCAGGCCCGGCCCTCGACTTTCCCGTCGTCGATCAGATTCCCGATGACGCGCGGGTCACGGTATTCGGCTGCGTGCGCGCTTATCAGTGGTGCGACATCGCCTGGCGCGACGCACGCGGTTGGGTGCGCGGCGACGATCTTTCCTACCTCTATCAGCAGCGTCGCGTGCGGCTGATCGAGTACGGACCCCGCATTGGCTTGCCGGTGGTCGTGTTCTCGTTTGACAGCTATTGGGACCGCTACTATCGCGCCCGGCCGTTCTATACCGAGCGCACCCGCTGGCGCACGACGTGGCGTAACCACGACGGCGCGCGCGGCAAGGCTCGCGTCAACGTCGAACGTGATCGGAGCGACACCACCAAGACCGAGCGCCGCACCGACCGCAGCGATCGGCAGAAGGATCGCAACGATCGGCGGATGGATCGCAAGGACGACCGCAGCGAACGCGGCCTGAAGCAGGGCATGAAGAAGAACGACCAGCCCAACCGGACGACGCGCGACGCACGTCCGGATCGCAACAAGTCGCAAGCCGAAGTGCGCGAGCGGCCGGCTCGTCCGGCTCCGGGTTCTGCCATCCAACGTGGCGAACGCGGTGGCGAGCGCAGCGGTCCGGCAGCGCGTGACGGCGGCGGGCGCGATGGCGGCGGCCCCGGTCGCGGCGGCGATGGCCCGAAGGATCGCAACTAACCTCTGAACTCGCTCTTGGAAAGGCTTCGCCATCGCGCGAGGCCTTTCCTTTTTCAGGAGACCTGATGATGCGGATGCTGAAGGCGTGGTTGGGACTAGCCGTACTGGCGGTGGCCATTCCGGCGACTTCAGCGCAACCGCGCACGACGAACCTGGGCACCCTGACGTGCACGACCGGTGAAACGCCGCCGCAGGCGGCAACTGACGCCACCCTCTCCTGCAGCTTCAAGGGTCAGGCGGGCCTCGATGGGGATTTCACCGGCCGCATCAAGCGCGTGGGGCCGGCCGACATCCCGGCCGGAAAGCGGGTGCTGGTTTGGTCTGTGCTTTCGGAGCAGCCCAAAGTCGATCTCGCCGGGCCTCGAAGGCGAGTATCGGGGCGTAACAGGCGGCGCACAGCTCGGCGTGCTGGTCGGCGGCGCGGGCGGGGCGATCCGGCTCCAGCCGATGACATCGACCGCGCCGCCCGGCGGTCCGCCCGTACCGGCCCTGCTGGAACTGCGGCTGAAGCCGACGCGGGCTTGAGGCGGCGGGCGGGATCCCTCGCGAGTGCGATCTCCCATAAAATCAGCCGGCGCTCACGAACGACACTGAAGAGAGGGCTATGCCGTGCGTTGCCGGGTGCAGTGGAGCGGCATGAACCCGTCTGCGTTCCCGGAGGCCGAGCAGAGCGAGGCTGTCCGGGACCTTTCCCGCTCTATAAATCGTGCCGATCGGGAAAGACCCCGGATGGCCTCGCCGGGGCTCGGCCTCCGGGATGCATTTCTACGATATTCCCT
>CAWALW010000002.1:0-14789 GCA_963782855.1 uncultured Alphaproteobacteria bacterium | reverse complement strand
TGGCGTTCATTGCGGAGGCGCATGACATCGCCGGTAATGAATTGGACAGGCTGCCCGACATCTTCGCCGACCGTCTGGCGGCAGTTGACGCGTTGTTGCAGAACGTCGACCGCACCCGCGCCAATCCCGAACATCCTACGCGATGCGGCCGGCGCCTATTGGGCGATCGATTTCGGGGCGTGCCTCCTGATCAACCGGCTTGCGCGCGGCGACACCCGGCCCCAGACGACCTTGCCGGCCAACCATCTTCTCGCCGGACGTCGAGGCGAGGAGGCGGTACGTGGCCTGACGGGCCTGATCGATACAGCGGTTCCGCAACGGACCATCGACGCCCTTCCCGATGACTGGCTCGCCGATATCGGCTTGCCACGCGCCGAACTGTTCCAACGCCTCACGAACTATCTGTTCGAAATGAACCTCGAGTGACAATCTTGCTGGCGCGATTGCGCGGACGGTCTGTCCGGCCCGGGCGCCGGGCGGTCGCCATGAAAAGCCCGCGGACACTGGAGCGTTGGTGTGCGTGGCGCGCTGTCCACTAAGCTCGACCGGCACCCGTGCATCGCGGTGACCTGGGTCCCCGCCTGCGCGGGGATGACGCCCGTGGAAAGCGATATGTTCTCCAGTTGTCACTCCCGCGGAGGCGGGAGCCCAGTCCACCGGGGCTGCAAAAGTGCGCTTCGCTTGAAGAGCCGGCGGAAGCTTTGAGACAGATGCCCGTGCACAGTTGCCGCTGTGACACCGTGCTGACCATTGGGCGTATATCGGAGTTGTAGGATGGAGTTCCCTCGCAACCGTAGGAGCTCGCCATGGCAGAGCTCGTCGAGAGCAGCCAACCTTGTCGCAGGGATTTCATCGTGCAGGCGGCGGGAGCGTTCGCCGCTGTCGGCGGTGCGGTAGCGTTGTGGCCCTTCGTCGACCAGATGAACCCGCATCGCGGCACGCCGCCGCCGCAAGTGACAGACGTCGATCTTGCGCCCATCCAGCCGGGACAGAGCATTACCGTCCTGTGGCGGGGCTCGCCCATTTTCATCCGCAACCGGACGCGCGAGGAGGTGCAGGAGGCGCGCGGCGTTTCCCTGTCACACCTCCGGGACCCGCTGGCACGCAACGCGGTGCTCCCCGCGCGGACGCCGGCGGATGACCGCAACCGGACCATCGCGGGACACGAGAACTGGCTGGTGGTGGTGGGCTTATGCACGCACCTGGGATGCATACTGAAGTCCTCGGAGCAGGCAGGACGGCGCGACTCGGAGGAGGCGTGGTTCTGCCCCTGCCATGCGGCCCGCTTCGACGTCTCGGGCAGGGTGCGCGGCGGGCCGGCGCTGACGAACCTGCCGGTGCCGAGGTATCAGTTTCTCACGCCAACAAAGATCAGCATCGGCTGATTGCGGCGAGGCTCAGCCTCGTGCGACGCGGAGCATTGGGACGATGGGCGGGCAGCTGCCGATCCTGATCTCGCCGAGAGCTTCGAAGCCGTGACGCTCGTAGAGCGCGCGGTTTCGAGGGTTGGACGACTCCAGGTAGGCGGGCAATCCGTCGGCATCGACGCGAGCCAGCGAACTGCGCAGCAACGCGCCGCCGAGACCGTGTCCCTGCCGGGAGGGCTCGACGCCAATGAACGGAAGATACCAGTGCGGCCCCAGCGGATGGTAACGGCCCATTTCCTCTATCACCGCGGCCACGTCGTCCTTCTTGTCGGGGCGCACCTCCTCGTCGATCAAATCCGCCATCGCGTCCTCGTCGGGACCGTCGCCGGGCGCGAGCCACAGGGCGACGGCGCCATAGTCGGCGGTGGCGAGTGCGGTGCGCCGCTGCAGGGAGGGTCCGGCGAGTGCGCGGGCAAACGCCGGGAAGTGCTGCAGGTAGCTCTCCGGCTCGGGGAACAGCCAGCGGCTCGGAGGGTCTGCGGCGAACGCGAGGGCCAGCGTACTGAAGACACGCCTGATACGGTGGGGCTCGGCCGCGATCACATCCGTGACCTCCGGCCGGTCGGCAACAATATCCAACATCGAACTTACACCTTCTGCGACGCCCGAGCCCCGGGGTCCTACGCGAGCACATGGGTGCACCGCGCGTGCGCGAGAAGCGCTCTTCACTGATGAGTGATAGAAGAAAGACCGAGTGCACAATCTGTCGCATCATCAACGCGATGCATCATCGCAACGACAACGAGGATATCGGGGGAACGCCGTGGGACTTGCCGGAAAGATTGCCTGGGTGACGGGCGCGGGCACGGGCATCGGGGAAGGCGCAGCGCTGGCGCTGGCGCGGGATGGCGCAATTGTGGTGCTGACGGGGCGGCGGAAGGAACCGCTCGAAGCGGTCGCGGCCAAGATTGCGAAGGCCGGCGGACAAGCCTCGGTGCACCTTGCGGACGTGACGAAGGCGGCGGCGGTGCAGAAGGTCGCCGATGCGATCCGCGCCGCGCACGGCCGGCTCGACATCGTCGTCAACAACGCCGGCATGAATGTGCCCGAGCGGGCCTGGAACAAGCTCAAGCCCGAGGGCGCCGACGCGGTCATCACCGGCAACCTGACGAGCGCGTTCTACGTCGTGCAGGCGGTGCTGCCGATCATGCGCGCGCAGAAGGACGGCATCATCATCCATACGGCCTCGTGGGCGGGACGGTTCATCGGGCCGGTGTCGGGGCCGGCCTACACGGCGGCCAAGCACGGCATGGTCGCCATGAGCCACACGATCAACCTGGAGGAATGCCGCAACGGCATCCGCAGCTGCGTGGTGTGCCCCGGCGAGGTGGCGACGCCCATCCTCGTCAACCGACCGATCCCGGAGACGCCGGAGACGCTGGCGCGCATGGTGCAATCGGAGGACATGGGCAACATCATCGCCTTCGTGGCGGGGCAGCCCGGCCACGTGTGCATCAACGAGATCGTGGTGAGCCCGACCCACAACCGCGGCTACATCGGCATCATGCAGGCGCGCGAGGCGGCGCTGGCGGCGGTGGGACGGAAGTAGGCGCCGCGAGGAGAACGGGGCGCCTTGGGTTTTCTTTACCAAGGTTGCAGCAATTGCCGGCCCATGAGGCCTGCTTTCACGGGACCACAATGGTGGTCTGATAGCCAGCGATCCATGTCCGACACGCTGCCAGCCTGGCTCGAGGCCGCCGTACAACGCGAGACCGCCGGCGAATCCGTACGCTGGATCGGTCGCCCGGGCGCATGGCGCGCATTCGCCTGGACCAGCCTGATCTGGATCTTCGGCATTCCCTGGCTGGCGTTCTCCGTCTTCTGGGAAGCGACCGTCCTCGGCAGTTTGCTGATGAGCAAAGGCGCGCCATTTGCCGGCTCGACTGGCCAGACCATGGGGTGGGTGATGGCGCTGTTCGGTTTGCCGTTCGTGCTGATCGGCCTCGCCATGCTGCTGGCGCCCTTCGCCGCCTTTCGCACCGCGCGCCGAACAGTCTATGCGCTCACCAACAAGCGGTTCATCACCATCACCGAGGGGCGCACGAGACACGTGAAGTCGATACTGCCCGACCTGATCCGCTCCATCGAACGCAAGGAGCGGCCCGACGGCTCAGGCAATCTGCGGCTGATCCTGGGTTACGAGAAGGACGGCGACGGCGGCGCGGTGACCAAGGCGGAGGACCTCGTCGGAATCGCCGAGGTGCGCCGGGTCGAGACCCTGCTGATGGACATCAAGCGCCGCGCGGCATAGCTCGCCGGCGAGGCGTTACCGACAGCGTCGCCCGCACCTGTGCGTTGACGTGACCTGGGTCCCCGCCTTCGCGGGGATGACGGTTGAGGTAGCGGGACGCGCCCTCCATGCGCTTCAAGCGTTCGGCCCGCGCTCCATGGACACCGGCTGCCAGCGGCGCAGTCCGCTGTTGGGCAGCACGGCGGGGTTGACGCACGACATCGGCCAGCGTCCGGTCAGCACGAGCGCGAGCTCCTGGCCGACGCGGCGCTTGCGGCCCGGATCGAAGCGGGCCGACGCCGAGGCGTTGTGCGGGGACAGGATGACGTTCTTCATGGCCAGCAGCGGATTGTCGGGCTTGGGCGGCTCCTGCGCGAGCACGTCGAGACCCGCGGCGGCGATCCAGCCTTCCTGCAGGGCCTTGATCAGCGCGCTTTCGACCACCGTCGGCCCGCGCCCGGTGTTGATGAAGATCGCCGACTTCTTCATCTGCTTGAAGTGCTGCTCCTTCAGGAAGCCGAGCGCCTCGGGCGTGGCGGGAAGGTGCATGGAGAGAAAATCGGCGCGCGCGAGTACCTCCGACAGGCTTGCCGGCTCGACGCCAGTACCGGCGATCGCGAGTTCGTCGAGGAACGGGTCGAACGCCATCAGGCGCAGGCCGAACGGGCGGGCGCGATGGGCGACGGCGCGGGCGACGCGGCCGAAGGCAATGAACCCGAGCGTCATGCCCATCAGCCGTGGCACCTGCAGCA
The DNA here is from genome assembly GCA_963782855.1 of uncultured Alphaproteobacteria bacterium. Taxonomy (GTDB): domain Bacteria; phylum Pseudomonadota; class Alphaproteobacteria; order Rhizobiales; family Hyphomicrobiaceae; genus AWTP1-13. The sequence continues at coordinate 10,380 of CAWALW010000002.1, read as the reverse complement.
GCTGCGGGCGGCCCTCGGACCAGCGGCCTTCGCGCACCATGCGATCCTGCTCCAGCGCACGCCGGTGGGTGGCGAGCAGCAGCATCATGGCGTGATCGGCCACTTCCTCGATGAAGGTGTCGGGGCAGTTGGTGACGGGGATGCCGCGTTCGGTCGCGGCGGCGACGTCGACGTAGTCCACGCCGACCGAACCGAGCGCGATGACGCGGGCCTTGTCGAGCGAGTTGATCATGCGGCGGGTGAACTTCATGCCCTTGGCGTAGACGGCGTCCGCACCCTTGGCGGCGGCGATGAAGCCTTCCTCCGTCGTGGGGGTTTCGACGATCTCGGCGTCCAGCCCTTCCAGCGCCTCCATCTCGAAGGCGTAGCCGCCGCCAGCGGTGGAGAACGAAGCGCCCGCAGGCGTGACGATGCGAAATTTCGGCATGCGATAGGGCTCCCGACCTGGCGTACGCGCGCTCGTGTCCGCGCCGCGCGCAAACTGCCACGCCGTCGCCCGCGAATGCAACGGCGACGGAAGCGTTCGGGGTGGCGGCTTCGACGCGCTGATGCAGGACCCCCGAGGCGGTGAGGCGAGCGGCACCAGGGCTCGAGTGAACGCCGCACGCGGAGCGGCAGCCCGCAGGGACGCCCTTCTTGCTTCAGTCAGGAGCGTGTGTCGGCAGGCTCGGGCGGAGCACGACGCCCGTGCCGGATGTGGTGAACTACGACCTCGTCCTCCAGAACCTCGTAAAACACCACATACGGATAGTGCACGATCGGCAAAACGCGGATTTCCGGATCATCGGTTGTCCTACCGATGAACGGAAACAGCTCAAGTTGACCGATGGCGGATCTGATACGCTGCTCGATGGCAACTGACGCCTGCGGATTGCGCTCCCGCATGTAGTCGGCAATGCTGATCAAGTCGTGAATGGCTCGCTTGGAATAGCGTGCCTTCATGTGCGAAAGCGGGCGTAAGCGGCGTCAACTTCTTCGTCGCTGGCCAACTCCCCGCGGCGCACTTGCGCCTTCGACTCCTCGATAGCCGCGCGCTCCCCAGGGGAAAGCTGATAGGCGCCCTGCTTGGCAAGTTCCGCAAAGACGAGCAGGGATTGCGCCGCGCGCTCCTGGTCCTCCTCGGGAAGCTCCCGGACTTTAGCCACGGCTTGGTCAAAAAGGTCGGACATGAGAACAAGCTATCACATCCACAGAATGGCAGCGAGCGCTGCTCACTATCGTTCCGGGGACGACAACCTACACCTGCCCCACCGCCTGCTGGATGCAGCCGTGGTAGTGGCCGAGTGCGGGCTCGTTGCGACCGAAGGTGATGTGGGTTTGCGCGTTCGCGGCGAAGCCGCGCTGGATGTCGAGGCAGACGGGGAAGTCTTCCGCGTCGACGGTGCGCATCAGCAGATCCATGTTGCGGTCCCAGTAGCGCCTGGCCTTGTCGGTGTCGGCGGGCTTGGGTGTGAACAGAGCGGCCTCGGCGATGCATCGGTCGGCGGCGCCGTCGACGGGGAATGAGCGCCAGGTCTCCAGGTGATCGCCCTGCCAGACGAGCAGCGCGTTGGGGAACAGGGTGTAGACGATGGCGCTGTGGGTGAGCAGGTCCCACGTGGACTTGGGGCGGCCCTTGCTGTCCATGAGCGAGCGGCGCGGGATGATGAGGCGGCCGTTGCGGCCGAAGGCGTCGTAGGCGTTGACGTTAGGCTGGAAGATCGGGCCCGACGGTCTCCTTGTGCAGCGTCGCCACGTGCCAGGTCTCCAGGAACGTGTCGATGACGAGCTTCCAGTTCATGTCCTTGGCGAGCGTCTGGGTCTGGTAGTGGCTGTAGGTGTCGAAGCTGTAGGCGGCGAACTCCGCAGCGAGGTCGTCGCCGAGGAGTGAATCGACGTCGATGGCAGGCGCCGGGCGAGGCTTGCACGAAGATGAGGCCGTGCTTCTCGGCGACGGGGATGCGGGACCAGGCTGCGCTCCTCGCAGGTGACGCCGGGGAAGCCCTCGGCGGGGGCGATGCGCGTCAGGCGGCCGTCGAGATCGTAGGTCCAGGCGTGGTAGGGGCACACGAACAGGCGCTTGCCTGAGCCGCGCCCCGACGCGACCTTGGCGCCGCGGTGGCGGCAGACGTTGAGGAAGGCGTTGAGTGCGCCGTCCTTGCCGCGCACGACGAGGACGGGCACGCCGCTCAGGTCGTCGGCGCGGAAGTCGCCGGGGTTCGACAGCTCGCAGGAAAGGCCGAAGAACAGCGGCGCGCTGCTGAAAAAGCGCTCGGCCTCGCGCGCGGCCTGCCGCGGGCAGGTGTAGGTGGCGACGGGGTTGAGGAACAGCGCCGGCGCGAGTTCCGTCGTGCTGCGGTCCACGAAATCGATGACGCGGCGGGTGAGCGCGACCTGCGTGGCGTGCTGCATGGATGTCTCCCGTTCCCCAACGGCCACGATACTGCGCGAGTTTGTGGCCGCTCCACAACAGGCGTCAATGTGGCGACACAGGCCTCGATTGACGGGGTAGACTGCGGCTTGGAGGGGATTTGCGCGCCCTCCGGACAGCGTGATGGAAGCCGACAAGGTTACAGCGACGGAGACACGTGTGCCGCTGGCCGCCGTGCCGGTGGCAGCCGCGCAGGAGCGGGTGTTCTGGATCGGGCTCGCGTGCGCGTCGGTGCTGCACGCCGCGTTGCTGGTTGAGGCGTCGCGGTCGGCGTCGTCGCGCCAGATGGGCGAGAAGGGCGGACGGCCGGACGGGATCAGCGTGGAGTTGATCGACGCGGCGGACCTCAAGGCCAAGAACTCGTTTGCCGAGGCCGGTGCGCCGAAGGGGGACGATGCGCCCGCGCGCAAGGCTGTCGACGAGAGCAAAGCTGACAAGGGCGAGCAGAAGAAGCAGGCCGAGCAGAAGCCCGCGGAGCAGAAGCCAGCTGAAGCGAAACCGGCGGAACCCGCCGAAACCAAGACGGCCGCTCTCGCGCCGCCGCAGGAGAAGCCGGCCACTCCCAACATCGAGATGGAGCTGAAGGCGCCGCCGTCGCCCTTTGCGCTCGCGCCGGAGGCGCTCGAGAAGCTGCCGCCGCCGGCGCAGGGCGCGAAGCCGAGCGAGCCAGCCCCGAAGGCGGCGCCCAAGCCGCAGAAGGATGCGCGACTGAAGCTGGACTTCACGATGCCTGAGCTGCCGACCGTTCCGGGCGGCAGCGGCGCCGCCATGTCGCGTCCGGCCGGGTATACGCGCTCGGGCGAGAACGACGAGTTCGGCCGCGGCGTCATCCGCGCGCTGCGCAAGACGCTGCCGCGGCCGCGCGACATGCGTGGGCGCGTGACCGTGCGGTTCCTCATTTCACCGAACGGCGACCTCATGGAGGTGCAGTTGCTCAGCAGCGCGGGAATACCCGTGCTGGACCAGGAGGTGGTGTTCTCGGTGAAGCAGGCGAGCTTCCCCTTCCCGCCGCCCAACGCACCGCCGGTGGATCGGACGTTTCTGGTGACGTATATTTATCATTGAGGTGGGGGGCGATGCCCGTTGCCTGAGACCCCCAAATTCGACTGCGTCCCCGGCCGTAGCGCGTAAGCGCGAAAAGCCGGGATCCTTCCCGGCAATTGTAGGGTTAAGGGCCCCGGACAGCCTCGGCTCGAGGCCTCGGCTTCCGGGAACGCAGCGGATGTCAGCGCATCTGAAGCGATTCTGCGAAGGACCGGCAGGCGCGGATAACGCCGTGGTTCGACCCCCGGAACGAGTTCGAGGGCAGGCAAGCTCACCACTGGGGTGGTGCTTGTAGCGAGCCAGGATAAACGCCAACCTTCCTCGCCCTTGCATGATTGGTGGGCTCGAATCGGTGAAGGTTCGAGTTGATCCCCTGAGGGTGGCCACCCTCAGGGGATCGGGCGGGCGGGATCGTCCTCGTCCCCGGCTCAGAACCGCGGCTCAGCTTGATCCGTCCGCCCTTCGCGCTTGTCCTGAACAGATGATGGGGAGCAAGTCCCGCATGCAAGGTAAGGTTTCGCCCGAACGAAGCGCTGCGACTGGAGTTTACGTCGGCATCGACGTCTGTAAAGGGTGGCTCGATGTCTACCTCCATCCCATTGGCCAAGGTTTCCGCGTTGCCAACGACCGTATCGGGCTCAAACGCCTGAAGCGGGAGCTGGCCCTGCATGAGGTTGCGCTCGTGGCGGTGGAGGCGACGGGCAAGTTCCACCGCCTGGTGCAGCGGCATCTGCATGCGGCAGGCCTCGCGGTCGCCGTCACCAACCCGCTGCGTTCGCGTTTGTTCTGCGAGGCCATCGGCCAGCTCGCCAAGACCGACGCGATCGATGCGCGTTTGCTCGCCATCATGGCCGAAAGCCTCAACCCCCGTGCCACACCGCCGCCGCCCGAGATCGTCGAGGAGCTGCAGGAGATCGTGCGCGCGCGTGCTGCCGCGGTCGAGGATCGCACCGCCCTCCTCAACCAGAAGGCCGCGGCCCGCGTCGGTCTATTGAAGAGCGAGCTTGCCCGCCGCATCGCGGCGATCGAACGCTGCCTCGTCCGCCTCGAGAAGGCCATTCAAGCCATCATCGCACGCGACACGATGCTGGCCCGCCGCTTCAAGATCCTGCTCTCGATCCCCGGCATCGGGCCCATCGCCGCCGTTGGCATGCTCGCCGGCCTCGCCGAAATGGGCGCCCGCTCGGGCAAGGAAATCGCCATGCTCAGCGCGTCTTGCGCCGGTGGCCTGCGACAGCGGCGAGACGAACGGGCAGCGCCGCATTCGGGGCGGGCGCTCCCATGTCCGCACCGCCATCTACTTCGCCGCCCTCTCTGCGTCCCGCTACAATCCCGACCTGGCCCGCGTCTATCGGCGCCTCATTGCCGCTGGCAAGAAACCCAAAGTGGCCCTCATCGCCGTCATGCGAAAGCTCGTCCTGCTCGCCAATACCCTCGTCCGCCAGGACCGCCTGTGGCAGCCAAATCCAGCTTGACCCAAATCACAGATGCTGAGCCTGTCGAAGGGCGCTGGCAAGGCCGGCGACGCTACACCTTCACCTTCTCATCCTCCACCACGCGCTGGACGGCGGGGCGGGAGAGCATGCGGTCTTTGTGGGCGGTGTAGTTCTTCATCTCGCCCATCGGCAGCTCGCGGCGCACGCCCCAGGTGTAGAAGGTGAAGGCGTAGGGATCGAGCACGGAATACTGGTCGGAGAGCCACTCCCGTCCCGCGAGCATGCCGTCGACCTGCGTCAGGTAGCCTTGGAACATCTTGCGGCCTTGCGCCTGGATGTCGGGGAAGTGCGCCTTGTCGGTGGCGTAGCGCTCGGGGCGCGAAACGTGCGCGTGCGCGGGGTGCACGGTGGAGGCGAAGAAGCCGATGAGGGAGAGCGCGCGCGCTTCCGCGACCGGATCGGTCGGCCACAGCTTGTAGCGCTTGCCGAGGAAGGGAAGGATCGCGGTGTTCTCGCTGAGCGACGAGCCGTCGTCGAGGCCGAGCGCGGGGACGCGGCCGAGCGGGTGGATCTTCATGTAGGCTTCGGTGCGCTGCTCGCCCTTGGACAGGTCCATGCGCCGGGGCTCATACTTCTCGCCGCTCTCCTCGAGCACGATGTGCGCGGCCATCGAGCAAGCGCCCGGTCCGTAGTAAAGCGTCAGCATGTGGAGGCCTCCGGTGAACTGAATGGAATGACGGTGATTTTTGCATTGCGCGGCGGTGCTGTCCATGCGTGCGGGCCAGAGGCAGAACTGCGGGCGCTGCAAGATTGACGTTGCCAAGGCCGCGGGGAGCGCGGAAAGAGGCGCATGGCCACCGATACGCTGCAGCCGGAAGAGGTTGCGCCGCCGGCGCGGACGGTTCCGCGCGCGCGGTTCGTGACGGGATCGATCACCCGCCACATCTTCGTGATGACAGGGACCAGCGCCATCGGGCTGATGGCGATCTTCTTCGGCGACTTCGCCAACATCCTGTTCCTGGGCCTGCTTGGCGACGTGGAGGTGCTGGCGGCGATCGGTTATTCGGCCTCGCTGCTGTTCTTCACGGTGTCGGTGGGCATCGGGCTGTCGATCGCGACGAGTTCGCTGGTGTCGCCGGCGCTGGGGGCGGGCGACGTGGAGCGGGCGCGGCGGCTGTCGGTGAACCTGCATATCGCCAGCGTCGCGGTGGCGCTGCTGGTGCTGGCGGTGCTGTGGCCGCTGCTGCCGGCGCTGCTGGCGGGCATCGGCGCCACCGGGCGCACGCATGCACTCGCGCTCGGCTTCACGCGGCTCGTGGTGCCGACGCTGCCGCTGCTGGTGACGGCGATGTGCTCGGCGGCCGTGCTGCGGTCCGCCGGCGATCCGCGGCGGGCGATGTACGTGACGCTGTCGGGCGCAATCGTCAATACGGCGCTCGATCCGATCTTCATCCTGTGGCTCGGATGGGGCATCCACGGCGCGGCGGTGGCGACGATCATCGCGCGCATCGCGGTGGCGTGCATCGGCCTCCTGCTGGTCGTGCGGCTGCATGGGCTGATGGCGAAGCCGGAGTGGGCCACATTCCGCAGGGACGTGGCGCTGATCGCGGGGTTCTCGCTGCCGGCGGTGCTGGCGAACATCGCGACGCCCGTGAGCAACGCGGTGGTGACGATGACGATCGCGCGCTTCAGCGATGCGGCGGTGGCGGGCTGGGCGGTGATCGGCCGCATCACGCCGGTGGCGTTCGGGGCGATCTTTGCGCTGTCGGGCTCCATCGGGCCGATCATCGGGCAGAACCTCGGGGCGCGCGCCTACGACCGGGTGCGGGAGGCGCTGATCGAGGGGCTGCGCACGGCGGGCTACTTTACCGTGGCTGCGTGGCTGTTCCTCGCGCTGGCGGCGCCGGTGCTGGTGAGCCTCTTCAACGCCAAGGGCGAGGCGGCCGATCTCATCCTGTTCTATTGCCGCTGGATGGCGCCGCTGTTCGTGTTCTTCGGGCTGCTGTTCGTCTCCAACGCGGCCTGCAACACGCTGGGCAAGCCGCACTATGCGACGCTGCTGAACTGGGGCCGCGCCACGCTCGGCACGCTGCCGTTCACCGCGCTGGGAGCCTATTGGGGCGGTGGAGCCAAGGGCGTGCTGATCGGGTTCATGGCGGGCGGGATCGCCTTCGGCGTGCTCGCGGTCGCGGTGGTGTTCCGGCTGATCCGCGAGCTGGAGGCGCAGCGCGGCCGCACCGCCGGCTCCGGCGATCTCCCTCCCAATGTGCCAACCTAGTGGTGAGCTTGCCTGCCCTCGGACTCGTTCCGGGGGTCGAACCACGGCGTTGCGCATCGCCGGTCGTGCAAGCGCCCTTCGACAGGCTCAGGGCGGGGGGAGGTTGGAGTTCGAAGCAGCTCAGAACGACGGTAGCGCGCAACCTGACTAGCGCTTGCCGTAGAGGGCGTAGCGCAGCTTGGGCTGGAGGAAGGAGGAGGCGGGATCGACGAGGATGCCGTCGGCGATCGCCTGGCGGCCGAGCAGCATGCGGTAGGTCATGGTGTTGCGGTTGGTGAGCGTCACCTCGATCGGCCACTCGCTGGTCGCCGATCTGGATGGGGGTTTCGATCACGTAGCGCTGCTCGCGCTCGCCGTTGGAGCTGCGCACCTCGCGCTGGTCGATCAGGCGCGCGGTGCATTCGACGGCGATGTCGTCGCGCCGCGGCACGGGATGGATGCCGAACCGGATCTTGCGCGACGCGCGCGGAGCCGAAGGGTTGCACGTAGTAGGCATGCAGCGCCGAGGTGCGCGCGCCGGTGTCGACCTTGGCCTTGATGGCGGGCAGGCCGAGTTCGGGCAGCGCGACCCACTCCTCCCAGCCGAGGATGAACGGCTTCAGAACGGGCGGCATCAAGGGTTGGTCCGGGTGAGCATGTGCGCGGACTATTGACGCATGTCGCGCGGGGCGGCAAGTGGGGCCGGCCCGTTAACGCTTTCGGCCGGCAAGGAAAGTTCAAGATCATGGCGCGCAAGGTCATCCGCGGACGGCCCTCCGATTTTCCGGGCGAGGGCGACCTCGACCCGACGGCGACGGCGCTGCTGGTGATCGACCTGCAGGTCGCCTTCCTGTCGGAGGACGGCTATCTCGCGAGCAAGGGCTACGACACCGCGCCGCTGCGCGCGATCCTGCCGAACGTCAACGCGGTGATCGAGAGCGCACGCACCGCCGGCTGCCTCATCATCCACACGCGCCAAGGCCATCGCGCCGACCTGGCGGACATGATGCGGATGTCGCAGCGGCGCCAGCTTCGCTCCGCGCTCGCCAAGACGCCGATGCTGGTTCGCTCTTCGCCCGGATTCCAGATCGTGCCGGAGATCCTCGTGCACGAGGACGACATCCTCATCGACAAGACGGCGAACGGCGCCTTCACGCACACCGACCTGGAGCACGTGCTGCACGTGCAGGGCATCACGCATCTGATGTTTGCCGGCTGCACGACCGATGTTTGCGTGCACTCGACCCTGCGCGAGGCGAACGACCGCGGTTTCGAATGCATGCTGATCGAGGACTGCTGCGCGAGCGGCGATGCCTACGCGCATGCGGCCGCGGTACACATGGTCACCGTCGAGGGCGGCATCTTCGGCGTGGTGTCCAACGCGGAAAACGTGCTGGCCGGACTCAACCGCAGATGGCGTCGTCCGTCCGTGCTGCGCGCCAAGCGGCGCTGAGCTGAAATCGTTCCACTACAACATTGCGTGAGCAGAGCCGTGAAAGCCGCGCGTAGTCGCGCGCCGCGACAATTGCGACGCATCCGGCCGGAACGTGCGCACGAGTCATGCGTTTTGAGCACGAGGCGTATGAGCAAAGCGCAGTGAACGCAACGCCGGGCGTTCTGCGCCTCGCGCAATCTGAACGAAGTGGAGCAACGTATGAAGCGAACAACAATCACTATGGCAGCGACGCTGGCCGGCCTGTTGGCCGTGCCCAGCATCGCGTCGGCCGCCGTCACGGCCATTACAGCGGAGCCGGTCTCCCTGCGCGCAGGCCCGGCCCTCGACTTTCCCGTCGTCGATCAGATTCCCGACGACGCGCGGGTCACGGTGTTCGGCTGCGTGCGCGCCTATCAGTGGTGCGACATCGCCTGGCGCGATGCGCGCGGCTGGGTGCGCGGCGACGATCTTTCCTACCTCTATCAGCAGCGCCGCGTGCGGCTGATAGAGTACGGACCCCGCATCGGCTTGCCGGTGGTCGTGTTCTCGTTCGACAGCTACTGGGACCGCTACTATCGTGGCCGGCCGTTCTATACCGAGCGCACCCGTTGGCGCACGACGTGGCGTAATCACGACGGCGGGCGCGGCAAGGCTCGCGTCAACGTCGAACGTGACCGGAGCGACACCACCAAGACCGAGCGCCGCACCGACCGCAACGATCGGCAGAAGGATCGCAACGATCGGCGGATGGATCGCAAAGACGACCGCAGCGAACGCGGCCTGAAGAAGAATGACCGGCCTGACAGGACAACGCGCGACGCACGTCCCGATCGCAACAAGTCGCAAGTTGAAGTGCGCGAGCGGCCGGCTCGTCCGGCTCCGGGTTCTGCCATCCAACGTGGCGACCGCGGTGGTGAGCGCAGCGGTCCGGCAGCGCGTGACGGCGGCGGACGCGATGGCGGCGGCCCCGGTCGCGGCGGCGATGGCCCGAAGGATCGCAACTAACCTCTGAACTCGCTCTTGGAAAGGCTTCGCCATCGCGCGAGGCCTTTCCTTTTTCAGGAGACCTGATGATGCGGATGCTGAAGGCGTGCTTGGGACTAGCTGTACTTGCGTTGGCCATTCCGGCGACTTCAGCGCAGCCGCGCACGACGAACCTGGGCACCCTGACGTGCACGACCGGTGAAACGCCGCCGCAGGCGGCAACTGACGCCACCCTGTCCTGCAGCTTCAAGGGTCAGGCGGGCCTCGATGGGGATTTCACCGGCCGCATCAGGCGTGAGGGGCCGGCCGACATCCCGGCCGGAAAGCGGGTGCTGGTTTGGTCGGTGCTTTCGGAGCAACCCAAGGTCGATCTCGCCGGGCTCGAAGGCGAGTATCGGGGCGTAACAGGCGGCGCACAGCTCGGCGTGCTGGTCGGCGGCGCGGGCGGGGCGATCCGGCTCCAGCCGATGACATCGACCGCGCCGCCCGGCGGTCCGCCCGTACCGGCCCTGCTGGAACTGCGGCTGAAGCCGACGCGGGCCGAGGAGGCGGGCGGAACCGACCACGGCCTTACGGACAGCGCACGCCGACCCGGCGGTGAGCTTGTCGAACCACGGCATCGGTGGCGTGCAGCCGTCCTTCGACAGGCTCAGCGCCGTCGCTTGAGCCTGCGTACCAGTGGTTCACATTGGAGCCGAGCAGAGCGAGGCTGTCCGGGACCTTTCCCGCTCTATAAACCGTGCCGATCGGGAAAGACCCCGGATGGCCTCGCCGGGGCTCGGCCTCCGGGGATGCATTTCTACGATATTCCCTA
>CAWALW010000001.1:0-11931 GCA_963782855.1 uncultured Alphaproteobacteria bacterium | reverse complement strand
TAGTGACTGTGCTTGTGCTTCGGCGCCGACTGCGCGCCGATGGGCGCGACGCGGTAGGTGACCTCAACCGAGCCGGCCTTCTCGAACACCAGCGTGCCCTTGATGTCCTTGCCGGCTTCGGGCGCGCCCGTGAGACCCATGAACATCAAGTGATGGCCGCCGGGTTTCAGCTCGACCGACTGACCACCCTTGATCTCGAGGCCGCTCTCCAGCCGGCGCATCTTCATGATGCCGTCAGCCATGGCCATCTCGTGCACCTCCACGGAGCCGGCGAGCGGCAGGGTGCCGCCAGTCAGGCGATCCGGCGCGCTGCCCGTGTTGGTGACCTTGAGGTAGCCGCCGGCGACCTTGGCCCCGCCGGGCGTCGCCCTGATCCAGGGCTGCTCGACGACAATTGAGCCGATCTTGAATTTCTTGGTGTGCGCCGACGTGATCGACGGCAGCAGCACCAGGGCAGACAGGACGGAAGCAAAAAGTGCGATCGCGTGGGTGCGAGGGAGGAAGGAGCGTGACATTGGGAAACCTCTCACGAGGAAGACGGGATAAGGCCGGCGGCATTGCGGCGGCCGATGCTTGGCTGGCGAGTTGTCAGGCGGCGGCCGGTGGCGCGCGGCTGCGGATGCGGCCGCGGCCAAGATGATTGGCGAGGGGTGGTGACCGCTCATAGGAAAGAGCGAGCAGCTCCGGCAACGCAAACTCGGGTGGTACGGCCTCGGGGCTGTCAGGCAACAACAGCGGCGCGGAGGCGCGGAGGCACAGCGGGCAGTCGCCCCGGTGGTCGGACTTTTCCGGCTGCTTGCCGTGGGTCGGGGATGCGGGCCCGGAGGCAGTGGAACTGCAAATCGTCAGCGGCCCCAGGACGTCATCGACGAGAACCGGCGCAGCGAGAGGCCGCGCGTGGAAGGCGCCGGCCAGCGCGTTGAGCGCAACCGCGAGAGCGGCCAGCAGGGTCAATCCCCGCCGATGTCGCCGTGCGAAGGTCATGGCGGCCAAGCTGTCGGTAGGCTGCGCGCCTGTCAACTGCGCTTGCGCCGCAGGAGTATGTTGGGTCGAGCGGAGTGGAGACCAAACGCAACTCAGCTTGCTTGAGTGTTGGGTCCGCTGCGCTTGACCCAACCTACGCATCCACGCAAACGGTTACTCAGGGGGCTCATAGTCGACCCTGACCAGGTAGAGCCCGCGCGCTGGGGCGACGGGGCCGCAGGCGGCGCGGTCGCGGGCGGCGAGTGCGGCGGCCATGTCGGTCGGCGCGCCATTTGCCTTCGCCGACGCGTCTTGAGCGAGCCGACCATGGAGCGCACCTGGTTGTGGAGGAAGGAGCGGGCGGAGGCGGCGATGACGATCTCATCGCCGTCGCTGATGACGTCGAGGCGGTCCAGGGTCTTGATCGGTGACTTGGACTGGCAGGCGGCGGCGCGGAAGGTGGTGAAGTCGTGCCGGCCGATCAGCGCGCCGGCCGCCTCCTGCATGGCGGCGGGATCGAGCCGCTGCGGCACCCACCAGACGCGGTCGCGGTCGAGCATCGGCGGGGCGTCGCGCGCCAGGATGCGGTAGCGGTAGTGGCGCGCGCGGGCGCTGAAGCGGGCGTCGAAGCCGTCCAGGACGAGCGCGCAGTCGAGGATCGCGATCGGATCAGGCTTCAGGTGGAAGTTGACGGCGGCGCGCACGGTTGAAGTCGGCCACGCGCGCGCGAGGTCGAAGTGCGCCACCTGGCCCAGCGCGTGCACGCCGGCGTCGGTGCGGCCGGCGCCGCGCACGGAAGCAACTTCGCCACAGAATTTCGCGATGGCTTCCTCGAGCCGGCCCTGCACGGAAACGCCGGCGGCCTGGAACTGCCAGCCGACGAAGGACGTGCCGTCATATTCGATCGTGATGCGGTAGCGGGGCATGGCTGCTGAGCTAGCCGCTCGCGGCGCTTCCCTCAAGCCGCCGAATGCGAACGAGGCAAAAAAACCCGGCGGACTGCTCCGCTGGGCAGCCTCCCTTCGTCTTTTGTGTGTTCTCAGCGCCGGCCGACGGAGTGGTGGCCGCCGCCATGATGTCCGCGCGGAAGGACGTTGCCGAAGCCGCCGTAGTAGGAGGGGTAGCCCGGAGCCGCGACCGGGGCATCCGACGTCGAGTGGTGATAGGAATATTCGCGCGTCTCGTTGAAGCTCAGCGAGAGCGGCGTCTGGCCGTTCGGATTGATGATGACGCGCTCGTGCCGCGGCAGCGGACGGAAGACGCGGACGCCTTCCTCCAGCGTGACGGTGGCGCCGTAGAAGGGTCGCGTTTCGATCCGGGTGGTCGTCGGTTCGGCGAGCGCCGACGATGCTGCGAGCAGGGCGGCAGCGGCTGTTGCAAATCCGAGTACGCGCATGAACTCCTCCAGGCTGGGGTCGCGGGAATTGCGGCCAGTCTAGCGGGGGGAGAAGGCGAGGGCGCGGGGGGAGTTGCCGCAATGCTTAATGGCGGCGCCTAGAGGCGGGTGCCGGGCTCCAGCGGATTGCCGCGCGCGAAGTCGGCGAAGGGCATCGGCCGCTTGCCGGCGCGCTGCACCTCCAGCATCTGCACGGCGCCCTCACCGCAGGCCACAGTGCCGTGCCGGTCCAGCACGATGCCGGGCGTTGGCCATGGCGCTGGCGGTGCCTCTTGCTGTGCCGTTTGCGCCACGCGGGTGCGCAGCAGGCGCACGCGTTCGCTGCTCCGTGGCGCGGTGAACCACGCCCCTGGTGACGGGCTCAAGGCGCGTACATGGTTGTGGACTTGCTGTGCCGGAAGCGTGAAGTCGAGGCGCGTGTCGTCCTTGGTGACCTTGGCCGCATACGTCACGCCGGTGGGCTGTTGGGGGGTGCAGGCGAGCGTGCCGTGGGCCATGAGATGCAGCGCGTTAACCATCAGCGCCGCACCGCGACGGGCCAGCACATCGTGCAGCTCTCCCGCGGTGATTTCCGGCCCGATGGGGCACTCCTCGCGCAGGCAAACCGGCCCGGTATCCAGTCCCTCCTCCATGCGCATGACGCATGCCGCGGTGTGCGAATCCCCAGCCATGATCGCCCGCTGAATTGGCGCCGCGCCCCGCCAACGCGGCAGATCGGAGGCGTGCAGGTTGAGGCATCCGTGCGCGGGCGCTCGCAGAACGGCGGCCGGGAGGATCAGCCCGTACGCGACGACGACGGCGACGCCGGCGCCCAGGGAAGCGAAGGTGGCCTGATCGGCTTCGGCCTTCAGCGATCTCGGCGTCAAAACCGGCAAGCCGGCGCCCTCGGCAAACATATGAACCGCGCTCTTGCGCTCGCTCAGGCCGCGTCCGGCCGGCCGCGGCGGCTGGGAGTAGACGGCGGCGACCTGGTGCCCGGCGTCGAGAATTGCCGCCAAGGTCGGCACCGCGAAGTCGGGCGTTCCCATGAAGATGACACGCATCGGCAAAGCCTCGGGGCGCGAGCCCGCCTCCACCCGTTTGCAGCGGCCGAACGCCCCGCCGCACCCAGCGACCTAAGCCGAAACCGGCGGACCCTTGGGCGTCTCGGACTTCGCCAGCTTCTTGAACTTGCGCACGATGATGTCGCGTTTCAGCCGCGACAGGAAGTCGATGATGAGCTTGCCGTTGAGGTGGTCGACCTCGTGCTGGATGGCGGTGGCGAGCAGACCCTCCGCGCTCAACTCCCGCGGCTTGCCCTCGAGGTCGAGAAAGCGAACCGTCAGCGTCGACGGCCGGTCGATGTCGACGCGCACGTCGGGGATGGAAAGGCATCCCTCCTCGTGCGACCTGAACTCCGATCCCAGCGCGACGATCTCGGGATTGACGAGGACGAGCGGCTTCGGCGGCTCGTCATCCTTGGCGATGTCGAGCACGATCAGCCGCCGCGGCACGCCGACCTGCACGGCGGCCAGCCCCACGCCCGGCGCGTCGTACATCGTCTCGAGCATGTCGTCGGCAAGCTTGCGCAGCTCGTCGTCGATGCGCTCGATCGGCACGCTCGCCGTCCGCAGCAGCGGATCGGGCAGCGTTATGATCGGCAGAATGGCCATGGCGCTGACATAGGGTCAGGGCGATGCCCGGTCAATCGGCCAAATGAGCCATTCCCGACGAGGTAAACGAGAGCTATTGCTCCGCCCAATCCGCCACGCGGCCGAGGAAGGCGAGGCACTTCTCCAGCTCCGTCGACGCGGATGAACTCATTGGCCGTGTGCGCCTGGGCGATGTCGCCGGGGCCGATGACGACGGAGGGGGAGCCGCCCATCTGGAACAGGCTCGCCTCGGTGGCGTAGCAGACCGCGAAGGTGTCGTTCTGTCCGGCGAGCTTCAGGGCAAGCGGCACGATGCCGGACTTGGTGTCCGCCGCGAACGCCGGCACCTCGTTGACGATGTCGATCCTGATGCCGCTCTCGGGCGCCAGCCGCTGCATCTCGGGCAGGCAGTTCGTCGCCGCGAAGTCGCGCAGGCGCTTGTCGAGACCCATGCCGTCGAAGCGCGGCAGGCGGCGGACCTCCCAGCCGAAGGCGCACGTGATGGGCACGATGTTGGACGCCGTGCCGCCCTCAATCTCGGTGACCTGCAGGGTGGTGTAGGGCGGATCGAAGCGCGTGCTGCGCTCGCCGGCCTTCAGCTCCTCCTCCATGCGCGACAATTCCGCCAATAGCCGGCCCGCGTAGGTGATCGCATTCACGCCAAGCTGCGGCATGCTCGAATGCGACGGACGCCCCGTCACCTCGACCGCCCAGCGCATCGGACCCTTGTGCGCGTCCACCACCGTCATCGTCGTCGGCTCGCCGACGAACACCATGCGCGGCAGCGGCAGGCTCTTGCCGAGCTCGGCAACCATCGGCCGGACGCCCGTACAGCCGACCTCCTCGTCGTAGGAGAAAGCAAGATGGATCGGCACCTTCAGCCGCCGCGCCTTGAACGAGGGCACCAGCGCCAGCACGCAGGCGAGAAAGCCTTTCATATCGCAGGTGCCGCGCCCGTAGAGGCGGCCGTCGCGCTCCACGACCGAGAACGGATCGGTAGCCCAGCTCTGGCCGGCCACCGGCACGACGTCGGTGTGGCCGGACAGCGCGACGCCGGCGGTATTCTCAGGACCGATGGTGGCGAACAGGCTCGCCTTCTGCCCGTCCGCGGTCGGCACGCGCACGCCGGAAATGCCGTGCCGGGCCAGATAGCTCTCGATGAATTCGATGATGGGAATGTTGCTCTTGTGGCTCGTCGTGTCGAACGCGACGAGGCGGGCGAGCAGGTCCTTTACCGTCTGGATATCGGCAGCCATGTCGCCCTTCAGTTCAGGCTGCGCCTGGCGTGCGGGCTGTCGAGGGAGAACGCCGGGATCGCCACGTCGAGGCGGCCGCCGTCCTCCGTCGTCATCTGGTAGCTGCCCACCATGATCCCCGACGGCGTCGTCAGCGGGCAGCCCGAGGTGTAGCGGAACGATGCCCCCGGCTCCAGCACCGGCGTCTCGCCGACGACACCGGGACCGCGCACCTCCTCCGTGCGGCCGGCGGCATCGGTGATGCGCCAGTGCCGCGTCTTGAGCTGCACGGTGTCGGTGCCTTCGTTGATGATGTCGACGGTGTAGGCCCAAACGTAGCGGCCATCGACCGGCGCGGATTCCTCCTCCAAGTACTCCGGCTGCACCCGCACGCGGATGCCTTTGGTGACCGCTTCATACATGGGACGAGACCGCGCTTATTATTGTCTTGGGCGTCTCAGCCAATTCTAGAGGCGGCCAGCGCGCGGTCAATGTCGTCCGCAAGGTCGCTGTAGGACTCCAGCCCCACCGAAAGTCGCAGCATCCCGTCGGATATGCCGAGTTCGGCGCGTGCCTCCGGCTTCAGGCGCTGGTGCGTCGTTGTGGCCGGATGCGTGATCAGGCTCTTGGCATCGCCGAGATTGTTGGAGATGCGGATCAGCTTCAGCGTATTGAGGAACCGGAACGCGGCCGGCTTGCCGCCGTCGATCTCGAAGGTGACGACCTGCCCCGTGCCCGTCATCTGCTTCTTGGCGAGCGCACGCTGCGCATAGTCCTCGCGCCCGCAGAACAGCACGCGCGTGATGTCTTTCTGGCCGGCCAGATGGTCGGCGATCTTCGCCGCCGTCTGGCACTGGGCATTCACGCGCAGTGGCAAGGTCTCCAGGCCCTTCAGCAGCACCCAGGCATTGAACGGGCTGAGCGCCGGACCCGTCTGGCGCAGGAAGGTGTGCAGGTGATCCTTGAGGAATTTCTGCGAGCACAGCACGACGCCGCCCAGGCAGCGGCCCTGGCCATCGATGTGCTTGGTGGCGGAATAGATGACGACGTCGGCGCCGAGCTTGAGCGGCTTCTGCAGCAGGGGCGTCGCGAACACGTTATCGACCAGCACCAGCGCGCCAGCCGCGTGCGCGATCTCCGACACGGCCGCGATGTCGACCAGGTCGAGCGTGGGGTTGGCCGGCGTCTCGAAGAAGAACGCCTTGGTGTTGGGGCGCAGGGCGCGCTTCCAGGCATCTGTGTCGCGGCCATCGACCAGCGTGCATTCGATGCCGAAGCGCGGACACAGCTCCTGCGCGATGTACAGGCACGAGCCGAACATCGCCCGCGCGGCGACGATGTGATCACCCGCCTTCAGGAAGCACAGCAGCGCGGACGTCACCGCCGCCATCCCGGTCGCCGTGGCGCGCGCGGCTTCCGCGCCTTCGAGCAGACGCATGCGCTCCTCGAACATCGCGGTCGTGGGGTTGGAGAAGCGCGAATAGATGAAGCCGGGGTCTTCGTCCTTGAAGCGCGCCTCGGCCTGCTCGGCGCTCTCGTAGACGAAGGACTGGGTCAGGAAGATCGCCTCCGACGTCTCGCCGAAGGGCGAGCGCAGCGTGCCGCCGTGCACCAGCAACGTCTCGGGGGACCAGTTGGCGGCATTCGCCGCTTGACTGTTTGCGGCATGCGCCGCTTGGGGGGCCTTGTCCGTCATCGCGCAACTCCCTCGCCCGCCCCGACCGCAGGCAACAAAAAACCGGCTCGAACTCGCCCCTTCGGTAGCCGGGCGCATTCAAGTCGGTTCACGCGCGCGGCCTTTTAGCGATTTCTTTTGCGTGGCTGCAAGCCGGCCGGCCAAATCACCACGTAACGGGAAGCAATTAGCGCGGGGACGCGCCGGGCGTCAATGGGTAAAGGGAGGCCTGGGGGTTCCGGTACCGCCTCAGGCGGGCTTGATCTCACCGGTCTTGAGATTGAGCGTGGCGATCTCGCCGGCGGTGAGCGCTCGCTTCGCTTCAATAAGAAGCGTTCCCGCCGGGTCATCGGCCTGCTGCGTGACGGCGGCGACGGCCTTGGTGACATCGCCGATCGCCACATTGAAGTAGCGGAAGGACGGCGGCCCCAGGAGGGCAGCATTCTTGCGGGCGCCGGCTACAACATGGGTGTCGGGCCGTCCCGGCGTGATAACCTCGATTATCCAGCCGGACGCGGTTGCTTTTTCGCTCATATGGGGGACGTGGGGCGTCTGGCCTACCAGAGTCAAGGCTAATCGTTGCCGAACTGCTCGGTCCGTGGCTGCACGACGCGATGCGCTCGACTATTCTTGGGATAACCTGTGGCTAAGCGTTTCCCTCCCTGCATGCCAGCCTGGAGCCAGCGTGACGAGACGCAGACGATCTCCTAAGCGTGCCGGGGAGCCTGAATCCGGTGAGTCGCGCCGCCAGAAGGGTTCCGCACCGAGGGGGATGCGCATGAATCTGATGGCCCGATCGCCGAGCCTGTTCGAGAGCCTGCCGGGATGGCAGCCGCCACAGCCCTCGCGCCGTTCGCTCGCCGCCCGCACGGGCGTGCTGCCCAGCCAGGCGATCCGCAAGCTCGTCGGCAAGGAGCTGCTGGCCACCGACATCGCCCTGGAGGACGGCCAGATCCAGCCCGCGAGCCTCGACCTGCGGCTCGGCTCCGTCGCTTATCGCATCCGCGCGAGTTTCCTGCCGGGCAAGGGCCGCACGGTGGAAAGCAAGCTCGCGGACCTGCAGTCGCATGCCATCGACCTCACGAAGGGCGCGGTGCTGGAAACCGACTGCGTCTACGTGGTGCCGCTGCTGGAGAGCCTGAAGCTGCGGCAGACCCTCTCCGCCATCGCCAACCCGAAAAGCTCCACCGGCCGGCTCGACGTCTTTACCCGGCTGATCGCCGACGGCGCCGGCTCGTTCGACTACGTGCCGCCCGGCTACGAGGGTCCGCTCTACATCGAGATCTCGCCCAAGAGCTTCAGCATCCTGGTGCGGCAGGGCTCACGCCTCAACCAGCTCCGCCTCCTGCGCCGCACGCAGCGCCAGCCGCGCGACACGCGCTTCATCTCCGATGCGCGGCTGGAGGAGCTGCACATCGAGACGCCGCTGGTCGACCGCGACATCACCGTGCGCGACGGCCTCAACCTGCGCGTGGACCTCACGCCCACCGGCCGCAGCAAGCTGATCGGCTACAAGGCCAAGCGCTACGCCGGCGTCATCGACGTGGATCGCCCCGGCGCCTACGAGGTCCGTAGGTATTGGGAGGAGATCTACGACGACGACAACGGGCGGCTGATCCTCGACCCGCACGAGTTCTATATCCTCGCCTCCAAGGAGATGGTCGTCGTGCCCGAGATGTATGCGGCCGAGATGGCCCCCTTCGACCCGATGATGGGCGAGTACCGCGTGCACTATGCGGGCTTCTTCGATCCCGGCTTCGGCATCGTCGACGGCAAGCCGAAGGGAGCCAAGGCGGTGCTGGATGCATGCCCGCGGCGTCCGCCGGCTCATGGTGGAGGGCGGGGAAAGCGTGCATACGCAGTTCCTGGCCGAAGGTCTGGCCGACGAGCTCCAGCTGGTGGTGGCGCCGTTCTTTGTTGGCGACTCCCGGGCGCCCGCGGCTGACCGGCGACGGCGCGTTCCCCTGGAACCCGCGGCGCCCGGCCAAGCTGGTGGCAGGCAGTGCCCATTGGCGACGCCGTGCTGCTGCGGTATGCCCTGTCGCCCAGGTTCAGCGGCGAGAAATCAGCCCCCTGACCCGCCCATGTCCCGACGCTGTCGCAGCAGTGGCGTGTTTTTCCCGACGCTCTCGCAGCAATGGCTGGTTTTTCGCGGACGCTATCGCACCACTTCGCTAGATCTTGGGTACCGTGCGCGGGCCGCACAATGAACCACAGGGCGGCCATGGCCAGCAGAACTGCAGACGCCCATGATGGTGGCCATGCTGGTGGCACGCCACCCCCACCAAGCCCACCACGGGGGTGATCAGCCCGGCGAAACCAAAGGTTGCCGCGCCCAGCAGGGACGCCGCGGTGCCGGCCTGCCGGCCATTGCGGGCCAGGCCCATGACCTGGACGGAGGGGAACATGAAACCTGTGGCGCAGATGAAGAACCAGAGGGGACCATGATGCCCCACAAACCCAGGCCCAGCTGGTCGCAGATGACAATGGCGGCGGCGAGACGCAACCTGCGCCACGGTTGCCCACGCAATGACCCATTGCGGCCCCGTGTGGCGCATGATCCGGCAGCTATTTGCACACCGGCCACCACGCCCAGGGAGTTCACCGCAAACAAGTACCCATACTGCTGGGGCGTGAAACCGTAGGTGTTTTGGAACAGGAAGGTGGAGGCTGAGAGATACGTGAACAAGGCGGCAAAGTTCAGCCCGCCCACAAAGAGCGTGCCAACAAATATTCTGTCGCCGAACACCGCCTTGTACCTGTCGGCGACGCTCACGCCGTCGGAGTGGCGCTTTTCAGGCGGCAGCGTTCTCAATGATGAACACAAACGCGGCAATGACCACCAGGGCGCCGTAGCCGGCCAGGAACCAGAAGATGCCGGGCCAGTCCATGATGCCCAGCAGCTGGGAGCCGATCACGGGGGCGAAGATCGGTGCCATGCCGTTGACCAGGGACATGTAGGAGAGCATCTTGACCAGGCGGTAGCCGCCAAAGAGGTCGCGGATCATGGCCATGGCCACCACGCCGCCGCCTGCTGCGCCAATGCCCTGCAGGACACGGAACACGCCCAGCATGGTGATGTCCGTGGACATGGCCGCACCCACGGAAGCGCCCACATGCAGCGCGGTTGCCAGGATCAGGGGCATCCGCCGGCCAAACTTGTCGCTGAAGGGCCCCACCACCAGCTGCCCGGCTGCGAAACCAATGGTTGTCGCCGTCAGGGTCAACTGCACGGCAGCGGCGCTGACACCAAGCTCGTGCCCAATAATGGGGAATGCCGGCAGGTACAGGTCAATGGTGAACGGACCCAGCGCCGTCAGCAGATCCCAGGACCAAAACATAGATCAGTTTTTGTCGGCGGGACAGGGAGTCGCCGGGATGGGCTGTGATGGTCAAGGCTGGGGTCCTTATGTTTCCGTGGTGTGCGCTGGAATGCAGTGCTGCCCAGATCATGGAAAGCCTACTGACTCATGCTAGTGCTTTTGGCCATGGGAAAGATGCGACGCCGCGAGCTGTCCTTCGCACCCCGCCGAACCCGGCCCGTAACAGTGTTCTTGGCCATGACGCGCGCGGGCTTGGACGGCTTGGGGAACGTGGGGTCCATGATGGATGGTAATTTTGACATTACGGTAGTGCCTCCATGCGGGGGTGGTACAAAGACTTCGGGTTTGCGCCGGCTTTCCATGGGCAGCGAAAACTCTCACAACGGAGGCGGTTCCAGTGACGGATGTGCAAAAGGACGTGCATATCACGGCGGATGAAAGCCCTAAGGCGCAAGAATCTTCCCTGATCGAAGCGCTCAAGACTGCCTCGAGGCTGGTGCCACGCCAGATCAACGACGAAATTGCGCTCGCCAAGCTGGAACTGGAACACAAGAAGGCCCGCGTGGGCGGGGTGGCCATTGCCGCCGGCCTTGCACTTGGTTTTCACCGCGCTTGCTGGTCATCGCCCTGGTGGTGGCCGCCATTGCAGGCCTGGCCACCATCATGCCGCTGTGGCTTTCGGCGTTGCTTGTCAGCGCAGCATTCCTGGTCAGTCATTGGACTCAGCGGACTGATTGGCTACCGCAAGTTCAAGTCCCTGCTGCCCCTGCTGCCGGAGCATGCATGGCGTGGCATCCGCCACGACCTGGGGATTGCCAAGGAAGGCCGCGACTTTGACCCCGCAACCCTTGATCCGGAGCCCCTGACCAAGGAAGAGAAGAAGGCCCGTCAAGGCCGAAGCCGAAGAGGCAGCGGCCAAGGCCAAGGCGGAACGGGCAGCCAAGGAAGCCGAACACGGACCCAAGGCCAACGAAACGAGCTCATTGAACGCACCTCGGCGCGACGCGCCCACCTGTTGACCCTGCGTGAGGAACTCGTGGACCAGGCAGATGTGAAGAAGCAGGCCGGGTACCTGATCGACAATGCCAAGGGCAGGGCTATGGACGTCATGAACCAGGCAGCCGCCGGGGCCGCGGAGCAAGCCGGGCACGCAGTGGAGACCATCAAGGAACGCTGGAAACCACTGGCTGTTCTGGCCGTGTCTGCCGGGGCCTGCGCCCTGTTGCTGCGAAAGTTGTTGAAGAAGTATTTCACCCCACAAACTTTTCAAAACCACATTCGGCGCCGGTTGCACGGCCCGAACACATATCACCTAGGGGAGGTGACCGACAGATGTCCACTGGTTCCAATGCGAAGCCAGGGAACGTGAACGCCATCGTCACCATCCCCAATATCATCACAGTGGTCAGATTCCTGGGGACACCATTGTTTGTGTGGCTGGTCCTTGCCCG
The DNA here is from genome assembly GCA_963782855.1 of uncultured Alphaproteobacteria bacterium. Lineage (GTDB taxonomy): Bacteria > Pseudomonadota > Alphaproteobacteria > Rhizobiales > Hyphomicrobiaceae > AWTP1-13. Next base: position 257 of record CAWALW010000001.1, on the reverse strand, counting down.
CCACGAGTACGGCTGGGGCGTTTTTGTTCTCGCCATCATGGGCTGCACCGACTGGATTGACGGGTTCGTGGCCCGGAAGCTCAACCAGACCACACAACTTGGCCGCATCCTGGACCCCCTGGCCGACAGGGTGGCACTGGTGGCAGTCACCATCACCTTGGTCCTCGCCGACATCCTGCCCCTGTGGCTGTTGCTGCTGTTGGTGATTCCCGACGTCGTACTGCTGAGCGTTACGCTGTACTTCTTCCGGGGCGATG